>CAVSII010000008.1:0-279510 GCA_963727955.1 uncultured Acidimicrobiaceae bacterium
GAGGAACCAACTGGGGCGGTGGGCGTTGACCGAGAGCCAGTGACGGGCTGCCGCCGCTACCGGATCGGCAGTTTCCATGCCCCGGGTCCCCAGGTTGAAGCACTCGTTGAACCCGGCGTCGAAGTGGTAGGCGGAGTGCCTCTCGGCGAACGTGCTGATCGAGGCGGTCCAGACGCCCACGTCCCGGAGAGCGCTCATCCAGCTGTGCCTGGCTGCCGCCGTCTGGAACTGACGGGTCGGCCCCTCGAGAGGGAGGTCGGCGGCGGTCCCGCCGTGATTGACCACCCCGTGGGTTACGGATGCCGAACTGCCCGGTGGACAGGGCGGTGCGTGACGGAAGACACGGCGTGTCCGATGCATAGACGCTGTCGAAGCGGACGCCCTCGGCGGCCAGGGCGTCCATGTTGGGGCTGGTGGACCGGTGATATCCGTAACACCCGAGGTGGTCGGCCCTCAACGTGTCGATGTCAAAGTAGATGAGGTTCACGGAGCCCTTCCCGTCCGAGCCGGCCAGATCGTACCGGCGCCGCCGGTCACCGCGGTGGACACGGACAGGGTGAGCCGCCCGTTGGTCCCGTCGTCACTGGGAGACTGCCGCCGTAAAGAGGCCGGACATGTGGACGGCGGCCCGGTGGTGACCACCATGGTCATCGGGAAGGGGCCGGACCAACGGATGGGCCGTAAAGCCGACGAGAACGACGTCGGCGGTCACCAGGAGGGCCAGCGGTGCGGCACCGTTCACGAGGTCGATGTTCATCGGTTGGTGGCCGGCGCCTGACTCCCACTCCACGCCGGCGAACCGGGCTGCTCCCCTCTGCTGGCACTACCAACGATACCACTCTGCGTGGTTAAGAGTGCACGTGCAGTGGGAACTGGCTAACATCCAGTGCGACGAACGGTGGCGTCTCAGGCGAGCTTCTGTCACCGCTGGAGCGAAGGGCAGGGGAATTACGGATACAACGCCTAGTGGGTCGCGGACGTCAGGCCATGCCTGGCGCTCGGGCGGCTCGACCGATCCCATCAGCCAGACAGCGCGGCGAGGGAGGGCGGCATGAACCTGGTCATCTGTTCGCTCGACACTCTCCGGGCCGACCGCTTGAGCTGCCTCGGACACGGTCGGGGGCCGACTCCCCAATCTCGACCGGATCGCATCGGAGGGCGCCCTGTTCTCCCGGGCGTTCGCCACCGACATCCCGACCCAGCCGTCACATACCGCCCTGTTCACCGGACAGTTCGGTATCAACACCGGCATCGTCAGTCACTTCCATCCGCGGCCAAAGTCCCCCTGGACGAGTCCACCGTGTGGCTCCCCTCGCTGCTGCGCCGCCAGGGCTACACCACCGGGGCGGTCGACCACCTGTTCGCCATGAAGGACTGGTTCATCAGGGGCTACGACGACTACATGCCCCCTGCCTGGGTGATCCCGGTCCTCCGGATCGGTGATCAACGACATCGGGTTCCCGTGGATCACCGACCACGCCGACGAGGACTTCCTCCTGTTCTTGCACTTCTGGGACGCCCACATCCCCTATGTCCCCCCGTCCCCGTTCAAGGAGCTGTTCTCCCACCGGTCGGCCGGGCGGATCAACCCTACATCACCGACAAGTTGGAAGGACGGCCGAGCTATCCCCTGTTCAAGCAGAACCTGTACGACTTCCTGGAGTCGATGCCCAACCTGGACTACATCGCCGATCTCTACGACGACGAAGCGGCCTACCTCGACTTCGAGATAGGTCGGCTCTTCGCCCACCTGGGTGAGTGCGGTCTGTTGGAAGACACCATGGTGGTCCTGTTCGGAGACCACGGCGAGAACATGACCGAGCATGATTCGTGGTTCGATCGGGCCGGCCTCTACGACTCGGTGGTCCATGTCCCGCTCATCCTGTGGGCACCGGGACGGATCGCCGCGGTCGAATCGTCGGCCATGGTCGCCCTGGTCGATGTGATGCCCACCGTCCTCGAGGTCCTGGGCCAGCCGCCGGCCGGGGCCATCAACGGTCGATCGCTCATGCCTCTGATCGAGGTGAGGTCGGCACCCATCGTGAGGCGGTCATGCTCAGCGAGTCCACCTGGAATGCCGCTCGTGCCGTCCGGACGCCCGAGTGGAAGCTGATCACGTACCTGCAGTGCACCATTTACGGGCGCCAGGGAGTGGAGCTTTACGACCTGGCCGACGATCCGGAGGAGCAGGTCAACGTGGCCGGGCTCCATCCCCAGGTGGTGGACGACCTGACCGCCCGTCTCCACCATTGGGTCGGCGCCCAGTTGGGCGGACGGCCCGACCCGATGCTTTCGGTCATCGATGCCGGACTGCCGGCGGTGGCCCGGCTCAACGAGGTGGTGTGCGGACTGGCCCGCCCCCGTCAGGATGCTCCCGCCCCCGTGTCGGTCGCTGCGGGGGCCGCCGGCCCGGGGTGAGAGCTCGGCGCGAGGTCAACGGGGCTCCTCCGTCAATTCGGCAATTGTGCGCAGAGGCCCCGCGGATCTCCGTCGTCGTCTTCGATGACGGTCACCACCCCGAATCCGGCCTCACCCATCACCCGGGTGACCCGGGAGATCTGGTCGTCGCCCACCTCCACCAGAAGCCAGCCTCCCCTCCGCAGCCAGCGCGGGCTCCGCTGGACGGCCCGGGTCAGCAGGGTGAGACCGGCGCTGCCTCCGTCCAGAGCCAACCGGGGTTCGAAGTGCCGGACGTCGCGGGGCAGGAGATGCATGGCGTCGCTGGGCACGTAGGGAAGGACGCCGGTCATGACGTCGACACGCAGAGCCAGGTCGGCCGGTAGAGGCAGGTCGAGATCGCCTTGGTAGACGGCCATCCCGTTGCGCCGGGCACAGTGCACGGCGGTTGCGTCGATCTCCGTGGCCACCACCTCCGCCGCGGGGTGGGCGACCTGCATGACAGCGGCCAGGGCCCCGGATCCTGTGCACAGGTCGACGGCCACGCCCGCCTCCGGCAACAGCTGAGCCGCCCGACGGGCCAGCGGTTCCGATTGCCAACGGGGCACATAGACGCCGGGGGCCACCATGATCTCGAGCCCGCAGAACGTGACTCTCCCTGTGATCCAGGCCAGTGGTTCCCCCGACAGCCGTCGTTCCCGCATGAGGCCCAGTTCGGCGTCGTCGTGGGCGGCATCGATGAGTTCGGTGGCCTCCTCCAGGGCTGCCACACAACCGGCAGCTTCGAGGGCGCGGGTGAGGGACGACAGATCGAGGGCGGCGCCATCGTCACGGTGAGGTGAGGTCGACGCCGAGGACCCGGACAGAGTCACGTCGAATCGGCTGCCAGGCGGTTTGACCGAGCCACCCTCCCGTACCAGGCCGCACTGGGCTTGGCCGTTCGGACGAAGGTCTTCCGGTCCACCGCATGGAGACCGAGCTTCGGGCCATACCCCATGTTCCATTCGAAATTATCGAGGAGGCTCCACACGAAGAAGCCACGGACATCGATACCCTCGGTCACGCACCGGTGGACGTCGTGCAGCACAGAGTCCAGATACCGGATGCGCTCGACGTCGTCCTCGGTGGCGATCCCGCTCTCCGTGAGGAGCACGGGGACCCCGGTAAAGGCCGCCGTGCGCCGGGCGCAGTGTGCGACTGCTCCGGGCCAGTTCTCTGTTCCCATCTGCGTCTGGGCCACCGACGGGTCGTCGGCCACGAGACCCTCCGGACCGAAATGCATCCGGGTGTAGGCCTGCACGCCGACGAAGTCGTCTCCTCCGGTGGCCCGGAGGAAGGTGTCCTCCAGAATGTCCTCCGCCATGTCGCGGGTAGCCTCCCCTCCCTCGTCGGCCACGATCTCCGCCATGGAAAGGGTGAGGCCGACCGGATAGGCGCCGGGTCCCGAACGGAGTGCCTCCACGGCCAACCGGTGGGCACGCACCATGGCCTTGTTGACGGCCAGGTGCCGACCCAGGTCGTCCTTCACCCCCGGTGGGTAGTCGCCGACGGTGTAGCCCATGGCCCCTATGACGTTGGGTTCGTTGATGGTGCAGCCCCAACCGATCAGGTCGCCCAGATGGGCCCCCGCCCGCTCCACAAAGCGGGCAAACATCTCAGGAGCCTCGGGTGCTTCGAACCCCCCTTTCCTGGCCAACCACGAGGGAATAGTGAAGTGGTGGAAAGTCACCACCGGGACGATGCCCCGCTCGTGACACCCGGCACAGATCCGTCGGTAATGGTCCAACGCCGCCAGCGAAAACTCGCCCTCGACCGGTTCGATGCGGCTCCATTCGAGCGAGAAGCGGTAAGCGCCGAGGCCCATGTCGGCCACCAGGTCGAGATCCTCGGGCCACCGGTGGAACGAGTCACACCCATCCCCACTCGACTCGGCACAGCGTGAATCGGGGGCGTGCTCGAAGTCCCACCAGTCGTTGTTGGTATTGCCTCCCTCGATCTGGTGAGCGGAGCCGGCCGCCCCCCACAGGAACTCTCGGTCGAAGTCGAGATCGTGATCGTCGCCGGGGCTCATCTCCCGTCACCGTACCGACAACCGGTCGGCCATGCCGGTCGGGCACGGCGTCAGCATCGGTTTGGCCGCCACCAAGGGTGGTGGACCGCCGTCGCCGGAGACCGCCCAACGGGCGCCAGGCCCGGGGTGAGTGTGTGGATCATCGTCACCCGGGCCTGGCACTCCTAGAAATCGGCAGTACCAGCAGCGATCTTGAGGACGAGGGACCCCTCCCGACAGCGTTTTTTGGACTTTCTCTCAAGTCTCATCCCCGGCTGGTCGTTCTCACGGAGAGGGCGGCGGCGCGTTGCCGTTTCAGGGGAGATGAGATGCACCGAGAAGACAACAAAGACGCTACCCAGGCCACTCGGCGGGCGATGGTCACTGCGGCCGAGGCCCTCATCGCCGCCAAGGACCGGGCCATCACCCCACCCGACGGCCTTGTCTCGCGCTCAGGAGGCCACGTCAGTGTGTTCTGCGCCACCTGCCAACGGTGGATCGACTGCTATGACGAAATTGCGCCGGAGACGGCCCACGAGCGCCATCGCGCCCTGCTCCATTAAGCGTCAGCGGCCGGCCGCTCGGATCGACCTCGGTCCGTCTCGTCCATCTTGAGCAGTACGGCCAAGCGAAACGAGGTCAACTGCTCCTCGCACGCAGCGATGTCTCGCGCCAGCTCTTCGAGCTCGGGCACGCCCCCGGGAAAGAGGTCGGCGCGGGCCCCACGCTTGGCCCGCTGGCTCATCACGTCCCACGCCGCCGGGGTCCCGTCGTCGGCGGTCAACGACCACGCGCTGTGGATCGCCTCATTACGGCGCCGCCGGTACTTGTTGGCGCTCCGTCGCCAGCTCCTGAAGGTGGCCAGTTCCTCGGTTGTGGTCTCTCCGTAGGCGACCAGCAGAGACTCGATGGTCTCCCAGACATTCTCTACCCGCTGCCCGGCCACCACTGCCCGAGCCAGTGTCTCGTCGCGGCTCCCGACCAATCCCATCAGCACGATGCCCGATGCGATCTCGATGAGCGACCAGTTGGCGGCGATCCGACCCAGCGCCCGGTGGAGAACGTCCTCCTCGGCGGCGCCGGCGCGCTCACCTGACTCGGGTGCGCTCGACCGTCTCTTGCCAGAAAAACGAAGGATCCGCCCATCGCCAGTAAAGGGCAGCATGCTCCGCATCTGCCGCCTCATGGACGTGCCCTCCACGGGGATGGTGGCCTCATGCCTGTCCTGTTCTGGCTGAGACGGCACCACCACACCCATGGTGAAGTGGACTCTGGTGTTGCCGTGGCTGGTCGATCCCCAGAACCTAGTGGTTGGCGGACGGGCCGGCCTCGGCCAGTAGGACCGAAGCGCTGGCCGCCTCCTGTCGCCCGGTAAATGACCCGCTGGTGCGAGAGCGGCGCCCCGTCCGGGCCGCCTGGGCCAGCTGAGCCAGGCCCAGTACGCCGACCGCCGGCTTCGGACGACTGGGATCGAGGAGGGTGGCGGCGCTCACTGGGCGGACGGCCGGACCGGGGCTGTCGGGCGATGGCCGTGTACGCGCTCTGTGTCCCACAGTGCTCACCTTACCCATCGCCGGTGGGATGGATACCGTGGCTGCGGCCCTGGTCGATGACCGGAGGAATTGTGGCGGCGCCACTTGATTGACGTGGTCGTCGTCGACTGGGAAGCTTTGACCGGTGGGTTGGGTCCTGCGGTGGAGTCGATTGCCGGACCGGGGCAGGTCCACTGTGGACTGGGAGGGCATTGACACTTCAACCGTGAAGTGAAATGTATAGACAAGGGGGTCTTGTCCATGAGAATGCGCCTAGTTTCAGCTCTGGTGGTCGTGGCTGCAATTGTTCCCGTCTCGGCCACGTTGGCAGCAGGTCCAGCGGCAGCAGCCAAGGCGAAGCCGTCCATAACGTGCACGATCACGGGTACGGCGACGATCTCACCAGGGGTCAGTAACACCCCTGCCAAGCAAACTCTCACCGTCACCACCAGCTTGTCCGGCTGCACCCACAGCAGCGTTGCCGGCATCACAAGCAGTGGGTCGAACACGACCGTATCAACCGGAAAGAAACCGGAGACCTGCGCCTCCCTCGCCACGAAGAGCAAGCCGGTGAAGACGGTGAACACCATTGACTGGAACAATGGCGACACATCGGTCGATAGCTACTCGACAACCCTCGACGCAGGCAGCGCCACCGTCAAGGGAAAGATCACCAGTGGCACATTCGACAAAGGCAAAGTCGCCGCATCGGTGACCTACACGCCCGGTGCAGGTCAGAATTGCGTTTCGGTAGCCCTGACCAGTGCCACTCTGTCGGGCACCTACACGATCTCGTAATTCGACCCCTGCACGAATCCGTAGATGGGAAAGGGGCAACGGCGACGCCTGTGCCCGTTCGGCCCGGAGGGTCTCGCCTTCCAACAGAATCCACAATTCTGACGATGGCGGTCGTGTTACCGACCGAGGCAGGATGGGTGAGGGGGGACAACCTGCCGACAACACGACGGACCCCGGCGAGCGTCCGGGGTGCCGTCGTGTTAAGCCGGTCGGCCGTAGCAAAGACGGTGGTGTCGACCAGGCGCTCGGCCGTGGCCGAGAGGCGCTTCAGGTCGAAGGGCAGTCGTTGCCCGACGTTGGTCGATCGTGATGACGTGTTGGCCGTCACACCCTGCCACGAAGGAAGCCCGACGGGATCGATCGAACGGGCACTCAGCACCGCTGCAATCGTCGAGTCGTACTTGGCCATGGCCTTTTCGTAGCTGACGTCGACGACGTTCTCATCACGGGGACGCTTCGCCGGGCCGAGGGCATCTCTTCCCACCGCACGAGCCGGGTATCGGCCCCGACCTCGTAGTGGGAGGTCCGTGAGTGACTGGGCGCAACGTTCCTCACCCGCATCTCCCGTCGGTATGAGTCGAGGAAGCTCGTCCGATGACGCCCAAAGGACGGAGTGCTCAGTCCGCCCCTTCTTCTTCGATTTGGTCTTCTGGCGGCCCGGGATAAGGAGGCTGCTTCACGCCGCCGTACCCAGTTCCGGGGAGCCCATCGGTGGGATGCCGAGTGGCGTCGAGAACCCGTTCGCACTCCTCCATCGTCTCTGGGTCGCCCCCGTCCTCGGCATGGGCATCGAAATAGTCGCGGGCCTCGCCAACGGTCGGTAACCGCTTCTCACGCTGCCAAATGGTCATGCCCGGCCACCGTAGCCCCAGAAGTCCGCCTGGTCACTGGCACTCCACCCAGGACTACCGGTGTGCCCCCGTGCTGGCTCGGCCGGGGGTTAGGCGCCGGGAGGTCGCCTATTCCACCGAACTCTGCGGATCGTTAGACGGCCAGCCGGCGCTTCACCTTGTCGATGTTGGCACAGCTCTTCCACCCCACAGGTGGGGGCGTCAGGAGGGAGGCCTGCCTCAGCGGCACGACGGGTTGCTCAGCGGCACGACGGCCCTCCCCGGCTGGTCATGGCTTCCTCGGCATGCTCGTCGCAAGCATCCACTTCCCACTGTTTGCCTTTCCCGTCGACGAAGGTGCTGTGACGGGTCACAGGATCGGGGCAGTGCCTGGCGTGACCCACGCCGTTGTGGACGAACCGGAAGCATTGGCCGGGCTGGACGCTGAAGGCTTCGGCGTAGTGAGCCACTGACCGACCTTACCGGTCGCCCAGTTCTGCGAGCCGTCTGGGGTACTCGGGACTCTCTCGGGCGTGCCACATGACACACAGGCTCCACAGATCCGCCGACCCGGCACCGGAGAAGACGGCTTCCGCACAGAGTACGGAGCGCCACTCCTGGTGGGTTGCTTCAACGTCCACTACTGAGTCCTCCAGCTCGACGTCCCCACGGTGCCCGGGGAAAATGTGGACCCTCGCTGGTGCACCCTCACGGGGAGAATTTGAGAGCGACACCAGGGCGAAGGCAGGTCCCGCCGCGGAGAACTGCGAGCCTGAGGCCGCCTTTGTTCAGGCCGGGCCGGAAGTAGATGGCGAAACCCGCTCAACCGGGCCTGACATGAGAATTCCACCAGCCAAACGTTTGTTTTAGGGTGATTCGGGCATTGCTACGGTCGCAGGTACCTGGCTCGCGGTCACGGGGACGTTGGCGGAAGGTGGCCCGGCCGGGTACTTGCTCTCGAACTGGCCATCATCGAACGGCAAAGGGCTGCGTGAACTCATTCCCGAGTAGTTCGCCTCCGCTCCCCACTCGTCCCCATCTTTCCCTGAACGGCGGACAGACAGCGGGCCGCGCAATGCCGATGCACATGGCTCGTGACCAGAAGTAGCAATGAGGCATCCTCCAAGTCAGATGTCACCGGTTGTGACCTGCGCCCGGTAGCTTCTGATCCTTCCCTTCGTGGTCGGGCTGCCGGGATTTGAACCCGGGACCTCTTGACCCCCAGTCAAGCGCGCTAACCAAGCTGCGCCACAGCCCGTCTCCTGGTCAGAGCCCCTTTCTACTGAGCGGGATCACTGGCCTTCGGGGTCATTTGCTAACGCCTTGCTAACAAGGGGTTTTCAAGTGACCCGGCGAGAGCCTACTCAAGGCTCGGGTAGTCCTTTGACGGGGGTCGCCGCCGCCCGGGGTCCTTGCCGCTGCCTTTGACAGCGTGTCAGCGGCAGGCCTCGTGCCAGGCTGACCCAGGTTCAGCCGATGGGCCACTCCTTGTCGTCGACCCACGGAGGACAACCCATAATCGTGACCGGCTTCCCGTCGCTCCCCACCCAGCCAGCGAGCATCCGGTGGCCATCGACCAGGAATCGTCGACGTCCGCTTGTTCGCAAATCACGCCGTGAACCTCCGGCTTGTCGTCCGGATGGAACCGTAGGGCGCACCCGTCGCCGGTCTGGATGAGTACCTCGACCGTCACGTCCCGGCGGTTGCCTCGGCATGCTCGTCGCAGGCGTCGACTTCGCAGCGCTTGCCCTTCCCGTCGACGAAAGTGCCGTGGCGGGTCGCCGGCCCTGGGCAGTGTTTGGCGTGGCCGACGCCGTTGTGGGCGAACCGGAAGCAATTGGCCCGGGTGGACGCTGAAGGCTTTCGGCATACTGGGGCGCGGGGCAAGACTACGGCGCCCTTAGAGAACCCCGCTCCCTCGAGAGCACCGTGCCTCGGGGGAGGCTGGGCAGGGCGGCGCTCGTCGAGGGTGCGAGGGGCATCCCCCCGTACGACTCAACGAATGGGCAGCCAGAATCGTTACCCGTGGCGCTGTCTCTGATAGCGCCAGGCCCGGGAGCCCGCCCACTCCCTTCGGCCTAGCAGCCCGAAAGATAGCGAGGTGATGTTGGAAGAACCTTGGGAGCCAGAGATCGAAGGCGCCGGGGCTCCCCGAAAGTGTCGGCGGGGCGACACTGGAAGTGTTGGCGAAACGACAGACGGAGGCCGCCTTCAGGGCGCACACTGGAGAGGTAGTCGAGTCCCCGTTCTGGCGGAAACCGGAGACGGCCCCCAGATGCGGACTGGGGGTCGTTTCGCGTAAGTGGTGCCGGGACCCGGAGCGATCAGTTTGGCGGAAACCGAAATCTCGACAGGCCCCGGCACGCCCGAACAGACTAAGCGGGAAGATTCGCTATGTCGACTGGGGCCGGGCCGACGGGGTTTGACTCCGAATTAGCCGCACCTCATGATGGCTCGGTCGAAGGTGTGTGGGTGGGGCCCCCGCTGTCGAACGTCGGAGTATGCGTGCCCGCTGACGTCGGCAAACCCCGGCCCGAAGGGCAAGAACCGGGGTCTCTCGACGGGGGTTTGCGGACATGTCCCCTTCCGCCATCCTGTGCCTGTGGCAGCCGTGCCGCCATTGTCAGAATTGTGGATTCTGATCACTGCGGCTGAATAGTGGCGTAGGTCTCTGGCGAACAACTCGCTCCTCGATCGCTCCGCACCTGTAGCAAGCCTTGCTACGGACGCGGCACGGTCCGACCGAGCTCTGGTCTCCAAACGGAAAGATGGTATGCCGACGACCATCGATGAAGACCTAATCGGCATCGAAGATGGCTCAACCCAATTCACCCCCTGACCCAACAAAAATCGTACCTCTTCTTCTGACCTCTTTGACGCGAACAACCCCCGGACGAAACCGGAGCTTGTCCCGAACATTGTTGAAGTGAAGCGGTGGTCCCCCGCCTGAGACCTGCCAACTGGTAGGGATCGGGCATCGACCAAAACACCCTGAAAGGAAGGGGACCACCGTGAAGAAGAAAGTAGCTGTTGTGACCGTCGCCGAGGCGGAGGAGGCGGCCCGAGTGGCTGACCTGCCCGTGGAGGCGACCGTGGCCCTGGCCGAGGTGGCCGGGGCGATCAAGGACGGGCTGATGGCGTTCGCCTCGGCCACCGGGCTGGTCGTCATGCATCAGATGATGGAGGCCGAGCTCGAGAGTCGGATCGGACTCAAGCACGCTCGGATCCCGGCCGCTGAGCGCATGGGGAACTGGCACGGGTCGACCTCTGGCCCGGTGGTTCTCGGCGGCCGGACGGTGACGACCAAGCGTCCCCGGGGCCGGACCACCGATGGAGGGGAGATCGACCTCGACACCTGGAAGGTGTTCAGCTCGGCCGACCTGCTCAACTCGCTCGTGGTCGAGCGCATGCTGGCCGGAGTGGCCACCCGGAGACACGGCGACGTGGCCGAGCCGGTCGGCACCGACATCGAGACCCGGGCCCGCTCGACCTCCAAGTCGGCCGTCTCCCGGCGCTTCATTGCCGCCACCAAGAAGGCCATGGAGGACCTGATGGCCCGGAGCCTGGCCCACCTCGACGTGGCCGTCCTCATGATCGACGGGCTGGACGTAGCCGGCCAGTGCTGCGTGGTGGCCCTGGTCATCACCGCCGACGGCACCAAGGTGCCCGTCGGGCTGTGGCTCGGCGACACTGAGAACAAGGTGGTGGTCACCGACCTTCTGGCCGATCTGGTGGCTCGGGGCCTCTCCACCGAGAACGGCGTGCTCTGCGTGCTCGACGGCGGCAAGGCACTGGCTGCCGGGGTGAGGCGGGTCTTCGGCGATGCGGCCCAGGTCCAGAGATGCACGATCCACAAGAGGCGGAATTTGGACTCCTACCTGCCCAAGGAGATGGCCAGCATCGTCGACCGGCGACTGGCGCTCATCTTCGCCCAGCCCGACTGGCGCAAGGGTCTCGACGCCGCCAAGCGTCTCGCCAAAGAGCTCGAAGCAGACCATCCCGACGCCGCAGCCTCGCTGCGAGAAGGGCTCGAGGACATGTTCACCGTCCGACGGCTCGGAGTCGGCGGCACCCTCGCCAAGACGCTCACCACAACCAACTGCATCGAGTCGATGATCTCGATCACCCGGCGCACCACCGGCCGGGTGACCCGCTGGAAGGACGGCTCGATGAAGAAACGATGGATCGCCGCAGGCATGCTCGAGGCCGAGCGGTCGTTCCGTCGAGTGCGCGGTCACAACGACATGAAGAAGCTAGTCGTAGCGCTTCGCCGCGAAGTCAGCACCGACGTTGTCACACCCACCCAGTACGATCAGGCAGCAGCCTGAACAACCAGTGGCCACCGCTTAACTTCAACAGCGAACGGGACACCCTCCGAAACCGGGGGGCCATCGCTAACGGTCAGAAGGATTGAGGATCAGGCCGAAAGTCTGAGGTGCTGCTTCCAGCACCGCTCCCCATCCTTCCGCAGCTTGTCGAGTAGGTAGTCGAGAGTGTTGGCGAGATGATTAGCGCCGACCGGGTCCCGCTAGTTGTGCTGGGCGAACACATCCACCATTTCGACGTCGTTCGGAATGCAGCAGTCCGCCATGTGAGGTCACCAAGTGGTCATAACCGTTAGCGGGAGCTGTTTCCGAGTTGCTCTCAAATCTCGCCATTTCCGACCACTGGCGGACCGGCGAGAACCGACGCAGGTCCAATCAACCAAGATTATTGACGCAGGTGTTCTCGTCGTTGTTGCTGTTGGTCCCGTCTGGGCAGGTGGTGTCTGACCAGGTCACTCCGGTCAGCGTGGCGCCCGAGAGGTTGGCGCCTGTGAGGTTGGCGAAGGAGAGGTCAGCATTGGATAAGTTGGCGGCAGCAAGGTCGGTGCCGGCAAGTTGGCCGCCATAGAGATCAGCGTCCGTGAGATTGGCCATGGGCCCCACGAGATAGCGGATTGTGCTCCCGGCCAGCCCCACCAGGGCCCAGTCCGGTGGCAGCGAGGCTGGAGTTCCGATGATTTTTCCCCCGGAGATGATCCCGGTGAGGGTGGCACCGGCGAGAACCGTGTTGTCCAAGTCGGTGCGTTTGAGGGTGGCGTCCGTGAGGTTGGCGCCCGAGAGGTCGGTGTCGGCGAGATTGGCTTGTAAGAGATCACCGCCAGTGAGATTGGCTCCGGCAAGGTTGGCGCCAGCGAGATTGGCTTGGGGACCGACGAGATAGCCGTCGACGACGACCCAATCCGACGGGAGTGAGGCTGGCGTTCCCGTTATGCCGCCGGACACGACGTTGGTGAGAGTGGCGTCAGAAAGGTCGGCGCCAGTGAGAGTGGCGTTGGTCAACGTAGCCTTCTTGAAGTTGGCGCCGGTGAGGTTGGCGCCAGTGAGATTGGCGTTGGTCAACGTAGCCTTCTTGAAGTTGGCGTCCGTCAGGTTGGCGGCGGTGAAGTTGACACCGGTGAGATTACAGCGCGAGTAGTCCGCGTTGGCTTGAGGTGGCGCGCCGCAACGGGCTGGTACTCGGGCCGCCGCCGAGCCCGTCGGTGCCAACGTGACCGCCGCAAATACTGGCGCTGCTCCGAGAAGTAGACAGATCCCCACCCATCCAGGCTTGCGGAATAACGGCATAACGGCCTCCTACTCCGAATAGGTCCAGGACCCTCTTTATAGCCCACTGGCTGGCACGGTGATGCTGGTCGATGCCGGCGTCCCGCTCGGAACGATCAGCGACCTACTCGGCCACGTGGATCTGACAGTCGCTCGTGAAAAATTACAGGCACACCACATCGTCCAAAGTGAGGGGCACGTTGCTAGCGAGCGCTCAGTTAGCACGAGTAGCTTCCGAAGTAGCAACGCATACTCGAACACGGGTGACGATAGAGACACCTATGACACGGAATGGGCTCTGACCAGGTCGAATATGAACACCGATGACAGGGATGCTCAATCGGCGACGGACCCCCAGCCAAGGGCGCTAACCAAGCTGCGCCACAGCCCGTCTCCTGGTCAGAGCCCCTTTCCTACATAGCGGGATTGTGGCCGTCGGGGTCCATTTGCTGACACCTTGCTGACAAGGGGTTTCCAATCGACCCGGCCAGAGCTGCTCGAGTCGGGCCCCCAGCCCTTCCGTCGCCTCTGAGAGGAACCCTCGAGGGTGAACCGGGTAGCCACGCCTCGCCCGCCAGCGACTTGAGGAGGCCAAACCCGGAGCGGAGCGGCGGACTCTCACTCGACGGGCTGGCTACCTCGTGAAGACATTCTACGGGAGGCACCGGTAATTCGCTACAGGAATTATTCCTGGCTCAGTCGTGACCGTGACTCGGGAAATGACAGGGCGCCGACAGACATGGCTCGCCTCGGGGCGCACAATGGGGCGTAGCCGGTTTCACCGAGATCTGGCGGAACCAGCGAACGAACCCCAGAGCGGCGGTGGCGGCTGGGGGTTCGTTCGCGTCCTTTCCTCAGACCTGGGCACGAGCTGATCCGAGTTGGCCGGAGACCTCAGCACGGGAGGGACGGATGCGGTTGCCGCCCGCCTGCCGGATCGTGAGCGTCAGGGTTGCTTGTAGTCCTTCAGCGCCAGCCCGGCGATGAAGTCGTATCCCTTGGTGTTGGCGTGAATGTTGCCGTCCGAGCAGTAGTAGGTCAGCGTGCAGATTTCCCACACCGCTGCAGGGATCTTGCCGTAGGGGTCGAGGTTGGTCGTCTTCGTGAGGGGCGTGTCGTCCCCCTTCTTGGCCTTCTTGTAGGGAGCCTGGGTCACGTTGACGAAGCTCCCCTCGGGCACCGAGGTGTAGGCGGTGTCCAGTGTGGGGTTGATCAAGTCATCGAAGGCGGTGACCGAATCGTTGGCCAGCGTCACGTCGGTATCGCCGGCCGGGTAGACGTAGTCACCCAGGATGACGTCGGGATAGGTCAGGCCGATGATCTTGGCCGAGGTGTCGTTGTTGGCGGTGAGGGCGGAGTCGAGAGTGGTGACCAGCGAAGTGACGTTGGTCTGGATGGTCGACTGCACTCCCATCACGCAGCTGATCGGATCGGCACTGGAGGCACAGGCGGTCACGTCGTTCCCGCCGATGGAGACGGTGATCAGGCCCACCTGTCCCGGATTGGCATCGATGAAGTCCACTGCCGCCTGCTCCTGGGTTTCGGTCGGATAGGCGACAGCATCGGTGAGGGCGGTCGGCCCGTAGGGAGAGGTGCAGCCGATGACGGTGAGAATGGAGGTGGTGGTGGCCCCCCCGCACCCGAAGTTCTCGAGGACCGTCTTAGTCTTTTTGGCCAGGTAAGCGGTATAGCCGGCCGTCGCCCCCAGACCGGGCTGGTACCCAACGGAGTAGGAATCTCCCAGTGACAGGTAATAGGTAGGTGGCGGCTTGGACTTGGTGGCGCCGACCGTCTGGGCCTGGCTGACGGCGGGCACGGCCACCAGCCCCAAAGCCACAAGGGCCACGGCAACCACGGCACTTCTCCCCCACGACGTGCTGATCTTCCGATTCACGATGACTCCCCCCAGGTCAACCTTCACCCGTTGTTCACCAACCGGACACCTACTCCTATCACGGTTTCGGGCGCAGCCGTCCTCGTCCCGCCCGGAACGTCGCCCTACTCACACGTGGTGAACGACCCAGGTCACGCCCTGAAAAGCCCGGTAACCCAGATAGATGACGCTGGCCACCAGCATGAACTTGAAGTACCAGGGGGACTTTCGGTGTTCGAGCGGCTGACCGCCGCAATCGGGGCAGAGGCCATCGGATGTGAGCTCGTCGGTTTCCACCCGACGGTCGCACGACTCACACCAGGGCAACGATCAACCCTCCCGGTCAGGCCCTGTGCCGATTCGGCGATCCGTCCGCCACCCCCTGCTCCATCCTGCCATCGTCACCGACTGCGACCTCGACCTCCGCTCCCGGTCGCCTTCCGGTTGCGGACCCGCAGCTTGATCGGTGTGGGGCCGAGCTCGAACCGCTCCCGCAACCCTCGTTCGACGTAACGGAGATAGGGCGCCGTCAGGCGGCCGTTGGTGAAGAGGGTGAAGGTGGGGGGGTCGCTGGCCCCTTGCACGGCGTACTGGATCTTGGCCCCCGGGGCCGGATGGGCCAACTGGATCGACGTAATGGCCCGGTTGAGCTCGCCGGTCGGGATGCGGGAGTGGTACGCCTCCTCGGCGGCAGCCACCGCCGGCAGGATGCGGTGGACGCCGAAGCCGCTCAGCGCGCTGATCTTGAGAACAGGGGCGTCCCCCAAGAAGGCCAGTCGGTCGCCGATGTCGGCCAGGACCCCGATGCGGTCCTCGTTGGCCACCAGCTCCCACTTGTTGAGGACCACCACCGTCGGGCATCCCGACCCACCGATGCGCTCGGCCAAGCGCTGGTCCTGATGGGTGACGCCGGAGGTGGCGTCGATGACCAGCAGGGCGATGTCGGCCCGGTCCAGTGCCTCCAAAGCCCGCAGCACGGAGAAGTACTCGGTGCCGCGCTCGGTCCTGCTCTTGCGCCGCATGCCCGCCGTGTCCACGAAGCACACCGTTCCCTCCGGTGTCTCCACCACGGTGTCCACCGCGTCCCTGGTCGTGCCGGGCATGTCATGGACGACCGAGCGCTCGTCCCCCACCAGCTTGTTGAACAGTGTCGACTTGCCCACGTTGGGCCGCCCCACCAGGGCCACCCGGACGATGCCGTTCTGATCGGCCTCGCCGGAGGTGTCGGCGGCCACCGGCAGCTCATCGCCGGCCGGTCCTGACCGGTCCCCTCTTTCGCCCCGCTGGTCGGCGGGGGGTAGGGGCAGAAGGGCGACCACGTCATCGAGCAGGTCGCCGGTGCCCCGCCCGTGGAGGGCGCTGACCGGCCATGGCTCCCCCAGTCCGAGGGCCATGGCATCCCAGGCGTCGGACTCGCGCTGGGACGAGTCCACCTTGTTGACCACCACCCGCACCGGCCGGCCGGTCCGTTTGAGCATGCGGGCCACGGCGAGATCCTCGTCGATCACGCCCACGGTCACGTCCACGACCAAAAGGATGACGTCGGCTTCATCGACGGCCCGCTCGGCTTGGGCGCTCACCTGGGCGTCGAGCGGATCTTCACTGGTCAGCCATCCCCCTGTGTCGACCACGGTGAAGGCCCGCCCGGCCCATTCGGCGTCGAGTTCCTTGCGGTCGCGGGTGACACCCGGCCGTTCTTCGACGACGGCGGCCCGCCGACCCACGATGCGGTTGACCAGCGTCGACTTGCCCACGTTGGGGCGCCCGGCGATGACCACCAGGGGGCGTTGGCGGCCGGGCGTGGCCGGTTCGTTGACAGCCTGGGTCATGGGGCGGTCCCTACAGCCAGAGGGCGCAGCCGGGTCCGCGGAGCGGCCACCGGCGTTCCTGCCAGGGCCGGAGTAACCACGGGGCGGTCGAGGGCCAGGCGCAACGACAGGCCGTCGGTGGGGACCACCTCGACCGGGCGGGGAAGGTCATCCAGAGTGAGGTCGTCGAGGAACCGTCCCTCCGACAGGCACGAGTCGGGCAGCAGGTAGCGGTGACCCTCGGGTTGACCGCCCAGCACGCCGACCAGATCGGCGCCGGTCAACAGGCCGGACACCCCGATGTTCCCCCCGAAGAAGTGGTTGACCACCGGCACCAGACGGACGTCGGTCCGCTGCAGGGAAGCGACCAGCGGAGCCAGTACCCGTGCTCCGTATTCGCCGGTCAGCACGGCCACCGGGGCCTGCGGGTCGATCGTCTGGGCTGTCGCCGCCCGGGGGGCCCGGTATCCGGCGGCGGGGGCCCCGTCCACCGAGGCGAAGAAGCCGGGGCGCACGCCGAGGGCGGTGGCCTCGTCGCCCCCGAAGGCAGTGGCGAAGGCACGGGCCATCCCGATGCCGTTCTCGTGCTGGGGGAACCCCTCGTAGGTGACGGCGTCGGGAAAGGGTCGGTCGGCCATCAGGTAGTACTCGTCGGCGGCGAAGACCATGCGCCGGCCGATGGCGGTGAGGAACGTCTCCTGCCAGCTGGCCACCGCGTCGCACACGGCCGCCGCCTCCTTCCGGCTGTGCGGCCGCATCCCCTTTCCGTCCGAAAAACGGCTTACTCCGAGCGGGACGCAGGCCACGGTGGCCAGGGTCGGATAACGGTCGAGCACACCAGCCAGCGTGTCCTCCAGCACCGGTCCGTTGTTCTTGTCGGGGCACACCACGATCTGCCCGTGCACCTCGATTCCTCCGTCGAGAAGGGCACCCAGCCATCGCAGGCTGGTCGCCCCCCGTCGATTGCGAAGAAGGTCGGCCCGGATGTCGGGATCGGTGGCGTGGATGGAGACGAACAGCGGACTCAGCCGTTCGGTCAGCACCCGCTCGAGGTCCATTTCGGTGAACCGGGTGAGGGTGGTGAAGTTGCCGTAGAGGAAGGACAGGCGATAGTCGTCGTCCTTGAGGGACAGGCTGCGCCTCATGCCGCTCGGCAACTGATGGATGAAACAGAACTCGCAGTGGTTGTCGCAGGTCCGGACCCGGTCGAAAACAGCCGAACTGACCTCGGCTCCCAGCGGCTCACCGGCCTCCTTTTCGACCTGCAGGGAGATCGGGTCGGTCAGGCCGGGCCGGCGGACCACCAGGTCGAGTTGGCCCTCGTCCACCAGGAGGCTGTACTCGATGACGTCGCGGGGTGACCGTCCGTTGAGAAAGAGGAGCTCGTCGCCGGCACGGAGGCCAGACCGGTCCGCCGGCGAGGAATCTGCAACGGCCACGACCCGGGGTGCCGTCGTCACTCGGGGCGCCGACATGCCGCCAGGCTACCCGTTCATGCCGCTTTTCCCGTGTCGGCGCAGTGGGCCCCTGGTCCGGGCCCGGTAGCCTGTGAGTCGGTGTCACCCGTCGAACGAGTGCTTCTGGCCGAGCCGAGGGGCTTCTGTGCCGGCGTGGAGAAGGCGATCAAGGCACTGGGCTGGATGGTGCGGGTGTTCGAACCGCCGGTCTACTGCTACCACGAGATTGTTCACAACCGCCACGTGGTGGACCAGTTCCGGGCCCGCGGGGTGGTCTTCGTGGATGACATCGAGCGGGTCCCACCGGGGGCTCCCCTCATGTTGTCGGCCCACGGGTCGGCCCCCGAAGTGGTGACGGCGGCCCGCACCCGTGACCGGGTGGTGGTGGACGCGGTGTGTCCGCTGGTCACCAAGGTCCACCACGAGCTCAAGGTGCGGGCCAACAAGGGCTATACGGTCCTCTATGTCGGTCATCACGGACACGAGGAGGCGCTCGGCACCATGGCGGTGGCCCCGTCATCGGTGCGTTTGCTGGAGACGGTGGATGACGTCGATGCCCTCGCCGATCCGGTCGACGACCAGGGTGCCGTCCCCCGGGTGGCCCTGCTGGCCCAGACCACTCTCAGCCATGACGAGTGGGCCGACATCGTCGACCGGGCCCGCCAACGGTTCCCCGATCTGTGGATGCCCAACCGAAGCGACCTGTGCTTCGCCACCACCAACCGACAGGCCGCCCTGAAGGCACTGGCCGGACAGGCCGACGCCGTAGTGGTCATCGGCTCGGAGAACTCGTCCAACACCGTGGCCCTGGTGAAGGTGGCGCTGGCCTTCGGCTGTCGGCGGGTGGTTCGGGTCAATGACGCCTCGGAGCTCCCCGACGATCTGTCGGGCACGGTCGGGGTCACGGCCGGGGCCTCGGCCCCCGAGGCCCTGGTCGACGCGGTGGTGGCCCGACTGGCCCCTGTCCATGGCGTGCAACGGGCGCCGGTGACCGTCGAGGAGGAGTACTTCCCCCCTCCTCCCGAGCTGCGGGAGTTGCTCCGGGGTCTCGAATCGGCCCTGGCTCTGCTCAACGGGGTGCCGGAACGACAATCGGGGCCGACCCCGGGCTCAGCAGCGGTCAACCGGGTCCTGGCCGACGACCGCGGCATGGCCGCCTCCGACGTGCTCGCCGAGCTGGCCGGATAGGGGTGAGGAACCCCGACGCGCTCCATTTGATGCGAGAATGACGGGATGACCGGGTCAGCAGAGGTGGGTACCACGTTCACCCGCATGGACGTGTCCACCCGCGACGACTGGATGGTCATCGGCACCGAGGTCATGAGCCATCAGAGCCAGGTGGCCGATCGGGTTCTGCGGATGCTGGAGTCCCTGTCCGACATGGTGGACGGCTTCGCCGTCGACCAGCTCACCCATTGCCTGCAGACGGCAACCCGGGCCGAGCGGGCCGGCGCCGACGATCAGATGGTGGTGGCCTCCCTGTGTCACGACATCGGCAAGGCGGTGGGCGTCCCCAACCATCCGAAGGTGGCGGCTGAAATCCTCCGGCCCTACGTGCGACCGGAGGTGACAGCGGTCATAGCCGCCCACCAGGACTTTCAGGGGCGGCACTACTACCACCACTTCGACATGGACCCCGACATGCGCGATCGCTACCGCAACGAGCCGTGGTTCGAGCTGGCTCAGCGGTTCGCCGACGAGTGGGACCAGAACAGCTTCGACCCCGATTATCCGACCGAGCCGCTCGCCCACTTCGAACCTCTGGTCCGGGCTGTCTTCGGCCACCCCCACAGCCTGTGACGGCCTCCTCCAGCCGGCACTGGATCACGCTTCCCGCCGTCCGGGCCCGGCAGCGCTCGGAGGAACTGCGTCAATTCGCGCTGGACCGTGCCCGGTCCGAGTTCGAGATCCGCTATCCGCGTGCACGGTTCGGTCCGGTGGTGGCCGTCATCGCCGCCTACGAGGAGGAGCGCAACATCGGCGATGTCCTCAAGGCCATGCCCACCCTGGTCGGCGACCTCGAGGTGACCACGCTGGTCATCGTGGACGGGGGCACCGACGGAACCGCCGAGGTGGCCTTCGACAGCGGTGCCCTGACCTGCGTCCTGCCCGTCAATCTGGGTCACGGGGCCGCCCTCCGGTTGGGTTACCGGTTGGCCGTCGATCACGGGGCCCGCTATGTGGTGACCCTGGACGCCGACGGGCAGAACGACCCGGCCGAAATGCCCACCATGCTCCAGCCCCTGCTGGACGACACTGCCGATTTCGTCATCGGGTCGCGACGGCTGGGGGTCGACGAGACAACCGACTGGTTCCGCCGGGCCGGGGTCCGGTTCTACGCCTCGATCCTCAACGCCATCGTGGCCCAGGGCCTGACCGATTCCTCGAGCGGCTACCGGGCCCTCAAGGTCGAACTGGTCGAGGACATCCTGCCCCACCTGGTCCAGACCCAATACCAGACGGCCGAGGTGCTCATCGTGGCCTCCAGTCGGGGCTGGCGCATCGCCGAACAGCCCACGGTCTGGCACCCGCGGGCCTCCGGCACCTCCAAGAAGGGGAGCAACCTGGTCTTCGGCGTGCAGTACGCCCGGGTCATCGGGTCGACCTGGTGGCGGGTGACCTTGGGCAACCGCCACCGCCTCTGAACGGTTGGGCCACCAGTCTCAAAACGGGTCAGGCGTTCAACTCGGACCGGATGTCAGGCGGTTCAACTCTGACCGCAGGTCAGGCGGTTCAACTCTGACCGCAGGTCAGGCGGTTCAACTCTGACCGCAGGTCAGGCGGTTCAACTCTGACCGCAGGTCAGGCGGTTCAACTCTGACCGCAGGTCAGGCGTTCAACTCGGACCGGATGTCAGGCGGTTCAACTCGGACCGGATGTCAGGCGGTTCAACTCTGACCGCAGGTCAGGCGGTTCAACTCTGACCGCAGGTCAGGCGTTCAGTAACGACCGGTGACCCGTACCGACCGGTCGTACAGCTCCTGGACGGCGGCAGCCAACTGCTCGGTGAACTGGTGGATCCGGCTCCGGGCGATCCGACCTCCGCCGGTGCGGGCCGGGGCCACCAGGGGCTCGCCCACCTCGAGATGAATGTGGCGGGGGCGGGGGATCTTTCGTCCCTTGGGCATGACCGAGGCCGAACCGCCGATGCCCACCGGTACCACGGTGGCCCCGGTGCGGGCGGCCAGAAAGGCCACTCCCTCGTGCAGGTCGGAGACCACCGGACCGGACCTCCGCTCGCCTTCGGGAAACAGGATGAGCACCTCCCCGGCCTCGAGCACCTGCTGGGCCCGTCGGAGGGCCTCGCGGTCGGCCGAGCCCCTGTGCACCGGGAAGGCGCCGATGGCAGGAAGGAGGCGGGCCAGCATCTCGTTGTCCCACAGGCTGTCCTTGGCCATGTAGTGCAATTTTCGCCGGGTGACCTCCGAGGTCACGAAGAAGTCGATGAAGGAGCGGTGGACGGGGGCGATGATCACCGGTCCCTGGGCCGGCACCCGGTCGGCGCCGACCACCGTGGTCCGGAAGAGCAGGCGGTTGAGGCCACGCACCAGGATGCGTAGGAAGCCGTAGATGGGGGTGAGGCGGGTGTCCACCTCGAATGCGGGCTCATCGGCGCCCTCCCCCGGCGACCCGACCGGGGACACCGGTCACAGACATGCGACCACCTCCTCCACGATGTCCTGCACCGGCCGGTGGGTGGTGTCGATGACCCGGGCACCTTCGGCCACGCCCAGAGGGGACACCGGTCGACTGCTGTCCAGATGGTCGCGCCGACCCATGGCGTCGGCCCCTTCCTCCGGCCGCCGGCGGACCCGCTCCTCCACCGAGGCGGTCAGGAATATCTTCACGTCGGCGTCGGGGAAGACCACAGAGCCGATGTCGCGGCCCTCGACCACGCCGCCACCCCGTTCGGCGATCCAGCGTCGCTGCCGGTCGACCAGAGCGGCGCGCACGTCCGGGTTGGCGGCCACCACCGATACCGCCCGGCTCACCTCCGGTCCCCGGATGACCCCGGTGATGTCGACCCCGTCCGCCTCCACCCGCTCCCCCACCCGGAGGGCCAGGGTGCGGGCCAGCTCGGCCACCGGGGCCCGGTCGGCCGGGTCGATCCGGCGCTGCAGGGCGGCCCAGGCCACGGCCCGGTACATGGCCCCGGTATCCAGCCGCTCGAGGCCCAAGCGATCGGCCACGGCCCGCGACACGGTGGATTTTCCCGACCCGGCGGGGCCGTCGATGGCGATGACCGGAGGGGCGGCAGCCGGTGGTGGGCTCACTGCTCCCCCACCGCTCCCGACCGGAGCCGGGCCAGGTCCTCGGCGAAGGAGGGATAGCTGGTGGTCACCGTCCCCCATCCGGTAATCGAGGTGGTGGCGCCGAGCGAGGAGCACGCCGCCCCGGCGATGGCGGCGGCCATGGCCATCCGGTGGTCGCCCTGGGCGTCGAGGTCGGCCGCATGGAACGGGCCGCCGGTCCCCTCGATGACCAGGTCGTCACCCTCCACCGCGGCCGAGCCCCCGAACGCCTCGACCAGAGCGGCCGTGCCGGCCAGCCGGTCGGACTCCTTGACCCGCAGCTCGCCCACGTCACGGAAGCGGGTGGTGCCGTGGGCGGCCATGGCCGCCACGGCCAGGATGGGGACTTCGTCGAGGGACGGGATCTCGTGGGCTTCGACCACGGTGCCCTGGAGCAGGCACGAATAGCCGGTCACCGACCCGGTTCCGCCGCCGGACTCCTCGACCTCGAGGGTGGCGCCCATCCGCCGTAGGACACCCAGGAAACCCAACCGCTCGGGGGCCAGGGTGATGCCCTCCACCGTGACCAGGCTGCCGGGGATGATGGTGCTGCCCACGATCCAAAAGGCGGCCTGGGAGGGATCGCCGGGCACGGAGAAGGCGCCCGGTGACAAGTCACTCCGGTGTAGACGGACCACCCGTCCGGTGCCGACCTGGTCGATGGTGATCTCCGCCCCCATGGCCTCCAGCATCTCCTCGGTATGGGGCCGGGTGACCACCGGTTCGTGGACCACGGTCTCACCCTGGGCGGCCAAGCCGGCCAGAAGGACGGCCGACTTGACCTGGGCGCTGGCCATCGGCGGCGTGTAATCGATGCCGTGGAGCGGACCGCCGGTAACGGTGAGGGGGGGCAGGGAACGGGGGCCGGCCCCGGCCACCCCGGCTCCCATCAGGCCCAGCGGCTCGGCCACCCGGTCCATGGGGCGGGCCCGGAGGGAGTCGTCGCCGGTCAGGACGGTCACTCCTGACAGGCTGGCCGCCACCCCGGCCAGAAGGCGCAGACCGGTGCCCGAATTGCCCATGTCGACCGGATCCTTGGGGGGCTGCAGGCGGCCGCGCCCACCGGTCACGGTGACCGTCGTTCCGTCCGTTTCGACCGCAGCACCCAAGGCCTCGATGGCAGTGGCCGTGCGCCCCACGTCGTCGCCGTCGCTCAGCCCGACGATGGTGGAGGTCCCCTCGGCCAGGGCGGCCAGCAAGAGGGCCCGGTGGGAGATGGACTTGTCGCCCGGGACGGCGAGCGTCCCGATCAGCGGGACACCGCCGTTGACCGACTCGGTAGCCACCCCGCTCACCGGGTGGACCCCACCGGCGAGCTCGCTGCCCGGTAGCCCCGGTCGGACAGAGTGGACAGCAGGGTGGGTCCGGACAGGACGTCGACCACCAGGACCATCACCCCCCGATCCCCTTCCACCGAGTGGGCGATCTCCAGGTCGACGATGTTGATGCCCAACTCGGCAGCCAGCACGGTGACTTCGGCGATGGCCCCGGTGCGGTCGAGCACCGGGATACGGACCTCGACCAGCTCCTCGGGTTGGGGGGCCCGCTCGCTCAGGGCACGGCGGGCGGCGGCGGCCCGGCCCAGGATGTCGAGGAGGGAGCTGTGATCGTGGTCGGCCACCCGCTGGCGCATGGCGGCCAGAGCCTCGATGAGCAGGTCCAGCGTGGTCACGATGGCCTCGGCGTTGTCGTCACAGATGTCGGGCCAGATTGACGGCTGACCGGCGGCGATACGGGTCATGTCCCGGAAGCCCCCTGCTGCCAGCTGCAGGAGGGAGGCATGCTCCTCGCCCAGGCCGGAGGCCAGATCCATCAGGGTGGCCGCCGTCAGGTGAGGCACATGGGACACCACCGCCACCATGGCGTCGTGGCGCTCGGGGGCGAGCGACACCACGTGAGCGCCGATGTCGGCCAGGACGGTGCGGACCAGGGCGAAAGCAGTCGGATCGGTCACTTCTGTGGGGGTCAGAACCCAGGTGGCGCCCACGAACAGCTCGGGGGACGCCCCGTCTACACCCACCTGCTCGGAACCGGCCATCGGGTGTCCGCCCACGAAGCGGGGATGGTCCACCGCCTCCACCAGGGTGGCCTTGACCCCGCCCACGTCGGTTACCACCACCTCGGGGTTCCACTGCCCCGAATGGAGCACGTCGCTGATGACGGCCACGGCGTCGTGGACCGGGGTGGCCACCACCACCAGATCGGCACGGCGGTCGACCCCCGGCTCGGACAGGGCCCCGAGCTCGACGGCCCGATCGACCACGCCGTCGGCCGTGTCCATACCGCTCACGTGCCACCCGCGGGCCCGGAGGGCCATGCCCACCGAACCGCCTATGAGGCCGGTGCCGAAGACCATGGCCCGACCGGCCGGCATCACGCCGCGGCCCTTGGCCACGGCCGCCCCCGGTGCCGAGCGGGGGCCGTTACTGGGGGAGGTCGTCACGGAGGCCCTGGGCACCTTCCAGGTAGACGTGATGGACATCGTGGCGGTCGCGATCGGTGGTCACATGGAGCATGACCCTGATGCAGCGGGGCACCGATCCGACCACGGCCAGCTCGCGGGCACAGATGAGGGGGACCGCCCCCAGCCCCATCGACCGGGCGGCGGTGGCCGGAAAGGTCGAGACGATGTCCTCGGTGGCGGTGAAGAGGATGGAGATGATGTCGTCCTCGGCCAGCTCGTTGCGGTCGAGGATGGTGCGCAGCAACGTCACCACTCGCTCGGTGATGGCTTGAGGGGTGTCCTCGTCGACGGTGGTGGCGCCGCGGACGGCGCGAACGGAGAGGGGCATCAAGCAGGCATGTTACCCAGCGACTCCGAGGCCGCCCGGTTAGCGGTCCGGCCCGCCCGGCTGGGCCGGGACGGAGGGCCCCTCCACGGGCGTGGCCGCCGCGGCCAGCCCCCGTACCTCCTCCAGGGTAAGCCGCCGGTGGGCCCCGGGGGCCAACGACGGATCGGACAACGGACCGATCCGGGTGCGTACCAGGCGGACGACCGGATGGCCGACGGCCTCGGCCATGCGCCGGATCTGGCGGTTGCGCCCTTCGTGGATGACCATCCGGAGGAGGGACGGAGCCACCACCGACACCCGGGCCGGCGCCGTCGGACCGTCCTCCAGGTCGACGCCCTCACGGAGCCGGCGGATCTGACCGGCGGTGGGCTGGCCCGCCACTTCGACGAGGTACTCCTTGGGCACACCGTAGGAGGGATGGGTCAGGCGATGGGTGAGCTCGCCGTCGTTGGTGAGGAGGAGAAGGCCCTCGCTGTCCATGTCCAGCCTCCCCACCGGAAAGACCCGGGGCACGCCGGGGACCAGGGACACCACCGTGGCCCGGCCGTGGGTGTCCTCGGCCGTGCTCACCACGCCGGCCGGCTTGTTGAGCAGGTAGTGGACCAGATCGGGTCGGACGGGAACGGGCACGCCGTCGATGGCCACCCGATCGACGGCTGGATCGATCCGCCGCCCGAGCACGGCCACCGTGCCGTCCACCGTCACCCGGCCGGCGGCGATGAGGTCCTCGCACACCCGGCGGGAACCGACACCCAGCCGGGCCAGGACCTTCTGTAGCCGTTCGCCCCCCGGCAGCGTGTCCCCGGTGTGGTCAGCCATCGCCGACCGGGCGCATCTGCTCCTCCATATCGGCCAGGGCCTCGGGCCCCGGAAGCAAGTCCTCGATGGGCGGCAGTTGGTCGAGCCGGTCGAGCCCGATCCGTTCCAGGAAGGCGTCGGTGGTGGCGTAGAGGACGGCCTGCCCCGGCCCCGCCGCCCGTCCGGCGGCGGCGATGTAGCCCCGGTGCTCGAGCAGGCGCACCACACCGTCGACATTGACCCCGCGCAGCGCACTGATCTGGGCCCGCGACACCGGTTGCTTGTAGGCCACGATGGCCAGGGTCTCGAGGGCGGCAGCCGACAGCCGCGACGACACGCCCACGTTGGCGAAGCGCTCGACGTGGGCGGCCAGGTCGGGGTGGGTCTGGATGCGGTAGCCGCCGGCGATCCGGGCCACCTCGAAACCGCGTCCGCCCGTCCGGCACGACTCGGCCAGCTCCTCGCACACCGCCTCCACCTGGTCGACGGGCAGCTCGAGAAGCTCGGCCAACAGGCCCGGGGGGACCGGTTCGACGGCCACCACCAGAACGGCTTCGACGGCCCGAGCCTCGGGCGAGAGCACGGTGGTCATCCCTCGTACTCGTCGACCAGCCCGGCCCCCACGCCCACCGGTTCCTGGGCAGCGGCGACCCAGGCCACCTCGAGGGAGCCGAACGTATGACCCTGGTCGAGAGTCACCCGTCCCTGCTTGCACAGCTCCAGCAGCCCGAGGAAGCGGACGATGACCTCGATCCGGGTGGACAGGTGAGCGGTGAGGGCCCGGAAGGTGGCCGTCCCCATGACCGACAGGCGCCGTTCGAGCTCGGCCACCGCGTCGGCCACGGTGACCGTGTCCACGGTGACGTGGTAGAGGTCGACGGCCGGCACCGGGCGCTCGGCTGTGGCCCGCAGGAAGGCGGCGGCCACGTCGGCGGCGGAAACGCCGTCGAGCAGGTCGGGTGTGCCCACCGGCAGGTCACCGTCGAGCCCGGCCGTCCGGGGTACCGAGCGGGCGGCCCGTTCCATGAGGACGGCGAAGCCGTCGGCGGCGGCGGCGTAGGCCCGGCACTCGAGCAGTCGGGCCAGCAAGAGGTCCCGCTCTTCCCACCCGGCCAGTTCCTCGTCGGGTTCGACGTCGTCTCGTCCGGGTAGCAGGCGACGGGACTTGAGCTCGATGAGCACGGCGGCGATGACCAGGAACTCGGACAGGGTGGGCAGGTCGACCTTCTCCCAGGAAGCCACCTCGGTCACGAAGGCGTCCACCACCGCGGCCAGGGGGATGTCGTAGATGTCCACCTGGTGGGTGTTGACCAACTGGAGGAGCAGGTCGATGGGACCCTCGAAGGCGGGGGTGGTGACAGTGGCTCCCACGGCAACCGACCCTACCGGGTGGAGAGGCTCATCTCGTGCACCGTCGGCGTCGACCTACGATGACCCTCCATGTCCCGCGTTCTGTCCGGTCTCCAGCCCAGCGGCGATCTTCACCTGGGGAACTACGTCGGTGCCATCCGCAACTGGGTGGCCGACCAGTACCACCACGATTCCTTCTACTGCATCGTCGACCTCCACGCCCTCACGCTGGACATCGCCCCGGACGAGCTCCGGTCCCGGACCTTCGAGACGGCACTCGACCTGATCGCCGCTGGTCTCGATCCGGAGTGCTGCACCCTGTTCGTGCAGAGCCATGTGGCCGAGCACACCCGGATGGCCTGGCTCCTCGAGTGCACGGCCACCATGGGCGAGTTGCGGCGCATGACCCAGTTCAAGGACAAGAGTGCCGGCAAGGACACGGTCCGGGTGGGGCTGTTCACCTATCCGGTCCTCCAGAGCGCCGACATCCTGCTCTACGACGCCGACCGGGTCCCGGTGGGAGACGATCAGCGTCAACACCTCGAGTTGGCCCGGGACGTGGCCCAACGGTTCAACAGCCGCTACGGCCCGACCCTGGTGGTGCCCGAGGCAGCCATCCCGCCCACCGCGGCCCGGGTCATGGACCTCCAACACCCCGACCAGAAGATGTCCAAGTCGGTGCTGTCCCCCCAGGGCACGGTGCTCATCTTCGACCAGCCGGACGTCATCGCCAAAAAGGTACGACGGGCGGTGACCGACACCGACGGTGAGGTCCGCTACGACCCCGAGCACAAGCCGGGCCTGGCCAACCTGATGGCCCTGCTGGCCGTGGCCACCGACCGCTCACCGGCCGAGGTGGCCGGGTCCTTCTCCACCTACGGCCAACTCAAAGAGGCGGTGACCGAGGCCCTGGTCGAGATGTTGCGGCCGGTGCAGGAGCGCCGCCAGGCCCTGGCCGGCGACCCCGGCGCCGTCGCCACCCTGCTGGAGAAGGGGGCCGACAAGGCCCGGGCCATCGCCTCGGAAACGTACCGCCGGGCGGCGGAGGCGATGGGCCTGCTGGCCCCGGGTCAGGGGCCCCCGGCCGGCTGACGGCCCCGGGCTCGCCGTCGCCGGGCCATCATCTCGGTCACCGCCCACACGGCCAGGCCCACCGTGGCCAGCGCCGACAGGGCCACGCCGACCAGGGCGGTGCCGGCGGCATAGGTGAAGGACACCTGGTAGAGCCCGGCGCCGGGCACGGTCACCTTCTGGATGACGCCGGACTGGGTGACCGGGACGGCCTGGGACGGCCCCAACCGGGCACCGGATGAGCCGGGGGCCATGCGTTGGATGGTGGCCCTCCACCCGGTGCTCCACGACTGGCTGCGCTGGAGGACGGCGGCTCCGGTGGTGCGCACCAGGATCCGCTGGGAGCCGCTCTCGGTGGTGGCCTGGGCGGTGACCGAACTGCCGGGCCCGGCCGGACCCCCGCCCGGAGAGGTGATCCATGCCCATCCCAAGGTGTGGACGTTGTGGAAGACGCCGAAGCTGCCGAGGGTGCCGGTGAACCTCCAGCGTGGTCCCGTCACGTCGTCCTGCAGGCGTCCGTCGAGAGCCACCGTGCCCCAGGGGGAGCTGAGCACGTCGGGCACGCCCAGCACCGCGGCAGCGCCGCCGGCCGGCGTGGCCAGCACCCCGGCCGCATCCATCGGCGTCGGCAGCCTCACCCGGAGGGTGCGGTGGCCGCCGACGTCGGTGACCGAGGTGTCGGTCGGAGGGAGCCAGTGCCGTCCTCCGGAGGCGGTGAGGAGGCCGATCCTCGGTGGCCGGATGGTCCCTCCTACCAACGGGACGGTTATCGAGCGCACGGTGAAGGCCGCACCGAAGTACCACTGGTGGACCGCCCCCGGGGCCAGGGCGAACGATGTCGGCGGCGCCGGCTCGACGAACTCCCCCTCGTGGGCAGGACCTGGTAGGCGGCCGGCGCCGGCCACCGACTGTCCGAGCTGGGTCACGAAGTAGCTCGGGAGCGAAAGGAGGGTGGTCACGTTGAGGTCGTCCCACACCGTTCCACTGAGGTCGGCCGGGTTGAGATCCTCTTGGTAGTGGGCTCCGGTGCCGGCGAAGTACACCCCGCTGCTGAGGGCGGTGTAGCCCTGGGCGCTCGGCACCCGGGCGTAGATGTTGAGATCGGTCTGGCCCAGGGCGTAGAGCTGGTCGGTGTAGAACTCGTCGGGGTCGTAGATGATGAACCGCCCCTCCCCCACCTGGGCGTGGAAGGCGGTGGACAGGGGCCCGATGGCAAGGGCCGTGGCCTCGGTGACCGGTAGGCGGATGACGAAGCAATTGAACAGGACGAGGTCGATGGTCAGCACGGCGGCCAGCCACCGCCGCAGCTGCCGGACGCTGAGTCGCTGGCGGCCGAGGACGATGGCGGTAGCGGCGGCGGCGATGACCACCCCGGCCGTAACCAGGGCGGCCACGTGCTCACGGGTGGTGGCGGTGACCGGCGCCTGTGCCGCCAGGAGACGGTAGAGCCGGGGACCGTCGATCCACAGGAAGAGGCAGGCGGCGACCATGAAGGCCAGCGGGAGACAGGTCACCACGATCTCCGTCCGCTCCCCCCTCTGCCATCGGGGCCGGAGCGGGGATTTCGGTGGACGCGTCCCCTGCCCGGGGCCGGCCGACGCAGCCTCGGCCCGACCCTCCAGCAGGAGGTGCATCCACCACCCGAGGAGGACGGCCAACGAGAAGTCGACCAGCAGGAGATTGCGTGACAGGAGGCGCTCGTCGGAGACCACCGGGACCAGGTACATCACGTGGCCGAAAGGAGTCTGGCCGCCCAGGGCGGTCAGGATGCCCACCCCCAGGACCACGTACCAGATCCACCAGTGACGAGCCTCGGGTCGGGTGCGGTAGCGGCGCAACCCCAGCGAGCAGACGGCGATGAGGGCCAGCACCCCCACATAGCTGGTCACCTCGGGAAAGTTGTAGGGACCGGCGTAGTTTCCCGGGCGGCCCTCGTTGGCTCCGAGCACGAAGGGCGAGGCGATCAGGGTGAGCGCCCGGTACGGGAGGGAGCCACTGGTGAAGAAGGTGTACGTGGTGGTGGCCCGTTGCGACTGGGCGGCGAAGACGGCACCGGGAATCCACTGGGCCGCGCCGAGGGCCACACCGCCCGCTGTTCCTACGGCCACAGCGACCACCGAGGACAGGGCCGCCCGACGCCCATCGGGGCGGAGCCCGCCGGCCTCGACCAGACGGCCGATGGTGTAGATGGCGACCAGGACGGCGCTGTCGATGATGGCCTCGGCGCCGCCGCTCAAGATGGTGAGGCCCACCGAAACGGCCAGCAGGGCCATCCAGCCGCGCCGGCGGGCGGCGGCAGCTGGATGGTGCGGCAACGGCGCCGCCCCGGCCGGTCGGCGGGGGGTGAGGGCGTGAACGGCCATGACCATCCAGGGCAGCCAGGCGGCACCGCTGATGAGATCGATGTGGACGATCTGGGCGGTCATGTACCCGGCCAAGGCGAACGTGGCGGCGGCAAAGGTGGCTGCGGTGGACCCGACCGCTTGACGACGGAGGAAGAGGTAGGTCCCGACGATGGCGATGTCGTAGGCCAGGGCCAGGTTGAGCCACCAGGCGGCGAAGGTGGGGAGGACGGCCATGAGCCAGGTGGCGGGGTAGGCGGCACCGGCGTTGAACCCGCCCAAAAGGGGCGTCCCGCTGAACAGGTAGGGGTTCCAGAGGGGAAGCACCCCCGCGCGGAGGTCGCGCCCGACCAGTACCCGCATGGGCAGGTTCTGGAGGAAGTTGTCGCCGTCGGCAAAGGTCCAGCCGAACAACTGGGGCAGCCCGAAGACAAGCAACGGGACGAGGAGAAGGACAACCAGGCCCGGGTGGGTCCGGATCCACCGGCGGACGCCGTCGGTCCGGCCGGGGAGAGGTCCGGTGGTGGCACCGGTGGTTTCCGCCATGGCCCGAGACGGGGCCGTTGCCCTCATACGGCAGAACGGACGGGTTCGGGCGTGGCCGGGGCGGCGGTCCGATCGGCCACCAGCTGTCGCAGGGCCATCACCGCCCACGCCCCCATGGCCGCAAACAGCAGTGACCGGACCACAATCGAGGTGTAGCCGGCCCAGCTGAAAGCCCCTGAGCGGGCGGGCAGTCGGAGGACGAACTCGTAGACGTAGTCGAAGACGGCCACCACGCCCAAGGCCACACCGAACCCTCCGGGCAGCCCGGCCAGAGCGCCGGCAGCGAAGACCCACAGGACATACTGGGGGTTCCAGATCTTGTTGACCGCCATCCACACGATAATGACCAGAGCGGTAGCCAGGGCCAGCCCCCTGCCCTGCGATGCGTCGGGTGATCGCCACACCATCCAGGCGGCGTAGGCGGTCACCGCCACCACCAAACAGAAGGAGGCGGTGTTGATGAATTGGTTGGAGACCACCGAGCCGCCCACCGCGTTCTGGGCCAGCAGCCACACCGAGTCCTTGAGCGGACGCACACTGTTGAATCGGTAGAACCACAGAGTGTTGGAGGGGGCGAGGACCAGGAAGGGAAGGGTCACCACCGCGCTCACCACCACGAAGGGGACCACCCAACGGACCATGTCCGCCCGCCGGGAAGCGACCTCTGCGCCCGGGGCTGTGTCAACGAGCCCGGTGGCGTGCTGGTGGGCCAGGGCCCGCCGCCACCGCGATCCGAGGGCGGCGACGGCCAAGGGGGCCACGATGACCGGGAAGAGCTTGAAGCAGGCACCGATACCGGCGAAGGCACCGCTGGACCGGTAGCGGCTCTCGCCGAACCACACCACCGCCCCGACCAGGAAGACGATGCCGATGAGGTCCCAGTTGATGCCCGAGTCGATCAGAAGAGCCGGTGAGGCGGCGATCCACCAGACGGCGGACGGGCTCTGGCGCCGGATGAGGGCGATGGAACCGAAGGTGGCCGCCGCCGTCATCAGGCCGGTCACGGCGAACCATGAGGCCGGGCCGGCCGGCAGCCAGGACGGAAGCCACAGGGCGAATCCCAGGAGGATGGGGTACTCGATGCGGTCGTGCAGGTAGGGAATGGGATGGATCATGTGGAGGCCGCGCAGATAATGCTCGGCCCCCAGTTCGACGACGTCCGAGTAGAGGCCCCGCGACAGGGCCCAGTCCCGGTAGCCGTGGGCGGCGTGGAACAGCCCGCGGGACAGCCATAGAAAGTCAGCCAGTATCAGGAAGCCGGCCAGCACGTAGGGGCCCCACCGGCGGGCGGCCGCGGCGAAATGACTGCTGGTCACGCCAGGATGCCCGCCCACCAGTTGATCACGTGGTCGAGGAGCTGTGACCATTCGTTGTGGAACAGCAGGAGGAGGATGAAGGGCAGGAACATCAGGAACGGCTGCAACCGGTAGTACTCGGGCAGGGAGCGGGCCGGGATGAACCGCTCGAGCAAGGAAGCCCCATCCAGTGGCGGGCAGGGGATGAGGTTGAAGATGCCCAGCACGATATTGGCGATGCCGGCGATGAACAGGACCTGACCGAGCAGCGACGGCGGGTAGAAACCCTCCTGGTAGACGATCTCACGGATGGCTGCCGGCGTAGTGGCCACGAAGATGACGCCGAACAGGGCGGCCAGGGCGAAGTTGGTCAAGGGCCCGACCAACGAGACGATCACCGTGTGATTACGGGGACTGCGCATCCGGTTGGGATTGACCGGCACCGGCTTGGCCCAGCCGTAGGCGCCCAGCCCCGACAGGGAGAGGACGGCGGGGACCAGGATGGTGCCGACCGGGTCGATGTGCTTGGCCGGATTGAGGGTCAACCGCCCGGCCCGCTTGGCCGTGTCGTCCCCGAAGGCCAGGGCCACCACACCGTGGGAGATCTCGTGGAGGATGATCGACGGGATCAGTACCAGAAAGTAGATGATCTCGAACCGGGTGATCCGGTGGGTGCGGATCAGAATGGCGAACAGGGCCAGCCCGATGACCACGATGATGGTCGTCCGCTGGTTGGGCTGGAACCGGCGACGGGGCGGGCGGGAACTGCCGCTGTCCGGTCCGTAGCCGTAGGCCATCCGTGCGCCGGTCGATCAGGTGGGGATCAGGGCCGGCTGGCGTGGTTGATGCAGAACCGGGTGGCCGGCATGGCTTCCAGACGGGCCGGGTTGATCACCTCGGCACAGACCTCACAGCGCCCGTAACTGCCGTTCTCCAGCCGGTCGAGGGCCCGGGCCACCTCCTGGAGCGACTCCCGCAATTGAACGGCCAGAACCTCGGCCTCACCCCGTTCGGCCGTCACCTGGCTGGTGTCGGCGAAATTGGGGTCGTAGTCGAGCCCCCCGCCGTCGCCAAAGCCGAGCTCGCTCAAATCGGACTGAAGTTGGCGACGCTCGTCCTCCAGAAGCTGACGGTAATCGATGGTGGGGGCGTCGCTGGGCACACGGAGAGCCTACTTGAGCTGGGCCAGGGTGGCCCGCGGGTGGGCCCGCTCGTAGGAGGCGCGCAGATGGTCCTGACTCAGCTTGGTGTACATCTGGGTGGTGGCGATGGACACGTGTCCGAGCAGCTCTTGGACCACCCGGATGTCGGCGCCGTGGGCCAGCATGTGGCTGGCGCAGGAGTGGCGGAGCACGTGGGGGCTGACCAGGGGGCCCAACCCCACCCGCTCGGCCCGGCCGTGGACCACGGCCCAGGCGCCCTGCCGGCTCAGCCGGCCGCCATGGGTGTTGAGGAAGACCGCCTCCCTGTCGTCGCGCCGCCCCCGCCGACGTCCGCGCTCTTCGAGCGGCGGACGTCCCTCCGGAGCCAGCCAGCGCTCGAGGGCGGCGCGGGCCTGACCACCCAGGGGCACCAGGCGCTCCTTGGCCCCCTTCCCGAACACCCGGAGAAGGCCGCTGTCCCCCTGCAGATCGCTGAGCGAGAGCCCGACCGCTTCGGAGATCCGGGCCCCGGTGCCGTACAGCAGTTCGAGCAGGGCGCGGTCGCGTCGTTCAACCGGTGTGGCACCGCTGACCGAGTCGATCAGCAGGGCGACCTGCTCCTCGTCGAGGGCTTTGGGCAGGCGGCGGGGCAGGCGCGGCGACCGCAGGTCGGTGGTGGGATCGGCACCGATCATTCCCTCCTCGCTGAGGAAGCGGAACAGCCCGCGCAGGGTGGTGATGGAGCGAGCCATGGAAGCCGGGTGGAGGCCCGACCCCCGCAGGTCGTCAAGGTGCCGCTCGATGGCGTCGACGTCGGCGGCCGCCGGATCGACCCCGGCCCGTTCGGCCCATGCCTCCCAGGCCACGATGTCGCGGCGGTAGGCGGAGAGCGTATTGAGGGACCGGCCCTTCTCGACCGCCAACCAGGAGAGGTATTCCTCGGCGCCGAGGGACACCGGTCGGCTCACGTCTGTCGCCTCAACCGGTGGTGGACAGGTACCGTCGGGCCAGTGCCACCCCGAGGATGGTGGTGGCATCGACGATGGTGCCGTCGTCCACCAGTGCGTCGAACCGGTCCAGCGGCACCTCGGCCACCCGCATGAAACGCTCCTCGGTCCCCTGCCGATCGACCGGCACCGCCGACAGATCGGTGCACAGATAGACCGACGAGTACTCGTCGCAGAAGCCGGGGGTGATGGCGCACCGGGTGAGCAGGCGCCACCGGCCGGCGGCGTGGCCCAGCTCTTCGGCCAGCTCGCGTCGGGCGGTGGTCTCCACCGGTTCCCCCTCGATGTCGCAGGTGCCGGCGGGCACCTCGAGCAGCCACCGGTCGACGGCCGGACGGTACTGCTGGACCAGCAGGACGGCCTCGGCCTCGGTTACCGCCACCATGGCCACCGCCCCCGGGTGGCGCACCACATCCCGCTCGAAGGGGTGGCCGTCCGGATCGACGAATGCGGCCCGGGTGACGGTGATGAACCGACCCCGGTGGAGGACGACCTCGGGGCCGGTCTGGAACCGGGGAAGATCGGAGGCGACGGCACTCGGGTGCTTTCCGGCCCCCGTCCCCTCAGCCGACGGCACCGATGTCGATGAGCCGGGGGTCGCGACCCTCGGCCCGGACCAGAGCGGCCCCTACCAGCTCACGGAAGAGGGGGTGGGGTTGGTCCGGCCGGCTCTTGAACTCGGGGTGGGCCTGAGTGCCGACCCAAAACGGATGGCCGGGCAGCTCGATGAACTCGACCAGGCGCCCGTCGGGAGAGATGCCCGAGCACACCAGGCCGACGTCCTCGAGCCGGGAACGGTAGCGGGGGTTGACCTCGTAGCGGTGACGATGCCGCTCCGACACAACCTCGGTGCCGTAGGCCTCGGCCACCTGCGACCCGGGCAGGAGCCGGGCACTGTAGGAACCGAGCCGCATGGTCCCGCCTTTGTCCTCCACCGCGTTCTGGTCGTCCATCAGATCGACCACCGGATGCCGGGTGGTGGCGTCGAACTCACGCGAGTTGGCCCCGCTGAGGTCGGCCAGTGACCGGGCCACCTCGATGATCATGACCTGGAGACCCAGGCAGAGTCCAAGAAGCGGTACCTCGTTCATGCGGGCGTAGCGGGCGGCGGCGATCTTCCCCTCCACCCCCCGTTCACCGAAACCACCGGGAATGACCAGTCCGTCGAAGGTGCGCAATCCGTCGTTTTCGAGAAGGTCGGGCACGGTGGCGGCCTGCACCCACTCGATGTGCACCCGGGCCCCGTGGTGGAAGCCGGCGTGGCGGAGCGATTCGACCACGGACAGATAGGCGTCGGGGAGATCGACGTACTTGCCGATGATCCCGATCCGCACCGGGCGCACCGCCGCGTCCACCTGGCCCACCAACCGCTCCCAACCGGTCAGGTCGATGGGATGGTCGACTTCCTCGAACCGCAGAAGCCGGAGGATGTAGCGATCGAGTCCCTCCTCGTGGAGGACGAGCGGGATCTGGTAGATGTTGTCGGCGTCGACGGCGGACACCACCGCTTCGATGGGTACGTCGCACAGCAGGGAGATCTTGCGCTTGAGATCATCGGAGATCATCCGGTCCGAGCGGCACACGATGACATCGGGCTGGATTCCCCGGCTCCTGAGCTCGGTGACCGAGTGCTGGGTGGGCTTGGTCTTCTGTTCGCCGGAGGGACCGAGGTAGGGCACCAACGTGAGGTGGATGTAGGCCACATTGTCCCGTCCCACGTCTCGCCGGAACTGACGGACGGCCTCCAGGAAGGGGACGATCTCGATGTCCCCCACCGTTCCGCCGATCTCCACGATGACAACGTCCACGTCCTCGGTGCCGAGAGCACGCACCGACTTCTTGATCTCATCGGTCACGTGGGGGATGACCTGGACCGTCTTGCCCAGGTAGTCGCCGCGGCGCTCTTTGGCGATCACCGACGAGTAGATCCTTCCGGTGGTGGCGTTGGAGCCCTTGTGGAGGTTCTCGTCGATGAACCGCTCGTAGTGGCCGAGGTCGAGGTCGGTCTCACCTCCGTCTTCGGTCACGAAGACTTCGCCGTGCTCGTAGGGGTTCATGGTGCCCGGGTCCACGTTGATGTACGGGTCGAGCTTGCACATGGTGACCCGCAGGCCCCTTGCTTTCAGCAGGCGACCGAGCGACGAGGCCGTCAGCCCCTTGCCCAACGACGACGACACGCCTCCGGTGAAGAAGACGTACTTGGTTTTCGACCCCTCGGCGACGGCGCCAGCGGGGGTGGCCCCGGCGTGCGTCGGGGGTGGCCCGACCGCCGCTCGTTCCCCACGGGGTTCTTGCGGGCCGTTCATGTCGGGCACCTGATGAGGCTAGCGGAAGCAGTGACCCCACCATGCGGACCCGCCGACCGGTCAGGGTGCATCGGCGGGCACCGGGACACCGGACAGGAGCTCGCGTGCGTGGCGGCGGGCCGACGAGCTGTCGGGCCGGCCGGACAGCATCCGGCTGAGTTCGACCACGCGGCTCTCATCGTCGACCACGGCCACCTCCGAACGGGTGCGGCCGGCATCTTCGATCTTGCGCACGGCGATCTGGTGATCGGCCAGGGCGGCCACCTGAGCCAGGTGGGTGACCACCAGAACCTGGGCGCGGCGCCCGAGCCCGGCCAGGGCGACACCCACCGAGGTGGCGGCGGCACCACCCACCCCGGCGTCGACCTCGTCGAACACCATCACCCCCGGGGCGTCGGTGAGAGCCAGGCGTATGGCCAGCATGGTGCGGGCCAGCTCGCCCCCCGATGCGGCCCGGGCCAAGGGCTGGAGGGCTTCGCCGGCGTTGGCCCCGAGCATGAAGGTCACCTGGTCGGCCGGTCCGCTGCCCTCGACGGCGACGGCGAAGCGGGCCGAAGCCATGGCCAGGCGGTGCAGGGTCGACTGGATCTCTGCGGCCAGGCGGGGTGCGGTCTGGCCACGGGCCCCGGCCACCGTGGCTTCGACCTGCTCGAGGGTGGCCCGGGCCTGCCTGATCTCGTCGTCCACCGAGGCGGCGCGGCGTTCGTCGGCGACGATCTCCTCCCGTAGCCGGCGGGCGGCGACGGCGAAGGCGGTCACCTCGGCCAGGTCGTCGCCGTACTTGCGCTGGAGCTCGCGCAGCAGCTGCCGTCGCCCGCGGACGGCGGCCAGACGCTCGGGGTCGTCGTCCCAGGTCTCCACCACCGACCGCAACTCGTTGGCCAGGTCGGCGAGCTCGGCCATGGCCGCCCGCACCCGATCGTCGAGCGCCGACAGGGGGCCTCGCCCACCGAGAGCGCCCGCCGCCTCGGCCAGCCGGTCCACGGCACTGGCCTCTTCCGCCTCCGACAGGGCGGTGAGGGCAAGGGCTGCCGCCTCACGGTGGGCGGCCGTGTCGGCCAGCCGCTCCTCCTCCGCTTCCAGACGAGCGTCCTCGGCCACGTCCTCGATGTGGGCCTCCTCGATTTCGGCGATCTGGAAGTCGAGGAGGTCCCGTTGATGGGCGCGCTGGCGGGCGTCCCCGCCCAGTGCATCCCTCTCATCGGTGAGGCGACGCAGCTGGAGGCGAGCCCTGTCGAGCGGGCCGGTATCGATACCGCCGTAATGATCGAGAGCCTGTCGTTGGGCTTCGGTGTGGACCAGGGTCCGGTGTTGGTGCTGACCGTGCAGTTCGACCAGCCCTTCGGCCACCTCGGCCAGGGCCCCGACCGAGGCCATCCGGCCGTCGATCCAGGCGCGGGAACGGCCACCCCGGACCACGGCGCGGGCCAGCACGATCTCCGTCCCGTCCTCTGTCTCGTCGTCTGTTCCGTTCCCTGTTCCGGCGGCACCCGGCCGGCCGGTCCCTTCCGGTCGGTCGGCGCCGGGCAGGAGCAGGAACCGCCCTTCGACGAAAGCCTCGTCGGCACCGGCCCGCACCACGGACGGGTCAGCCCGACCGCCGAGCAGCAGTCCCAGGGCCTCGACCAGGAGGGTCTTGCCCGCACCGGTCTCGCCGGTGAGAGCGGTCATGCCGGTGGGCACGGCGATGGTCACGTCGTCGACCACCCCGAGGTTGCGGACCCGGAGCTCGACCAGAGTGGCGCTCAACGGTCCTCGGTCCTACCGGCCGGCAAGATGGAACTTGGCCCGTAGGAGGGCGTGGAAGTCCCGGGGGCCGAGGGTGACCAGCAGCGCCGGTCGATCGCCCTCGCGGCACTCGACGGTGGACCCCGGATGGAGGTGGGTGACGGTGACCCCGTCCACCACCAGTACGGCCGGCCGGGGTTCGAGCACCTCGAGCCGAATCCGCTCGGTCGGTTCGAGGACCAGCGGCCGGTCGAAGATCATGTGAGGCGAGACCGGGGTGACCACGATGGCCCGGAGGAGGGGGGAGAGCACAGGGCCGCGGGCCGACAGGTTGTAGGCCGTCGACCCGGTCGGGGTGGACACCAGCAGACCGTCGGCCGCGTAGGTCACGAAGGGTCGGTCGTCGATGGCGGTGGCCACCCGCACCGTGTGACCGGGGACGGTCTTCTCGACCGTGGCCTCGTTGAGGGCGCACCGTCGGGCCAGTATCTGGCCGTCGCGGTCGGTCACGGTGACGTCGAGGGTCATCCGCTCCTCCACCTGATGGGTGTCGGCCAGAAAATGGGCCAGAGCGGCCTCCAGATCGTCAGGCTCCACCTGGGTGAGGTAGCCGAGCGTGCCGATGTTGACGCCCAGCACCGGGACACCGGAGGGGAGAGTGGCGTGCACCGCCCGCAGCAGGGTTCCGTCCCCCCCAGACTGACCACCAGAGCGGCACCGTCGATGGCCACCGATCCGTCGGCGTCCACCGCGGCGATCGACTGGTGACCATGGTCCTCCACCCAGGCGGCCGCTCGCGCCGCCACCCGGGCAGCTTCGGGTCGGTCGGGGTGGATGTAGAAGGCGATACAGGTCACGGCTCTTCACCCGGGTTGGCGCCGGCGGCGGCCTCGGCCACGGCTTCATCGATGAGCCGGTCGACGTCGGTCGCCGAACCGGCCGGCCCATCCGGCATCCTGTGGGGCGAACGGGCGTAGACCAAGAACTCGGCGTTGCCGGCGGATCCTTTGAGGGGAGAAGGCATCACCCCCATGATGACTGCTCCCGCCGCGGTGAGCGCGTCTACCACCGTCCCGATGGTGCGCCGGTGGATTGCCGGATCGCGAATCACGCCCCGGGCCCGTGACGCCTCGACCCTTCCCGCCTCGAATTGGGGCTTGACCAGAATGACCAGTGGCCCACCGGCGCACACCGCTTCCCCCACCAGGACCGGTATGGCCCGGACCACGGAGATGAATGACAGATCGACTGTGGCCATGTCCACCGGAACCCCGCCCACCGTGGCCAGCGTGACGTGGCGGATATCCAGATTTTCGCAACTGGCTACGCGAGGATCGAGCCGCAGACGGTGGGCCAGCTGACCGTGGCCGACGTCGACGGCCACCACCGACTCCGCGCCGGCCTGGAGCAGACAGTCGGTGAAGCCGCCGGTCGACGCACCGGCATCGAGGGCCCGCAGACCACTGGGATCCAGCGCGAACCGCTCCAGGGCGGCAGCCAGCTTCTCCCCCCCGCGGCTCACGAAGCGGGCAGGACCGCGCTCCAGCTCGACCGGTTCGTAGCTGGCCACCAGCCGCGACGGTTTGTCGGCCACCGATCCGCCCACCAGGACACGGCCCTCACCGATGAGGGCATTGGCCTGGGCGCGACTGGGGACCATCCCCCGCTCGACCAGAACCCGGTCGAGCCGTCGCCGCGGGGAACGAGTCAGTCGGCCGGCCTGGCTGCGGACGGCGATCGCTTGGCCGCCGCCTTTTTGGCAGTGGCCTTTTTTGCCGACGTCTTGGTTGCCGACGCCGTGGCCCCCGCTGCCTTGCGAGCCGGTGACTTCTTGGCGGCGGCTTTAGTGGCGGCTTTCTTCTTGGCGGTGGTCGACGTGGCCGAACCCTTGCTGGCGCCGGTCTTCCTGCTCGCCTTGGCCTTGGTGGCGGCCTTCTTCGATGACTTGTCGGTGGCGGTGGCCGCCCGTCCGGCCTCAGCCGTCCGGCCGATGAGCGAAGCGACCTGCTTGGCCAGATCCTCGAGATTGGTGACGCCCGCGCTGTCCATCTGGCGGGCCACCTCGTGACGCACTTGGGCCACCAGAACCTCACGGCCCTTGCGGGCCATCCCGATCAATTCCTCCACTTTTTCCTCGACCTTGGCCCGGGCATCGTCGCTCTGGAACTCGCCGCTCTGGACCAGCTCGTGGACCAGCTCTTCGGCCCGTGCCCGTGTGAGGGCGGTAAAAGCGATGCCAGCGTCGAGATACTTCTGGAATCCGTCTTTGTTGGCCATCCTCCCAGCTTAGGGCGTGTCCGGCCGCGCCACGCGGTCGGACCCGCTCATGTGAGGGATTCCCGGACCAGGGTGACGAAGTCGGGCGCACGCACGGCCACGGGGGTGTCGAAGTGGGACGCGCCGGCTGGGGTCACCCCCGAGTCGACCAGGCCGAAAGCGATGCCCAGCCGCTGGGCCAGTTTGCCGTCGGTGAGCGGCTGGTCCCCCACCATGACCACCGACTCGTCGCCGGTGGCGAACCCGAAGCCTTCCCTCATCAGGGCGGCCATCGGCTCGTGTGGTTTTCCGGCGATGATCGGGTCCACGCCGGAGGCCGTGGCCACCGCGGCCAACAGGGCGCCCGACCCCGGGACCAACCCGTCCGGTGTGGGATGGACCGGATCCTCGTTTGTCCCGATGAGTCGGCCGGTCCGCCGGGCCACAGTGGCGGTGGCCGCCAGCACGTCGAAATCGAACGACCGGGTCCACCCGACCACGGCGGCCACCGCCTCGCCGGCCTGACCCGACACCGTCTTCACCCCCCGGGCGGCCAGGGCTTCGAGCACACCCCCTTCGGCCAGCACCCGCACCGACTGCCCGGCGTCGAGCAGGGAGGCGGCCGCCCCGGCCGACGAGGCCAGATCATCGGGATTGGCCTTTACGCCGCAGCCGCCGAGGCGGTCCACCAGCTCGGCGGTGGTGGGAGCCGAGTTGTTGGTGGCGAACACCACCCGTCTCCCCCCCGTGCGCAGGGCGTCGACCGCGCCGGCCACATCACCGATGGGTTGGCCGGACAACCAGATGACCCCGTCGAGGTCGACGATCCACAAAGTGGCCGAGGCGAAAGTGGTACCACCGGCGGCGGCCGGTGCGGTCACGGGTCGGCGGTGTCGGAGGAGCCCGCTTCCCCCGGTGCCACCCGGGTCCCTTTGCGGGTGCGGCGGGTGGACGCGGCCAACTGATCGGCCGACTCGAGCGCCCGGGTGATGAGGCCGGACAGCCGGGACAGCGGTTCCACTCCGACCGGGGGATCCTCGGCGGATGCCGACCCCTCCTCCCCCTCCCCGTGCGCCTCGGCCGACGCAGCCAGCGGCCTTGTGCTCAGGTCGGCGATACGTTCCCCGGTGACCCGGGCCGCCCGCTCCCAGTAGGAGCGGAACATGCCGATGTCGAAGGCGCCGTCGCGCACCCGGGCCTGACCCACCAGCTGGGCCGGCGGGTCACGTAGATCGCGGACCACCCGCAGGCCGGCCAGCGCTCGCAGCACGTACCAGGTGGGGTCGAACTCCCACCGGGTGAAACCCTGACGGGCCGAGGCGGGCAGGTAGTGGTGATTGTTGTGCCATCCCTCACCGCCGGTGATGAAGGCGATGACGGCCGAATTCCGACTGGTGTCGGGAGTGGCGAACCGCCGCCGACCGATCAGGTGGGACGCCGAATTGACCAGGAAGGTGGCGTGCCACAACAGCACGGTGGAGAGGAAGAAGCCGATCACCAACCCCCCCACCCGCCGATCAGGTAGCAACCGACGGCCAGGACCAGGGGTCCGAGCCACCAGGCCCGCTCGAGGAGACGGAGCTCGGGAAAGGCGGCGAAGTCCTTGATGTCGGCCAGCTCGGTGCTCTTGTAGCGGGTCGAGAGGATCCAGCCCACGTGACTCCACCAGAAGCCGTCCCGGGGCGAATGCACGTCCTGGTCGAGGTCGGTGAACCGGTGGTGGATGCGATGATGACCGGCCCACCACAGCGGCCCTTTCTGCAGGGCGGTCGTCCCGCCCGCGGCCAGAACGAACTGCACGAACCGACCGGTCCGAAAGCTGCGGTGGGAGAGATAGCGGTGGTAGCCGGCGGTGATGAAGAACATACGAATGACGTACAGGAGGCCACAGAGCAGCCAGTCCTGCCACGTGACCACCACGAAGAAGGCGCCCAGAGGAACGAGATGGGCGCCGAAGAAGGGAACCGATGAAAGCCAATCGGTCCTGTCGGCGGAGTCCGCCATATCCGGGCGTGGGGTGCCGATCGGCGCGGGAGCGGTTGCGGTCATGGGTGAGCGTTGTCGCCAACCGGGTGACGACACCACGGATGGTACTTCACCGCATCCGGGGCGGCGGGTCCACCTTTTGTCGGCGGCCCAAGGGCCCGACCTAGTCGGTCACGTAGAGGTCGCCGTCCGGCTCGGCCGCTATCTTGATGGGGGTCAGACCACGGGTGGCCGGTCCGCGCATGACCGCTCCGGTCTTGGCGTTGAACTCCGAGCCGTGGCAGGGGCAGGCGATGAGCTTGGCCGACGGGGCATAGGCCACCGTGCAGCCGGCGTGGGGACAGACGGCGTCGAAGGCCACGAAGTCGTCCGCCGTGTGCTGGATGACCAGTGAGGGGTCACCGCTGTCCGGATCGGTGAAGGCGGCCCACCCTCCGACGGGGACCTTCGACGTTGCCCCGATCGAGGTTCCCGGGTAGGCGTGGGCCTTGGCCGTGGAGGGCGACGTGCCGCCGGTGCGGGAAGTGGTGGAGGGGGCGGGCCCGCCCAGGGCCACCGCATCGTTGGCCGACGACGAGCTCGCACCGGCAGCCCGCCCCAACAGGGCGGCCAGCCCGCCGCCGACCAGGACGGCCCCGGCCACCACACCGGCCCAGGCGGCCTGGGTGAGAACGGCCCTCCGGGGAAGGCCACCGGCCCGAGTGGGTACGGCAGCCCGGCGTCGGGCCAGCCAGGTGTCGAGAGCGGGAGCGCCGGCCGCACCGGCCAGCACAAAAGGGGTCCAGGCGAAGAAGAAGACGATGTCCGACCCGGTGAAGTACGGCGAGGCGTGGAAGCTCACGCTCAGGAACAGGCTGAAGGACACCAGCATGCCGGCGGCGGCGGCCACCCGCATCCACAGACCGACCAGCACGCCCAGCCCGATGGCCACCTCCCCCACGGCGATGACCGCACCCACGCCGTCGGCCACGGGGATCAGATGGACGACGAGGGCGTGGATGGGACTGACCTGGCTGGCCCCCACCAACTGGGCGTGGATGGATATGGAGCTGTCGTTGGCGAAGAACTGGGGATTGGCCAACTTCTGGAGGCCGGCGAAGAGGAACGTCCCTCCGAGGAAGAGGCGTAGCGGGACCAGGAACCAGCCGGCGGCCACCGTGGCCGCTGGGCCGGTCCCCCGGTTGGACCCGATCGGCGTCCACATGGAGGGCGGACGTCCGTTGTTCGGGTCGGACGCCGAGGTGGCCGAAGCCGTCGGCCGGGTGTCGCCTCCGGCTGCGCTCACCGGCTCACTCCCATGGTCGGGCACGATACTGCCCGCCTCGGTTACCGAGAGGTCGCCCGATGAGCGCTCCCGCCTCCGGGAGCGTGCCAGCATGGGCGGATGGAGGGAGTGTCGGTGGCGCCGCCGGGCGGTCCGTCGCCTGGGGTCCACGAGGTACTCACCGGCCAGGTACTGGCGACCGACCCGAACCCCGAGGCCATCCCCGTCGAGATTCCCCCGGTGTCCGGCACCCACCATTACATGCCGGCATTGGATGGCCTCCGGGCCCTGGCCGTGTCGGCCGTGGTGGCCTACCACTTCGGGCTGCACTGGGCCAATGGCGGCTATCTGGGCGTCGACTTCTTCTTCGTCCTCTCTGGCTTTCTCATCACCGGACTGCTGGTGGGCGAGACCGACCGGCGCGGGACCATCGGCCTCCGCTCCTTCTGGTTCCGCCGGGCCCGCCGCCTCCTTCCTGCCGTCATGCTCCTGCTACTGGTGCTGTCCCTGTACACCTGGCTGGGAGGACCCAACATCACGCCGTCGATGTTCGGCGGTGACGGCCTGGCCACACTGTTCTATTACGCCAATTGGCACCTCATCTTCACCCACCAGTCCTATTTCGATCAGTTCCTGGTCCCCTCCCCCCTCCGCCACACCTGGTCGCTGGCCATCGAGGAGCAGTTCTACCTGGTGTGGCCCCTTCTCATCGTGACCGGGCTGGCCGTGGGCAAGGCCCGCGCCGGGCGGCCCCGGGGCCGCCACGCCGGGCAGAGACGGATCCACCGGCCGGCCGCCTTCTGGTGCACGGTAGGCCTGGCCCTGGCGTCGGCGACCGAGATGGCCGTGCTCTACACCTCGAGCCCCGCTGCCGACCTCAACCGGGTCTACTACGGCACCGACACCCGGGCCTTCGAGCTGCTGATCGGTGCCGCCCTGGCCCTGCTGGTCACCGGGCGCCCCGACCACTCGCCCAGGACCCGACGCATCCTGCACCGGGTTGCTCCGGTGGCCGCACTGGTACTGGGCGTGCTGTGGGTCACGGCGGGCGACGACGCCGGCAACCCTGTGTCGTGGATGTTCCAGGGAGGGCTGGTGGCGGCGTCGGTGCTGGCCGCACTGGTCATCGCCGGCGTGGCCCAACCCGACAGCGGCGCCTTCGGTCGATTGCTGTCGGTGGGGCCCCTTCGGTGGATCGGCGGCATCTCCTACGGCATCTACTTGTGGCACTGGCCGGTGTACGTGCTGATGACCGACGTGACCACCGGGCTCGGTGGGTGGGCGCTGTTGGTCGCCCGGCTGGCCGCCACCCTGGCCGCCGCTTCGACGAGCTTCTACCTGATCGAGCGTCCCATCCGTCGCATCCGCTGGAACGGGTGGGTCTTCCTGTCGGTGATGGGCGTGGCCGCGGCGGCGACCTCGGCCGCCGTCCTGCTCAGTGCCACCACCCAGGCGGCTCCCAACGTGTCCGGTCACCTTTCAGCCATGGTGAAGGTGGCCGCCCCCGACGCTGTGCCCCACGTGGCACCGCCCACTCTGGTCCTGCCCGCGGGGCGGGTCCCGTCCGCAGCCGATCCTCTGCGGGTGATGACCATCGGCGACAGCGTGATGTACGACGGCGAGGTGGGCATACGGGCCGCTCTGCAAGCCACCGGTGATGCGGCGGTGACCCTGCACGGATTTCCGGGGTGGGGTCTCCGCAACGACCGGAACGTGACCGGCGACATGGCCACCGCCATCGCCCAGAACCACCCCGAGATCATCCTCATGATGTGGTCGTGGGACAACCAGTACGCCTACGACCACCCTGTGGCCTTCACCAAGCTGCTCACCGAGGTCCTCGATGTGATGCTGACCCCGGGCGACGGCGTCGACGGCGTGGCCATCCTCCAGTTCCCCCGGACCGGGCCGCTGGACGAGATCATCGATCCCGCCACACGACAGGCCCAAACGGTGGCGGCCGAAACCGATCGGGACGCCTTCGACCGGATCGTGTCCACGTTGCCGGCCCGCTATCCGGGCAGGGTCACCTATCTGCCGGTGGCCGGGTCGCTGGATGTGGACGGTCGCTACTCGGCGTGGCTGCCCACCACCGACGGAGGATGGATCCGGGCCCGCAAGACGGACAACACCCACCTGTGCCCGGCGGGGGCGGCCGTGCTCGGTGCAGCCGTCACCACCGAGTTGCGACCTCTGTTCCATCTCCCGGCCACGGCCGGAGGTTGGATCAATGCCGGGTGGACGACCGACCCGGCACGGTTCGGACCGGCCGGCAGCTGCCCCGACGACCAACCCCCCCATTAGGCCCACGGCCGGGGCCCCGGTTGGTGGCCGGCTGACCGCTCCGCCTACCATGGGCCGGTGGACCAGTTGGCCGTGGCTTCCCCCGCCCCGCCTGTCTCGCCGTGGAGATCTCGTGCCGACGGTGCCATGCGGCGGCTCCTGCGGATACCCGACGGCCAGGCCCCCATCGACGAATCCGAGACCCATCGGATCTTCAGTGCGTCGATCTTCCTGTCGGCGTTGCGGTGCCTGCTCAGCTACATCGTCCTGCCGGTCGTCCTCCCCGCTATCGGCGTGGCCCGGGGCGTGGGTCCCGCCATCGGCATTCCGGTCGGGGTGCTGGCCCTGACCTTCGACTATCTGGGCATCCGTCGGTTCTGGCTGGCCAATCACCGCCAGAAGTGGGCTTTCACCGCCCTGTACACCGTGGTGGGTGGCATGGTGCTGGCTCTGGTCGTCGTCGACCTGGTCTCCGTTCTGAGCTGAGTCGCACCGCCGGCGTGGGCGGCAGGGGTCACACCGTGCCCGAGGTGGCCGCCACCCCGGCGCTCAAGGGAACCTCGGGGACTGTCGATAGCCCAGGTGGTGAAGACCGAGCGGCAGAACGCGCCCAGGGGCTACAAGGGAGGCGACGTCGCCCTGCGCGCCCTGGCTCTGGTGGCCCTGGCCTGGGGGGCCGGCTACCTGGTCTGGCGCCCGCTGGCCACCTGGCACGGAGCTCAGCCGGTCATGTTCGCCCTCCTCTACGCCGGGGAGATCTTCGGGTGGTTGATGCTCGCCTCCTTCGCCTTTCTGGCCTGGCGGCTTCCGGTGTCGGTACGACCGCACGTCGGGTGGCGCCCCACTGTCGACATCTACGTATGCACCTATGACGAGGGCCTCGATGTCCTGGGTGCCACTCTGGTCGGGTGTGACCGCATCACCTATCCGCACACCACCTGGGTACTCGATGACGGGCGGCGAGACGAAGTCCGCCTGCTGGCCGAACGGTTCGGGGCGCGCTATCTGAGCCGATCCACCAACGAGCACGCCAAAGCGGGCAACATCAATCACGCCCTGGGGCTCACCGACGGTCAGCTCCTGTTGATCCTCGACGCCGACCATGTCCCCCAGCCCGACATCCTCGACGCCACCGTCGGCTACTTCGACGATCCGGCCGTGGCCGTGGTCCAGACGCCCCACGACTTCGGCAACCACGACTCCTTCCAGCACTTCGAGACGGGGCGGCACGACCAGAGCATGTTCTTCGAAGTCATCATGGTCGGCAAGGACAGGCACGACGGGGCTTTCTGGTGCGGGTCGGCCGCCCTCATCCTCCGCCACGCCCTCGAAGGGATCGGCGGCATCGCCACCGAAACGGTGGCCGAGGATTTCCACACCACCATCCGCCTCCACGCCGAAGGTTGGCACACCCGCTACCACGACGAGACCCTGGTGCAGGGGCTGGCCCCTCACGACCTGGCCACATTCCTCCTCCAGCGCGACCGGTGGGCCAGGGGCAACCTGGCCGTCCTCCGGACCCGGGAGAACCCACTGGTGGCACCTCGGCTCACCCTCAAGCAGAGGGCCAGTTATCTCTCCTCCCTTCTGGCTTACTTCGTCCCCCTCCAACGCCTGAGCATGGTGGCCGTTCTGGTGGCCATGCTGGTCAGCGGTCGCCTCCCGCTGCACGCCACCCTGTGGCAGTTCTGCGTCTTCTGGATGCCGTGGATGGCTCTCAACCTGGCCGCTTCCAGTGCCCTGTGCCGGGGACAGGCCAGCTTGTGGGACGGCGCCTACTCCAACCTTCTCACCACCGAGATCTACGCCCGGGCCGCCTTCGTCCTCGTCCACCCGTTCCGGACCGCCTTCAAGGTGACGCCCAAGGACGGGGTGGACGATGGGGGCTGGCCGGCCGTTCGTCAGCTCCGGCTCATCATCGTGGTAGCCCTGGTGCTCCTGGCCGCGGTGGTGGCTCGGTGCCTGGCTCTGGCCGGCATCCTCCACCTTGCCCCTCTCCCCGGCCTGGCCGTGGTGGCCGGACTCGGTTTCGCCCTCGGTGAGATCGCCCTGGTGACGTTGGTCGTGGTCCGGGTGAGCCATCGCCGGCAGGCGCGGCGGCACTATCGGGTTCCGGTCGAGGTGGCCGGGGTGATCGAGGACACCGTGGTCAGGGTGGTCGACCTCACGCCCGGGGGGGCAGGCATCATCGGTCCGCGTGCTCTCGAGGTGGGTGCGGAGATCCCCCTTCACCTGAGCCTGGCTGCCGTCGACGGCGACATCCGCGACGTGGGCCTGCTCTTCGCCATCTGCTCGACCCGCCCCGCCCGCGACGGGGGGTGGCGGATGGGAGGCACCCTCACCCCTCTCACCGAAGGCGACGGCGAAGCCCTCATCGAGCACTGCCACGTGGTCACCTCCCGCGCCCGGCTCACCGAGAGCGGACGGTTGACGCCGGGCCAGCCCGCCGGCCAGCCCGCTCGGGACCTTCCGTCCCAGTCATCGGTCGGCTGATCCGGCGAGGCACCGGGGTCAGTTCGGCGCCGCCCCGTCCCGCCAGTCGGGGTGGAGTCCTCTGCTCAGAACCAGCTTGAGGGCCTTGACCGTCTGACCGTTCTCCATCTGGTCAGCGTGGTCGGCCACCCAGGCGATGGCCGCCGCCGGAGCGGAGGGAGGGGCGCCGACATAGTGGCCGACCAGTCCGAGGGCTTCGGCGTTGGCCTGCTGCCGCTCGGTATCGACGTAGCCGGGGTCCAGGTTGAAGGCCCGGATCCCCTCGGCGCCGAGCTCGACGGCCATCAACGGTGCGAATCGATGGAGAGCCGCCTTCGAGGCGGCGTAGGCCACGCCCCACCCTCCCGCACCCACCGGTCCCGGAGGGTCGGCCGTGGCGGTGTGGGAGGTCACGTTCACCACCAGGCCCCGACCGCGCTCCCGCATGCCGGGCAGGACCGCCTCGATGAGCACCATGGGGGCGACCACGTTGGCGGACAGCTTGGCCTCCAGCTGGGCGATGGTCAGATCCACGATCGGAACCATGCTGCCCGGGCCGGTATCCACGGCGTTGTTGACCAGCAGGTCGACACCACCCCAGTGGTCGAGCACCTCGGACACCGACCGGCGCAGGCCCGGATGATCGTGCAGATCGGCTACCAGGGGCAGAACCCGCCCTCCTGCCTCTCGGACCTCGGCGGCGGTCGACTCGAGGCTGCCCGGCACCCGGCGTCCCGACCCGGTGTCCGAATCGTCACGCCCCTCACCCTCACGCCGTGTTCGGCCGGTGAGGGCAACGTCCCAACCGGAGCGGGCCAGAGCGATGGCGGTGGCCCGACCGATTCCCCGGGTGGCACCGGTGACCATGGCCCTACGCCGCCCGGTTAGCTCTCCCATTGGCTCCGGTCTAGCAGCACGGAGAAGAGACGCTTTACGGCAAACCGGTGCGGGAGGGTTCACCATCGGAACTGGTAACAACTCCACGTCTTCCGTTCCCACCCCGTCGGTCACCATCGGCACCTCCGGCTGGTATCGGTTCATCGAGACCTTCGCCACCAACCAGATGACCGGAAACGTCGAGGCGACTCTGTCGATCGTGGACGACGCCACTGCGACGGCCGTGCCCGGGGCCAGCTGGGTCATTCCAGTGGTATTCAACGGCAACGCCGTCCCGGCAGCCAGCGTCGGCGGACCTGCGTACGGGTGGTTCCCCAACGAGAACATCCCTGAGCTGCCCATCGACAACGCCATCCTCCACAAGGGATAGCGCCGACCGGTTCGGCTTCACGCACTCACAAATCAGCTACGCCCGGCGGCTCCACCGCCGGGCGTAGCTGATTGTGGTGCCCCCGTCGGTCTCTGGTCCGATACAACCAGAGCCCGCGCCCCTTTGAGAGTCGCCGGGCCGTATCCTTTCGGGCCATGGCCAGGCCCTCACCCACCGCACGGCAAGAGCGTGGCCCACGGTCCGCCACTCCCGGAGGGACGGCGGCCGAAGTGGCCGGCGGTACGTTGATGTTGGCCGGGGCCGCCCTCGCCGGCCTGGCCTTCGTGCACCGTCCCTGGCCCAACCGGCTCGACGTGTGGGGATACCGCTTCCTACCAGCCAGCTTCGGTGCCGGGTGGGCCCACGACTTGGCCACTCTGGGCTCGTTGACCGCGCTGGTCATCGGCGTGATCGCCATCTTTCTGGTGGGCGTCCTGCGGGACTGGGTCCGGGCCGTCGCCTGTGCCGTGGCCCCGGTGATCGCCGTCCTGATTGTGCAGGACCTGGCCAAGCCCCTCGTCGGGCGTCACCTCGGCATTGCCGGCGGATCCTCCTACCCCTCGGGAACAGTGGCCGCCGTGGCCGCCTTGGCCACCGCAGCCACCCTGGTCATGCCCCGACTGGTCCGGCCGTTGATGGCGGCCGTGGGCCTGGTGGCCACCATCGGGACATCGGTCGCCGTCATCGTCCTGCGCTGGCACTATCCCACCGACGCCCTGGGTGGTATCGCCGTCGGTATCGGCGCCGTTCTGGTCCTCGACGGTATCCTCCACGTGCCCTGGGCCATTGCCTCGGCCTTCCGGGGATCCCGCCACGATCGAACGCTGCCCGTGCAGAGCCACCCGAGGTTGGCCTGAACCAGGTTCCTCGGCCCGTCCCCAACGGAACGCCGTCGAGACCGGATCGACTCGTGGAGGGGCCGCTCAGCGGGTGGGTCGAAGTTGGGTCGTGAGGAACGTGACGATGCCGGCGGCAACCATGGGCAGGGTGGGACTCACCGGTCCATCCCCTCGTTGGACCAGCCCGTGGGCGGCGTTGTGGACGAGGATCAGCTGTGCACGGTCACCGGCGCTGTGCAGGGCGTCGACCAGCATCTCGGACTGGCTCGGAGGGACCACCTCGTCCCTGACCCCGTGGATGACGAGAAAGGGCGGAGCTCCCGGGTGCACGTAGGTCACCGGACTGGCCGCCACCAGCGTGGGTGATCGGCGACCGACCGTGTCGCCGAAGGTCTCCTTGACCAGAAGGGGCAGAACTTTGGCGTCGACCAGGTCCGGCGAGGTGAGATTGGTCGGTCCGTATTCGTCGACGACGGCCGCCACTGCGCTGGACTCGGCCGGATGGTCGCCCTCCACGAACAAGGTCGTGTTGCCGGTCAGCCCGACCATGCTGGCCAGATGGCCCCCGGCACTGGCCCCCATGACGGCGATCAGCGAGGGGTTGACGTGGAGGGCGCCGGCATTGGCCCGCACGTAGCGGATGGCGCATTTGGCGTCGACCAGCTGGGCCGGCCAGCGAAAGGCGGGGGCGAGCCGGTAGCTGATGGAGATGAAGACCCATCCCCGGTTGACGAGCTGCTCCTCGACGTCCGCTTCGACCGATCCGGCCGGGAGGGAGGAGTTGCCGCTCACCCACCCCCCACCGTGGATGTACACGACCGTCGGTACACGGCCACGAACGGCGGCCGGCTGGTAGACCGCCATGGTCTGGCTGACCCCCCCGTTATGGCAGTAGGTCGTGGTGCTGGCGGCAACCGGCTCCGACGGGCCGCCACAGCCCGCCACCAGGACAGCCACCGCCATCACCACCGCGGCGACCAGGACCAGCCAGCGGTCAGGCCTGGGCGAAGAGATCACCGAGGGACTCGACCCGCTCGACGACCTCGGTCGCCGTGAAGCGGAGCCGGTCGGGATCGCCGGTGCGGGCGCAGTCGGCAACCTCTTCCCACGTCACCGGAGTCGAGACGGTGGGCATGGGCCGCGCCCGCAGTGAGTAGGCGGCCACTGTGGTCTTGGCCGAGTGGTTCTGGCTCCAGTCGATGAGCACCTTCCCCCGTCGGAGTTCCTTGCGCATGTTGGAGACGATCAGGTCCGGATGCTGGCGCTCGAGCTGGGTGGCCACAGAGAGCGCCTGGCGACGCACCGTCTCCCAGGTCCGTCGACCAGACAGGGGCACGTAGATCTGCAACCCCTTGGACCCACTGGTTTTCGGTAAGCACACTCGTTCGCCGTCGGCCAGAAGGTCGGCGATGTGCCGACCCACGATGCAGCATTCCACGATGGACGTGTCGGTACCGGGATCGAGGTCGAAGACCATGTGGTCGGGGGGCGCCGGTAGAACCCGCCGCCGGCCGACATGCCACAGGGGGACGTGGAACTCGACGGTACCCAGGTTGGCTGCCCAGATCAGGCCGGGGGTGTCACAGATCACGCCGTACTCGACCTCGCCACCTTCGGTGTTCGACGGCACGGACACCCGTTTCAGCCAGTCCGGGGCGTGCACAGGAACATGCTTCTCGAAGAAGTGGGGACCGTCGATGCCGTTGGGAAAGCGCTTCATGGTCAGGGGACGATCGCGGATGTGGGCCAGCATGACGGGGGCCACGCGCAGGTAGTAGTCGAGCATCTGCCCCTTGGTGAACCCGCTCTCCGGGTAGAAGACCTTCTCCAGGTTGGAGATGGTGAGTTCGCGCCCGTCGACAACCGTCTTGACTGAGCCGTCAGGACTCACGGCGCACCTCCCCCGCCGACTTGTCGGGCCGGGTTCCCCGCCACACCGGGTGGCGAAAGAGCCCGTCGGTCGTCCATTCGGTGAAGGTGACCTCCCCCACCGTCACCGGACGCACCCAGGTGGCCGCACCCTCCACCGGGGCAGGCAGGGCCCCCACAAACGGGCTGGTCTTGCGCACCAGCCGGCCCAGGGTGGCCAGCAGATCACGTCGGGCACCTTCGCTGAACCCGGTTCCGACCTTGCCGACGTAGTCGAGTCGTCGTCTGTCCCCTTCGGCCGGCAGGCCCACCAGAAGGGCACCGAATGTGGATTGGCGCTCGCCCTTGCCGGCGGTCCAACCTCCGATGACCACCTCTTGGGTCCTCTGGCTCTTGACCTTGATCCAGTCGCGGCTGCGCACCCCTGGCCGGTAGATGCTGGTCCGTCGCTTGGCCACCACCCCCTCCATGCCCAGCCCGACAGCCGAGCGCAGTACGTCCGACCCCGGGGTGTCGGTGAAGGAAGGAGTGATGCCCCACTGGGGGCCGGACAGCCCCAATTGCTCGAGGAGTGTCCGCCGTTGATCGTAGGGAAGGGCCTGTGGGGACCGTCCGTTGAGATAGAGGAGGTCGAAGAGGATCAGGCTGATCGGGTGACGGAGAGCAGCCTGCCTGACGTCGTTGGCCGAGGCCAGGTTGAGGCGGTGCTGTAGCCGCGAGAACGATGGTCGGCCGTTCTCGTCGAGGACGACGATCTCGCCGTCGAGAACGACCTGATCGGAGCCCACCGCCTCCGCCACCTCACGCAATTCGGGAAAGGTGGCGGTGATGTCCTGACCTCCCCGGCTCAACGCCCGGGGCCGACCCCCGTCCACCCACAACAGGACACGGATGCCGTCCCACTTGAATTCGAAGGCCCAGGCGCCGTCGTCCGGGGGAAGCACACCGGCGGTGGCCAGCATGGGCGAGAGCTGCCGAGGGAGGGGTTCAAATCCCTCCGGTGGCGGATCCATCCGGTGGATCATCCAGTTCTTACCCTGCGTCGGAAAGAGGACGAACCGACCTTCGACGCGCTTCCCGTGGAGAACAACTTTGATCTCACGCGGGCTCCACTTCTCGCACTGGTAAGTCCCGTGATCCCAGATCGAGACCTCACCCCCGCCGTACTGGTCGGAAGGGATGACTCCGCTGAACGATCCGTAGGCCAGGGGATGGTCTTCCACCTGAACGGCCAGATGGTTCTCGGTCGGGCTGTGAGGGATCCCTTTGGGAAGGGCCCAGGAAGCCAGCACCCCGTCATGCTCCAGCCGGAAGTCCCAGTGGAGACTGGAGGCGTGATGCTCCTGGATGACAAATGAGTTACCCGACGAAGGCTCGGAAGGCCGGTCGCCGTCGGCCGGTGGGATCGGTTCGGGCGTCCGGTCGCGGTGACGTTTCCGCTGGTACTCCTGCAGGGACGCCTTCCTCACCGGGAACGCCCTTCCCGCCTACCCACAGCTACGTCGTCGGTGCCCACCGGCAGAGCGCCGGATGAGGACCGTCGTCACGACGCCTTTCGCCGGGCCGGGGCCTTGGGCGCCACCTTTTTCTGTCCCCCGGTCTTGACCGCCTTGACCGTCTTCTTCGTCGCTGACGGCCGTGGTGGGGAAGCAGCCTTTTTGGTGTGCGCCGAACCGGCGCCGTCAGCGCGACGCGACTTGACCGAATCGATGCTGGCGCTCAACACCTCCATGAGATCGACGACCTTGGGCGCCGCCGGGTCGCTGGCCACCTGGGCCACCACCTCGTTGCCCTGGCGCTTGGCCTCGATAATGGCCTCCACCTTCTGGCGATGGGTGTCGGTGTACTTCGCCGGATCCCAGTCGCTCTCCATCGACTCCAGAAGCAGCTGGGCCATCGAGATCTCGCGGTCGCTCAGTAAGACCGCCTCGGGCAACTCGGGCAGTTCTTTGGTGGGTGACCTGATCTCGTCGGCGAAGTAAAGCGTCTCGAGCTTGAGGACCTCGGTGTCCGGCCGAATGGCCACCGGGTACTCCTTGTTCCTCATGACCAAGGTGCCGATGGCCACCTTGTTGGCGTTGCTCATCACTTGGCGCAGGAGGCCGTAGGCCTTGCTGGCCGCTTCACCCTCGGGAGCCAGGTAGTAGGTGGCACGGAAGTAGATCGGGTCGATTTCCTCGAGGTCCACGAAATCGGTGATCTCGATGAGACGCGACTTCTGCGGCTCGGCAGCGGCCAACTCGTCGTCGCTCAGGATCACGTACTCACCGCCGCCCAGATCGAATCCCTTCACGATCTTGCTGGGCTCGACTTCCTGGCCCGTCCGCTCGTTGACCTTGCGGTAGCGAATGCGATCGGACGTGCCCGCCTCCAACTGGTTGAAATGGATGTTCTTGTCCTGGGTGGCGGGATAGAGACCCACCGGGACATTGACCAGCCCGAAACTGAGGGCGCCCTTCCAAATGGTGCGTGCCATCGCCATAGCTTTACCCAGGTCAGGGGTCATCCACCACCCCTGATACACCCATTCGACAAACTGACCCCATGGAGGAGACCGCCGCCGAGTTCGCAGAGGCCATGCTGCACGGCTTGTCCGAGGTGGCCGAGTCACAGCCAGACCTTGCCCTTGAGCTGGGACTTACCGCCTGGATGCGCCGGGGCGGAAGGGACATCGCGGAGGCCCAGTCGGCCATGGTGGCTCTTCGTTCCGCCATATTGGAAGTGGCCGAAATGGACCAGCGCAGCGAGCCCTCACCCCTCACCGGGGTGTCGGCTCGCACCGATCTCCTCAATTGGGCTGTCTACCTGGCCGATCTGGTCCGGCGGGCGGCCAGGGCCAGCCGCTGCGAAACCAGCTTGATCGTGGAGCGCAGCGTCCGCCGGGTGGCAGCCTGATCAGCGGTCACGAGCCGGTGCCTCCGTCGCTCTGAAGTTAGTTACCGGCTTCCGTCAGCCGCCGAAACCCCGGGCAGTGCTCAAACGGAGGCCAGGTCCTCGCCTTCCTCGATCACCTTCTCCGAGACGTGTTAGCTGGCCTCAGCGTCATCTCCCGCCGGCATCGATCGCACTGACCCGGCGGGCCATGGCATGGGCAAGGACCGTGGCAGTGACACCGGTCTGGTCAGTCTCTTTGCTCTTATGCCCGCTTTTCCACGTCGATTATGAACAGGCGGGCTCAGCGATCCGTCCTGGTCGAAAACAAGTCGGCGACAGTAATCAGCAAACCGGGAGGAGGCGTCCGTCGGCACAACACCGAGCAACGTGCGCCAGTGCCGATCCTCGACGGCTTCGCCGATCGGGAGCCCGATTTGGCCGAGGATCCGCGTCAGGGAGTCGTACGCTGCAGGCCGTTCTCCAAAGGCCCCGGGATCCCGCCAAAAACTGCCTCGGGCCGTGGAAGCAGGAGGCGGATCCCGCTCCCCCGGCCCGAGGCAGTCCAACCTCTACCCACAATGGATGTCGACTCAACCGTCATGGGGTCCCGTTGGGACAATTTTGGGCGGCTCAGGTGGACTGCCCTTTGACAAATCCGTTGACGACATTCGGGACGAGTTCACCCGCCCTGACGGAGTGGCACCGGGGCAGGCGAACCGTGTACCACTCGCCGAGGGGGCCTATAGTTCAAATTCCATCCAACTGGGGCGACGAAGGTCCTCACCACGAGCCCAGGGAACAGTCCCAGCGGGGGCGAGAGTAAGAGAGCAGGGGTCCCGTGGGTAGAAAAGTTCATATCGGGGTGAGCGTGGCGGTGGCGATAGCCGCTCTCGCCTTCCCGGCCTCCGCTGGGGCGGCCTCGAGCACAGTCGACGGGTTCGGCCAGTTCAGCACCGGCGTACCTTCGTCGCTGGTCGCCTCGCCGGCTGAGGTTACGCTGCCCGGCGCACCAACGGAGGTACAGGCCTCGAACTCGGGCGATTACGCCCTCGTCGACGGTTCGGTCTACGCCTGGGGCTACGGGTCGGCAGGCGAACTCGGCGACGCTTCCGCGGCCAACTCGATCGACGCGCCGGTCGAGGTCGAGTTCCAACCGAGCGTGACCATCACCGACGTCGGCGACTCCTTCAACTCGGGATACGCCGTCGACTCGAACGGGAACGCCTACGCCTGGGGCTACGTCAAGGACGACGACCACTGTCTGACCCCGCACTACTCCCCGGTCAACGCCAAGAAGCAGACCGTCCCAACAGAGATTGGCGGCCTCCCACCGGTTAGCGCCACCGCCGGCGGCGGGGATCACTCGCTGTGGCTGGCCGAAAACGGGATGGTCTGGGCCTGCGGCCTCAACAAGTACGGTGAACTTGGCGACGGGACCTTCACCAACTCGGCCACGCCCGTCGAGGTCACCGGGCTCTCTCACGTGGTGGCCATCTCCGCTGGGTACTCGCTCTCCGCCGCCCTCACGGCCACCGGTCAGCTCTATACCTGGGGCCAGGGCCGCGACGACGGGGTGGCAGGTAAGACCAACCAGGATACGCCCCACCTCATCCCCGGCACCTTTTCGTCGGTCTACGTCGGCGGATCCGATCCAGCCAACGGCCATACATTGGCGCTGACGACAGGTGATCAGGTCGAGGCGTGGGGCGCCGGATACGCCGCCACGCCCACCACGCTCTCGCTACCGTTCACTCCGACAAGCGTGATGGCCGCCGGCGGTAGCTCCGGGGCGATCGACTCGGACGGGAACGTCTGGAGGTGGAATGACGGCAAGGTTTCGAAGGCCGCCATCATCAACACCGGGAAGACGTTGCTCTCCGGAACCGCTGACGCCATCATGGACTCGTGATCGTTCCGAGCTGATGAACCGCCTGGGGCACAAGTCAGTACGGCGGCGACGCGCCACCACCACAGCGCGCTCGAGCACGATGGCGCCCTCGATGCCGCAGGAAAGCTATCGGAGCTGCCGGGTCACCGAAGCGAAGATCACGGCCATCAGATGATACTTGGCAGGGATTTGCACGCCGACAATGGCCGGCGTCATGACTGGTCGAGCGAACTGCCTGGTCAAAGATCGGGTGTCGGAGCGGAGGTACATGCCCGCGTGGTCTCAACTGTGCCGAATCGACCGACCATCCGGAACTCGGCTTGACGGTTTCAGGCGCTGTCTGATCGAAAGGAACCGCCATGACACCCGCTGGTGACTCGAATGACATCGCATCCCTTCCCCAGGCTGACCAGGACGCCATCGGTGCGACCCTGATCTCGCTCGTCACCGGTTTCCGGGAGCGGGATGCCGAGAAACTGGTCGGCATCTACACCTCCGACGCCGATTGGGTGAATGCCTTCGGAACGGTCAAGAGGGGCGGCGACGAGATCGTGGAATATCTGCGTGGCCTCTTTTCGAACGACAACTTCAACGCGGGGACCGTGAAGGCTCCGCCGCAGACCGCTTTCCGAGTGCTCACGCCCGACGTGGTTCTGGTATCGGCGCATTTGCAGGTCGAGGGACAGAAGCTGGTGGGAGGTGGTGAGATCGAGGTGCGGGACAACCACTCCCTCCGGGTTCTACAGCGCCAATCCGACGGGTCGTGGTTGATCGTCTCCGAGATGTACAACGACGCCAATCGAGAACAAACGTATGAACGGCCTTCCTGAGGGCTCGCTGACCCAGCAAGCTGGAAGGTGGTTGTGAGCCGCAGTTCAGGCACCGGGTCCGGCCACCGGAAACCAGGACCTCTGGCCACGGGCACGCGGAGGATCCTCCGCTCGACGGAAATCCGGCTACCTTGCCAATCAACGTACGGGGTGGATCACCGCAGGAATTATTCCCGCCAAGGTCATGAAGATGACACGGCAAGTGACAGGAAGCCGACAGACATGGCTGACTTTCGGGCGCACAATGACCACGTAGTCAGTCGACCAAATGATCTGGCGGATCCTGCGACATCCCCCCAGTGCGGCGGCTGGGGGGTTGTTCGCGCTCCACTCGGGAATTGGGTAGCTGAGCCCCGCCAGTGCCCCCTATAGCTGTAGCAGGTCGTCGGTGGTTGCTGATGACGATGGATCAGCGCGATCAGGGGACTCTGGCCACGGCCTTATCGACGAATGCTTCGAGCGTAGAGGTATCCAGCGGTCCGATACCACCGAGCCCCAGGTACATCACGTAATTGCCCTTGCGGACGAGATCGAATCCATAGGCGCCGCTGATGCCACTGATTCTGATTGTGGCCAGCCAGGTGGCGCTTTGGTCCCCAGCCGGCGGCAGCGACATGGAGCCAATAGTGCCGTATCCGGTAGCGACCTTGCTTGTATCCGTGAATGAAGAACAACCGTTGAGCCTCGCCTGGATTTCCTCAAAGGCAGCCGCCGGGTTCCGGGTATACACGAGGAGCTCGGTCAGGCCCCGCACGCCACGCCTCCGCTTGAACAACGCAGTCGCCTTCGTGCCGTTGATGGTGGTCGGGACGACTGGATGGCCTCCGCAGCTCATACCATGACCGGTGCTGGTCGGGTTTGAGGCGACCCACCCAGTCGGGACATCGGTGATCGCCAATAGGTACGGCCGGACAGAGCTGGCGCCGGTCACTACGGCTGGTACCGTGCGATTAGTGGCCGTCGAGGCCGTCGAGGCCGTCGAGCAGCCGGCCAGAAGACCGACCACTGCAAGTCCCACAGCCATCCGCATGAGCTTCCTCATTGCTCCCGACGGTATTGGGCCGTCTCTGATAACCAAATCGTCCCTCCTGAGATCGGCACTCTACCGGAGGCTTGGCGTGGCCCACGCCTTTGTCGACGAAGCGAGGGTGCTCAGAGGCACAAGCAACTGTTCAATCCGATCTGAACGACGGAAGCGACCCGACAAACGACGAGCAGACGGCTGAGTCAATCTGTGCCAATGCTCAGGGCGCGGACGATGCGGTGGAAACCGAGGCGGCAACGCTCCAACGCGACGAGGCCAGCCTGGCTGCTGCCGAGCAGTTGTTACGAGCGGCGGAAGGGCAGGGATAGGAGCGTGCAAGCGACGTCAGCGCAGAGGGATTCCCTGGAATTCTCCCCAGGCATTGCGTTGCCCGTCTGAAACGACTGCCGCGAAGACATGCCAGACGCCGATGCTGGCCCGATCGTCCTCCAAAGGTAGTGGCCGTCAGCGACGTCAACCCGTGGCCGACCTGATCTCGTGAACGAGGCCGGACAGTTGGAACAATCTCTTGATTCCGGCGACGTCGGGATCAGGAGTGAACGTGATCACCGATACGTCGTACACGCCCGGAGTGCCGGTGGCGCCAGCACCATTTGAGGTTCTGGGAAACTCGGAAAGGAGGACGGAGCCCAACCATGCGTTCCAGCGGTCCAGTGTCACGCCCGGATTTGTCACGGCCGAAACGATTCCCGTCGGCACCTGTCCGGCCAGGGATGACGGAAGCGTGGTGGAGTCCACCACTTGCGGGAGACCGGCAGGGTCGAGCCATTGGATTGCCAGCACTCCGAAGCCTGTTCCCTCGAGGAGCGAGGTGATCCAGACGTTCCTCGCCTCCAAGAGTGCGCCGGTCGAGGGCGACAGAATGATGGTGGCTCGGTCTCCCTCGCCCGAGGCGAGGCCGGTGGCGCCAGCCAGAGCCACCCCGGTGGTGCCGCTGTGGGTGGGTTCGGTGCCGATGAGGTCCACGCCGGGCATGGTTGCCATCGCTCGCAGCAGCGCCGACCACAGTGCCGGAGTGCCACCTAACGTCGGACCTACCAAGAGCATGACCGCTCGGCCGAACGGGGTGAGGTAATGGTGACTGCGAAGGACCGCCGGATCGTCGAGCGCGGATATTCCTGTAGTCCCGGTCTCGAGCGCCCGCGCGAGTGCCGCCGGTTCCGTAGGCAGTTGGGCCACGTCGAGCACGCCGGAAGTTTGACTGCCCTTTCCAAGGGCCCCGCTGCCACACTGAGGTTGTGGGGTCGCGGGCAGACCGATTCCGCTGGACGACCAGGCCCGTCGGCTTGCCGGGCTGTTATACGCCACTGAGGTCACGACCTGCTGGCTGCAAGTCTGGGTGAGATCGTTTGCCCAGACCTCGGCGCTCACGGCAACCATCGCTCGGGCGCTTTGGAGCGCTTCAGACACCTGGCCGCTGTAGGGCGGAGCGACCAGGTATGAGACCCGAAACTCCGACTGGAGCCACTGATCACCCTTCAGTATCGGGGCCGGCTCGGCAGCAGCAGCCTCGCCCGCGAGGTGTCCGAGGACCGCCGCCGCGGCACTTGGTGTCTGCAAAGCGGGAGAGGGCAGGAGTTGCAGTACCAGGACGATAGCGGCTGCTACTGCTCCCACCCCCATCGCTGGCAGTAGAAGACGGAGGCCACGCCGTGGTCTCGGGCGACAGAAGGGCGGAGCGTCCGTATCCAACGACGCGGCGGCCCGTACTCGCTCCCAAATACGGACGGCTTCCTGGGACTCGGGCCCCCACAAGGAGAGCGGGTGCACCGGATCGGCCCCCTTGACGAGGGCGTCGATGTGGTCGATGTCAGATCTCATTGTTGGTTCTCCGTATCCATCTGAAGGGCTGTGACCTCGGTGACCGGAACAACCCTGACCACGGTGCCGTCCGATTCCTCACTGGCTGCCGGCATCCGTCGCGCCAACCGTCTGCGGGCGCGGTACAAACGCACTTGCACGACGTTGAGTGAGCACCCGAGCACCTCGGCGGCCTCGGCAGATGACAGCCCATTCCAGACCACAAGCTGCATGACCTCGCGTTCTTTGGGGGACAGCCGTCGGAGGGCATCTGTCACGTCCACATCGGAGTGCTCTGACGACCCGACTGGCAGACGAGGTTGGCGACCGATCCGATGGACCAGGAGGAGTCTTCGATTGTTGCTTCGTCTTGCGTTCCTCACGACGTTGCGGGCTACGCCGAACAACCACAGTCGATCTTGGGGTGATTGAGGTAGCACATCGATTCTTCGCCAGGCCGCCAAGTAGACCTCTGCCACTACGTCGTCAATTTCGGACTGATCCGGTGCGAGGGCTCGTGTGGCGTATGCGTAGATGTCGCTGAACGTCGATGTGTAGAGGGTCCGGAACCGGCTTATCGGATCGTCGACGGGCTCATTGCCCGGGTCGGATCCATCAAATCGATGCCCTACGCCGATTGTCCTCATACCATCCATATGTCCGTCAGGATGTCATTACTTACAGAAAAGTATCTCTCACCCGCTGCCGAGGACCCAGCGAGGCGCAGCTGCGCTGGTCGCGTACTCCAGTGCTCGGAGCGTCGTCACACGACCAGCACGTCAAAATGCCGACCCCTGCTCCGTCGCCCCCCATCACCCCGAGGTAGGGACACGGCCCACCGAAGCGCGCCGGAGGGGCAGATACCTGCGCCGAGGTGGGATTCGCTGACGAGGTGGGCTCGGGGGCTGACGGGGACTGAATGGCCTGCCCCGTACCGGCATTCGGACGTGTAGACAACACGTTTCTGGTCGACTTGACCGGGCTCAAGGACGAGGTGGCGTCGCAGGCGTCAACTGTGGCCGAGGCCATGACCGAGTCGACGGGCGTGCGGGACACGGCCACCGCTGGTCCGTGTACAAAAGTGCGTGTGGGACGGGTGTTTACGGCCTTGTGTCCACCGACATCGGTAGATCCCGGCTGGTGGTCAGCCGAGCGGGCCGCGTAGGTCTACCACTCCCCCCTCCCGTCACTGCGAGACCGACTCAACCCGCACTGTCACGGCTGCTGCTATCTCGGCGATTCCGCCGACCTCAACCCATCCGCTCACTCCATTCACGACCGGACAGTAGTTCCAGGGTGAAAACGGTCCTTCAGTGCTACCTTGACCAGAGGGCGGCACTACCCGAACGTCCGACCCGTCGGAGCCTCCGGCTACTCGTAGGGCCAAAGACGATTCTGCGCCTCGCAAGTGATAGGCGGACGAAAGCAGCACGCGCAAGATGAAGGCCTGGGCAACAGAGCACAATGCAATCTTGACCGTGGCGGCAGGCTGTCTGACTCCGATCCTTTATCTGCTCTTCATCGGCAAATATGCGACTAACGCTTTCTACGGGGACGATTGGACCTTCATCCCGATCGTCCATGCGGCCCTCCACGGCCAGCTGTCAGTGGGCCAGCTTTGGGGGCAACACACGGAATCGCGTTACTTCTTCAGCAACCTGATCAACGTTTTCTTCGGATTCGCCGACGGGCTTGATCTGCGCTCGGTGATCTTCTTGAGTGCCGCCCTTTACATTGCGTCGTATGCCGGTTTGCTACTACTCGTTCGTCACTATCTCGACAGACCACTCACCCCGGCCTCGGTCCTCGTCATCGGTGCTATTTGGTTCAGCTTGGCCGACGTCCAAGACAGCCTCTGGGCATCCCATCTCTGGGGGTTTCTGACCGTCTTCTTCTTCATTGGGATGTTGGTAGTCCTTCTCGTGCCGAAGGACCGACGCAGACTGTGGTTCGCTTTTGGCATCGTGTTGGCGGTGGCCGCCTCGCTGGCGTCCATACAAGGGTTCCTGTGTTGGCCGGTGGGCGTGATCTGCATCCTGTGGCGTGCTCCGTCAGCACGTCGAGCTCTCGTCGAAAGCAGTGTCTGGTTGGCCGCCGCCATTGGCACCAGTGCCGTGTACTTCTCCGGTTACAGCTTTACTCAGAGTGCATGCTTACCCTCGTCAGCGTGCTCTCCCAGCGTCGCCTTACGCCATCCTGTGGAAGCATTGCGCTACTTCGTCGTCCTTATCGGCAACGTTATTCCTGGCGGGGGCGACATTGTCAACGGAACATCTGTGGGGAGCGTCGTTCGCTTCGAGATAGTCGGTGCGGCCCTGTTTGCTGTCGCATTATTCATTCTTGTGCAGTCCTGGCGATACCCAAGGTCTAGGAAGCGCATCCCCCTGCCACTCCTGTTGATCGCCTTCGCTCTGCTTACCGACGCTCAAATCACCCTCGGCCGCAGTGGATTGGGATCCAGCGATGCGGTCAGTAATCGATACATTCTCGTGAACCTCATTCTTCTGACGGGAATCGTTATCTACGCGTGGGCGAGTGTTCCGCCGCTTCATATGTCAGCGACGATCGGTCGGCGATTCGCATGGATCGCGCTGACTGGGCTGGCTGTCTTTCTGACACTCCAGGTGGCTGTTGCGACGGGGTTCGGATTGACGAATGGGCGAGCGATGAGCAAGTACCTCCGAGCCGACGCGCAACTCTTTGACAACCTCAAGCGAGTGCCTACGGCAGACGTTATATGTGAGGTGTATGTGGCGCACGTGACACAACCCGGAGGCGGCGGCGGACTGTCGTTCGGATTGAACAACCACGACGCTGTTGAGGATCGGTTGGGGGAGTTCAGACCGAGTTCGGCCGCTTACTACCGGGCTTTGGGGCCGCCGCCACTGTTCCCAAATTGCAGGGTCGGCAAATAATGGTCGGGCAGGGATACCACCGTGCCGCAGGAGTCCATCAACCCCTCCACCATGGCCACTGAAGGCTGGTCCGTCGGACGTTGGGAAGTGGCCACCGTGTTCTCGTTCGAGCAGAGGCGACCGTCCTGGGCGGATGGATGGCCGAGATTCAACGTGCGCGGCTGGGAGCGGAGGTGGAACTAGTGGCCGTCCCCCGTGATCCGCTGAGCAAGGACGAGCTGCGGAAGCTCGTCCTGGAGGCCCGTCGTATCGCATTGCTGCTGGCTGAGGCCGATCCTGAGTCCAAGGCCGACCTGTTACGCCGAACGGGGTGTCCAGATCCGTTACGACCCGTTTGAGCGGGTCATTGCGGTCACTGTACGAAAATGCGTGTCGGAGGGGGGTTTGATGACACCGTTAGTACACCAGGAGGTACCGCCTGGTGGTCGGTTGAGTGGACCGCATAGGCGTGGCAATCCCCCGCCCCCCATCACCCCCCCGGTAGGGACACAGTCCATACAAGCACGCAAGAGAGGCCGATACCTACGTCGAGGTGGGATCTGCTGGCGAGGTGGGTTGGGGGCTCCGATCAGGACTGAATGGGCCTGGCTTTACCGGCATTCAGACGCGCGGGCAACCCGTTACGGGGATTAGCGGCGGCCTACCAATGCAACCCCGAACGTTGTCGGCAAAGGGTTCACTCAATGATGAGGGGGATGGTAGCCAGAGCCGTCGTCTTGGTCTCGACCTTCTTCGTCCCTTTGAGAGTCGTTACCGTCTCGGTCGCTTTCACCGTTACCGAACGCGGACCAGCGGCCAGGGTCTTGCTCGGCGTCCCGGAGAGCACGCCCTTTGAGGAGAACTGCATTCCCTTAGGCAGCGAAACCTTGTCCCATTTGAGAGTGGTGGTGTAGCCGGGGGCGCTCACTCCGACCCCGGCGGCCTGAAGGGTGACCGGGCCATAGCGAGTACCTGGAGTGGCGTCGGAGAGGGACGCAGTGGTGATGGTGAAGCCCAGGACCGTAAAGGACTGGGGCGACCCGTCGGCGGCGGTGTAGGTGGTGCCCTGGGCCACATGGGCGGTGAGGGTGCAGGTGCCCACGCCGACATAGGAGACCGAACTGTCAGGGCCCACCACGCAGATGCCGCCTGTCGAACTGGTCACCGAGGTCGCCCCATCGCCGTCGGTGCTTACTGCCGGGGTGAAGCTTCCCCCAAAGTACGCGCTCGTCGGGACGTTGGAGATGTCCACGTAAGTGGGCGTGGCCCTGGAGGTGACCTGGACCGTAACCGAGGATGTGTTCGAGTGGTAGGTCTGCCCGTTCCCGTCCCAGGTCGCACTGGCCGTGGCCGTGTCGGTCACCGAGCCGGCATCCACGTCGCCCGGGGTCACCGTGTAGACGCCGGTACACGTCTCGTAGGCTCCGGGAACAAGCGACGGCTGGCCACAGTCGACGGTGGCCACCAGGTTGTCGGAGACACCGATGCCGGACAACGTGGTGGTGCCGGTGTTGGTCGCCGAGTAGCTGTAGTCGATCTCATCGCCGGCGGCCCGGTACCCGTTGGAGCTGGTCGACGTCACCAGGCTCAAGGACGAGGTGGCGTCGGAGGCGTCGATCGTGGCCGAGTCGGTGGCCGAGTCGACCGGTGTGCTGGACGGGTTGGTGCCCGTGGCGTACGCCGTGTTGGTCACCGAGCCGGCGTCCACGTCGGCCTGGCTCACCGTATAGCTGGCCGTGCACGTCTCGGACGCACCAGGGGCGAGTAAGGCGTCGGGGCAGGTGATGTCGGCGCTCGGGATCAGGTTGTCGGTGACTCCGATGTTGCTCTCCGTCGTGGTACCGGTGTTGGTCACCACGTAGCTGTAGTTGATGACGTCGCCGGCCTTACCGTAGCCGCCATCGGTGTAAGTGGTGGACGCCGACTTGACCAAACTCAAGCTGGACACGGCGTCGGTGGCGTCGACGGTGACCGAGGACGGGGCCGAGGTCAGGGTCTCGTCGGCGATGCTGGTGGCGGTGATGGTGGCCGCGTTGGTGACCGAGCCATTGTCCACGTCAGCCTGGGTCACTGTGTAGGTGCCGGTGCAGTTCTCCGACGCCCCGCCGGCCAGCGTTGTGCTGGGGCAGCTGATGTCGGCGCTCGGGATCTTGTTGTCATTGACCTGGATGCCAGTAACGGCGTCCGGGCCGGTGTTGGTCACCGCGTAGGTGTAGGTGATGGTGTCGCCGGCTGCGCCGTAGCCCCCGTCCTGGTAGGCCGTGGTCGAGGTCTTGACCACCATGACGCCCTCGACGTTGATCGGGGCGACGGCCTCGACCGTGCCCAGGCTGGTGCCCCGTGCTGTCTGATAGTTGTCGTTGGGGCCGTTTCCGGGCAATGGGGTGGTGTTGGACTCGTCGATGTAGACGTTGTACTGACCGGGAGCCAGACCAGACGGCACCCGGAACGTCCCGGTGGGTTGGCCCACGGTCATGGTGCAGGGGTTGGGCCCGACGGAGGAGCTCTCCGCTCCGGTGCAGGCGTAGCTGTCGGCCCCGACGGTCACCGTCGAGTTGAGCACCGGCACCGCCGAGGCCCGGTTGGTGCCGATGAAGACGCTCGGTGCGGCCACCGGGTACATGTCACCGATCTGGTCGTCCCCGTACGGGCCCGAATTGGGCGCACCTCCCGACGATCCCCACCAGTTGTACCCAGCGGTCACACTCACCGTGTCCCCCGGTTGGGCCGCTGCCGTCGACAGGGTGGCAGTCGGGGTCTGGGGGACGGGCTGGCCGTTGAAAAATAGGTCATTGGAGCTGTAGGTGGCAGCGCCATTGACACTGTTCTCCGACGACACGCTGATGGTGCAAGCGACATAACCGGCGTTGACATCCGCCTGAGAAGGGGGGCACGTGGCATTGGCGGTGTCCGTATTTCCGCCAGCCGAGAAGGTGCCCTCTTGGGTGTAGCTGCATGTCCCACCGTTGACCCAGGGAGAGGGCGCAGTCAGCGATGTCGTCGAGCCGAAGTTCGTGTAGTTGTAGGAAGTAAGAACATTGACGAATCCGTAACAGCCTCCGTGTCCGAGGTAATAGTTGGAAGCAGGAAGGTCTGCCGGAACAGCTGATGGATTGGTGTCCGTCGGCGTCGGTAGCGGATTGGACGTGTTGATATTAAATGTGTCGGCATCGCCGCCTGAAGTCGACACCATCGCATCGGTGCACGTCGGATAGTTGGAGGTGGAGCCCAGTACCTCGCCATTGACGATGGCGGCACCAAAGACGCTCTGTGATCCCGTCTGATAGAGATCACGGTTGGAATCGAATTCACTTGTCGTACCTCTGGTTGACGTCCAGTTACAGGGACCGTAGGAGCCAATGGGTATGGTGCCCGTGGCGCTCCCCCCGCTATTCGTAGCCACTGGCTTCAATGCTGGCGGGGTGCCCGAAGCGACCGGGCTGTTGGTGTCGGTACCACAGATCTGGGCTGTTCCGGTTGCCAGATTGACATCCTGTATCGAGTAATTGGCAAATCCAGAGGGTGTAACTCCGGCCGTCATACTGGTAAGGGGAAGGGACGCTGCGTTGGAGACGGCAACGTCGTCGCAGAAGGGCGCATTCTGTATGGCTGCGAAATACTGGCCCGACGTCCATGTCGGCACGGTTGCTGCAAAGGCCGGGGTTGGGCTCAGGGATTGCTCCCCTATGAAGATAAGCAGAAAGAGCAGAAGACCCAAACCGATTCTGGTGAGGCGTCCAGCTGAGGTAGGTGAGCGCTCACCGCTTGGCCCGACGAGCGACTGAGACACTCTTGCCGAGATCATGGTTCTCGTTCCCCCATTCCCCGCCACAGGCATCCCGAGTGCTTGCGCCGTCTAACTTCTTGGATCGCCAAAGCTACCGGCCGGTTCAAATGGACTTCTACGCTTCGTTACCGGTCACTGCGACCCGCTCCGTCGCCCGAACGTTTGATCGTGATTGAGGGTAGCAGGTGGTGCGGTTATCAGCCGGGGCTGATCGGAGATACGGCCATTAGCCTGCGGGTCCGCCCATACCAGGCGAAGCGGCTCTTCGTCAATGTCGATGTCTGCCACGGCAACCAGGTGCCCTGCGCGTGTCGGAGGGGCGAACCAAACCCTCAGTACACCGGCGCCGTTCCGGATGGAGTGGGCCGCCTGAACCCATACCCCATGCGCTCAAAGGGTCCCCACCCAGGGGCCTGCAGGGTGCCCTCAAACGGCCGTGTCCCTGGGGGCACCCCCTGAACCCCACCTGCGATTGGCTGGGTCAGGTAATGGCGAGTGGAATCGTGGCCTCGGCGGTTGTCTTGGTCTTGACCTTCTTCGTCCCGTTGAGGGTGGTCACCGTCTCGGTCACCTTCACCGTCACCGAACTGGGTCCAGCAGCCAGGGTCTTACTCGGCGTCCCCGACAGCACACCCGACGAGGAGAGCTTCATCCCCTTGGGCAGAGAGACTTTGGCCCACTTGAGGGTGGTGGTGTAACCGGGGGCGCTTGTTCCGATCCCGTCAGCCTGGAGTGTCACCGTGGGGAGGTACTTGGTGCCAGGTGTGGCGTTGGGCAGCGAGGTGGTGGCTATACCGAACGGCACGGGAATACAAGCGGCCGAACTGGTCGAACCCGAGTTCGGGTTGTAGGTGCCCGCCGGACAAGGGGTGGCCGCAGTCGCCCCAGTCGTGTCGACATAGGTATTGGGCGGGGCCGAGATACAGCTCGTTTGACCCGAATCCGGCTGGTAGGTGCCGAGGGCACAGTCGTTAGCTGCAATCGCCCCCGTCGTGTCGACGTAGGTTCCGGGCGATGCGGGGGTGCAGCTCGACGCTCCTGAGGACTCGCTGTACGTTCCGGTTGAGCACAGGGTGGCTGAGATGGCTCCGGTCGAGTCCACATACGACCCCGACGGGGCGTCCGTGCAGCTTGACTGGCCGGTGGACGGATTGAAAGTGCCTACGCCACAGTCGACTGGTGCTGATGCCCCGGTCGTGTCTACGTAAGTTCCGGCGGGAGCTGCCGTGCAGCTGGATTGGCCCGAGAGCGAGTTGTAGCTGCCGAGGGCACAGGGTGACTCTGAGATGGCCCCAGCGGTGCCTACATAGCTGCCAGGATCGGCAGGCAGGCAGGCAGGCTGGCCCGAGTCCGGCTGGTAGGTGCCGAGGGCACAGGGAGATTCGGAGGTGGCACCGGTCGAGGCCACGGCGTCACCGGGGTCGGCCGACAGGCACGAGGAACGGCCCGAGTTGGGCTGGAAGGTGCCCGCGGAACAGGGCGACTCGGAGGTGGCCCCGGTTGTGGCTACGAAGCTGCCGGGGTCGGCTGCCAGACACGAGGACTGACCAGAGTTGGGTTGGTAGGTGCCGACAGTGCAGGCTGACTCCGAGACAGCCCCGGTGGTGGCCACGAAGCTGCCTGGGTCAGCAGCAAAACACGCGGACTGGCCGGAGTTGGGCTGGTAGGCGCCTGCGGCACAGGAGGATGCCGAAATGGCTCCAGGTGAGGAGACGTAGCTGCCAGCCGGGGCCGCGGTGCAAGTGGAGGAACCCGAGGTCGAGCTGAAGTAGCCCACCGCGGAGAGTGAGGCGCTTGTGGCTCCAGTCGTGGACACATAGCTGCCAGCCGGAGCGGGGGTGCAGCTCGTCGCCCCAGAACTCGAGCTGTAGGTTCCGGCGGCACAACTCGTGGCAGAGGTTGCCCCAGACGTGCTCACGTATGATCCGGCCGGAGCCGCGGTGCAAGGTACACCCCCCGTAGTGCTGTAGTACCCCGGTGAACATTGAGCAGCGACGCTTATCGCCTGCTGCACTTGAAGTGCTGGCAGGTAGTTGGCGTCACCGGCCTGGTTGGCATCGAGGATGCAGGTCCCAGCCGCTGTGAACTGCACCACGCCCCCGTTCAACGTGCAGCCGGTTGAACCAGTGTCCAAGGAGATGGCCACCGGGCTGGTCGAGCCCCCACCCGAGGCTGTTGGGGTGTAGCTCGGACCACTCGCTACCACGGGACTTGGGTTGGTCGAGGTGAAGGTCACGGTCTGAGAAGCCTGAGCGACCGAGAAGCTCTGGGAGATCTGAGGAGCAGAGTCGTAGTCGGCATTACCTGCCTGGTTGGCGTCGACGGTGCAGGTTCCCGCTCCGACAAAGCTCACGGTCGATCCTGACACACTGCACACGCCCGGCGTGGCGGACGAGAAGGTCACCGGATTCCCCGAAGCCCCTCCTGTTGCGCTTGCCGAGTACGCAGGCCCTCCGTTGAAGGCTCCCGAAGGCTGCGTAGATGTGAACGTAATCGCCTGGGTGCCGTATGCGCCTATTTCCCGGATCCTGTTGTTGCCGTGGTCGGCGATCAGCACATCGCCCGAGGCATCGACGACGACACCTTCTGGGAAATCAAGAAGCGCCGAGCTGGCAGGTCCACCGTCACCTGAAAACCCGTACGTGGTGTAGAGGCCAGCAACGGTGTAGATATTCCCGGTCGTCATAGAATCGCCGTAGTAGGTCCCGTTGCTGCCGGGGATAACCTGAACCCTGTAACTATATGTATCGGCCTCGACTATGTTGCCCGAAGCGTCGACCGTCACACCTTCGGGAAGGCAGACCTCATAGCATGAGCCATTCCCAGCGACGGTGTAGATGTCACCGGCTGTCATCGAGATCCCGTAGAAGGTCCCGGTGTCTTTGGCCACGACGCGAATGCGGTAGTTGAGACTGTCAGCAATGACCACGTTTCCCGAGGCGTCGACGGCGACACCTTCTGGCCCTTTCAGCTCCGCCGAAGTCGACAGTCCCCCGTCCCCGGAATAGCCACTGGTCCCGTCGCCGGCGATGGTGTAGATGTCACCTTTGGTCATCGACTGGCCGTAGAAGGTGCCCGTGGCGATGGCCACGACTCGGACGCGACTGTTGCCTTCGTCAGCAATGACCACGTTCCCCGAAGCGTCGAGGGAGACACCAAATGGCCCGTCAAGCTCGGCGGAGGTCGCCGGTCCCCCGTCGCCCGAATAGCCAAGTGTCCCGTCGCCGGCGATAGTGTAGATGTCGCCTTTGGTCATCGACTGGCCGTAGAAGGTGCCCGTAGCGATGGCCACGACTCGGACGCGATTGTCACCGCTGTCACCGATCAGCACGTTGCCCGAGGTGTCGACGGCAATGCCAGCTGGCCCGTCAAGCTCCGCCGAAGTCGACAGTCCCCCGTCCCCAGAATACCCACTGGTCCCGTCGCCGGCGATGGTGTAGATGTCGCCTTTGGTCATCGACTGGCCGTAGAACGTGCCCGTGGCGCCCGCCGCCACCCGGACGCGACTGTTGCCGGCGTCGGTGACGAGTACATTGTTTGAGGCGTCGACGGCGACGCCAAATGGCCCGTTGAGCTCGGCCGAGGTCGCCGGTCCCCCGTCGCCGGAATAGCCATAGGTCCCGTTGCCGGCCATGGTGTAGATGTCGCCCTTGGTCATCGACTTACCGTAGAAGGTGCCCGTGGCGCCCGCCGTCACCCGGACGCGATCGTTGCCGGCGTCGGTGACCAGCACGTTGCCCGAGGCGTCGACGGCGACGCCTAATGGCCCGTTGAGCTCGGCCGAGGTCGACGACGCCCCGTCGCCGGAATAGCCACTGCTCCCGTTGCCGGCCATGGTGTAGATGTCGCCTTTGGTCATCGACTGGCCGTAGAAAGTGCCGGTGGCCACCGCCATCACCCGAACGCGATTGTTGTTTTCGTCGGCGATCAGGACGTTGCCCGAGGCGTCGACGGCGACGCCGTCCAGGTAGTAGAACTGCGCCGAGGTCGCCGGCCCCCCGTCGCCGGAGTAGCCATAGCTTCCGCTGCCAGCGATGGTGTAGATGTCGCCTTTGGTCATCGACTGGCTATAGAAGGTGCCGGTGGCGGTCGCTACCACGCGAACGCGACTGTCATTGGTATCGCCAATCAGCACGTTTCCCGAGCCGTCGACGGCGATGCTATTGGCGGGGACCTCCGCCGAGGTTGCCGGTCCCCCGTCGCCCAGTCCGGAAGAGCCGCCTCCAGCGATGGTGTAGATGTCGCCTTTGGTCATCGACTGGCCGTAGAAAGCGCCGGTAGCGTAAGCCACCGCCCGAATTCGCGAGTGCCCAAAATCAGCGATAAGAACGTTGCCCGAGGCGTCGACAGCGACGCCATATGGTTCGTCGAGCTGCGCCGAGGTTGCCGGTCCCCCGTCGCCCAGTCCGGAAGAGCCGCCTCCAGCGATGGTGTAGATGTCGCCTTTGGTCATCGACTGGCCGTAGAAGGTGCCAGTGGCGCCCGCCACCGTCCGGATTGTGCCGTCGAGGTAGTCGGCAATAAGCACATTGCCCGAGGCATCGACAGCGACACCAATTTGGGTCGGAAAGCTCCGCCGAGGTTGCCGGCCCCCCGTCACCGGAGAAACCAAAGCTCGAATTGCCGGGAATTACGGTCTCGGTACCTGTGCTGTCTACTTTGCGCACGACATCGTGAGTTTCATCGGCGACATACACATAACCGCCGGCTGCAGCAACTCCATATGGCGCGATTGGGACAGAAGTTGCAGCGCTGGGGCCTTGGCCATATTCACCGCCAGCGATCGTGTTGATCGTGCCCGGCGTGGCAGCGAATGAGGGCGTCGCTCCCGACACGACGAGAATCGCGATGCCAGCCGTATAGGCGATCGTCGCAGTAACGACTGTCGCAGTCCGTCGCAGCTTTGACAGGTTCGGACGCAGCGCCCCTGAACCGTTCGAGGCCGCCCTTTTCCTACTCCGGCTTCCGAAGATGATTCGCCGCATCATTCCGCCTCTCCCTCGCCCCAGCCGACCCCTCGATGAGGACGGACCGGCAGCAAGATTTACACAAGGATCCGTCAATTGTCATCGTCAAAGTTGACGAGGGTGGTGGCACCCAGGGTGGACATAGCGCGGGCAGCCTCGATAGAGGCGTGGGCTCCATGACGGTCCCCATCGGCACTGCATATCTTGGCGTTGGACCAATAGGGAGCCTCCTTGGCCCCCGGAGACCGGAGAATGGGTTGGAGCGCGGGAATGGGGTGAGCTATCCCTTACTACCCGGTTCGGTGGGGCAGATTCCGTCTCCAAGCGCCACTCGCTGGCCATCGCGATAACGGAACCCCGCTCATTCCGATGTGCTGACATCCGTTGACAACGACCACACAAAAACTTTTTCGTTGACAAAATGTTCGCGAGTGGGTTCCGAGACGGTCGAACGGGAGAGCTGGGCAGCCAAGCTCTCAGGTCAGACAGGGTGTCGGAGGGGGGACTTGAACCCCCACGCCCTTTCGGGCACTAGCCCCTCAAGCTAGCGCGTCTGCCTATTCCGCCACTCCGACGAAGTGGCTCCCGGTGTCATCCCCGGGGGCGTTTGGCATGGTAGCGCGGCGTGACCCGTCCTCCGCACAGCACCCGTCCTCTCCGGGCGCCCGATGACCGGTCAGGTGGAGCTGCTCGACTCCCCGTGCGTGGACCCGCTGCCGGCCGGTGGGCCGGGTTTGAGGGTCGTCCACGCTGCGGCGTTTCCCATTATTCCGACTGCCGACGGGCTGTACTGGAGATTCCCCACTTGCACCCCGTTGGCCACCAGGGTCGGCTCCTGGAACAGCGGCAGTGACACCATCTGGTCCCAGAGCTGATCGTCGATCTGGCCGTAGATGGTCTCCCCCGATACCGGGTTCAGGGCTTCGGCCGCCTGCATGAACAAGGCGTCGACCTGCGGATCGGCGAATTTGCTCCAGTTCTGGGTGCCAAAGGAGTCGGACGGCCCCAAACCGTCGGTGTACCACGCCGCCGTAACCGACTGGAAAGGACTGGCGACCACCGTGACCAGGGCCATGTCGTACGAGTTGGCCGCAGCGGCATTCTCCATGCCGCGCACCCCGTTGACCGGCTGGATCACCACGGCAATGCCGCCGCCGCGAAGCTGGGCGCTGACCAGGGCGGCAACCGAATCGATCCACGGGTCGCCCGTTTCCACGGCCATGCGCACCGTGAGCTGTTTGCCGTTGGCATCGACATAGTCGCCGGCGCCGTTCTGGTGGAAACCGATGCTCTTGAGCAGTCGGCTCGTCGTGGCCAGATCGGGGGTGACGTACTCGCCGGCGGCCGACGACTGCTGGTAGTTCGATTGCGATGCCACCGCCAGATGGTCCTGGTTGACCACCAGCCCGGGGTCGATCGAACCGAACACTCGATCCAGCAACGCCGACCGATCGATAACGTGCGCTATAGCCTGGCGGGCGGCCTGGCGCATGGCCACCGGTGAGGTGACGTTGAAATCGAGCTGCAGCATGTCGAGTGACGGCTTGACCGCGCTCTGGGTATCGGGCAGGGAGGACACCGCATCCAGCGACTGCAGGCCAAATGAGCCCACTTCGACCACGCTGCGGCTGGAGCTCCTCACCACGCCCATCCACGCCGCTTGACTGGAGGCAACGTTGACGGTTATCCGGTTGACGATGGCGGGTGTCCCCCACCACTTCGGGTTCCGGACCAGAATCGCCGTGCCCGGTGTCGAAACCGACTGGATGATCATCGGCCCGGCCGAAATATCGACGTTGGGGTCGAAGTGGTCGAATCCCTTGTTCCATCCCACCACCCGGGCGATATGGGCAGGAACCATGTTGGCGAACATGAGCCGCCAGTCCGTATACGGCGTAGAGAACACCACGGTGGCCGTCTTGCCCTTGTGGCTCGGGGTGATGGAAGCAACGTCGCGGTAGCCAAGCGTGCAAGCCACCTGATCCGGCTGTCCGTTGATGTCAACACCGTCGCCTCGTTGAGACTGCCAGGCGTAGATGAAATCGTCGGCCGTGACGGGTACGCCATCGGACCACACCGCATGAGGACTGATGACGTACTGGATGGTGAGCGGTGAGGTAGACGTGACCTCGACGCTGGTGAGGAGACTGCCGTTCACCGTCGGCACACCGTTCGAGGCGATCGCGTAGGCGCTCGGTAGCACTGACGAGAGAAGGGCGGGCGTGGCCGAGGACGCCCCCGCCGGAGTGTTCGGATTGAAACTCGACCACGCCTGGTCGAGCTCGACGGTAATAGCGCCTCCGGTGGCCGCCACCAACGCCGGCTTGACTTGGGCGTCTACCTGGCTGATGCGATGCGAGTCCAGGTGATCGATGGTCGCCACCAGACCGATGATCACGATGATCACAAGCGGCAACGTCCACCGGGCGCGATGCTCGCGCCAAAGCAGGGCGACCCGGGGACGGCGCTCGACGTGATCGGCGCCGTTTTCGGTCACTGCAGACGGAGAATGAGGATGACGTTGGTGAAGGCGAAGATTACGGCGACGGTTACGGTGATCCGGTCGAGGTTCTTCTCGACCACTGTCGACCCGGCAGCTGCAGTTCCCAACCGACCCCCCGAACATATCCGAGAGTCCGCCGCCCTTTCCGCTGTGCATGAGGATGAGAAAGATCAGGCCAAAGGAGGCCAGTATCTGCAATACGACAATGATGGCGGTCAGCACCGCATCCTTCTCCTTCGACGTGGGACCGGGCAAGACGCTAGCAAAGTCACCGCCCAACCCGGGCCGCGGCCCGCACAATGGCCACGAAGGCAGCCATGTCAAGGCTGGCCCCGCCTACCAGCGCCCCGTCCACGTCGGCGCAGCTGAGGAGAGATTCGGCATTCTCATCGGTGACCGACCCCCCGTACTGGATGCGCACTGAGGCCGACGCTACGGGGCCGACACACGTGCCTACCGTCTGGCGGATCCAGCTGCACGCCTCCTGGGCGTCCTCCGGGCTGGCCGCCCGGCCGGTCCCGATGGCCCACACCGGCTCGTAGGCCACCACCATGCCGGCCACGACATCCTCGCTCAGGGCGCTCAGGGCCAATTCCACCTGAGTGGCCAGCCGTTCCTTGGTCACGCCCAGCTCTCGCTCGTCCAGATTCTCGCCCACACAGCAGATCGGCGTCATGCCGTTGCGCAGAACGGCCCGGACCTTGGCCGCCACCACGTCGTCGACCTCCCCGAAAAGTCTGCGTCGCTCCGAATGCCCGACGATGACGTACTCGACGTGCAAGCGGGCCAGCATGAGGGCGCTCACCTCGCCGGTAAAGGCGCCGCTGTCTTCGATGGCACAGTTCTGTGCCCCCAGCGAGACCGGAATCCCCTCCGGCTCGATCAAAGACTGCACGGTGCGCAGATCGGTAAACGGGGGATGCACAGAGATGTCGACCGGTCCGGCGTCTCCCGACTGGAGACGCAAGCCAAGGTCCCGGACGGCATGCAGGGCCTCGAGGTGGTCGAAGTTCATCTTCCAGTTCCCGCTGATCAGAGGACGGCGGGTTGGCGTCTCCGTCACCGGTCGAAACGATTGTGGATCGAGTGCTGCCGGCGCGGAGGTGCGTTCGACGCACCCCTCAATGCCGCTAGTCCGGGTAGATCCCCGTATTCGAGCAATTCGAGCGACGCTCCTCCCCCGGTGGATATGTAGTCGATCCGATCCTTGAGGCCCAAGCCGCGCACGGCCGAAACACTGTCACCACCACCGACGACAGTGAAGCCGTCGCACTGGGCAACAGCGCGGGCGATGCCGGCGGTGCCGTTGGAGAACCGCTCATCCTCGAAGACGCCCATCGGGCCGTTCCACAGCACCGTTCCGGCCCCGGCGATGACTGCGGCGAACGACGCCACCGTGGCCGGTCCCATGTCCAGCCCCTGCCAGCCCTGGGGGATGTCCACCCCGACCACCCGCACCCTACCGGCGGTGCACCCGTCACCGAACTCGGCTCCGGGTTCGAGGGCCACGATATCGGTGGGGAGCAAGATCCTCTTGTCCGATCGGAGAAGGGCCGCGCACTCGGGGATTCGCTCCTCATCGACCAGGGAGGCGCCGACGTCATGACCCGCCGCGGCCAGAAAGGTGTAGCCCATCCCGCCCCCGACCACCAGGGTGTCCACTCGCTCGAGGAGTGCCTTGAGGACACCGATCTTGTCCGCCACCTTGGCCCCTCCCACGACGGCCACGAAGGGACGGGCCGGTGCGGCCAGAAGGTCACCGAGTACCTCGATCTCCCGCTGGAGGAGAAATCCGGCGGCACTGGGAAGCCGGGTGGGTGGTCCGACGATCGATGCGTGCTTGCGGTGGGACACACCGAAGGCGTCGTTGACGTAGGCGTCGTGCCCGTTGACCAGCTTCTCCACAAAACTCGGATCATTGGCCTTCTCGCCCGGGTCGAAGCGCAGGTTCTCGAGCAACTCGACCGACGGAGCCAGGGCAGCCAGCTCCTCGCGCACCGGACCGAGGTCCCATTGGGCGTCGGGGGCGGCGGCCGGGCGTCCCAAATGGGTGCAGGCGGTGACTTTGGCCCCCTGCGCCAGTAAGTACTGCAGAGTGGGCAGGGCCGCCCGAATGCGGAAATCGTCGGTGATGACGGAGGGGCCATCGGCGCACGGCTGCAGGGGAACATTGAAATCGGCCCGCACCAGAACGCTGGCGCCGCTCAGGTCGGGAAGATCCCCCAGGAGCGGGAGTCCGTCCAGAAGCGGATTTTCCGGCCGTTCACTCATTGCTCGCACTCATTGTCGTGATCCCCCTCGAACCTCGTGTTATGGATCCAGCTCCCTCAGGCGCCGGAACCGCCGATGATCAGCGAGAGATCGACCAGCCGGTTGGCATAGCCCCATTCGTTGTCGTACCAACCTTCGACCTTCGCCAGAGTGAATCCTGAAACAGAGGGCATCACCATAGTCAGACCGGCGTCGAACGTGCACGAGGCCGGACTTCCGATGATGTCCGACGAAACGATCGGGTCTTCGGTGTAGACGAGGACCTTGGCCAACGGTCCTGTTGTGGCCGCGGCCAAAAAAGCGGCGTTGATCTCGTCCACGGTGACCGTTCCCGGGAGCACGACTGTGAAGTCGGTGATCGAGCCGTCGGGGACCGGCACCCGCAGGGAACTTCCGTCCAACTTGCCCTTCATGTCCTTGAGGACCAGACCGGTGGCACGGGCCGCGCCGGTCGACGTGGGGACGATGTTGATGGCGGCGGCGCGAGCGCGCCGGAGATCCTTGTGGGGCAGGTCCAACAGGTTCTGATCATTGGTGAACGCGTGGACGGTGGTCATCATTCCGCTGTCGACGCCGAAGGCATCGTCCAGAACTTTGACCATGGGAACGAAGCAGTTGGTGGTACACGACGCATTGGAGACGACGAAGTCCTTGGTCGGGTCGAAGTCGCCGTCATTGACACCGACCACAAAGGTGGCGTCGACATCGCTGGCCGGCGCCGAAATGATCACTCGTGACGCACCTGCCTCGAGGTGGGCGGCGGCCGTGCTCCGGGCGGTGAACAGTCCGGTCGACTCGATGACCACTTCCACACCCAGGCTGTCCCAAGGCAGCGCCTTCGGGTCTCGCTCGGCCAGAACGGCGATGGGACCGGAATCGAGGACGATGGACGAGTCGGTGACGGTGATGGCGCTGTCGAACCGTCCGTGGGTGGAGTCGTAGCGCAACAGGTGGGCAAGCATTTCCGCCGAGGTCAGATCGTTGATGGCCACAACCTCGATGTCGGCCCCCGACGAACGAGCAGCCCGGAGATAGTTGCGACCGATGCGCCCGAAACCGTTAATGCCGACTCGTACGGTCATGCCCTCTGTTCCTCGACCCTCATTCTACCTGCATCCGGCTCGAATCGTGCCGGTCTGTCCGGTCCCCACAGCCACCGGATGACCCGATACACGCTAGGCCATCCACGGATCCCATACCGCTATCCGAGCAGATCAGAGAGGACTGACGCCAGTTTGGCCGGGTCGTGGGCCAATCCGTTGGGACGAGCCAGCGGACGATCGACCGTCGGAAGCGGAGATTCACCCAACGGAATGGCGGACGTGTCGCAGACGACAACGTCCACGTGGACTCCGTGGGCAACCAGAGCGTCGACGTGCATGCCGATGTCGAAAGATTCGGTTTCGGGAATCTGGGGACGAAGATTGCAGACATAGACCTTCGGGGCGCTGGCCCGGTTGATGGCGGCCAGGATGTCGGGCACCACGGCGGCCGCCAACACGCTGGTGAACAACGAACCTGGACCCAAGACGATCTGATCGGCGTCATCCAGAGCCGTCACCGCGTCCGCCGGTGGGGCGGGGTCGGCCGGCACCAGCGACACCGTCCGTATGTTGTCGGTGCCCATCACCGCCACCTGGCCGGCTACCGAACCATCGGCGGTGTCCGCCTTCAGGACCACCGGGTCGATGGTGGCGGGCAGGACCCGGCCGCGCACACCGAGGAGGCGACAAGCTTCGTCCAAGGCGGCCACCGGATCGGGAGCGCCATCGATCAGGCCGGCCAGGATCAGATTACCCAGCGAGTGACCCTCCAGCTCTTCGTCGGTGAACCGGTACTCGAAGGCGGCGGCCAGAGGGGCGCCGGGCTCGGCCAGGGCCACGAGACATTTGCGGAGATCGCCCGGCGGAATCATCTGCAGGAGCTCGCGCAGACGGCCCGAAGACCCACCGTCGTCGGCCACCGAGACGATGGCGGTCACGTCGTCGGTGTAGGTCCGCACGGCTCGAAGGGTGGCGGCCAGGCCGTGACCGCCACCGAGAGCTACCACCTTGGGGTTCGGTGGTACTGAACCGTTCATCGTTCGACGTCCCGGTGGAAGACGGTGGCAGGAAGGCCCTTACCGTCGAGGCGGCGGGCCAACTCCTCGGCCAGCACCACCGAGCGGTGCCGGCCGCCGGTGCAGCCCATGGCTACGGTCAGATAGGACTTTCCCTCCCGCATGTAGGCGGGGATCAACATGGACAAGAGATCGTCCAGTTTGTCCAGGAACTCGGTGGTCTCGGGTCGGTCCAGGACGTACTTCCTGACTTGGGGCTCGAGTCCGCTGTGGCTCCGCAGTGCGTCGATCCAGTACGGGTTGGGCAGGAACCGGCAGTCGAACATGAGGTCGACGTCGAGTGGCACACCGTGCTTGAACCCGAAGGAGATGAGGGAGGTCTGCATGGCGCTGCCCGGTTCCTCGGCGCCGAACACCTCGATGAGCCTGGTTCGCAGCTGGTTGGTATTGAGCTCGCCGGTGTCGATCACCAGATCGGCCCGATCCCGCAGACCGCTGAGCAAGAGGCGCTCGTCGGCGATCGAATCGACCACCCCCCGCGCCGCCTGCGGGTGGCGACGTCGGGTGCCCTCGAAACGCCGGATGAGCACGTCGTCGGCCGCGTCCAGGAACAGGATGCGCACGCGGTTGGGCCCGGCTTCCAGGGCGTCCACCGCCGGCAGTACGTCATCCAGATCACCCCCACCCCGGCCGATGACGAAGGCCACCCGCTCCATCTCCGATCCGGCCCCGTCGACCAATTCGGAGACCTTGGAGATCAAGGCCGAAGGCATGTTGTCGATGACGAACCAGCCCAGGTCCTCGAGTGTGGCCGCGGCCGTCGACCGACCGGCCCCCGACATGCCGGTCACCACCAGGTATTCGCTCACCCATCCACCTTTGTGCGATTCATAGCGCTCCCGTTGACCACCAGGGGCGTATGCAACCGTTCGAAGACGGCCGCCCCCACCTCGGCCGGCAACCACGATAGGCCGAGCATCTCGTCCCGGGAGGCGTTACGCAGTCCGGTGAGACCACCGAACTGCTCAACCAGGCGGGACCGGCGTTTCGGCCCGAGCCCGGTGATCCCATCGAGGACGCCGACCACCATCCTCTTGCCTCGCAGAGTCCGGTGGTACGAGACGGCGAAGCGGTGGGCTTCGTCACGGAGCCGCTGGAGCAGGTAGAGACCCTCGGACTGGCGCGGCAACCGGATGGGTTCGGAGCTCCCGGGCCGGTAGACCTCCTCGAAGCTCTTGGCCAGGGCGGCGATGGGGATCCGGTCGGTGAGCCCCATCGATTCGAGCACTTTGACCCCGACCCCGAGCTGACCGAGGCCACCGTCCAGCAACAGCAACTGGGGCGGGTAGGCGAAACGCCGCCTCTTGCCCGCCGCCGTCGGGCTCGAGGCGTCCTCGTCGATCAGGGCCTTCAGCCGGCGGGTCAGGACCTCCTCCATGGCGGCATAGTCATCGTTGCCGTCCACCGTTGTCACCCGGTAGTGGCGGTAGTCGCTCTTCTTGGGTAACCCGTCCTCGAACACGACCATCGAACCGACGTAGTCGGTACCCTGCAGGTGGCTCATGTCGTAGCACTCGATGCGGAGGGGCGCCTCGGGCAGGCCGAGGTCGCGCTGGAGGGATTCGAGGGCCCGGGCCCGACTGTTGTGGTCGGATGTCCGATGCAACCGGTGGCGCAGGAAAGCCTCCCCGGCGTTGTGCTCGACGGTCTCGAGCAGGGCCCGTTTGGGCCCCCGCTGCGGGATACGCACCACCACCGGACCGCCCCGGCGCTCGGTGAGGTACTCGGTGACGGCGTCGGCGTCAGCCGGCAGCGACGGGACCAGAACCTGGCGGGGAACGCCCGAGGGAGGGTCGGCGTACACGTCGACCAGGACCCGGGCCATCAGCTGGCCTCGGTCCAGCTCCTCGACCTTGTCCACGAACAGGGCCGAGCGTCCCACCACCTTGCCCCTGCGCACGTGGAACACCTGGATGGCCGCCTCGAGCTCGTCCTCGGCCACCCCGAACACGTCGAGGTCCTCGGGATGACGCAGCTCCATCTGGCGCACGGCATCGGCTGCCCGTACCGCCTCGAGCTTGTCCCGGAGCACCGACGCCCGTTCGAACTCAAGTGCACTGGAGGCCTCGCGCATGGCTGTTTCGAGGCCCTTCTCCAAGGGAGCGGTGTCCCCGCTCAAGAAGGCGATGAGGTCGGCCACCATCTGGTCGTAGTCCTCGTGGGTGACGGCCCCCACACAGGGCCCGGCGCACCGTTCGATGTGGTACATCAGGCAGGGACGCCCGAGCCGCTCGTGCCGCCGGAACTTTGCGTCGGAACAGGTCCGTACCGGGAACGAACGTAGGAGCAGATCGAGGGTGTCGCGGATGGCCCCCACGTTGGGGTAGGGCCCGAAATAGCGCACGCCGCTGCGTTTACGGCCGCGGACCACAGCCGGGCGGGGCCAGGTGTCCTCCACGGTCACGGCCAGCCAGGGGTAGCTCTTGTCGTCTTTGAGCCGGACGTTGTAGCGAGGCTGGAACTCCTTGATGAGGTTGTGCTCGAGGAGCAACGCCTCGGCCTCGGTACCCACCACCATCCACTCGACGTGGTCAGCTTGGGCCACCATCTGGGCCGTCCGGGGAGGGAGAACGGCCGGATCCTGGAAATAGGCGGGAATGCGCTGACGGAGGGACTTGGCCTTGCCCACGTAGAGGATCCGACCGTGGGCATCCACGAATTTGGTACGAACCGGGGCCGTCGGGGATGGAACCGGGTAGGGGTCGGGTCACCACCCCTCCAGTGTGCCGCCTTCGGGGCCGGTACAAAGCGAACGCACCTTCGGTCGGCCGGTGCGAATAGACTGACGGGACGCCGGCCTGGTTTCCGGCGACATCTACCGCTTCGGGGCCGACATCCCCGCGGATGGGCGACCAGGCTGTCCCCGCCGGCCACACACCGGAGCGGCTCCATAAGGGGGTCATACCCATGCTCCGGTTACAGACAGCACTCCCCGACCGCTACACCAGGGCCGATCCCGATCAACTGGCCGGCTGGATCGACGCGGCCAAGCGCCAGTTGGGCCGACGGCTGATCATCCTCGGGCACCACTACCAGCGGGACGAGGTCATGGCCTGGGCCGATGCCCGGGGCGACTCGTTCGGTCTCTCCCGGATCGCAGCCGAACAGGTGGAGGCCGCCTTCGTGGTGTTCTGCGGGGTCCACTTCATGGCCGAGTCGGCCGACATCCTGACCGGCCACCACCAGCAGGTCCTTCTGCCCGACCTCAACGCCGGCTGTTCGATGGCCGACATGGCCGACATCGACTCGGTCGAGGAGGCCTGGTCCGTACTGGGCACGGTGACCGACGTCGAACGGGTGGTGCCGGTCACCTACATGAACTCCTCGGCGGCGCTCAAGGCCTTCGTCGGCCGGCACGGCGGCGTGGTGTGCACGTCTTCCAACGCCCGGGCCGTCCTGACCTGGGCCCTCGGGCCGGACGAGAGCGGCCGCCGCCGCGGCGACCAGGTCCTCTTCTTCCCCGATCAGCACCTGGGCCGCAACACCGGATTCGAACTGGGCTACTCGGCCGACCAGATGGCGGTGTGGAACCCCCGCCTGGCCCGGGGGGGGCTGGAGGACACCACCCTCAAATCGGCCACCCTGCTGCTGTGGAAAGGCCACTGCTCGGTGCACCAGCGGTTCAGCACCGGCCAGGTGGAGGCCTTCCGCTCCGAGCACCCGGCCGGCATCGTCGTGGTCCACCCCGAATGTGCCCACGAGGTGGTCGAGGTGGCCGACCGGGTGGGGTCGACCGACTTCATCATCCGGGCGGTGGCCGAGGCGCCGCCCGGGGCCGTCCTCGGCGTGGGAACGGAGATCCATCTGGTCAAACGGCTCGATGACGAGAATCCGGACAAGACGGTGGTCTCCCTGGATCCTCTGGTCTGCCCCTGCTCCACCATGTTCCGGATCGACGCCGCCCACCTGGCCTGGGTCCTCGAAGGCCTGGTGGAGGGCGAGGTCCGCAATCGGATCACGGTGGACGAGGAGACGGCCCGCTGGGCCAGGGTCGCCCTCGAGCGCATGCTGGCCACCGTCTGACCTGGCCGGCCCCGTCCTAGCGGACGGCCGCCACTTTTTTGGCCGCCTTCTTGGGGGCGGCCGCCCGCTTGGGCTTACGGGTGGCACCGTTGACCGCCCGGGTGATCCCGAGTAGCGGGGCCAGGACTTCGCCGGTGTAACTACCCGCCGCCCGGGCCACCTGCTCGGGTGTACCGGCGGCCACCACCGACCCCCCTCGGTCACCTCCCTCGGGCCCGAGGTCGATGACCCAGTCGGCACTCTTGATGACGTCCAGGTTGTGCTCGATGACGATGACCGTGTTGCCCTGGTCGACCAGACGGCTGAGTACGTCGAGGAGCTTGCGCACATCGTCGAAGTGCAGCCCGGTGGTGGGCTCGTCGAGCACGTAGAGGGTGTGCCCGGTCGGCCGACGGCTCAGCTCCGAAGCCAACTTGACCCGCTGGGCCTCCCCACCGGACAAGGTGGGCGCCGGCTGGCCCAGCCGGATGTAACCCAGCCCCACGTCGACCAGTGTCTGGAGATGGCGGGCGATGGGCGGTTGATGGGCGAAGAAGGCCAGGGCCTCCTCGCATGACATCTCGAGCACGTCGGCGATGGTCTTGCCCCGGAAGGTCACCTCCAGGGTGTCCCGGTTGTAGCGGGCCCCCTGGCACACCTCGCAGGGGACATAGATGTCGGGCAGGAAGTGCATCTCGATGCGGATGGTCCCGTCACCCGAGCAGGCCTCGCAGCGGCCGCCCTTGACGTTGAAGGAGAACCGTCCGGGGAGATAGCCCCGCACCTTGGCCTCGGGGGTCTGGCTGAACAGTCGCCGGATGTGGTCGAACACCCCGGTGTAGGTAGCCGGGTTCGATCGAGGGGTGCGGCCGATAGGGGCCTGGTCCACCTCCACCACCTTGTCGACCTGTTGGACGCCTCTGATGGTGCGGTGCAACCCGGGCAGGGTTTTGGCCCGGTGGACCTGCTTGGCCAACGACCGGAGGAGGATGTCGTTGACCAGGGTGGATTTGCCCGATCCCGACACCCCGGTCACCGCCACCAGCTGCCCGAGGGGGAAGGCCACATCGATGTCACGCAAATTGTGCTCACGGGCCCCCTCCACCGTCAGCACCTCGCCGCTGCCGGTCCGCCGATAGGCCGGTACGGCGATCGACCGCGCCCCCGACAGGTACTGACCGGTGAGGGAATCGGGGTTCGACTCGAGACCACCGGGCCCGGTGACCGGACCGGAGTGGACGATGCGGCCGCCGTGCTCGCCGGCCCCGGGGCCCACGTCGACCACGTGGTCGGCCACCCGGATGGTCTCCTCGTCGTGTTCCACCACGATCACGGTGTTGCCCAGGTCGCGGAGTCGCTTGAGTGTGCCGATGAGACGCTTGTTGTCGCGCTGATGGAGGCCTATGGAGGGTTCGTCGAGCACATACAGAACCCCGACCAGACCGCTGCCGATCTGACTGGCCAGCCGGATCCGCTGCGCCTCGCCGCCCGACAGCGTGGCCGCCGACCGGGCCAGCGTCAGATAATCGAGACCGACGTCGAGGAGGAACTGCATCCGCTCACGGACCTCGCGGAAGACCCGGTCGGCGATCAGGTGGTCGCGATCGGACAGATCCAGCGATGCCACCACGTCCACCGCCGTACCGATGGGCAGCGAGCAGAGGGCGAAGATCGAGTAGCCCCCGACGGTGACGGCCAGCGACTCGGCCCGCAGCCGGGCCCCGCCGCACTCAGGACAGGGAACTTCGCGGAGGTAACCCTCCAGGTTGTCCCGCAGGAAGTCGGACTCGGCCTCGGAATGACGGCGCTCCAACCATGGCACGATGCCCTCGTAGAGGGTGTCGAAGGAGCGCTTGCGTCCGTACCGGTTGCGGTAGGTGAGGTGGACCCGTTTGGTTCCCGCTCCGTAGAGCAACAACTTCTTGTTGGCCTTGGTCAGCTTCTCCCAGGGGGTGTCGAGTGAGAATCCGCCCATCTCGGCCACGGCGGCGATGACCCGGGTGAAGTACTCACCGCGGGCCCCCGACCAGGGGGCCAGCGCCCCTTCGGCCAGTGACTTGGTGGGATCGGGCACTACCAGCTCGGGATCGACCTCGAAGCGGGTCCCCAGTCCGGTGCAGGCCGTGCAGGCGCCGTAGGGCGAGTTGAAAGAGAAATTCCGAGGCGAGGGGTCCTCGAAGCTGAGCCCGCAGAAGGTGCAGGCCAGGTGCTGGCTGAAGGTGATGGCCTCCTCCTCGGTGCCGTCGGCGTCGACCACGACCACCTCGGCCACCCCTTCGGCCAGCGACAGGGCGGTCTCCAGCGATTCGGTCAGCCGGCGGCGGATGTCGTCCCTCCGCACCAGCCGGTCCACCACCACCTCGATGGTGTGCTGCTCGTAGCGGGCCAGGTCGAGCTGGCCGCGGTCGGCCAGTTCGACGGTGCTCCCGTCCACCCGGGCCCGGGCGAACCCCTGCTTGGCCAGATCGTCGAGGAGGGCGTTGTACTCGCCCTTGCGGCCCCGCACCACCGGAGCCAGCACCATGAAGCGGGTGCCCTCGTCCATGGCCAGAATCCGGTCCACGATCTGCTGGGGACTCTGACGGGCCACCGGACGACCGCAGTTGGGACAGTGGGGCTTGCCGATGCGGGCGTAGAGCAGACGGAGGTAGTCGTAGACCTCGGTCACCGTCCCCACCGTCGACCGGGGATTGCGGGAGGCGGACTTCTGGTCGATGGAGATGGCCGGCGACAGGCCCTCGATGAAGTCGACGTCCGGTTTGTCCATCTGGCCCAGGAATTGGCGGGCGTAGGCCGACAGGGATTCGACGTAGCGCCGCTGGCCCTCGGCGTAGATGGTGTCGAAGGCCAATGACGATTTACCGGAACCGGAGAGCCCGGTAAAGACGATGAGCTCGTCGCGGGGAAGGTCGAGTGAGACGTCCTGGAGGTTGTGTTCGCGCGCTCCTCGCACCACCAGTCGGTCAGCCATGGCGGTGAGGATACCGGTGTAGGTGTGGACCTCCGGCGGTGCCCTGGTCAGCCATCGGTGACGGTGACCAGTCCGGTGTTCTCGTCGTCCAGGACGGCGGAGCCGTCCACCGGATCACGGGCCAGAAGGGCCCTCAGCTCGGTGATCTCGTCACGCAGCAGAGCCGCCTCCTCGAACCGCAGCTCCTCGGCCGCCGTGGTCATGGCCACGTCGAGACGGTGGATGAGGGCCGAGAGCTCGTCGGCGTCGGGGCCGAGGGCCTGGGCCATGGCCGCCGCCTCGGCACGCGGGTCCCGGTTGGCCGTGCGCCCCGGGGTCCGCCGCTCACCGCTGCCGCTGGCCGCTGCGGACATACCGTCCTCGTCCCGGACACGCGACAGGATGTCGGTGACCGACTTGGTGATGGAGCGGGGGTCGATGCCGTGGGCCTGGTTGTAGGCGATCTGGCGGGCCCGCCGTCGCTGGGTCTCGCCGATGGCCGTCCGCATCGAATCGGTGATCGTGTCGGCGTACATGACCACCCGGCCGTTCACGTTCCTGGCCGCCCGACCCATGGTCTGGATGAGCGAGGAGGCCGACCGGAGGAATCCCTCCTTGTCGGCATCGAGCACCGCCACCAGGCCCACTTCGGGGAGGTCGAGGCCCTCGCGGAGGAGGTTGATGCCCACCAGCACGTCGAACACGCCGAGCCGGAGGTCGCGCAGGATCTCGATGCGGGCCATGGTGTCCACGTCGGAGTGCAGGTACTGGACCCGGACACCCTGTTCGGCCAGGTAGTCGGTCAGATCCTCGGCCATCTTCTTGGTGAGGGTGGTCACCAGCACCCGGTTCCCGTCGGCCACGGTGGCGTCGATCCGCTCCCGGAGGTCGTCGATCTGTCCGGTGGTCGGCCGCACATCCACCTCGGGGTCGACCAATCCGGTGGGGCGTATGACCTGTTCGACCACGTTGGCGCTGTGCTCGAACTCCCACGGGCCGGGCGTGGCCGAAAGCAGGATGGTCTGGCCGGTGCGCTCGATGAACTCCTCGAAACGCAGCGGCCGGTTGTCGAGGGCCGACGGGAGCCGGAAACCGTGGTCGACCAGGGTCTCCTTCCGCGACCGGTCGCCGGCGTACTGCCCCCGGAGCTGGGGAACAGCTACGTGGCTCTCGTCCAGGACGACCAGGAAGTCCTTGGGGAAGAAGTCGAGCAGGGTGAAAGGCGCCTCACCGGGGCGCCGGCCGTCGAGGTGACGGCTGTAGTTCTCCACACCGCTGCACACCCCGGTTTCGGCCAGCATCTCGAGGTCGTACTCGGTCCGCATCCGCAGCCTCTGGGCCTCGAGCAGCTTGCCGGCGTCGGTGAGCTCGGTGAGCCGGATGCGCAGCTCCGCCTCGATCCCCTCGACGGCGGCCCGCATCCGCTCGTCGCCGGTGCCGTAGTGGGTGTTGGCGAACACCACCAGCTCGTCGAGGTCCTCCCCTATCTCGCCGGTGGTCACGTCGAAGGGCCGGATGCGCTCGACCGTGTCACCGAAGAATTCGATGCGTACGGCCTTGCTCTCGTAGGCGGCGTGGATCTCGAGCGTGTCCCCCCGGGCCCGGAACTGGCCGCGGGTCAGGTTGACGTCGTTGCGCGAGTACTGCAGTTCGATGAGCCGCCGGAGCAGGGACCGTTGATCGTGCACCTCGCCGGGCCGGAGCGCCACAATGCGATCGCGGTACTCCTCGGGCGACCCCAGCCCGTAGATGCAGCTGACCGAGGCCACCACGATGGTGTCCGGTCGGAGCAGGAGGGACGAGGTGCAGGCGTGGCGGAGCCGGTCGATCTCGTCGTTGATCGACGAGTCCTTCTCGATGTAGGTGTCCGAGGAGGGGACGTAGGCCTCGGGCTGGTAGTAGTCGTAATAGGAGACGAAGTACTCGACCCGGTTACGGGGGAACAGTTCCTTGAGCTCGGCGGCCAGCTGGGCGGCCAGCGACTTGTTGGGCTCGATGATCAGGGTGGGGCGCTGCACCGCCTCGATGGTCCAGGCGATAGTGGCCGTCTTCCCCGAGCCGGTGATACCCAGCAGGGTCTGGTAGCGGTCACCCCGCTCGAGGCCGGCCACCAGTCCGGTGATGGCCTCGGGCTGATCGCCGGCAGGGCGGAAGGGCGAAACGACCTCGAATGCCGGCACATGACGATGGTATCGGGAGGCTGTATCAGTGGATCCGGAGGGGGGCGGCGGCTATCCGTCGGTCGGCGACGCTCCCTCCCCCCCGGACAGGTGTCCGCTGTCCCGCCGCTCGACCAGCGCCGCCCACACCTCCTCCACCTGGACCGCGAGTTGGTCGTGATCGCCGGTGTTGTCGATGACCAGGTCGGCACCCTCCAGGCGGGCCTGGCGGTCGATTTGGGACCGGATGCGGGCCTCGGCGTCCTCCCTGTCCATCCCCCGTTGGGTCACCAGTCGCTCGAGAGCCAGCTCGGTGGGCACGTCGACCACGATGACCGCGGCCAACGACAGCGTCTGGCGGTGGATGCTCTTGAGCAGGGGGATGTCCATGACCACGATGGCCGAGGTGCCGGCGTAGCTGTCCTTGCGGTTGATCATCTCCACCCCGATGGCCGGATGGGTGATGGCGTTGAGATCGGCCAGGGCCTCGGGGTGGCCGAAGACCAGCGAAGCCAGCCGGGGCCGGTCGATGAGGCCGTCGCCGTCGACCACCGCCGGACCGAAGCGGTCGATGATCGGTTGGTAGGCCGGTCCGTCCGGTGCCGCCACTTCACGGGCCACCCGATCGGCGTCGATCAGCACGGCGCCCCGTTCCACCAGCAGATCGGCCACGGTCGACTTCCCCGACCCGATTCCCCCGGTGAGGCCGACGGCGATCACCCCGGTGAGCCCGCCACCGGCACCACCGGTGACCCGGTCACTGGTACCTCTGGTGACCCGGTGAGCGGCACCCGTCGGGGTCGGGAGGCGGTGGCGAACAACACCATGGTTGTGCGATCCAGCTGGTCGGTGACCAGGAAGTCGTCGGCGGTGATGCCGGTCGACCCGCCGGAGTCCCCCCGGGCCATGAAGCGGTAGGCCACGGGAAGGATCCGGGTGTAGATCCCGACGTACCAGTCCCGCGGGATGCGGTGCCGCAGGTCGAGGACATCCAGGCGGAGGACCTTCTCGGCCTTGGCCCGGCGGGCGGCGAAGTCGGCCTTGACCCGGGGCACCGGGTCGAGCCCCTGGATGTCCACCTGACCGAAATAGCGGCTCAGCAGGGCGCCGAGCTCGGGCGGTTCGAACAGATGGATGTGGAAGGGGTTCTCGAAGTCGGCCGGCGCATTGGGCGTGAGGAAGAAGGCGGTCCCGTCGTCGGCCAGCACGCGGGCCAGCTCGCGCACATGGCTCTCGGGATCGTCGAAATGCTCGATGAGGTGTGAGGAGCAGGCCCAGTCGAAGGCGCCGTCGGTGCACCCCAGGTCGAGGGCGTTCATCTGGGCCACCGACAGACCCTCCTCCTCCCAGCGCTGACGGGCGGCAGCCACCGCCTCGGCGCTGTAGTCGACCCCGAAGACAGTCCGGCCCTCGGCCAGGAACCGGGCTGACTCGAATCCCTGTCCGCAACCCACATCGAGCAGCCGACCCGGCCCCAGTCGCTCGATCACCGTCCGGTAGCCGGCGGCGTGGAGGGCGAGCAAGGAATCGGGGGTGACCCCCTGCATGGGCCGCTCGCCGGTCAGACGCGGACCGGGGCGGAGGCGTCGGGCCGCCTCCAGCACCCCTCGCTGGCCCGGGGTCGAACTGCTCTCGCTCATCGGGCTTCTCCAGGTGCTCGGCGGGTCGACGGCGCCTGTGCCTGCGGTCGCCACCGGCCTCGGCGATGATGCCATCGTCAACGGTCGGTTGTTTACACTACCGATCACTCGTGTCGGCTCCCCACCCTTCCTCCGTCGCGCCGGCGCGCCCACCCGGTCGGGTGCGGACCCTGGTCCGATCCCTCCGGTCGGAGAGCCGTCTGCGGGCCGTCGTCGATTACACGGCCATGGCCGTCCTGGCCTTCGTCCCCATGCTGACCTCCCAGCCCGGGGTGGTGACCGACGACACCAAGACCTACCTGTATCTCGATCCCGGGCGGTACGTGCGCCAGGCCCTCTCCCTGTGGGACCCGGGCGTGGGCATGGGCACCGTCACCCACCAGAACATCGGCTATCTGCTGCCCATGGGCCCCTTCTTCTGGGTCCTGGCCGAGCTCCACGTGCCCCTGTGGGTGGCTCAGCGCCTGTGGATGGGATGCCTGCTGTTGGCCGCCGGGGCCGGCGTCCTCTACCTGTGCCGGGTGATCGGGCTCACCGGCCCGGGCCGTTACGTGGCCGCCGTCGGGTTCATGTACACCCCCTACGTGCTCCAGTACGCGGGGCGGATCTCGGTCATCCTCCTCCCCTGGTCCGCTCTGCCCTGGCTGGTGGCCTTCGTGGTCCTGGCCCTGCGCCGGGGCGGGTGGCGCTACCCGGCTCTCTTTGCCCTGGTGGTGGCCCTCACCAGCAGCATCAACGCCAGCTCCTTCCTCTTCGTGGGCATCGCCCCCGCCCTGTGGCTGCCCTACGCCGTGGTGGTGGGCCGCCAAGCCACCTGGCGCAAAGCCTGGGGGGTGGCGTGGAAGGTCGGGCTGCTGAGTGCCCTGGTCTCGCTGTGGTGGGCGGCCGGTCTGGAGGTCGAGGCCGCCTTCGGGGTCAACGTCCTCAAGTACACCGAGACGGTACCGGCCACCAGTGGGGCCTCGTTGGCCTCGGAGATCGTCCGGGGACTGGGCTACTGGTACTTCTACGGGTCGGACCGAGTGGGGCCGTGGACCCAGACGGCGGTGGCCTACACCCAGAACATCTGGCTCATCGTGGCCAGCTTCGTGGTCCCCGCCCTCTGCTTCGTGGCCGCCGTCTTCTCCCGATGGCGGCACCGCGCCTACTTCGTGCTGCTCACCGTGGTGGGCATGGTCCTGGCCGTCGGACCCAACCCCTACAGCGATCCGACCGGCGTGGGGTCGCTGATCAAGTCCCTGCTGGTGGACACCACGGCCGGGCTGGCACTCCGCTCGACGGACCGGGCCTCCCCTCTGGTCATCCTCGGTCTGGCCATGTTCCTGGGCGGTGGGGTGAGTGCCGTGGCCGCCCGGGTGCACAAGACGGGGGTGGTGGTGGGCCTCTTCGCCCTGGCCGCCATCGCCGGGGCCACCGTGCCCCTGTGGACCGGCGGCATCATCGCCGACGGCTTCACCCAGCCGGCCACCCCTCCCGCCTACGTGCACCAGGCGGCGGCCGCCCTCAACGCCAGCCATCCGGGAACCCGGGTCTACGGCCTGCCCGGTAACGACTTCGCCGCCTACCGCTGGGGCGACACCATCGACACCGTCTACCCCGGTCTCATGACCCGTCCCTTCGTGACCCACGAGCAGCAGATCATGGGGTCGTTGGCCACCGCCGGCGTCCTCCAAGCAGTGGACACGCCGTTGCAGGACGGCACCATGAACTGGGATGCCATGGCCCCCATGGCCTCCCTGATGAGTGCGGGCGATGTGCTCGTCCAGTACGACCAGGCCTACGAGCGCTACGACACGCCCCTCCCCCAGAGCCTGGCTTCCCAGTTGGCGGTCCCCCCTCCCGGCCTGACCGATCCGGTGTCCTACGGCACGGTCCCGTCCCAACGTGCCGTTGATCCCCCATTTTGACGAGGCCACTCTCAGCCGGCCCCCGAACCAGGGGTGGACGGCGCCCCTGGTCTCCTACACGGTCACCGATCCCCGCCACATCATCAGAGCCGAGCCGACCACCAGCCCCCTGGTGGTCGACGGCGACGCCACCGGCATCACCAATGCCGCCTCGGTGGGCCTTCTGGCCAACAACCCCACCGTGCTCTACGCCGGCACCCTCGATACCGACAAGGCGCTGCGAAAGGAGACCCTGAGCCAGCCGGCCGACCTGGTCGTCACCGACACCAATCGGAAGCAGGGGTACGAGTGGAACTCGCTCAACGAGCAGACCGGGTACACCGAAACGGCGGCCCAGGGGCCCGACACCACCAACGCCGCCGATGCCCCTCTCGATCTCTTCCCCAAGGCCCCGGCCAACGCCCAGACCACCGCCCTCCTGCCCGGGGTGTCCTCGGTCACCGCATCGTCCTACGGCTCCTCGATCACCTACCTCCCCGAGGACCAACCGGCCAACGCCCTGGACGGGAACACCCAGACCAACTGGCTGGACAATTCCTTCGTCCCGCCGGCCGGCCAATGGTGGCAGGTGGTGCTGGCCCAGCCCCGCACCGAAAGCTCGCTGGTCCTCGTCCAACCCCAGACAGGCAACCCCGATCGGACCATCACCCGGGCCACCCTCACCTTCGACGGCGGCCATCCCCTCACCATCGCCCTGGGTCCGGCTTCGCTGCTGCCCACCGGCCAGCAGATCACCTTTCCGGCCCGTACCTTCACCACTCTGCGCATCACCATCGACGCCAGCCACGTGGACAATCCCGCCACACCGGTGGGATCGCGCAGCTCGGTCGGGTTCGCCGAGGTGGGCATCCCCGGCCTCACCGTGCACGAGGTCATCGCCATGCCCGAGGACCTGCTGCGGGCGGCCGGGCCGTCGTCCCTCGCCGACCGGCTCAGCCTGGTCATGACCCGCCTGCGGGGCTCGGGATTCCCCCCCGCCAGGACGTCGAACCGGCGCTGTCCCGCAGCTTCTGGCTGCCGACCGCCCGCACTTTCTCCCTGACCGGTTCAGCCCGCATCTCCCCCTTCATCCCCGACGACATGATCGACCGGCTGGTGGGCAGGCCCGGGGCCAACGGCACCGGCATCGTGGCCTACTCGCTGGGTCGGCTGCCCGGCGACCTCCAAGCGGCCGCCATCGCCACTCTGGACGACAACTCGTCGACGCTGTGGGAGCCGGGCTTCGGCGCCACCCACCAGGCCGGCGACTGGCTCGAGTACCGACTACCCGAGCCCATCACCTTCGACCACCTCGACCTGCAGATCGCGGCCGACGGCCAGCACTCGGTCCCGACCACAATGACGGTGACCGCCGGCACCACCAGCGCCACCTTCAACCTGCCTCCGTTGGCTGACAGCTCGGTGCCCGGCTCGGTGGTGGACGTGCCCGTCTCCTTCCCTCCCCTGACCGGGGCCGACATCCGGATCACCGTCAATTCGGTGCGGATCGAGAACACCCCCAACTACTACTCGCAGACGCCCATCGCCATGCCTCTCGGGATCGCCGAGGTGGGCATTCCCGGCCTCCACGCCGCCCCGGTTCCGGCCACCATCCCCTCCTCCTGTCGTGACGACCTCCTGTCCATCGACGGCAACCCCCTGTGGGTGTCCATATCCGGGTCCACGGCCGCCGCCCTGGCCCGCCAGGCGCTCACCGTGTCGCTGTGCGGACCTGATGCCGGGGGGTTGGACCTCGGACCGGGTACCCACTCCCTGCAGGCCGTTCCCGGTCAGACCAGCGGATTCGACATCGACCAGCTGGCCTTCGACTCGGCGTCGGGGGGCGGTCCCATGGCCCTGGCCTCGCCGACCACGCTGGCCGCACCCTCGGTGGCGCCGTCGCCCACCGTTCGTGTCGTCCACCAGTCGTCCACGTCCATCGAGTTGTCGGTGGACGGGGTGAGCCGCTCGGCCGGGCAGGCGCCGGTCAACCTGGTCCTGGGCGAGAGCATCGACGCCGGATGGCGGGCCTCGGTGGTCGGCGGGGCCTCGTTGGGCCAACCCTTCCTCATCGACGGGTTCGCCAACGGGTGGCGCCTCGACCCGTCGTCGCTCGGGCCCCAGGCCATCCACGACGGCACGGTCACGGTGATGCTCATCTGGCAACCCCAGGGCAGGGTGGACATCGCCTTGGTCATTTCGGCTCTGGCCATCGTGGCCTGCGTGGTCCTGGTCTTCCTGCCCACCCGGCGGCGCCGCAAGCGGGGTGGGCGGCACCCCCGGAGGGCGGCTGCGGCAGCTGCGGGCGACCAGGAAGGGGAGGTCGTGCCCGATCGGTTCGATGGCCCGGTGCTGGCCGTCCCCTTCGCCAAGGAGGCGCCCCGGGCACCGGTGTGGGTGGCAGTGGTCACCGGCGTGCTGGCCGGGGGGGTGGCGGCGGCCATCGCCGCGCCCTTTGTCGGTTTGGCTGCGGGCGTGGCCACCACCGTGGTGCTGCTGGTGCCCCGGCTGCGCATCGTCCTGGGCCTGGCCGCCATCGCCGGCATCGTGGCCGCCGGTGAGTACACGGCGGCCACCCAGGCTGCCCAGCACGTACTGCCGGACGGATCGTGGCCGCTCTCCTTCCAGAAGGCCGCCGACTACGCCTGGGCCGGTGTGGTGTTCCTCGGTGCCGACGGCGTGGTCGACATGATCCTCCGCCATCGACGGCGCCGCACCGAGGAGCCCACGGGGCCGGTACAGGGTCGCAGGGGCCGGTACAGGGTCAGATGCAGGGGCCGGTACAGGGTCAGATGCAGGGTCAGACACAGTGCCGGCCGCGCCAGCGGCGGCGGAGGCCTGAGGGGTCGCTGCCCGGTCAGGGGCGGGCCAGCGACCGGGCCCCGAGGGCAGCCAGAGCCCCCCGAGCCGTGGCGTCCCAGGTGAAATTGGCAGCGTGGTGAGCGGCCGCCGCACCCATCTGCTGGCGCAGGGCCTCGTCGCCCAGGATGGTCCGCAGGGCACCCACCAGGTCGTCGTGGCCGTCGACCAGCATCCCGGTCCGGCCGTCGATGACCGCGTCCTGATGGCCGGCGATCCGGGTGGCCACCGAGGGCGTGCGGCAGGCACCGGCCTCGGTCACCGTCATCCCCCACCCCTCCCGCAGTGACGTCGAGGCCACCACCCAAGCGCTCCGGTACAGGTCGACCAGGTCGGTGTCGGCCACGTAGCCGGGCAACGAGATCCACGATGCGGCGGCGTGCCGCTCCAGCTGCTCCTCGAGGGCCGGTCGCTCGTAGCCTTCGCCGGCGATGACGGCCCGGAGCCGAGGGAAGAGCGGCTTGATGGCAACCAAGGCGTCGATGAGCAGATGGAAGCGCTTGACCGGCACCAGCCGGCCCACGGCCACCACCAGAGGGTCCGAGCTCCGCTCGCCACCCGGGGTGAACTGAGGCTCGACCCCCGGGGGGGAGACCGACACCCGCTCGGGGGGGATGCGGAGCCGCTCGACGATCTCCCGCTTCGAGGAGGTCGACAGGGTCACGATCCGGCTGTGGCGGTAGGCAGGAGGAGCCAGTCGGTGCTCGATGGCGTAACCAGTTTCGGCCAGAGGCGAGGGCAGCACCATCTTCCACATTTCGGCGTGGACGTGATGGAGGAAGACGATATGGGGGCAGTGGGCCCACAGTGGGGAGAAGAAGGGCATGCCGTTCCAGATCTCGACCAGGCCGTCACCGCTGCCGATCCTGCCCAGCGCCCCCGAAAGCATGGTGCGGGGGAAGACCGAGTAGCGACCGGCCCGGCGGATCACCCGGTAGCCGTCCCGGCGGATCACCGTGCGGGCGTCGGGCACCGACGATGTGGTCATGGACACGTCGAGGCCCGCCTGCGACCAGGCGGTCATGACCCGGTGGGCGTGGAGCTCCGACCCTCCGGCCTCCGGATCGTCGAAATCTCGCCAGGCCACCACGTCGATCCGCTTGAGCCCGGCCCGCTCGGCGATCTCGCCGATGGTCAGTCCGGCGAACTGGCGGAGGCCGGGCTGGGCGAAGGGAGACTCGCCGGACAGTGCATCCAGAGGAGTGAGGTCACCGGGTGGTTCCGGATCGGGGACGGGCACCAGACGTGGATACCCGGCCCGAGCCTGCGTCGCACCTCCGGCACGGGCGGTGGAAGTCTCGCCGGTCACACGCCTCATACGCCGATTCCCCCGGAACCATCTCGTTGTCTGCGCTGGTTGTCTCCGGCCTGCCACCGATGTGTGGCCAGTGTACCGGCGGTGTGGACCGAATCAGTGATGGGTTCCGGCGCCCCCGGGCGGAGGTGTGTCGGCGGCGGCCGAGGCCCGGTGCAGCCACCCGCCCGGCCCGACCCGGCGACGATGCACGATCACGAACGCCGTCCCCATGGCCAGGGCCAGCACGCCCTGGGCGGCCAGGTCGGCGCGGGCGGTGGCCACCATCTGCCCGTCGGCCTCGGCTACCAGGGCCAGGGCCAGGCCCGACCCGGCCAGCAGCAACAGGACGATCCAGCGGGAACCGGTACCGAACAGGTAGTTGGTGACCAGGACGGAGAAGGAGAGGAACATCATGGCCACCACCAGGGAAGCGAAGGCCGGTGCCGCCGCGCTCAGGCGGGCTCCGAACACCAGGGTCAGAAAGGCCTTCGGGGCGAACAGGGCGATGGCCAACAGGAGGCCGGCCGGCACGGCCAGGAAGATGAGGGTGACGCCCAGCTGACGTACGGCGTGCCCACCCTCGTTCCAACGGATGGTGGCCTCGGGCAGCAGGTAGGCGCCCAGGGCCAGCGCCCCGAAGACCAGGGCCTTCGAGGCAACCGAGATGGCGGCGTAGGGACCGACATTGGCGTGGTCCAGTCGGCCGAGCAGGATCACGTCGACGTTCTGGAGCAGCCCGAGCAGGGCCAGTCCGCAGAAGGCGGCAGCCACGTCGGCCATGAGCCGCCGACGGGCCAGCAGACTGTCCTCCTCCCCTCCCCCGCTGTCCGCCGCAGTGAGGGCCAGGCCGGCGGCCACAGCCGGCGAGGCCGGGCCCCTGTCCACCAACCAGTGGGCATGGAGAGTGGCCGCCACCTCGCCCACAAAGACGCCGATGGCGTAGCCGGCCACGCCGGCGTGGGCGGCCACCAGTACCAGCACCAGAACGGTCCGCACCCCCCCTTCCACCAGCAGGTTGCCGGCCAGGCCGCGATAGCGGCGATGGGCCTGGAGGACCCCCCGGTCGACGCACAGGAGGATCCAGACCCCGGCGGCCACCAGGATGAGCACGACTCCTTGGCTGTTGGGCAGCGACAGCTGATGGGCGATCCAGTTCCGGATGAGGAGGACGACCACGATCTCGACGGCGATGGCGGCCAGGACGATGCGGTGGACCGTTCCCACCCACCGCCGGACCCGGTCCGACCGGTTGGCGTTGCCGAGAGCCGTGACCCGGCGCACCACGCCGACCAGGACCGCCGACCCGGGCATGGAGAGGATGAAGAACAGCCCGAGCAACTGGGCGATGGCCCCGTAGGCCTCCGACGAGACAAGGCGGGCCACGGCCACCACCACCAGGGCGGCGGCTCCGTTGACGACCAGACCGGCGATGGCCACCGGACCGGCCTGGCTCAGACCGGATCGGATCGAGTCACCGTGGCCCCGCACCGTCGGGACCCGCCCGTCGGGGGGCAGGGTGATCATCGGTCCACCGGCCACGGCGATCCCCACCGCCGGGGCCATGGACACCGACTCGGTGACCGGCTCCACCACCTGGTCGACCTCTTCGAGGATGACCTCGAGCCCCGGATCGGGCGACTCGGCCTCGGGGCCGGTCATGCCACCACCTCCTCGACGGGCCGGACCCGGGGTTGACCGGCCACCTCCACCCCGACCGGGGTGAGGACCCGTCCCGGGACGGGCGGCCGACCGGCCGCCGAGCCCCACACCGCGTCCAGGGCCACCGAGGCCAGCACCACCAGTGCCACCTCCGCCTCCGACCGAAAACGGTAGTTGCCGTAGGTGACGACGGCGGCCACGGTGGGCACGATGAACATGGCGGCCAGGGGAAAGAGGGGGAGCCGGCGGCGGCGCACGATGACGGCCCCGCCCACCGCCAGGGCGGCCAGTGGATAGAACCAGACGAGCCAGGCGTCCGACACCGGGGTGGGCCATCCCTCGAGGAAATCCTGTTTGGCCTGGCGCAGAGGGGCGTAGAGGTCCCACTCGAGCCCCACCCGTTCGACGGCCACCACCGCGGCCCGAGCCTCGTGGGTCTCGATGTAGTGCTTTGCCTGCCCATCCCAGTACGACCCGGCCCCCGCTTCGCTCTGCGTGCGGGGGAAGTGGGTGCCCAGCAGGCAGGTGTAGCACCACGAGGCGGTCAGGGGCCCGTAGTAGGCATCCTGGTTGTTGGCCGAGGCCAGCGTGATGGGGAGCTGGTCGGAGAGAAAGACCGGTTGGTGGAAGACGACGAAGTTGCGGGCGAACCACGGAACCATGGGCGCCACCGCCACCACAACGGCCAGTCCGCACAAGGCCGTCCGCCGACGCCAGGCCAGTGAGCGCTGCCACCAGATGGTGGGAAGGGCCACCAACGGGATGAGCAGAACCAGCTCGGCCCGGGTCAGGGCGCACAGACCGGTGAGGAAGGCCAGCACCAGGCATCGGCGTACGGTGAAATCACGAAAGCACCGGTTGGCGCACAGGATCACCAGAGCGGCCAACAACATGACCAGCGGCTCCGACATGACCTCGCCCTCGAAGACCCAGAACCCGGGGTAGAGGGCGGCGATGACAGCGGCGATGGCCCCGGCCCGGGGCGAGACCAGGTCGCGGGTCACCATTCCGGTGAGGGCGATGGTGGCGGTGCCGATGAGGCATTCGAGGATCAGCTGGGCATCCACGCTTTGCACTCCGACCAGGTCGCCTGCCGTCAACAGCAGAGTGAACACCGGCGGATGCTGAGCTGACGCCACCAGGGCGGGATCGGCGTGTTTGGACAGAAAGACTACGGGGTCGACGAACCAGTGGCCCTTGAGGTTGAGCGCCGCCTGACCGTGGTAGTAGAAGGCGTCGCCCTGCAGTTTGGCTCCCGCCTTCACCACGAAGACGTAAACCAGCCGGAGACCCAGCCCCGCCGCGCAGGCTCCGCCCACCCACCACCGATAGGAGCGCCCAGGCACCGGCGGGAGCTTGGTGCCCTCTTCCACTAGGTGGCGACGTTCCCGGCTTCTCGTGCCCGTCGGGGGATGATCGGCGCGTCGCGCCCGGTGCCGCCGCCGGCCGCCGGACCGGATTCGCCCTCCTCGTGGTACTCCTCTTCGACGTTCACCGACCAGATGTCGTGATCGGCGCCGTGGATGTTGTCCACGGTGAGCATGGCCGTGTACATGGAGTGGTCCTGATTGTTGTATTTGTGCATGCCGTTCCGGCCGACCGGATGGACGTTGGGGGCGTGTTCCTCGAACCATCGCCGGATGACGTCCACATTCCGGCGGTAGACGTCGTCGTAGACGGGATAGGCCTTGGGCATCCGCACCACGTACCCGGCCTCGATGTCGGAGGGGTCGACAAGACCGATGGTGGCCAACTCCTTGGTGGCCAGGGTCACCAGCTCCTGGTCGGGGCAACGCCAGAGATCATCGCCCTCGAACACGAAGTACTCCATACCCAGGCATGTCCGGCCGTCCTTGACCATGTAGGGCGACCACACCCCGAAGTTCTGGATGCGGCCCACCCTCACCTCGGGCGAGTGCACGTAGATCCAGTTGTCGGGAAAGCCCCTGTCCTCGGGGACCACCAAGGCCACCGTCAGGAAATCGCGGTAGTGGAGGTCGGCGGCGGCCCTGGCCACCTCGTCGGGCACCGGAGGGTCGACGATCAGGGCCAAGGAGGTGAGAGGCATCGACGAGATGACGTGGGAAGCGGCCATCCGCTCGGTGGACCTGCCCGAGGACACGGTCACCGCCACCGCGGCCCCGTCCTCCACGTGGACGGCCGTCGCCCCGGTGTCCATCCGGATGATGCCGCCCATCTGCTCGACCTGGGCGGCACAGCGCTCCCACATCATGCCCGGCCCCAGCTTCGGGTACTGGAATTCCTCGATGAGGCTGGTCACCTGCTTCGACGCGTCCCGCCTCTTTCCGGCCAACGAGGCCCGGACCGGCTCCCACACCGCGTTCCACAGCGACATTCCCTTGATGCGTTGGGCTCCCCAGTCGGCCGAGATCTCCGAGGCCGACACCGCCCACAACTTCTCGTTGTAGGTCTTGAAGAAATGCCGGTAGAGGCGCCATCCGTAGTTGGCCACGATGTAGCCCTCCAGGGTGGTGCGGTCCTTGGGTGGGTGGATCCGCACCCACAGGAAGGACAACCCGCAGAGGAATGCCTCGATGATGCCCAGGTTGCGGAGGGCATTGCCCAACTTGATCGGGTAGTCGTAGAACTTGCCCTCGTAGAAGATCCGGCTCATCCGGGGCCGGAGGAGGAAGTCTTCGTCGGGCAGAACCTGGTGCCAGAATTTCTCGACCGCCGGAACCTTGGTGAAGAAGCGGTGGCCGCCGATGTCGAAGCGCCAACCGTCGCGCTCCACCGTGCGACTGATGCCTCCGACCACAGCGTCCTGCTCCACCACCACCACCGGGTCCCCCGCCCCGGCCAGCAGGTGAGCGGCGGTGAGCCCGGCCGGTCCGCCGCCGATGACCACCACCTGAGAATCGAGCCGGCCGTCGGCCGGAGCCTGACCGGGCACCGTCGGGGGCGATACCCCGGACGGTGGACCGCTCGGGGGATGCGGATCGGATGATGGCACTGCGTCGGGGTCCTCTCTTCGGCATGCGGGCCGTCCATGTCGGACGGTGATGATGTGATGACGGTGCTCTCTCGGCGGAGGGCCGGTGGAGACGTTCCTCCGTGGGCCGGCCCGGTGGTCTGCACCCTGCCCGACCCCACCCGGGCGCCGATCCTGGTGCCGCGAAGGCCGGCCCTGCGGACCCGCCTCCACCGGGCCCGGCGTCGGCCCCTCAGGGGCCCGACGCTGGTGTTGCTGTATACGGCGCTACTGGCTCCTGCCCGGATCTCCTGGTCTCTGTGCTGTCCTGCCCCAGGCAGGATAGTGGGTCGTCCGCCCCGCTCGGTGGGACCGGACGGCCCGCCTCTTAAGGGACGACCATGCCCATGAAGGCCAGAGTGGCGTAGCCGACCATGGCCGCCGCCGCCACCACCAGGACGGTCACCTCGATCCCCCGGCGGGCGGTGTACAAGGAGGCGGCGATGACCAGGGGGAAGGCCCCGAGGGCGTACCGCTCGAAGGAGTCCAGATTGGAACTGGTCAGGGACACGGCCAGCACGGCGGCGGCAAACCAGCTGTAGGAGGCGGGCAGGCGACGGAAGGCCACCACCAGCAGCACCAGGCAGAGGATGACCCACGGGACATGGAGAGCGGACCCCAGGTGATGGCCGTCCAAGGCCGAGGCCAGATTGTGGGTCATGGAGGAAACCGGCAGGGTGATGACCCCCCGGTGGCCGTTCTGCTGCTGGACCCGGAAGGGGAGCCACGGGTCACTGAATTGGGCACCCACCCACACCAGGTAGCCGGCCGTCCCCACCAACGGACCGGCCAGCGCCCCGAGGCGAGCAGGCCATCGGCGGCCAGGCGCATGGCCACGCCGGGCCCGCCACACTTCGATGGCCACCGGGACCACCAACAGCACGCCGAGCGGACGCAGAAGACCGGCCACCAGACCGGCCGCCGCCGCCGTCCACCACCGACCGGTCCTGGCTGCCCACACCGTGACCACGGCGCACAACAAGAGAGAGGCGTCGGCGTAACCGAGGACGAGGGAGTAGGCCGGCGGAGCCAGGGCCAACAGCCACATCGAACGCCGGGCCAGCCCGGTGTCGCCAAAATCGGAACCGACCAGCACCACCAGGGCGGCCATGGCCCCGAGGGCCGACAGATTGGCCACCACGATGAGGGCGGGGCCCGCCCCCACCCCGGTGACCGAGCCCAGGACCCGGGCCACCATGGGGAAGGCCGGAAAGAAACGCACCGACTGGACCCCCGAGGCGGCATAACCGTGGCCGGCGATCGACTGGTACCAGCCGGCGTCCCAGGAGAGGAGGCCCTGGTGCACCTTCAACCGCGCCGCCATGTTGCCGGGGCGCACCGTCCCTACCAGCAGATGGGCCAGGATCAGGCTGACCAGGACCAGCACCCGGGACAGGATCCAGGCCGGCAACGCCTGCAGGAGTGCGCCCCCGGCGCGGCGGCCGGCGGCCCGCAGCCGACCAACCCCTGGTGGCGGCCCGCCGCCGTCTTCCTCGCCCTGGTGGTGAGCGCCGACCAGCGGACGTCCGGGAGCCGCCACCCTGTCTACGGTTTGGTCGGCACGAAGCGAACCATCCACATGGGTTGATAGAACGAGATGTCGTTGCCGGAGATCAGCGACTGGACCTGGTAGTCCGGACTGTCCTGCAGTGTCTCGATGATCTGTTCGCACCTGACGCCGTACCCCTGGTAACCACCCGCCCACACCACGAAGATCTGGTGCCCGGCGGCGGCCAGTGCCTCGAGGCGCTCGGCAAAGACCGCCGGTGAGGCGGCGTGCACCGCCGCCGCGTAGTTGACCCAGTTGACGAACTCCGGTCCGCTGGAGCGGGGGAAGGTGGTCTGGACGTAGCGCCCCGCCGGCAGTAGGCGGTTGACCGCCGGGCCCAGCTGGTCGGGGCAGTAGGCCACCACGTCGCCGGGCTTGCCGTCGGCGGCCAGGGCGGCCGCCACCTGACCGGCCTGGGTGCGATTGGTGGTGACGTCGGGAATGGAGGAGACCACACCGAGGAGAACGGCACAGGTGAGGATGATGCCGCGCACCCTTCGGTCCCGAAAGGTCACCATTCCGAGGGCCACCAGAAGGATGAGGGGCACGAAGACGACCGATGCGTAGCGGGCGTCGAAGGCGCTGTTGGACAGCAGGCCCCCGGCCACCGCGCCGGCCAGGGTGCCGACCACGGCGATGGCTACCGGACGGCCGAGCGGGCGGGTCCGGATGTCCAACTCGATGTGGAGACGGTCGGTGGCCACCCCGAACAAGCCGATGCCGGCCAGGGCGAAGAAGATGAGGGCCAAGGCCCGCCCCTGGCTGGTGCTGCCCCCGGCAAAGGAGGCCACCGCGCTGACCATGGCGGCGAAGGTGGCCGGGGTGGCCCAGGGGGTACCGGTGTGGGCCGTCTGGAACAGAAAGATGGGCACCCACGGAAGGAAGGTCGCACACCCGACAACCGCGGCCACCAGCGAGAGCCGCGCTCCCCGCCTCCAGTCCGGTCGGCCCCGCCACGCCGTCCAGGCCAACCAGAGCAGCACGGTAGCGACCAGATAGAGCGACCAGTAATGGGTGTACAGGAGGAGGCCGGTGACAGCGGCGACGGCCACCAGATTGCCGATGCGGGGGTTGCGGATCGAGCGATCGAGCGCCAGAAAGCCGCACACCGTGAGCAAAACCACCAACGAGTACATGCGGGTCTCGGTGTCGTAACGAATGGCGAAGGGCGAGGTGGCCACCAGCAACATGGCGGCCCACCCCGCCTTGCGACCGCCCAACCGAAGACCGGCAAACCAGGCCAGGGGGACGGTGGCCACCCCGAACACGCCCGACAGAGAGCGCACCGCTTCGTCCGAGGTTCCGAACCAGCCCATCCAGAAGTGCAGAAGGACGTAGTAGAGCGGAGGGGCGCCGTCGCGCTTCAGGAACGACGGGATCTCATGGAGGGGAAGGCGCGAGATGTTGACGGTGAGGGCCTCGTCGAGCCACAGGTCCGAGACCGTCCAGAAGCGCATGACCAGACAGATCAGAAGAACCAGGACGACGCCGATGGCGATCAGCCGTCGGGTGGTCGGGCTGAAGGGCGGGCCCTCGGGATCGCCGTCCTCGGCGTCCGGACCGGACGGGCCGGGCGTCCCTCCTCCCGGTCGGCCGGCGGTGTCGGATCCGGGGGCGAGGCCAGGGTCGACTGCGGATGCCGGGGTCGAGGACTCCGCCTCGGTCTCGACCACTGACGATGAGCCACGCGCTGCCGCATCCATGGGGGCATGGTATCCAGCGCCAACGGCAGGGTGGTGGGTCAGGCGGATCCATGGATCCCTGTCCCCCTTGGCAGTAACGTGCCCTCACAACAGGGTCGCCGTGTGGCAGAGTGCATCGATCTTGCGACGACCAGCAGAAATCGGCATCGAGCTGGGGGAGAGCGATGGGAGAGTTCTGTGACATCAGATAACGGTCTGAGCCGTCGGTCCTTCTTGACCCGCAGTGCGGCCGCCGGTGGGGCCGTCGTCCTGGGGGCGGGAGCTTCGTCGCTGCTGGCCGGATGCTCCTCGGGGCCCTCCACCACCTCGTCGACCACGGCGGCCACCGGTTCGAAGCCCGGTGTGGGTGCCGGAGCACCGGTGCGGGGCGGGACCCTGACCATCGGCACCATCGCCGAAATCGACGGCTTCTATCCCCCCACCAACCACTGGGACACCAACGGTTTCCTCTATGCCAATGCCGTGTACGACCCGTTGATGGCCGTGGCCGCCGACGGCACCATCCAGCCCTACCTGGCCGAATCGATGACGCCCAACGCCACATTCAACGTGTGGACCATGAAGTTGCGATCGGGCATCACCTTCAACGACGGGTCGGCCCTGACCTCGGCGGTGGTCAAGGCCAACTTCACCGCCCTGGCCGCCTCGGCCCTGACCTCGGTACCGCTCAAGCAGGTAGCCAAGCTGGACACGCCCGATCCGCTGACCCTGGTGTACACGCTCACCGGACCCAACTCAACCTTTCCGGCCGGGCTGACCACCCAGGTCGGCTATGTAGTTGGCCAGGCCATGATCGATCAGGCCACTGCCAACCCCAACGCCACGCTGATCCCGGTGGGTACCGGCCCCTTCGTCTACGCCCAGTGGCAACCCAACAATTACTTCACCGCCACCCGCAATCCGCATTACTGGCGTACCGGGTTCCCCTACTTGGACACCATCACCTTCAAGCCCATCCCCGACACCTCTCAGCGTGAGGCCACCCTGCGTTCCGGTGGCGTGGACATGATCGAATCGATAACGCCCACCACCATCACCAACTTCTCGGGTTCGGGGGGCTCCGGCTTCCAGTTGGTCGACACCCGCACCGGCGTCATCGGCCAACCCACCTTCGCCTTCATCATGCTCAACACGGTCACCCCGCCGACCAACGATCTCGGGATCCGCCAGGCCCTGGCCAAAGGGATGAACCAGGCCGAGGTGCAACAGATCGTCGGTGGGCCACCCGCCCAACCGGCCACCGGCATCTTCCTGCCCAGCTCGCCCTACTACAGCGACACCCACTTCCCCACCTACGACCCCTCCGGAGCCAAGTCACTGGTCAGCAAGTACAAGGCCCAACACGGCACGCCCTCGCTCCAGCTGATGACCATCCCCGACCCCATCGAGATCAAGGTGGTCCAGGCCGTCCAGCAGATGTGGGAAGAAGTCGGGTTCAAGGTCACTCTGACCGAGGTCGAGCAGGCCACCATCATCGACGACTTCGTCTTCGGTCGGTTCCAGGCGGTCACCTCGTACCAATTCGGCGCGGTCAGCCCGGACCTCAACTACGTCTGGTGGAGCACCACCACCATCTCGCCTATCGGCAGCATCGGCCTCAACTTCACCCGGCTCGACGACCCGCAGATCGAAACGGCCATGCTCGAGGGACGCCACACCACCAGCCAGGCCACCCGGGTTGCCGCCTACCAGGAGGTGAACGAGCGGCTGGCCAAGGATCTGGCCTATCTGTGGATCGAGCAGTACCTGTTCTCCGAAGTGGCCTCCGAGCGGGTTCAGAACTTCAACAACTTCGTCCTCCCCAACGGTATGCCCGGCTACAGCTTCAACGAAGGGATCTTCTTCGCCACCCAGACCTGGTTGGGCTGACGCCCCACCCTCGGACAGCCCGGCGACCCGTTCCCCATGGCCAAGTACCTCATACGACGACTACTCCAGCTGGTCGTCGTCGCCTTCATCATTTCGGTCCTGGTGTTCCTACTGGTGCACCTGCTGCCGGGCGACCCGGCCTCGGTCATCCTCGGTCCCAACGACAATCCCCACAACCGGGCCGTCCTCTACAAACAACTCGGCCTCAACAAGCCCCTCATCCAGCAGTACTTCACCTGGTTGACATCCGTGTTCCACGGGAACCTGGGCGAGTCCTATCTCAATCACGAATCGGTCACCTCGATCATCTCGTCCGGGTGGCCCATCGACCTCGAGCTCATCATCATCTCGCAGGTCATCGCTTTCGCGGTTGCCATCCCCTTGGCCCTGATGACCTCCCGGCGCCCCAACCAGCCCGTCGACAACGTGGCCACCACCGGCACCTTCGGACTGCTGGCCCTCCCTCCGTTCGTGATCGCCCCCATCATGGTGGCGGTGTTCGCCGTCGGCCTCCATTGGTTCCCCGCCACCGGCTATGTCCCCTTCACCCAGGATCCGGCCACCAACATCCACGACATGATCCTGCCGTCGCTGGCCATAACGGCCGGATCGATCGCCGTGTACTACCGGTTGTTCCGTTCCGACCTGATCAGCACCCTGCAGGAGGACTTCATCACCATGGCCCGCTCCAAGGGCCTCTCCTCCCGGCGCATCATGTGGCGCCACGCCTTCCGCCCTTCGTCCTTCTCGTTGTTGGCGGCGGCCGGGGTCAACATCGGAGCCCTTATCGGCGGCCTCTTCATCGTCGAGTATCTCTTCGCCCTCAACGGGCTCGGCTACTCGTTGGTCCTGGCCGTGCAGCAGAGGGACTACCTGGTGGTCCAGGGCATCACTCTTGTCATCGCCGTCGTCTACGTGCTTCTCCAGTTCATCATCGACTTCGTGTTCACCGTGGTGGACCCGAGGGTGACTCGGGAGTGAGAGATGCCTGACGACCGCGAACTGGCCGAGACCCGGGCGGGCGGCCGTCTGCTGAGCGACCAGGTGCCCGGCTTGGCCGCCGCCGACGAGCTGATCGTGTCGCGCCAGAGCGAGACCCTGAGCAGCGACGACATCCTGGTCAAGAAACCCCTCGGCCTGTTGTTCTGGCTGGCCGTGGGCTGGGTCTCCCTGGTGGTGCTGGCCGCCATTCTGGCCAATGTCCTCCCCCTGCCCAACCCCGACTTCCAGAACTACTCGGCTATCAACGCCTCGCCCAGCATCCACCATCTCCTGGGCACCGACGACCTGGGCCGCGACCTGTTCAGTCGACTCATCTTCGGGGCACGGGTCTCCCTGGTGGTGGGCTTCGGGTCGGTGGTGATCGGCATGCTCATCGGGGGGTCGCTGGGTCTCATCTCCGGCTACAAGGGAGGCCGCCTCGACGTGTCCCTCAATGCCGGAGCCTTCGTCCTGCTGGCCTTTCCGGCCATCGTGGCGGTCATCGCCGTGGTCGCCTTCTGGGGCGCCAACCTGTGGAAGATCACCATCATCATCGGTGTGGCCACCATCCCCCTCCTCTACAGGGTGGTGCGCGCCTCCAGCCTGACCTTCGCCAACCGCGACTTCGTGGTGGCGGCCCGCACGCTCGGGGCCACCTCCACCCGCATCATCTTCCGCGAGATCCTCCCCAACGTGGTTCCGGTGGCCGTCACCTTCGGACTGATCACGGTGGCCGGGGTCATCGTCATCGAGGGTTCGCTGGCCTTTTTGGGCTTGTCGGTTCCGCCACCCACCCCGTCGTGGGGCAACATGATCTCGGAAGGTGCCTCCAACGGAAACCTGAGCAGCAATCCGTACATCATGATCTGGCCGGTGCTGGCCATGTTCCTCCTGCTTCTGTCCATCAACGTGATCGGCGACAGACTGCGCCAGCGGTTCGACATCCGAGAGGGCCTGCTGTGAATCGACCGGGTAGGTCTCGTCGATCGGCATCGAGGCTCGAGTTCGCCGATGTGGACACTCCCCACGAGCCGCTGCTGGTGGTCGACGACCTCCACACCTCGTTCCGTACCAGCCGGGGCACCGTCCGGGCCGTCGACGGGGTCTCCCTCACCGTCAACCGCGGTCAGACCCTGGGCATCGTGGGTGAGTCGGGTTCGGGCAAGACCGTCCTGGCCCGGTCCATCATGGGCCTCCTCCCCCACGCGACGTGATCACCTCGGGCACCGTCCGATTTGCCGGCCACGAACTGACCTCGATGGAGCCGGCTCAACTCCGTCAGGTATGGGGGGCCGAACTGAGCATGATCTTCCAGGACCCGATGACCGCCCTCAATCCGGTCAAGCGGATCGGAAAGCAGATCACCGAGTCGCTACGGCTCCACGCCGGCATGGACAGCGGCGAGGCGGTGGCCACGGCCATCGAGCTCCTCCGTTCGGTCGGCATCCCCTCGCCCGAGGAGCGGATCCGCTGGTACCCTTTCCAGCTGTCCGGCGGACAGCGCCAGAGGGTGATGATCGCCATCGCCCTGGCCTGCGCCCCCCGCCTGGTTCTGGCCGACGAACCCACCACCGGGCTGGACGTCACCGTGCAGGCCCAGATCCTCGACCTGCTGGCCGAGCTTCAACGGGAGCGGCACATGGCGGTCATCCTGGTCACCCACGATCTCGGGGTGGTGGCCAGCCGGGCCGATGAGATCGTGGTCATGTACGCCGGTCGGATCGTCGAACGGGCGCCCACCCACACCCTGTTCCACGACACCCACATGCCCTACACACAGGCCCTGATGGACTCCATCCCACGGCTGGCCGACCCCAGCGGAACCCGGCTGAACGCCATCGCCGGTCGGCCACCCGACCTCATCCACCCGCCCACCGGCTGCCGGTTCGCACCCCGCTGTCCCTACGTCCAGGACAAGTGCCGTCAGAACGATCCCCCACTGCGCACGGCCAGCTCGCCTGACCACCTGTTCGCCTGTTGGTTTCCCCTGGTCAACGGGATTCCCACCGCACCGTCCACCCGACCCGAGGGCGCCGTTGTGGGCACGGCGGACGAGGCCTCGCCGTCGTGACCGCCCAGCCCGCCGACGGTGCCGAGCCGACCACCGGCACGATCTCGTCCGCTGCGGAGGAGGCCGTCCTCACCGTGGACAGCCTGGTGGTCGAGTTCCGGAGCGGCCGACAGACCGTCCATGCCGTATCGGGGGTGAGCTTCACCGTCCGCAAGGGCGAGACCCTCGGGCTGGTGGGCGAGTCCGGTTGCGGGAAGTCCACTACCGGCCGTGCCCTGGTCCAGATCCAGCCTCCGACCTCGGGCACCGTGACCTACCAGGGCCAGGTGCTGAGCGATCTGTCGGCCCGGGACCTGCGTCGGGTCCGGACCAAAATCCAGATGATCTTCCAGGACCCGATCTCCTCGCTCAATCCGCGGCGGCGGGTGCGGGACATCGTGGCCGAGCCACTGGTCATCTGGGGTCGCGGCCACAAGTCGGACCGGGCGGGCAAGGTAGCCGAGATGCTCGAAGCCGTCGGTATCGATCCCGAGGCCGCCGGCGACCGCCGTCCGGGCGAGTTCTCGGGGGGCCAGTGCCAGCGCATCAGCATCGCCCGCGCCCTCATGTCCGAACCGGACCTGCTCATCTGCGACGAGCCCGTTTCCGCTCTGGACGTGTCGGTTCAGGCCCAGATCCTCAACCTCCTGGCCGACCTCAAGGGGCGGTTCGCCCTGACCATGGTGTTCATCGCCCACGACCTGGCCGTGGTCAAGAACGTGAGCGACCGGGTGGCCGTCATGTACCTGGGCAAGCTGGTCGAGATCGCCGACTCGGACGCCCTCTACCGCTCGGCCGCCCACCCTTACACCGAGGCACTCCTGGCCTCGATCCCCGAGCCCGATCCCGACAAGAAATCGGACCACGGCGGACTGCACGGCGAGCTCCCGTCACCGCTCCATCCCCCGTCGGGCTGCCGCTTTCGGACCCGCTGCCCCTACGCCCAGGATCGCTGCGCTGAAGAGGAACCACCTCTTCGTGAGATCGTTCCCCACCACTGGGTGGCATGCCACTTCCCGCTGATCGACGAGACCGGTGCTGCGCCGGCGGTGGTCGCTCCGCAGCCGGAGACACCGACGAGCTGAGAGACCGTGCCCGGTCAACCGGCCTGGGCCGCTCCTTCGTCGTCGGGTCCCGCATCCACGACGGGTGGTTCGGCGGCCACGGCGACCGGCGCCTCGGGCGCCACCGGGGCCAGCGTCTCCACCGCGGCACTCTCCGCAGGGGCACTCTCCACAGGGGCACTCTCCACAGGGGCACTCTCTGCCGGGGCACTCTCTGCTTCACCCGTGGCACCTTCGACAGCGGCACTTGCGGCAGCAGCGCCTGGGGCAGCAGCACCTTCGGGCGCACCCTCACCGGGGGCACCCTCGCCGGGGGCACCCTCGGCGGTGCCGTGCTCGGCCACGTAATCGGCCCAGGCGGCCTGCGCTTCGGTCTCCGGGGTGAACTCGGCCTCGGCGGCGAACTCGTAGGGCCCCACGTAGTTCCCCTCGGCGTCGTAGGCATGCTCGCCGAACGCCTCGCGGTACTCCTCGGAGACCTCGCCCCCTTCAGCCGCCTGCTTGATGGACAGGCTGATACGACGACGCTGGAGGTCGATGTCGATGATCTTGACCCACAGCTCTTCGCCCGGGGTCACGACCTGCTCAGGCAGGTCCACATGGTGACCGGCCATCTCCGAGATATGGACGAGGCCCTCGATGCCGTCACCCACCTGCACGAACGAACCGAAAGGCACCAGCTTGGTGATGCGTCCGTAGACCAGTTCACCGACTTGGTGCGAGTTGGCGAATTCCTGCCACGGATCGGTCTGGGTGGCCTTCAGCGAGAGGCTGATCCGTTCCTTGGGGAGGTCCACATCGAGCACCTCGACATCGATCTCGTCGCCCACCGACACCACCGAAGAGGGGTGGTCGACGTGCTTCCACGAGAGCTCGGACACATGGACCAGCCCGTCCATTCCCCCCAGATCCACGAAAGCCCCGAAGTTGACCACCGAGGACACCACGCCCCGTCGACGCTCGCCCGGCTTGAGGTTGAGAAGGAACTCGCCGCGCTGTTCCTTTTGCGTCTCCTCGAGCCAGGCCCGACGGGACAAGACCACGTTGTTGCGATTCCGGTCGAGCTCGATGATCTTGGCATCGATGGTCTTTCCCACATAGGGCTGGAGCTCGCGCACCCGACGCAACTCGACCAGTGATGCGGGGAGGAATCCCCGCAGGCCGATGTCCACGATCAAGCCGCCCTTGACCACCTCGATGACCGGTCCGGTGACCACCTCGTCCGCCTCTTTGAGCTTCTCGATCGTCCCCCAGGCCCGCTCGTACTGGGCCCGCTTCTTGGACAGGATCAGACGGCCCTCTTTGTCCTCCTTCTGGAGGACAAGCGCCTCGATGGCCTCCCCCAACTTCACGATCTCCGAAGGGTCGACGTCATTGCGGATAGAGAGCTCACGTACCGGGATCACACCCTCGGACTTAAAGCCGATGTCGAGAAGCACCTCATCGCGGTCGATCTTGACCACCGTCCCCTCCACCAGGTCGCCGTCCTCGAACTCGACGATGGTTCCGGCCATGGCGTCCTCAAGAGAGGCGCCCTCCAGGTCGTCTTCAGTCACGGAACGGGGCAGATAGACCCCGTTCTCGTCGAATCGGCCCATGGCCTCTGGGGACAGGAGGGCCGTGCCCTCGGTGGCAAAATGCGTATCGGACATGAAGTAGGTAGCTCGCTTTCCGGACGGATCCACCGCATCCGTGCAGGACAACGGTGGGAGAGATCAGGTCACATGGTCGTGACCAGCGGACAATCTTACTCTGCCGCGCTCCCGTCCGGCACAGCCGTCGCTGTCCGCCCTCAGGATCCTTTGGCTTCGGCCCATGACGATCCCCAGGCCATGGCCACCTTGAGGGGAACCGCCAGATCGGCAGCCCCGGTCAGGGCCCTCTCGGTGAGGGCGGCCACCGCCTCTGCCTCCTCGGGCACCACATCGACCAGGACCTCGTCGTGTACCTGGAGCACCAGCTGGGAGGCAAACCCCTCCTTCTCGAGCCCTCCGTCGAGACGGATGAGGGCGACCTTGAAGAGATCGGCGGCCAGGCCCTGGATTCCGGCGTTCATGGCCTGGCGTTCCGCCGCCTGGCGCACCTGGTAGTTGGTCGAGACCAGATCGGGAAGCGGCCGGCGGCGGCCGAAGGCGGTCACCGTGTACCCGACGTTCCGGGCCTCGGACACGGCACCCTCCATGTAGTCCCGGACCGACGGAAAAGCGGTGAAGTAGGCCTCGAGGATGAGCTGGGCCTCGTCGACAGGGACGGCCAGCCGTTGCGAGAGGCCGTAGGCCTCCATGCCGTAGGCCAGCCCGTAGGAGACCATCTTGGCCGTAGACCGCTGGGCCCCGGTCACCTGGTCGCGGTCGACCCCGAAAACCCGCGAGGCCACACTGCGGTGGATGTCCTCGCCGGCGGCGAACGCCGCCGTCAACCCCGGATCGGCGGAGAGATGGGCGATGGCCCGCAACTCGACCTGGTCATAGTCGGCCACCAGCAGTCGCCGTCCGGGTGAAGGAATGAACGCCTCACGGAACCGGCGGCCCTCAACGGTGCGGACCGGGATGTTGTGGAGATTGGGCCGGTCCGACGAGAGCCGGCCGGTGCGGGCCACTGTCTGTCGGAATGTGGCATGGATGCGGCCGTCGTCGGCCACTTCGGCAGCCAGGCTCTCGCCGTAGGTCGACCGTAACTTCTCGATCTCGCGATAACGGAGGAGGGCTTCGACGATGGGGTGCTGGCCACGCAGCAGCTCAAGGGTGCGGGCGTCGGTGGAGAAGCCTGTTTTGGTCTTGCGTACCGGAGTCAGGCCGAGCTTGTCGTAGAGCACGCTACGCAACTGGGGCACGGAATTGACCTTGAACGGCTCCCCGGCCAGGTCCTGGATGGTGGCTTCCAACGACTGGCATTCGTCGGCCAGCCCCTTGGCGATCGACTGGAGGACCTGCCGATCGACGGGTATTCCTGTCACCTCCATGCGGGCCAGAACCCTGACCAGGGGCAGCTCGATGTCGTCGTAAAGGAGATCCTCACCCACCTCGGCCAGCGCCTCGGCCAGCGGAATCCGCAGGCGGGCCAGCACAGCGGTCACCCGCGCCGCCGACACCTCGTCCCCACCCTCGTCGGCCGGTGAAGGTTCGAGAGCCAAAGACCCCTGGCCCTTCCCACCGGTTCCGCCTTCGAGAGTCACGCCCAGGAACCGCTCGGCGAGATCCCCCAGACGGTAGCGATCGGTGCTCGGGTCGAGCAGGTAGGCAGCAACGGCGGTATCCATCACCAGCTGGGTGATATCGATGCCGTAGGGAAGCAACGAGCGCATCAATTCCTTGCCGTCGTGGGCCACCACGCCCAGGCCTCCGGCACCGAGGCCGCCCGACAGCTCAGCGGCGACGCCGGCGTCGCCCAGCAGGCCCGGACCCTCCTCATCGGAGGTGTCGATGTAGACCACAGGTAGCGGCGCGTCCTCGTTCCCCCCTGCCACCTCGCTGGCCAAGGAGAGCGAGACCAGTGACGATCGACCCGGCTCCCCGCTCCACCGTGGGTGAACAGCCACGGTGCCGGTGGAGGCCCGGGCGGCGACGAACACAGCGGCCAGGCCAGCCCGGGCGGCGTCGGCGGTGCGGGCCACCACCACCTCGGGCGCGCTCAGCCACGAAGGTGATCCGGCCCCCTTCCGGCCGGCGCTATGCCCGGTCTCGTCCCCGGCCGACTCGCTCCCATGGACGTCACCGAACAGGCCGTCGTCGACCAGCGAGGCGAACCGCGTCCAGATGGTACGCAGCTCGAACTCCTCGAAGACACGTTTGGCCTCCTCGCGATCCCATCCCCCCAGGGTCAACTGGTCGACATGGACATCGAGGGGAACGTCACGTACCAGTGGAATCAGCTCGGTGTTGGTACGAACCCGCTCGATGTTGTCGGCCAGGTTCTGTCGGAGCTTGGGTGACAGAGCCTCGAGATGGGCGGCCAGGTTGTCGAGATCGCCGTACTCATTGACCAGTTTGGCCGCCGTCTTCTCCCCCACCCCGGGAACGCCGGGCAGATTGTCCGAAGGATCGCCGCGGAGAGCGGCCAGAAAGGTGTAGTCGACCGGCCGCACGCCGGTCCTCTCCTTGATTCCCGCTTCGTCATAGAGGGCGTAGTCGCTCACACCCCGGCGGTTGTAGAGCACCCGTATGAACGGGTCCTCCACCAGTTGATACGAGTCACGGTCGCCGGTGACCACGATCACCGGCTGGTGGCGGTCGCGGGCCTCGGTGGCCAGGGTGGCCAACACGTCGTCGGCCTCGAAACCGACGGCTCCGACCACCGGGATGGCCAGCGCGTCAAGCAGGGTGCGGATCATGTCGAATTGAGGGGGTAGGTCGGAAGGAGCCTCACTCCTGCCGGCTTTGTAGTCGGTCACGATCTCGTCGCGGAATGTCGGTCCGGGAAGGTCGAACGCCACCGCCATGCTCACCGGTCGGTGGTCGCGCACCAGGTTGACCAGCATCGAGGCGAACCCATGCAGAGCATTGGTGACCACACCGGCCGTGGTGGCCAAGTCGGCAGGCAGGGCGAAGTAGGCCCGGAAGGCCAGGGACATCCCGTCCAGCAGGAGTAGGGGACGCTGGTCGGCGATGCCGCCCTCCCCGCCCGAGCTGGCCTTTTTCTCTGCTGTGGGCGTCGAGGCCATCGAAGGTGGTATCCGCTGGTCGCTAGGGCGCCAGCGAGCCTTCGAGGATCTGGCGGGCGACGTCGATCATCCGCGACCGGGTGGTCATGGCCGTCTTTTGGATGAAGCCGAAGGCTTCGGACTCCGACATTCCCGATCGCTCCATCAGTTGACCCTTGGCCGCGTCGACCAGGCGTCTCGTTTCGAGCTTGTCCTCGGCGCTCGAGGACCGTGTCCCCCCGTCCGCCGACGCTGCCGACTGGCGGGCCTCGTCGTCGATGGCCCACTCCTGCTCACACCGGGATATGGCCTGGTCGATGGCGGGGATGAGCTCGATGCGTTGGAAGGGCTTGACCAGGTAGGCAGCCACGCCGGCATCGCGAGCTTCGTCGATCAGGTTCCTCTGACTGAAAGCGGTGAGAATGAGGACGGCCACCTTGAGCTCGAGCTGGTGGATGGCCCGTGCCGCGGCCAGGCCGTCCGACCCCGGCATCTTGACATCGAGGATGACCAGGTCGGGCTGGTGTCGACGTACCAGGTCGACGGCCTCGTCTCCTCGTCCGGTCTCACCCACCACGTCGTACCCCTCGTCCTGAAGGATCTCCTTCAGGTCGAGCCGGATGATGGCTTCGTCCTCGGCGATGACCACGCGACGGCTCATCGGGCCCTCCGTCTCGGCAGGGGCACAGCGGGTGATGGACCCTCGGAGCCGCCGTTACTGATGCTGTGGTTGAAAAAGGAAAGGGTCAACCCGGCCCTACCACCAGTCGGTCGAGCAACTCGTCCTGACGCCGTTCCAGCTCGGCGATACGGTCGACCAGCGCCTTGCGGGACTGGAGCATCACCGTGGCCTGTCGACTGGCTTCATCGTGCTCCTTGGAAGCCACCGGGGTCTCTGCCACCAAGGCCCGCAGCCGGGTGTCGTCAGCGATCTCATTGACCACCACGAGTTGCTCGTCGAGGACGGCCAGCTCCGAGCGGGCACGTACTAAACGGTCGTGGGCGTCACTGAGTCGTCGTTCGACAATGGCGCGATGCATGGGAGGTTAATTCTACGCACCCCGGGCGACCCCCACACGCAAGCGGAACCAAGCCCGACCCAGCGGGGCTTTCCCTCTCCCCCGCCCTCTCCTCTCCCCACCGACGCCGCCCCTGCTGACCGGGGTCGGGCCGCTCAGGCACCGAGGCCGTCGATACGTTGGTGGCGGAGGGTGGACCTCCCGAATCGCTCCCTGGCCGGAGCCGGGCCCATCCCGTTCCCGCCCGGTACCAGGGCGACCAGGGCGCCTTCCGGCGGGGTCCGGTTGAGGACGGGCGGCGGAACGATGTCACTGGCCAGGTACAGCGCAGCCGGGCTGAGATCGCCCGGCCAGACGAACCCGGGCAGGGCGGACAACGTGGTGTTGACCCCGCGGCCGTAGCCGGACTCGAACATGCCCCCCATCCACAGGGGAACCCCGGCCTCCGTGCAGGACGCAACCAGATCGAGGGCCGACCCCAGTCCCCCCAATCGTGAGGGTTTGACCCCCACCACCGAACAGGCCCCGATGGCCAGGGCGTGACGCACGGCCTCTACCGAGTCGGCGCTCTCGTCGAGACTGATCGGTGTGGCCATCCGACGGCCCAGGCCGACATGGGCATCGAGATCGGCCCGGTCGAAGGGTTGTTCGAGGCAGAGGAGACCGAACCGGTCGAGCAGAATCAGATGGTCCATGTCCGCCTCCCGATAGGCACCGTTGGCATCCACTTGCACAAGCAGATGGGGGAACTTCCCCACCACACGGGACACGGGATCCACGTCCCACCCGGGACCCACTTTCAATTTCAGGCGTCGGTACCCCTGGCCGACCAGGGAGTGGACCTCCGACAGAAGAGCGTCCACCGACGCTGCCCGGCCGACCACGGCACCGAGCTCGACCCAACGGCCCTCAACGCCGAGCACGGAGGCCAGCGACCGGCCCTCCGCTCGCAGATGAACATCAGCCACGGCCATCTCCAGAGCGGCGAAGGCCAGAGGGGCGTCCGACCCCGTTCCGTGCACATTTCGGAGCCCTACCGGGGTCGGCACCCGATCGCCATCGCCGGCCGCCGCTTCCACCAGAGCAGGAACCAGCTGGTAGGCCAGGGTGTCAAAGGCGCGGGGGGCGTCCTCGTGGTCGTAGGTGGTATCGGCCAGTGCAGCACACTCCCCCCAGCCCTCCACCGTCACGCCGTCGCACTCGGCCACCACGTTGACCAGCACCAGCGGCCGGTGGGTGTGTGTGCCTACGGCGGTGATCACCGGACGGACAAAGGGAAGCTCGATCAGCCAGATCTCGACGGCCACCAGGGTAAGGGCGCTCTGGCATCCGATGGCGGCCCAGGCTTCCCTTGGTGTGTCGGCGTCGAATACCTCCTCGGACCGCTCCACAGGCGGAGCCTACGGTCCCGTCGGCCCACCGGTGCCCGGCTCAGTGGTGTCGGCCAGGGTCATGAGGCGTGGGACGACAGCGGCAAAAGCTCTGACAAGCAGGCCGTTGCCCTCTGCGAGACCTGCTCGGTGCGACCGGAGTGCGGCGCCCGTGCCGGCGAGAACCCGGATCCTGCAGGGCGTCTGGGGCGGTTCCCGGATCAGGGCACCAGGCGGGCGCTCATGACAGTGGATGATGTCAGGTGGATGGGGTAAGCCTTTGTTGTGACCCAAGAGGACGAGGCCCAAGAGAATGAGGTCGGGTTCGACCTCGGCGAGGCGGACGAGGAACTGGGTTCGCCGCTGCTGACGGCCGAGATGGGGTGGGTGGTCGGGCTGGTAGTCGGCCTGATCCTTCTCCTGGCCATACGCCGCCGGAATAACCGCAAGCGGAAGAGTCGCTTTGCCAGACCGACCGAACAGCCTGACTGAGCCGCGCCTCCGAATCTCGGGGGTCAAGGCGATTGCCACCCCACGTCAGCAGAGATAAGCGATAGGCGCTACTGTTCGCCAAGCGGTCGCCGGGGGGTGGAAATCTTCACTCGGCGACCGCCACAGAGCTGGCGGCTCGTTGGGGCGGGCCATGACGATGAGGTGGGATTGCTCATGCGACGGTCGCTTCTTTGCTTTGCCACAGCAGCGGTTCTGGCCGCAGCACTGACATTTGTCAATACCGAAACGGCGTTCGCCGGCCCTCTCCCGGCCTACGGCACGGCCAATTGCTCAATCACCGGGAACGGGACCTTTCATCCCCACTTGACGGCCACGGGATCGAGTGTCCACGAAACCATAAAGTTCACGGGCGCAACCGGCTCTTGCGTCACAGGCCCGATAGTCAACGCTGCCGGAATCCCGGTCACCATCACAGGTATGACGGTGAAGGGCGTCGGGAAGCTCATCAATCCGACTTCGACGACTTCTTTCGCCAACAGCTGCACCGGGTTCAACACGCAGGACACGATCCAGGGCCTGAAGCTGAAGGTCGTTTGGGCAGCGACTCCGGCGATCAAGAGCACGACGGTCGTCTACTTGAACGGTACGAGCCCGCTGGTAACGCCCGTCGGGCCATTCGATGAGATCGCGGCGCCGGCGGGGGCAACCACCACTATCACTGGCTCGTTTTCCACGTCGCCGGCGGCGCTCCTGACGCTTGTCACCAACGTCTTGAATGCCTGCTCCTCGACCTGGGGGCCTTACGCCGCCTTCACCTTCGGAAGCGGATCGTCCCTCAACTTCACCTGACGGGAAAGAGACGACAGGCGATCCATCCGCACCGCGTCGGCAGCGCCCTCCCCACGTTCGCCGTCGGGAAGGGCAAACGGTGGGGAGGTGGAGGCCTGCGACGAGCATGCTCGACCTTGATCCGATATGCGGCCATGGCCGTCACCGCTCTCCCCTCATCCGTGTGTGCTGGTCTCCCGAGTGCGCCCAGCCAAGACCCTGACCTCCAACCGTTTGGGTCCCACCTGTCGGATACCCTTCTCCACCGTGATGGCCTTGAACTTCGGCAGCGACGGTTTCTTTGGCTCCGCCAGCTTCGTCGGCACGTATGCCTCTCCGATTGTTGGGATGCTGTTGGGATAGCCCAATCTCCAAAGGACGAAAGTCCAGCTGGCCCGGGTGACGGAATGGCAGACGTGGTGGACTCAAAATCCACTGTCCGAAAGGGCGTGCGGGTTCGAATCCCGCCCCGGGCACCCGTGTGATGTCGCCAGACATCGGAGACAGATGTCTGGCGACATCGTAGACAACAACGGACTGCCGGTCACGGAAGAGGCTGGTAGTCCTTTGCCCTGTCCAGGGTGAGGTGGCGAAGCGGGGAGCCATCGATCCCGAAGATGCGGATGTCCCGGCCGGCCACGAGGAGGAGGATCCTCCAGCCGGCATAGGAGCGGCCCACGCCGATGTGGAACCGGCCGTGATGGCGCAAGGTCACCGAGCCGGTCCACTTTGTCGAGGCGCAGGCGCCGATCGAAGTGCCGGTCAGTCACGCTCGATAATCCGCCCGTATCCGCTGTGCAGGACAGGTCATTGGGCATCAGCAGCGATCGGCCTCGAGGGCATAATGGCTGCGGTGCCACCCTCTGCCCATCCGGTTCGCGGCATCGTGGCGGCAACCGGCCGCCGGTCGGAGCTCATTGCTGAGGCTCTGTCAGATTTGAGCACGCAGACGCTGTTGCAGCCTTCTTTGCTTCCTGGTTGGACTCGGCTCACCATTGCCTGCCATCTCCGTTACGGAGCCGATGCACTACTTCGCATTACGCGTGCTTGCCTTTCGGGAAAAAAAGCGGCCTATTACCCGGAGGGTCGCGCATCACAGCGCCCACGAACGCTTGAACCAGCCCCGGGCGAAGACCCGCATGAGGTTGTTGGATCGTTACGCAGCTTGAGCAGGCAACTCAGTCAGGTCTGGAGTGCGCTGGACAGCGCGGTGTGGGAACGAGACATCGTCGAACCCGCCGACAACCCCGACCTTGGAACGATTCCCCTTTGGGGTCTGTCGCTCCTGAGGCTCACCGAGGTTGAGGTCCACGGCTCCGATCTCGACCTTGGATTGGATGACTGGAGCGAACTGTTTGTGAGAGTGGTACTGCCGACCCGATTGAAAAGGCTGAGCGTTCGACGAACCAACCACCGAACGTTTGACAGCAAGCTCCAAGGCACCTGGCTGCTGGTTGCCATTGATGGTCCTACCTTCATGGTTTCCGTGAGTGGAGATGTGGTTGACGCGCACCCCGCGGATCCGAACTCGACAGCGACTGCCGTCATCGAGGCCACCAGCCGGGACCTCCTTGCCCTTCTGCTCGGACGGCCCGTGAGCGAGACCCCCCGTGTCCGGGGTGACGTCGAGTTCGGGGCGGCCTTCCAGGCCGCCTTTCCAGGTCCGTAAAACACCCCAGGACCAATTCCGGGTGGGTTCGTGGCGTGCCGCTCGGCTACGGCCGATCCTCGCTCGTGACCCGGCGGTCGGGGCACACCCTGGTTGCCCCTCAAAGCCGACCGGGGCCAGCCCCCACCCGAGATCAGCGGAACCGTCAGGCAGGCGGAGCCGAGCTCTGCGCGTGGACCGTGTCGTGGATGAGCATGAGCCGCATCGACCAGAACCCCGGTCGCGGCTCGGGAAGCTCGTGCCGGGACCAGAAGAACCCTCCCAACGTGACGGCAGCGGTCGCCAGCCAAATGATCACCCCGGCGAAGAGGACCCATGGGGTGGACCCCAGCGACATCACGACGATGCCGGCAATGGCGACAGCCAGCCCGACGTACCCCACTCGAAGGGCCCAGACGGCCATCCTCCAGTGTCCGTTGTACGGCAACGCATGCGGCACCTCCATGCCAGTGATTGTTCCACGCTTGAACGACCAGGGGCCTTGGTCCTTCGGGTCGGTCCGTCCTGCGGGACCCGGGCCAAACGTACGAGAGGTCACCTTCGCAGCGTGACAACGAGTGCCGATCGAGGGCACTCTGGCCTGTCGGAAATCTGATTCTTCAGTCGCCGGTATTCGCTTCCGTTGAAACGCAAACAGCGCCACCGATGTCTTCCGTTGGTTGCACCCCCCTCTCAGTTCATTCCAACGTTGTGTCGATAGAAAGGGCTGGCCGGGCCGGTTGAGCCGGTTCCGCCACTGGCTCTCGGCCCGGCAATCTTCGACAAAATGCTCGCCGCGCCGCCTCGGATCGGACCCGGCTACCGAGTCCCCCGCGCCACCCTTACGAGTATCGGGCCGCCCGGGTGCCTGGAGGGTTGCCGGCACCGGCGACAGCATCGGGGTTCTCGACGCAGACCTCGCATTCGAGACCGTCCGGATCGCGGAAGAAGATGCTCAGGATGGGACCGAAATCGGTCACGAAGTCGTCTGCTGCCCCTCGGGCCATCAGCCGATCCCTGATGTCCTCGAAGGCGTCCAGCGAGGATGCCTGCAGGGCCAGATGGTCGAGACGGCCCCGACCGAACATCGGCGTCTGCCGATCGGCTTCGGTGTTGCCTTCGATCTCGAAGACATTGAGCTCCGCCCAGTCACCGATTCTGATGATTGACAGTCGGGGACCTTCACCCCGCGGGAGCTCCGACCCGTCCCTCATGATCTCGGCTTCGAATACCTCTTGGTAGAACTCATTCAAGCGAGAGGCATCGTTGGTGATCACGGCCACGTGATTGAGACCCTTGAGCAGCATGCCCATCCCTTCCGACGAACTCCCGGGGCCTGACGGCCCCTGGACAACCTTAGGAGCCCGGCGCCGGGTTTGGGGGCGATCCGAAACAACGGGCCGCCGTGCCCAACGACGGCCCGTTGTCCCGTGAGATCACCCGGCGTAGACGGGCGTCGAGCCGAAGGGCGACCCGTTGGCGAAGAAGAAGTTGAACTGCTTCCCGACCACTGTCACCGGTCCGGCGGCAAAGATCCCGTACTGGTTGCCGTGGATGGCATTGAAGGCCACGACGACGCTGACCGGGTTGGCATTGCCCAGATACACCCCGGTGGTACCCGGATCGCCGTAGTCGCCGAGGAGATTGTTGGTCCCGATGTTGTTGGCGATGATCTTGTTGCCGGCGAAGTACTGGCCCGGAATATGACCGTGGATGGTCACCCCGCCGATGCCGTTTTCGCTCATCGAGTTCCCGATGATGGTGTTGTCGTAGACGGCACCCCCGGGCATGGGTGAGGCCATGATCACTCCCGCTCCTTCGGCGGTGGTGCCGTTCCCGTCGAGAAGGTTGCTGGTCACGGTGTTGTCGAAGATGCCCTGGGTCATGTTCACCCCGGTCAAGGAACCCAGATGGTCGGCCAGGATCACCCCGCAACCGCCGGGATTGTTTTTGGCCGTGTTGCCCACGATGTTGTCGTGAGAGGCGGTGTGGCCGGCGAACTCGGGGAAACCGCCTGCGTCGTTGGTCAGGGTGTAGCCCCCGCCCACGTCGTTGACGGCGGTGTTACCGGAAACAGTCGACCACGAGGCTCCGCTGAGGTCGATGCCGGTGCCGCCGTTGTCCTCAGCCAGGTTGTTCTTGAAGGTCGACTGATTGCCGGCGGAGAGGATCCCGTCCCCGCTGGCCCCGATCACCGTGAACCCCTCGATGGTCACGTTGGGTGCCACCACCGTGAAGGCGTTGCTCCCCTCCTCCGCATAGAACGGTGAGTTGGTGGCCGAGCCGGGGTCAACGGTGGCCCCCCGGCCGATGATGGTCACCGACTGCTGGACGATCACGTCCTCGCTGTAGGTGCCGGGGCAGGCGATGACCGTGCCACCCGGATGAGATGCATTCACCGCGGCGGTGATGGTCGGGTAGCTCGGAGAACCGCAGGGTTGAGAACCGAGCGGCGAGGCGAACACCGCCCCCTGGAGACCGGGCCCGCCCGGATACCCTGGACCACCGGGGCCACCCGGACCCCACGGTTGTCCGGCGGCGGCGACTCCCGGAAGGGCTATCACCAGCCCGAGCCCGAGGGCCGCTGCTCCCACGGCATAGGCCGACCTGCGCGTCAAAATCCTCATAATTGCGTTCTCCTCCATCAATCGGTGCCCGTTCTTGCGTTGTTGTCCTACCACCACTGGGAAACGTGGAAAACCCCTCGGCCCGGGTGACCTTAGGCAGGAAGGTCAGGCACGGCAATCATCGGAATTGACGAAATGGCGCCGCCTGCAGCCGTCGATACCAACTCCGATCGTCGTCCTTTTTCGGCCGGTGACCCCTGGGTAATGTCCCCATTTCGGCGCGGTCGTGCCACACTTGTCCAGCCACGACGGTCACGTGCGATCGCAGCTTTCGAGAGGAGTCGGTGGGTGCTGGCCTTTGCCTTCCCAGGACAGGGTTCACAGCGGTCCGGGATGGGTCATGCCTGGGTCAAGCACCCCTCGTGGGAAGTTGCGGCCGAGGCATCGGATATCGCAGGGCGGGACATCACCGCTCTTCTGCTCGATGCCCCCATGGACGAGTTGACCCGGACGGCCAACGCCCAATTGGCCACCTTCGTGATGAGCCTGGTCGTACTGGACGCCGTCGAGCGGCTGGGGTTGTTCCCGGCCGCCTGCGCCGGTCACAGCCTCGGCGAGTACACGGCGCTGGTGGCGTCGGGGTCGCTCTCCCTGCCCGACGGGACCAGCCTGGTTCTGGAACGGGGGGAGGCCATGCAGGCGGCCGCCGACGAGCAGCCCGGGACCATGGCCGCCCTCATCGGGATCGCCGACGATGACGCCGAGGCCGCCTGCCAGCGGGCGGAGGACCAGGTCTGGGTGGCCAACTACAACGCCCCCGGCCAGGTGGTCATCGCCGGAACGGTCTCCGGTGTGGCCAACGGCTCGGAGCGGGCCAAGGAGTTGGGCGCCCGCAAGGTCCTCCCCATCCCGGTGTCAGGTGCCTTTCACACTCAGCTCATGCTGCCGGCCCGCGCCCGGCTGCGCCAGACCCTCGAAGGCGTGACCTTCCACTCGCCCGAGGTGCCGGTGGTGGCCAACGTCGACGCCCGGGTCCATACCGATCCGAACGAGTGGCCGGGGTTACTTTCGGCTCAGCTCTGCAGCCCCGTACGGTGGCGACAGTCGCTCGAGACGTTGGGGGGCAGGGGTACCACCATTTTGGCCGAGCTCGGCCCCGGAGGCGTCCTGACGGGCATGGTCCGTCGCACCATCCCCGATGTGCGGGGGGTGGCTGTCGCCATACCCGCCGACCTCGACAAGCTGATGGACACGGTGGCAGGCACCGACGACTGGGCGGCGGCGGGACCTGACCATCAAGGCGAGCACCTCTACACCTCCGAACGGGTGATCGTGAGCCCGGCACCCGGCGTGTTCGAGCCCGACGTGGCCCTGGCCGCGCTGGAGAGCACGGCACTGGCCGAAGCCACAGCAGCCCCCGGCAGTGGGAAAGGCGCCGAACCGGGCTCGCGCCTGGCCGTGGGTGACCGGGTGGGTACCGTGGGGCTCACCGATGTCCGCACCCCCTTCGACGGGATCCTGGTCCGTTGGCTGGCCGTGCGGGGCGAACGGGTGGTCGAGGGGCAACCTGTCGCCTGGATTCGGACCACCGAGAGCTCATCGTGACCGGACCCGGCGACGAGGCGGACGGGCGGGTGGTCATGATCACAGGGGGGTCGCGGGGGATCGGTCTGGCCTGTGCCCAGTGGTTCCACGGCCGCGGTGACAAGGTGGCTGTGACCTCACGGTCGGGCGGGGTCGAGGACCCCGGGATGGTGGGCGATCGCCTTCTCTGTCTCACCTGCGACGTGGCCCACCCCGCCCAGGTGGAGCAGGCCTTCGCCACCGTCGAGTCGACCTGGGGACCGGTCGAGGTCCTGGTGGCCAACGCCGGCATCACCCGGGACACGCTGGTGCTGCGGATGAGCGAGGAGGCGTGGTCCGAGGTGATCGACACCAATCTGACAGGGGTGTTCCGGGTGGCCAAAAGGGCTCTGACCAGGATGGTCCGACTCCACCGGGGCCGGATCATCATGGTGTCCTCGGTCGGTGCCTTCATCGGCTCCCCTGGACAGGCCAACTACGCCGCCACCAAGGCCGGGCTGGTGGGCATGGCCCGTTCGATGGCACGGGAGGTGGCCAGCCGGGCGATCACCGTCAACGTCATCGCACCGGGCCTCGTCGAAACGAATATGCTCGCTGCTCTCGGCGAGGACCGGCTCAGTTCGATGACGGCACAGGTGCCACTGGGCCGTCCGGGCCGTCCCGCAGAGATCGCCGAAGCCGTGGGGTTCCTCGCCTCCTCAGAGGCGAGCTACATCACCGGCGCGGTTCTGCCCGTCGACGGTGGCCTGGGCATGGGCCTGTAACAGCAAGTCCCGTAAGAGCAAGTCAGAGTGAGACCAGCAATGGAAACCAGCCATGGAAAAGGAGCAAGTGCGTGAGTGAGGACGAGGCATTCGAGAAGTTCAAGGAGTGCGCGGTCGAGGTTCTCCAGGTCAGTGCGGACAAGGTGACCCGGGAAGCTCGGTTTGCTGAGGATCTCGATGCCGACAGTCTCGACCTCGTGGAACTGGTGATGGCCCTCGAAGAGAGCTTCGACGTCTCGGTGGAGGAAACCGAGCTCGAAGGCATCGAGACGGTGGGTCAGGCCTTCGATCTGATCAACGCCAAGCTCTGATGCTCCTGGGCACCGGTCCTGACGGCAATCCCGTGGCCGGGCGTCGGGTGGCCGTCACCGGCCTCGGCGTCGCCTCGTGTTGCGGCATCGGCACCGAGGCTCTGTGGACCGGGCTCAACGGACCGCCCCCGGTCGGTGAGCGTCGGGTGCCCGACTTCGATCCCGAGCGGTGGTTCACCACCAAAGAGGCCCGACAACTGGACCGCTTCGCCCAGTTCGGCGTGGCCGTGGCCACCATGGCCCTCGACGACGCCGGCGAGTTCAGTGCCGACCCGGGCCGTTCCGGTGTGGTGATGGGGACCGGGGTGGGCGGCCTGGAGACCCTCGAAGCCCAGATCCTCCTGTTCGGCGAGAAGGGGGCCCGGCGGGTGTCTCCTCGGCTCGTACCGATGATGATGTCCAACGCGGCGGCGGCCAACATATCGATCCGTACGGGATGGCACGGGCCGTCCGAGACGATCACCACCGCCTGCGCGGCGGGGGCCCACAGCATCGGCCACGCCGCATGGCTGGTTTCGTCCGGCCGTTGTGACGTGGCCATCGGGGGTGCCGCCGAGGCAGGCATGACCGGCGTGGGCATGGCTGCCTTCGCCAACATGACCGCACTCTCGACCTCGGGGGTGTCACGCCCGTTCGATATCCGGCGGGACGGTTTCGTCATCACCGAGGGCGCCGGTGCCCTCGTCCTCGAGGCGTGGGACCACGCCGTGTCCCGCGGAGCGCGCATCTACGCGGAACTGGCCGGTTCGGCCAGCACGGCCGACGCCCACCACATCACCGCCCCCATTCCCGGCGGATCCGGGGCGGCCGCCTGCATGACGCTGGCCATGGAAGATGCCGGCGTCACGCCTGACCAGATCGGCCATATCAACGCACACGGCACCTCGACCCCGCTCAACGACCGGGCCGAAGCCGACGCCATCGCCAAGGTCTTCGGGGCCAACGCCCCTCCGGTGACCTCGACCAAGGGCATCACCGGACATGGCCTGGGTGCCTGCGGGGCCATCGAGGCGGTGGCGGCCATCCTCAGCATCCGACACGACCTCATCCCCCCGACGTCGGGCTACGAGCAACCCGATCCCGACATCCACCTCGACATCGTGGCCGGCACCGCCCGGCCCTGGGAGCCCGGACCGGTACTGTCCAACTCTTTCGGGTTCGGTGGGCACAACGGGTGCCTCGTGATCAAGCCGGCCTAAACCGCATCGGTTCCGCAGCCGGACGGGGCAGGACACCACCGGTCGACCGGGTGATGCGGGCCACCGTCCCCCTACCGTTGGATCACTATGGTTGAGCAGTTGAGCCCATCCGGCCCCACACCCTCGTCGAGCGCTCGACCCGATCTGGCCGTAGGGGCGTTCACACCCCACGGACCGTGGACCGTCGAGCCGGCCACCATGCCGTGGCGCTTTCCGGCCGACGCCGACGGTGACATGGCCGTGCTGCGACAGCGCGCCGCCGACCTGGCCCGGCAGTTGGTGAGCCCCCAGGGACTTCCGTCCGGGATGCGCGTCCTGGCCGTCGTGTTCCGCATCGGTTCGGCCCTCGCCGGATGGTGGCTACGCGACCGGGGCGCGGCGCGGTCCCGTGCCGGGATCTCCCGCCGGCTCCGTTCCGCCTTCGAGCAACTGGGCCCGACTTACATCAAGCTCGGGCAGATCATCTCCTCCGGGGAAGGCATCTTTCCGGAGGAGTTGGTCGAAGAATTCCGTCTCCTGCGCGATCAGGTGCCGCCCGAGCCGTTTGCTGCCGTCCGCCGGACCATCGAGGAAGACCTGGGGCGCACGTTGGGCGATGTCTTTACCTCGTTCGACCCGATCCCTCTGGCCTCGGCCTCGATCGCCCAGGTGCATGCGGCCACCTTGCGGACGGGCGAGCGGGTGGTGGTCAAGGTCCAGCGGCGCAGCGTGGCATCGTTGGTCCGTCTGGACATCGCCGCCATGGCCTGGGTGACTCCCCTGCTGGTGGGGCGGATACCGATCACAGCTCTCACCAACCCTCCCGCCCTGGTCGACCTGTTTGCCGAAACCATCGTCGAGGAGCTCGACTTCCGGCTCGAGGCCCAGAACATGCTCGATCTGGCCGAGGTGTTCGCCGGCAGCGTCGACCACCTGATCGTGGTGCCCCGGCCCCATCCCGCTCTGGTCACCCGACGGGTGCTGGTCATGGAACACCTCCACGGGTTCTCGTGGGGGGACGCCCGGGGAATGCGGGCCGCCGGCATCGACACCGCCGCCGTGCTCCGCTCCAGCCTGATCACCTTCCTCGAAGGGGCCCTGCTGTGGGGCGTCTTCCATGGGGACCTGCACGGCGGCAACCTTCTCGTCCAGCGGGACGGCACGGTGGCTCTGCTCGACTTCGGGATCACCGGACGCCTCGACGAGCGCAAGCGGCTGGCCTTCCTCCGCCTGCAGATGGGCGCCACCTCGAACAACCTGACCGTCCAGGTGGAGGCACTCCGCGACCTCGGCGCCCTGCCGGTGGGCGTCGACGTGGACGCTGTCATCAGCGACCTCGGACTGGACCGGCCCGCCATCGACCCCACCCTGCTGACGGCCGACGAGATGGTGGCCGAGCTGCGGGAGGTGACCAAGGCCCTGCTCGGCTACGGTGCCCGCCTGCCCAAGGAGCTCATGCTCTTCGTCAAGGACATCCTCTTTCTCAACGGCTCGATGGCCACACTGGCACCCGATGTCGACATCCTGGGGGAGATATTGGCCGTCATCACCTACTTCACCGAGCGGCATGGCGAACGGATCGCCCGCGACATCGGTGTGGAGCTGGCCGAGAGCCCGATCGATCTGGATGGCTACCGGGCGGCCATGGGATTCACCGAGGACACCGGCGCTATCACCTTCCGCGACCTGCAGGAGCGACGAGAGTTGATCCGACGGCGGCTCGAGCAGCGCTCCGACAACCGGCGCCGCCCGTCCCTCATCCGAACGATCGGACGCCTGGTGCGACCGGCGGCCCGGCCCTCAACATCCCGGCCGGACCGATCGACTCAGATGGCGTCGAGGGCGTGACGCAAGGAAGCCACGAAGTCGGCGGCCCCCTCGGGCCCGGCCCCTGACAGCAGGCGGCGGACCAGAGCGGAACCGACGACCACACCGTCGGCCACCTGGCAGACCTCGACCGCCTGCTCGGGGGTGGAGACCCCGATCCCCACGCAGACCGGCAAGGGGGTGACGGCCACCGCCCGTTGGGCGGTCTGACTGGCCGATGCGGCCAGTTCGGTCTGCTCACCGGTCACACCCATCCGCCCGACGGCGTAGACAAAACCGCGAGAGCGGGCGCAGATGGCCCGCACCCGGTCGGGCGGTGTGGAGGGTGCCACCAACAGCACCGTGGCCACACCTTGGTGGTCGGCGGCCGCCGACCACGGGTCGAGCTCCTCCAGCGGCAGGTCGGGAATGATGGCTCCGGCCACGCCGGACTGGGCCATGGTGCCGGCGATGCGGGCGTGCCCGGCTCGGAGGATGAGGTTGTAGTACGTCATCACCACCACTGGCACCCCGGCATCGATGCGGCTGAGATCGGCCAGGATCCCGTCGGGTGTGGTGCCCCGTTCCAGGGCCCGCAGCGAGGCCTCCTGGATGGTGGGCCCGTCGATCATCGGATCGGAGAAGGGGATGCCCACCTCGATGGCGTCGGCTCCGGCGTCGGCCAAGGCTTCCACGGTGAGCAGCCACTCGTCGTCCATGCCGCCGGTCACATAGGGAACGAGCAGCTTTCGTCCGGCGTCGCGGTGAGCCATCAACGTGGCGCCCAGGCGGTCGGGGCCGGGGTCGAGCGAGGAGGCCGGGTCGGCCGGTACCGCGGTCACGGGGAGAACCCCAGCAGGTCACGCACCTGGGCCACGTCCTTGTCCCCCCGCCCGGACAGGTTGATCAGCACGGTGGACCCGGTGGGCAGGTCGGCCGAACCGGCCCGGGCGATGACCCAGGCCAAGGCGTGAGCCGACTCGAGGGCGGGGATGATCCCCTCGGTACGGGCCAGTCGTTGCAAGGCGTCGAGCACCTGGTCGTCGGTGGCCGATTCGTAGCGCGCCCGACCCACCTCTCCCAGATGGGCGTGCTCGGGACCGATGCCCGGGTAGTCGAGTCCGGCCGATATGGAGTGGGCCTCGAGGATCTGGCCCTCTTCGTTCTGGATGAGGGTGCTGCGCATCCCGTGGAGCACACCGGGGATGCCGTTGGTCATAGCCGCCCCACCGGCCGCCTCCACGGCCACCAGGACGGCCTGGGTGGTGTCGGCGAACCCGGCGAAGATGCCGGCGGCGTTGGAACCGCCACCGGCGCAGGCCACCACCAGGTCGGGGTCCATTCCGTCGAGCAGCTCAAGGCACTGCTGACGGGCCTCTTCACCGATCACCCGCTGGAACTGTCGCACCATCCAGGGGAACGGGTGGGGACCCATGACCGAGCCCACGCAGTAATGGGTGTCGGCCACTGTGGCCACCCAGTCGCGCAAGGCCTCGTTGACGGCGTCCTTGAGCGTCCTGCTCCCGCTGTGCACCGGACGCACCTCGGCCCCGAGGAGCTCCATACGGAAGACGTTGAGCTCCTGTCGGTGGGTATCCACCTCTCCCATGTAGACGGTGCAGGTCATGCCGAACAGGGCGGCGGCCGTGGCCGTGGCCACGCCGTGCTGCCCCGCCCCGGTTTCGGCGATCAGCCGGGTCTTCCCCATCCGGCGGGCCAGGAGCCCTTGACCGACCACGTTGTTGATCTTGTGCGAGCCGGTGTGGGCCAGGTCCTCCCGCTTGAGCAGGATCCGCAGCCCCAGCTCGGCCGACAGACGCCGGCATTCGGTGACCGGTGTGGGCCGGCCCCCGAAGCTGCCCAGCAGACCGTCGAGCTCGGCCCGGAAGGACGGGTCGACCCACGCCGTACGGAAGGCCTCCTCGAGCTCGGTACAGGCCGGCACCAACGACTCGGGGACGTAGCGCCCGCCGAACTCCCCGAACCGGCCGCTCGGACCGGGGTCTCCCATGATGTCGGTGGCCACTATTCGTTCTGCCAATCGAAGAGGTCGGAGGGGTCGGTGCTCGTGCCTTGGCCCTCGGCCGGCCCGCCGCCCGACGTCTCGAGTTGGTGGGACCGGGCCACCCGGCCGGCCGCCTCCTGGGCGGCTGCGATGAAGGCCCGGAGCTTTCCCGGATCCTTGACGCCCGGCGAGGCCTCGACGCCGCTGCTCACGTCCACACCCCACGGGCGCAGATGCACGATGGCCTGTCCGACGTTCTCCGGCCGGAGCCCTCCCGACACGATGAGACGACCGGGGTCGACCACCCCCTCGCCCAGACGCCAGTCGAAGAGCTCGCCCGACCCCGGGTTGGCACCGTCGATCAAGAGGAACCGGGCACCGTAGTCGGTAAAGCGTTCGATATTGCGGTGGCCGGCGGGAAAGGCCTTGATGGTGCAAGCCGTCCGGCTGGCGATCCAACGGGTGTCCTCGGCCGACTCCATGCCGTGCAGCTGCACGGCCTGCAATCCGATCTGGTTGGCGATCTCGATGACCCGCTGAGGCGCCTCGTCCCGGAAGACGCCCACGGTGACCGTCTCGTGTGGAAGCCGCTTGACGATGTCGGCCACGGCGGCCGGGGCCATCTGCCGCGGGGACGGGGCGAACACGAACCCGACGGCGGATGCTCCCATCCCCACCGCCAGGAGAGCATCGGCTTCGCTGGTCACACCGCAGACCTTGACGAAGAATCCCTCCCCGTGGTCATCCACTCCGCCGTCGGTCACGGTTGGGCCCCGAGCAGGCCGGCCACTGCGGCACGGCGGTCGCCGGCACGCACCAGTGCCTCCCCCACCAACACCGCGTGGTACCCGGCTGCCGCCAGGGCAGCCACGTCGTCGGCGTCGCTGATGCCCGATTCGGCCACCGCCACCACCCCGTCGGGGATGGCGGCGGCCAGTGCCACGGCGCGACGTCGGTCGACTTCGAACGTGTGGAGGTCCCGTTGGTTGACGCCGATCACCGTGGCTCCGGCGGCCAGGGCACGGACCAACTCGTCCTCGTCGTGCACCTCGACCAGGGCGGTGAGGGAGAGGGAGTCGGCCAGCTCTATGAACGATGCCAGCTGGTCGTCGTCCAGCGCTGCGGCGATGAGCAGTACGGCGTCGGCGCCCATCGACCGGGCGTCGCACACGTCGAGGGGGCTGACGGTGAAGTCCTTGCGCAGCACCGGCAGGGAGCAGGCGGCCCGGGCCGCCCGCAGATCATCGGGTCCGCCGCCGAAGAAGGCCTGATCGGTGAGCACCGACAGACAGGCCGCACCTCCGGCCTGGTAGTCGGCCGCCACCTGAGCGGGATCCAGTGCGAGGTCGAGATCGCCGCGGGAGGGCGAGCGCCGCTTGATCTCGGAGATCACCGCCATGCCGTCACGCTGATGGGCGGTACGAAGGGCCGATGCAAACGAACGGACCGGTCCGGCCGCAGCCGCCTCGGCGCGGGCGACCGCCAGGTCGCGGTGGTCGGCGGCCGCCTCTTGCCGGTGCGCGGCCACGATGGTCTCCAGGTAGGCCGGCATAGCGCTTGCAGCCTACCGGCGCCTTTGTCGGCCCCGGTGACCCCGGCCCCCTCTGCTCACACTTTCCTCATGGTGGCGGACGCACGGATCCCCTGGGTGGCAGGCTGGTCCTCATGGTGGCCGCTGAAGACACCGTGGTGGTCATCGAGGATGATCACCACATATCGGACCTGGTGGCCATGTACTTGCGTCGGGACGGGTTCCGCGTCCTGCAGGCTGACGAGGCTGGGCCCGGGCTGGCCCTGGTGGACAGGGAGCGGCCCAAGCTGGTCATCGTCGACATCGGACTGCCCGGCGATCTCGATGGTTTCGATGTCTGCCGCCGGCTGCGGAACGGAAGTCCGCCGCCGGGCGGCGCACCCCTGGGGGCGGATCCTCGCGCCGTGCCTGTGCTCATCCTCAGCGCCCGCGACGATGAAGTCGATCGGGTGTTGGGCCTCGAGCTCGGAGCCGATGACTATGTGACCAAGCCCTTCTCGGCCCGTGAGCTGGTGGCCCGGGTGCACGCCATCCTTCGCCGCACCGAGGCTCCGGCGGTGGGACCCGATCCCCTGGTCACCCTGGGCGCCATCGAGGTCGACACCCGGCGGCGGGAGGTACGCCGGAGCGGAGACGTCGTGCCCCTGGCCACCCGCGAGTTCGATCTTCTGGCCTTTCTGACCGGCAATCTCGGGCTGGCCTTGTCCCGCCGACAGCTTCTCAACGGGGTGTGGGGCGACGATTGGTACGGCGACGAGCGGACGGTGGACGTGCACGTACGCCAACTCCGCAAGAAGCTCGGCCCCGACCTGCCCCTGGCCACGGTGTGGGGCGTCGGCTACCGACTGGGATGAGACGCCGGCTCACCATCACCATCCTCGTCCTGGTGGCGGCCACGGTGGTGGTGACCACCATCGGGAGCGCCATCTTCATCCGGCACGCCGCCATCGGCACCGGGACCCAGGAGCTGGCCGGTCAGGCCCAGGCCATCTCGTCCACCTTCTCCGACACCCATTTCCGGACCAAGGCCGCCTTCCAGCGGGACAAGAAGCTCATCTCCGAAGCGGCCGGTCTGGCCGGCATCGACGTGCTGGCCCTCCAACCCGACGGCGCCATCACCGGTCCCCCGCTGCCGTCGGGGATCACCGCGGCCGACCTGGATGTCCCCGGCCTCCAACAGGGACGACAGACAATCGGGCACACCTCGTCCCTGCTGGCCTACTCGGCCATTCCCACCCCCATCAGCGGAGTGACCTCCTACCAGCCCGTACTGGTGGTCACCCGCCAGATCCACGACCCGGCCGACGGCATCCGGTACTTCCTGCTGATCGGGGTCATCGGCCTCATAGCGGGGGCAGTGGTGGCCACCGCCCTGGCCCGGCGCTTCAGCCGTTCGCTGGTGGCGGCGGTATCGGTCACCCGCCGGATCGCCTCGGGCGACCTGGATGCCACCGTGCCCGTCCGTCCCCGCGAGGATCCCGAATTCGTCCAGCTGGCCGAGTCGATCAACGCCATGGGCACCAACCTGGTGCGGGCGCGGGAGCAGGAACGCCAGTTCCTCCTTTCCGTCTCCCACGAGCTGCGGACACCGCTGACCTCCATCCGCGGCTACGCCGAGGCGGTGGTCGACGGGGCCGCCGACGACCCGGCGGAAGCAGCCGCCATCATCAGCGGCGAGGCGCGCCGCCTCGAACGACTGGTCCAGGACCTGCTCGATCTGGCCCGGCTGGACGCCGACCGCTTCTCTCTCGATCTGCAACCGGTCGACAGCGCCGCCGTGGTCGGTCAGGTGGCCGACGGCTTCCGGCCGCGGGCAGCCGAGCTCGGTCTCGAGTTGGCCGTGGTGGCCGACGGTCCGGTCTGGGTGTCGGCCGACGCCGATCGGCTGGGCCAGGTGGTGGCCAACCTGGTCGAGAACGCCGCCTCCTTCGCCCGGCACCTGGTGACGGTGGGAGCCGGGGTGGCTGACGGCCGGCCGCTCATCTGGGTGGGCGACGACGGGCCTGGCATCCCCCCCGACCAGTTGGGGAGGGTGTTCGAACGGCACTTCGTCTCCGACCGGGTCAGCGGGCGCAGGAAGGGCTCAGGCCTGGGCCTGGCCATCGTGGCCGAACTGGCCGCGGCCATGGGAGCCACCGTGCGCGCCGAGTCGCCGGCGTCGGAAGACAGGGGAACCCGCATGGTGGTCTGGCTCCGGCCCTCGGTGAGCGGGCACACTCTCGTCGTCCCGCCGGTGGCCGAAGTCCTGCGGTCCGCCGGCAGCGGGATCTCGAACGGGAGGGACCAGACATGAACGACGACCGCTCCACCGGAACGAAGAGCCCGGTGGTCCTGGTGACAGGGGCATCGGCCGGCATCGGACTGGCCTGTGCCGACCGCCTCCACCGGCGGGGATGGACCGTCATCGGAGCCAGCCGGCGGGGGACGTCATCGGGGGGGTGGACACCGCTTTCCATGGATGTCGACGACGACGACTCGGTCAACGCCGGGTTCGCCGGCTTCGACAGCGACGGCGGTCGACTCGATGCCGTTGTGGCCTGTGCCGGTTGGGGTCTGGCCGGCGCCGCCGAAATGACCCCGGTGGCTGAGGCCAAAGCACAGATGGAGACCAATTTCTGGGGGGCGGTGCGGGTGGTGAACGGCGGGCTGCCGCTCATGCGCCGCGCCCACCGTGGCCGGGTCGTTCTCATCAGCTCGCTGGGTGGGATCATCGGCATCCCCTTCCAGTCCTTCTACAGCGCCAGCAAATTCGCCATGGAGGGGTACGGCGAGGCGCTGGCCTACGAGGTGTCCCCCTTTGGCATCCAGGTGACCTTGGTCGAGCCGGGCAACGTGCGGACCGACTTCACCCGGAACCGACGGGTCACCGAGGTCACCGGCGAGGACCCGTATGCCCCGGCGGCCACCCGGGCGGTGGACACCATGGCCGAGGACGAGGCCAACGGCGTCGACCCGGACGCGGTGGCGGTCGCCGTCGAACGTGTCCTCCTCTCCCGCCACCCGCCCCGTCGTCAGTCGGTGGGACGGTTCGACGAGCGGATCGGCATAGCCGGCAAACGGCTGCTGCCCTACCGGCTCTTCGAGAAGGCAGCCAAAGGTAGCCTCGGGGTCTGACCGTCGACCGGGCCGGGCGAGCGATCCGGCCCAGGAGATCAGAGACAAGGACGGAAGGTCATGGCCAACCCACTGGGTCCTCTGGGACCGGCAGACGAACGGTTCGACCACCAGGTGGCCGACACCTTCGCCACGGTGGGAACCAGCGACCCCTCCTGGACGGAGAAGGTGTGCGCCATGGCCGCTCGCCGCGACGGGAGCCTGCAGCTGGGCTTCGGGATGGGCAAGTACACCAACCGCAACGTGCTCGACGGCTACGCCGGCATATCGCGGGGAGCCGAACAGGTCACCGTGCGGGGCAGCCGCCGGCTCTTCCCGAACCCCGACCTGACGTCGGTCGGACCGGTCCGCTACGAGGTCCTCGAGCCGATGCAACGGGTGCGCTTCGTCCTCGACCCCAACCCCTGCCAGCCCCTGGCCTTCGACTGGGTCTACCAGGCAGCCCTCCCGCCGGCCACCGAGGAGCGCACCCATCAGCGGGCCCCTCTCGGCTATCGGGTCAGCGCCGACCTGGTGCGCTACCACCAGATCGGGACGGCCTCGGGCTGGATCGACATCGACGGCCAGCGCCACACCATCGACCCCGACGACTGGGTCTCCACCCGCGATCACAGTTGGGGCGTGCGCTACGACGTCGGCACCCCGCCCACCGACACCGACCCCTTCGACCCCGTTGCCCAGATGGCCTTCCAGATGATCTGGTGCCCGGCCCTGATGGTCGACCAGGACGGCACCTGGTGGGGACTGTTCATGCACCTGATCGACGCCCAAGGGTTCGGACACCACCAGCGCACGGTGACCGGCGCCGTCGAGCACAGCGACGGGCGTATCGAGCGGATGGCCGACATCGACACCGATCTGGCCTACGACCCCTCCAATCGTCGGTTGCTGGGCGGAACAGTACGGGTCACCCTGGAAGACGGAACGGAGAGGACCTTCATCCTGGAGGTACCGACGGACACCGGCTTCCATCTCGGTGCCGGCCTCTACTTCGGATGGCAGGGCCATCACCACGGGGAATGGCGGGGCGAGCTCCACGTGGACGGCGAGCGCCTGGCCGACTGTCGCCAACCCGATCTGGCCCGTGAGCTCCACCAGTTGCGGGATACGTTCGTCCATATCCACGAACCGGCGTCGGGAGCGGAGGGATGGGGCAACTGTCAGCCCATGATCACCGGCTCCCACCCCGATCGGGGGCTGGACGCGGCATCGTCCTTCTGGTGATCACCGGGCTCGGGTGATCAGAGGGCCACGCCTTCCCAGTAGGTGCCGTCCAGGATGCCCCGCAGCGTGGCGCGGTGCATGATCAGTTCATCGATGTCCGCCGGCGCCTCGGTCTCGCCGAAGTAGATCGAGCGCTCGGTGACCCTGCGCATGATGGCGCCGTGACGGATGGCGGCGAAGGCCAGGTGCCAGGTGAGATCGCCCGGTTGGCACCCGGACGCCTTGGCGTAAGCGGCGGCCACGTCCACCGGCCGGAACATATCGGGCAAGCCTGTCGTCCCGAGGTCGACGGCCAGGTCCTGGAAGAACAGGTGCAGATAGCACATCCAACCCAGATCGACCTCGGGTGGGGCGACCCCGGCCATCTCCCAGTCGAGTACGGCCACCACCTGGTTGTGGTCGAACATCATGTTGCCGATCCGGCCGTCCCCCCAGGACAGGGCGTCGTCACTCACGTCGGTGGGCAGGTTGTCGGCCAGCCAGTCGAAGCAGTCGGCCAGCAGTGGGGAGGGTCGGTCCTGCACGACCCACTGGTGATAGGCCCGCCAGTGGTTGAGGATGCGCTCGAGCGAGGTAGTGCCGGGCTGGTCGAACTCCAGAAAGGCCAGATCGTGCTGGCGGGGATTGACGGTATGGATGGCCGCCAGCGTGGTCACCGCCGAGTCCTGCACGGCCGCCCGGTCGGCGTCGCTGCCGTCGAACACCCAATTGTCGCCGAACGTATAGGGAAGGACGTCGGGTGGTACCTGGCCGTCGATGCGGGCCATCACGAAGAACGGGCCGCCGAGGACGGTCGGGTCGGATTCGTACCAGAACGTGTCGGGCACCGGCACAGCCGTCTGCTCCCGCACCAATCGCATTACCTGGAACTGCATGTCGAGGTCGTAGGAGGTGAATACCGGGTAATCGGTGGCCGGCGGCTCGATGCGGGCCACCAGTCGGTGCCGCACCATGGCTCCGTCCTCTTCCCAGTCGGCGGTGAACAGCAGGGTCTCCGAGGACATGCCGTTGCTCGCCGGGCTGGACACCTCGGTGATCCGCGGGTCACTCCCGGGCCCGAGCTTGACGGCCAGCCACCCCTGCAGGCGCGCGTGCCGTCTCCTGCGGATCGCGGGTCGAGGTGGTGATGTGTTCCGGCTCGTCGGCCAGGGGCATACCTGCCGGTCGCGGTGCTGGCTCGCTGCTCATCCCTTCACTCCCCCTCGGGCCGTGCCCAACCATTCGGGCCACGGTCTATCACTTCTCCTGTCATTCTCCCGTCTGCTCGCCTGCCGGCCGACCGCCCGCCACGACCGGTCTCACCCGACCAGAGGGAGAAGGTGGCTGTGGCCGGTGACGGTGACGGCGGCCTGGTCACCGGTCGGCTGCCAACGGACCAGTACCGGCTCGGGTGGTGACACCCTTCGATGGAGGGTGGCCAGGGCCACCACCGAACCGCTCCCCGGGGACCAGGCCACCGAGGAGAGATGCCCCACCGGGTGGGAGCCGTCGGCGGTCAGGACCTCGGCGCCCGCCGGCGGCCTCTCCCCTTCGGGGCCGGCGGCCAGGGTCACCGCCCTCAGTGAACGGGCCACCTTCGAACCACGGGCGTCGAGCCGGGCCACCAGCTCCTGGCCGGTGAAGCATCCCTTGGTGAAGGACACCGTCCGTTCCACCAGTCCGACCTCGGCGGCGATGGTCCCCTCCACTACTTCGCGGCCGTTGACCGGCACTCCCGCTTCGATGCGAGCCGCTTCCCAGGCCTCCTCGCCACAGTCGGTGGCGGCGGCGTCCACCCACAGGCGTGGGCCCGGGGCCGGTGCCGGGCCGAGAAGGTCGACCCCGCCCAGACCGGGCCAGGTCACCTCGACCACCAGAGGGGGCTGACCCACGACCACCGCTCCGGCCTTCGGGCCCCGCACGTTCACGCACACCCAGTCGAGCGGGGCCATGGTCACCTTGGTCCGCAACCGGAACCGCTCGAGCCGGGCGATGACCGTCGGCCCGTAGCCCGCGTCGGTGTCGATGACGAACCCGTCGTCGGCCCGCCGCGTGGTCCGCACATAGGCCTCGACCTTGCCCTGGGGGCTGAGCAGCAGGGCCTCGGCGCTGTCGCCGATGGCCAGGCTGGCAACGTCCTGACTGCACTGACCCTGGAGGTAGGAGGCGGCGTCGGGTCCCTCCACCGCAACCACGTCGCGGCGGGCCAGGTGGACCCCGGCCGTGGTGCGCAAGGCCGCGTACTGGGCAGAGACAGGGGCCGACACCCCGATGCGGCTCACCGGGTCACCGAGGCGCCTGGTCGGCACCGGTCGTGCCGCCTGACGAGCCGGCAGCCCGGGCCATGGCCACCGCCGACAACATGGCCGCCGCCTTGTGGGCACACTCGGCGTTCTCGGTGGCCGGGTCGCTGTCGGCCACGATGCCGGCGCCGGCCTGCACCGAAGCCCGGCCGTCGGGGCTCACCGTCATGGTCCGTATGGCGATGGCCGTGTCCAGATTTCCGGAGAAGTCGAGGTAGCCGACAACCCCGCCGTAGACGCCCCGCTTGGTGGGCTCGAGGTCGTCGATGATCTCCATGGCCCTGACCTTGGGGGCACCCGACAGCGTGCCGGCCGGAAGGGTGGCCCGCAGCACATCGATCGGTCCCTTGCCCGGGGCCAGCCGTCCGGATACCTGCGAGGTCAAGTGCATGATGTGGCTGTAGCGCTCGACCACCATGACCTCGTCGAGCACCTCGGTGCCGAAGCTGACCACCCGGCCGACATCGTTGCGGGCCAGGTCGACCAGCATCACGTGTTCGGCCACCTCCTTGGGGTCCTCGACCAGCTCCCCCTCGAGCCGGCGGTCGTCGGCCGGGGTAGCGCCGCGCGGCCTCGAGCCGGCGATCGGTCGCGAGATGACGGTGCCGTCGCGGAGGCGGACCATGGGCTCGGGCGAGGCCCCGACCACGGTGACATCGGGAAACCGGAGGAAGTAGAGGTAGGGGCTCGGATTGACCAGGCGGAGCACCCGGTAGACATCGAACGGGGCCACCCCCAGGTCGTCGATGTCGAACCGCTGGGACAGCACCACCTGAAACACGTCTCCAGCCGTCACGTGCTCCTTGGCCGCCCGGACGGCGTCCTCGTAGAGCTGGTCGGACATGGTTCGCCGGATGTCGTGGGGGGGCGGCGCCCTCTCGGGCAGGAGCCGGGCGGCATGGTCGACGGAACGGAAGCAGTCGGCCGCCAGCTGGTCGAGGCGAACCTGGGCGGCCTGGTAGGCGCCAGTCAGCTCCTCCTCGGTGGCCTCGGGGTCGATGACCACGTTGTCGATGAGGACCACCCTCTGGCGCCAGTGGTCGAAGGCGGCCAGCTGGCCGATGACAGCCAGGACGGCATCGGGGTGGCCGAGGTCGTCGGGGGGTACGGCCGGCAGATGCTCGACCTCGCGCACCACGTCGTAGCCCAGGTAACCGACCAGACCGGCGTGAAGGGGCGGCAGGTCGGGCAGGTCGGGGGACTCGAAGGCATCGAGCACGGCGTCGAGGGCGGACAGGATGCCGGCCGTCCCGCTGACCCGGTCGCCGGTGATGGCATCCAGGTCGAGCGGGCCGTCGGTGGTCACCAGGTTGCCGCGGGCGGTCAGGGTGGCCAACGGATCACGACCGACGAAGGAGTAGCGCCCCCAACGCTCACCGCCCTCGACCGACTCGAGGAGGAAGCCGGTGCGGTCGGCCCCGTCGACGATATGGAGGAAGGCGGCCACCGGGGTGATGGTGTCGGCCACCAGCTCACGCCATACCGGCACGATGCGGTGCTTGGCGGCCAAGGAGACGAATCCCTGGGCGCCGGGCCCCGACGGTCCCCCTCCTGCCGGGCTCCTCGCGGAACTCACTGCCGGTCGCCGAAGGCGCGGAAGAAACAGGAGCGATTCCCGGTGTGGCAGGCGCCGTCGCCTTCTTGATCGACCACCACCAGCAGTACATCCCCGTCGCAGTCGTAACGGACGGCGCGCACGTACTGGCGGTTGCCGGACGTCTCGCCCTTGCACCAGAACTCCTGGCGACTGCGGCTCCAGAACCAGGTACGTCCCGTCTCGAGAGTACGGACGAGCGCGTCGCGGTTCATCCAGGCGAACATGAGCACAGTGCCGTCGGCGGCGTCCTGGACGATGGCCGGCACCAGACCGTCAGCGGTGAAGACGACCCGGGCCAGCTCCTCGTCGGAGAATTCGATGGGTACGGGGTCGGGTCGGGCAGTGGTGGTCATGAACTTTCGTCCTCGGTCGGGTCGGGCGCCCGGGTCCGGTCAGAGATCCCGGGTCCGGTCAGAGATAGAGCCCCGTCCCGCCATCGATCCGGGTGGCGGCCACGGCATGGATGTCCCTCTCGCGGAGGATGACGTACTCCTCCCCCTGGACCTCGACCTCGTAGCGATCCTCGGGGTTGAACAACACCGTGTCTCCGACCTTGACCGAGCGGACATGGGGACCCACCGCCACCGCCGTGGCCCATGCCAACCGTCGGGACACCTGGGCCGTGGCCGGAATCAGGATCCCGGCCCGGGACCGGCGCTCCCCTTCGGCTTGGCCCACCTGGACCAGAACCCGGTCAGCCAGCACCGTGATGGCCAGTTTTTCGGTCCCTCGGTCGCCATTGTGGCTGGTCGTCGTCAGGTCCGGCGTCACCTCCGGGGTTGCTGTGGGCACAACGGCCAGGCTACCGCAGCCTCGAATCGGATTGATCGGACCCCGTTCGGTCGGATGGGGGGCGGGCGGGTCGGCCACCGGGTTCCTTCGAGGTGGCCACCGGGCGCACAGGCACGCCGGCGCCGGCCAGACGTTCCTTGGCCTCGGCCACGGTGAACTGGCCCAGGTGGAAGATGGAGGCGGCCAGCACTCCCTCCGCCCGACCCTCCCGTGCCCCCTCGACCAGATGGTCGAGGGTACCCACCCCACCCGAAGCGATGACCGGGACGTTGCACCGGTCGGTCACGGCCCGGGTGAGAGCGAGGTCGAAGCCATGGCGGGTCCCGTCGCGATCCATGGAGGTGAGCAGGATCTCACCGGCACCGGTGTCCGCCGACCGGCGGCACCAGTCGACGGCGTCGATGCCGGTGGGGTTGCGCCCGCCGTGGGTGAAGACCTCCCACCCGGAGCCGGCACTGTCTCCGTCCATCGGTAGTCCGCCCACCCTTCGCCGGGCGTCCACCGCCACCACCACACACTGGCTGCCGAATTCGACAGCCAGCTCGGCCACCAGCTCAGGACGGTCGACGGCGGCGGTGTTGATCCCGACCTTGTCGGCCCCGGCCCGCAACAGCAGACGGGCGTCCTCCACCGACCGCACGCCGCCCCCGACGGTGAAGGGGATGAACACCGCCTCGGCCGTGCGGGACACCACCTCCACCATGGTGCGACGGTTGTCCGAGGAGGCGGTGATGTCCAGGAAGACCAGCTCGTCGGCGCCCTGGTCATCGTAGCGACGAGCCAGTTCGACCGGGTCGCCGGCGTCGAACAGGTCGGTGAACCGCACCCCTTTGACCACCCGACCCCCGTCCACGTCGAGACACGGGATCACACGGACAGTGCGCACGCCGCCAATCCCTCCTCGACGGTCATCCTGCCGGCCACCAGGGCCCGGCCGGTGATCACACCGGCCAGCCGCCGGGGATTCGGGTCGACAGAGGACGACTGCTCCGCGGGGATGGCCAGCCGGGCCAGCGCCTTCACGTCGGCGACGCCGCCCACGCCCCCCGAGGCGATGACCGGGAGCTCGGTGGCCGCCAGCACGGTGGCCAGGCCGTCGAGATCCGGCCCGTCCAGCGTGCCGTCGCGGGCGATTGCGGTCACCACCAGCGCGGCCAGATCCACGTCGGCGTACTCGGCCATGACCTCGGCCACGGTGCGCCCGCTCGGCTGCTCCCAACCCCGGGCGGCCACCTCGGTGCGACCACCGGAACCCTGTCGGTAATCGACGCCCAGCGCCACCCGACCGGGATGGCGACGCACCATCCGACGGACCTGGTCCGGTTGGTCGACGGCCACCGTGCCCAGGACCACCCGCGCCGCTCCTCCTTCGAGGAGCTCGTCCACGTCGGCCTCGGTACGCACCCCCCCGCCTACTTCGACCGGCACGGGGACGGCCGAGGCGATGGCCAGGACCAGGGCCCGGTTGACCGGTCGCCCGGTGCGGGCGGCATCGAGATCGACCACGTGCAGCCACGGAGCACCGGCGGCGGCGAAGCGCCGGGCCAGAGCGACCGGGTCGCCGTACTGGCTCTGTCGGCTGAAGTCGCCCTGGGTGAGCCGCACCGCCTCACCGTCTCGGACGTCGATGGCCGGGTAGAGGTCCATCACACGGTGGTTCTGTCCACGGCCCGCACGAAGTTGTCCAGGATGGCCAGCCCCACGGCACCGGACTTTTCGGGGTGGAATTGGGTGCCCCAGACCGCTCCCCATTCCGCCGCCGCGGTCAGGGCGCCCCCGTAGTCGCAGGTGGCGGTGGTCGCCTCGGTGATCTCGGGGGCGAACGAGTGGACGAAATAGACCCAGGCCGGGGTGTCCACACCGGCCAGGAGGGCCGACCGGGCCCGGTCGCCATCCAGGACATTCCACTGCATCTGGGGGACCTTGACGGTCGCCGGCAACCGACGCACCCAGCCCGGCAGTACGCCGAGGCCCGGTTCGGAGGGGTCCTCGTCCGACCCCTGGTACAGCAATTGGAACCCCACGCAGATGCCGAGGAAGGGCACCTGCCGCTCCACCGCCGACGACACTGCCTGGTCCAGGCGACTGGACCGCAGTGCCTGGGCGCAGCGTCCGAAGGCGCCCACCCCGGGGAGGACCACTCCGTCGGCGCCGGCGGCCAGATCCGGATCGGCGACCAGGCGGGCGTCGGCTCCGAGATGCTGAAGTGCCTTCTCGGCCGAGCGCAGGTTGCCGATCCCGTAGTCGAGGACGGCGATCACCGGGGCGCGGTCACAGTGACCCCTTGGTCGACGGTATGCCGACCCCCTCGCGGCGGACGGCGTCCCGCAGAGCGCGTGCTACACCCTTGAAGGAGGCCTCCAGGATGTGATGGGTGTTCTTGCCCGTGCGCCGGTGGACGTGGAGGGTCAGGGCGGCGGCGGTGGCCAGGGCCCGCCAGAACTCCTCGGCCAGTTGGGGGTCGAACGGGGGCGTGCCGAGGGGAAGGGTCTCCGGGGGGAAGTCGATGTCGTAGGCCAGGAAGGGTCGGCCGGACAGGTCGAGAGCCACCTCCACCAGTGCCTCGTCGAGGGGAAGGGAAACCGATCCGAAACGCCGGATGCCGGCCTTGTCCCCCAGCGCCTCGGCCAGAGCCTCACCGAGGGCGATGCCCACGTCCTCGACGGTGTGGTGGGCGTCGACCTCGAGATCCCCCTGGGCGGCCACGGTGAGGTCGATGCCGCCGTGACGACCGAGCTGGCTGAGCATGTGATCGAAGAAGGGCAGCCCGGTGGACACGGCGGTGACGCCCGCCCCGTCGATGTCGACGACCACCTCGATGGACGTCTCCTTGGTCGATCGGGCCACCGAACCGGTCCGGGGCGGGAGGGACGTGGCTGTGCTCATGACGGGTTCTCACTCATCGCAGGTTCATCCCAGGCTCTCACTGGAGGCTTCCACTCAGGGCGGCCAGGAACCGGTCGTTCTCCGGTGGAAGGCCCACCGTGACCCGCAGGCACCCCTCGAGACCCGGCCACTCCGAACAGTCTCGCACGAGCACCGAGGCGTCGAGCAGATCGTTCCAGACCTGTCGGGCCTCCGTCGCCTGTGGCCGGAAGAGCACGAAGTTGGCGTCCGAGGGCCAAGACTCGACTGGGAGCTCGGCCAGGGCGGCGGCAATCCGTCCCCGCTCCTCTTTGAGCATGGCCACCCGGGTCTCCATCTGGTCGACAAAGCGCAGAGCCAGGCGTCCGGCTGCCTGCTTGGCCGCGTCGAGGTGATAGGGCAGGGCCACCGACTCACAGGCCGCCACCACCTCGGGCGGCCCGATCAGATAGCCCAGCCGCAGCCCGGCCATGGCCCACGTCTTGGAGAAGGTACGGACGACCACCAGGCGGTCCGAACCCGGCTCTGCCGCGGTGATCAGCGTCGACGCCGACGTGGGGGCGAACTGCCCATAGGCCTCGTCCACCACCACCAACCCGGGGGCCAGGGCCAGCACCTGACGGACGTCGTCGATGGGCTCGGACCGGCCGGTCGGATTGTTGGGTGAGCAGAGGAAGGTGATCACCGGCCGGTCATTGTCGACCACCCGCCTCACCTCGTCGAAGTCGAGGCCGAAGGAATCGGTGCGGCTCCCGGCCACCACTTCGGTCCCGGTGATCCGGGCGATGTGCCCATGCAGGGTATAGGTGGGCTCGAACAGGGCCACCCGCCGGCCCGGCCCCCCGTAGGCCAGCAGCAGGCACTGCAGAACCTCGTTGGACCCGTTGCCACAGAAGATCTGGTCGGTGCCCACCCCGTGGTACGTGGCCAGAGCCTCCCGGAGGGCGGTGGCATGGCGGTCGGGATAGCGGTGGAGATCCAGATCGGCCAGCTCGTCGCGAAAGGCTGCGAGCCATTCTTCCGGGGGTGCCAGCGGCGATTCGTTGGTGTTGAGTCGGACCTCGACGTCGAGCTGGGGGGAGTGGTAGCCGGTAAGCACCACCAGGTCCTCGCGCACAGCGGGGACGGAGCTGGGCTGGCCCGACGGGCCTACCGCGGCCATCGCCGTCGCACCGATTCGGCATGGGCCACGAGGCCCTCGGTTTCGGCCAGTGTGACCACGTGCGGACCGAGGACTTCCAATGCCTTCTCGCTGACTGTCACGGCGTGGATGTGTCGCCGGAAGTCGTCGACCCGCAGCGCGCTGGCGAATCGAGCGGTCCGGTTGGTGGGCAGGACGTGATTGGGTCCGGCCAGATAGTCGCCGAAGCTGGCCGGCGAGTCCGGACCGAGGAAGACGGCGCCGGCCGACCGAACCAGAGGCAGGAGGGATTCCGCCTGCTCGATGAGGATCTCGAGGTGCTCGGGAGCTACCACGTTGGCCACGGCACAGGCCTGGTCGGGGCCGTCCACCATCACGATGATGCCACCGGCGGCCAGGGTGGACTCGAGATAGCTCCGGCGGGGCGAAGCGGCCACCAGGCCATCGACCTCGTCGCTGACGGCGTCGGCCACCTCCTCCGACCAGGTCAGCAACCAGGCCAGGCCGTCGGGCCCGTGCTCGGCCTGCACCACCAGATCGACGGCGGCCCAGGCGGGCGGGGTGTCAGGCCCGGCGATCACCACCACTTCGGAGGGTCCGGCGAAGGCCGAGGCCACACCGACCACCCCCGACACCTGCCGCTTGGCCTCGGCCACGTAGCGGTTGCCGGGGCCGACCACCACGTCGACCCGTTCGATCGACTCGGTCCCGTAAGCCATGGCCGCGATGGCCTGGGCCCCGCCCACCCGGTAGACCTCGTCGACACCGGCCACCGCTGCGGCGGCCAGGGTGGCGTCGTCGATCTGTCCGTCGGGACCGGGAGGGACGCAGAGGGCGATCGATTCGACCCCAGCCACCTGGGCCGGCAGGGCGCACATGAGGACCGTCGACGGATAGCGGGCCCGACCGCCAGGCGCATAACAGCCGGCCCGGGCTACCGGTCGCACCAGATGACGGACCTCGACGCCGCCCAGCTCGAAGTCCGCCGGCTCACCACCGCCGGCTTCGTGAGCGTGGTAGGCGACAATCCTGTCGCGGGCCACCTCGAGCCCGTCACGGAGAGCGCCGGGAATGCGCGCCAGCGCCGCGTCCAGTTCCCCCGGCGGAACCCTGATCTCGTCCACCCGCACGCCGTCGAACTTCTCGGTCAGCCGACGTAGCGCGTGGTCTCCTCCGGTACGGACGTCGGCGATGATGGCCGCCACCGCCGCCGAAGACCGATCCTGCTCGTCGACCGGGGCGGGCAGGGCTGCCTCCAGCTGGCGTCGGTCGCCGATGAAGCCGCGGAGATCGAGCCGACGGAGAGCCATAGCCCGTCGATGCTACCGGACCGGGTACTTCCTCCCACCGTCCGCACCACCTCCGGCCACCGTGCGCATCCACCGTCCGCCGTCACCGGTCCCGAGCGTGGTTCCAACGCACACGGTGATGCCATGATCGTCCTATGCCCGCCGATCGACCCCAGCCCGTCCGCTCCGCAGAACTGTCATCTCTGGCCACCGCCCTCGACGAGCTCACCCGACGGGTGACCGTCCATGCCGATGCAGCCGATGCCACCAAGGACGAGGAGACAGCGCGGGAGCTGTTCGCCATCGAACGGGCCCTGGCCACGGCCAACCGCCGTCTGGCCCGCCTGGCCTCCAGTCTGGGCCGACGCTGAAGGGCCGGCCGACCGGCCGGCCGACCTGGCCGGCTCAGCGCGGGGAGCCCCGATCGCGGCGAAGGCACCCCGAAGGGTGCCTTCGCGGGAGCGGTACGGGCGGCGGATCCCGAACTCCGCTCTGCGGAACCAGTTGGCGGGAACCGGTTCCGAGACCTCTAGATCATCATGTTTTGGCCACAATTTCCAGTCATCTCTGAGATCGGGGCGGACCCGGCAGGCGGCCCCGGGCACCCACCGGTGGAATCGTCCCAGCTAGAGCAGTAGTTCTTCGGGCACGACAGGCGCGCCTCCCGGCGGCCCGGGCTGTCCGGTCATGGCTGGGGCCTGGCCCGCCCCTTCCGCCCCGCCCCCTCCTGGGCAAGGAGCACATCGGCCGAGGGACAGAAATCGGCCAGGATGCACACCCCACAATGCGGCGAACGGGCCGTGCAGGTGGCCCGTCCGTGGAGGATCAGACGGAGGCTGAAGGTGCCCCGCTGGGCGGCGGGGATCATCCGGTTGAGCACCATCTCGACCTTGACCGGGTCGGACTCATCGGTCAGGCCGAGCCGACGTGAGAGCCGTTGGACGTGGGTGTCGACGGGCAGGCCCGGCAGTCCGAAGTCGACGCTACGGACCACGTTGGCCGTCTTCCGACCCACACCGGGCAAGGTGACCAGATCCGACATGGCCGTCGGAACCTGTCCCCTGAAACGCTCCACCAGAGCCCCGGCCATCCCCACCAGACTGCGCGCCTTGGAGCGGAAGAACCCGGTTGATCTGATTATCTCCTCGACCTCGCCGAGGTCGGCCACCGCCAGCGACTCGGGATCGGGAAAACGGGCGAACAGGGCGGGCGTGGTCCTGTTCACCCTCTGGTCGGTGGTTTGGGCCGACAGGATGGTGGCCACCAGCAGTTGGAATGCGTCGGTGTGGTCGAGGGCGCACAGGGTTCGGGCCGACCCGGGAAACTCCCGAGCCAGACGTTCATTGGTCACGCGGGCCCGACCGCCCGGCGTCCGCGGCAGTGCCATGGTTGCGACCTTAATGGCGATAGCGTCCCGACCATGGGGGTGACCGACCTCACCACGGTGGTGGGCGCCGATGGCCTCAGAGCCGGGGACATCGCCTCCTTGCTCCAGCGGGTGAACGCCGCATCGGGTGGCGATGGGCTCAGCGAGCACAAACGGATGGCCGTCCTGGGCGCCGGTACAGACGTCTCGCCGGGTGCCGTCCTGGCCGGCGCCGTCGAAGCCCGTTCCCGACCAGCGCCATCACTTGTCGGTTTCGCCCCGGTGGTGGGTGACCCGGCGGCGGGCAGCTACGCCGTCGAGTTGGTGGTCGATCCCGAGGTTGAGGATCCTTCTGGACTGGCCGACGAACTGCTGGAGGCGGCCATCGCCCTGGTCATCCGGTGCGGCGGCGGCTCGCTTCGGTTATGGTCGCCGGCGGCCACCGCCGACGATGACAGGCGGGCGGGCGCCCACGGCCTGCACCGCGAGAGGGACCTGATCCAGATGCGCTGTCCCCTGCCCCTCGACCCGGCCGTCCGCAGTGGCCACGCCGCGCTCACCACCCGTCCTTTCCGGCCCGGTGTCGACGATCAGGCCTGGCTGGCCGTCAACAACCGGGCCTTCGGTGACCATCCCGAACAGGGGCATTGGGACATGGGCCAGTTGCGGGCCCACCTGTCGGAAGCGTGGTTCGACCCAGACGGATTCCTGCTGGTCGAAGAGGACGGCAGGGTGGCCGGTTCCTGTTGGACCAAAGTGCACGCCGACACCCGGCCACCGATGGGCGAGATCTACGTGATCGCCGTCGACCCCGACTTTCAGGGACGCGGGTGGGGTCGTGCCCTCACCGAGGCGGGTCTCGACTGGTTGGCCGGACAGGGATTGACCGTGGGCATGCTCTATGTCGACGCCGACAACACTGCGGCCGTCTCGCTCTACCGGTCGATGGGCTTCATCGACCACCACATCGACCGGGCTTATGTCGGGAGGTTCGCCTGAGCCTCGTCGCCGCTCAGGTCACCCCGATCAAGTGGCCGATGACGTAGGTGACGCCGGCGGCCACGGCCGAGATGAGGAGCTGGCGGGCCGCCGACCATACCCATGAGCGACCGGTGAAGTGGGCCAGCCCGGCACCGATGACCACGGCTCCCACCGCCCCGAGGATCACCGACCATACGGTGGCCTTGGTTCCCGAGCTCACCAACCAGGGAATGAGGGGGACAAAGGCGCCGAGGGCGAAGGTCACGAACGAAGAGGCGGCCGCCTGGAAGGGCTTGCCCGTCTGAGCGGGATCGATGCCCAGCTCCTCGCGTGCATGGGTCTCCAGGGCGATTTCGGGGTCGCGCATCATCTTGGCCGACAGCTCGGCGGCCATCGACGAGTCGAGCCCCCGGCTCTCGTAGATGGCGGCCAGCTCCTTGCGCTCGTCATCCGGGTCGTGCCAGATGGCCTCACGCTCGACGTCGAGCTCCCGCAGCATGAGCTCGGACTGCGCTCTCATCGAGACGTACTCGCCGGCCGCCATCGAAAAGGATCCGGCCAACAGCCCGGCGATGCCGGCCAATCGGACGGCCCCGGCCGAGGCGTGGGCACCGGCCATGCCCAGGATGAGGGCGACGTTGGAGACCAAGCCGTCGCTCAGCCCGAACACGGCGGCCCGTGGTCCCCCGCCCTGGAGGTTGCGATGACTGTGCTCGGACACGAAGAGCAGCGTACCGAGGAGATGAGCCTGAGGACCGACTGAGGTTGCGAGGAAGGACTACCTCAGTTACCGGTCAGCCTCAGCCCGGCGGGTGGTCGTCCGGGCAGGACTCCCCTACAGTTCCCGACATGGCTACGACAGTGCAGGGCATCGACAACTTCCACGGACTGGTCGGGCAACACCTCGGCTACAGCGGATGGCACGGCATCGACCAGGCCCAGATCAATCTGTTCGCCGACGCCACCGGTGACCACCAGTGGATCCACGTGGACCCGGAACGGGCCAAGGACGGTCCTTTCGGTGCCACCATCGCCCACGGTTACCTGACCCTGTCGTTGGCTCCCGTCCTGTTGGGGGAAGTCCTGGTGGTACAGGGGGCCTCCTTGGGCGTCAACTACGGATGCAACAAGGTCCGCTTTCCGGCCCCGGTCCCGGTGGACAGCAACCTGCGTCTGGGGGCCACCGTGGCCTCGGCCGAGGACGTCACCGGCGGCGTGCAGGTGGTCCTCGATCTGAGCTTCGAGACCGAGGGGTCGTCCAAGCCCAGCTGTGTGGCCGAGGTGGTCTACCGCTACTTCCACTGAGAGCGGCACTGACCGGTTCCTGTCCCCCTGACGCCGACCCCCCCGGGTCGACGCCAGGCTCATCGGCCGTCTCCCAGCACGTAGCCGCCCGGCGCTCCAACAGTACGAGCGATCACTCCTAGAGTATGAGTCATGGAGATGCGCGTCGAGCAGCTGTCGGCTCGTTCCGACCTGTCGGTGGACACCATCCGCTACTACCAGAGCAAGGGCCTGCTCGATCCGCCTCGCCGCCAAGGCCGGGTGGCCTGGTACGGGGACCAGCACCTGGCCCGGCTCGAGCGCATTCGCAGCCTTCGTGAGCGCGGCTTCACGCTGGCCACCATCGGACGTCTGGTGTCGGGCGACCTCGACGCGGCCGACGAGGCCCTCATCGGCGAGCTGGCCCGGGCCGGCGCGGGGGGCGGGCCACCCGGGACCGACGACCATCCGGCCGCCTCGATCCTTCCCGTCGACGACGACATGGTGACCATCGACGAGCTGGCCGAGGCCACCGGGGTCCCCCTGGCACTGCTTCGGGCGGTCGAGGCCGACGGACTGCTCATCCCCCAGCGGATCGACGGCCAGGATCGCTACAGCAAGGAGGACGTGGCCGCGGCCCGAGCCGGGCTCCTGCTTCTCGAGTGGGGAATTCCCCTGTCGGCCTTGCTCGACCTGGCCCGTCGCCATCACCAGGCCACCGAAGCAGTGGCCCACGAGGCGGTGTCCCTCTTTTCGGAGTACGTCCGACGCCCCCTCCGACAGGAGGGCCGGATGTCCGAGGCACCGGACGGGATGGACGGGACGCCCACCGCCGGAGCCCAGGCCGAGCGGTTGGTGCAGGCCTACGCCGAGCTGCTGCCGGCGGTGACCACGCTGGTCCAGGTCCACTTCGCCCGGACCCTGGTGCGGGCCGCCCTCGACCACGTCGAAAAAGTGGGCTCCGATGCCGAACGGCAAGCCGTCATCCAGCAGACGGGCGTGGTCACCGACATCGACACCCGTCCGGCGTCATGACCCCGCGTGCCGCGGCCGACGAGACCGCCCTCCCCACCGGTCCCGAAAAGACGGTGATGGTGCGGTCCATGTTCGACGCCATCGCCCCGCGCTACGACCTGGTCAACCGCATGATGACCTTCGGCCTCGACCTCCGGTGGCGACGACGGGCGGTCCGTGACCTCGGGCTGCCGGCCCGGTCGCCGGTGCTGGACCTGGCCTGTGGCACCGGGGACTTCCTCCGCATCCTCGATGCCTCCGGGCTGCGTCCGGTGGGCGTGGACCTGTCGTGGGGGATGTTGGCAGCGGCCCACACATCCCTGCCGCGGGCCCAGGCCGACGGCGCCGCCCTGCCCATGGGCCACGGCACGGTGGATGGCGTCACCTGCGGGTACGCCCTGCGCAATTTCACCGATCTGGGGGCCGTCTTCGCCGAACTGGCCCGGGTGGTGCGCCCGGGCGGCCGCCTCAGCCTCCTGGAGGTGGCCGAGCCCGAGAGCCCGGCGCTGCGGGCCGGCCATCGCATCTGGTTCCGCACGGTGGTACCGGTCATCGGCGGTCTGCTGTCCGACCGCACCGCCTACCGCTACCTGCCCCGGTCGACCGCCTACCTGCCCCCCCTGCCGGAACTCCGCTCGATGCTGCTGGCCGCCGGGTTTTCAGCCGTCAACCACCGGGCCCTGTGGGGAGGGCTCAGTCAGGTCATCACCGCCACCAGGACGGGTCGGCCGTGAGCCCACCCCCCCTGGGCCGGGTGGCGGTCCGTCTCCCCCTCGACCCGGGGCCGCCCATCGACCCCTTTGCCCTGGCCGGCCCGGGGGGATTCCTCTTCCACAGCGCCGACCGGGTTCGGGTCGGCGTGGGGACTTCCCTGACCGTGCCCCTGCCCGGCGGGCTCGACGGCGAGGTGGACATCCGGGGGGTCACCGAAACGCTGGACACCATCGCCTGCACCGACCACTGCCCGGTGACCGCCGGGGCCGTGGCCGCCGTCGGGTCACTGCCTTTCGACCGTTCGGCTCCCGCCTCGCTGGTCATCCCCGAGGTCATCTACGGCCGCGACGGAGACGCCGAGTGGGTCACCGTCGTCTCCTCTTCGTCGGCCCGGCTGCCCTCGTCGTCGGTCGGACTGCGATCGTGGTTGCAGGAGGCGTCCTCCGATGCCGCTCCGGCCGTGGGCCAGGTGGCGCGGATGGTTCCCCACTCGTCCGACCAGTCGTTCGTGGACATGGTCGAGACGGCTTTGGCCGCCATCCGGGGGGGTGAGTTGGTGAAGGTGGTACTGGCCCGCCACGTCGATGCCACCGTCGATCATCCCATCGACGTACCCGGCCTCCTGCGCCGCTGGCACGACCTCGAGCCCAACTGCACCATCTTCTCGGTGCCTACCCCGAACGGCCGGTTCGTGGGGGCCAGCCCCGAGCTCCTGGTCGAGCGGCAGGGATCCGCCGTTCACAGCCGTCCCCTGGCCGGAACGGCCGAGCGGACGGTGGGGCCGACGGGCAGCGTGCTTCCCGCCGTCCTGCAAGAGTCGAACAAGGACGGGCACGAGCACCGGCTGGTGGTCGAGGGCATCGCCGGGGCACTCGGACCGCTGTGCAGCCATCTCGACGTGCCCGATCACCCCGACGTGGTCCGGCTGCACAACCTGGTCCACCTGGGTACGTCGCTCCGGGGCACGTTGGCCGGGCGGCCCACCGTGCCCGACGCCCTCCAACTGGTGGCCGCCCTGCATCCCACCCCGGCCGTGGGCGGATCACCTACCGCGGCGGCCCGGGCCATGATCCAGCGGCTCGAACCCGAGCCCCGCGGGCTGTACGCCGGGCCGGTCGGCTATGTGGAGGCGGGAGGGGACGGCAGTTGGGTTCTGGGCATAAGGGCCATGACCGTGCGGGGGCGGTTGGCCCGGCTCACCGCCGGGGTGGGGATCGTCAGCGGGTCCCACCCCACCGTCGAACTGGCCGAGACCAACGTCAAACTGGCCGCCGTGGTCGACGCTCTCACCGCCGACGACACCGACCTGGCCCTCTCCTCACCGAACGTCCCCACCGTCACCAGCTGAGGTGGGCCGAGGCCCGGATCACCCGGGCCAGTCCCTCCGGCGCGTCACGGGCCACGAAGTGGCCGGCGCGGGGCAGGAGCGTCAATCCGGCGTTGGGAATGGCCCGGGTCAGGGTCACCGCCGCCTTGGGAGCAACGACGATGTCCCACTCGCCGGCCACCACCGAGGTGGGTACGGCAACCCTCCCGAGAGCGGTGACCACGGCGGGAAGCTCCTCCAAGAGAGCCTTCTGCTCGACCATGAACGAACGGGTACTGCGGCCCAGCGGACCCCAGTTCTCCCCCGCCACCCCGTCGCCGGGCAGGATCGAAGCCAGCCGGTCGCGGGTGGTCGGCGGGGCGTAGCGGACGAAGTGTCGGACCAGGGGTAGGACCCCGCCCATTCCGACCAGGCCGGCGACCGTCAAGGCATAGCCGACGCCAGGGGCGACCAGCCACCGATCGAGCCCGTTGACACTGTCGGGAGTGCAGGCCCCACCCACGAGGACCAGGTCGCTGACCAGGGATGGATGCCGAACGGCCAGCAGGACGGCGGCCCCGGCGGCCCAGCTGTGGCCGACCACGGTGGCCGGACCGGACTGGCGTTCGTCCATGAACCCGGCGACCAGGTCGGCGTTACCGGCCAGCCCCTGGGCTTCGCCCCCGGTTCGTCCGTAGCCGATCCGGTCCGGGGCGAGAACCCGGAATTGGCCCTCCAGGTGGGGAAGGAGCGGATCCCATGACGCCCCTGTACCCGGTTGCCCGTGCAGCAGCACCACCGGGTGTCCCGATCCTCGATCAGTTGAGAACAGCGCCACCCGCCCCACCACCCCGGCTGGGTCGGCCCGCCCCCTGCTCGACGGCGGGTCCTCTTTCGGTAGCAGGGCTACCCACGACGGCTTCGGCCGGCGATGAACCACCGGTTGCCGTTGCGAGTTCCCCTCCGCCACCGGCCGTGCTTCCGGCCGGACGGGCGGCGACGCCGGCGCGGTAGACGGGGAGGCGGACCTCGAAGGTGGCACCGTGGCCCAGGGCCGTGTCCACGGAGGCCTCACCGCCCAGCGACCGAGCCAGGGTGGCCACGATGAACAACCCCAACCCCGAGCCACCGTCCCCGCTGTCGCCGTTGCCCCGGTAGAAGCGGTCGAACACCCGGCTGGCCTGGGACGGGGTCATCCCCGCCCCTTGGTCACGAACCCGGAGGACGGCACTCTCGCCCCGCACCGACACCCCGACCTGGACAGGTGTTCCATCAGGGGTGTGGGACAGGGCGTTACCCACCAGATTGTGGACCATCTGCTCGATGCGGGCGGCGTCGCCGGCCACCGGGACCTCGCCGGTCGCCGTCATCTCGATGGGTCGGTCGGCGTTGATGATGCGGGCGTCGGCCACCACGTCGGCGGCCACCGCAGCCAGGTCCACCCGACCGACGATGGGCTGGGGGCCCTCCCCTTGGCGGGCCAGCACGCCGAGGTCCCCGACCAGCGCCCCCATCCGGGCCGCCTCCTTCTCGATACGGGAGAGGGCACGATCGCGTGAGGCCCCGTCCCCGAGCGCGTCCTTGCGCAAGAGTTCGGCGTAGCCCCGTATGGAGGTCAGGGGTGTGCGCAGCTCGTGGGAGGCGTCGGCCAGAAAGCTCCGCAGACGCTCCTCCGACAGGGCCCGCTGTGAAAAGGCCGTTTCGATCTGGGACAGCATCCCGTTGAGGGCCCGACCCAAGCGAGCGATCTCACCGTTGCCGTCAGAAGGCTGAACCCGGCGCGAGAGGTCGCCGGCGGCGATGACGTCGGCCTGGCGGGCCATCTCCTCCAGCGGTTGCAGACCCCGGCGAATGAGCAGTGTCATGAGGATGACCAGGGCCGCCAGTAGCCCGATGGAGAGAGCGAGCTCGATGTTGCGCAGTGAATTGAGGGTGGCGTTGACCATAGTGAGGGTGGTGGCCACCACCAACGTCTGGCCGGGCAGCGATGTCGCTTCCAGCCGGTAGGCGGGACCATGACCACCGTCCGAGCCGACGTTGACCGCGGTGGAGGACGGCCCGTAGGTACGAGCGGATCGGATGTCGTGGGCCGCAGCCGCCACGGTGTACTGGGACAGCGGCTGGGGAAGGGTGGGCGGTGGTTCGACCTCTTCGGCCCGGTTCCCGGAGGCTGAGCCGGAAGGACGGGCCACCACCACCGTCCCGTCGGCATCGATAAGGGCCACGTAGATGTCGGGGCTCACCCTCGAGGCCAGGGCCCCTGAGGTCACGGCAAAACCGCGATGGTCGGCATGGTGGACGAACCGGCTCACCAGCTGGCTGGCGTTGGCCAGCTGATCGTCGACCCGTCCGTAGAGGTAGGAGTGCAGCGAACTCAAGGTGATCACGTCGACGGCGGCCAGACCCACGGTCACCAGCACGATCATGGTGGCCACCAGTCGCCGACGCAGCCTCACGGCCTCGACTCCCTCAATGTGTAACCCACCCGACGGACCGTGTGGATGAGGGGAGGATCGTAACGGTCGACCTTCTTGCGCAGGTAGGAGATGTAGATCTCCACGATGTTGGAGTCGCCGGTGAAGCCGTCCCACACCGCCGCCAGGATCTGGGCCTTGGACAACACCTGACGGCTGTGGACCATCAGGTAGAAGAGGAGGTTGAATTCTGTGGCGGTGAGCTCGATGGGGTTGCCCTGACGCCAGGCCTCCCGGGTTCCGGGGTCTATCACCAGGTCCCCCACCCGCAGCCGCTCCTCATCGGTCGGCGCCGCCCCCGAACGGCGGAGGACGGCGCGGATCCGGGCCACCAGCTCGTCGATGCTGAACGGTTTGGTGACGTAGTCGTCACCGTGGACCAGGCCGGTCAGCTTGTCGTCGGTGGTGTCACGAGCGGTCAGGAACAGGACCGGGGTGTTGATCTCCTCCAGCCGCAGTCGGCGGCAGACTTCGAAGCCCTCGATGTCGGGGAGCATCACATCGAGGACGATGAGGTCGAAATGCCCGTGGCGGGCCTTGTCCAGCGACTGGGCCCCGGTGGCGGCGTCGTCGATGCTCCAGCCCTCGAAACGAAGAGCAGCCGACACCACATCGGTGATGTAGGGCTCGTCGTCGACGACCAGGATGCGTTGGCTTCCGTTCACCGGGTTGGCCTCACGTACCGACGGCTAGTGGCTGCCTTCGAACGCTCTCCACCAACCGACGGGCACCCCATAAGGTCACCAGGCCCAATGCCTCGGCCACGATGAACATAGACATCTTCGACTCCCCGTCGACCCGGTCGACGAAGCGGATGGGAACCTCGACCATCGACGCCCCTGCCCGCTTGGCCTCATAGGTCATCTCGATCTGGAACCCGTAGCCGTCGGCCCGTATGCGGTCGAGGTCGATACGCTCCAGCAACGAGGTCCGGTAGGCCCGGAACCCTGCCGTCGAATCGGCCACGCCCAGGCCCAGCAGGATATCGGCATAGATGTTCCCACCCCGGGAGAGAAGGCGCCGGTGCCAGGACCAGTCGGGGATCGACCCTCCTTGCACGTAGCGCGACCCGATCACCAGGTCGTGACCGGAGTCGAGCGGCGCCACCAGACCGGGTAGAGCTTCGGGCTCATGGGACAGATCGGCGTCCATCTCCACACAGGCTTCGAACCCGTTGTCCATGCCCCATCGGAACCCGGCACGGTAGGCGCTCCCCAGTCCCGACTTGTGGGGACGCCGCATGACCTCGACGTTCCCGAGCTCCTTCCCCAGCAGCTCGGCCAGGTCGGCGGTGCCATCGGGGCTGCCGTCGTCCACCACCAGTACGGTGGCCGCAGCGAAGGCGCTGCGGATCCTGCGCACCACCCGGTCGAGGTTGTCGGCTTCGTTGTAGGTGGGAAGGACCACCAGTACGCGCATCACCAAAGCCTACGAGACGAGGCGGCGATGGCCGGATCGGCCCGAACAACGGGCATGGCGGGCAGGGCGGGCAGGCGCCGGGCAGGGCGGGCAGGGGACGATCACCCATCGGTCCGGACCACGGCCGTCTCCGCTCCAAACCTGGCCGGGACCCCCTCCCCCCCGTCGTGCCCCCTGTCGGCCGGCAGGTCTCCCGCCGGCATGGAACCGGGACCGGCCGCCGCCGGGTCGTCGGTGGGGTCGGTCGTGGTGGCCTGGGTCTTGTCCCACACCTCCCCCACGATGACCTGAACGGCCCCTCCCACCGGTATGGCCACCAAGGCGCCGGCCAGGGCCCCGAGGGCCGAGCCGAAGACACCACCCAGATTGGCCCCGATGAGCACCGAGAGCAGCACCCACAGGGGGTTCATCCGCACCGAACGGCTCATGACCACCGGGTAGATGAAGTGGTTCTCGATGAGCTGGAACCCGACGAAGACGATGAGGGTGACCAGACCGGCGCTCGGTGAATGGAGCACGGCAATGAGCACGCTGGGCACAGCGGCGATGAGCCCGCCCACCAGAGGGATGGCGGCCACCAGGGCCACCCACAGGCCGATGAGGAGAGCGAAGGGGACGCCCAGGATGAGCAGGGTGACCAGGATGACCACACCGAACATGAGGGAGAGGGCGACAGTGCCGAGCACGTACCCCGTCACCTGGTGGGACACCCGGTGGGCGATGTCCTCCACCACGCGGCGGCGGTCGGAGCGCATCGAACCGAGCAGGCCGGCCCGGAGGCGCGGCGCTTCGAGCAGCATGAACAGGGAGAGGAAGGCGATGGTGAAGAGCGACAGGATGGTCCCGAACACGGCACCGGCCAGGTTGGTGCCCTCGCTCAGAGCCGGCTTGCTCAGGTTTTTGGCCGCCGTCTCCAGCTTGGGTGCGTTCTTCTGGACCCAGGTGAGCAGGTGTAGCCGCTGCAGGGTGTGGGCCAGCCAGCCGTGACCTTTCTGCAGTTGGCTGACCATGGTGGGCAGGCTCTTGGCCACATGGGTCAGGGAGTTGACCAGTGGGTAGCCGAACAGCCCGAGTAGCCCGGCGAAGAGGATGGCGGCCCCGGCGAAGACAAGCCCGATGGCCGCGCCGCGGCGGAGGCTGTGGCGCTGGAGGAAGTTGACAGCCGGGTTGAGGACCAGGGCAATGAAGGCGGCGATGAGGATCCAGAGGATGACCTCCCGCAATCGACCGATCAGTCGGTAGAGCACCCAGGTGGCGATCACCACGCCGTCGACGGCCAGGATGGTACGGAGGGGAACCCCTTTGGCTGAGGCGGCGGCGAACAGCCTCTCGCGTCGCGGCGCCTCCGGCCCGACCTCGCGGTCGAGGATCTCGACGGACGTCTCGCTGATGACGGTGGTGGGGCCCGACGGGGTGACACGGCTCACCGAGGTCGGGGGCGAGGGCTCCTTGCCGACCCCGGTCACCGGGTCGGTTGTCCGGGACGAGCCGGCCGATTCGCCCTCGTTGTCGCCTGGGGCCAGGTCAGCCACCCCCTCAGCATGTCAGGTCCATGGGTGCATGGCGTGCCAACATGAAGGTGATGGTGGCCGATACAGCACCCAGCACCAGGGAAACCCACCGCCGGTGGTGGCACCGGGGCCCCTTCGTCCACCGCGAGGTCAGGCTCAGCGTCGGCACCCTTGTGGTCTTCCTCTTCGTGTTCTATGTGGCCCTCCCGCTTCTGGCCAGCCATCGGGCCGAGGTCAACTCGTTGGCCCATATCAACCTCACCTATCTCGCCCTCGGCGTCCTCCTCGAGATCGCCGCCCTGGCCGCCTACACCCAGTTGACCTTCTCGGTGCTTCCCCCGGGCGGTCCCCGCCGGCTCCGCCTGTTCCGCATCAACATGTCGACCTTGTCGCTCAGTCACGTCTCGCCGGGGGGCACCGCCCCGGGGGCGGCCCTCGGCTACCGGCTTCTCACTCAGTCGGGGGTGACCGGGTCGGATGCCGGCTTCGCCCTCGGGACCCAGGGCATCGGCTCGGCGGTGGTGCTCAACGTGATCTTCTGGCTGGCTCTGGTGGCCTTCCTGGTCACCCACGGCTTCCACGCCCCGGCCAGCCACGGAGGCCAGTCGTCGTCGATCCTGGTCATCGTGGCCGCCGGTGTGGGGGTGGTGCTACTCGGTACCTTCGGCGGCCTGTTCTACCTCCTCACCCGCGGTCAGCAGCAGGCCAGCCGGGTCATCCGGCGTATCGCCGGCCGCATCCGTTTCCTGGACGCCGACAGGACCACCGCCCTCGTCGAGCGGCTGGCCGAGCGTTTTGCCGTCTTGATGCGCGACCGGTCCCTGACCCGTCGGGCCATCGGGTGGGCGGCGGCCAACTGGTTGCTGGACGCCGCCTCCCTGTGGGTCTTCGTGGCCGCCTTCAGCCACTTCATCTCGCCGGTGGACCTACTGGTGGCCTACGGACTGGCCAACATCCTGGCCGCCATCCCCATCACCCCGGGCGGGCTCGGCGTAGTCGAGTTCGTGCTGGTGTCGATGATCACCGGCTTCGGTCCCACCGCCGGCCAGGCCCTCTCCGGGGTGCTGGCCTACCGGGCCGTCAATTTCTGGCTGCCCATCCCTTTCGGCGGTCTGGCCTACGCCTCGCTCGAGTTCGAGAGGAGGCCGGCCTACCGCAAGCTGACCGAATTCCTCCACCGCCGTTTCGAGCGCCCGCCGGCAGCCGCCCCCCCGACCACGGTGGTCAGGACCGAGGCGAGTTCACCCTCGGGCAACGGCACGGTCACCGGCGCCGTCAACCGGTCGCTGGCCGGCACCTTCATGGGCTTCAGCCGCTCGCACGGGGCCAACGCCGCCACCAGCGCCGGGACGCCGCCGCCGGCCGCACCGGTGCCGGAGGGGAGGAGCCACTCGGGACCACACTTCGTCGATCCCGGAGGGAGGCCAGAGCCTGCCTTTGGCAGTGATCCTGCAGGCTGAACCCCGGGCTGCCGTCGCCGGCCTCGGGGCCCACCCGCCGCCAGCTGCCGTCCGGTTGGAGTGTCCAGGAGTTGGCCTCGTCGCGGAGGGCGTCGTCCAACAGACGGACCAGGCGGTCCTGGATGTCGGGGTCGTCGACCGGCACGATCACCTCGACCCGCCGATCGAGGTTGCGCTCCATCATGTCGGGGGACCCGATGGCTATCCGGAGCGGCCGGCCGTCGGTGCCGCCGAAGCGGAAGACGCGTGAGTGCTCGAGGTACCGGCCCACGATGGAGCGGACCCTGATCCCCTCGGACAGACCGGGCACGCCGGGGCGGAGACAGCACCGTCCGCGCACGATGAGGTCGACCGACACACCGGCCTGCGATGCCCGGTAGAGGGCGTCGATGATCCCCGGATCGGTGAGCCCGTTGGTCTTGAGGATGATCCGGCCCGACCCACCGGCGGCAGCCTCTGCATCGATGGCCTCCCGTACGTATTCCCTGGTCGACACGGGTGACACCACCAAGCGGCGGAATTGGGGCGGATCACCCGACCCGGTGAGCAGGTTGAACAGCTCGCCGATGTCGGCGCCGATGTCGGGGTCGGCGGTCATCAGTCCGACGTCCTCGTAGATCCGGGCCGTATGCGAGTTGTAATTGCCACTGCCTATGTGGCAGTAGCGGCGTATCCGGTCGCCCTCACGGCGCACCACCAGGGAGATCTTGGAGTGGGTCTTCAAGGCGACCAATCCGTAGATGACCTGAACCCCGGCCTCCTCCAAGGTGCGGGCCCAGCCGATGTTGGTCTTCTCGTCGAAGCGGGCCTGTAGCTCGACCACCACCGTCACCTGCTTGCCGGCCTGCGAGGCTCGCACCAGACCGGCCACGATCGGACTGTTGTCACCGGTGCGATAGAGGGTCTGCTTGATCGCCAGCACGTCGGCGTCATCGGCGGCGGCCGCCACGAAGGCCTCCACCGAGGTGGCGAACGACTCGTAGGGGTGATGGACGAGGACGTCGTGCTCGTCGAGCACGGCGAAGATGTTGGCCCCCCCGGCCAGTAGCGGTGGCGTGACCGGTTTCCAGTCGGGGGCGTGGAGGTCGGGGCGGTCGAAGTCGCCGAGGGCGCGCAAGCCACCGAGATCGAGGGGGGCGTCGCACCAGTAGACGTTGTGGTCGGGGACGTCGACCTCGGCCACCAGCACGTCTCGCAGGTGACGGGGCATGCCCACCGCCGTCTCGAGGCGAACCGCCTGGCCAAATCGGCGACGGTGCAGCTCGAGCTCGACGGCGGCCACCCGATTCCCCGCCTCGTCCTCCTCCACCGACAGATCGACGTTGCGGGTGACCCGAAAGGCGTGGTGCTCGACGATGGTCATCGACGGAAAGAGGCTGTCCAGCTGCGAGGCGATGACCTGTTCGACGGGCACGAACCGTCGATGGTCGGGCAGGACCACGAACCGGGACAGCAGGGGCGGGACCTTCACACGGGCCACCCGTTCCCCGTCGGTGGTCGGGTTCCGCACCCGGACGACGAGATTGAGGGAGAGGCCCGAGATGTAGGGGAAAGGATGGCCCTGATCGACGGCCAGAGGCGTGAGTATGGGAAAGATCTGCCGGTTGAACACCTCGATGAGGAAGTCCCGGTCGTCCCGGTCGAGGGTGTCCCAGTCGGACATCACCACACCGGCACCGGCCAGAGCCGGTGCCAGCTGGCCGGCAAAGATCCTGCTCTGGCCCTCCACCAGCTCCCCCACCCGCACGGTGATGGCATCCAGGGTCTGCCGCGGGCTCATGCCGTCGGGTGAGCGGGTCCGGAGGCCGGCCGCCACCTGGTCCTCGAGGCCGGCCACCCTCACCTGGAAGAACTCATCCAGAGCCTCGGAGAAAAGGGCCAGGAACTTGACCCGCTCGAGGAGGGGAAGCCGGTCGTCCGCCGCCAGTTGCAACAGGCGATCACCGAATTCGAGCCAGGACAGCTCACCGTTGATGAACCGGTCGTCACGAGCACGAGGGTCGGCAGCGGAGCTGTCGGGCCCATCCCCGGGGGCCACACCCATCCCCACCTGCGACCATACTGATCCGGACCGGCGGCCGGCGGGCCGGGTGTCCCGGGGGGGCCGAGGGTCCGGGGGCCGCACCGCCGTCGGAGCCATCTCCTCTGTCACGGTTGTGCGCTCATGACCGGGATCCCATCGACGGGTCATCGTATCGCCGGCTGCGGCCGCCGGCTCCCCCGTCCGGCCGGTGGCCACCGGTAGGCTCGCCGCCAGTGTCAGCCGTCGTCACCCGGACCCCCCGCGTCAAACGTCCCCCGCGGGGGTTCAAGGCTCGGCGCCGCACCGAGCTGGGCCTGCTCGTCGCCGCCTCGGTGATCATCGTGGCCACCTACACCCTGATGATCCTGGGCAACACCTCCAAGGTGCCCACCGACGTGGTCCCGCTGCTGGTGACCATGCTGGGCCTGGGGGGCGTGGCCCACATCGCCAACCGGATCTTCGTGCCCAACGCCCATCCGGTCGTCCTGCCCATCGCCTTCCTGCTCAACGGGCTGGGCTACGTGATGATCCTGCGCATCGACCTCGGAACGGCAGCCAACTACGCCCCGTTGCAGGCGGCATGGACGGCCGGGGGGGTGGCCGCCTACGTGGTGACCATGGCCGTCATCCGGCGATCACGAGACCTCGACCGCTACCGCTACATCCTGCTGGCCCTGGGCATCATCCTCCTGCTGCTCCCCCTGGTGGAGCCGTCCCGTCTTTCGACCATCAACGGGGCCCGGCTGTGGGTCAAGGTCGGGCACTTCGAATTCCAACCGGTCGAGCTGGCCAAGATCGTGCTCTGCATCTTCTTCGCCTCCTACTTCGCCGAGAAGCGAGAGCTGCTCTCCATCCCCACCGCCCGTTTCGGTAACCGGCTCATCCTCGACCCCCGCCCCCTGGTGCCCATCCTTTTGGCCTGGGTGTTCGCCATCGGGGTCATGAGCCTCGAGCACGACATCGGCTTCTCCGCCCTGCTGTTCACCCTGTTCATCGGTTTGTTGTGGGTGACCACCGGGCGCACCGGCTACCTCATCCTCGGCATCGTCCTCTTCGCCGCCGGTGCCTACGTGACCGCCCGTTACTTCAGTCAGACCCACATCCGGGTGGAGGACTGGCTCGACCCTTGGAAATACGCGGAGGGATCGGGGCGGCAACTGGTGCAGGCGTGGTACTCGCTGGGCAGCGGGGGCATCAGCGGATCCGGCCTGGGTCTGGGGGCGGGAGCCTACGAGATCACCAATGCCAACACCGACTACATATTCGCCGTCATCGGCGAGGAGATGGGCCTGTTCGGCTCGACCATGATCGTGGTGGCCTTCCTGCTGCTGGCCGGTGCCGGCCTGCGCATCGCGCAGGCCGCCCGGTCGGAGTTCGCCAAGCTGACCGCGGTGGGGCTGACCATGATCATCGGCTTCCAGGCCTTCTTCATCATCGGTGGTGTGGTCCGCCTCATGCCTCTGACCGGCATCACCCTCCCCTTCGTCTCGTACGGGGGTTCGGCCCTCATCGCCAACTACGTGCTCATCGCCCTGCTCATGCGCATCTCCGACGAGGGCAACACCGCGGTCGACGACGCCGACCAGGTTCAGTTCGAAAAGTACCAGGAGCGCCGTCGTCGCCTGCTCAGCGGCCAGTGACGGCGGGCCATTGCTCCCTGCCCGCCATCGGTGTCAGCCGGACGGCGGCGCAGAAGTGGCCGGCGTGACGTCACCGTCGGCCTCGAACAGGCGTTCGTCGATGAGGATGGGCGCCGGTACCGGTTGGATGAGGGCCACGGTGAGAGCGTCCGAGGGGCGGCAGGAGAACACGGCGCGGGCGTCCTTCCCCCGCAGGTCGAGCTCGGCGAAGTAGACCGCTCCCTGGCGGCCCACCAGCCTTACCGCCACCACGTCCACGCCGAAACGCTGGAGGATGCCGGTCAGCAGTTCCTGGGTGAGGGGTCGCGGCGTGGGGATCCGGCGCACGGCGTGGGACAGGGTGACCCCGTCGGCCAGGGCCACCGAAAATGTGAGTTGCCGCCGGGGGGACTCGATCTCGCGGAGCACAACCGTCGGATGCTGGGAAGGGAGATCGACGTCGACCGACGAGACCAACGCCATCCGGAAATCGGCAGGTGGACCGTGTCCGCCCGGTGACAGCGGCAGTTCCACCCCGGCCGGCGAATCGCTCACCGGGTGCTCCGGGCTCGCACGCTGACCACGATGCCGATGGCGGCGAAGAACCCGATGGTGGCCGAGCCCCCGTAGGACAGGAAGGGCAGCGGAATCCCGGTGACCGGCATGATGCCCATGTTCATTCCCACGTTCTCGAACACCGAGAAGACCAGGAGGGCGAATACGCCGGCACAGAGAAGGCGCCCGTAACTGTCCCTGGCCAGCTGAGCGGTGCGCAGGACCCGCCAGGCCAACACCCCGTAGGCCAGGAGCAGTGTTCCGGCACCGACCAGACCGAGCTGCTCCCCGACCGCAGAGAAGATGAAGTCGGTCTGCTGCTCGGGCACGTAGGCCAGATTGGTCAGCGCCCCGTGGAAGAGACCCTGGCCGAAGATGCCGCCGACGGCAATGGCCTCTTTGGCCTGGGTCACGTTGTAGGTGGCGGCCTGGTTGGCGCCGTTGGGCGAGATGAAACTGGTGAGCCGTTCGATCTGGTAGTGCTGGAGTAGCCCGAGGTTGAGGGCGGCCAGCACCAGCACGACCGCACCGACCATGAGGAGCAGCAGGTAGCGGCCGGGCATACCGGCCACGGCCAGCATGACCATCAGGATGACGGCCATGACGATCCCGGTTCCGAGGTCGGGCTGTTTGATGACCAGCACGATGGGAATGGCCGACATGAGCACCATACGGACCAGGTCGCGGAACTCGAGCCCCTCCGGTCGTCGCGCGCAGTAGGTGGCGATGGTCACCACCAACACCAAGGTGGCGAACTCGGAAGGTTGCAGTTGGAGCGGTCCGAGTGAGAACCACCGCGCCGACCCCAGGGCCGGTGACCCGATGGGCGACAGAACGGCCAGCAGGGCGAACAGTGTGCCCACGTAGAGGATGGTGCTCACCTGCTCGAGTCGGCGGTAGTCGAACAGGGCCAAGGCCACCATGACCACGACGCCGATGACCACGTAGGCCGCTTGGCGTTTGAGGTAGTAATGAGGGTCTTCGCCGGCCAGGGAGAGCTTTCCCCTGGTGGCTGAGTAGATCATCACCACCCCGGTGAGGGCCAGCAGGACCGAGGCCCCTAGGAGGACCACGTCGAGACGGACGGCGGTCCGCCGCGACCGGCTGGGGGCGATGGCTGGGGCGTAGGTCACCGAGATGCTCCGATGGCCAAGGCTATCCGCCCGACCGTGACGTCAACCGCCACCGGGCGGAGGCTGTCACCCGGTCGGCTGGACGGCCCTGACGGCGCTCCACATGGCCTCCACCGGCGCATCGTGACCGGTCCAGGCGGCCAGCTGGAGGGCCGCCTGGTGGACCAGCATGCCCACACCGTTGGCCGTCCGGGACCCGCGGGAACCAGCCGCCTGCAGCCACGGGGTCACCGCCGGGTGGTACACCAGATCCACCACCAGGTGGTGGGGACCGAGGAGAGCGGGGTCGACCGGCCACGCCGCGTCGGCTCCGCCGGCGCCCATCCCGAGGGGCGTGGCATTGACCACCAGGCGGCAGGGTCCGGCGTCGGATGCCACCCCCACCCGTCCCACCGGTCCGGCCAGGGCGGCGGCGGCCCGGGCACGGTCGACCGACCGGTTGACCACGACGACCTCGGCGGCACCGGCATCGGCCAGGGCGGCCACCACGGCCCGGGCCGCCCCTCCTCCCCCCACCACCAGGCACCGCTGGTCCTCCGGATCGAAGTCCTCCCCGCGCCGCAGGGCGGCCACCAGACCGGGGCCGTCGGTGTTGTCGCCGGTGGTTTCATCGGGTCCGAGGGTCACACAATTGACCGCTCCCAGTCGGTCGGCCAACCGTGTCCGGTGGTCCACCAGGCCGGACATGGCTTCCTTGTGGGGCATGGTGACCGACAGTCCCCTGATCCCCAAGGCCCGGGCACCGCCCAGGGCGTCGGCTGCCCGCCCTGCGGCCACCGGAAAGCCCACCGACACCCAGTCCAACCCGAGCTCGCCGAAGGCGGTGTTGTGGAGCAGCGGCGACAGGGAGTGGGCCACCGGGTCCCCGATCACCCCCACCACGGTGGTGTGGGCAGACGGGCCTGTGGTCAGCGGCGACCGGTCGGGGTGATCGGCGGACATCGGATCATTCTGCCCAAAGGGAGTAGGCCGATGGGAGCTGGTCACGGCAGGCCCCGTTGCTTGGCCACAGCCTCATTGGCCAGTTGCTGGCTGTAGGTGTCGGCGAACGCTTCGGTTCCGTCCTCGTCGACCACCACGAAGTACAGCCACGACCCACTCGGGGGGTTGAGTGCGGCCTCGAGGGCGGCGGCGGACGGGAAGCAGATGGGGGTCGGGGTGAGGCCGGCGTTCAGGTAGGTGTTGTATGGCGTCTGCAGCCGGAGATCGGTCGGGGTCACCGTGCCCCCGTCCCGGCCCTCTGCGTAGAGCACGGTCGAGTCCATCTGCAGCGGCATCCCGTCGTGCAGTCGGTTGAGGATGACGCGGGCCACCGGACCGAGGTTTTTGGCGATCACCCCCTCCTTCTCGACGATGGAGGCGACGGTGACAGCCTGGTAAGGAGTCAGCCCGAGGGCGGCCGAGCGGCCGGCCAGGCCCACGGCATCGGCCAGGCGGTCGAACCGATCGATCATGAGGGTCAGTAGCTGCCTGTTGGTCTCGCCGGGGACCACGATGTACGTACCGGTGCCCAGGAGGCCGTCGAGGTTGTCCGACCCCGCCGGCTGCCAGGGCGACCGCACCGTCCCGCCGCTGGCCAGGTCGTCGAAGGCCGACTGATCGTGTCCGGGGAGCTGACCCACCCGCTCCGCCACCTCCCGCACGGTGAACCCGGGCGGGATGACCAGGGGGAAGACGTTGGGGCCGCCGGCGATGATCTGGTCGGCGGCGGCAAAGCTCAGGTTCTTGTGGAAGGCGTAGGCGCCCGGTATCAGTTCCGGCTGGGTGTGGATGACGCTCCAGATCCGGAAGGCCAGGGCACTGCTGATCACCCCCTTGTCCTCCAGGGTGTCAGCCAACTGTCCGGACCCACTGCCGGCCGCCACCGTGACGATGACCCGGGGACCGGGCTTGCCGGAAGCGCCGGCTTCGACCTGCACCCAGAGCGCCCCCCCGACCACGACGATGACGGCCGCGGCGACCAGGACAACGATGGCCACCCGCCACCGGTGGCGGGTGGGCGCCGGTGCCGGTGCCGGTTCCGGGGCCGACTCTTGTGCCGGGGCCGACTCGTGCGGTGCGGGCGGCTCCCCGTGCCCCGTCACCTGTCGTCCCGCCGACGCCGGGCCAGCCAGGCCTCCAGCAGCACGGCGGCGGCGGCCTGATCGACCACCGGTCGGCGGGCCCGCTCCGTCCCCCTGGTCGTGGTCAGAGTCTGATGGGCGGTGACCGTGGTCAGGCGCTCGTCGTACAGCTCTACGGCGATCCCGTGGGCGGCCAGGAGGGAGCCCAGGGCCTCGGCCTCGTCGACAGCGGCCAGGGCGGCCGGGCCCCGGGTGCCGTCCAGCGAAAGGGGCAGGCCGACGACCACGACCACCGCGCCCTCCTCCACGACCATGTCGGCCAGCCGCCGCCGGTCGACCTCGGGGTCGCCCGTCCGCTCCAGGGTGAGACGGGGCAGGGCCATCGTTCCGGCCGAGTCGCTGACCGCCACCCCGATGCGCCGTGCGCCCAGGTCGACACCTACCGCCCGGCCGTGGCGGCCGGAACTGTCCTCTGGCATGGGCCGGTCAGCCCCGGGCAACGATGATCCGAGCCTCCCCGAGGGCCCGGTCGATACCGCTCGGGTCCTTGCCCCCGGCCACGGCCACCTCGGCCGAGCCGCCTCCCCCACCGCCGAGCAGCGGAGCCACTTCTTTGACCAGCACCCCGGCGTTGACCGGGCTGGGGGCGTGGGGGTCGGCGGAGGCGGCCACCGTGGCCCGGTCGCCATCGGGACTCCCTCCGATCACCACTGCCCGGAGGTCGGCCACCGAGCGGGTGGCCTGGGCCAGATCACGCAGCTGGTCGGGGTCGAGGCCGTCCCGGCGGGCCACCACCACGCCGTCCACCGCGGTGGCAGCCAGGTTCCGGGCCTCTCCCTGAAGCTCGCGGCTGTGGGCCTGCTCGAGTGATTTCTGCAGCGTGCGCTGGCGTTCCAGCAGGCGGTCGATGGCTTCGGGCACGTGCTCGGGTTCAGTCCGCAACAGGGCGGCCGCTTCGGACAGCAGGCCCTCCCGGGAGACGATGCGGTCGAAGGCACTGGCGCCGGTCACCGCTTCGATCCGCCGGGTGTTCGACCCGATGGACGACTCGCCCACCACGGTGATCGGGCCGATCATCCCCAGGGCGCCGACGTGGGTACCCCCGCACAGCTCGATGCTGTGCTCGCCGGCCCGGACCACACGCACCCGGTCGCCGTACTTGTCGCCAAAAAAAGCCAGGGCCCCCATGGCTTCGGCTTGGGCCCGGGTGGTCACCTCGACGATCACGTCGGCATCGCTCAGCACGTCGGCATTGGCCTGGTGAACCACGGCGGCCAGCTCCTCAGAGGCCACTTTGCCGTGGTGACTGAAGTCGAAATGGAGCCGATCGGGAGCGACCAGCGAGCCTTGCTGTCGCACGTGGTCGCCCAGCACGTTGCGCAGGGCGGCGTGCAGCAGATGGGTGCCGGTGTGGTTGCGGCGCAGCGCATCCCGCCGCACCCCGTCGATGGTGGCCAAGGCGTCCTGGCCGGCCAGTATCTCGCCGGACACCCGGGCCCGGTGCGAGGTGAGCCCAGGTAGCGCCGACACGGTGTCGTAGACCAGGGCGGTCCCCGTCTCGGTCACGATGGTCCCGGTGTCGCCCACCTGACCTCCCCCTTCGGCGTAGAAGGGGGTCCGATCCAGGAAGATCTCCGCCTCATCGGGACGATCGGCATCGGTCCGGGCCAGCACGGCCACCACCCGGGCCGGTGCCGAGTAGCCGTCGGGGCGCTGGCCCACGAACATGGTCTGGCCCTCGGCGTCGAGAACCGATCGGTAGGCCTCTTCCCCGGCCGGACGCTTGCCGGCCCGGGCCGCCTGGCGGGCCTGGGCCCGCTGGCGGTCCATGGCCGCTTCGAAGGCGGCCAGATCGACGCTGACCCCGGCCTCCTCGGCGATCTCGACGGTGAGCTCGACCGGGAATCCGTAGGTGTCGTGCAGCCGGAAGGCCAGGTCGCCGGAGACGGAGGTGACGCCCGAGGCCAGTTCCTCTTCGAGGATGGTCGAACCGGTGGTCAGCGTGCGCAGGAACCCCTGCTCCTCGCGGGAGACGACCTCGCTGACCAATGCGTGTTGTTCGGACAGGGACGGATAGGCCGGTCCCAGAACGCCGACGGCGGCGTCGACCAACCGGTGGGCGAAGGGGCCGTCCACCCCCAGCTGACGGGCCCGGCGCACGGCGCGGCGGATGATCCGGCGCAGGACGTAGCCACGGCCCTCGTTGGCCGGGAGCACGCCGTCGGCCACCAGCATGGACATGGCCCGGCCGTGGTCGGCCAGGATGCGTAGCCCGATGTCCACGTGTTCGTCGCTGCCATAGGTGTACCCGGTGATCGACTGGGCCGTCTCGATTATGGGCACGAACAGATCGGTGGCGAAGATCGAGTCGACCCCGTGGAGGAGGGGGAGGATGCGTTCGAGACCGGCGCCGGTGTCGATGCTCGGTCGGGGCAAGGGTTCGACGGCACCGTCGGCGGTGCGGTTGAACTCCATGAACACCAGATTCCAGAGCTCCACGAACCGTTCCTCGCCGCCGCGGGCCGGTCCTCCCTCGGCCCCGTAGGCGGGACCCTTGTCGAAGAAGATCTCCGAGCTCGGACCGCAGGGTCCGGTGTCCCCCATCTTCCAGAAGTTGTCGTCACCGAGGCGCTGCACTCGTGCCGGCGGGATCCCCACTGCGTCGATCCAGATCTGCTCGGCCTCGTCGTCACTGTCATGCACGGTGATCCACAGCCGCTCGCCGTCCAATCCGAGAACCCCGGTCACCAGCTCCCAGGCAAGGGGGATGGCCTCGGCTTTGAAATAGTCCCCGAAACTGAAGTTGCCCAGCATCTCGAAGAAGGTGCAGTGGCGGTGGGTGGTCCCCACGATGTCGATGTCCACCGTGCGGAAGCATTTCTGCACCGAGGTGGCCCGCGGCCAGGGCGGTACTTCATCGCCCAGGAAGAAGGGCTTGAAGGGGACCATCCCGGCGATGGTGAACAGCACCGACGGGTCGTGGGGAATGAGGCTGGCCGACGGGACAGCCGTGTGCCCTCGCTCGGTGAAGAAGCGGGTGAAAGCGGCGCGGAGCTGGTCGGCGTCGGGGGCCGTGCCTGGAGTCACGACGTCAAATCCTACCGGGGATTGAACACCCCACCTCTGTTCGGCCTGCGGCCGGCCCGGGCTGTCGGCGACGACCAGCCGTTCACCGGGTGGCCATACGGGGACGGCGCGGTGACCGGCCGGGCGGAGGCTCCGGGCCCGGTAGCGGTGTCCGGAGCTCGGCCCCCCGGGCCACGGGGGCCGAGCTCGGCCCAGAGCTCATCCTCTCGTCTCTTCATCTCGTCCCGGCCGGACGACACCGCGTCGCGCACCCGTCCCCCGGCACTGCCTGCCGCCTGGCGAGCCGATCGGCCCACTTCCACCACCAGGGCATCGGGTTGGAGCCGGGCGGCCAACTCCTGGGCCGTCCGTCGGATCTTGCGCTCGGCCCACAGGGTGGAGCCGACCCCGATGGCCGCCCCGGCCACCAGATAGAAGGTCCTCTTGGGCACGATCAATGACGTCCGTTTCTCTGTCCGTTGGTGCTCTGTCTGTTGGTGCTCTGTCTGTTGGTGCTCTGTCTGTTGGTGGTGGATCTGTTGGCGGTAGTGCTGTTCGGTTGGTGGTGGATCCGTTGGCGGTTGTCTCGGGTCCGGTGCGCAGGCGACGCAGACCGCTGGCCGCACCGGCTCGCACGGCCAGCACCTTCACCACCGGATTGGCAAAGGCGCGGTAGGCCAACTTCGACGCCGAGTCGACGGTGGCGTGCACCGATTCGGTGGAGTCGAGCACCGCCCCGACCCGTTCCATTTCGGAGGCGGCCTGTCCCACCACCCGGTGAGCGTCGACCACCAGGGGAACCGTCTGGCGGCGAAGGTCGTCGCATACCGCAGCCAGCCGACGGGTTTCGCGGCGCAGCGAGCGCAGCGCCACAAGGAGACCGCCCACGGCCAGGAAGGTCAAGACGGAGGCGATCAGAACGGCGGTCTCACCAGCGGACATGATGCGGCAGCTTAGATGGTGGATCCCGTCGGCTCCGGCGTGACCTGCTCAGGAGTCCACCGACAATTGGGCGGCCACCGCCGCCGGTGCCGGTGAGGTCTCGCTGGCCGGCGTGGCCAGTGAGGGTCCCGGCGTGGCGCTGGCGTCGGTGCAGGTGCGGGCCGCCTGCCAGCTCTGGAGGGCCGCACTGGCCTCCGCACCGCTCAGCGGCTGGGGCAGCTCGTCCTGGATGAGAGCCGGGCGCCAGGTCACGTCGTCGACATGACGGCCCGTGACGGTCACCACCAGCGATCCGCTCTGGTCGGTCGGGGGTGGGGTGTTGTAGAAGGCGAAGTTGCCCAGCCCGTAGTCCACGTAGGCCGAACCCAGGTAGCCACCCCCCAGCAGGACGTGGGCGTGGCTGCCGATGATGATGTCAGCACCGGCCCGGACCAACAGGTTGGCCAGCGGCTCCTGGTCGGGATCGGGGCAGGCATCGAGCTCGATCCCCCAGTGGAGGAACACGATGACCGTGTCCGACGTCTTCCGCGCCGCCTCGACGGCTGCCACCAGACCGCTCACGTCGTAGGCGGAGGCCAGACCGGGTTGGGAGGCCGTCGCCGTCCACGCCGTCTGGAGATCGGCGTCGATGACCTGTGTGGCAGCGATGATGGCCACCTTCTGGCCGTGGATGGTGATCCGGTAGGGGGTGAAGGCCTGGGCCGCGTTCTGTCCGATACCGAGGACCGTGTAGTTGGCCTGCTGGCGGGCGGCCAGTGCCATCTGCAGTCCGCCCGGGCCACAGTCCTCACCGTGGTTGTTGGCTTCGGTCACCAAGGAGACACCGGCGGCCCGGAAGGCGGTGAGAGCGGTGGCCGGGGCGTCGAAGACGTACTGCTTGTCCTGCGGCTGCGGGCACGATCCATCGGTGAGCGCCGTCTCCAGGTTGACCATGGACAGATCCACCCCCGAAAGCAGCGTAGGAACACCCGGTCCGAGGGCGGTGCCGGGATCAGCGGCCAGCCGGTCACCGAGGGTGCTACCGGTCGGGAAGTTGACGTCTCCGCCGAAGGCCAACGTCACCGGTTGGCCGTCTCCCTCCCAGTCGGGGTCGAGACGGGAGCCCTTGACGACCGACGGTCGGACGGGATGCTTGGACGGCGGCCGGGTGGCCGTCGGTGGCGACCCGCCCGCACTCAGCCACCAACCCAACAATCCGACAGCCGCCACCACGCCCAACGACCACAGAAAGCGGTTTCGCCGGACCCGTCTCGACGTGGCCGTGGGAGGGCAGACCGGATCCGGCCGGTAGTCGAGCGCACGCCGGTCCGGGGGAACGGCCCGTGCCCCGCCCGCACCGGCACCGGTGTCCCGATCGAGGCCGGCCCGGCTGGTCGTGGGGGTCGCCACCGGCACGGCGGCAGCATAGAGGAGCGGCGTCCGCTACCTATGGCCACGATCAGGTGGCGGCCATCCCGACCACCGGCTTGACCAAGGCGATGTTGCCGGTGGACCCGTAGAAGCGGGCGTCACCGTAGGCGAAGATGCCGCCGTCGGAGGCCACCAGCCAGTAGCCCCTGCCCGACAGCGACCGGGCCATACCCACCACCGGCTTGTTGAGGGTGATGTTGCCGGTCGACCCGTAGAAGCGGGCGTCCCCATAGGCGAAGATGCCGCCGTCGGAGGCCACCAGCCAGTAGCCCCTGCCGTCGGCGGTGGCGGCCATGCCCACCACCGGCTTGTTGAGAGCGATGTTGCCGGTCGACCCGTAGAAGCGGGCGTCCCCATAGGCGAAGATGCCGCCGTCGGAGGCCACCAGCCAGTAGCCCCTGCCGTCGGGGGTGGCGGCCATGCCCACCACCGGTTTGTTGAGGGCGATGTCGCCGGTCGACCCGTAGAAGCGGGCGTCCCCGAAGGCGAAGATGCCGCCGTCGGAAGCCACCAGCCAGTAGCCGCCCCCGCCGGGGGTGGCGGCCATGCCCACCACCGGCTTGTTGAGGGCGATGTCGCCGGTCGACCCGTGGAAGTGGGCATCGCCGAAGGCGAAGATGCCGCCGTCGGAGGCCACCAGCCAGTAGCCCCGATCATCGAGGGTGGTGGCCATTCCCACCACCGGTCGGTTGAGGGCGATGTCGCCGGTCGACCCGTGGAAGCCGGCATCCCCGTAGGCGAAGATGCCGCCGTCCGAGGCCACCAGCCAGTAGCCGGGGAGGGCATAGGTGTACTGGTCGGCCAACACCTGGGGACTGATGCCGTCGGGGCTGTGGACGACCACGTTGACCACGCCGCCACCGGACGGCCCCGGGGGAGCCGAAGCGATCAACGAGGTGGAGGAGAGCACGGTGAAGGAGTGCGAAACGGTCGCGCCGAAGAAGACGGCGGTGGTGCCGCCGAAGTCGGACCCGGTTACGGTGACCTCGGTCCCACCCGAGGTCGGCCCCTTGTCGGGCACCACGGATGAAACCTGGGGCGAGACGAACGTGTACCGGCTGGCCGGCACCGCCGCGCTGGTGCCGGCGGCGGTGCCCGAGGTGGTCACGGTCACCGGCAGGGTGGTGGCCGATCCGACATCGGGGGTGACCACCGTGACCGAGGTGGGGGTGTGGGCCACCACCGGCACCCCGATCGGGCCGAAATGGACCTGGGGTGACCCGGTCCCGAACCCGACGCCCTCGACCACCACCGAGCGGCCACCGGTGGCCGGACCCGAGTTGGCGCTGAGTCCGGTGACCGACGGGCAACCGGCACTTGATCCGGAGAACAGGGTCAGCAATCCGGCGGCCCGGGGACTCCCCCACCCCGAGGCCAGGTCGTAGCCGGGCGCCGCCGGATAGTCGGCGGGAGCATCGAACAGACTGTTGTCACCCTCGGTGATGTCGTTGAATGGCGGCGAGGATCCCGACCCCGCCGCGTACAGCAGCGGGTTCTCGAAGCCCACAGGCGCGCTGCATCCCTGATTGATGTCGGCAGTGAGGGCGGCCCACAGGGGAGCGGCGGCGCTGGTCCCCCCGAACAGCACCCAGCGGCCGTCGAAGAAGATGGGGTCACCGTGGGCCGGATCGGACGACGCCGACACGTCGGGCACCTCTCGGCACTGCTCCGACCCCGATAGGCCGATGGTGGCCGAGCAGTGGTCGACGGCGTAGGTCTGGGCCTCGGGGATCTGCTGGTAGGTACCGGCGGCGAAATCGACCGAGTTGCCACCGCCCCCGGCACCAACCCCGGGCCCGCCGTTCCACACCGTCTCGGTCGAGGGGGTGGATACCTCGTTGGTCAGTGAGGTTCCACCCACCCCGGTCACGTAGGGCTGGTCGGCGGGGTCGTCGACCGACAGGGCCGTGCTCCCACCCGAGGTCGGGGAGTAGCAGTCGGACGATCCGCCGTCGCCGGCGGCGGCCAGCACGGTCTGCCCCTGGGTCTTGGCCTCTTTGAACAGGGTGTTCTCGGTATTCTGTTCGTCCGGGCTGATGCCGCCGGGACCTTCGCAGTCGCCCCAGCTGGTGGTGATGACCTTGACCGAAAGGTCTGTCACCATGGCCTCATAGGTGGCCAACGGTCCGCTACCGCCGTTGGGACCGGAGAAGACGGTGATCGACGACAGAGGAGCCAGCCCGGCCACCACCTCGATGTCGAGGGCCGCTTCACCCTCCTGCGTACCGGTGGCCCCTCCGTCCACATCCACCGTCGATATCGAGGCGTCGGTCCCGTAGCAGGACTGGTAGGCGGCGATATCACTGGGCGTGAACGGCTCGAGCTCGTAGATCCCCACCCGCTGGCCGGCGCCGAACCGGCCTTGCTGGTACAGGGAGGAGAGCCCGTAGGTGGAGGCCAGCTGCTGGGCCGTCCACCCGTCCCCGGCGCCGGCCAGATCGGCGGCAGCGGCACAGGCCACCGGCGCCAGGTGAGAAGTCACCGTCGTGCGGGGGGAAACGGCACCTGCTCCCCCGCCGCCCGTCGCCGCCTCCGGCTGCGGGCCGGGAACGAGCTGGGGATGGGACTGGGCCACTGTGCTCAGTCCGATCACTCCCCCTATGACACCGGCCAAGGAGGCCGGTACTTCGGGATCGGCGATGGGGGCCCGGGCCAGACGACCACTGCGCAGTCTGGTCTCGACCAGAGGTACATCCAAGGCCCTCTCCATCTGGCCGGCCGTGCCGCTCACCGGGATGAGCAGCCCGTCGCTCGATGTGGCCCCCAGGTGGAGCCCGACCGACCCCAGCCAGGCCCGCACCGCGGCCAGCGTGGTCGGCGTGGGCCCGAACACCGACCCGAACTGACCCTTGGCCAGGTAGTGGCGGTACTCCGGTGACCCGGGGGTGGACACTGCATCGACGAAGGCCTGGAGGGCGGCCGGATCCCGCGGTTCCATAGACACTTCGGCGTCCACGTCCGTCGAGCCCGGGGTGGAGCCGACGACCGTCGCCCCCGCGGGCAGAGCAGGGGCCGACCCGGACAGACGGACCTTGGCCGGGGCCACAGCGGCGCCGGCCACCGGTGGTGAAGAGCCGAAGACCGGGCCCACCACACCCAACACCGCCAGGCAGGCGGCCCCGGTGGCCAGGGCGGCCCGGACGGGTGGCCACCGGGTGAGCCGACGGCGGCCTTGACGACCGACGCCCTTCCCCCGGCGCGTGGTCATCGGCTCATTCTTGCCGCTGGTCAGGACGGGAGGGGGGCGCCCGGTCCGCCGGCGGGCGCGGCAGGGTCGGACGCGGTACCGGAAGCGGCCTCGGCCCCGCCGTCCTCCTGACCGGGAACGCCTCCGCCGCGCCAGGCGGCCAGTCGCTGGGCCAGGACCGCCTCGTGGCCCCGGTCGGTGGGCTCGTAGTAGCGGTGGCCGGCCACCTCGGCCGGGCGGTACTCCTGGTCCACCCACCCCTCCGGCCGATCGTGGGGGTACACGTACCCCTGGCCGTGGCCGATGGACGAAGCGCTGCGGTAGTGGGCGTCGCGCAGATGGGTGGGAACGTCCCCCCGGGGACCCCGGCGTACATCGGCCTGGGCCCGTCCGAGGGCCGCCGTCACCCGGTTGGACTTGGGTGAGCAGGCCAGGTGGACCACGGCCTGAGCCAGATTGAGCTGCGCTTCGGGCAACCCGACGAACTCGACGGCCCTGGCGGCGGCGTCGGCCACCACCAGGGCCAGGGGGTCGGCTTCCCCGATGTCCTCGCTGGCCAGGATGACCAATCGTCGGGCCACGAAGCGGGCGTCCTCGCCGGACTCCAACATCTGGGCCAGCCAGTACAGGCCGGCGTCGGGATCCGAGCCGCGCACCGACTTGATGAAGGCGCTGATGTAGTCGTAGTGAGCGCTCTCGCCGTAGTGGTGCAGTCGGGAGTGGCGGGCTCTCTCCACCTCGTCGACCGTCACCGGTCCGTCGCCGGCCAGGGCCACGGCTACTTCGAGGGTGGTCAGGGCGGCCCGGGCATCACCGTCGGCCAGTCCGGTCAGAGCCTCGATGGCCTCCGGCGTGGCCGTCGCTCCCTCGGCCTCCAGGCCCCGGGCCACCACCGCGGCCAGTTCGTCGAGGGACAGCGGCTCGAGACGCCACAACGTCGACCTCGACAGTAAAGGGGCGTTGACCTCGAAGAACGGGTTTTCGGTGGTGGCGCCGATGAGGACGATCAGTCCCTCTTCGACCGAGGGCAAGAGGGCGTCCTGTTGGGCACGGTTGAAGCGATGGACCTCGTCCAGGAACAAGATGGTGCCCCTGCCCTGCTCGCCGAGCAGCCGGCGAGCACCTTCGACCACCTCACGGACGTCGCGCACCCCCGCACTGACGGCCGAGAGGGGAACGAAGCGCTTGGCCGTCTCGCTGGCCACCACCGAGGCCAGGGTGGTCTTGCCCGTCCCGGGCGGCCCCCACAGGATGGCCGAGGTCAGCCGGTCGGCCTCGACCAGGGCCCGCAACGGTGCCCCCGGACCCACCAGGTGCTGCTGGCCGATGATCTGGTCGAGCGTCTTCGGTCGCAGCCGGGCGGCCAGGGGCGCCCGCTCGGTCAGTCGCTCCTCCGCCGCCCCGGCGAACAGGTCGTCACCGGCCACAGCCGCTCACTCCTTGGCCGGGACGGGCCGCAGCCCGAGATCGGCCAGGACCTTGGGCGGGACCGGCTTGGGAGCGCCGGTCATGGGATCGGCACCCGATTGGGTTTTGGGGAAGGCGATGACCTCGCGGATGCTCTCCTCGCCGGCCAGTACGGCCACCAGCCGGTCGATACCCACGGCGAAGCCGGCGTGGGGGGGAGCACCGAAGCGAAAGGCACCCAGGAGGAACCCGAACCGGGACTGAGCCTCCTCCTCGGCGATACCGAGGACGTCGAAGACACGGCTCTGGATGTCGGCGCGGTGGATCCGGACGCTGCCTGATCCGAGCTCCCACCCATTGAGCACCAGGTCGTAGGCCTGCGCTCGTACCGAGGCCGGATCGGACTCGAGGCGATCCAGATCCTCGGGATGGGGCATGGTGAAGGGATGGTGGGCCGGCACCGGGCGGCCGAGGTCGTCGACACCGTCGAACATGGGGAAGTCGACCACCCACAGATAGCGGTAGGGGCCCTCGCTGACCGGGCGGGCGCCGATATCGAGACGCAGCTGTCCGAGGACGCTGCAGGCCAACCGGTATTCGTCGGCCACCACCAGGATGAGATCGCCACCGGTGGCCCCGGTGGTGCCCACCAACCCTGTGTGCTCGTCGTCGGACAGGAACCGGGCCAGCGGGGAGTCGACCGACTCGGCACCCTGGTCGGCCACCACCCGGAACCAGGCCAACCCCTTGGCTCCCAGCTGCCGGGCCCGGTCGGTCAGCCCGTCGAGACGCGAGCGGCTCATTCCACCCTCACCGGGGACCACCAACGCTTTGACGCAGGGGGCGGCGAAAGCCTTGACGCCGGTCCCCTCGAACAGGGTGGACAGATCGATGAGCTCCATGCCGAAGCGCACGTCCGGTTTGTCCGAGCCGTAGCGATCGATGGCCTCGGCCCAGGTCATGCGCGGGATGTCCGGCGGGCGCTCGCCGGTCACCGCCTCGGCCGCGTCGAGCACGGCCACCGACACGAACTCGAGGACGTCCTCCTGGTCCACGAACGACGCCTCCACGTCGAGCTGCGAGAACTCGAATTGCCGGTCGGCCCGCAGGTCCTCGTCGCGCAGACAGCGGGCGATCTGGTAGTAGCGGTCGACGCCGGCCACCATGAGGAGCTGTTTGGCCAGCTGCGGGCTCTGGGGCAGCACGTAGCACGAGCCGGGGCTCAGCCGGCTGGGGACGACGAACTCACGGGCCCCCTCCGGAGTGGGCGACCACAAAAGAGGGGTCTCCACCTCGACGAACCCCTGCTTGTCCATGGCCGCCCGCAGGGCTCCATTGACCCTGGCCCGGAGGCGGAGATTGGTCTGCATGCGGGGCCGCCGCAGGTCGACATACCGGAACCTGAGGCGGGTGGTCTCTTCGACCTCCACCCGGTCGTCCACGGCGAAGGGTGGCGGCTCGGCCGGGTTGAGCACGGTGACGGTGCAGTCGCCCACCTCGACCTGGCCGGTGGAGAGGTCGGGGTTGGTTGTCCCCTCCGGTCGCAGACGGACCGATCCGGCGACGGCGATCACGAATTCACTGCGCACGTCCACTGTGCCGGGGATCACGCACTGCACGATGCCGGTGTGATCGCGGACATCGATGAAGGCCAAATGCTCGCCGTGCTCGCGGCGCTTGGCCACCCATCCACACACGGTCACCTCCGACCCCACGTCAGCGGGACCGAGAGTGCCGCACAAGCGGGTGCGCATCGACGTGGCTTGATGGGAGGGCACAGGCAGATTCACAACGGGTCCTTTCGGGGGCGACCCGAGCGTAGGGTCGGGAACACGCTAATGCCGCCTCTCAGATCAATCGCCACCGAGCGGGTGACCCACGGCGTCGACCACGTCGGCCCGCCGCACCAGGCGCTGCTCCCCGTCCCCCCGCAACGGGCGCAGGGATACGGTGCCGGCGGCCAGCTCGTCGGGCCCCACGATGAGGGCTACCCGGGCGCCGGAACGATCGGCCGCCTTCATCTGGGACTTGAGGGACCGACCGTCGAAAGCCCGGTCGGTCCGCAGTCCGGACCGGCGGAGCTCGGCTGTCAGGTCGCGGGCCACGTCACCCCCGGTGGTGTCCACCACGAAGGCGTCGAGGGGAACCGGGTCCACGGCGAAGACGCCCTCGGCGTCACAGGCCAACAGGATGCGCTCGATACCGAGCCCGAACCCGATCCCCGGTGTGGGCGGTCCGCCGAGCATCTCCACCATGCCGTCGTAGCGGCCCCCGCCCCCGATGCCGTTTTGGGCCGACTCGAGAGCCATGGAGGAGAACTCGAACGTGGTCCGGGTGTAGTAGTCGAACCCACGGACCAGCCGGTGGTCGATCTGGTAAGGGACGTCCAGAGTGCCCAGGCCGGCGCGCACCCGGTCGAAGTGAGCCCGACAGGGTTCGCACAGATGGTCGATGAGGGGTGGGGCGTCGGCGGTGGCCCGCCGGCACTCCTCCCTCTTGCAATCGAGGACCCGGAGCGGATTGGCCCCGAGGCGGTCACGGTGCTCGGGACACAATTCCTCCTGGCGGTCGGCCAGGTAGCCCCGGAGGAGGTCCAGATAGGCCGGACGGCAGACGGCGTCCCCCATCGAGTTGATCCGCAAGTCGAAGGAGGACAGGCCCAGGGTGCGGTAGAAGCGATCGGCCAGCCAGATCACTTCCACGTCCAGATCGGCGTCCTCCACCCCGATGACCTCCACCCCGAGCTGGTGGTGCTGGCGGTAGCGACCGGCCTGGGGCCGCTCGTAGCGAAAGGCGGGGGTGGCGTACCAGGCCTTCCAGGGGAGAGGGGGGCGGTGCTGGACAAAGGCGCGTACCAGAGGGGCGGTACCCTCGGGCCGGAGAGCCAGGGCCCGTCCTCCCCGGTCCTCGAACTCGTACATCTCCTTGCCCACCACGTCGCTGCCCTCACCGGTCCCCCGGCGGAAAACCTTGACGTCCTCGAAGATCGGGGTGTGGGCCAACCCGTAGCCGGCCGCCTCCACCTGGGCGGCGAAGGCGGCCAGCAGCGCCTCCCACCTGGTTGACTCCGGATAGAGGACGTCGTGGGTGCCGCTCGGGGCGCGCGCCGCCAGCGATTCGTCTCCCATCGGAGGCTCAGTCCTTCTTGCCGGGGAGGATGCGGTAGACGTCGTAGACGGCGTCGAGATGACGGATCAGGTTGAGGACCGACTCGAGGTGGGCCGGATCGGCCAACTCGACATCGAACCGCATGCGGCTGATCCGGTCCTGGTCGGTCTGGGTGTTGGCACTCACGATGTTGAGGTGATGTTCGGACACCACCTTGGTCACGTCGGTCAGCAGGCGCGAGCGGTCGATGGCCACCACTTCGATGGTGGCCACGAACACCCCCGACGAGCGGTGATCCCACTCGACTTCGATGAGCCGCTCCCGCGACCGGCTGGCCAGCGACGCGGCGTTGGCGCAGTCGGCCCGGTGCACCGACACCCCCCGCCCGCGGGTCACGAAGCCCACGATCTCGTCGCCGGGAACCGGGGTGCAGCACCGGGACAGCCGCACCATCAGGTCGTCCAGACCCTCGACGTAGACCCCGACGGCCGACCCTCTGCCCGGACGGGCGGCGATGGGTTGCTGGCGAGCGGTGACCGGCAGTTGCTCCTCGTATTCGCCGCCACGCAGGTTCCGCAGCATGCGCTGGGCCACCGCCCGGGCCGATACCCGGTTGTCGCCGATGGCCGCGTGCAGAGCGTCGAGGTCGGCGTAGTTCATGGTGGTGGCCAGATCGGCCAGGGCCCGCTCGGAGGCCAACTTCTGCACCGGCAGCCCTTCGCGCCGCAGCTCCTTGATCAGCTCCTCACGACCGAGCTCGATGGCGTCCTCACGTCGCTCGCGCGAGAACCACTGCCGAATTTTGGTGCGGGCCCGCGAAGAGGCCACCACCGACAGCCAGTCACGGGAAGGACCCGCCGTCGGCGCCTTCGAGGTGAAGATCTCGACCGTATCGGCCGAGCTGAGCCGCGGTATCGAGGGGGACCAGCCTCCCGTTGACCTTGGCCCCGATACAACGGTGACCCACTTCGGTGTGGATGGCGTAGGCGAAGTCGACCGGAGTGGCACTGGCGGTGAGGGCGATGACCTTTCCCTTGGGCGTGAAGACGTAGACCTCGTCTTCCTCGAGGTCCAGCTTGAGCGCCTCGAGGAATTCGATCGGATCGGTGGTCTCGTTCTGGAAGTCGACGATGCGCTGCATCCACTCGACCTCGGCCGTGGTCGACGAGGTCTCCTTGGCCAAGGCCAGGCGCTCCGCCCGCCGGTCCCGCTCGACCACATCGGGCTGGGCGGCCCGGGACGATGACTTCTTGGCGGTGTCCGACTTGCCCTCGCTCTTGTCCTTCTCGCCCGTCCCCGGCTTCAGCTCCCCCCGGCTCTTGGCGGTGGCAGCGGCTGCCCGGCCCGAGGCCGCCGGCCGGTCAGGCCGGGACGGGTTCTCCTTGTATCCCCAGTGGGCGGCGATGCCGTATTCGGCACGCCGGTGCATCTCATGGGTCCTGACCTGCACTTCGATCGGGTTGCCGTCGAGGCCGATGACGGTGGTGTGCAAGGACTGGTAGAGGTTGAACTTGGGCGAGTTGATGTAATCCTTGAACCGCCCCTGGACCGGCGACCAGATGGCATGGATCGAACCGAGAGCGGCCCAGCAGTCCTTCTCCGACTCGACGATGACCCGGATCCCGACCAGGTCGTAGAGATCGTCGAACTCCTTACCGCGCACCACCATCTTCTCGTAGATGCTCCACAGGTGCTTCGGGCGCCCGGTGACCTCGGCAGCCACCCCGGAGGCAGCCAACCTCTCCCGTACGGCCACCAGCACCCGGGCCAGGAATTCGTCACGGAGGGGGGCACGACTGGCCACCATCTGCTCGATCTCGGCGTAGCGCTTGGGGTGGAGGGTGGCAAAGGCCAGATCCTCGAGCTGCCACTTGACCTCCTGGATGCCCAGCCGATGGGCCAGGGGGGCATAGATGTCGAGCGTCTCCTGCGCCGTCCGTCGCTGCTTCCATTCCGGCATCACCGACAGCGTCCGCATGTTGTGGAGCCGATCGGCAAGCTTGATGATCAACACCCGCCAGTCGTTGGCCATGGCCACCAGCATCTTGCGCACAGTGGCGGCCTGCTGTGCCTCCTTCGAGTCGAACTGCAATCGGTCCAGCTTGGTCACGCCGTCCACGATGAGGGCCACGGCGGAGCCGAAGTCCCGATCGATGACCTCGGTTGTGACCCCGGTGTCCTCCACCGCGTCGTGGAGCAGGGCGGCCGCCACCGTCTGGGCGTCCAACCCCAGGTCGGCCACGATGCCGGCCACGGCGATGGGGTGGGTGATGTAAGGCTCACCCGAGCGCCGGAGCTGACCGGCGTGGGCCACCGTGGCCGTCTCTGCGGCCCGGACGATGAGCTCGGTGTCCTCATCGGGGTGGCGCCGCAGGAAGGACTGGAGGACCGGAACCAGCAATGCCACCTCGTTGGGGGGCAGCGACGAGCCGGCGACGTAGTCGTCGACCGGTGTCGCCGTCCCTTCCGTGGGAACTGGAGTGGCCAGAGCCATCTCTACACGGTACCTGTCACAGCCGTCGGACCGATAGATCCGGGAGCAGGGGCGCCACCCCGCTCGGCCCTCATCGGGCCGCCCCACCGGCGCGGCCGGGGGCCCCGCCCAGGCACCGGATCAGCGGCGCTTGCCCTTCCCCTTGCCGCTCTTACCCTTGCGGGGGCGGGGGGGAGGTCTGGTGCCGCCCGGTCTGGTCGACCCGGAGGTGGATCGCGACCCCCCGGACGAGGCCGCCGCCCCCACCGGTTCGCCGGCCACGGTTGACTTGGTGGACCGGGTACCCGAACGTCGGGAGGCGGTGGCCGCCCCCGGGCGAATGACGCCGCTGGCCTGACCCCGGTTCCGGCCCGACGACCGCCCGCCCGCGGTGGCCGCCCCGGCCATGGCTGCTGCGGCTGCCGGGGTCAGAAGAGCGCCCCGCTCGCCGCGGGATTCGAGCCGCTGGCGGATGGTCGTGTACCGGGGTTCGCGCTCTTTCATCATGGCCAGAAGAGGCGAAGCGATGAAGATGGACGAGTAGGCACCGCTGGTCAGACCGATGACCAGCGCCAGTCCGAAGTCCTCCAGGGAAGTGGCTCCCAGGATGAAGGACCCCACCACCAACACCGACAGCACCGGGACGATGGCCACCAGGGAAGTGTTGATCGAGCGGGCCAGGGTCTGGTTCATCGACAGATTGACCATGTCCGAATAGGTGACCCGACCCGAAGCGCCGAGGCCCTTCGAGTTGTCGCGTATTCGGTCGAAGACGACAACGGTGTCATAGAGCGAATAGCCGAGCACAGTCAGCACGGCCACAACGGTGTCCGGGGTCACCTGAAAACCGGCAATGGAGTAGATTCCGACGGTCACCAGGATGTCGTGGAAGACAGCGATGATGGCGGCTATGGCCATCTTGAACTCAAAACGGACAGAGATGTAGATGGTGACCAGGATGAAGAACACGATGAGGGCCTCGATGGCCTTCTTGGTGACCTGCGAACCCCAGGTGGCGCCCACCTCGTTGTAGTTGACGTTGTTCGGGCTGGTGTTGGCCGCCTTGGCCAGCGCGTTGGTGACGTTGTTCTCGATGTTGTGCTGTACGGCCAGCGGCTTGGCGTTGAGGTCGGAGGTGACCTGGATCTGCTTGGTGTGGTTGATCTGATCGGTGAGCTGGACCACCGTGGGCTGGACCAGTCCAGCCGACTCCGCCACCGTGGTCGCCTCACTGACCGTGAGTGTGGGCGAACTCACCAGCCAGGACTGGCCACCCTTGAAATCGATGCCGAGGTTGAGGCCCCGCACGCTGAGCGAGATGACGCCGAGCAGGATGACGATGCTGGAGGCCAGGAACCACCAGCGCCGTCTCCCGATGAAATCGAACGAGGTCTCCCCCCGGTAGAGGCGGATGAAAACGTTGTGGGGCTTTTCGCCCTCGTCCTCGAGCTCTTTCTCCTCGGCCGCGTACTCGATCTCCCGGTCGAAGGCCTCCTCGAGCTCGACCGCCGCCTCGTCCTCTTCGGAGAGCTCACTCACCCCGTTGTCACTCACGCCGTTCTCGTCCACGCCGTTCTCGTTCACGCCGTTGTCGGACCCGTCGCCGTTCACGCCGTCGGCTCCCGACCCGTTGGACGGTGCCGCACCCTGGCGCCGCCGTGCGCTCATGCGATCACCCCCGCGGTGGCGCCCAGGCCACTGGCCATGCTGATCGATCGGGCGTCAGCGCCGGTGCGACTGCGTCCGAGGAGGATCACGAACGGTCGTGTGAAGAAGTAGGTGACGATGATGTCGAGAAGGGTGGAGATGCCCAGGAACAGGGCGAAACCCTGGACGTCGCCCACCGAGAGCTCGTAGAGCACGATGGCACCGAGGAGGGAGACGGCGTCGGCGGCCAAGACGGTGCGGAAAGCGCTGGCGAATCCCCGGTCGACACTGGTCCGGATGGTGCGACCGGCCCGCGCTTCATCTTTGAGGCGTTCGAAATAGACGATGTAGGAGTCGACGGTGATCCCGATGGACACGATGATGCCGATGACGCCGGCCAGGTCGATGGTGACGTTGAACGACTGTCCGAGGAGGGAGACGATGGACCAGAGGAGGGCGCCGGTTACGGCCAGGCCGCTCAGGACGACCAGCCCCAGCATGCGGTAGTAGAAGACGATGTAGAGCAGGACCACCAACAGCCCGGCCAGCCCCGAGATGAGGCCGGCCCGCAGCGACGACTTACCCAGCGATGGGGAGACGGTCTGGACGGTCAGCCGGTCCAGCTTGACCGGCAGGGCACCGTAGTTGAGCTCGGTGGCCAGCGTCTTGGCCTGATTTTCGGTGAAGCTCCCCGAAATCTGGACCGAGCCGTTGAACGAGGACCACGATGCCTGGGTGGGCTGGGTGATCGGCGCGGAAATGACCTGACCGTCCAGATCGATGCCGATGATCTGGTGAAACTGCTGCTTGGAGAGGGCGTCCCACGCAGCCGACCCGGCCGACGTGAGGTTGAGGTTGACCGCCCATTGGCCGCTGTTGAGCTGGGCCGAGGCGGAGTGGACAGCGTTACCCGTCAGTTGGGCCGGGCCCAATACGTAGCGTCCGGTGCCGCCGGCACTGCCGGGCAGGAGCACCGTGTCGCCCTTGTTGTCGTTGTCCGAGGTGGTCGACGGAAAGCTGGCAAAGGAGGTGTCATCAGCGATGTTGGTGTTGTAGGTGTAGCCGTTGACGTTGCTCGAGTCAGGGGTGACCGCCAGGTTGGCCTCTGTGAGCTGGGTGGAGGCGGAGCACGTGGGCAGCGGCCCCGTCGACGGCTTGGCCCCCTTGGCGACCGAGAAGGACGGTGCGTAGCAGAGGGCCGGGCGGAACAGCAGCTGGGCGGTATTGCCCAGGGTGGCCAGAACCTTCTGGGTGTTCTTCTCACCGGGGATCGACACCGATATCTGGTTCTTCCCCTGGCTGGCCACGGTGGCACCGCTGGTACCGGCGTTGACCCGCTCGCCGAGGATGGTGACGATGTCGTTCAGTTCGGCCTGGTCGACTGTCCGGTGGGTCTGGTAGACGACAGCCAGACCGCCGTCGAGGTCAAGTCCGAGCTTGGGGGACCAACCGGCGGCCAGGGTGGCGGCCAGCCCGATCACGGCCACGGCGACCACGGCCAACAGGCTGACCCACAGCGAACGCTTGTTCTTCATCGGACCTCAAGAGCCCGATGGCCCTGCCGGACCACCGTCCTCATGGCTGCTGTCCCGGGAGCTCCTCCGCTTCGACCGGCGTCGCCCCGGGGGGGTGTCGCCGTTGGAGGATGGCGGATCGTCGACGGAGGCGTCGCCGTCGGCGTCGCTCCCGGCCACCTCACCGTCCGGCCTTTGGGCCTCTTCACCCTCGTCCGTCTCGGTCTCCGTCTCGTCCTCCTGGCCGCCGAGGTCGCCGTAGTCGCTGTCGTCGTATTCCGTCTCGTCGTCCGGTTCAGCCGGTCCCGGTTGTTCGAGCGTGCGCAGGACGTACTGCTTGAGGACCACGAATGAGGCCCCGACGCTGGTCTCGAGGGTCACCCGGTCGTCGTCGATGTCGATGACGTAGCCGACGATGCCGCCGGCTGTCAGCACCTCGTCGCCCACTTCGAAGGTCTTCCCCTGCTCGCGCACGGCCTTGGCCTTGCGCTGCTGAGGGCGGTAGATGAGGAAATAGAACCCGACCCCGATGATGAGCAGGATGAAGATGGTGGGATTGCTACCTGTCGTCTTCTTGGCTGCCGCGCCGAGGAGCGGGACGGCCACGTCGAGGGCAGTCACGATCTACGCACGCGAAGGAGTATGAGGGGCCGCACAGCGCTCCGACTGTAGCTCAGGCCCACCCCGATGAGGCGCCGCTGGCCCTCAGGACCCCCATAAGTCTGCGGTCCGGCGCCGCAGGCGGTCAAACTGCCCGGTGGCGATGGCCAAGCGTGCCTCGGCCATCAGACCGAGGACCTGGGCCAAATTGTGGAGGCTGAGCAGGCGCCAGGCGGTGGGCTCCCCCACGGCCAGCAGATGACGCAGGTAGCCGCGCGAGTACCGCGCGCAGGTGCCGCAGCCGCAGGCCTGGTCGAGAGGGCTGTCATCGCGGGCATGGGTGGCGTTACGGAGGTTGAGCCGTCCCTCACTGGTCAGGATGGCCCCGTGCCGGGCCATGCGGGTCGGGGCCACGCAGTCGAACTGGTCGACGCCCAGGGCGACGGCCTCCATCAATCCGACCGGATCGCCCACGCCCATCAGATAGCGGGGCCGATCCACCGGGAGATGCTCGACAGTGGCGGCCAGGGCCGACAGCATGGCCGGCCGCGGCTCGCCCACCGACAGTCCGCCGATCCCGTAACCCTCGAACTCGAGCTCGACCGTGCGCAGGGCACTCTCCTTGCGCAGTACCGGGTCGGTCCCTCCCTGGACGATTCCGAAGAGGGCCTGGCCCTCGGGTCGTGCCTCGAGGCGTCGATGGCGGGCCCGGGCCCGCTCGGCCCAGTCCGCCGTGCGATCGACGGCCTCCCGCAGCACGGCATGGCTGGCCGGAAGGGTGGAGCACACATCGAGGGTCATCTGGATGTCGGCACCGATCAGCCCCTGGATCTCCACCGCCGATTCCGGCGTCATCCTGACCGTCGACCCGTCGTATACCGAGGCGAAGGTCACGCCGTCATCGTCCACGGAGGGCTGCAGCGAGTAGACCTGGTAGCCGCCCGAGTCGGTCAGGGTGTGCCCACCCCAACCGGTGAAGAGGTGCAGGCCGCCGAGGGCGGCAATGGTCTCCGCCCCGGGACGGAGAGCCAGATGGTAGGCGTTGCCCAAGATCACGTCGGCCCCGAGCACCTCCAGATCGGCGCTGTCCAGCGACTTGACCGGCCCCCGCGTCCCGACCGGCATGAACGTCGGCACCGCAAAGCGGCCGCGGGCGGTCTGCACCCATCCCGTGCGGGCGGCGCCGTGGCGGGCGGTGATCTCCACCCGTGTCCCGATCATCGGGGTCCCCGTCGGCCGTCGACCCGCCCCACCATCATGGCGTCGCCGAAGGACAGGAATCGGTAACCCTCGGCCAGAGCCGTCTCGTACAGGCCGCGCCAGACCGGGCCGCAGAAGGCCTCGACCAGCAACAGGAGACTGGACCGGGGAAGGTGGAAGTTGGTGACCAGGACATCGACCACGGCAAAGGTGTACTCCCCGTGGATGTAGAGGTCGGTGCGGCCGGACAGCGAGCCGGTGGCTGCGGCCGATTCGAGGGCCCGCACCACCGTGGTGCCGATGGCCACCACCCGGTCGGCGGAGGCGCAGGCCGCCATCGTTTCGGCCGGAACGGCGTAGCGCTCCGAATGCATCCGGTGCTGTTCGGGGGCCGGCGCGGTGATCGGCCGGAAGGTGTCGAGCCCAATGACCAGCTCCACCGGGGCCACAATGGCGCCGCTGCTCCGGCAGGCGTCGAGAAGCTCGGGAGTGAAGTGCAGACCGGCGGTGGGGGCAGCGGCCGACCGGTCCCCCATCTGTGGCGTACGGGCGTAGACGGTCTGGTAGCGCTCGGGGTCGGCCAGCACGTGGTGGATGTAGGGCGGGAGAGGCATCGAGCCCCGCCGCTCCACCACCGACGGGTCGATCAACCGCACCAGACGACGACCGTCCTCGGTGTGGCCTGCCGGCCCACCGACCAGCACGACCGGTCCACCCGCCTCGGCGGTCAGCCCACCGGCCGGTGGCTCGAAGAGGGGCGTTCCCTCCGGCAGGCGGCGACCGGGCCGGACCATGGCCTCCCACACGGTGGCGTCGTCCCCGGCCGGTTCGAGCAGCAGGACCTCGGCCCGTCCGCCGCTGGCCTTGACCAGATCGAGTCGCCCGGCCAGGACCCGGGTGTCGTTGACCACCACCACGTCGCCCGGGCCCAGCAGACCCGGCAGGTCGGCCATCGTGGCATGGCTGACGTCGACCCGGTGGCCCACGCCCGGACCGACCAGCAGGCGGGCTGCACTGCGGGGCTCGACCGGCTGCTGGGCCACGGCGTCGGGAGGGAGGCCGTAGTCGTAGGCCTCCATGGTCACCCGTTCCCGACCGGCCTCCCCTTCTGATCCCCGGTGGGCCGAACGGTCCAGCGCCGAGGTGAGCTCCGACATGCCTCCATGGTGACATGCCCATGCCCCGGCTCACGCCCCGACGGGGGCCAGGGTGGCGTCCGGCGTGACGGCCAGGGTTAGAGGAGCCTCGCCTCGATGGGCACCAGGCCCAGGTGGCTCCAGGCCCCCGGGCCGGGCACCCGCCCACGGGTGGTGCGTTGCATGAGGCCCTTCTGAAGGAGGTACGGCTCGTAGGCGTCCTCGATGGTGTCGGGCTCCTCGCCGATGCACTGCGCCAGAGTGGTGAGCCCGACCGGGCGCCCGGCAAAGCGTCGGCACAGCACGTCGAGAATCGACCGGTCGACTTTGTCGAGACCCAGCTCGTCGACGCCGAACGTCTCGAGCCCGGCCACCGCTGTGGCCGCGTCGATGCGCCCGTCGGCTCTCACTTCCACGTAGTCCCGCACCCGCCTCAACAGCCGGTTGGCGATGCGGGGGGTGCCGCGGGAACGTTCGGCGATGCGGGCCGCCCCCTCGGCGTCGATGGGCACGCCCAGGATGCCGGCCGACCGGGTGACGATGGCCTTGAGCTCGTCGACCTCATAGTGGTCGAGACGCCCGATGAAGCCGAACCGGTCGCGCAGAGGAGCAGCCACCAGCCCGGTCCGGGTGGTGGCCCCCACCAGAGTGAACCGGGGAAGGTCGAGCCGGATGCTCCGCGCCGTGGGCCCCTTGCCGATGAGGATGTCCAGCTTGAAGTCCTCCATGGCTGGATAGAGGATCTCCTCCACAGACCGGTGGAGCCTGTGGATCTCGTCGATGAACAGGACGTCGCCCTCCTGCAGATCCGTGAGCAGGGCGGCGAGATCACCCGACCGTACGAGAACCGGACCGGCCGTGATTCGTAGCCCGACACCCATCTGCGAGGCGACGATTCCGGCCAACGACGTCTTGCCCAGGCCGGGCGGTCCGGCGAACAGCAGGTGGTCGATGGGTTGCTGACGCTTGATGGCCGCCTCGATGACAATGCGGAGATGGCCGGTGAGCTGGCCCTGGCCCACGAACTCGTCGAGGGTGCGGGGACGCAGACCGATCTCCTCGGCCTCTTCAGCGAGAGCGGCCGCAGGGTCGACAGGGCGAACGCCTCCGCCCGCGGGGCCGGCCGAAGAAGCGGTCGTACCGGGCGGTGCGCCCTCCTCGCCCCGGTCGGGACCGTCCGGCCCGAAACCGTCCGCCCCGGCCAACACCTCACGCCTCGCCCCGGAGGTCATCGCCTGCGAGCCAGCTCCTGGAGGGCGGTCTTCACCATCTCCTCCACCGGGCCGTCATCATCGACGGTATCCAGCGCCCCCCGGATCTCCTCCGGACCGTAACCGAGCTCGATCAGGGCCATCCGAGCCTCACTTCTCGGCGAACCCGAGGTTTGGTGGCGGCCCGACATGTCTCCTCCCAACGAAGGGAGATCGAGACGAGCCTTGAGCTCGAGCAGTAGACGAGCAGCAGTCTTCTTACCGACACCCGGAACCTGGCAGAGGGCGTCGGCGTCCTCCTCGAGAACGGCCGTGGACAGGGAGGCGGGCGACATCGACGACAGAATGGCCAAGGCCAACGAGGGTCCGACCCCGTGGGCGCCCAGCAGCGCCTCAAAGCAGCGTCGCTCGTCGGCGTGGGCGAACCCGTACAACACGATGGCGTCCTCCCGCACGTGGGTGTGCACGTGGAGGAACACCTGACTGCCGGGACCCTCGAGACTTGCGGCCAGGGACGGCGGCACCGAGGCACGGTAGCCCACGCCCCCCACCTCGACGATGATCTCCGCCGGCGCCGGCCGGTCGAGGAGCGTGCCTCGCAAGGAGCCGATCATGATGGTTCGCCGACCGCCGCGGTCACCGCCCGCCGCAACGGCTGCATGGTCAGGTGGCAGGCAGCCAGAGCCAGCGCGTCGGCCACGTCCGGCGGTCGGGGGGGATCGGCCAGCCCGAGCACGGAGGACACCATCCGCTGCACCTGGTCCTTGGTTGCCCCTCCGTAACCGACCAGGGCCAGCTTGACCTCATTCGAGGTGTACTGGGCCACCTCGCACCCCGATTCGGCCGCAGCCACCAGGGCGACGCCGGCGGCCTGCCCGGTGGCCATGGCCGTACGGGCATTGACCTGGAAGAAGACCCGCTCCACGACGACGGCCTCCGGCCGGAACTCGGCCACCAGGGCCCGTAGCTCGCCGGCCAGGATGCGAAGACGCTCGGGCAACGGGGTAGACGGGTCGGTCGAGATCACCCCCCCGGCCACTGCCGCCAACGACCCTGACCGCCGCGTGACCACCCCGTAGCCGCACCGTGAGAGACCGGGATCGATGCCGAGGACGAACATGCGTTCGATGCTACCGTGCCCGTCCGCCGGGGTGAGGGACCCGGCCGGCGTCACACAACGGGCCGGCCGGCACGGGCGTCCGACCCGGCCATCATCCCGCGTAGGCGGCCATGACAGCGTCGGGGATGTCGAAGTTGGCGTAGACGTTCTGCACGTCGTCATGGTCGTCGAGCGCCTCGACCAGGCGCAGCACCTTCTTGGCCTCCGACTCCGAGGAGACCTCGACTGTGGTGGTGGGAACCATGGCCAACTCGGAGCTTCCCGGTTCGAGCCCGGCCTCCTCCAGAGCCGCTCGGACAGCCATCAGATCGCCCGGGGCGGTGGTCACCGTCCATTCCTCTCCCCCGTCAGACAGGTCCTCGGCTCCCGCTTCCATGGCCACCTCCATCACCCGCTCCTCGTCGAAGGTGCGGGGAACGACGATGGTTCCCTTGCGCTCGAACTGCCAACTGACCGATCCGGGCTCGGCCATGCTGCCCCCGTTCTTGTTGAACAGGTTGCGGATCTCCGCGCCGGTGCGGTTCCGGTTGTCGGTGAGGCATTCGACGATGACAGCCACACCGGCCGGGGCATAGCCCTCGTAGGCAATGGGCTCGTAACGGACGCCCTCCAACTCACCGGATCCCCGCTTGACGGCCCGCTCGATGGTGTCGATGGGAACAGACGCGTCGCGCGCTTTGGCGTACATGGTGCGCAGGCTGGCATTGGCGGTCATGTCGCTTCCGCCCTCACGGGCCGCCACCTCCACCTGCCGGATGATTTTGGCGAAAACCTTGGCCCGGGCCGAGTCCTGGGCCCCCTTCCGGTACTTGGTCGTCGCCCACTTGGAGTGTCCCGACATCGCCTAACGCCTCTCTTCTGATTCTGCTGGTCTCGTCACTTCTGTCCACGCCATATCTGTCCTCGGCATATCTGTCCTCTTCACTGCCGATCCTCGAGTGATCCTCGGTTGCCGCTCTTGGTCATAGCCGCTCTTTGGCCATGGTCACGAACAGCTCATGGAGCCGGAGATCGCCGGTCAACTCGGGGTGGAACGATGTGGTCAAAATGGCATCCTGCCGGCACACCACCGCTTGGCGCCGGTGCACCGGCGCGTCATCCCCGGGCACGGAAGCCGTGTCCGGCTGGGACGGGGGAAGGGTGGCCAGGACGTCGACGCCGGGGCCGGCGCTCTCTACCACCGGGGCCCGGATGAAGACGGCGTGAAAGGGATCGCCCAGCCCGTCCACGTCGATGTCCGACTCGAAGGAGGCAGCCTGTCGTCCGTAACCGTTGCGACGAACGACGAGATCGATGACCCCGAACCGACGCTGGTCTTCACGACCATCGAGCACCGCGCCGGCCAAGAGGATCATCCCCGCACAGGTACCGAAGACGGGTAGGCCGTCATGAAGCAGGTCGCCCAACGGGTCGAACAGACCGGACGATTCGAGCAGCAGCGAGAGGGTCGTCGATTCCCCACCGGGCAGAATCAGGCCGTCCAAGCGGGCCAGATCCCCGGGCTCGCATACCAGTCGGACCTGCTCACCGAGAGAGGTGAGTGCGGCGGTGTGCTCCCGTACGTCGCCTTGCAGAGCCAGAACCCCCAGGGTCATCGTCGGCGTCCCCGGCACGGCCGGCCGGAGCTCCCATCACCAACCACGCTCTGCCAGGTGCACGCCTAGTGTTCCGATCTCCTGGCCGGGCATGGCGTCGCCCAGGCCGGTGGAGACCTTGGCCACCAGGTCGGCATCGGTGAAATGAGCCGTGGCCTCGACGATGGCCCGCGCCATGCGGGGCGGATCGGCGCTCTTGAAGATGCCGGACCCAACGAACACGGCCTCGGCCCCGAGTTGCATGACCAGCGAGGCGTCCGATGGGGTGGCAATGCCCCCGGCACAGAACAAGGGCACCGGCAGACGGCCGGTCACGGCAATCTCCTGGATCAGACCGACCGGAGCGGCAAGGTCCTTGGCCCATCCGTAGAGCTCAGCCGAATCAGCCTGGGACAGCCGCCTGATGTCACCCAGGATGGAACGGAGGTGACGTACCGCCTCCACGATGTTGCCCGTACCGGCCTCCCCCTTGGAGCGGATCATCGCCGCCCCTTCGGCGATGCGGCGCAGGGCCTCACCCAGGTTGGTGGCCCCACACACGAAGGGGACCTCGTAACCCCACTTGTCGATGTGATGAGCCTCGTCGGCGGGAGTGAGCACTTCACTCTCGTCGATGTAGTCGACCCCCAGAGCCGCCAACACCTGGGCCTCGGCGAAGTGACCGATGCGGGCCTTGGCCATCACCGGGATGGTCACCGCCGCCTTGATCCCTTCGATGAGGGCGGGGTCGCTCATCCGAGCCACCCCGCCGTCACGACGGATGTCGGCCGGCACCCTCTCGAGGGCCATCACCGACACCGCCCCGGCATCCTCGGCCACCTTGGCCTGTGCGGCATCGACCACATCCATGATGACGCCGCCGCGCAGCATTTCGGCCAGCCCCCGCTTGACCGCAAAAGTACCGGTGGCCCGATGGGGATCGCTGTGACTGTTTGCGGAGGGGCGCCCGTCGTTGGCCATGCCATCCATCCTACCGTCGACCAGGTGGGCGGCCCTCCGACCGGGACCGAACCAGTGGGCGGACACAGACCGGGTCTGATGATCGGGTTAGGACTGCAGGACGGCCTCGAGCTCGATCTCGATGTCCACCTTCTTGGCCACCACCAGGCCGCCGGCCTCCATGACGGCACCGAAGGAGACGCCGAAGTCGTCCCGGTCGATCTTGGTCGAAGCGCTGAAGCCCACCCGGTGGTTCCCGTAGGGGTCCTTCACCACGCCCTCGAGCTCGACATCCAGGGTCACCGGGCGGGTGACACCGCGGATGGTCAGGTCACCGGCGACTTTCCACTCTGTCGGCCCCTCCGGGACGACCGCGGTGCTGATAAACGTCCAGGTCGGATGGTTGGGAACGTCGAAGAAGTCGTTGGTACGCAGGTGGTTGTCGCGATTTTCGTCACGGGTGTCCACGCTGTTGGCATCGATGGTCAGCGACACCTTCGAGTCGGCCGGGTCCTCGGCCAACTCCAGTGTTCCCTCGAAGCTGCTCAAACGCCCACGCACCTTGGATACGGCCATGTGACGGACGGCGAATCCCAACTGGGTGTGGGACGGGTCTATGGCATAGGTCCCCACCGCCGGATACTCGGTTCCATTGACCTGCCTGCTGGTTACTTCTGCTGTTTGGCTCATGTGCTCGCTCCTTGGCTCGTCTTCAGCAGGCCACCATGTCGCCTGCGTTGTTGTTTGCACACTCAACTATATCTGATAATATTTGTAATCGCAAGTACCCCACCGGGGTTGTACAGTGGAAGGGATGGCACGGATGGCGGCTGGCATCACTGTCGGCGATGACGAGAGGCTGACCACGGTCGGACTGCTGTTCGAGTCCTCGGCCGGACTCCGGCGGGTCTTCGAGCGTCGTCTGGCCACCGAGCGGTCGCTGTCCAACCAGGCTTTCGACGTCCTCATCCGCCTGGCCCGCACCGAGGGGACCGAGTTGAGGATGAGCGAGCTGGCTGCCCAGACCTCACTCAGCCCGAGCGGCCTGACCCGATCGGTCGACCGGCTCCAGGAACAGGGTCTGGTCATACGCAGGGTATGCCCGGAAGACAGGCGCGGCGCCTTCGCCGTGCTCACACCCGAGGGCCGCGAGCTGATGGACAGGGCCATCCCCGACCACATCGCCCACGTCAACGAGCTGCTCAGCCGCGTCTTCACCGCACAAGAGGAGGAAACCCTGGCCGGACTCCTCCGCACCCTCCGCGATCACCTGATGACTCTCAATTCCGGCTTCGAGTGCCAGGAGGAACCGGGCGGCGGGCTCTGCCCGGAGGAGTGACCTCCGGCTCCGCCGGCCTGTTGGGAGCCGGGCCCAGCAGTCGGACAGACCAGTCAGGGTCAGCGCAAAGCCAAGGCGGCGGCGCGTACGGCGGTGTGGTCGAGATTGCCCACCTCGGACTCCCCCCCTGCGGACCCGGCCATGGGGTCGACCCACAACCAACGGGTCAGGGCCGCCACCCGTCCCCTTCCCGGGGGCCACGCCCCGGGGGACGACTGCTGGTTCATGACGGCCAGCGCCGCACCGATGCCCGGGGGATAGCGCACCACGCCGGCGGCCCTCTGGTCGGCTGAGAACTCGCGGCCCCGTCCGATGAGCGAGTGGACCCGCTCCTGTCCCCGGCCCGCTCCGGCGACGACGGCCCACGGGGCCGTCACCACCACGGCCAGCGCCGCCACCCGGGTGTCGTAGCGCTTGATGTGGACCAGCTCGTGGGCCAGGACCCCCTCCAGCTCGACCAGCGTGAGGCACTGGTCGAGGCTCGAAGTGACCACCAAAGTGGCGGTGGACGGTTGGCGGCCGACGGTCATGGCATTGGGGATCGGACTGTCCACCACCAACACGGCCGGCCGGGGCAGGCCCATGGTGGCGCACAGACCATCGACCAGGTTGTGGAGCCGGGGGTGCTCCCACTCCTCGCTGGGGTGCCCGCCTACCGAGCGCACAACCATGGAAGGGGCGGACCGCCACAGCCAGGCCGAAAGGGCGACGGTGATGACCACCAGAGCAGCCACGCCCTCCAACGGGAGACCGAGTGCGGTGAGCACGATGCCGACAATGACACCGAGCAGTAACCCGGGGGCCGCGCACAAAAGGCCGGCCCGACGACGATTGTCACGCACAGCTGCCGCTTCGTCACTGTTCTCACCGGACCGGTCGACCGACGGGACCGGTGCCGGAGCGGGAAGACGATCATCCGAACCGGTTACCGGTCGGGAGGATGGACGGCTTCCTCCACCGTTCCGGGACCCGCTCCCGCCGGAGCGAGAGCCGCCTCCGCCCCCGCCCCCGCCCCCGCCTCCGCCCCCGCGGCCAGACCCCCCGCTGCGTCCCCGTCCCTGGCCACCGGACGGGTTTCCCGCTGTCGACGAGCGACCGGAGGATCCGCTCGCTCCTCCCCCCGATCGGTTCCCGCCGGCGTTGCCCCGGTTGCGGTTGCGGCTGCGCTTCCGGTTGGCGCCGGACCCACCGGAAGAGCTGGCCGGGCGGGATGAGCCCTGGCCTCCCGCGCCCTTTGACGAGCCGGGACCGCCCGAGCCGTCGGAACGCCCGGCGGGACGGCCAGGCGTGGACGGAGGGGGGGAGTCACTCATGGTGCGTGCAGTGTACGGCCGCTCATGGCCGGCGTCGGACCATCGCCGCCCGGTAACGGTCTTCGTACCATCGGGCCAACCGGGCCAGGGAGAACTGCTCGGCCCAGGCCGAGCCGGCCGACAGCCATGTTGAACCCGGTCGTTCGCCCGGCGAACCGGGATGGCCGGCGGATGCGAGCCGACCGGACAGGACCTCTGACAGTGCACCGACCAGGGAACCCGCATCGGCGACCGGCACCAGAACGGCATGGCCCCCGGCCGCCTGGCGGTAGCCGTCGATGTCGCTGGCCACCACCACCGTCCCGGCCGCCATGGCCTCGAGGAGGACCATGCCGAAGGATTCTCCTCCCAGCGACGGTGCACAGAGGACGTCGGCCGCCACCAGTCGACGTCTCTTGTCGGCTTCGCTGAGCACGCCCAGCCACTGGATATCGGACGACGGCGGATGACGGCGGCGCAGCGATTCGGTGAGGGGCCCGGATCCGGCGATCCACAGAACCGGGGCATCGGGCCGTGTGCGCAACTCCTCGAAGGCATCGAGGAGGAAGCTCAAGCCCTTCCGCCCCTCGTGCCGACCGAGGAACAGGATGGTCGGTCGGTCTTTCGGCCAGGGTTGCGCCCGCCGGTAACCGTCCACATCGATTCCGTTGAAGGCCATCTCGTAGTTGCCGCCCAGAGCGCCGGCGGCGGTGGTCCTGGCCGCATCGGAGACGGCCACCCGCAGGGCGTACCGGTGGGCCAACCGGCGGGTGACGGGACCGAACAGGGTGTAGAGCCTGCTCGGTCCGCTTCTGTGGAAGGTGGCCACCATGGGGGCCCGGAGTCGGCTCAACAGCAGGCCGTAGGGAAGGCCGGGGGTGAACGGCTCGTGCACGTGGACGACATCGGGTTCGATGGCCTTCAACTGTCGCAGGGCCCGGGCCACCGCCATCACCGAGACGCTGACCGGAGCCTGGGAGCCGTTGGCCGACAAAGATACCGACCGGCCGGTGGACACCAGTTCGATGCCGGCGTCGAGCCGGTCCGGAGCATCGGCCGGGTCGTCGATGGGGGCGAACACGGTGACCCGGTGACCGATGTCGGTCAAAACCCGGGCCAACCCGGCCACCTGGCCCTGGACGCCACCGGGCCGAGACAGACTGTACGGGCAGACCATGGCGATGTGAACGGTCGAAGATGTCGGCCGCTCGTCGGTGGGCACCGAGCAATCAGTCCATCATGGAGCGACGCTGGCGCCGCCGACTCCATTTGACGCCGTACATGGCGTCGTCCGCTCGGCTCAACAGGCGGGACGGATCGGTTTCGGCATTGTCGGCGAACACCCCTCCGACCGAGGCCAGAACGGTCAGCGTCCGCCCGTCGATCCGGTAGGGACGGGCCAGGGCACTCGAGATGCGATCGGCAATACGCAGCATCTCTTCCTCCCCGCTCTCGATGTCGCACACCACGACGAACTCGTCACCGCCCAGTCGGGCCACGGTGTCTGTCGGTCGCACGATGGCCTGCAGGCGGCCGGCCACCGCTACCAGCATGTCGTCACCCACATCGTGGCCCAGAACGTCGTTGATCTCCTTGAACTCGTCGAGGTCGAGCAGGTACACAGCCACGCCGCGCTCCCCGGTGGCTTCGCCGTCGCCGGTCAGGTGACCGGCAATCTCGTCGATCGCCTCCTGGAGCCGTTCAGCCAGGAGTGTGCGGTTGGCCAGTCCGGTCAGGGGGTCGTGGAGAGCCAACTCGGCCAGCCGCTCTTCGTTGAGCTTCTGTTCGGTGACGTCGTGCATAGCCACCACGGCGCCGAGCATCTGCCCGTCGTCATCGACCAACGCCTGCCCGTTGACACTGACCTTGCGCCGATCGCCGCTCCCCGATTCGAGCACGATCTCGACATCGCGGAGCTGCTCGCCCGACATGGCCCGGATCAGTGGGTTCTCCCGCGGGGCCATGGGTGAGCCGTCCGGTCGCCGCAAGCCGTGGTCGCTCGGGATCCGGCCGATGGGTCCGTCCTCCTCGACCAGGCCGTGAAGATCACGGGCCGCCGGATTGAACACGGTGATCCGACCCTCCGCATCGCAGGCGACGATGCCTTCCTCCAGAGTGTCCAGCAGAACCTGCAGAAACCGCTCCTCGCGATGGAGCTCGGCCGTCGACGTGCGGAGGGCGGTGACGTCACTGAACGAAGCGATGGCCCCGGTAATGGTGCCGTCACTGCCCCGTAGGGCCTGGGTCGTCGACCGGACCCACAGTGGGGACTGACCCTTCCGCCGCACGCCGTGGATGACACCCACCGAACGCCGGCCCCGCTCCAGGGTCAGAAGGACGGAATGGTGCCGGTCATCGGCCGGCTCGCCCTCGGCATCGAGGATCTGGACGCCGGCGGCCCTAGCCTGAGCCAGCAGGTCGTCGATCGGGCGACCGAGGATCCGCACCCGGGGAGCTTCGAACATCACCTCGAAGGCCTCGTTGACCTGGATGACGGTGCCGGTCACGTCGACCAGCATGACGCCGTCGGCCAGCGATTCGATCAGTGTCGCCTGGCTTGTCGCCGCGTCGCGCACCGACTGCTCGAGCTTCTTCCGGTCGGTGATGTCGCGGATGCTGACCACGATCCCACCGATGGGGTCGTCCAGATGGTTGGCCGCCACCACGTCCAGCTCGATGGCCCGCCCGTCCGCCCTGACAGTGTGCATCTCGAGGGAGACGGACAGTCGACGCCCGGCCACCAGGTCGTTGAAAAGAGCTCGGACCGGCTCGATGCTGGTGCTGTCGAACAGGTCGAAGGCATCGAGTCCGATGGCGCCGCTGGGGTCGTATCCGAATACCCGCTCGGCCGACGCGCTGACGAACATGAACCGGCCGTCGGCGCCGATGACGGCGACGACGTCGAACTCCTGCTCGCCCAGTGCGTGGAATTGCGGCTCGGTGGTGGCACTCACGCCATTGGAACTGGGGAGGCCCGGTACCGGCTCACTGGGTACGGGGCGGGGCCGGGTCGAGCGGGGTGTCGCCGGCGCCGACACCAGCGGGCTGAACTCGGAATCGCCGGTGAGCGGCCGGTTCTCGTATTTGGTCATGCTGCCGTCTCGTGCCGGTCGGCCAGCCACAGGGGCTGGAATACGTGCCACTGCTCCGGAGCACGGCGGATGAGACCCTCGAAACGGGTGGCGATCTCCTGGGTGAGCCGGGCCACATCGTGTCGGAGGGACCCGGTCCGGGTGGTGTCCAGCGGTGGTTCGACGATGGCACGGTGGTCGGGTCCCGGGCCACTGTAAACGGCCCCGGTGACCAGGCGAGCACCACTACGCAGAGCCAGTGTGGCCGGGCCGGCCGGCATGGTGGTGGTCTCGCCGAAGAACTCGACCTCGATCCCATTGCCGCCGACGTCGCGATCGCTCAACAACCCGACCAACCCCCCGCCACGGAGCGTTCCCATGACCGACCGACCCGAAGACTCATCCAGAGGGACGATGGTCAATCCCATGGCCGCCCGTTCCTTCACGAAGAACTCGAACAGCTCGGGTGGCTCGATCCTCTCGGCCACCGATGTCATCGGCATGCCCTGGGTGGCCAGGAATGCACCGCCGTACTCCCAGCTGCCCACGTGGGGTAGGGCCATGATGACCCCGTTGCCGGCGGCCAGTCCCTCGGCCAGGTAACCGAGACCATCGACGAAGGTTCGTTGCTCCACCTCGGTGGCCGACGTCCGGCCCAGCCGGGCCCCTTCCACCCAATAGCGGGCGTAGGCCCGAAAGGACCGTCGTGCCCATTGGTCGAGGATGTCCTGGTCGGTCGTCGGTGGCATCCAGCACCCGCCGCAGGTTGTTGGAGACCATGCGGCGCTGTTCGCCCCGCACGGTAAACAGGACATCCCCCACCGCGCCGGCCACGCCCATGGCCACCGGCTCGGGGAGGGCGGCCAGCACTCGGGCCAGCGTCGTATAGGTGCGGAAGATCACCTTTTCTCTGTTCACGAGCCCTCGTTCTCGTCCACCGGTCTGGAGGCTCAGGGGTGACGACGGCCAGAGCGCTGTCGACTGGGCTGCCGGGCGTGTCGGGCCCGCCAGGTCCGGCCCGACCGGCTGGCCAGCTCACCCTGGCGCCGTGCCCGCCAACGGGACGGGGAGGACGACGCCTTGCGACCTCCGGCCCGGGCTGCGCTGCGGGCGGCGCTGCGGGATCGACGGTGGCGCCGGACGGTGACCAGCGGGACGGGAGCCTCGGCCAGTCGCCAGACCTTGACGAAACGACTCAGTGCGGTGACGGTGGTGAGGGCCAGCATCACCCACAACACCGGTACGAGGAAGGCCGGCGACAGGAATCCGATCCCGAGCAGGATCATCCTCTCGGCGCGCTCCATGAGCCCACCCCGGGCGTCAATGCCCAACGATTCCGCCTTGGCCCGCTGGTAGGAGACGAGTGAGGTGGCGGCCAGCACGGCGAAGGGAAGGAGAGCCATATGGCCGGGATGGGTGGAGGCGAGGTACCAGGCCACCCCTCCGAGAATGAGCGCATCGGCCACCCGGTCGGTCACAGAGTCGAAGAATGCGCCCCGCACCGAGGACGTGCCCGAAGCCTTGGCCACCGGACCGTCCAGCAGATCGTGCATGCCGGTCAGGATGAGAAGGACGATGGCCAGATGGAGATGGCCGGTGGCCACGGCGACGGCAGTGGCCGTGGCCGAAATGAGGCCGGTGGCGGTCAAAAGGTCAGCGGTGACACCCCACTGCTGCAGCTTCTGCCCGACCGGACCGGTGCCCCTGTCGATTTTGCCGCGCCAACGCCCGTCAAACATGCAGGTTCCTCCAGAAAGCCTGCTCTACCCTACCATCCGCTCCCGTGAACCAGAGGGTCCGGGAAGACCGATCGGAGAGCGGACAGACCGCCGTCGACCGCTCGACCAACGCTACCGGCGGGAGGGCGGGGGCCCTGGGCAGCCGGGGATCAGAGGACCAGTGGCTTGATGGGGGCCATGATCAGGCTGGGGTCTCCCTCCCAGTCGACCCCGGGCACATCGATGTAGAGCTCGAGCTCATTGCCGTCCGGATCCAGGACGTAGAGGCTGTGGGTCACAGTGTGGTCGCTGGCTCCGACGATGGTGACCTCGGCCTGGTGGAGACGGCGCACCACCTCGCGCAGCTCCTCGTCGGAGTCTCCCACCTTCAACCCGATGTGATAGAGCCCCAGGTGGCGCCCCCGGGGCTGAGGGGCGGCGTCCGTGCCCACCTCGATGAGGAGAAGCTCGTGGTGGGTCCGTCCCGAGGAGAAGGCGGCCACCGGCATTCCGAGGGTGGTCGGGAAGGCGGGCTCCCAGCCCAGGATGTCACGGTAGAAGGCGGCCGAACGATCGACGTCGGCCACATAGAGGACCACATGGCCCAGTTCCTTGACGGTCATCTCGCCCTCCGGTTCCTTCGCCCGCCACTCACCGCGCCCAGCCTGGTCATGTCCTGAACCTCCTCGCGCCGACCAGCTAAACACCGGTCGCCTCGGATCGATTCCTCGCCAACCGACAACGTGCCGATCAGTCCGGCCACAGCCGGTGGATCTTCTCCCAGGTGGCACCCAGTGCCTCCGGCAGCACCCGGGTGTCGGCCACCGTGGTCATGAAGTTGGTGTCCCCCCTCCATCGGGGCACGGCGTGCAGGTGCAGATGTCGGGGAATGCCGGCGCCCGCCGCAGGCCCGAGGTTGGCTCCGATGTTGACGCCCTCCGCCCCCAGGGCGGCGGTAATGGCCTGCACCCCCCGGCGCAACGTGGCCCAGAGCTCGGCCGCCTCGTCGTCTCTCAGATCGTCCAAGGAACCCAGGTGCCGGACGGGCAGGACCATCAAATGACCATTGGCGTAGGGGTAGGCATTGAGCACCGCATAGGTGAGGGCACCACGCCAGAGAACGCCGTTGTCGGCCGACGGAGGGCCACTGGCGGCGATGCGGCAGAAGACGCACTGCGCAGGATCGTCGGCATGGGCGTCGGGCCGGGCCGGAGCACCGTCGGCTGACATCTCCGGGGTCGAGGCCGACGTCACGTAGTCGGTGCGCCACCCGGCCCACAGGTGGTCGAGGCTCACGTTGCCGGAGTTCGTCGCTCGGCGATCTCTGCCTCGAGCTGCTCGGTGAAGGCGGCCAGCTCCACGCCCCGCTCGGGGCGGTCGCTGCCCCGGCGGTTCACGCCCACTGTTCCCGACGAGATGTCATCGTCGCCCACCACCAGGATGTAGGGGATCTTGAGCACCTTGGCCTTGGCCACCCGCCCGGCGAGGGGCTCGTTGGCCGGATCCACCGTGACCCGGGCCCCGACGGCTCGCAGGCGGTCAGCCACCTTGTGGGCATACTCCTCGTGGTCGTCACGCACACCGAGGACCCGTACCTGCTCGGGAGAGAGCCAGGTGGGCAGGGCACCGGCGTAGTGCTCCAACAGGATGGCGAAGAACCGCTCCACCGAGCCGAACAGGGCGCGGTGGATCATGATCGGTCGGTGGCGGGCGTTGTCGGCGCCTACGTACTCCATGCCGAACCGCTGGGGGAGCTGGAAGTCCAACTGGATGGTCGACATCTGGTGGGTCCGGCCGATGGCGTCGTGGGCCTGGACCGATATCTTCGGTCCGTAGAACGCTCCCCCGCCCTCGTCGAGCACCATCTCGAGGTCCATCGAGGTGGCCAGGGAGCTCAGGGCCTCGGTGGCTTCGTCCCAGTCTTCGGTCGAGCCCACCGCCTTCCCCTCGGGACGGGTCGAGAGCTCGAGATAGAAATCCTCGAGTCCGAAGTCGCGCAGGAGCGAGAGCACGAAGACCAGCGTGGTGTGGAGCTCCTCGCTCATCTGCTCTTTGGTGCAGAAGATGTGGGCGTCATCCTGGGTCATGCCCCGGACCCGGGTGAGCCCGTGCAATACGCCGGACAGCTCGTAGCGGTAGACACTCCCGAACTCGAACAGGCGGATGGGCAGCTCGCGGTAGGAGCGCTGGCGACTCTTGAATATCAAGATGTGGAAGGGGCAGTTCATCGGCTTGAGGTAGTACCGATGATCACCGTCGAGCTCCATGGGAGGGAACATCCCCTCAGCGAACCAGTCCAGGTGGCCGGAGACCTCGAACAATTCGGACTTGGAGATATGGGGGCTGTAGACGAACTCGTATCCGGACGCCTCGTGGCGCTGCCGCGAGTACTCCTCCATCACCCGACGGACGGTCCCCCCCTTGGGATGAAAGACGGCCAGGCCCGAGCCGATCTCCTCGGGAAAGGAGAACAGATCGAGCTCGGCACCGAGTTTGCGGTGATCGCGGCGTTCGGCCTCCTCCAAGCGGTGGAGGTGGTCGGCCAGAGCGGTGGCCGACTCCCAGGCTGTGCCGTAGATGCGTTGAAGCTGGGGTCGCTTCTCATCGCCACGCCAATAGGCGCCGGCCACCCGCATCAGGGCGAAATGGCCGAGCCGGTCGGTGGATGGGACGTGGGGACCCAGGCAAAGATCGCTGAAGGTGGGCGAGTTCCAGTAGGTCGAGACCGTGCCGGAGGCGGCCTCGTCGGCGGTGGCGTCGACCTCGTTGTGGCCCTCCCCCACCGCCTCGATGATCTCACGCTTGAAGGGCTGGTCCTCGAACATCACGAGACCCTCGTCGATGCTGTGCTCGTGGCGAACGAAGGGCTGGTTCTCGGCCATGATCTCGCGCATCGTCGCCTCGACCCGGACCAGGTCGTCGTCGCTGAAGTGGGCGCCTCCCGGCAGCTCGAAGTCGTAGTAGAAGCCGTCTTCGATGACCGGCCCGATGGCGTAGTGGGCGCCCGGCCACAGCCGAAGGACGGCCTGGGCCAGAACGTGGGCGGTCGAGTGGCGCAGGATGGCGCGACCGGCATCGCTGTCGGCGGTGATCACCTTGACCTCGGCGCCGTCGGGAACGACGGCGGCAAGATCCACGTCGATCCCGTCGAATGTGGCGGCCACTGCGGCCTTGGCCAGACGTGGACCGATGGTCTGGGCGAACTGATAGGCCGTCGTTCCCTCGTCGAGTTCCTTGGTTGAACCATCGGGAAGTCGAACGGTGACGGCTGACATGGTAGTGGTGCCTTTCTGGGATGGGGGTCGGGATCCGGCGCCCGTGACACGGTCACACCCGGAGCCCGCACCGCACGCTCGAAACCTGCCGGCGACCGCCGGACGTGGCGGGCCGGATTACAGGCTAATGCCCAGGAGGGATGCACCCTCAGCTACGGGGATACCGGACAGGGCCACCGAATCGAGAGCGGCCAGCGCTCCCGGGGTGTCCAGATCGTCATCGAGGTACCAACGGACGATCTGGCGGCTCTGATCCCCCTGGTCGACGTCCCCGCCACCCCCGCTTTCGGAGCGGGAGACGGGCTGGCCCCGGGGGTGGACACTGGAGCGTCCGTCAGGCCGGGGCGCGGCCCGCCATCTGTCCAACCGGGCGGCGGCACGGGGAAGGTCCTCGCCGGTCCACTCCCAATCGGGACGATAGTGGTGACCGAGAAGGGCCAGGCGGACAACAGCCGGCTCCCACTCCTTCAGGAGGTCGGTCACGAAGACCAGGTTCCCGAGTGATTTGGACATCTTGGTTCCGCCCAGTCCCACCAGCCCCACATGCAGCCAGTGACGCACGAACGGGCGACCGGTGACCGACTCCGACTGGGCCGTCTCGCACTCGTGATGGGGAAAGATCAGGTCGCGTCCGCCGCCGTGGACATCGAGGGTCTCCCCCAGTTCTCGCAAGGCCAACGCCGAACATTCGATATGCCAACCCGGGCGGCCCGGTCCCCATCTCGATTCCCACGACGGCTCGTCGGGCAGCGAGGCCTGCCACAGGACGAAGTCGAGTGGGTGCCGCTTGTTGGGATCATCGGGATTACCTCCGTGCTCGGCAGCCAGGGTCAGCATGGTGGCTTCGTCGTAATGGCTCACTTCCCCGAATCTCGAGAAGGTGGTGACATCGAAATAGACCGAGCCCCCGGACTGATAGGCGAAACCCGCATCCAGCACCGAACCGATGAGGGTGAGGATTTCGGCGATGGCCGAGGTCGCCCGTGGCTCGGACCATGCCGGAATCATCCCGAGCGCAGCCATGTCGGCATCGAACCGAGTGATCTCCTCGGCGGCCAGATCGAGGTAGTGGACGCCCATTTCCCGGGCCTTGCGCAGGATGTCGTCATCCACGTCGGTCACGTTGCGGACGCATCGTGTCTCGTGACCGAGGTCGCGCAGTCGGCGTTGGAGAATGTCGAAGGTCAGGTAGACCTCGGCATGGCCGAGATGGGCGGAATCGTAGGGAGTGATCCCGCAGGAGTAGAGGGTGACGACCGGTCCGGGCCGGAAGGGAACGATCGCACCCTGCGCCGTATCGAAGAGGCGCAAGCCGTCCGTTCCGACCGGCTCGGTCCGTTGGTCGGCTCCCCCCGGTAGGCCCGGTCCGTTCGGTCCACCGGCCGACGATCCGACCACCATGCGATCAGTGGTCCCCGTATCCGGTCAGCTGCATGGCGGTGTGCACCTTGTGGCGGATGTTGACGGTGATGAGCACAGCGGTGAAGGCCTCGATGGCCGCCGCCTGCGAGAGACTGCCGGCGTCAACACCCCGCAGTCCCTCGATGCGATCGACCAGCGCCACCGTGGCCAACGAGGCGTCGGGGTCATCGGAGCAGACCAGTACGTCGGCGGCAATGGGAGAGTCCAGCTTCTCCATCTCCGAAGCCGGAAGATGATGGAAGGCGGCCGACACCCGTGATCGGGGCAGCGCCGCCGCAATGGAGGCGGCCACCGATCCGCGAGGTGGTATGAGGGCCAGGAACTCCCGGCCCTCTTTGATCAGGGCGTTGGCCATCGACACCACGACTTTTCCGGCCAGGGTCGATGCCAACGTCTGGACCGTGGCCACGGCACTGTCCCACGGTGTGGCCACAACGACCAGGTCGCATGACGCCGCGCCCAGATTGGCGTCGCCGCCAAGGGCGAGGCGACGGTCGGGCCACGCTTCGACCAGTCGGCCCGCCACCTCCTTGGCACGATCTTCGTCTCGCGACCCGATCACGATCTCCTCACCGACGGCGGCCAACCGGACCGCCAGCCCCCGTCCCGCAGGCCCTGTCCCTCCGAGAATACCGATCGACATGGCTCTACCCTTACACACCCAAACGCTGGTGCCAGTCCCGGGACAACGGTTCGAGCCGGGCAGGTGGTTGACGATAACCTGACCCGACGATGGGACTGCTCGAGGGTAAACGGATACTGATCACGGGGGTGCTCACCGATGCCTCGTTGGCCTTCGCCGTCGCGCGTCTGGCCCAAAAAGAAGGGGCTGAAGTCGTGCTCAGCGGGGCCGGGCGCGGCCTGTCGCTGACCAGACGCACGGCGCGCAAACTCCCGGCGGAGGCCAAAATTCTGGAGATCGATGTGGCCGAGCCCGACCAACTGGCGGCGGCGGCCGTGTCGCTGGCCGAGGACTGGGACCGTATGGACGGCATGATCCACGCCATCGGCTACGCCCCACCCGAATGCCTCGGCGGTGACATGTTCCGGGCCGACTGGGAGCAGGTGCAGGTGGCGCTGCACGTGTCGGCCTATTCGCTCAAGGCATTGGTCGAAGCCTTCCGACCGCTGTTGGCCGCCGCCGGTGGCGAGGGCCGCCCGGGAGCTTCGGTGGTCGGTCTCGACTTCGATGCCACCGTGGCCTGGCCGGCGTACGACTGGATGGGTGTGTCGAAGGCGGCGCTCGAGTCGCTGTCGCGTTATCTGGCCCGCGACCTCGGCGCAGAGGGCATACGGGTGAACCTGGTGGCCGCGGGACCGGTCAAGACCATGGCGGCCCGGTCCATTCCTGGTTTTGCCACCTTCGAGGAGACCTGGGCCGACCGTGCCCCCCTGGGCTGGGACGTGTTCGACAGCGACGTGGTGGCCAAGGCCTGTGTCGCCCTTCTCTCCGACCTCCTCCCCATGACCACGGGCGAGATACTGCATGTCGACGGTGGATTCCACGCCGTCGGTGCCTGATAACCACGCCACAAGGAGGGGTCACATGTCAGAGCCGACAGAGCGGGAGGTGGCCCCCGGCCGAAGGAGGGACAGCCGGTGCTGAACCCAGACCAGCTGCGCCAGCGGATCGTGGTCTACGTGGATGCCATCAACCGACGGGATCCCTCAGCCATCGCCGATTTCTTCGCCGAGGACGGCGTCCAGGCCGATCCGGCGTCCAACCCACCCAACGTCGGGCGCCAGGCGATCGCCACCTTCTTCGAGAATGCCATCGCCGTCAGCGAGGCCTGGACGTTTACAGCCAAGGCTGTCCACACCTGCGCCGCCCACGTGGCCGTCGACTTCGAGATTGCCGTGGTAACCGGTGGCGCGACCATGACGATCGACGGGATCGAGGTGTTCACCACCGACGATGATGGTCTGTTCGCCACCGTCAACGCCTACTGGGACGACGCCGACCTGAGCTTCCAGTGAGCGTGGTCGGGTGACCCAGGTGTCGGCCAGCAGTACCGAGCTGTCCAACCTCATCGCCCGTTACGCCGAGCTCATCGACGCCGGCGATCTCGACGGGATGGCCTCGCTGCTGGAGGACGCCGCCGTCGGGGCCGGGGACGGTAGGGCCATGGTCACCGGTCACGAGGCCATCCGGGGGCTGTTCGCGGCGACCACCCGCATCCATCCCGACGGCACCCCCGGCACCAAGCACGTCACCACCAATCTCATCCTCGAGATCGACGACGGCGGCGGGACGGCATCGGCCCGGTCCTACTGGACCGTCTTCCAGGCGGTCCCCGGCCTCCCTTTGCAACCCATACTGGCCGGGCGTTACCACGACCGCTTCGTCCGGGCCCACGGCACATGGGCCTTCTCCGAGAGGCGGTACTTCATCGACCTGGTGGGGGACGTCAGCCACCACGTCCTCAAGGAGCTCCCCTCGTGAGGGTGACAGAGACACCCGCCACCGGCGGCGCCTTCATTCGGTCAGGTGATGGTCGGCCAAACCGGTGCCACCCCACCGCCCAGGGAGCGCGGTCATGAAGACGACGGTTACGTCGGGCCTCGACGCCGCCATCAGTCTGCGGGAAGTCGCCGCCGACGAGGCGGCCGAGTCCGAACGACTGCGCACCCTCACCTCGCGCACCGTCGACGCCCTGTGGCAGAGCGGCCTGATGCAGTGGTGCAACCCGTTCGAGGCCGACGGGGGCGAGCCCACATTTCCGGAAATGATCGATACCTGGATCGAGCTGGCCTGGCAGGACGGATCGCTGGGTTGGATCGGCATCGCCAACCTCCCCTCGGCGGCGGCCTGTGCCGCCTACCTCCCCGACGACGGGTTCGCCGAGGTGTTCACTGACAACCAGAACCGGGTCACCGTGGGCGGGCAGTTCTTTCCCAACGGGACCGGTGAGTCGGTCTCCGGGGGGTACCGGGTCACCGGCGCATGGAATTTCGGATCGGGCACCGGCCATTCGGCCTATGTTGCCGCCGGCTTCATACCCACGGCCGGCGGGGAGATGATCCTGGATGACGGGGGCATGCCGCGCCTGTTGGTAGGGGTCATCCCTCGTGACGAGATCGTCTTCACCGACGGCTGGCACGTACAGGGGCTCAAGGGCACCGGGTCCTACGATTACAACGTCACCGAGCTCTTCGTCCCGGTGGGCCGAACATTCGAGCTGTTCTCTCGCCTTCCCCACAGGGGGAGCTCACCCGCCTTCCGGATGGGGCTCATTCCCATAACGGCGGCCGGTCACGCCGCCTGGGCCCTGGGTGTGTCCAAAAGCATGCTGGACGACGTCACCGAACTGGCCGCCACCAAGGTGCGTATGGGAGACGAGGCCTCCATCGCCCATCGAGCCTCCTTTCAACGGAATCTCTCCCACCACGCGGCGGCCTGGAAAGCGGCCCGGTTGCTGGTCGTCACCACCTTCGGGGATGTCGAGGCGACCGTGGGGTCGGGCGGGGCGCTCACGCCGTCGTTGCGGGCCGACCTGCGGGTGGCTGCCACCTACGCCACCGAGACATCCCGCCAGATCGTGCAGTGGGCCCACTTGGCCGCAGGCACCACGGCCATTCGCGAGGGAAGCCGCATCGAACGGGCCTTCCGTGACATGTACACGGGGACCCAGCACGTGTTCATCGGCGAGAAGACCTACATGGACGCCGCCCAGCTCCATCTGGGTCTGGTCGAGGACCATTTCGGTTTCTGACGGGGGAACGGTCGGACCTCCACGCCGGTCGGGCACGAAAGACACCGTGCTCAGAGCTGGAGAGACTTGACCTCCAGGTACTCCTCGAGCCCGAAGGCTCCGAACTCCCGCCCGTTGCCCGACTGCTTGTACCCGCCGAAAGGAGCCATCGGGTTGAAGTTGCCCCCGTTGACCTCGACCTGGCCGGTACGGAGCTGTCGGGCCACCTGCTGGGCCCGCTCGGTGTCTGCCGACCAGACGCCCCCGGCCAACCCGTACTCGGTGTCGTTGGCGATGTCGATGGCCTCCTCCTCCGAGTCATAGGGAATGATGGACAGGACGGGGCCGAAGATCTCGTCCCGGGCGATGGTCATGTCGCGGGTCACTGCGGAGAAGACGGTGGGCCGGACGAAGTACCCGGTGTCGAGGCCGTCGGGAGCTTCAGCTCCTCCGGTCAGGAGGACCGCGCCCTCTCCGACTCCCTTGTCGATGTAGGAGCGAACGCGGTCTCGCTGAGCGGCCGAAACGAGAGGACCGAGCCGGGTGTCAGCGTCGAACGGGTCGCCGGGTACGAACGCTTCGGCGGCCGCCGTGGCCAGCGCTTCCGCCTCATCCAGCCGCGCCCGCGGGACCAGCATGCGGGTCAGGGCACTACAGGTCTGGCCCGAGTTGATGTAGCACTTGCGTACGCCGTCGGGAACGGCCCGGGAGAGGTCCGCATCGGCCAGAATGACGTTGGCCGACTTACCCCCGAGCTCGAGAGCCACCCGCTTGACGCCGGCCGCGGCCAGCTCGGCCACCCGCCTTCCGGCCCGGGTGGATCCGGTGAACGAGACCATGTCAACCGACGGATGCCCGGCCAGCGCCTCACCGACCACCGGTCCGTATCCGGTGACCAGGTTGAACACCCCAGGCGGTAGTCCAACCTCTTCGAACACCTCAGCCAGGACAAAGGCGTTGAGCGGAGCCACCTCGCTCGGCTTGAGGACGGCGGTACAGCCGGCGGCCAGCGCCGGGGCGACCTTGGCGGCGATCTGGTGGAGGGGATAGTTCCACGGGGTGATCGCCCCCACCACGCCGATGGGCTCGCGCACCACCAGCGAGTTGCCGATGGTCTGCTCCCATGGGAAGCCGGCAGCCACGGCGGCCATGGATGCGAAGGTGTTCACCGGCAGACCAACCTGAACCAGCTCGGACAGAACCCGGGGCATCCCCACCTCACGGGTGATGAGGTCGGCCAGTGACGCCATACGTTCCGTCAACGCCGCGCTGACGTCGGACAGGAGGGCCGTGCGTTTGTCCACCGCCGTGGCCGACCACCCCGGAAAGGCCTGGGAGGCGGCGGCGACGGCCGCGTCGATATCCTCCCTGGTTCCTTCGGGAACCGACCCGATGATCTGCTCGGTGGTCGAATCGATGACGTCGATGGTCTCCGACCCCGACGAGGGGATCCAGCGACCACCGATGAACAGCCTGTCGCGAACGTCGGTGGGTGGACGGGACATGGGAACTACCTCCGATCGAGGGACCGAACAGTTGCGGTTCGATGCCACTCTACGGGCACTCGGTTTCCACGGGCACCGGCATTTGTGCAGGCTGTGGCCCGGGCCGGTATTCCGCCGCGAGAGAGCAGACCACGCCTTCTCCCGCCGATCTCCCGCCGATCTCCCGCCGCCGTAATTTTTGCATAACGATTCCGATATATGTAAGGTGGGCGGCTAGTAGCCCAACGGCGGCTCCGCCGTGCATCTGTGGGGGAACGTGTCCAGGACACAGCAACAGCGCAAAGCCGAGACCCGAGCCCGCCTTTTGGCCGCCGCCGCTGACCTCTTCGCCGACCAGGGCGTCGATGCCGTATCGGTGGACGCCGTGGCCGAAGCCGCCGGTCGCACCTCCGGCGCGGTGTACGCCCACTTCGGTAGCAAGCAGGGCCTCCTGCTGGCCCTTCTCGATTCGTGGCGGGATGCCGTACGCACCGTGCTCCTGGCTGAGGTGGCGGTGACCGATTCTCCCCAGGGCCAGTTGGCCGCGGTGTGGGGCAACGTGGCCGGCGGAACCGGTGATGGATCCGACCGGTGGTCCCTTCTCGAGCACGAGTTGTGGCTGCGGGCCGCACGCGACAGTGAAGTAGCCGACGTGATGCGCGAACGGAACACCGCGGCCCGCCGCTTCAGCGCAGGCCAACTGGAATCGTGGGGTGACCGAGTCGGCGCTCAACCGGCCGCTGACCCCGAACAACTGGCCGTGCTGGTCACGGCCCTACTCACCGGCCTGTCCATGCAGCACCGGCTGGATCCGGAGGCGGTCAGCGAGGACCTGGTCGTGCGGGGCCTCTGTGCCCTGGTGGGACTGCCGATGTCGTCATCCAGCGGTCGGCCGGCGTCCAACGACGCCGCCTTGGCCGACAAGACCTGACCATCCCAAAAGGAGCCTGACCATGAATACAGAGATCCGCCGCAAGCTGGGCATCGAGTTCCCCATCTTCGCCTTCACCCACTGCCGCGACGTGGTCGCCGCCGTCACCAACGCCGGTGGCATCGGCGTCCTCGGCGCCATCGGCTTCTCACCCGAGCAGCTGGAGGTCGAACTGTCGTGGATCGACGAGCACGTCGGCGACCGCCCGTACGGGGTGGACATCGTCATCCCAGCCAAGTACGAGGGCATGGACGAGATGGATCCCGACAAGCTCGAGGCCCAGATCAGGGCGCTTGTGCCTCCGCAACACAAGGATTTCGCCCTCAAGATCCTGGCCGATCACGGTGTCCCCGAGATCCCCGAGGCGGAACGGTCTTCGAACGGCATGATCGGGTGGACGGCTGCCCATGCCGCCGGATTGCTGACGGTGGCTCTCCGCCATCCCAACGTCAAGCTCATCGCCAACGCCCTGGGCACTCCCCCACCGGACGTCGTCGAGCGGGTGCAGAGTGCTGGCCGGATGATCGGGGCCTTGGCCGGCTCGGTCAAGCACGCCCTCAACCACAAGGAGGCCGGCCTCGACTTCATCATCTGCCAGGGCTCCGAAGGCGGCGGCCACACTGGCGATGTGGGCAGCATCGTCCTGTGGCCTGAAGTGGTCGAAGCTGTCGCTCCCATCCCGGTCCTGGCCGCCGGAGGTATCGGCAGCGGGCGCCAGATGGCGGCGGCCATGGCTCTCGGTGCCCAAGGAGTGTGGTCGGGGACGTTGTGGCTGACGGTCGAGGAGGCCGATATCCCACCCAGGCAGATGGAGACCTATCTGGCCGCCTCCAGCCGCGACACTGTGCGCTCACGCTCGTTCACCGGCAAGCCCTGTCGCATGCTCAAGAACGACTGGACCGACGCCTGGGAGCAGGAGGACACCCCCGATCCCCTGCCCATGCCGTTGCAGATGATGGTGGCCATCGAAGCCGTATCCCGCGGGCACCGGTATCCCGAGCAGGCCAAGGACGTCAATTTCAATCCCTGCGGCCAGGTGATCGGACGGGCCACCACGGTGAGGAAAGCCAAGGACGTGGTCTTCTCGATGGTGGAGGACTACCTCGAAGCCACCGAGCAGCTACAGGCCGGGATTTCGGTCTGACACCCGGCCGGGTGAGCATCAGCCACCGACCCGGACCCCCGACCTACCCGTGCACAGGTAGCCGGCACCAGGGCGGCAATGGGTAAACTCCCCTGATGGCGCCCGTTCTTCAGTTGGACAACCTGCGGACCGAGTTCCGCATGCGCACCTCGACCGTTGTGGCTGTCGACGGGATGAGTTTCGACGTGGACGAAGGGGAGTGCGTCGGCATCGTCGGCGAGTCGGGGTGCGGCAAGAGCACAACCGGCCTCTCGATCATGCGGCTGCTTCCCGGTAACGGCCATATCACGGGGGGAGTCATCAAGCTCCTCGGTCGCGATCTGGCCGATCTGGACGAAAAGCAGATGCGCAAGGTCCGTGGGAACGAGGTGGCGCTCATCCCCCAGGATCCGATGACATCGCTCAATCCGACCATGTCCATCGGCCGCCAGATTGCCGAAGGCGTGCGACTACATCGCGACGTGACCCACCAAGAGGCGCGCCAGCGGGCCATCGACGTCCTCCGTCTGGTCGAGATGCCCCAGCCGGCGGAACGCATCGACCAGTACCCGCACGAGTTGTCGGGTGGACTTCGCCAGCGGGTCATGATCGCCATGGCCCTGGCCTGCGAGCCCAAGCTGCTGATCGCCGACGAGCCCACCACGGCGCTGGACGTGACCATCCAGGCCCAGATCCTCAATCTCATCGACGAGCTCCGGCAGCGACTGTCCATGGCCGTCGTCCTCATCACCCACGATATGGGGGTCATCGCCGGCCGTACCGACAGGGTGGTCGTCATGTACGCGGGCAAGACCGCCGAGGAAGCCGAAACCGGACAGCTCTTCCAAAGGATCCGCCATCCCTACTCGGAGGCCCTTCTGGCATCGGTCCCCCGCCTGGAACACAAGCAGGACGAACGACTGCTGTCCATACCGGGCTTACCGCCCGACCTCTCCCAGACCATCACCAACTGCCGGTTCGCGCCGCGCTGCCAGTACGCCACCGACCGGTGCCGCAACGAAGACCCGCCGCTGACCGACATGGCCACCGCTGACCAGGTGATCCATCGCTACGCCTGTTTCCATCCGGTCGACCACAGCACCAGCCAGAGGCCCATTCCGGTCGAAGTCACCACCAAAGAGCGCGCAGACCAGTCGGCGCGGGCGGCGGCCTTGGTCACGGCGGACAACATCCTCGAGGTCAACGACGTGGTCAAGGAGTTCCCGGTGATGTCGGGAACCGTCTTCCGCCACCAGACAGGGAGCGTCAAAGCAGTCTCCAATGTCACCTTCGACATCCGCAGGGGTGAGACCTTCGGGTTGGTGGGCGAGTCCGGCTGTGGCAAGACCACCCTCGGGCATCTCATCGTGGCCCTGGATCGGGCCACGTCTGGATCCATAACCTTCGACGGCGTCGAGATGTCGGCGCTGAGCGGACGCGACCTGCGCTCCCGCAGACGAGATCTCCAGCTCATGTTCCAGGACCCGTACGCCTCACTGGACCCCCGGATGCGGGTCGGGTCCATCATCCGCGAGCCGCTGAAGGTCCACGGCGTCGGTTCAGCGGCTGACCAAACGGAGCGAGTTCGTTCGCTGCTGGGAGAAGTCGGCTTGAGCGAGGAGGCGGTCGACCGCTATCCCCACGAATTCTCGGGGGGCCAGCGGCAACGCATCGGACTGGCCCGGGCCCTGGCCCTTGATCCGAAGCTGATCGTGGCCGACGAGCCGGTGTCGGCGCTCGACGTCTCCATTCAGGCGCAGATACTCAACCTGATGAAGGACCTCCAGATCCGGCACGGTCTGACCTACGTGATGATCTCCCACGACCTGGCGGTGATCCGCTACATGGCAGACACCATCGGCGTCATGTACCTGGGGAAGGTGGTCGAGCTCGGTCCCGCCTCCGAGGTCTACGAACGGCCCACTCATCACTACACCGTGGGGCTGCTCGACGCCGTGCCCGAGGCTGAAGTCGAAGTGGCCCGATCCAAAGCCCGTCGTCAGGCAACCGTGCAGGGGGAGCTGCCCTCCTCTATCGATCCACCGTCCGGCTGTCGCTTCCGGACCCGCTGTCCGGCCGCCCAGGAGGTCTGCGCTCAACAGGAGCCGCCCATGACCGATTTCGGGAACGGGCATTTCGCCGCCTGTCACTTTCCGGTGCGCACACCGGTCTCCCTGTCGAGAGCGCAGTCAAGCTCCGACTGAACACCCGGTACCCGGTCAGCGCTGCTGCAGCCTGACCTCCAGCGAATCGCGCAGGGCATCACCCACGTAGTTGAAGGCCACCACCACCAGGACGATGCAGATACCGGCCGGGTAGATCTGCCACCAGTACCCACTGGCCGCGGCGTCGACACCGTTGGACAGCATGGTGCCCCAGTCGGTCTGCGGGGCCGGCACCCCGAGGCCGATGAATCCGAGGGCGGCCAGCAGGAGGATGGAGTCGGCGATCTGGAAGGTGGCGAACACCACGATGGTCCCGATCGAATTGGGGATGATGTGACGGCCGATGATCCGGGTCCGTTTCCCACCCATGACCCGGACGGCCTGTACGTACTCGCGGCGCCGTAGGGACAGGGTTTCACCCCGGATCAGACGGGCCGGTATGAGCCAGCTCACGAAGGCGATGACCAGGATCAGAAGGATCTCCGACTGGTGGTAGATGGTGACCAGCGCCACCAGTAGGAACAGCACGGGAATGGACAGGAAGACATCGACGACCCGCATCAACAGCGCGTCGAACCAGCTCCCGAAGAACCCGGAGATGGCACCGTAGAGAGTGCCGAAAACGGTGGCCACGAAGGCCGAGGCAAAACCGACGATCAGGGAGGCCTGGCCGGCGAACATCAACCGACCGAGGATGTCGAAGCCGCTCTCGTCGGTGCCCAGCGGGTTTCCGTTACCGGGAGGAGCGTTGTCTGTCGAGTTCTGCAGGGCAAGCTGGGTGTTGGTCTGATTGGTCGGGTACAGATGGGGTCCGACGAAACAGAACAGGATCATCAGGACGATGACGGCCAGGCCGGCCACGGCCAGCTTGTTCTCGACGAATACCCGGCCCATCTGTCGGAATATGCCGCCGGTGGACCTGGCCTCCCCCCCCTCGGGACCGCCGGCCTCCCCCACCAGCTCACCGCTGCTCATGGTGGGTCCGAGCCCGATGGGCAGTGGGGCCCGATCCTCCTCGTCGTTGAAGACGGGATCGAGGCGGATGTCTTCGTCGTCGTCCATGTCAGTCACCGCCCAATCGGATCCGTGGATCGGCCACGGCATAGAGGATGTCGGCCAGGAGCGAGCCGATGACCGTCGCTACTGTGATGACCAGGGTGGTCCCGAGCACAGTGGGGATGTCGTCGTTGAAGGCGGACTGCACGGTGAGAAGACCCATTCCCGGGTAGTTGAAAACGTCCTCGGTGATGAGGGCGCCGCTGACGATGGCAGGGAGGGCCAATCCGAGCAGCGTGAGAATGGGTATCAGAGCGTTCCGGAGTGCATGCCCGTAGAGAACGCGTCGGGGGCCGGCCCCCTTGGCCCGTGCTGTGCGGACGTAGTCCTCGGCCAGTGCGTCCATCATCGACGAACGCATGTAACGGCTGAAGGAGGCGATGGTGGTGACCGACAGCGTGATCAGGGGCAGCACGAAGGCCCGCGGGTCGGTGAACACCGCCCAGGCCGAGGCGTTGCTCGGCGGGGAGACGGGAAACCAATGGAGGTCGAAGGCGAACCAGATGATCAGCAGCGTCCCCAAAAAGAAGTCAGGCATGGCGTAGAAGAAGAACGAAGCGGAGGTGGCCACGTAGTCGACCGGCTTGTTACGTCGGACCACCTGCAGAATGCCGAGGGGGATGGCGATGATCAGCGAGATGAGGACCGACGCACCCACCAGGACGAGTGTTTTGGGTAGGCGCTCGCCGATGACCTGGCGGACACCCTGGTTGTACTTGTACGAATAACCGAGGTTGAGGTGGACGAAGATCCCTTCGACGTAGCGCCACAACTGGTCGAGGATCGGCAGGTTCAATCCGTTGAGCCGGTTGAAACGGGCCACGTTGAAGGCGGTGGACTTGGGACCGAGGACCGCCTTGGCCTCACCGCCGGGTATGAGCCGGGCCAGCAGGAAGGTGATGAGGATGACGCCGAGGATGACGATGATGGCCTGGCCCACCCGCCGGACGATGTAGCCGGTCATGAACGACTGTCCCCACGCAGTGGGGTCCGAGCGGGACGCGCCCCCTCCCCCGGTCGGAGATCGGGGGAGGGGGCGAGGTCCACAGTGGTTGGTGTAGGTGTCACGATCGACTCGATATGCCGGTCATGACTCCCTGATCAGAACCGCCAGGCCTCCGGATTGAGGCTGTTGAACACGTTCTGCGGGGTCACCCCGGTCATGCCCTTCAGGTATTCGGTGATCGGGTTGCCGGCGTTGGGCTGGTAGACAACCGGCAGCTGCTGGGCCAGGTAATTCTCGTACTGGGTCAGCGGCACCTGGGTCGTGTTGGTGGCCTGGATGTTGGCGTCGTTGGTGGGGTCCGAATAGCTGCCGGAGTTGGACCCCGCACCGGTCTGGAAGATCTCCTCCCCCGTCGGGTAGTAGTCGGGGGAGAAGATCCAGCCCGCCCCCCAGTTGGCCATCTCCCACGAGCAGCCGCTCGGACACGGCGTCGAATTGCCGATGACCGTGTTGAACGATGCCTGCGAGAGGCTGATATTGATACCGGCCTGGGACCATTCCGACTTCTCCGCCGTCATGAGCTGGGTGGTGGCTTCCAGACCACTGGCGTACTGGAGGTTGAAGGACAACTGGGCACCGGCCGGAATACCGGCACCGCACTGGTTGGCCCCGGTGCCGGGTGACTGGCAGGTGGATGTCCCGTTGGGGACCACCTTCCAACCGTGCCCTTTGAGCAGCGAGATGGCCTTCGACGGGTTGTAGGGATAGGGATTGTTCTTGACCAGCGGGGAAACGAAGGAGTTGGCCGGCTGGGAGGGAACCGGGCCGTAGGTACCCACGCTGTAACCCTTGAAGATCTTCTGGTTGTAGAGGGGCTGGTCGACCATCAACTGGACGGCCTGGCGGAAGTACAACTGCTTGAAGATCTTGCCGGCGTTGCCGCCGTCACCGGTCGAGTTGAAGTTATAGGGGAAGAAGTTGATGGCCCATCCGTACAGAGGATCGATGTTGAAATTGGAGAGCCGGGGGTTGTTCGGCCCGGGCACCAGTGCATTGGTGGTGGCCGTGGTGATGTCCTGGAACGGGAGATAGCCGACGTCGATCTTGCCCCCCACCAGGGCGTTGAACTCTGCCGGGTCGGAGGTGAAAGGTAGCTCGACGAACTTCTTGATGGTGGGCTTGACCGGGCCCGAGTAGGTCGGGTTGGGGACCATGGTCACGTTCCCCGATGCGTCGAAGCTGGTCAACCTGAACGGACCGTCGACCACCTGCCAGATCGGGTTGGTGGCGTAGGTCGACAACGAGTTGTTGGTTGCGTTCGGGTTGGCCGGGTCGTAACCGGCCTGCTTGGACAAGAAGGTGTAAACGGCGGTGCACTGGGCGTCGGCCGTCCCGTAGGGGGCGGCGGCACAGCCGCCCGAATTGGGAGCGCCCCCCACCGACGTGATGTCCCAGGCGTTGGGCATGGGGGTGATCTGGGACAGCTGGTTGTAGGTGAACCAGTAGGAGTTGACCGGGGCGGTCAGAGTGAAGGTGAGCTGGGTGGGGCTGTTGACAGTAATGGTCTTCAGATCGTCGGGAATGGTGCCGGGCGCATAGCCGGCCCAGTTGGCCTTCTGGGCGTGGAGCATGTTCATCCAGAACATGACATTCTGCGCCGTCACGGTCTCGCCGTTGGACCACTTGTAGGGCTTCAGGTTGACGACCACGGTGGTGTTGTTGTTGGAATAAGTAGGCGCGTCAGCCAGCGAGAGCGACGGGTTCAGATCAGGGGTGGCGCCGTTGCCGAACCAGTAGAGCGGCCGGTACATGAGGTACTGGAACTGCTCGCTGTTGTTGACGCTGAAGAAGGCCAGGCTCATGAAGGGAAAGATGTAGTTGGGAGGAGTCTGGGGCTGTTCGGCCCAGTAGGCGGTGGTGGTCGAGGCCGACGCGTCCGAGCCACCCGACGAGGAGGAGCCGCACGCCGCGGCAACGGCCCCCAGCGACAAGACCACGGCGATTATGCTGGCGCGCTTGCCCATTCGCACGATGCCTGTTTTCCTCATGGAATCCCCTTTTGCTTGTAGGCGGGTCGGACCCGCATCCGCCCGTCTCCACCCCGACCACGGGATGTGACCGGGTACCGTAACCGATTTGTCATGTTCACTCAATGCATTGGACACCTTGTCACATTCCGTTCATAAAGTCCGCCACCGCTGCCGTCTTAGTGTCCCATTCGGCAGAGAAAAACGAAATCGGTTGCCGCGGGCCCAGACCCACCAGCGGTCGGGGGCCGGTGGAGGCAGCAAAAGCCCAGCTGGCACGGCCAGGCCCTAGGACTGGTGGTCCTTCGGTCCTGAGGGCGTCGCCGCTCGCTGTAGCTGGACCTGGAGCTCGACCGATCTGAACCCGAGACGACGGTAGACACCTATGGCCGGCCCGTCGGGCTCGGCCACCATCACCAATCTGTGGGCTGCCAGCTGCGAGAACGCATACTCAGCGGCCCGGATCACCAGATGACCGGCCAAGCCGCGGCGTCGGTAGTCCGGGTGGGTCTCCACGCTCTGGTACCGGGCCGTCCCCGTGCCATCGGAGAAGATACCGAGCATCGACTGCAACCGGTCGTCGACCAAGGCCCCGAAAAAAGCGCCCCGTCCATCGGAGCTGACCACTCGGCATTCGTCGATTCTTCGCTCCAAAAACACCCGATGTTGAGGTGTAACAGCGCCCTCCTCCTCCAGGAGGACGCTCCGCAGTTCGAGGACCTCCGCCCAGTCGTCATCAGAGCGGAGCTCTCGCAGGATCGCCGCCGGGGGCGGATACCCGGGGGAACCGATGCGATCCGCGGTCATCACCTCGGCGATATCCGGCTCCAGTCCGGGAATGGACGACAGATCGACATCCCCCATCCGACCATCGACCCCGTCGATGCCCAGAGCGATGTGCCCGGCCTCGGGGAAGTCGGCCTCGAACATGCCGATCCAGCGCTCGAGATGGGAGCGGCCGGGCGGAGGAATCAGCAAAAAATTCCCCCAGTAGAAGAACGGATTGAGGGGCGTCCGCACCACCAAGTGGTCGCCCCTGTCGAGGACGGTTGAACCGGACAGGCTCCGCACCATGACATCGGTCTGAAAGCCCAGCGACCGCACCTCCACGGCGGCTATCTAATCAGCAGCTGTCTTGCCGCTTGATCAGCAGCCATCGCTCCGCGGCCGAAGGGCAGGCCCGACCGGCCCCCTCTAGCCTGTGACCATGCGCTTCGTGATCATCGGCGGAGGCCCCGCCGGCAACCAGGCGGCCATGCACGCCGCCAGCCTGGGTGTCGAGGTGACGCTCATCGAGCGAGACATCGTCGGTGGCGCAGCCAACCTGTGGGACTGCATCCCGTCCAAGGCCATGATCGCCACGGGCGGAGCCATGGCCACCCTCCAGCGCATCGGAGGGATGGGACTGACCAGCGCAGATGCAGCCTTCGACCTGGAGAGGCTGAGAGAGCGCATCGGCTCGATCGTCGCCCATATCGAGAGCACCAACGAGAAGATCCTCCACAGCCAGGACGTGAACCTGGTGCGGGGTACGGCCCGCCTGGCCGGTGACCACACGGTGACGGCCGACACCGTTACCGGTCAGGAGGTGTTCGAGGCCGACGCCATTCTGCTCAGCACGGGGAGCCGCCCGCGGACGCCCCCGTGGACCGTGCTGGATGCCGACAGGATCCTGTCGACCCGGGACGCCTATCCCCCCAAGGTGCTGCCCGACCACGTGGTGGTCGTCGGGTCGGGGGTCACGGGTGTGGAATTCGTGCACCTGTTCTCGTCGCTGGGTTGTCAGGTCACGCTCATCGTGAGCCGCCAGCAGGTTCTTCCCCAGAAAGACCCCGAGGTGGCGGCCGTTCTGGAGGCCGACTTCACTCAGCGTGGCGTTCATCTTCTGAAGGGAGCGCGGGCCATTTCTGCCGATCGGACGCAGAACGAGGTCCTGGTCCGTTGCGATGACGGGCGATCGGTTGCCGGCAGCCACGTCCTCATGGCCATCGGATCGATTCCCAACTCCGAGGGCCTCGGGCTGGAGTCGGCGGGCGTGGAGACCGGGGACGGAGGGTACGTCACGATCAACCGACACTGTCAGACCAACATCCCCCACATCTTCGCCGCCGGCGATCTGTCCGGGAAGCTCCCCTTGTCCTCGGTGGCCGCCATGCAGGGACGGCAGGTCGCCGCCTACGTCGTCGGCGGTCACTCGGTGGCCCACCGCCACCCGAACTACGACAGCGCGCCATCGGCCGTATTTACCGATCCGGAGATCGCCGACGTGGGGCTGGCGGAAACGGACGCTTTCGCCGAAGGCCGCAAGATCCGAGTGACCAAGGTGCCATTTGCGGCCAGCGCACGCGCTCTCATCGACAATGATCCGCGGGGCTTCGTAAAAATCGTTACCGACCCGGCAACCGGCATCATCCTGGGCGGGTCGATCGTCGGCCGCAATGCCTCCGAGCTGATCTCCGTATTGGCGGTGGCTGTCACCGGGAGGCTCCGGGCCGTGGACATCGTCGAGTCGATGTTGGTGCACCCGACGCTGGCCGAGGCCCTGGCCGAAGCAGCGGAGTGAACCGGCGTCGGCAAGGGGTTACTCGGGCGCGCCCTGTGGAGAGCTGGCATACTGACCGCTCATCGAGACCACTCACAGCCCTATCCGGTCGAGGTCGTTGCCTGCTCGGAAGAGCCGCGGCAGCGTGGCGCGAGGAGTGCCGGTGGCGTTGTCGGTGGTCCTGGTGGCCTCGCTGTCCGCGCTCCTGATGCCCGGCCTGTCGGAAGCATCCACGTCGCACCCCCACCCGGTGTTGGCACCCAAGAGCGGTGCCTACGTCTTCACCATCAAGTTCGACGGCCTGACCCGTGACTACCGTTTGCACGTTCCCCCCGCCGCCTCGAACGGTAAGCCGCTTCCTCTCGTGCTCAATCTGCACGGCGCCACCCAAAACGCCTGGTTGGAGGAGATCACATCCGATATGGATCCCAATGCGGATCAGAACGGCTATCTCGTCGCCTACCCCGACGGGACCAGGATCTCCAAAGTGCTGACCCCCGATCCGATCGCCAAGCAAGCACAGTACGGCTGGAACGCCGGGGCCTGCTGCGGCCTGCCCGTCACCAAGAAAATCAAGGACGTCGGATTCCTCCTCAAGGTCATCGCCAACATCGCAGCCCGTACCCCGGTCAATCTGCGACGTGTGTACATGACCGGCATCTCCAACGGGGGGATGATGGCCTACGCCATGGCCTCCGAAGCCTCCGATCACGTTGCCGCCATCTCCTCCGTGTCAGGTCAGGTTCAACTTCCCACGATCCACCCCTCCCGCCCCGTTCCGACCCTCGAGTTCCACAGCATCAACGATCCGATCGCCAAATGGACCGGGGTGCCCAACCGCAACCCGAAGCTCCGGCTGTCGGTCATGGAGGGGATCAAGCAGTGGGTCAAGGCCGACGGTTGCAACCCCTCTCCCCACGACGGAAAGACGATTGTCGGCGCAGCCGACTCCATTTCGGCGGGGGAAACGGCAACCTTCGTCACCTATACCCATTGTCATTCGGGCACCGAGGTGGCTTTGTGGCGGCTCACCGGGTCGGGACACGTATGGCCGGGCAGCACGCTCAATACCGGACCTCGGTCCAATTGGATCCTTGCCGGCGTGGGAGAGGGCACCATCCTGGTCAATGCCAACGAGGCCATGTGGAAATTCTTCGAGCACTATTCGTTGCCTGCCCACAGTTGACCTTCGACGCCGCCGATATCCGCACGTGAGTTTCATCGACGGTTGACGTCTGCAACCACCGGTAACGGCCGATGGCCCCTTGGCGTCCTCCCCACCCGCATGCCCTCCGTTGCCGGCGGTAAGGGGGAAGACTGGTTGCGTGGTTTCCGTTGTGTCACCCTTCGCCTACGGCATCAGCGTCGCCATCGGGTTGGGCGCGTGTGCCGGTGCATGTGTGGCCGCCCGGCTGCACCCCGGACCGTGGACCCAGGTGGTGGCCTGGATGGTCGGCCTGGCCCTGGCCACCGACGCGGTGAGCTACACGATCGCCCTGGCTGTGGCGGGCAGCTGGTCAGCGAAAACCTCGCTTCCCCTTCCGCTGTGCGACGTGGCGGTGCTGCTGGCCGCGGCCGCCTGTTTCTGGCGAGTACCGATACTGGTCGAGCTCACCTACTTCTGGGGCCTGGCCGGCACGCTCCAAGGCGTGCTCACCCCGGATCTGTCGGTCGGCTTCCCCCATCTCGTCTTCTGGCAGTACGTCGTAGGTCACCTGGGCATCGTGTTTGCCGCATCATTGTTGGTCTTCGGACTGGGCGTCGTGCCGCGGCGTGGCGCAGTCCTTCGCGTCTTCGCCGTATCCGTGGCCTGCAGCGCCCTGGTCGGACTGGTGGACGCACTGACTGGTGCCAACTACATGTTCCTGCGACAGCCCCCCGGCGAGTGGACCCTGCTCCGGGTTTTGGGACCGTGGCCCTGGTATCTGTTCAGCGCAGCGGGGGTCGCTCTCGTCCTCTTCATCCTGCTCGACGTCCCTTTCTGGTCGGGTCGTCGCAACCCACCTACGGAGCCATCCAACAGCAGGCGTAAGTTTTCCACGCACCCTCTCTCCGTCCACGCCCGGTGAGTGCACGGGAGCGGCGCGATGCGCCCGAGGATGTGCCGGTGGAATCATCGGGAGAGTCGGTGGCCTCGCCGTCGGGCAGCATCCCTGGGCAGCTGCTGGTCGGACGGTGGCGAGACCCTGCGGTTATCGCCGTGGGTCTGGTCGCCCTGGCCGCCGGATTCGGGCAGTTCGGCCTGACCGCAACCCTTGGTGACGTGGCCAAGCATTTCGGCCACGTCACCAACGGAGTCTCGATCACCGACCAGGCCGGCCTTTCGGGCACGGAGCTCGGCATAGGTCTGGCCATCATCCGACTCGCCTCACTGGGCGGAATGCCGTTGGCCGGAATGGCCGACCGGGTGGGCCGACGAAAAGTGATCCTGGTGGCCTGTGGCCTCGGACTGGCCATCACCGCAGCCTCGGCGGCAAGCCCGAACTTTTGGTGGTTCGTGATCATCTTCGCTCTGGGCCGACCACTGCTGTCGGCGGCATACGCAGTGGCTCAGGTAGGGGCGGCCGAAGAGACCGACTCCGCCCAGCGTGCGGCGGCGGTGGCCCTGGTGGCTGCCGGGTATGCGGTCGGTGCCGGGGCCACGGCCGTTCTCTACGGACTGGCCGGCACCACGCTGGGTTATCAAGGAATTCTCGTTCTGGCCCTGGTGCCCCTGGCCCTCCTGCCCCTCGCCGCACGCTGGGTACGCGAACCCGACCGGTTCGTACGAGCCAGCGAATCTCCTGAGCGACGCCGACCGGTCATTGGCGCCGTGGCCCGTCCCTTCCGGAAGCGCCTACTCATCGTGGTGGCCCTGGCCTTCAGTCTGGCCGTGATATCCGGGCCGGCCAACAGCTTCGTGTTCCTCTACGCCCAGAACGTCAAGAAGTTTCCGGGGTACGCAGAATCGACCATGGTGGTGGGCGCCGGAATTCTCGGCTTTGGTGGCCTTCTGGCCGGCGTGCGGCTGGCTGATCGGATCGGGCGCCGCCCGACGGCCATGGGGGCGATGCTGTGCATCGGGGTGTCCGGTCTGCTGTGCTACAGCGGCGGAAGCGTGCTCCTGGTTGTGGGCTATCTGACCGGCATCACGGCCGGCGGGGTCATAGCTCCTGCCGCCGGGGCATTCGTCAACGAGCTCTTCCCGACCTCGGTGCGGGCCTCCGTGGCCGGCTGGAACGTGGCCGGGGCCGTGCTGGGCGCAGTGGCAGGGCTGGTGCTCTTCGGAGCCGTGGCTGACGTGGGAAATCGGTTTGCACCGGCGGCCCTGGTGACGTTCCTGCCCGCCATGGCCATGAGTTCTCTGGTCTGGCTCCTGCCGGAAACCCGCGGCCGCGAGCCCGAATCGCTGTGGCCCAGTGTCCCTGTGGAGTCGACCTGATGGAGAACCGGGTGCGACGGATTCCGTCCTGGAGGCTCGGCACCGGAGTCCTGTTGGCAGGCGTGGCCTACGCCGTCGTGGCCTCGTTCACCACGCCGTTCACCCTAGGTGCGGAGGTGGTGACGGCTCTCCCCATCGGGCTCGCCGCCGTGGTCTTTGGGTTGCGCATGCGTTGGCCACAGCGCGCTAAGGGCATTCCGGCCGGCGACCCCACCGCAGCGTCGGCCTCGACCGGCCGCTGGTCGTTGGTGTGGCTGGGCCTAGCCGGCTCGGTCGTGGGCTGGGAACTCTTCGTCTACAGCCAAGTGCCTCGTCATCTGCACCCCACCTTGAGCGCGCTCATCGATGCAGTGGACGACAGTCACCTGGGTAAGACCTTGTTGTTCGGATTGTGGCTCCTCCTCGGGTGGTACCTCCTCCAATGACAACCCGGGACTGGACGCTGGTGGTGTGGGCCGTGTTGGCAGTGGCCTTGGCTGCCCTGGTCGTCATCAGCCATCTTTCGGAGGGGCGGCTTCCCACCCTGAGCTCAGCCATCCGTCGGCTCACCGCCCGACCGGTGGGCCGGGGACTGCTACTGGTGGGTTGGATGTGGCTCGGATGGCACGCCTTCGCCCGCTAGGAGGGCGCGTCTGAGCGGCGGGAGGTACGGTGTCCCCCGCCCGGTTCGGATGACTTCGTGAGATCCTGACCGTTCGGGTCAGCCGATCGGCGCTCATGATCACTGCTCACAAATGCATTGGCTCACGGGGGGTCTGGACGTGGAAGAACTCGAGGGACGCATGGCGGTGGTCACCGGTGGCGGCAGCGGAATCGGCCGTCAGCTGGTCTGCCAACTGGCTGCTTCGGGGTGTCACGTGGCTACGTGCGACGTCTCCACCGAGGCATTGGTCGAGACCCGGGCACTGGCCCTCCAGTCAGCTCCCACCGGCGTCGCCGTTGTGACCTTCGAGGCAGACGTGGCCGATGAGCAGCAGATCCTTCTCTTCCGTGAGGCCGTCGGGTCCCAGTTCACGACCTCGCACATCAATCTGCTGTTCAACAATGCCGGAATCAGCGGTGGGGGGAGCTTCGTCACCGGTGATCGGACGGAGTGGGATCAGACCTTCGCCGTCGACTGGGGAGGTATCTACCTCACTACACGGGTGTTCCTTCCCATGCTCATGCGGGCCGACGAGGGACATCTCATCAATGTCAGCAGCATCAACGGATTGTGGGCTTCGGTAGGACCGTCCACGCCTCATACGGCATACAGCACGGCCAAATTCGCTGTGCGTGGCTTCACCGAAGCCCTCATCACCGACTTCCGGCTCAACGCCCCCCATCTTCGAGCGTCGGTGGTGATGCCCGGCCATATCGGTACGTCGATCATCATCAATTCCAACAAAGCCCACGGTGTCGATCCCGATGCGATGGACAGCGCCCAACTGTCCAAGCTCCGCCAGCAGCTGGTCGGAAGTGGGATGCCCGTGGCTGATCTTTCCGATGATGATCTGCGCAGCGGGATCAGGATGATTGGGGAGGTGTTCCGGGACGGAGCCCCGACAAGCGCAGCTGAGGCAGCAACCATCATCCTGAACGGTGTCAGGAACAACGAGTGGCGGATCCTGGTGGGCGAGGACGCCGAGGCACTCGACGTTCAGATACGTGCCGAGCCCGATCGGGTCTATGACCGGGCCTTCTGGGACGAGCTACGGGAACGTGGACTTTTCGGGATGTTTCCGGGATGAAGGGCGAATCGCCTAGTGGCTCGATGGGCATACCCGCGCAGCGCACCTGCTCCCGCTCCCGAGCCCGTCGGCCAGGAAGGTTGCCGCTGGTCAGGAGGCCTCCTGCTCGGCCCATGGCATGAGCTCCCGGTCACCCCGCGGTCGCCACAATTGACCGATCACAGCCGGCCACCCGTCGGGCCTCTCCCGTCCAACACCCCGAGTGGGCGATGTCGCCTCCAAGACTCTCAACTTCAAGTAGATCTAGAGACCATTAGTTAAGGTGACGTTGAGATTTAGGTTGAGGTTGAGGGTAGAAGCTGCGCCGTCTCCCCTGCCTCAGAGGCATACCTGTCGCAGAGGGACGTCCCCACCGCCACGGGTGGGACCACCCGTCTTAGGGAGCGACCCTTGGCTTTCCTAATTTTGGGAAATGGCTCCTTCTACCGCCTGTAGGCGATAGGACCTCGCCGGTGATATCGGGCCCAGCCGATAAAATGGCCAGATTGGAAAAAGCAGCCAACAAGGGGCAGGGTTCGCCGTTTAGGGCCATAGTCCCCGCCCCCGAGGACAGTGTCCGACGAATTGGGACCATCCCTGGAAACCGGTGCGTCAGCTCGGACAGGGCCAACTGACGCCCGAGGCGAGCCGAAGCCGGACCGAGGTAGTGATGTCGGAAATCGGTGAAGGACAGGGTTTGGATGACCCGGGGCCCCCTAAGGCTCTCCCGGTTACATCGGATGGCCCGTCCGGGGAAGCCTCTTCAGCAGGTTCCTTCGATCGGAGAAGGCCTCATGCTGATGGCGGCCAGCCAGAAAAGCGGCGCACCAGGATCGGTGGTTCCGTTGCCGTAGTTAGCAGCAGGGTACGAGCCCGCACCGACCGCAGCCGTGCGCGTGCGGATTCTCGACCCGCAAGCCACCTGATGATTGGACCGTCCGCATCAGCAGTGGTTGAACGTCACACCCGCCATACCGTCCCCGATGATCCACCCGGAGCGGGCACCGGCGCCCTCACCGCAGTCGACAGTGCCACCGGGCACCTTCATGACCTGCCGGAGAGCCGAGTGCCACCGGACAGCTGATCAGGCGTACACCCGTCGAAGATTCAAATGGCTTCCGATCGACGACCGCCACTTGTCGCGTTGGCTCTGGAGGCCCATACGACGTGATCGCAGTGGGGCCCACGCGGTAGCGGCGAGCACCACTGCCGTTGTGGGAACGGAAAATATTGTCCGAGGATGACCCGAGGATGACCCGAGGATGAGTAGTGGTACCACCCGAGCGGCTCACGCCGACTGGCGACTCATTGTGTAGTTGGAGCGGAACGACGTCGCCACGCTGTCAGCCCGAATGGCCTCGGCCAACGCCACTAATCCGAGCTCCCATGTGACACATTCCGGTCGGTTGGTCGACACTTTCAGCGGCGAAGCTCTTGATCCCAAAGGTTGCGAACGGCCACGCGACGACTTATGCGTCATGGCGTGCTTCCTCGTGGCCACGTGCCCCCCTTTCCGGTACCGCTTCGGCCCGGAGCCCTCTCCATCGTCCCCGCCATCTGACTACCCCGGAAAGGTCGCCGCAAATCGACGCCGCGTGCTGAGCTCCCCCGGACAAGAGAGACGGTTTGAGCGCCGACCGGCCTGGTTCGGACCAGAACGCAGATGGGCCATTTGTCCACCGGGGAGGCACGACCTGCCGGATGGGCAGGCCCTTACGAGACCGAGTTCGCGAAAGCGTCACACTCGACGCCGTTCTGAAAAGTAGAGACAGCCCACCGGCTGGCCAGCGGGTCTGCAGATCCATCACCGGGGTCCTTGACCAGGGCGAGTTGACCACTGGAGGCAACCCCGGCTCGGAGGCCTGACAGCGCCATTGACCGCCGCCATTGACCGCCCCAATTCGGTCCTGCTGGTCCTAGTGGCCGTGACGCCGCCCCTGAAGCCATATCCCGTTGAGCCCTTCTTGCAGGTCACCTGGTCGCAGCACGCACCTACCCGGCCGTATACCGATACCAGTACGGGGTGGCTGCAACTGCCGCAGCCCTTGACGCCAGGGGCTTACCCGAGGGCGTCCATCCGGAAACCTCATTCGTGGGTGGACGGCCTAGGCGCACTTGTGTCAGGGTCCGGTGCGAAAAACGGCTTTGGTCTGGACCATCTCCTCGATTCCGGCACGGCCTCCCTCCCGCCCGAAACCGCTCTGCTTGTATCCACCAAACGGTGTCGACGCCGACATCCCACCGATCCCGTTGACGACAACCGTCCCCACCTGGAGCTCGGTGGTCAGTCGCTCGATGCGGGATTGATCCTGCGTATGGATATAGGCGGCCAGCCCGAAAGCGCTGTCGTTGGCCTTGGCGATGACCTCGTCCTCAGACGAGAAACGCAGAACCGCCTGGACGGGTCCGAAGACCTCCTCCCGGGCCAGAGCGCTGGCCTGATCGACGTCGCCGAACACGGTGGGGGCCACGAACCATCCGTCTGCCAGTTCACCCCCCATGCGCACGCCGCCGGTCAGGAGGGTGGCGCCGTCCGATTGGGCCTGCCCTATGACCCCCAAGATTCTCTCCATAGCTCGCTCGGTTACCACGGGACCGACAAAAGTGTCCGGATCCAGGGGGTCGCCGATGCGGAGCGCGGCCAGCCGGGCCAGCAGACGGTCGACAACCTCGTCGTAGACATCCTCGTGGAGGTACAGGCGAGTGGGAAGAGCGCAGCCCTGACCGGACAGGAGGGCGGTTCCGGCCAAGGCTGCCACGCTGGCGGCGACGTCCAGGTCGGCATCGGGAAAAACCAGGTTGGGAGACTTTCCGCCGAGTTCCAGAGTCAGTGGGGTCAGGTTGCGGGCTGCGCTCGACATCAGAGCGCGGGCTGTCCCGATTCCCCCGGTGAAACTGATCTTGTCGATGCCGGCATGGGACGCCAGACACGCTCCCGTGTCCGCTCCCCCGACCACGACGTTGACCACCCCGGCAGGGATTCCCGCTTCAAGGGCCAGTTCGGCAAATCGAAACATCCCGAAGGGAGCGATTTCGGGCGGCTTCACGACCACGGCATTGCCGGCAGCCAGCGCCGGCCCGCACTTTTGACCCATCCCCATCATCGAGCCGTTCCATGGCGGCATCACCGCTATGACCCCGTAGGGTTCCAATCGGACTGTGACCTCATGGGTGCCGTCGCGACTCACTTCGCCGGGCAGGTTGTCGGCCCACCCGGCGTAGTAACGCACCCACGAAGCGGTGTAACGGCCGGGGTTGATAACGCTGACCGGCGTCCCGTTGTCGAGCGCAGCAAGTTCAGCCGCCTCGGCACTGTGGTCGTCGATCAATTGGGCCAAGCGATAGAGGAGTGAGGCGCGGCGACCGGGAGCCAGGCCGGCCCACGAGGGAGCGGCGGCCCGCGCCGCGGTCACCGCCCGGTCGACGTCGTGGACACCGGCCAGGCCGACATCCGCCTGCACACGACCGGTGGCCGCGTAGCGGTGCTGATAGGTTCCGGCAGCATCACTCGGGCACCATTCGCCTCCGATGAGATGACCTTGAGCGGCCAGCCGACGTACTGTGTGCGACGCGGGAGTCGAGATCATCGCCCATCCGGTTGGGTGTAGGAGCGGGTGATCCTGCCACGCAGGGCGGCCCCGGTGATCCCAGCCCCACGCAGCATTTCCACCGGGTTCACAGTACCGGGCCCGATCACAGCCGGTACCGTCGAGGTATGGCACATCTTGATGGTCGGGTTGCTCTGGTTTCGGGGGCGTCCGGGGGCATCGGCAGTGCGGTGGCCGACCGCCTGGCCGCCGACGGTGCGTCCGTTGTACGCAGTGATGTTCGTGCCCCTGTCGACGGCATCGTCTGCGACGTCCGTGATGAGGCGTCGTGCGCTCAGGCGGTATCGCAGGTGTTGGCTTCCTATGGCCAATTGGACATCCTGGTCAACGTGGCCGGCATCGGGATGGCGTCGCTGGTCGGCGATCTGGAGCCCTCCGTGTGGCGAGACATCATCGAGGTGAACCTGACCGGCACCTTCCTGCTCAGCCAGAAGGCGCTGCCCGCTCTTCTCCGGGGAAAGGGATCCATCGTCAACATGGCCTCGGTGGCCGGGCTGCGAGCGACGCCGTACAACGCGGCCTACTGCGCCTCAAAAGGAGGCGTGATCATGCTCACCAAGTCAATGGCCATCGAGCTGGCCCCGCTGGGCGTCCGGGTCAATGCGGTGTGCCCGGCTGCGGTGGACACGCCCATGCTGCGCTCCTTCGCCCTGCCCGAGGGGGCCGATCTGGGCCTTCTGGCCCGGGCCGCCTCACCCATGGGTGCCGTCATCGAACCGGGGGAAGTGGCATCGGCGGTGGCCTATCTGGCCTCGGACGAGGCGGCCAGCGTGACCGGCACCACCCTGGTCATCGATGGAGCGGCCAGCGCCTGACCGAGCCGAGCGAGACTGTTTCGGTATCCGCTCCTGAGCGAAGGACCCTGCCCGGCCGGCGTCCCGTGACAATGCCATTGCGAACGACCTCCTCGCCGGCGATGTAGACGCCCACCACGCCACGGGAACCAGCCGTGAGGCGCTCTCCCCCACCCGGCAGGTCGGCCACCAGCCGGGCCGGCTCGCTGCCCACGGTCAGAGGGTCGAACACCACCATGTCGGCGTGCCATCCCTCGGCCAGTCTTCCCCGGCCCCGCAGTCCGTAATGACGGGCCGGTCGGTCTGTCATCATCGCCACCGCCTCCTCCATCCGAAGCAATCCCCGCTGGCGGACCACCTCGCTCAGCACACGTGTGGGGTAGTTGGCATGGCACATCAGATCGAGGTGGGCACCGGCGTCAGAACCGCCGAGCATGACCCGAGGGTCCTTCCACACCTCCACCCTGGCTCGCCATCCCTCGTCGCTCTGGCCCAGGCCGGGGGTGAGTGACGGGAGAACGACGTAGAGGGTGAGCCCGTCCCGCAGGACCACGTCGATGAGAACGTCGATGACGTCCGTACCCCTTTGGTCGGCGATGGAGCCCAGGGACCGTCCGACCCAGGAGGATTCGGAGTCGGCCACCTCCATGAGGCTGAAGTCGGCCAGCACGCCGAGGGCCCGGTCGGCCATCTTCTGGGCAGCCGCCCGCAGGGCGGCACGCGTGGTCGGATCGGCAACGGCCTCCCCGCGCCCATCGCCGTCCAGCATCAGGACCTCCGACCAGACCGGCAGACCGGCGAGGACGGTGGTGGCCCGCATACGCATCATGTCGGGCAAGGCCAAAGCCACGACGTATGCGCCGCGCCGGGCAGCCAGGTCGGACGCCCGGAGCTGGCCGGCGAAGATCTCCTCGGAGGCCAGACTCCCGAGGAGGTTCCAGTTCAGGGGACGGTCGGCGGCCAGTGACATGTCGGCCATGAGGTTCATACGGTCCTCGGGGATGGGCCCGACCGTCGGGATGAACTCGAGCGTGGTTCCTTCGTGGTCGCGCACGGCGGCGGCCAGTCTCACGAACTCCTCACGAGCGGCGCAGGTAGAAGGAACAGGGTGGTGATCGCCATCGAGGTGTCCCTCACCGAGAGACGACGAGAACCCGAGTGCGCCACCTCTGACCGACTCGGAAACCAGTTCGGCCATGGCGACCAGTTGCTCGGCATCCGCCGGCTCGCTACTGGCCGCTGCTCCCATCACCACCCGGCGGACGGTCGAGTGTCCGACCAGGAACCCGGCGTTGACGGAAAGGCCCTGATCGATCCGGTCGAGGTACTGAGCAAAGGACCGCCACCGCCAGGGTCCCACTCCTTCGAGAGCTGCCAGCGGGATGCCTTCGACCACCGCCATCATCCGCTGGATGTACCCGGCATCGTCGGCTCCGAGCGGGGCGATCGAGAATCCACAGTTTCCGCCCACCACGGTGGTCACCCCATGAACGGCCGACGGGCTGGCGGTGGGATCCCACAGGAGCTGTGCGTCGTAATGGGTGTGGATGTCGATGAAGCCGGGGCAGACGACGTTCCCGCCGACGTCGATCTCCACGGCACCGTTGTGATCGATCTCCCCGATCGCCGCCACCCTTCCGGCACGGATTCCTACGTCGGCCAGGCGGCCCGGCGCTCCCGTTCCGTCCACCACAAACCCGCCCCGCAGCACGGAATCGAGCAACTCAGGCCTCTCCCGCCCACGCCTTTACGGCCTGCTCGACGACGGTCCCGTTGAAGAACTCGGAGTTGGTCCCCGTGTAGAAGGCCACCGGGTTCTCGAAAGTGAAGGCACGGAAGGCGTCGGTGTCGATCCATTGGCGTTCCACCATCTCGTAGGCCTCGTGGAGGACTGCGGAGACGTCGGGAACGTCCCAGTGGGAGATATCAGACCCCATCATGACGCGAAGCTCGGCGCCACAAGGGTTGACCGAGGTGTTGAAAGCCAGCGAGGTCAAGGGATCGTCAGCTTCGCAGCCGAACCAGAAGCGGTCGACAAACAGGTCTTTGATGTCGTGGACACCCTCGATGCGGCATGCCGCCCACTCGTCAAGGGTGCTTTCGTCCTCGGTCGCTCGCCGCGGGGGACGAGCCCCGGTAAGAGCATCGGGTGCGTACCTGGTCATCAAATCGACCAGAAGATCTCTATCGACCAGGCGCGGATCAAGGTTCTGCTCGAGCGCCGCCAGGTTGCGCTTCTCCCAGTGGCTGACGATGTCGCTGTAGAGGGCAGCCGCCCACGCCACTCCCCCCTCCAGGAAGGCGAAGTTCATCCGCGGGAACCGCCGGGTGACGCCCCCCAGAAATAACGATTTGGCCAACGACTGCTGCCCTTCAGCCAGCATCGACAGGTGATTGAACACATAGCTCGATATGGAACGGTAAGGCGTCATCCCGATGAATCCGGAGTGAAAGGCGATGGACACTCCCAGCTCCGTGGCCGCCGCCCATACCGGGTCATAGTCGTAAGCGGAATCGACGCCGAATTGGTCGAGCCAGAAGGCATACTTGGCCAGCTGAGGATCGCTTCCAGCCAGGGCGTCGAAGGGCCGTTGGACATAGCCGGCCAGGACCACTGCCTTGAACCCGAGCTCCCTCACCGCGAATTCGAGCTCGGCGACGGCCTCGTCGGGGGTCACCATGGGAATGGCGGCCACCGGGGTCAGCCGGTCCGACAGTGAGGCGAACCGGTCGGCATTGCAGCGATTGAGAGCCCGGCAGGTTCCGCGGCGGTATTTGTCGTCATCGCTGTGCATGAAGACCAACCCCAGGCTGGGATAGACGATCCCGAAGTCGATGCCGATCTCGTCCAGCCGCTCGTACAGAAACTGGGGAAACAAGGCGGTGGCCAAATCGATGGTCTGCTTGGCCGGGGCGCTCCACCACGGTCCCCGCGGGGTCCGGGTGGCCTTCCGTTCGGCAGGGCTCTGGTCGTGCCATGGCGTCTCCGTCCCGCCATAGGGCGGGACCATCCGCCGAAAGAGGGGATGCTGGAGGGACAGCCCCTCTTGTTCGAGATACGGGGCCAGGGTCGGCAGGTGCTCGGCCATGTGGCCATCACTGTCGATCACCGGGTGCCCGAGCTGGGCCCGGATTTGGGACGCACCGGCCATCGGCCTAATATACGCATATTACCGTCCTCCGGGGACGGTAACGGCTTACTGTCCGGTTGACAGCTACCGTCTCCCCACCGAGGTGTCCCGTGGTCTACGACGTCGTCATCCGCAACGGCACGGTGGTGGACGGGTCGGGCACCGGTTCCTACCGGGCCGACGTCGGGGTGGTGGACGACAGGATCGCCACGGTCGGCAGGATCACCACTCGAGGATCCGTGGACATCGATGCCGAAGGACACGTGGTCACCCCCGGATTCATCGACGGCCACACCCACATGGATGCGCAGGTCTTCTGGGATCCCTCCGGCTCGAGCTCGTGCTGGCACGGAGTGACGACCGCGGTGATGGGCAACTGTGGCTTCACATTGGCACCGGTACGCTCCCATCAACGGGAACTCGTGGTCCGCAACCTCGAACGGGCAGAGGACATCGATCCCGCTGCCCTGGCCGCCGGCATCGATTGGTGCTTCGAGACTTTCCCTCAGTACCTCGACGCGGTCGACCGACTGCCCAAAGGCATCAACTTCGCAGCCAATATCGGACACTCTGCTCTCCGGACCTGGGCAATGGGCGAGAGAGCCTTCGACGAAAAGGCGTCGGACCAGGACCTCACCCTTATGTCCGACCAGCTGGCCGATGCGCTTCGAGCGGGGGCCATCGGGTTCTCCACCTCCCGTACGCAGCACCACGAGACTTCAGATGGGCGACCGGTGGCGTCACGGATCGCCTCGTGGAGCGAGGTGGCGGCACTGGTCGAGGTGATGGGCAGACACGGCGGCATCTTCGAAGGCGCCGATGCCGGCATGTCGGCCCCCGATCCGGTGGTACGCCAGCGGTCTCTGGACCGGATGACCGGTCTGGCTGCCTACACCGGGGTGCCGATGACCTTCGGACTACTGGCTACCCGCTCGGCCGGCTATCTCCTCGACTTCCTCGATCAGGCGGCGGCCAAGGGGGCCCGGATGGTGGCACAGACCCATTGCCGGGGCATCTCCGTCCTCCTTTCCCTGAAGACGCGATTGCCGTTCGATCTCATCCCCGCATGGTCCGCACTGCGCTCCCGACCGGTTGAGGATCAATTGCGTGTCTTGAGTGACACCGAGCTTCGACTCCCCTTCGTCGAGGCCGCCGTGGCTGCCGATTACGGGAAGTTCACCGGTGTCGGGGCACAGGCACGACCTCCGGACTTCGACGGCATCCGCGTTTACCGGCACGGGCTGCCACCCAATCCCTCCGTAGCCGACATCGCCGCCCAACGAGGGATTCATCCGGCCGAGGCCATGATCGAGCTGTGTGTGGCTTCGCAGGGTGAGCAGCTCTTCATCCAGCCCAGCCTCTATCCCCAGGACGACGAGATTTTGGAGCGCGCCCTACGGCATCCGCGGACAGTCATGACCTTCTCCGACTCGGGGGCGCACCTCAGCCAGATCGCCGACTCATCCATTCACACCCATCTGCTCGGACACTGGGTGCGGGACCGCCAAGCATTCACCCTCGAAGAGGGTGTCCGCATGATCACCCTGGAGCCGGCGGTGGCATGGGGATTCAGCGACCGCGGACTCCTACGCCAAGGCATGACGGCCGATCTGAATGTATTCGATCCTTCCAGCGTCGGCCCTCGCGTCCCGGAACTGGTCGACGATCTCCCCGGCGGAGGCTGTCGACTCGAACAGCGTTCGACCGGATTTCTGGCCACCCTGGTGGGGGGACGGGTCACCATTGATCAGGGACGGCTGACCGGAACGACACCGGGCCGACTGTTGCGACGCCGTCAGGTCTGACACCGAACCGGGGCTGGTCCGGTCAACGCATCCATACTGTGGTCGACCGGCGAGTGGCAATGACCCACCGATCTCCCTGGCGCGCACAGTGGTCGCGGTATCGAATCCCCAGAGTCAAGTCGCCGCTGCCGTCGCTCGCACTCCCGATCTGGTAGACGACCGCGTAGGTGTCCATCGAGGCCTCCTCGCCGCTGTCAGCCACCTCGATGAGGGGTTCACCGATCATGTGCATGCTGGAGGGAAAGGAGCGCGGTGCCCGCATGGTATTCAGCCACGCCTCGAGGGTCTGGGTACCACCGGCACCCACGATCTCGGCCTCAGGATGAAAGAGGGACGAGAGAGTTTCGACGTCCCGCTGGTCGACGGCGCGGGCATACCGTTGGAGCAGGGACCGCAGGTCCTGGTGGGGATCGGAGCCGGTCGGCCGGTTGGGGTGGTCATTGACCGCCGGAGTCACAGCACGGCCACCGGATTCACGGGGCAGCCGGTGCCGCGCGGTATCCGGAGCGGGGCCATCGAGAACAGAAAATCCCATCGTCCGACCTGGTCGCAGCGCTCTCGCAGCTGAATCACGCTCAGGTTGTCGATGAGGTGCAGGCCCATGGCCACGATGCCGATCTGGTGCACCGGAAACGGCCACTGGGGGATGTCAAGGAAGGGCATCGGGTCGGAGATGCCGTCGCTACCAAGGACGGCCACCTGCCGGTCGCTGATCCATGCCAGGCATCCGGGATGCAAGCCCGACAAACCGTCGAAGCCATGCACGGCCCGACGACGAGTCTCCCGACCGGTGGCGACAATGAGGATGTCCCCGGGCCCGACGGTTATACCTTGGGCGGCTTCGGTCCGCTCGAGATCGGCCACGGTCACCACGTCGCCCGCACCGAAGTAGTCGACGCCGAGCGCTCGGGGAACATCCAGGAGCACTCCTCGGCCGATGACACCGTTGGCCATCGAGAGAACCGTGTTGGACAGAGCGCCGTCACTCCGGACCTGGCTGGCCGGACGCCCTCCGTACATCTCGCCGTGGACGAACATGTGCGAGAGTGCGTCGACGTGGGTGGTCCACAAGCCGTGGACGTCGAGAGCAAGATGGTCGCGGGCGGCTTCGTATCCGGGGATTCCGTTGGAGTCACGCGCATCACCGGAGGCCAACATGTGATGTTGGACAGGATGGGGATGTTCGGGTCGCGGTTCGGTGGCCAGGTCGTGAGCCAGGCTGATCGTCTCCCCACTACAGACCAGGGCGGCGGCTGCCGCTGTCCGGTCGCCGGTGAGATAGTTGAGCGTCCCCCGCTCGTCGTCGGGTCCCCACCGTCCCCAGGTCTTGAGTGATTCATAGAAAGCGTCCAGTTCTCCCGAACTGGGCACGGTGTAAGGGGCGTTCACGGGGCCATCCTCTCAACTGGTGGGGCGGATTGCCGTCATGGCCCCGAGCACCATGGCCATCAGGTTGTCGACGAACCGGTCGTCGGGGAGGGCTCGGTGCTTGCTGGTCCTCTCATCGAGGAGCCGAGCCCAGTCGGCCACCGCTCGTCCGACGAACACGATGCACAGCTCGCAACGGATCCGCCACAAGTCGTCGGGCACCTCCGGACATCGTTGGCGGAGGAGCTCCCACGCCTCGTAGCCGGCAGTCTCCCGCATCAGTGATCGGATCTCCGGGGTCGTACGGTCGAGCATTCCGGACAGCTCCGAGCCGATCCGAAGGTACGCACGTTCTCGCCACCCGCGCCGGGCCAAGTCGGCCAGCGGACGAACGATGACGGCAGTGGCGGCCAGACGATCGTCGGGCGGACCGCGGCGGACCTGGGCCAGGAGAGCCCGCCGTTGAGCAGCAATGACGGGCACGTGCCGCTCCAGAACCCCATAGAGCACATCGGTCCGGCTCCCGATGTGATAGCGGACGGCAGATGCATTGCGCTGAGCGGCGGTCCGCACGATCTCCGCCACCGACACGTTGTCCACACCCCTCTCGGCGAACAGAGCTGTGGCCGCGTCGAGAAGCCGATCGCGCGTAGTCATCGACTCGGACATGGACGGGCCACAGTACTCCGCCCACTCTGGAGGGCCGCAGCTCGGTGGTGGGGAGGCCGACAAGCGCTGGCTCAAGGCCATCCGGCAAGGAGTCCCAGCTGGCGACAGACCTCCTGCGCCTCGACCCACTGGCCATTTCGCTCGATGGCCCGATCGTCGGTAGCCAACCATGCGGCCACCGCGCCGACGACATCGGCCGGAGCACCCTTCGAGGCATCAAAGCCGAACTCGGCCATGTCGAGGGCGATGCGCTCGGTGGCCACGAACCCGGGGCTCAGGTTGAATGCCAGAATTCCCCGGCCACCGAGTTCGACGGCAACCATGCCCGCCACCCGGTGGAGGGCACCCTTGGACATCCCGTACCCGAGCCCCCAACCGCCACGACCGGCGGGACGACCCGGATCCATCGTTCCCGAGCTCGAAGCCAGGTTGACGATCACGCCCCGTCCACATTCGACCATGTGTGGAAGGACCAGCTTGATCAAGATGACCGGGGCCATGACATTGGCCTCGAGATGGCGGTCAATGAGGTCGACCGGAGTGTCCAGAATCTGGTCCATGTGGCCGGGCCCGACATAGCGTCCGTTGTTGACCAGAACATCGATCGAACCCCAGCGCTCGCGCACCGTGGCCACTGCCGAACCCAGCGAGGCCCGATCCAGAAGGTCGAGATAGATGGGGAGGGCCCGACGTCCTTCCCGCTCGATGAGGGCAGCGGTGGTGTCGAGTGAGCCCGGAAGGGCCCGGGTGTTGGAGGAGGCCACCGTGGACGAATGTTCCCGCTGCTCACCCTCGTGGAGTGTCCTGGCTCCGACGGCCACGTCGTAGCCGGCCCGGGCCAGGTGGACAGCGATGGCCTTGCCGATCCCCCGGCTGCCCCCGGTGACCAGCGCTGTCCCCTTGGCCGCTCCTGAAACCATTCTGACTCCTCGGTGCTCATGCGAAGTCCGGTTCGACCGACGATCGGTTACGTCGACCTCCGGGTCTGCCGATCACACTGTAGAAGGACCCTCCTCGATGGACGAGAGTGTCGAGTTTTTCCGTCCGAGGCCGATGGCCCAGAGGCGAGCCTCTTTCCCCGGGCTCTGTCGGATGTTATAAATGCTGGTGGCGCACATTGTTCATCACGAAACAGAAGGCGGATCCAATGGATGGAAAGGTAGCCGTGTCGCGGGAGATCGGCGCTCCGACTGAGCGGGTGTGGTCGATGGTCACGGACATGACTCAGATGGGCAGATGGTCACCGGAGAGCGACGGAGCTACGTGGGTGGGGGGTACCGAGGGCCCACGGCCCGGGGCGGTATTCACCAGCAGGAATCGCAACGGCAAGAGGACATGGACGACTGTGGGAACCATCGTGGACGTCGAAGCCGGTCATCTCTTCAGTTTCCGGATCAAGGCACGAGGTCTGGCTATCGCCGAATGGCGATACGCCTTCGAGAGGACCCCGTCAGGTTGTCGGGTGACCGAAACCTGGATCGACCGCCGTGGTCCGCTGGCCAAAATCATCGGGAGGTGGGCGACCGGTGTCGCCGACCGGACCACCCACAACCGGGTATCGATGGAGCAGACACTCGACCGCCTCAAGTCGGCTGCCGAGTCAGCGACCTCGGTTACGGGCTGATCAGTTCTGGAAGAAGTACAGTCCGCCGTTGCTCGAATACGGCGAACCGACGACGATCACTTCGGTTCCTACGGTGTCCGACCATCCGAAGTAATCCCCTCCGACAGTGGCGGTGGGGACCGACAACGTGGACAACTCCCGTGGTCCCGGTAGCTCGATTCCGGTTTCGGTCAATAACTGACGACCTTGCCTGGTAGTCAGCGCCTGTAGTGGGCTGTGACCATGTTCGAAAGCGACCAGGATCTCGAGAGCCTTCAGGCCCTCCTGGATCGGAGCTACGCCGCCGCCGGGTCCCATCTCCGTGAGGTCATAACTCCGGACAGACGGCTTGGCGCCCACGAGGTGTGCGACCGCCTGACCGGCATGCGACTCCTGGCCCTGGCCACCGTGACCTCGGACCGGCGGCCCGTGGTGGTCCCCGTCGACGGCGTCTTCTACAGAGGTGCCTTCCATTTCGGGTCGGCGCCCGATGCTCTGCGAATCGTCCACATCCGTAGGAATCCGGCAGTGAGCGCAACTCATCTGCCCGGCGAGGAACTGGCCATAACCGTCCACGGAACGGCGACCGTGCTCGACATGAAGGATCACCGCAATACCGGTCTCCGGAAGGCTGTGCTGGATATCTACATACCGCGGTACGGGAAGGAGTGGGAGGACTTCCTCGACGGGAATGTCTATGTGAGGATCGACGCCGAGCGGATGTTCACCTTCAGCATGGAGTGAGCCGGTAGGGCCGCAGTCACACGTATTTGAGCAACTCCACCGCTACCACCAGCCACGTGGCGCCGGCAAGGCCTACGTATGGCCAGAGGCGGCGGCCAGTACCCAGGAGTACAATCCAACTGAACAGATAGACATCGTCGAGGCTGCGGAATCCCACATCGCCGCGCCAGATGCCCGATGCCGCGCACACCGCCAGCACCACGACAGCGGCCCAGGCCAATCGTTCGTGGATGGGAACCGTGGTAGTGCGGATCGACACGGCGGCACCCACCGCCATGGCCGTCAGAACGAGCAGTTCGCCGAACCAAAGAAAGGAGGCCACCGAGGGGAGTGCGGGCCAGTAGAAGCGGATCCCATCGATCAACCCGTTCAGAGGGGGGCCGAGGTTGGCATTCCCGCTGTCGCGGATTGCCACAGAACGGGTAGTGACAAAGACGACCAACTGCCAGGCGGCGAATCCGAGGAGCGGCAGCAACCACGAGACATCCGACGGGCCCCAGGGGCGCCGGTCGCGCCCGATCGCCCGACCAGCGAGGCGGGTAGCGGCGATGATGACCACCACGTAGGCAGCTGTCTCCTTGGTCACTACGGCGCCCAGCAACAGGACCCCTGCCAGCACCCATCGATGCTTTCGGTAGGCCCACAGTCCGAGGAGTAAGAAGGCGGCTGCGGTGATCTCGGTCAGGTCTCTACTGGCGCTCCACAGGTAGCCCCAGTACCCGGCCAGGGCCAGTCCCCACAGCGCGTGCCGGCCGCTGTCCTGGGCCAGAAGGGCCCCGCCGAGGCCAACTGCACCCAGCGAAACCACATTGATGACGATCAGGGTGTCGGGAACCAACGATGGACGGCCGGCCGCAAGCGCCCAGGCAATGGCCGGGTAGCCGATACGCTCCAGACGGGATAGCGAGTCGAGACGAATCCCAAATGCCGATCGGGCAAGATCGGCGGGATCCAGAGCCATCCGGTAGTAGAACTGACCGTCGTAGCCATTCCCATCGACCACGAAGATGCCTCGCGGGAGAACTCGGGGGTCGACATGGGCGCTGCCGGCCACGATGAAGATGGAAACGTCTCCGTGGGCGACGAGGACCAGGCGCCCGAGCACGAAGATGAGGCCCGAAACGCTGGCTACCGCGGCCACCATGACGGGCGAGTCCGCCATCTTCTTCGGGCCTGCAGGGTCGATGCGGTGCTGACCGCCCGTCCCTCTGGCCAACAGATTAGGCTCCCGAGGCCCGAGCAATCTCATTCAAGAGGCACCTGGAGTCGCAGTGTAGCCCCTGGTCATCGCCCTAGGAGAGTCGCTGATCGGGCCCGTGGCCGCCGTGCCACCGGTAATCCAGCACGACGCCCGGCTAGCCGTCCGGTACACGGTGATCGAATTCTTCACTGTTTGTTATGCAGGTCTTAGCCGAAGTCCATGTTCGATCAACAGACTGGGACCATGAGCATCATCGGCTACATCGTCAGCCTCCTCATCGTCGGCACCGTTGTCGGTGGACTGGGACGGCTCGTGATTCCGGGCCCGAACCCGATCGGTGCCCTGAGAACCCTCGGGGTCGGCCTGGTCGGCGCCTTCGCGGGTGGCCTCATCGGGGGGCTCTTCGGACTCGGTCTCTTCACCCTTGTCTTCGAGGTGGCCGTCTCCGCCGGCCTGGTCTACCTGATCAGCGGCCGATCGCAGCGACTTTCCTCGGGCAGCCATCAGCCATGACGGTAAATACCGCGACACAGCCCATCGGGCAGCGAGCGCTCACGCAGTCCCTACAACACCCGTCGGTGGCAGGATCGAGTTTCGCTGTCACCTTGATCACCGTGGGCACAGCGCTGGTCGGAGCAGTTCTCTTCGTCGGAGGATTGATGTTGATCGCCGCCGTTTTCGTGATGGTGAGCCTGGCCGCGCTCCTCGCGGTCGTCGTCCGTGGGGCAGTGCACGCTGTCACCCCCCGGTCGGCGGAACGTCCCGTGGAGTCGCGGAGATCGCGTCATTCCGCGTTCATCGACACCACGGCCCGACAGACCTCCTGCCATTCAATTTAATCCAGGTCGAAGAGTCATCGAGAAAGCGGATGAGAAGGCTTAGCTGATCTTCGACGAGATCGCTCGAAGGGTTGCGGCCCTATTCGAAGGGCGCCTCTTTCGCTCCGCGCCGGGGCCGACCGACGTCTTTCCTCCCCTCCAGTCGTGCGCATGGGCTGTGAACAGCGGCTCGACCCGATTTGGCCGGCTCCCCGGGTCACCGGGCGGGCGGTAGGCTGACGATGGATTACCGGCGTCAGACCGTGAGCACCACGTTCTGAGCGCCATGTTCCATGTGAAAAGCGCAGCTGGTGGTCTTTCTCGATCCGCTGGCCAGTGATGGGACGACGCAGACGCTGGCGTAGGGGGAGTTGACGGCAGACGGCCATCACCTCTGTTGATCGGCATCGGGTTTCGGCACCGAATCCGACCTCGGGAAATCTCTCCAGCGACCAACACCACTGACCACGACGAGCACCGGAAAGGATTTGTTGGCGGTGACCCTCTTCAGCCGGTTGATCCCCGAGCCGCGGGCGGCCAAGGTCCCCGAGATCATCTTCCTTTTCTGGATCGTCAAGATACTGACCACTGCCGGCGGCGAAGCCACCTCGGACTACCTGAAGACGTGGGGGAACATCGGCGGCGGGGGGACCGAGGTGGCCCTATTCGCTATTGGACTGGTGTGGCAGTTCAGGACCCGGCGGTACCAGGCTCTCGCCTACTGGTTCTTTGCCTATGCCATAGCCATTTTAGGTACCGGTGTATCCGACTTCCTCCATCTCGATGTCCACATTCCCTACGCCGGCACCACTCTGCTGTGGGCAGGTGTGCTGATTGTGATCTTTTTTGTGTGGTACCGCATCGAGGGAACGCTTTCCATCCACAGCATCACCACGCGACGACGTGAGTGCTTCTACTGGGCAACCGTGTTTGCCACCTTCGCCCTGGGCACTGCCCTTGGGGACTTTACGGCGACAGCCCTGGGCCTGGGTTATCTGGCCTCCGGCATCCTCTTCGGCGTGATTATCTTGATTCCGGCCCTGGCGTGGTGGCAGCTGGGCCTGAACGCCATCGTCGCGTTCTGGTTGGCCTACGTGGTGACCCGTCCCCTCGGTGCTTCCTTCGCTGACTACATCAGTAAACCAACCAACACCAGTGGGATCGGATTCGGTGATGGACCCACCGCCGTCGTATTTACCCTCGCCGTTGCCGTCCTCGTGGTCTACTTGGCCGTCGCCCGTCCCGACATCCAGCCAGCCACAATGGCGACAAAGCCCTCCGATCGGCGCCCGTCGCCCTCGTGAACACGACGTCCACAACAGTGCTCCTGCTGGCGGTCTTCGGTGCCAGCACCGTCGAAATGGTCGAGGCCCTCACCCTCGTGGTGGCCGCCGGAGTCACCCGCGGGTGGCGGTCCGCTCTCGAAGGTGCCGTCGTGGCCGTGGTGGTCCTGGCCGTCCTGGTGGCGGGGGTGGGAGTGCCCCTCATCCGCTATGTGCCCATCGACACCCTGCGGGTGATCGTCGGTGGCCTGCTGCTGGTGCTCGGTCTGTCGTGGCTGCGCAAGGCCATCCTGCGGGCCGGTGGGCTGAAACCGCTCCACGACGAGGACGCCATCTTCGCCGCCACTGCCGAGGAGATCGGCCTCGGCACCGGTAGCGGTGTGAAGGCGCCACGACGGGACAGCGTGGGCTTTGCAGTGGCATTCAAGGGAGTGTTTCTCGAGGGAACCGAGGTCGTCCTCATCGTGGTCAGCCTGGGGGCCAGTCAACATCGACTGGGTCTGGCTGCAGGAGCGGCGGCGGCGGCGGCCGTGCTGGTGGCGACGGTCGGAGCCCTGGTGGCCACGCAGCTGTCCAGGGTGCCAGAAAACACCATCAAGCTCGGGGTCGGCATAATGCTGAGCAGCTTCGGGCTCTTCTGGGTGGGTGAGGGCACCGGAACCCATTGGCCCGGTAACGATCTCACCATCCTCGGGTTCATCGGGATCTTCGGGCTGATCACGCTGGGTTCGGTGACCTGGCTTCGGAGCACATTCCCCCGTCGCTCCATGACCGTTGAGAGGGCGCCCAGATGACCCGTCTCGGTCGGGCAGCCCGCTCGTTCGGCAGCTTTTGGTGGGACTTCCTCATCGGCGACACCCCCGAGCTTTTCGTCGCCGTGGTTGTCATCATCGTGGTGGCGCTACGCCTGCCGGACCACCACGCCGCAGCCGTTGTTGTGTTGCCGGCCATGGCCGTCGTGAGCCTGATGGCCAGCGTCCTGCGCGGCCGGAGAGCGTATCGATCTGAGAACGATGGTGTCTCGACCCCGCCGGCTGTCGAAGCACCCGTCCTTTCGCAGAGTCAACCTCCTATCGGAGATGAACCCCTGGATCAGGAGTAAGTGGCCGATGTCCCATACACCCTTCTCCGATCGCCTGATGAAGCTGCTCAGGATCGACTGGACCCCAGCGCACCGTCAACCATCCGGCCTTCGCCTGCTCATCGCTACGATCGTCTCGCTGTTGGGCTCCCTGCTAGCCGATGCTGCGATCGTCGCCATCGGTACGAGGGTGTTCCCATCGACCAAGGGCTACGTACACTTTCGGTTCTCCGACTATGGGAAGCTCACCGTGATCGGCGTAGTGGTGGCCTGTGCAGCCTGGCCCGTCGTGACCCGCTTCTGCTCTGATCCGCGATGGCTGTTCTTTCGACTGGCCATCCTCGTAACCCTCGTGCTCTGGCTTCCTGACATCTACATCCTCCATCAGGCCCAACCGGGCCGGGCCGTTGCCGTACTCATGACCATGCATCTGGCCATCGCACTCGTCACCTACAACGCGCTCGTCCGCATCGCACCGGTACGGCTCACCCGACAGCCAATTGGGTCCCCGGATTGACCCACCCCACAATCTCTTCCACCAACGGGTTGCCCCGTCGGATCGACACTGACCGGACGGGGTCCGCCCTGACACGCCTGTTGTTTAGCTATCCGGTTTCAGGGAAGTGAAGAGGTCATGGGCACACGGTGGTGGGGACCGAGTTTGGCCGCGCTTGGCAGTGCACTGGTCCTCTCCTGCGTGGTTCTCGCTGCGCCGTTTCCCGCAGCAATCCCCGGCGCCGCCGGCGCTGCCAGTGCCGACACTACCGATGGGCCCTACCCGGTCGGCGACGCGGCCAGTGGCTACCTGGCTGAGCTCACCGATCCCACCGGTTCGCCGCCAGGCGTCAATGTCTCGGGCTGCCACCCGGCTGTTTCGGGTCCGCAGCAGTACCCGGTTATCCTGCTGCCCGGCACGCTCTACGACATGGCCGACACATGGCAGGCCCTGGGCCCGATCCTGGCTGACGACGGCTGGTGCGTCTACGGGCTGAACTACGGAGCCACGGCCAGCACCACGCTCAGCGGGGGCCGCATCTGGTCGGTGGGCGACATCCCCACGTCGGCTGGCCAGCTGGCCACGTTCGTGGGTCAGGTTCTGGCCTCCACCGGCGCCAGCAAGGTCGACCTCGTCGGCTGGTCACAGGGGGGCATGATGCCGCTCTGGTACCTGCGCTTCGACGGTGGAGCCGCCCACGTCCACGACCTGGTGGGGCTGTCCCCCTCCAACCACGGGACCACCGTCGACGGCATGAACGCCTTGTTCGATGCGGTCACCGCCCTGGGGTTGCCTGCTCCCCTCACAGTGGCCCAGTGCCCGGCCTGCACTCAACAGCTGGTGGGATCGGCTTTCCTGCAGCAGTTGAACGCCGGACAGGACATCGTGCCCGGTGTCGGCTACACCGTGATCGAGACCGAGGACGACGAAGTGGTGACGCCCTACACCTCGGCCTTCCTCAACGGTCCGGCAGTGAAGAATGTGACGCTCCAAGACCAGTGCCCGGACGATCATGCCGACCATCTGGCCGTGCCCTACGACAACGCCGCCCTGCAGGACGTGGTGCAGGCGCTCGACGACGACCCGTCGTTTTCGGTCGACTGCGGCCTCGGTCTCCCCGTGCTCGGCGGGTAGCAGCCCCCACCGCTGATTCGTCAATGGGTGGCCCACTAACACGCGCGCCCAGCCAGACGTGCTGCCGAGGGGCTGAGTAGCACCGTCGGGCAGCCGCCGGTACCGGACACCGGGGCCCATGGGGTACGTGGGACAATCGACCGCCATGCCGGTTGCCATTCGTGATGCGGAAATCACCGACATGGATGAGCTCCAACGAGTGTTTAGGCGAGCATCTCTGTCCAATGAACATGACCGTGAGCTGTTGGAGGCGCATCCTGAGCGGCTCGTACTATCGGACGAGGGTGTCCGAGAGAAGCGGATGAGGGTCGCCGTGGCCGCCGACGGTACGGTTGTCGGCTTTGCCACCTATCTGATCTCCGACGCACTTGCGGAGCTTGAAGACCTCTTCGTGGACCCCCGATGGATCCGGCGTGGCATCGGGGCCGCGTTGGTGCTGGACATCTGGGCACGGTTGGATGAGGTTCGCTTCGAGAGACTGGAAGTGACCGCCAATCCTCACGCCATGGCGTTCTACCAGCGGCTGGGGTTCGCGGTGGATCGAGTTGTGGATACCCCCGGTTATCCCGCTCCCCGCATGAGTCGGCCTACAAGGTCACCCCATTGAGCGCCCAACGGTGATGACGTATAACGACCTGTCAACCCTGCGCTGGCGGGAAATAACAGAAGGCTGATGGTGGCAGCGCGCCTAGTGTTGGCTTCGTGCCATCACCGCTCATGCCGGCAGCCGTCTATGTGGGCAACGGAAGACTCGCCGTCGAGCAGGTGCCCTGTCCGGATCCGGGACCCGGCGAAGTTCTTGTCGAGATTGCCGAGTGCGGCATCTGCGGCTCGGATCTGCATATGGTCCTGGAGCAGTACGCCACACCAGGAGCCATTCTCGGCCACGAATGGTCGGGGATCGTCGTCGCCGCGCCCAGTGGCTCCGGCTGGTCTCCCGGCGACCGAGTGGTGGGAAACGCGGCTCCGGGGTGTGGTGTCTGCCGAGCCTGTCGGCGGGGCCGACCTTCGGTGTGCCTGAACCGCGCCCCGGCCGACTTCGTCGGGTACCGCGGTGCCTTCTGCCAGTACAAGACGGTGGCCGCCGACGGCCTGATCCGGATTCCCGATTCTCTCCCGACCAGGGTGGCGGCCCTTGCCGAACCAATGGCCATCACCCTGCACACGTTGCGGCTGGCCGACGTGGGCTCGGACGATCGGGTCCTCGTCACCGGGGCCGGCCCGGTCGGCCTCCTGCTGGTGGCCGTGCTGCGGACACATGGGATCTCCGATATCACCGTCAGCGAACCTTCTGCCGTCCGGCGCCAGCAGGCGCTCGACGTCGGGGCCACCCGGGTCGTGACACCCGACAAGCTGGACCAGCCACCGATGACCCTTCCCGTGGCGGAGCCCTACGCGGTGGTGTTCGAATGCTCGGGTCACGCCAGCGCGGCCGAGGCGGGACTGGGCCAGCTCGACTACGCGGGCACGCTTGTGATCGTCGGAACTGGCTTCGAACCGCCGAGAATCAACCAAAACCGCATGATCATCCTCGAGCTCGCCATCATCGGCGCCTATAACTATAACGACGAAGGGTTCCAGCCGGCGGTGGACCTCCTCGACAGCGACACGTTGCCGCTTGAGGCCCTGATCGAACCCGACAACGTTCCGCTCAGCGAGGTGATGGTTTCCATGGAGCAGCTCGCCCGGGGACAGATACCGAGCAAGGTAATGGTCCAACCCACCCTGTCCTCATGACCTCAACGTCGCTCGGCTCGTGGCCGCCGGTGGGCACCTCGTAGGGCGGGCGATGGCAGCAATGCGAACGTTAAGAGTGCGCCGTGGTGCTAGGAGGACGGTGCGAAGAACTCCAACGCAATGTTGTCGGGATCACGGAAAGGACAGCCCCGATCCGTAATCAGCATCGACGATGCCACCGTTAGCGACCCCGAGTTCTTCCAGTCGGAGCTCCCACGCTTCGAGCTCACCTCGGCTGCTACAGGCAAAGGCCAGATGGTCGAGACCAATTCGGCGCTCGTCAAAGGCAACGCCATCAGCCAACTCAGGAAACTGATGAAATCCGACAAGCGTTCGGCCTCCAACGAGCCACACGGCTCGTCGAAATGGTCCAGGGCTCTCGTCCAGAAACATCTCGGCTCCGAAGAGGCTCTCATACCAAGCAACACTGCGGTTGACATCGCTCACGGTGAGATTCACATGGGCGATCGGCGGTATCTCGGGCATGCAATCCTCCTAACGGCCGCGTCAGGCAACGACGGTAGCGCAGGAGACCAAGTTAGGGACCCTCTCGAAATGGTCCCCAGGTAAAACTGGGCCATCGACAGGTCGGTGTTCCGTTAGAGCATGTGCGGAGATCCGAAAATGGCACGCACCTTCGGCTCGAAATGAGTGAGGGTTGAGTGGCGTAGTTGGAATCAAAGCTCTTCTGGTCCCACTCGTCGGCGAATTGCTCGGCCAACCCGTACCAGGCCTCGTGCCGATAGCGGTCTCGGACGTCGGGGTCGAGGCCGATGTGACGGTAGTAATGCCGACCTTCGAAGTCCTGGTGGGCAGCGATGACCGCCGTGATCTCCGGTCGAACGTACGGTCGGAGTATCTCCGCCGCAATCCCCGGGTGATTGGGAATGCTCACCGCCTTGCCCATGTCGTGGCACAGAGTGGCCACTACGATTTCGTCATCGGCGCCGGCCCGCTCAGCACGAGTGGCCGCCTGCAGACAGTGGGTCAACTGGTCGACGGGGAAGCTGTCGACCACCTCGACCAAGGACTCAAGCATGGCCAAGACCCGGTCGGCCGCCTGCCTCTGGTTCTCCACCGTCTCGGCGCCGATCACCATCCAATCTCGGCGGGTGGACTCGTCCAGACTGACGAACGTCCTGCGTGCCGCGGTCAAGTTGGTCATGGCACCTCGCACAACACGGTGCCCCCAACCATCCGCGCCGACAAGTCGCTTCGGCTGCCTTATCGGTCCATCGACGGCAGCGTGGCTTGCCAAACCTTGGGCAGGGGCTGGCTAACCTCGATCATTCGTCCTACCCCTGGTGACGGCAAAGGCGCCGGCGAGTTGGGCGTCGTGATCGATCTCGGCGGCCGGACCTCATCGTGGGCGTGAAGAGCCGCGGTGTTGTCCTTCGGTTTCGGATGTCACGCCCTGCAGATTTGCTTTCGGGTCGGGCGTAGTGACCCGGCTCATCAGGGGATGGCCGCCCGGAGTTTGACGAAGGCGTTGGCGAGATCGTCCACCCGGGGCCAGGTCTCGTCCAAGCGGAGGATGAGTCCCCTGGACTTGTGGACGAGCAGGGCGGCAACGTGGAGGACCCGGTAGCGCATGGTCTTCGGTTCGGCCTTGGCCAGTGCCCCCTCGAAACAGACCATCTGGCTCCAGGCCAGGAGTGCTCCGGCGATCAGGCTGGTGGCCACCCAGGCCTCGTTGCGGACAAAAGAGTCGAAAGGCAGATTGGTTAGGCCGCAGTCCTTCCAGTTCCTGATCCGGTCCTCCACCCGGGCGTGTCCCCGGTGACGGAGCTCCAATGCGGCGATGTCGGTGCCTTCTGAGTTGGTGATGAAGCAGGTGTGGCGGAAGCCCTCTGCCGTGTCGAACAAGGTGAGCTGGGCCCCGGGATGGGGACGCTCCCGTCGCATGAGCAACCGGGTGTCCTCCGGCCAGGCGGACAGCGGAATGAGGTCGGTGAGTTCAACGACCCAGGCACCATCACGGGCAGAGCCATCGGTCTCTTTGGCCTGGATCCAGTCCTCTTCCTGGACGAGGACCAGGGCGTCGCGTACTCCCTGGTCGATGGCGAATCCGATGGAGAAGTCGCAGTTGGCCTCAACGATGGCGTCCACGAACCCGTGGGTGGCTCCGGCCGAGTCGGCTCGCACCAGGATGGGGTGGATGACGAGGGTCGGGTGGTCACCTGCGAAATGACCGGCCTGGTACTCCTCGGGCAGAGAGGAGAGTGACTGGTGGAGCAACCAGATGTGGTCGTCGGCGTCATTGGCCCCTGTGTTCCCCGCACGCAGCATGGCGGCCAGGGGCTCATTGGTCGTGTCGCACCACACTCCCAACGGGAAGAACCCGAAGCCCTTCTTATAGGTGGGGGTGGCGTCCTCCTTCTCCGAGTAGGAGTTGACCAGGGTGGCGTCGAAGTCCAACACCAGCGAACCCCCCGGAGGAGCAGCGGCCCACACCACGGCCCGAGCGGCGGCGATGGCCTCGGGGATGGCTCGCAGCTCGAAGGCCGCTGTGGCATCCACCGCCCGCCAGGCGGTGGCGATCGAGGCCACCGGACCGAACAGCTCGGACTGCTCACGGAGGGACGCCATGTCGGCCAGACAGTCGGCCCCATCGGCGATGGCCACGGCCAGGTGGGTGAGGACGACACCAGGATCGTGGGTATGCCAGTTGATCCCACAGCCCGCCATGGCAGCAGACATCGCTTCGGTCAGGCCGCTGCGGTCGGCCAGTTCGGACAACAACGCGGTGCCGGCATGGGACACCAGATTCTTCCCGTCGGTGGTCACCCTCATCGACTGGGTGGCGCGACTATCGTGCACCTTCAAGGAGCCCTCCTGGTTCTGCGAGATGTTGTGTGAAGACTCACATTCTCCCAGGGCAGGAGGGCTTTTACGCGGACGCGGATACCGTCAGATCAGGGGCGGGACGTAGGGTCGAGCACTGGCGCGGTGGCGATGATCCCAGTGGTGCCGGGGGTTTCTCAGATCCACGAGATGATGCTCGTAGACCACCGGCCACACCGCCAGGTCGCTCCGTTTCCAGCACCCGCCCGTCGAACCGTGCATGCCGTTCTCTGGCACACGGCTCACCGACGCCGTTCACCGCCGGTATTCGGTCTCCCCCGCCAGTCCCGAAAGGGCCTGGGAGCGACGACAGTTCCCGACAAGTCGATAAGGCCCATGCGGTTCGGTGACTGAAAGAGCATCACTGACATGCCGAATCCTCGGGATCGGTGATGACGCTTGGCCACCTGGAGCGCCAGGCGTTCCAGCGCATGTTCCTGCACCTTGTTGAAGTGACGAGCCGAGTTTCCGTAGCGGAAATAGTTGGCCCAGCCACGGAGGACCCGATTGAGGTCCTCCACGATCACTTCGATCGGTACCCACATGCGACGCCGGACCGTGAGTTCACGCACTCGGCTACGCACACGTTGCATCGCTTTGTCCGACGGCCAGCGGGCGAGGAACATCACCTGTCGAGCGTGTTGCGATTGAGCCCGCACCCAGCGGTGATGGAAACCGAGGAAATCGAATCCCTCGCCACCCTCCTCCAGGTGCACGATCCGGGTCTTGGATGCCTTGGGCTCCAGACCGAGATCAGCGAGTAGGTCGGTGAGTAGCCCGAGGGCATACTCCGCCTGCTGGCGGGTCGCACACATCACCACCAGATCGTCGGCGTAACGCACCAGTTGTCCCATACCCTGCGTCTTCCACGCCCGGTCGAGCCGGTTCAGGTAGACGTTGCAGAGCAACGGAGAAACCACCCCGCCTTGGGGCGTGCCGGTATCGGCACGGTGCACCACGTCGTCGTCCATCACCCCGACGGCCAACATGGCCCGCAGGAGTTTCAGGACCTGGCGATCGCAGATGCGTTCTTCAACCGTCTGCATCAACCGGTCGTGGGGAATCGCCTCAAAGCAGGAGGCAATGTCCGTCTCGACCACCCACCGGCGTCCCCGCCAAGCCTCGTCAATGAGGACCTGGAGGGCATCGTGAGCCGAGCGCTTGGGTCGGAACCCATAGCTGAAGGGCTGGAAGTCAGCTTCGAAGATTGGCTCAATCACCGTCTTCACCGCTGCTTGCACGATGCGGTCACGGATTGCCGGGATCGACAACGGCCGCCGTTCGACCGAACCGGGTTTGGGTATCCATACCCGGCGGGCCGGCAGTGGCCGATAGCGATGATCCCGAAGCTCCGCAGCCAATTCATCGAGGAGTCGGGTGATCCCGTATTCCTCGATGTCGTCGATGGTCCTGCGGTCGATGCCAGGGGCGCCGTAGTTTTGGCGCACCTGGAACCATGCACGCTCCAAGACGTCCCTGCGATGGACCTTGTCATAGAGCGCATGGAACCGTCGTCCGGGGTCGGCCTTGGCCGTCCGGTAGAGCGTTCGTTGCAGATTTTGGACTTTGTTCGAATTCGGCGGGACTAGCCACGAAGGCACTCACCAGCCCTTTCCTGTTTCGATACGCACCGACGAAGTAGCGGCCCTTCCCTCACCGGCGGTTGTGTTGTCCGCTCGGCTCGATCGGTACTACGACCGCCTCCGACGCCCACCCGGCTCGATGCCCACTTCCCGGCGTAACGGTTATAGGGCTCGGCGCTCCGGTGGCACCTGCTCGCAGGCCACCGGGCCGGGGAGGGCCTCTCCAGTTCCCGTAGTCACCTTCTGTACGTTCCACGCCCCATACGCCGAGGAGTTCTTGACGGCTGCACCTCCAGGGTCTTCACCGCTTCCATGGCCTTCACCCCGAATTCCCGGGCTCGGCTCTCCCTGTCCCCCGCCCGAAGGCGGGGCCTCTAACGACGCGGCAGGCTTCGCTTTATGCTGCGGACCGCACATTTGCTTCCCCCAAAGGGGCTTTCGACGCTGGGCTTCGACCCGGCCCGTTTCCAGACCGAGCCGCCAGCCTGCTACCGGGCCTCCTGGCAACTACCCGGACCGGACTTGCACCGGCAGGCGACGACGAGCTTGTCGTTGTCAGATCTGCTCTATCGCATCACCTCCAACTGACTGGACGCACGAATTTTCGAGGCTAAACATGGCAATTACCGAGAACTCTCACGTCTTCCCTTACCATCTCGGCAAATTCCACCTAACCCCCGAGCACCGGAGCGGTCAAGCGGTTCTGGCGAAAACTACACACGGCCGCCGTGAACAGGACGTCAGGTAAGGACCCCGCCACCGAAACTGGGTCACTGCCCCGTCGGGACACGTGTGGACGCCATTGACCACCAACGCAACCACCCTTGACCACCTCTTGTGGGAGGGTCTGACCCATCAATGGACGTAACCTGGTCATTGAGGGTGGAAACGGCGACCATCTTCCACAGAACCGACGGCTCGCTCGCTGCCCGCATCCCCGATGCGACCCTGGTCACGATTCACACCAGCCACAACGCACGCACCAGCCGGCCGGAGGGTTCGCATCCATTCCGAACCCCGTTGCCGCCTCTGACCATCGGATACACCTGTGATCGTGATCGTCTTTCCCTACGGATGCCCGGATGGGATGGCACGTATGATCGTGCCTTGCCCGGCCGAAGGCGGAGCAATCTCCGATTGCACGTATAACGCCAGTAGCGGGTCACACGTCGATCCGGTGATCGATCGGCATGCGTTTACCGTCGTCGGACCCTGTGGCCCAACGGCCCAATTCAGCTGTTCTGCGGCGGTGACACTGGGTGGTGGCTCTGGAGCCCCATGTCGTGTGTACTTGTTCAGTGGAACCGGAGGACCTCACGGCTATCGGCCTTTATGATCCTCACGACACCAATGCCGAACTTCGGTTGGAACTTCTTCGTTACGTGACAGCTCTCGGCGCAACACCGGACGAGTTGGTGACCTTCAGGGACACCCTTCCAGCGCTGGCAGGAGTCCTTTCTATCCGGGGCGGCCCTGCTCTCACCCTTGAAGAGGCAGCCGCACGGTCGGGCCTTACTACTCTCGAAGTAAGGGGCTTAGTGCAAGCCGCCGGCATCCCTGACCCCGAACCTGATGTACCGGTGTTCACCGAGGGGTTCGTGGAATTCATATCGAAGATGGATGAATTCGCCGATGTTTTTGGCGAGGACGGCAGCATTCAGTTGTTGCGAGTGTTCGGGTTGGCGATGTCGCGTGTCGCTGACGCGGTGATCTCCTCATTCTTGGTCAATGTCGCACCCGTCGCTCAACGAGAAGACCCCGTCGGCCTCGGTGTCGCTCGTGCCAATGTGGAGGCCGCCTCTTTGCTTCGGATCTTCGGACCGGCGCTGGACGCGCTCTTTCGTCAGCACCTGCTCATTGCACGGCGGTTGACGACCTCCGATGCCGATCTCGTAGGCATTGAGCACCGATCGCTTGTCGTTGGCTTCGTTGACCTGGTGGGCTCGACAGAGCTCGGCGAGAGCCTCGATCTCACCGAACTCGGAATGGCATTGAGCGAGTTCGAGCGAACGTCCACTGAGACCATCACTGAGGGTGGCGGCCGAGTCGTCAAGCTCATCGGCGACGAGATCATGTACACCGCTCCCGATGCCTTCACAGCTTCTTCCATCGCGCTCGATCTAGTCGATGCCTTTGACGGTCACATCACGATCCCGCAAGTGCGGATAGGGCTTGCCAGCGGAGAGGTCTTGCTTCGAGATGGCGACGTCTTTGGACCGATAGTCAACCTGGCCAGTCGCGCCAGCAAGGTTGGCCAGCCGGGGGAAGTCGTGACCACCTCAAAGGTGGCTACTGGTGCAGGGTTACCTCATGTTTCCTTAGGAGCACACCACCTGAATGGTATCGCCGGTCAGGTTGAACTCCATCGGCTCCTCCGAAGTTGACCCATTCGGGAGACAACGATGGAGACCCGCCACTGATCCGCTTTTCACCGACACCTCCAGCACCTTTGACGAAGGAGCATCATGGGGCACTGATTGCTGGCCTGAATCGTCGACACCAAGGCACTGAGGTCTGGAGAGCACAGCTCCCGATCTGCAAACCGACGATCCGCGCCTGGGTCTGAGGCACGACTTCGCGATCGCCGGTTCATCAGGGGATTGCTTGTAATGTTCATCGCCATATGGCTCGGCTCACTCCGCCTCCCTTAGCTCCTCTGGCATCATTGCGTTGGGCAGTCGTCGAGTCGTGGGTATCAACTCTGAGGCCCCGCCGCGTACTCGAAATCGGCTGCGGGCTCGGGGGATTCGGTTCCAGGCTGGCATCAATGAGCGAGTATGTGGGAGTAGAGGCAGATCCGATCTCGGCTGCCGCCGCGGAGACCGCCGTCGGTGACCAGGGACGAGTTATCTGCGGGTCTCTCGACGAACTCCTCGATGGATTGGGAACCTTCGATCTCGTCCTCGCTTTTGAGGTACTTGAGCACCAAGAGGACGATCGCCATTGCTTGTCGGGGTGGGTCAAAGCAGTGTCTGAGGGAGGTCACCTCATGCTCTCGGTTCCTGCAGATCCGTCTCGCTTTGGAGCGTGGGATGAGCAGGTCGGCCACTTCCGCCGTTACAGCGCTGATGGGCTCCGCCACCTCATGAATGATGTGGGACTTTCGGACATTCACTGCCAGCATTACGGGTGGCCACTGGGGTATCTGACGGAGCCAATCCGTAACCAGATAGCGGCCCGCCGTCAGAATCGGAACTCCACACCTTCGATGAATGAAAGGACCTCGTCGAGCGGTCGTCAGTTCCAGCCCCAGGGCGCCAGGTTGGGTGCAGCTATCAACCTGGCAACCGCACCATTCGTCTACTCCCAGAAGCTCCGGCCCGGAACCGGTACGGGTTTGGTGGCAATCGGTTGCCTGCGCAGCTGAGGGCTTCCCGGAGGGAGCCCGAAGGTTCCATCTCGTACCGGTTTTCGGCGGGAGTCAGAGGTAGCCGACCGGAAGGGGATTCGGCGCTGTAGGGGCTCGCATATGGCACATCGAACGTTCGAGACCGGACCGATCGACGCCCCCCGGCTGTCGATCGTGGGCGGTCAGCGGACGGCCAGCAGCCGCCGCCACTCAACCCAAAGCGGATCCTGAACCAATGTCGTGTGACGCCCTGCATGCCTCAGCGTTCGCGAGCATGTCACAACGGCGTTGCCATAGGCGCCAGGTCCCAATGGACGGTGGTCAGCGGTGGGTCGTTGTGCTGACCGGCATGAGCCGAGGCCCAGGAGACAGTTGCGCCGCAGAACCGGCCCAACAACGATTGGCCCATGGACGAAAGCAGTCTGGGATACCACGGGTCTCATACCGGCCTGCGAAAGGCCAAACCGAGCGACGTCTCCCGACTTTCAGATGTCCTCGCACAGGCAATGAACGAAGACCCTGTGATCAGTTGGCTCATCCCCCGCTCCGAGACTCGCCAGAGGGTGCTGCCGCAGTTCTTCGCACTGCTGATCCGCCACCTTTACCTCCCCTCCGACGAGGTATACACGACCGACGACCTTGCCGCTGCCGCGTTGTGGCTTCCTCCGGGCAATGCCGCTCCTCCCACCTCCGACACCTTGCGGCTCGCATTCCACGCCGTCTTGTTGCTTCCGCTCGTTGGACGGGCTCTAATGCGCGCACCTCACATGCTACGACTGCTGGACTCGAACCACCCAAAAGAGCCCCACTACTACCTCGCCCTGCTTGGAACTGAACCAGCCCGCCAAGGTCGGGGGATCGGCTCGGCAATGCTTTCATCCCAGCTCGAGCGCTGTGACGGCGCTGGTGTTTCTGCCTATCTTGAGTCCTCCAATCCTCGGAACATCGCGTTCTACGCCCGCCACGGTTTCGAAGTCACGAAGGAGCTCGCACTAGCCCCCTCTGGCCCTTCAATGTGGCTCATGTGGAGAGACCCGAAACCCTGAGGACAAGCGACACGTCCGCCCTTTTCAACACACTGTCCCCGAGATCGGAGTTGCATTATTCCCTCGCACCCAGTGATAGATGACAGCCCTCCAGAAACGAGTTACGGTCCGATCTGACGGATTTATGGACTACCACGTTTGACCCCCGAGCCATTGTTAGCCTCGATCATTCGCCCGACCCCTGGCTGACGATGCAGTAGTAGTCGAGCCGGTGGACATGACCGACCCCGTGGTTCGAACCGCATCGTGGACGTGAAGCACCGTGGTGTTGTTATTCGGCTTCGGATGTCACGCCCTGCAGGTCTGCTTTCGGGTCGGGCGTAGTGACCCACCCGGTCACGGGATGGCTGCTCGCAGTCGGGCGAAGGCCTCGCAGAGGTCGGTGGCCCATGGCCAGGTCTCGTCGAGCCGCAGAGTGAGCCCTCGTGACCTGTGTGCAATGAATGCGGCTACGTGGAGGACCCGGTAGCGCATGGTCTTCGGCTCGGCCTTGGCCAGTGCGCCCTCGAAGCAGACCATCTGGCTCCAGGCCAGGAGTGCCCCGGCGATGAGGGAGGTGGCCACCCACGCCTCGTTGCGGACGAAGGAATCGAAGGGCAGGTTGGCCAGACCGCAGTCCTTCCAGTTCCTGATCCGGTCCTCGACCCGGGCATGTCCCCGGTGACGGAGCTCGAGGGTGGCGATGTCTCCTCCCTCAGTGTTGGTGATGAAGCAGGTGTGGCGGAAGCCCTCTGCCGTGTCGAAGAGGGTGAGCTGGGCTCCGGGGTGGGGACGCTCCCGCCGCATGAACAGCCGAGCGGCTTCCGGCCAAGCGGCAAGCGGGATCAAGTCGGTCAGTTCGGTGACCCAGGCACCGTGGCGGACCGAACCGTCGGTCTCTCGGGCCTGGACCCAGTCCTCTTCTTGGACGAGGACCTGTGCGTCACGAACTCCCTGGTCGATGGGGAATCCGATGGAGAAGTCGCAGTTGGCCGAAACGATGGCGTCCACGAATCCGTGGGTGGCCCCGGCCGAGTCGGCCCGCACCAAGATGGGGTGTTCGACCAGGGCCGGGTGGTCGTCACCGAAGTGGCCGGTCTGGTACTCCTCGGGCAGTCCCGACAGCGCAGCGTGGAAGAGGGTCATGTGGTCGTCGGCGTCGTTGGCCCCCGAGTTCCCCGGACGCAGCATGGCGGCCAGTGGTTCGCCCGTCGTGTCGCACCACACTCCCAACGGGAAGAACCCGAAGCCCTTCTTGTAGGTCGGGGTGGCGTCCTGCTTCTCCGAGTAGGAGTTGACCAGGGTGGCGTCGAAGTCCAGCACCAACGAGTCCCCCGGAGGAGCTGCCGCCCACACCGTGGCCCGGGCGGCGGCGATGGCCTCGGGGATGGCCCGCAGTTCGAAGGCCGTCGTGGCCTCGACGGCCCGCCAGGCCGTGGCGATGGAGGCCACCGGACCGAACAGCTCGGCCTGTTCACGGAGTGACGCCATGTCGGCCAGGCAGTCGGCACCATCGGCGATAGCCACGGCCAAGTGGGTGAGGACGACACCGGGATCGTGGGTGTGCCAGTTGATCCCGCACGCCGACATGGCGAGCGACATCGACTCGGTCAGTCCGCTGCGGTCGGCCAGTTCGGACAGCAGTGCGGCGCCGGCGTGGGACACCAGGTTCTTCCCGTCGGTGGTCACCCTCAACGACTGGGTGGCGCGACTATCGTGCACCTTCAAGGAGCCCTCCTTGTTCTGGTCAATGTGTTGTGTAGAGACTCACATTGTCCCAGGACAGGAGGGCTTTTACGCGGACGCGGACACCGTCGAATCAGGGGCGATACGAATTTTCGAGGTTAGGGGACGGCCACTGAACCCGCAAGCTGCTCGGACAGCAGCTCGAGCGAGCTGTGCAGCTGTGCGAAGCGCCGTGGTCCGAGGATCTCTTCGATACGCAGCTGGGCCGCCCCCGCCTCGGCGTAGATTGTCTGCTCGATCCGCCGTCCCTTGGAAGTAAGTCGGATCACGCGAGCCCTTCCGTCGGCGGAATCCGGCACACGCAATAGGTAGCCGTGTTCTTCCAGGTGCCCGAGCAGGTCGTTGACCGACTGTTTCGTGATCCCCGCTCGGTCTGCAAGCTGGCTTGGGCGCACTCCCTCGAGGCCCGGATAGCGCCAGAGCCCGATGTGCGCGGCGCTTAGATCGTCGAATCCTGCCGCAACGACGCCCGCATACATCTGATCACGGACCCACTGCCAAACGACGCGGAGCATGGCACCTACATACGGGCTTCGCCCGCCGTCGGGGTGGTCGAAGGAATCGTTTGACACAATCGTAAGGTTACCATACGATATAATCGTCAGGATACCTGACTACCTGACCTCTGGATAGCTTCCAACTAGGAGGTGGCCGAAGTGACGACAGCGGTAGTTGACTCCCCCGAGAACAAACAAGCGCAAGCGTGGTGGTTCCTCGACACCTTGGTCGTCGAGCACCGCTGCGCACCGGAAATGGACACCGTCGTGCTCGAGATGACCTTGCCGGTCGGCTCGGCGCCCCCGCTGCACGTCCACGACGACCTCGACGACACCTGGTACATCCTCGGGGGCCAGATGGTCGTCCACTGTGGCGACGAGAAGCTGGTCGTCGGAGCCGGTCACCGGGTCTCCATGCCCCGCGGCGTGCCCCACGCCTTCCGAGTGGTCGGTGAGAGCGAGGCGCGGATCCTGCTGGTGCACGACAACGCCAGCTTCCGCGACCTCATTCGTGACCTCGGCATTCCAGCAGTGGAGCGTGTCCTGCCGAACCACCCAGCGTTCCCGCCTATGGAGGAACTGGCGCGTATCGCTGCGTCCCATGACCTCAGGCCAATCGGGCCTCCCATGAGCGCTGAAGACAGCGACACGGTTCTGGTCGGCGCAAGCTGATCCGCTGGCGATCCGGACGGGACCAGGGAAGTTAAGCCTTGCGGCGAGCGCTCCAAATCAGGGCTACCGTCCCTCCTGCGACGAGAGCAATGGTGACGCTAAGGGTCATGGGGAGGGGCAAAGGACTTGGAACCTCCACCGAACTCAGTCCCTAACGGACGCTTAGCAGAGGGCCCGGAGTTGCATCATGATAATTGGCCACACTGTGGCGGTTGGTCATGGCTGCGGCCCCTATGACTTGTTACAGTCAGGTCATGCTCCTGGCCGATAGTTTTAGGCCTGAGCAATGGACGAACTTCTTCCTCCTGGTTGGAACAGGCGCAGTCGCACTCACCGGATTGGTGTTTGTGGCGATGTCACTCAACCTCAAAGTAATCGCTGACAATGCAACCCATCGGTATCGAGCTATCAACACCCTTACAGGTCTTGCCCTGGTGTTCATGCGTTGTGCGCTGGTCCTCATGGGAGGTCCGAATCATCAGGCCATAGGCGCAGAACTGTTCATCGTCTGTGGCTGTTCGGCAGCCGTGTTTGCCAAAGGCTACGCCAGAGCTATCAAAATGAGCAGTGGTCTCCGACGCTCTCGTATTCTTGGTGGGAGCCTGATACATGCTGTTGAGATGACCGGTGCGGCAGTCTTCTTTTTCGGCTATCTACCGGGTCTGTACATCGCAGCAGTCGCTCTGGTCAGCAACACCTGCTACATGATCACGGCTGCGTGGTTGCTTGTCATCGGCGTGTTCGATCAGCCCACCAATGCCAGCCCAAGCGCCTGACCTGGCGCCACGGTTTCAACCCTACCCTTCCCCCGGGGTGGGACCGCCACCGCCGCCCTGGCCTCCGGCGATAAAGACCTCCCGAGCCGGTGGTGTGGAGCGGTCCTAGGGGTGGTGGCTGAGCTTCAACGCCTGGGTTGAGCCCTCGCTGGTTCGGACGTGCACGTAGTCGGGGGCACGGTGCATGGTCCCGGTGGGATCTCGATTTCGGCTGCTGTCGAGGTCGGTTCGCGGATCTCGCCGGACCGTCGAGTCATGAAGGCGGCGCCCGCAGCGAGTACGGCAATCACAGCGCAGGACCCGAGGGCGGTTCGGTGCAAGCCATAGTGCGTGACCGCGACTCCGGCGATCAGGGCGGGGATGCTGAAGGCCAGGTAGTTGACCACGTAGATGGCAGCGACGAGGCCGGCCCGCTCGTTCGGATTGGCCAGAGCGCCGACCGTACGGAAGGCGCCGAGGAACGCCGCCCCGAAGCCAACGCCAGCAACAGCGGTTCCAGCCAGGAAGGTGGCACCTGCCGTCGTGACGATCGCGCTGAGGGTCATGATCGTTCCGGCCAGCAAGAACAGACAACCCACGAGCATCACAGTTGGTGGATTGACGCTGCGAAGGGTGACCGCGGACGCCGCCCCGATCCCGGTGAGTAGGAAGATGATGACACCGCCCCATAGATAGTTCGGTGAACCGATCACCTGCACGGCGAGAGACGGCCCAAGCGACAGATAAAAGCCGCCCAATGCCCAGACTGCGATCAGGCACGGAACCGCTATGGCGAACGCCCCTCGAGCCCGGGACGGCACCTTCACCTCTGGTCGCAACGAGGCGCGAACCCCGGCCTTTCGCGTGGCGGATTCGGGCATCGCCAATATTCCGCCGATAGCGACCGCGAGGCACCCTAGAAGCAGCCACCACACCAGGCGGGTCGGGGTCGGGCCGTATTGGACGAGCACGCTGGTGACGAGCGCACCCGTTGCCAGGCCCGCGCTCGTGGCCGCGCTGTTGACGACAGACCCGAGGCCACTGCCTCCAGGTTGCAGGTCGATCAGCGCCGCGCCGAGCGCTCCGGTCCCCAGGCCGATGGCAACGCCTTGTAGGACCCGCGCCGCGAACAGTAGGTCCACTCCGTCCGCGGTAAGGAACAGCGCGCAGGCGCCGATATTGATTGCCAGAGCGGCCGCGATAACGGGCCGACGGCCAAGGTAGTCCGATAGTGTCCCGGACAACAGCAGGGTGATGAGAACGGCGAAGGCATAGACGGCGAAGATCGCCGTCAGCGTGCTCGCCGAAAACCGTAGCTGGGCCTCGTAGACGCGATAGAGCGGCGATGGAGCGGTCCCGGCGAACAGAGACAGGATTACGACGCCGGCGACCAGCCAGAATGCAGCCGCCCGCGTTATCTCCCTCGAGTGCAGTTCGTTTCGCCAAGCCGCGGCTATCGACATTATTTAGGTGAGCGGATTATTGACATCGAGCGACACCGACGCGGAGCTGATGACCCCGAACGATGTCGACTCCGGCGGCGTGATCGCATTGAGGGTCCAGTCGGCGAAGACCCGAATCCGGTTCCCTGACATGCTCACGAGGTGGTAACCCCTGGTGACGGCGTTGGCTATAGGACCCGAGAGGGGGATGCCCAGCGGACTGGCTGCGGCCTCCAGCCGGCCCAGATCGACCAGGAAACCGAGGTCGCGGTGCTTGTACGGCTTCGCCTGGCCCACGCCAAATGACGCGGCCACGTTCCTGGCAACCCGCTTGCCCTGTCGCTCGGCGTGCTGGGCTGTCATGGTGCAGAGTTCGCCCGGACGGGTCAGGTCGGGGACTGCAGCGCAGTCCCCGCAGGCGTAGATATGGTCCGCGTCTGGCACAGCCATGAACTCGTCGACCACGAGACGGCCCCGGTCAGTCTCCAGGTCCAGGCCGCCCACCAGCGGATCGGCGCGCACTCCAACGCACCAGATGAGGGTGTGGGTCGGCACCTTCTCGCCGGTCGACAATACGACGCCACCGTGCATGGCCTCCGTCACCGATTGGCCGGTTCGCACTTCGACGCCGCGCCCGCCGAGGACACGGTCGGCGGTTTTCGACAGGCGCGGGTCGAGATCGGGCAATAGGCGTGAGGCTGTGTCCAGGAGTATCCACCGGATCCGCTGTCCGGCCAGCGAAGGCATGCGCTTGGTCAGCCTGGTGGTTAACAGCTGCCCCTGTGCGGCGACTTCGGTGCCCGTGTAGCCCGCGCCGACAACGACGAAGGTGCAGCGCGCCGTTCGTAACGCTGCGTCTTCGGTGTCCGCAGCCAGCTCCAGTTGGCGGGTGAGGTGGTCGCGCAAGTAAATCGCTTCGGCGATACTGCGGAACCCGTGGGCGTACTCGGCAACTCCCGGAATTGGCAACAGCTTGTTCACGCTGCCAGCGGTCAGGATCAGCCGTTCATAGGCGATATGACCCGTTCCTCCCGCAGGGGTATCCCAGCTGACGATCTTCCGCATCGGATCCACGTGGGACACCGTGCCGAGCACGAACCTGACGTTCCCGAGTCTGCGGGGCAGCGAGACACAGATGTGACGCGGCTCGACCAGCCCACCCAACACCTGGGGCATCAGCGGCACGTAGAGGAAGTAGTCAGCCGAGTTGATCAGCACGATCTCAGTCGAGGTACCAAGCAGTCTCGACAGCTCCCGCGCGCAGTTAAAACCTCCGAAACCTCCCCCCATTATCACAATAGAAGGCCTTTGCGGCGACCTCACCATGCTGGCTCCTTCCGCCAGGCCGGGTCATATGTATTTGAACTATGCCCGATTGACACGGGTGCTGAAACTTCGGTCACAGGCAACAGCCCAGCATCGCCTTCGGGTCGGCAACCGTGCTGCACAGCGACGGGCTGGGGGTCGTCAGGCGCCCTTCGGCCATCCTTGATGTTGTCTCGAGTGGGGAGGGGACCCTGCGGGGTGTGCCGGAGCGGTAGTTGGCTAGGAAGCTTGGGCCGGCGAAGCCGGCACACTTGAGTCAAGTTTCATGCGGCCAGACCGAGATCTGCGACCAGATCGGTGATCGTGTGCTCCAGGCGGTCGAATTGTCGGCGTAGTGGGGTCTCGATCGGCAGTGGATCACAGATCTCCGACAATCCGGTGCGCAACAGGCGGTTGTGGGTGCGTGTGAAGAAGATGGCCGTCTTCAAACCGAACGGAGTGATCTGGTAGCGATTGGTGTGGGGGACGCGCTCGATGATCCCGTGGAGGCGGAGTCGTCTGAGGTCGTAGGTCATCCTGCCCGCAGTCATGGCGCTGGGATCGATGCCCAGCAGTGGCGCGAGGTGTGATCGCAAGTCTCGGTTGGAGAATCCACGTGGCAGAAGACGGAAGACGACCAGAGCGCTGAGCAGGGCCTGGACTCGGGGATCGCCGAAGCGAAGGGCTGGGCCACGCTGACCGTCGACGATCACCGGTGCACACACCCGGGCAAACGCTGCTTCTCCGATGTGGCAGTCCGAGCTCGTTCGTTGGACGTCGAGGAGACGTCGGTTGGCGGTGAAGCCGATCTCCCGGAGTGCGGGAAGATTGTGGAGCCGTCTGCCGATCTTGAAGTCACGGGTGTCGTTGACGGTGGTCTCGGTCCGGAGGGCCTGCCCCTCCTTGTGATACTGCTTGATCCTGGTGTGCTTGTAGTCGACGTAGAGGGAGGGGGTGACCCCCTCGGTGATGACCCGGGTGCGGAATCTCCCCGGCGTGCGCCGGTTGACCCGCTTCTCGAAGATCAAGGAGATCTGATCGGGGCGGCCGATGTCGAGATTGTCACGGATTACCTCCTCGAAGAACACCCGTCCGGTGAGTGGGCGGTCGAGCACCTGGGTGAGAGAGAACTCGGCCTGGAGAATGGAGATGTCGTAGCGGTAGCCGGCCCGGCGGTCCTGTGGTGTGAAGGGGTGGGGCAGACGAGCGAACCACTTGCGGGCCAGAGCGTCGATCTTCTTGGCGCTGAGCCGGTCGCAGATCCGCTGGAGACGGGCTGGGTCCGAACAGGAGGCGAACCCGTTGTCGAGGGGCTCGAAGCCGATGCCGGACCGCGCTGCCTTCGGACACCACGTCGTACTCGATGTCCCCGATGAGTGGCTGCTGAGCACAGAAGTACTGATTACTCCAAAACCCGACTGCACGGGAGTTACCGTCAAGTCGGATGGAGAGGTGGCAGAAGCAGTTGTGGAGGAGATGGATCGGAGGTTGGATGCACTCCCGCAGGATGCAAGAGATACCGTCCCAATCGCTAGACTGACTCCGATTCCGATAACTGCCCTCCAACTCCTCACGAGAGCACGCTAACGTTCCGGCGATTCGTTGGTCCCTCCGAGGTGCCCCGGGATCGCCGGCTCCGAGGGACACTCCGGCACCGCCAGCGAGTGATAAAACAGCAGCCTTTCGGCGCAGTCGCCGTCGGTCCACAGCCTCGACGCTGAGGTAAACGACGACCTTGGAAACCTCCGCGGGCGCCGTCCCGGTCGGCAAATTGATCCAGTATGACTGGCATGAGCCAAAGCCAACCGGAGAAGGGAATAGCAATGTCGCCCGAGCCGTTGAAATCCTTATGACGCCGGGCCACACGATCAGCATTGTCCCAACCCCCGTGCATGTGGAAGTCCGGCTTGGTGGCCGGCTGCTCGCCGACACCGACCGGGCCATGAAGCTCGATGAGACCGGGTTGCCCGCTCGCTACTACCTGCCGCCAGACGACGTCCAGATGGATCTCCTGAGGCCCACGAGCTTCCATACCAATTGTCCCTTCAAGGGTGAGGCGTCGTATTGGTCTCTCGATATCGACGGAGAGACCTATGACGGCATCGTGTGGAGCTACGAGGCTCCGACGGCTCAGGCCGCCGAAGTGAGAGGGATGTTGTCCTTCTACCCTGACCGTACCGAGGTGACAGTCGACGGTCAGTTGCTTCGAGACTGACCCACCTGTCGAGTTCGATCTACGACTCCCTTGCGGTCGGTCGAGGTTGGAACAATACGACGGGGCTTGTCTGGGTCGTAAGACTTCGTGCCTGTACGAAGCATGTTTATTCAGCCCATGTCTCGAGCAAATCGATGACGTCATCCAGACTGAAGGCATCCTGTCGATATGCGCGCAGCGAATCTGGGGCCGATCGCAGACTCGAGGCCATCGACGAAGCCACGTCCGGCCGCGTAACCAAGGACCTCAATGGAAACTGTTGAGTGCGGATCGTGAAAAGAATTCCGCCAGAGGCCGGGAGCGCCCACAGAACCTGCCTTTCGCTTCGCAACCAAAGATCTCGAGGTTGAACGGGGCCATCAGGAGCTCGTGGGCGTGGGACGTGCAGTTGTGGGCTGGCGTGAATCATCCAGTTTCGACGCCACGCGTTCTTTCCCGGTGCAAGATGGTCAAGAAAACGATCGACGCGCTGAGCCAACTCCTCATTGTAATGAGGCACGGGTTCATGCACATCGGTAATAGGTAGTCCAAGCTTCTCACCCGGTACCCAATGCGATGGAAAGCAAACGACACCGGCACCGAACCGCCAGGTGTCTTCTGATCGAATCAACACGATCAGATCCTCCTGAACTTGCAGGGCGGCGACCTCGAGTGGGCGGAAGTTGCCGATTGGGTTCAGGCCGCCCAACCCTGACGAAACCAGTTCGGCCGCTTCCACAGCCGCCTCGGCAGCTTCGGGCAAGCCCACGGATACAACCTCGCGTGCGTTGGCGAAGAGCCATTCCTTTTCGGCCAGATAGAGCGAATGCAGATCATCTTCGATGAGCAATGGTTCGTCGCGTAGAGCCCGCGTTCCCATGGATAACCACGGCGGTCCTGGCCGAAAGGACAACTCGTCGATCCAAAGGGGCACCTGGTCGAAGGTTGTTTCAACCGCACTCTTTCGGTTCACTGGAGCGTCCCCAATGAGTCATCCGAAAGGAGAGCACGCACGACTCGATACATTGCCACAGCGACTGAGCGGCCTGGGTTCGCCTTACGTCGCGCTAGCGATGTCGCATCAGGGCGGGAAAGACCACCTTTATGAGCAGAGCGAGAAGGTACGGCACCGGCAGCTCCCAGTGTCCCGGCGGCCGTTCACGCATAATCCCCGGTCGACTGCCGCTGGTTTTTGTCGCCATGCTCCACACGCTACGTATTTGTGGAGCGTTCTCCAGAAGCTATTGGGCCTGAAGGCCAGATATGGCATCTGATCTGGCCTTTCTGGTGGGCGCTAGAGGACTCGAACCTCCGACCTCAGCCGTGTGAAGGCTGCGCTCTAACCAACTGAGCTAAACGCCCCGACGCCGGTGGCCGGCAACAGTGGCCAGGCCGGGCAGGTTGACATGGTAGCCGCATGGCAAGATCCTGGGCTCCCGGAGTCCATGTCAACCGGCGGTGACGGCAACAGTTTCGGGGTGCAGCGGCGGCAGCACATTGAACCCGAGCGCCGCTTCCAGAGCCGCCGCCGTCCGCAGGACCACCAGGTCGCCGTGCTGAGGCCCGACGAGCTGGATGCCCACCGGGATACCCTCGGCGGTCAAACCAGCGCATACCGTCGCCGCCGGCGAGCGGGTCATATTGAAGGGATAAGTGAACTTCACCCAATTGATGTCGGCCGTTCCGTTGATCATGGCCGATCCACCCAACGCACGGGGCGGGGCGGCAGCCGCTGTCGTCGGCGTCATCAGGATGCGGGCATCATGGAATACGTCGACCAACCGCAGATTGAGAGTGTGGCAGGTGTCCTCGGCCCGGACGACATCAACGGCACTGGTTGCCGTAGCCCCCTCGATGACCATGGCGAGAACCGGATCGATCTGGTCAAAAGCGGGCGTCCCCCGAACGGCATCATAAGTACGCAAGTTGTAGACGCCCGACAGCGTGAGCCAATCACCGACCGGATCAGCGTCGAACACGGAGTCGATCTCGACGATCTCCGTGCCCAAAGAAGCCATCACCTCGACGGCGCGTTCACAGATGGTGCGGACTTCGTCGTCCACCTCGGCGTACCCGAGGGTTGGGGACCACGCCACCTTGCGCGGGGGTCGCGGTGCGTCGAGAGTGGCCAACCAGGACGCCTCCGGGCGGGGAAGGGATCGCAGATCGGTCGGATCAGGCCCGACGACGACGTCGAGTGCGGTGACGACGTCGGCCAGGCGGCGGGCCATCGGACCCTTGGTCGAGAGGTTCTGCCAGTCGGGTGCCGTCGCTCCTCCACTGGGCACACGACCCAGGGAGGGCTTCATCCCCGATAGTCCGCAACAGGCCGATGGAATCCGGATCGACCCGCCCCCGTCGGACCCGGTGGCCAGGGGCACCATCCCCGAGGCCAGTGCAGCCGCGCTCCCCCCCGAGGAGCCGCCCGGTGAGTGCGCGTGATTCCACGGATTGAGGGTGGGACCGAAGACCGGGTTGTCGGTGTCGGCCTTCCACCCGAGCTCCGGCGTGTTGGTCTTGCCTATGACCACACAGCCGGCGGCCACCAGACGGGCCACCAGGGGCGAATGCGACCCGGCCGGCGCGTTGGTCACGAACGCCGGCGAACCCTGAGAGGTCACGAAGTTGGACGCATCCTCCAGGTCCTTCACCCCGAGGGGGATGCCGGCCAGAGGACCAGGATCGACTCCGGCCGAAACCTTTTGATCAACAGCCCTGGCCGCCGCTCGGGCGCTCTCTCCGTCCACCGCCACAAAGGCGTTGACCAGCGGATTGGAGGCGGCAATCCGGTCCAGCGCGTGATCGGTGAGCTCGAGCGCCGTGACTTCTCCGGTGCGCACCTTCTGGGCCAACCCGGTTACCGACTCACGACGAAAGTCCATGACCACGACCGTACTGGCGGCCGTCTACCCCCACAAGGGGGTCCGACAGCCTCGGAAAGTGGCGCTTTCGACAGCCACGCTGCGCTCCGGGCAACCTGTGTCGATGGGCGCATCGACGATAGAAGGGGTCGTCCTCGACCACGTGGCTCACGCTGTCCCCCGTTGGCAGACGGTCTGGGACCGATACGCCACCGATCTGGGAGCCCAATGGACCTCGGGGGGGTTGTCCACCGGTTTCGCCCCTGGCCAGCTGCGGTTCGGCAACGCGGCCAAGCTCGAGATCCTCATGCCCAACGCCGTCGAGCTCAATGATTTCCTGGACCGGTTCCTGGTCCACAGCGGGCCGGGTCCTCACCACCTCACATTCAAGGTCCCCGACCTGGACAGCGCCCTGGCCCGCGTGACGGAGGCCGGATACGAGCCCATTGGCATCGACATGAGCGACCCTGAGTGGATGGAAGGTTTCATCCACCCTCGTCAAGCCACCGGCGTCGTCGTGCAGCTGGCTCAGGCCCTCAACGACTGGGGCAGTCCCCCACCGGACGACTTCCCGAGTGCACGTCGCCTGAGGAGGGACAGAGACACCCCAGTACCAGCGGCCTCGTTGCTGTGGGTCGTTCACACCGTGGCCGTCATGGCCGAGGCTCGCTCACTGTTCGTCGACGTCCTGGGTGGCGAGATCGTCGGTGACCGGCTCGACCATTTTGGTCATGCCACCTTGGACCTCAGCTGGGGCGGTCCATTGGGACTGCGCCTGGTGGCATCCGCCACCGATGCCGACGACCCCTTGCGATCGTGGCTGGGCGACAGGAAGGGCCGTATCCACCACCTCGAATTGACGGCCGAGGAGCCCGAAGAGCTACCGGATGGTCGACCGGTGGCGCCGCCGTCTCCGGTGGGGTCGTCCGGTGCAGGTCCGGGCGCCTTCCACGAAATCCCCCCGGACATGAACGCCGGCATGCGCCTGATCGTCGGACCAGCGGACGGGGGACCCGCTGATCGAGCCTAACCGGCAGCAGGGCAGCGTGCGGAGGCGGCCGCCGGTGCCGCTAATGGCATCGATCAGCGCCGGTAGCCTTGGTGACCGAGGTCAGCCGTTGTGGCCGATCCGAAGACGACCAGACCGAACAGTCAGATGGTGACGAGATGACCGGTGAAGGTGGAGAGGGAGAGGAGCGAGGACCGGCATCCCCGTCGCCGGCGGCGGCCGATGCCGGCGGGAACGGACACATCTCGTGGACTGAGCGGTTGTGGCCGCGCCAACCATCGACGACCAAAGGCCCGGGGGCGAAGCCCCGGGCCAGCACTTTGCCGCGTGGTCCCGCCTCATCCACCCGGCCACCCTCCACCAAAAAGGCCGTCGAGAGGCTCGACGACAAGGAGAGGAGACTCTCCCTGGCTGCCGCGGCCGGGGCATTCGTCCTTGGGGTCGGCGTCTACCTGCTGCAAACCCAGGACAAGGTCCACTTCACCAAGAACCCCGACGCTCCGTTCACTTCATTGTTGCTGGCGTTGGCCTGCGGCGTGTTTCTACTCGGATCCACACTCGTCGGACGGCGGGCACCGGTCGGCTTCGTCGCCCTCCTGGCCTTCCTCATCTTCGGAACGACCTCGTTCGTGCTGGGCCTACCGTTTCTGGCCTTGGCCATATGGCTTCTGTGGCGCTCCTACAAGATTCAAAAGGAGGCCGCCGCCCGGGTCCGGGAAAGTCGGGCTAACGGAGGAGGCACGTCCAATTCGACACCACGGGCGGCGGGAGGCGGGACTTCCGGGACCTCCAAGGCCCCGACCAAGACATCCTCATCCAAGGCTCGGGCGGCGGCCGCAGGGAGGCCGGAGCCGAACAAGCGCTACACACCCAAACGCCCTCCGCCGCCAGCTCCCAAACCTTCGCGGCGGGAACGGAAGGCGGCCCAGGCCCCGGAGTGAGACGGACAGGGATCGGACTGCCTCGGACTGAGCGTTCGTAGCCGTCCGCTAGCCCACCTGGGTGAGGAGGGCCGACCGCAGCAGTTCGAGAATCTCGTTCCTCCGACGGACGAGCGACCGGGCCGAGGGCTCTTCGCCGAAAGCCCTCAACACCTCAACCTCGGTGAGCATGCCGATGACCGTCGAATAGATGGCCAGCAGCAGCAGCCGCGGTTCGTGGCGGCGCATGTGACCGGCATCCATCTCGGCTTCGAGGAATTCGGAGGCCCGGCGGACAAGGGGGTCGAGGGCATCGACCATCCGGGTGGCGGCCGGTGTACCGGTGCGGCCCATCTCGCGGACCAGACCCAGCAGTTCGGGTCGGCGAGCAGCCAGCCGGAAGACTGATCGCACCACCGCCTCGACCCGGGCCCAGCCGGAGCCGGCGACGGCCAACGACGCCTCCAGCGCAGCCGACAGGTCGGCGGCACTGCGATCGATGACCGCCTCCAACAGGATCTCCTTGGAGGGGAACCAGTACAGGATCGTCTGCTTGCGAATCTCGAGACCTGCGGCCAGGTTGTCCAGCGAGGACGCCTCGTAGCCCTTGGTGGCGAAAGAGGCAAGAGCAGCGTCGAGGATACGGTCGGAGGTCGTCGGGACATCGGTGGACGAGGAGTGCCGGACCGGAGCGGCCCGGGGCCGGCTCCGATCACGCCTGCCTTCGGGCTGCTCTCCCCTGGTCGACGTGCTCACTTACCATATGGTAGACAGATTGGGTGACACGAATTCGCCATGCCCTCGGGGGCCGGCAGTTCTTCATCACCGGAGCCACCGGGTTCCTGGGAACGGCCCTGGTCGAGCGATTGCTGCGCTCGGTCCCCGACTCCCGGGTGGTGCTCCTGGTGCGCCCGGGGCGCCGGTCGAGTCCGGCCCAGCGGGTGTCCCGCGAGATCCTCCGCAACGACTGCTTCGACCGGTTGCGTGAGCAGTACGGCGACCGCTTCGAGACCGAGGTGGCCGGCCGGGTCACGGCAGTGGCCGGCGATGTGACCACCGATGGTCTCGGTCTCGACGACGACGGGCGCCAACTTCTGTCGGAGTGCGACATCGTTATCCATTCGGCCGCCGCCGTCAGTTTCGATTCGCCTCTCGACGCCGCCGTCGAAGTCAACCTGCTCGGGCCCTCCCGTGTGGCCGCGGCCACGGTCGCCGCTCGAGGGCTCGCCGCCGAACAGGGCCGGGCCGGGCCGGTCCATTACCTACCGGTGTCCACCGCCTACGTAGCCGGCACCCATCAGGGCGAGGCCCGAGAGGAGCTGCTCGGCACGTCCCGTTTCAGCGTGGATGTGGACTGGCGGGACGAAGTGGAGGCGTCCCGGCGTCAACGCAGTGATCTCGACGCCGCTTCGCGGCGGCCCGAGCATCTGGCCACCTTCGCCAAGAAGGCCCGTCAAGAGCTGGGCGCCGCCGGCCTGCACCTGCTGGCCGAGAGAGCCGAGCATCTGCGCGAGGACTGGATCAAGAAACAGATGGTCATCGTCGGACAGACCCGGGCCCAATCGCTCGGATGGCCCGATGCCTACCCGTACACCAAGGCTTTGGGCGAACGGGCTCTGGTGGCCGAGTACGGACGCGTGCTGCCCATCACCATCATCCGCCCGTCCATCATCGAATCCGCCCTGGCCGAGCCCCGGCCCGGCTGGATCCGCGGATTCCGCATGGCCGAGCCCATCATCGTCTCCTACGCCCGCGGATTCCTGAAGGAGTTTCCGGGGGTGCCCGAAGGGGTCACCGACGTGATCCCGGTCGACCTGGTGGTGGCCGCCATCATGGCCGTGGCCGGCGAGGCGTTGCTGGCCCCGGTGGACGCCGAGCCTGGGGCCCCCAGCGTGTACCACGTGGCCTCGGGCGTCCGGAACCCCTTCCGCTACGGACGTCTGGTCGAACTGGTGCAGTCCTGGTTCACCGAACATCCCCTCTATGACTCCGACGGTCAGCCGATCGTCGTACCGGCGTGGTCCTTCCCCGGGCGTGGCCGGGTCCAACGTCAGTTGTCCCGAGCCACCAAGGCGATGGAAGTAGCCGAAAGGGTGGTGGGCTCACTGCCCATCCGCGGACGCCAGGCCAACTGGCTGGCTGCATTGGAGGAGCGGCACCTGCTGGCCGATCGGGCTCTGGGCTATGTCGAGCTCTACGGGGCTTACACGGAGACCGAGGCCCGCTACCGCGTCGACCGTCTCATGGCTCTATGGGACCGGATGGACGAAGACGACCGCCAAACATTCTGCCTCGACCCGGCTGCTGTCGATTGGGCCACCTACGTGCGCGACGTCCATCTCCCGTCGGTCATCGAGCACGCCCGGGTGCGCACGGCCCCGACCAAATCCAGCCAGCCCAGCCGGGCCGACCGGTCCCGCAAGGCCATCCTCTCGCCCGACCGCCACCTGGCCGCCTTCGACCTCGAGAACACCCTCATCGCATCCAACGTCGTCGATTCCTACGCCTGGTTGGCGTCCCGTCACCTGTCGGCCACTGACCGGGTGTCTTTTGTGGCCGACCTGGTGAGCGAGGCGCCGAGCCTGCTCGCCCTGGACCGGCGTGACCGCGGCGATTTCCTCCGCTCGTTCTACCGCCGGTACGAGGGGGCACCGGTCGACCGCCTACGCGACGACGCATGGGACCTCTTCCATCAATTGCTTTTGGCCAAGTCGTTCCCTGCCGGGTTCGCCCGGGTGCGCCGGCACCGCGCTCTCGGCCATCGCACCCTCCTGATCACCGGCGCCCTGGACCTGGTGGTCGAGCCCATGCGGCCCCTGTTCGACGACATCGTGTGCGCCCGGCTGGGTGAGGACGACGGCAGGTTCACCGGACGCCTGGCCGAGCTCCCCCCCATAGGCGAGGCACGGGCCCTGGTGCTGGCCGACTACGCCGAGGCCGAGGGACTGCGTCTCGAGGAGTCGATGGCCTATGCCGATTCGGCCAGCGACCTTCCCATGCTGGAGGCGGTCGGGTTCCCGGTGGCCGTCAACCCCGAAGCCAAGCTGGCCGCCATCGCCCGCCGCCGAGGATGGCACGTCGAGAACTGGCGCAAAGCCGACGGTGGTGCCCGTCCCGTCCTCCCCCTCGGTCCCCTCGACCGGCGGGGTTCGCTCCAACGAGGACGGACCAGCCCGGCCGCATTGTCGGGCGCCCTCCGGCGGGTGACCGCCGCTCGGGGTCGATGAGGCGGCCGGGTCGATGAAAGCACTGGTCGTGGACAGGAACCTTCCTCGCTTTGCCGCAGCCCGGGTGGTCTCCGCCTTCGGTGCGGGTCGAGGGGCGGGGATCGGTCCCCTGCGCCTGCTCGACGCCGACCCGCCGGCACCGCCCGGCGCCGACTGGTTCCACCTCCGACCCCTGCTGTCGGGAATCTGCGGCAGCGATCTGGCCACGTTGGACGGTCACAGCTCGCGGTACTTCGAGGAGCTGGTCAGCTTTCCCTTCGTCCCCGGCCACGAGGTGGTGGGCGTTCTCGACGAAGGGGGCGTCGACCACAAGGGCAGCCCACTGGCCCCGGGCGCCCGGGTGGTCATCGAGCCCGTGCTCGGTTGTGTGCCCCGTGGCATCCGACCGCCCTGCCCCCACTGCGCCACCGGACACACCGGCCTGTGCGGCAACGTGGCCTTCGGTGCCATCGAAGCCGGCCTCCAGACCGGCTTCTGCACGGCCACCGGAGGCGGCTGGTCCACAGCCGGCCTGGTCGCCCACGCCTCGCAACTCCACCGCATTCCTGACGGCCTCACGGATGCCGACGGTGTGATGGTGGAACCGACCGCCTGCGGGGTTCATGCCGCCCTCTCGGCCGATATCGCCGACGACGAAACGGTGGCGGTGATCGGTGCCGGCACCCTCGGCCTGACCGTGGTCGCCGCTCTCCATCACCTGGTGCGACCCACCACCCCCTGCACAGTGATGGTGGGGGCCAAGCACTCCCACCAGCGCACCGTGGCCGAGTCACTGGGAGCCGATGTGGTGGTCCCGTCCGACCAGCTGGCCCGTGCCGTTCGTCGGCGATCCGGTTCGCTGGTGCTGGCCGGACGGCTCACCGAAGGCGCCGACGTGGTCTTCGACTGCGTGGGTTCATCCCAATCGGTGGCCGACGCCCTGGCCATGGTCCGGCCTCGGGGGCGGGTGGTGCTGGTAGGGATGCCCGGGCGGATGGCACTCGACCTGGCCCCGCTCTGGCACCGGGAGATCACCCTGGTCGGTGCCTACGCCTACGGGACCGAGGCAGCCACCGCCGACCGGACGGCACCCTCACGCAGTTTCGAGGTGGCCGTCGAGCTGGTCGGGCGGGCCGGTCTCGGCTCGCTGGTGTCGGCCCGCTATCCACTCGATCGCTACGAGGAAGCTGTGGCCCATGCCGGAGCGGCCGGTCGGCGAGGAGCGGTGAAGGTGGTCTTTGATCTGCAGGACGGAAAGCGGGGACGAACAAGCGCCGGGCCCCACGGCAAGGGAGAAGCCCGATGAGTCCTCGACCCGGATTCGTGCTCGACGTCGATCGTTCGACGCCGCCCACCCTGTTCTGGCGAGGCGAGCGCTTCAGCCTCGAGCGCCTGCCGGAGGGAAGCCGGATCATCTACGCCCCCGAACCGATCGATCCCCTGACGGATCCGAGAGCCGCCATCCGCAACGCCCTACTGCATCCCCTCGGCGACCGTGAGCCGTTACCGGCGCTCCTCCGTCCCGACATGAAGCTGACCATTGCCTTCGACGACATCTCCCTTCCCCTGCCCCCGATGGCCCGGCCCGACATCCGCCAGATGGTCATCGAAGAGGTCCTCGACCTGGCGGCGGAGGCCGGCGTCGACGACGTGGCCCTCATTGTGGCCTTGGCCCTGCACCGGCGGATGACCGAGGCCGAGCTCAGGCACGCTGTGGGTGACCGCGTCTACGACGCCTTCGCCCCCAACGGGCTCCTCACCCAGCACGATGCCGAGGACCCCGACGCTCTCGTCCACCTCGGCCTCACCGAGGAAGGGGAGGACGTGGAGATCAACAAGCGAGCCGCCGACAGCGACCTCCTGGTGTACGTCAACATCAACCTGGTGACCATGGACGGAGGACACAAGAGCGTGGCCACCGGTCTGGCCAGCTACCGCAGCCTCCGGCACCACCACAACGTGACCACCATGCAGAAGAGCCGGTCGTTCATGGACCAGCACCGGTCGGAACTGCACTCCTCCAACTGGCGCATGGGGCGCCTCATCGCCGCCAGCGGGGTGACCGTCTTCCAGATCGAGACGACTCTCAACAACGACACGTTCCCCCCGTCCTTCGAGTTCCTCCAGAAGAGGGAGTGGGAGTGGGGGGTAAAGGACCGCCTCGGCTTCGTCGCCGCCTCCAAAGCCCTCGACCGCACTCCTCCCCGCCTGGCCCGCCAGATCTTCCACGCGGTGCGGGCCCCCCATCGCCTGACGTCGGTACAGGCCGGAGAGGTCGAGGCCGTCCACACGGTGACCACCGAGCGGGTGTGGGAACAACAAGGAGTGGTGGTGGAGGGCCAGACCGACATCTTGACCATGGGTCTCCCCTACATCAGCCCCTACAACGTCAACTCCATCCTCAACCCCATCCTGGTGGCCTGCCTGGGGCTGGGCTACTTCTTCAACCTCTACCGGGGGAAGCCGTTGGTTCGCCAAGGCGGCGTGGTCATCATGACCCACCCGACCCCCTGGGAGTTCAACCCGGTCCACCACCCGAGCTACATCGATTTCTTCGAGGAGGTGCTGAGCGAGACCACCGATCCGGTCGAGGTGGAGAGCCGGTTCGAGGAGTCCTACGCCACCGACCCCTGGTACGTGCACCTCTATCGCACGGGGCACGCCTACCACGGGGTGCATCCGTTCTACATGTGGTACTGGTGCGCCCACGCCCTCCAGCACCTGGGTGCCGTCATCATCGTGGGTGGGGACAAGGAGGCCGTCCACCGTCTCGGCTTTCGGGCGGCATCGACACTGTCCGACGCGCTCGAGATGGCCGCCGACGTGGTCGGACCGTCGCCGTCCCTCACCCACCTGCACACGCCTCCGGTCCTGATGGCCGACGTGCAATGACCGTCCCCCGGGGATCAGCCGGCTCCTTGCGCTCGGAACGGGCCATCGCCGCCGACTCGGAGCTCGGCTTGGCCGGTCCGGGCCGGGCCGGTGGCGGGATCGCCTCACTGCGCCGTCTCTCCCCCTCGTCGCTGGCCGGCCGGCTGGGTCGGGCGCCGTTTCCCCTGGCCTCACCCTCGTGGCCCGGATCGGTACCACGGCCGGCACCCACACCCCGCTTGGGCGTGGACTACGACACGGCCTGGTCCCGCAGGTACCCGGTCCGTCTGGCCCGTGCCGTGGTGCTCGACAATCTGACCCGCCCATTGGCCCGGGTGGTGGCCTCACCCCTCGTGCGCGGCGAGGAGTCTCTCCAGGACCTCGAGGGACCGGTCATCTTTGCCGCCAACCACGTGAGCCATGTCGACACCCCTCTGCTTCTGAGCTGTCTGCCTCTGCGCTTCCGGCACCGGACGGTGGTGGCGGCGGCGGCCGACTACTTCTTCGACCGGCGGTGGAAGGCCGACGCCTGGTCCTTCTTTCTGGCCGCCATCCCCATCGAGCGGACCAAGGTCAACCGCCGGTCCGCCCAGCTGGCGGCCGACCTGCTGGAGGAGGGTTGGAACCTGGTCATCTTCCCCGAGGGTGGGCGATCACCCGACGGCTGGGCCCAGACCTTCCGAGGCGGGGCCGCCTACCTGGCCGCCCGCACCGGCCGCCCGGTGGTGCCGGTCCACATCGACGGCACCCGCCACATCCTGCCCAAGGGGAACACGGCGGTGCGCAGGACGCGGACCACCATCACCTTCGGCACGCCGTTGTGGCCCACCGAGGGCGAGGACGCCCGCCGGTTCGGCGGACGCATCGAGACGGCTGTGGCCACCATGGCCAACGAGGCCACCACCGACTGGTGGACCGCCCGCAAACAGGCGGCGGCCGGGACGACCCCCGCCCTCCAGGGGCCGGAGGTGGCGCCGTGGCGTCGCACCTGGCTGTTGGCCGACCCTCCCCCCCACCGGGACCGCGGCGCCGAAGAGGGCGCGGACGGCGACGGCGTGTGGCCCCGGCGGAACTAGGCCCCGACCCGGCGCGGATCCGGCGGGCGGTGCGCTGCAGCAGGCGGTCAGGCGACGAATCGTCGGCCGACGCCAGCCGTTCGGCCGGAGGGCCGTCTCCTCGGCGTCGTCGAGAGGTTCGAGGGCGTGGGACGTACCATCCCCGAGGGCCCATCCGAGGAGCAGGTCGGCCAAGACGGCGTTGCGGGCCAGAACAGGACCGTGGAGATACGAGCCCACCACCCGAGCGCGCCAGGCGCCTTCGCTCCCGGTGCCGTCACCGTTGCCCACCCCCTGCACCACCTGCCCCACCGGAGACGATCCGGGACCCACCGGGTGACCGCGCTGTGGTTCTTGAACCCGGTGAGCTCCGGTAGCGGCGTGCCATCAGCGAGCCGGGGTGCGTCGGGGCCCGGGCGGGCCACGACTTCCCCGACAGCACCCGCTCGGCTTATCCCCCTTCACCGTCGTCAGGTCGACTAGCTCGAGACCGGCGTGCGGGTTTCCGGCGCCGTCGGGAAAGGTGCGACCCAAAAGTTGGTAACCGGCGCACACACCCAGGCACCACTGCTCCCTGTTCGACCGACCGACCTACAGCACCGTCCGCCCGAAGGGCCTCGGCCGCCCGCACCTCGGGACCGTCCTCTCCCCCACCGATGCAGTAGATGTCGGCGGCCGGCAGCGCCCGCCCCGACGCGGCCTGGATGAGGCTCAGACCTCGATCCCCGCCACGCAGCCCGCCGGGCCAGGATCATCCCGTTGCCGCCGTCGACCGGAGGTTCCGAGCAGGTCGGGGTAGACGACGGCGATGGCCAGCGCCGACGTACGGCTGGGCCTCGCCGGCGCCGACGCGGCTCCGGGCTCGGCCGGTTCCCCTGTCGGTGTCACAATCGCCTCCGAAGGTCGTCGAAGGCCGTGTAGTTGGCGATGACATCGAGCGGGCCCATCCAGTCCTATCCCCGGACCTCGGGTCGGAGCGCGCCAAGGCCACGGCGCGGTCGACGGCGGCCAGTGGGTCGGCCACCACCTGGTGGCCGACCTCGGCGTAGCGCAGGCGCACCGCCAGGTCACGTCGCCTGTCGCCGGTGGCCACCACCGGGCCCTCCAGCCAGCCGCTCGAAAGGCACGTCCCAGAGCCAACTGGTGTCGAGG
>CAVSII010000009.1:0-208147 GCA_963727955.1 uncultured Acidimicrobiaceae bacterium
CTCGAACCTGTCCAAGCCGTACAGCGCTGGAACCGACGGGCTGTTGAATATCCCGGTAGCGGTCACCAGGACCGACGCCTCGAATCGTCCGCCGTTGCGGTCACGAAGCCCCCAGCGCATGTCGGACTCAGACCAGGTTGCTGCCACGATGTCGGTGCCAAGCTGCACCTTTGGACGCACGTCCATCCGGTCGTAGCAGTCCTCGACGTAGCGGAGAATCTCGGGTTGGGTAGCGCAGGCCCTCGACCAGTCGGGGTTCGGGGCCGTCGACAGACTGTACAGGTGCGATGGGACGTCGCATGCGGCTCCCGGGTAACTGTTGGCGCGCCAGGTGCCACCGACTCCGTCGCCGCGTTGAGGAGTACGACGTCGTCGAGGCCATCCTCGGCAAGCCGATCGGCGAGGGCCAGCCCACCGAACCCGGCACCCACGATCGCCACGTCGACGATGTGGGTCACGCCTCGGTGCCCGTGGATGACAGCCGGTAGAGATTGGGTGCAGCCATCGTGTCTATGAGTTCGACCAATACGCCGTCGGGATCGGCGACAACGGCCATGGCCACACCGCTGACCTCCACTCGTCGGGGCGTGCCACGAGCTTCAGCTTCGAAGCCTGCCAGGGTGGCCTCCACCTCGGTGATGACCGAGAGGAGCAGGAAGCCGGACGAGGCCGGCGCTCCGTCGGGTCGCTCAGCGTCAGGGACGGCGCCGAGGTCGACGAGCTCGACGATACCCGACCCCGGGGCGGCGGGATCGCCCAGAAATACCGACGCAACGAATTTGTTGGCGCACGTGAAGCAGTGTGGGCCAGTCGCCCTCGAACTGCTCGTCCATCAGCACCTCAAAACCGAGTCCGTCGCGCCAGAACACGAGGCTCTGGTCGAGGTCCCGCACACGATCGCAGAGTGATGGATGACCTTCATTGGATGCCGAGTCTAGACTCCGAGTCCAGAGATGTCACCCCCTTCACCCCCCGCCGACCAAGGAGGGCCTTGAAATGCGAGAACTTCCGACCGGGATGCGTACGAAGGTGTTGGCTGCCGCACAGCTCCTGGCCGATACGGCCTCGACGCCACCAAGATGGAGGACATCGCTGCGGCCACCGGCGTGCCGAAAGCGACCTTGTATTACTACTTCGACGGAAAGGAGGACATCCTTGCCTTCCTCTTCAGTGAGATCCTCGACGAGATCTCCCGTGCGATCGAGGAGGCTCTGAGGACCGAGGGAACCGCGGCCGACCGCCTGCGAGCGGCAATCGTGGCGCATCTACGCATCTTCGAGGAGTACCCGGCAGCCAGCCGGGCCCTGCAGTTCGACCTCGGTCGGGCTGCCCGCATGCCACTCATCGACGAGCGAATCGAGGCGGCCTACCGAGGTCCTATCCGCCGCCTCTTGGAGCAGGGTGCCGCAGACGGAAGCCTTCGCCCCATCGAACACCCACGTCTCGTCGCCGTTGCCATTCTGGGTGCGGTGACCACCGTGGGGATCAACGCCATCACGCTGGGGAGTACGCGTCCGGTCCAGGCCATCGCCGAGGATGTGGTCGGTTTCGTGCTCCGAGGGGTGGCGCCATGACCACCGCCGTCGTCGTGGGAGGCGGGTCCGGTATCGGCGCCGCGGTCGCCGAACGGCAGCGGCTTCAAGGGGTCGAGGTCTTGACCTGGGACCTCGGTCACGGGGCTGACATCCGCTGTGACATCACCGACGCGGCTCAGGTCGACGAGGCCACCGACGCCACGGTCGAACGTATCGGAGTCCCGTCATTGATGACCGTGACCGCAGGGATCGGGCACTCCGCATTCCTCCTCGATGCCTCGGCCGAGGCCTGGGACCGAGTTCTGGGAACCAATGCCAAGGGCGTCTGGCTGGTCATTCGGGCGCTGGCGCGCCGAATGCTCGATAGCGATGGCGGTTCCATCGTGGCGACAAGCAGCGTGAGCGCTCGATTGGCAGACAGATCCATGGGCCTCTACTGCGTATCGAAGGCGGCCCTCGACATGGTGATTGCGGTGGCGGCGTTGGAGCTGGCGCCCAAGGTGCGGGTCAACGGCGTGGCGCCGGGAGTCACCGACACGCCCATGCTCGGTCCGGCGCCCCGAGACCGAGGGTGGTTGGCAGGCGTAGCCGAGCGCACCGCCCTCGGCCGGCTTGGTACCCCCGACGACATCGCCGAGGCGATCCTGGCTCTCCACGAGACTAGCTGGGTCACCGGCCAGGTGCTCATCTGCGACGGTGGGCTTTCCCTCCGCAGCCCGATCGATCCGCTCGGACGGCTCGCCTATTGATTGTGCGACGATGCGGGGGTGAGTAGGGCGGTCGCTGGGAAAAGCCTCAGGTGATCGCCTGCCGGAGTGTCAGGCTTCGAGGTCTGCAGTGGGTCTTCCCGAGTCGGAACCCCCGACCTCATTCCCGTGCACCGCTCAGCAGGCCGTCGATGTCATCGGCCACCTCTGGGTCTTCCAACGGCAGAGCGTGGGCATAGTTGCGGAGGGTCGTCGAGGCGTCTCGATGGCCGAGCCGTTGTTGCGCCCGGAGGAGTTCCCCCGGCCACCAGGAAGGTCGCCACGGTATGGCGAAGGCGGTGGAGGCTGACGCCGCCGAGGCCCGCTTCGGCACACAGCTCCGCGAACCAGTGGCCCAACCGACTCGGTGGTGAGACGCCGCCGGTGATCGAGGTCCCGGGAGAACATCCACGCACCGAAGTCGGACGTCGGGCCCCGCTCGTCGCCGCCAGGTCCCTTCGCTGCTCGCCACAGTTCGACGGTAGTCCGGCCCAGGGTGAGCCGGCGTACCCGCTTGGTCTTGGTGGGACCGATCTGCTCGCCGGAGACCCCCGCTCGATGGTGCAGAACCCTGCCGTCCAGAGTCGCTGAATCGAGCGCGCCAACTCTCCCCGACGGGCCCCGGAGTCGGCTGCCAGCCGCGTGAGCAGTCGGACCTGCTCGGCCTTGTGCAGCGCCTTCAAGGAACTCACCGGAGTCCCTCGACGCCTCTGCCTTCTCGACCAGACAGCTCGGACATCTCGATCAGGGCAGGACATCCTGTCCGGGACGTGCATTCGGGTGCCCGGCCGGGGCGGCCCCCGCATGTCCCTGATCGGGTTGCGATCGATGATCGATTCGGACTGGGCCCAACCGACGGCGGATCGGAGCACCCGGAAGCGGCCGGAGACCACCGACACCCTGGCCCCGGTCTCCCGCCATCGGGCCATGGTCAGCCGCACGACCTCGGGGCGCAGGGTCGGCCACCCGTCGTCCGGCGATGGGATCCGCGCTGAGCGCCTTGACGTTGGACCGACCCCAACCCAGGTGGACGGACGCCAGTCGTGCGGGCCAGCCACCCACCGCTCGAGCAGCTCCCCGACGGTCAGGAACGGTGCGGCCCGCCGGATGGACCGGTATTCGGCGAACTGGGCGGCCAGTTCACGGCGACGCTCCTCGGCATCCTCCCGTGCTCCGTGGAACCAGAACGACCGCTGGACGGTCCGACCGGAGACAGGGTCGACACCCACAGCCACCCGGATCTCGAAGACGCCGGGGCGACTTCTCGCGCAGCGTTCCTTCGCCCCAGGCGCCCATCGGGCCAAAAATAGGGTCAGAAGTAGGGTCACCGGTGGATCCCTACTTTGGGCCGCCGCCAAATTCAGGCTCCTGACCAGGGACAACGCCTGGAATTTCTAGTGCGCTCGGCAGGATTCGAACCTGCAACCTTCTGATCCGTAGTCAGATGCTCTAGTCCGTTGAGCTACGAGCGCCGGCTGCTCTGCCCTGGTGCGGTCCGAAGCAGCGCTGCGGCTGTGCACGCCACGATTTCCGAATCCATCTGCCCCAGAGCAGTTGCCCACTCTAACCGACCACCTCATGGGGAGATAGAAGGCAGCCTTGTCGCCCGGCGATTCTGACGGGGCGTCAGTTACACTCCTGGTCGTGGCCTCGGACCCACCTCTGCACGGCATCCGCATCATCGAATGCTCGGCTCTCGGGCCGGCCGCCATCACCATGCCCCTGGTCGACCTGGGGGCCGAAGTGATCAAGGTCGAGCCCCCGTCCGGTGACTACATCCGCGAGATGACCTGGCCCATCGTCAACGGCGTCTCGCTCATGCATCTCCACGTCAACCGGGGGAAGCGGTCGATCGTGATGGACCTGCGCAGCGACGAAGACGTAGCCACATTCAAGGAGCTGGCAGCCAAGGCCGACGTCGTGGTGGAAGCCATGCGACCAGGGGGTCTGGCCCGCCGTGGCGTTGGTTACCAGCAGCTGCGGGAGATAAACCCCAAGATCGTCTTCTGCACCATCTCCGGTTACGGCATGACGGGTCCCTACCGCGACCTTCCGGCTCATGGCATCGCCTTCGACACCTGGGCCGGCATCGTGACTCCCCAGGTCAACGAGGACGGCTTCGCCTACCTCCCCGAACACGCGTCGATCGGCATCCACGCCGGACCCTTGTTCGGGGCACTCGGCATCCTGGCCGCCGTGGTCCGGGCCCGTGCCACCGGCGAGGGGTCCTTCCTCGAGGTGGCCCAGTCCGATGCGGCGGCAGCCATGGACTGGTACCGCAGCGAGACGTGGAAGGCCTACGAGCGCCCCGAGTCGGAGGTAACCGGCAACAAGGCCGACGACTACGAGCGCCGCGAACCGGGCACCGCCGGCATGATCGAGGGCGTCCGCTACCAGGTGTACGAGGCCAAGGACGGGCGATACGTGCTGTTCATGGCGTCGGAGCAGGCCTTCTGGAAGAACTTCTGCCAGGCCGTCGACCGCCTGGACATGTTCGAAAAGTGGCCGGGGTCGAAATACGCCGACCACGCTCGCAACAACACAGAAATGCGGGCCGAGCTCCGCGACATCTTCCGCACCAGGACGGCCGAGGAGTGGATCGATTTCGGCGTCACCGAGAACGTCCCCATCAGCCCGGTCAACTCGCCGAAGACCATCGCCGGCGACCCGCAATTCGAGGACCGCTTCCAGTGGTTCCCGACTGAACAACTGGGGGCCGAACAGCTCCCGACCCCTCTCAAGTTCATCGGTGAGGAACTGCCGACGCCCACCCACGCCCCCACCGTGGGTCAACACAGTGACGAGGTGCTGAGGGATGTCCTCGGCTGGGACGACACCCGCATCGCCGCCTCACGAGCCCGCGGTGGGCTCGGCGGTGCCTCTTCTGAGGATCCGAAGGAGTCGTAGCGAGCCGGTCGACCGCTGCTGCGTGGGCCGTGCCGGACGGGTCGACCCGGTCTTTTGGCTCGAGACAGAACCGGGTCCAGGCGGCGACCGACGTACCGGCGGAGCCGAGTCCCGTGGAGCCGACCCCGGATCATCCCCTGGCGACAGGCCCTCGGACCCAGGCCAGAGCCGCCCAACGGAGCGAGCGTTACAATCCGGCCATGTCCCCGGCCAAGACCCGCGTCCCTGCCATCGAGGGCTGGTTCACCCTCGACGAGCAGAGGCCCGCCCTCCTCGGGAGCAGGTGCACGACGTGCGGCAACTTTGCCTTCCCCCAGGAGACCTACTTCTGCCGCAACCCGCTGTGTGCGGGAACCTCGTTTGACCAGGTCGAGCTCAGCCGCACGGGCACGGTTTGGTCCTTCACCGACGCCTGCTACCAGCCGCCCAAGCCCTACGAGGCCGCTGACCCCTACGTGCCCTTCGCCATCGCCGCCGTCGAACTGGCGGCCGAGCAGATGGTGGTGATGGGCCAGGTCGTCCCCGGAGTGGGGGTCGGCGACCTGAGGGTCGGAGCCGAGGTCGAACTGGTGCTCGACACCCTCTACGAGGACGACGACCACCAGTACGTGGTGTGGAAATGGCGTCCGGTCGGTGCCAGCGGCGGTGGTGGTGGTGCCGGTGGGGCTGGGGCTGGGGCTCGGGCTGGTGCTGGCGCTAGTGGCGCGGGAGCGGGGTCGGCCGGTGCCTGACGACAAGAGGGTCGCCGTGCTCGGGGCGGGCATGCATCCCTGGGGCAAATGGGGCCGCAACTTCGTCGAGTACGGTCTGGCCGCTGCCGGCGACGCCCTGGCCGAGGCCGGACTGCCGTGGACCGACATCCAATTCGTGGCCGGCGCCGACACCATCCGCAACGGTTACCCCGGCTTCATAGCGGGGGCCACCTTCGCCCAGGCCCTCGGGTGGACCGGCGCCCGGGTCTCCTCGTCCTACGCCGCCTGTGCCTCGGGGGCCCAGGCCATCAACAGCGCCCGGGCCCAGATTCTGGCCGGGTTGTGCGACGTGGCTCTGGTGGTCGGGGCCGACACCACGCCCAAGGGCTTTTTCACCCCGGTGGGAGGAGAGCGGAAGGACGACCCGGATTGGCTGAGGTTTCATCTTCTCGGTGCAACCAATCCCACCTACTTCGCCTTGTATGCCCGCCGACGTATCGAGCTCTACGGGGCGACCGAGGCCGACTTCGCCGCCGTCAAGGTCAAGAACGCCCGCCACGGGCTGTCCAACGAGAACGCCCGCTACCGCAAGGAGGTCACCGCCGACGAGGTGCTGGCCTCCCCCATGGTGGCCGACCCCCTGCGACTGCTCGAGATCTGCGCCACCTCCGACGGCGGTGCCGCCCTCGTCCTGTCCAGTGTCGAGTTTGCCCGCCGCCTGGCCGGCCGGTCGGACCTGGTCACCATCGACGCTGTCTCCACCGTCACCCCCCGCTTCCCCCAGGCGGTCATCGAGATGCCCGACTTCTCGACCGATTCGTCGTTCACGACGGCGTCGGTCGGCCCCACCTTCAAGCAGTCGGTGGCGCTGGCTGCCTACGAGGAAGCCGGCATCAGTCCGGAGGACATCGATCTGGCCGAGGTCTACGACCTTTCTTCCGCCCTCGAGCTCGACTGGTACGAGGACATCGGATTGTGCAAGGAGGGCGAGGCCGAGCGCCTGCTGCGCGCCGGTGACACCACCATCGGCGGCCGGGTGCCGGTCAACCCCAGCGGCGGGTTGTCCTGTTTCGGGGAGGCCATTCCGGCTCAGGCCATCGCCCAGGTGTGCGAACTGGTTTGGCAGCTCCGGGGCCGGGCCACCGGGCGTCAGGTGGAAGGGGCCAACGTCGGGATCACCGCCAACCAGGGGTTGTTCGGCCACGGCTCGTCAGTCATCGTCTCGCGGTAGAGAGGCCGCGGGGCGCGGGCGTCAGCGGACGAGAACGATCTTCCCGAACTTGCCGCCCGCCGCGAAACGCTCGTAGGCGTCGGTCGCCCGCTCGATGGGAACAGCCTCGGCCACCGGCACGGTGATGGCGCCGTCGGCCACCCGAGGGCCGAGCATCTGCTCGAGGGCCCGGGCCACGGCGGCCTTCTCCTCGACCGTCCGGCCACGCAGCATCGATCCACCGATGGCCGCTCTCTTCCCCATCAGGGCCAACAAGTTGAGATCGAGCTTGGCTCCGCCGCCGCTCACCCCGATGACGACGATCCGGCCGCCCATGGCCAGCACCGGTAGAACGGCCTCCACGCCGGGCGCACCCACCAGTTCGAGCAAGACGTCGTATGGACCGTGGCCGGAAACGTCTGCGGGGTCGATGACCTCGTCGGCTCCGAGTCCGGCCACATCACCGCGGCGGGCGCTCGACCGCACCGAGGCGATGACGTGGGCTCCCGCCGAGTGAGCCAGCTGCACCGCCGCGGTCCCGACCCCACCGGCAGCACCGGAGATGAGCACCCTCTCACCGGAGCGAAGGTGGGCCTGGGTGAAGAGAGCGTCATGGGCTGTGTAAAAGGCCTCCGGAAAACCGCCGGCCTGATCCCACTCCATGGAGGCGGGAACGGAGATGGCCACCGACTCGGCGACTACGGCCAGCTCGGCTTGAGCACCGCCGCCGGTGATGGACATGACCCGCTCGCCGGGGACGAACCGGGTCGTCCCTTCTCCGAGCCCCACCACCTCGCCGGCGAACTCCATGCCAGGGATGTCCGGGGGGGACCCGGGCGGCGCAGGGTAGAGACCCTGGCGCTGCATGATGTCGGCGGCGTTGATGCCGGCAGCGGCCACCGCCACCAGAATCTCGCCGGGCCCGGGCTGCGGGTCGGGGTGCTCTTTCCACTTCAGTGAGCCCTCGACGATGGTGACTGCGCGCATCGCCCCAGGCTAGACGGCACGTCTTTACCGCTTCCCGACCATTTCTCTGACAGCAGCCACCCGACGCCCGTAGGCTGTAGCCCAGGAGACCAGGCCATGACCACCGAATTCACGGACGACCAGGGCCGACCAGCGCGCCGACTGCACACCACCTTCGGTCGTGCCCCGGACGCCAATGCCGGGGACGCGCTCGGTCGCGATCGGGGTGGGCCGGGCGGCGATCCGGAGCCGGGCGCGACGTCGAAGTCCACGCTACCTGCGCCTTATCTCCTCGCCTATACCGAGGACCAGTTCCCTGAACCCACCGCCGGCATGGTCCTTCACAGAGTGCTGGCCGGTGCCGCCCGCACTTTCCTGCTCAATGACATGGGCGACGAGCTGGTGGACGAGGACAAGCGCTGCGAGACCATCGATGCACTCAGCGTCCTCATGCGACCGCGTCCGCTGTGGGCCCAGTCGGCCGCCCACGAGCTCGACGGCGTCCAACGGCGTGCGGACGCCACGGAACGCATCCACCAGAGCCGTGTCGCCCTGCGTCGCATCCGCTCGAACCTGCGGACCTTTCGACTGTTGCTGGATCCGATGTGGGGCACGGCCCTGCGAGCTGAGCTGGCCTGGTATGGGAACCGGCTCGGCGAGCTCCGGGACCTTCACATCATTTCGGAGATCATCTCGGGCACCGCGCCCCAGGTGATGGGTGCAGCTGACGTCGACCGGCTCAACTACGCAGTTTCGACAAGAGCGGATATGGCGCTGGCCGCTATCGCCGCCGAACGGGGTGGGGCCCGGCGCTTCAATCTCACCGAGCAGATGATGGTCCTGTGGGACGGGCCCGCCTTCAAGGCCAAGGCTTCCAAACCGGCCGGAGAAGTGCTCCCGATCATGCTGCGTCGGGCCTGGCACGATCTACGGAGCTCGAGCCGGCGAGCACGTAAGGATCCGGCCGACGAAAACCTGCACAAAGTTCGCATCCGGGTCAAGGATCTCCGTTACGGCTGCAACACGGTGGCACTGATCGAAGGCGGACCGGCTCGTAAGACGGCGAAAGCGGCCGAGAACCTTCAGATCAAGCTCGGGGACTTCCACGACGCCCTCTATTCGATCGATTGGCTCCGGGCCCTGGCCGACGAGCGCCCCGACCTGGCCGGGCCGGTCGATGCGCTCGTGCTCGTGCAGGCGGACGTAGCCAAGAAAGCCCGCAAGGGCTGGAAGGGCTCACTCAATGACGTCGAACGCAGCTGGAGGAGTTGGCAAGGCTGAGTTCGACCGGGTCGGGCTCGGCTGGTGGGCCGTGTGGGGGTTACAGAACGGTGGGCCGAAGGGGTTGCGGCTTACGCAGTGACCCGGTTCACCCCTATGTGGTCGACGCCCCACAACTTGATGCCCCCGAGGATGCCGGCGGTGTTGTCGACGATGGTCACGTCGGCCTCGAGATTCTGTCGACTGACCCGTCTCGAGTTGCCTCCGCCGATGTAGAGATGGTCGAAAAACATGAGGGCGCGTAGATTGACGATGGCCTTGTGCACCCTCTTGTTCCAGCGCTCCTCACCGATCTCCTTGCGGGTGGACTCCCCGAGCTGGTCGTTGTAAGTCTCGCCCTTGCGGAAGGGTTGATGCGCGATCTCGAGATGGGGCATGAGCTGGCCCTGGTAGAAGAGACCGCTACCGAAGCCGGTGCCCAGCGTGATCACCAACTCGAGCCCGGTCCCCCGCACGACCGCCGCACCCTGAATGTCGGCGTCATTGGCCAACTTGGTCGGGATGTGGAAGGCGGCTGTGAGGGCGGAAGCCAGATCGAACCGGATCCACTGGGTCAACAAGTCTTCGTCGACGGCGCTGCCGGGACCGTGCTTGGTCGAGAAGTGCGGCGCCGATAGAACCAGACCGTCACGAACCATTCCCGGATATCCGACCGAGGCCCGCTCGGCCGCGGGCAGCGGAGCCACCAGACGGGTGAGGTCGGCAACCAGTTTCTCGGGCGGAAGCGGGTACGTGGTGGGGATGCGCACCCTGTCGGCCACCATCGACCCCTTTGCATCCAGTACCGAGGCCTTCAGGCCCGTACCGCCTATGTCTACGGCCAGGGTGAAGGGGTGCTGTGGCTGCTGGCCGAGGCCATCGCTGGCCGATCCCGTCGTTGACGGATCTTTCGCCTCGATGGCGTTGCTGGTGTCCGGGTCCCGGTCGTCGCTCATGCCACCACGCTAGGCACAGTCACGGGGGAGGTACGCGCAGGGCTTATCCACTACCAGTCGCCAAGATGACCGACTGCTACTAGGTTTTCTGGCCGTGAGCACTCAACCCTGGTCCGGAGATGCCTGTTCGCTGGTCGACGCCTTCCGAGCGGGGTCGATCAGCCCTCCCGAAGCCCTCGACGCGTCGCTCGAGGCTATCGACGCCTCCGAACTCAATGCCTTCAGCCATCTCGATATCGAGGCGGCCCGGACCCAGGCGGCGACGGCCGACGTCTCCCTCCCCTTCGGCGGTCTCCCCCTCGCCATCAAGGAGTTGGAGACGGTCGAGGGTTGGCCCTACACCGAGGCCTCGCTGGTCTTCAAGGACCGGATCGCCGACCACGACTCAACCCAGATCACCCGGCTCCGGGCCGCCGGAGCGGTGCTTGCCGGCCAGACCACGGCGTCGGAGTTCGGAGGGGTCAACCTCACGTCGACAAAGCTTCACGGCGTCACCCGGAACCCTTGGGATCCTGAGCGCACTCCCGGTGGTTCCTCCGGCGGGTCGGCCGCAGCGGTGGCCGGCGGTCTCATCCCGCTGGCCAGCGGCGGGGACGGCGGCGGCTCCATCCGCATTCCGGCCGCCTTTACCGGGCTGTTCGGGCTCAAATCGACGTTCGGGCGTATTCCCAAGGGCCCCCAGGCCCTCCAGCCCCCGTTGACCGTGGTGGTGGGATGCGTCAGCAGGTCGGTGCGGGACACGGCTCGCTGGTTCGACGTCTGCAACGGTTTCGATCCCCGCGACACCCTGAGCCTGCCACGCGTCGAAGGATGGGAGGCCGGGCTGGACACCTTCGACCTCCGCGGCAAGCGGGCGGTCGTTGCCGTCGACCTGGGTTCGGCCATCGTCGAACCCCGTGGCGCGGCACTCGTCGTCGAACTGGCCGAAGCGCTCATCGCCTCCACCGGTCTCGTCCGGGTCGATGTCGTTGTCCAACTTCCGGAGATGAGCCTCGAGTGGGCCATGTCCAACGCAATCGGTCTGGCCGGGGGACTCGGCGACCGGTACCCGGAATGCAACGACGACCTGACCCCCGAGATCCAGCTGATCATGAACATCGCCTCCCACCACCTCAACCTGAAGACGACCGGCACCACCGAGATGTTCCGGGTCGAGGTCAACGAGAAAATGGCGGATATCTTCGAACGAACCGACTTCATCTTCTGTGCCACCAACCCCGACACCGCCTTCGGTGCCTCCGGCCCCATGCCCACGACCGTCGGCGAAGTCGACCTCATCGCTGAATACGGATTCAACAGGGCAGTGGGCAACAACGGGGCGCTCACCATTCCGGCCAACCTGACCGGTAACCCGGCCGTGTCCATTCCAGCGGGGCTGATCGACGGAATGCCTATCGGGCTCCAGGTCATCGGTCGGCACCACGAAGAGCAGCTTCTGCTCGACCTGGCCCGCACCGCCGAACGTGAACGTCCCTGGCCGCTGGTCGCCCCTACGGCACCTGCCTGAAGCGAAGGAGGCAAGAGGTCCGAGCACTCCCGACCACGACACAACCGCCGACCGACATGGACGACCGGATGGTCGCACAACCGCACGACCTAGCCGACCGCACGACCTAGCCGACCGCACGACCTAGCCGACCGACAGACCTATCCGACCGACAACACAACCCCGCCGATAGCCGCCCTCCGACATAGCCGCCCTCCGACATAGCCGCCCTCCGACATAGCCGCCCTCCGACATAGCCGCCCTCCGACATAGCCGCCCTCCGACATAGCCGCCCTCCGACATAGCCGCCCTCCGACATAGCCGCCCTCCGACATAGCCGACCGACGATCAAGGAGTGTTCGTGCGCATCGATCTCTGGGTACCGACCGCTAATCCTTTCACCACGCCGGAGCTGCTGGCTCTCATCGGCGACGAAGCCGAGCAACGCGGCGTCGGCACCATCTGGGTTGGCGAGCATGTGGTTCTCTTCGACGAATACGGCTCGGTGTACCCCTATGCCCAGGACGGCCGCGTCCCGGTCCCTCCCGGAACCGGGCTGTTGGAGCCCCTGTCCACCCTCTCCTTCCTGGCCGCCCACACCAGCACCGTGCGTCTGGGCACGGCCATGGTGCTCCTCCCTCAGCGCAATCCCGTCTACACAGCCAAAGAGGTATCCACCCTCGACTGGCTCTCCAACGGTCGAGTCGACTTTGGCATTGGCGTCGGGTGGCTCAAGGAGGAGTTCGACGCCGTCAACGTGTCGTGGCCCAACCGGGGCCGTCGGACCGACGAGTACATCGAAGTGTTGCGCACCCTGTGGTGCGACGAGACCTCGGCCTACGAAGGCGAGTTCTACTCACTCAACCCGTGCGCCATGTTTCCCAAGCCGGTGCAGCAGCCTCATCCCCCGTTCCACATCGGCGGCGAGAGCGATGCCGCCCTGGCCCGAACGGCCCGCTCCGCCCAGGGCTGGCACACCTTCAACCGAACTCCCGACGACCTCGCCGAGCCCCTGGCCAAGCTCGACCGACTGCTGGCTCAGGAGGGTCGCACCCGGGCCGACATCCGGCTCACCGTATGCCCGTACATGCACCCACTCGATGCTGACATCACCGGGCGATACGCCGACGCCGGGGTCGATGCCGTGGCCGCCCTGCTCTTTGCCTTTGGTGCCGACGACGTGCGTTCCACCCTCGACAGCCTGCAACCGGTTTTCGATCGCGCCGCCGTCAGCTGAGCGACGGCACATACGCTCAGGTCCTTGGTGCCGGGGTGGTTCCGGGCGCTCAGTGCCTGGTGGGTGGTGTGGTTTTGCCCGGTGGGTGGTAGGTGTTGCCGGTTCGGCGTTGCCGGGACCGGAGATCAGCCCCGCATGGCTACCGGCAGTGAGTCCATCCCTCGCAGAACGACGTTTGTCTTGTAGGACACTTCGTCGACGGTCATGGCCATGCTCGGCGCCCGCCTGACCAGAGAAGAGAGAGCAACCTGCGCCTCCATTCGGGCCAGTGGGGCACCCAGGCAGTGGTGGATGCCGAAACCGAACCCGAGGTGGTTGTTCGGTGTACGGGTGATGTCAAACCTCTCGGGATCCTCGAACTGCTCTGGATCTCGGTTCGCCGAGGCAAGCAGCAACATGGCGAAGTCGCCGGCTGCGAACTCCACTCCGCCGAACTCGCAGGGCTCGATGAAGGAGCGACCGGTGAGCTGCACCGGCGAGACGTAGCGCAGCATCTCTTCGACCCCACTCCGGGTCACCTCCGGATCGCTGCGGAAACGCACCAGCTGGTCAGGGTGTCGGAGAAGGGCGAGGGCGCCGCCGGAGATGAGGTTGACCGTCGTCTCATGGCCGGCCACGAGCAGCAGAATGCAAGTAGAGAGCAGCTCGGTCTCATTCAGAACGATGTCCCCGTCCTCGACCTGAGCCAGGGCACTCAGGAGATCGTCACCTGGATGGCGACGCCTGTCGGCCAGAAGCTCAAAGAAGTACTGCGCGAATTGCAGCACACCTTCGTTCCGCGCCGCGATGACTTCTGGCGTGAGGAGAAAGTCGGGATCGAGGCCTCGTGCCAGTGCATTCGACCAGACCTTGAAACGCTCCTGATCATCGAGCGGTACACCGAGGAGGTCGCAGATGATCCGGACTGGCAACGGATAGGCGAAATCCTCCATGAGATCGACATCACCGGCCTCGAGGGCAGCGTCGAGGAGCTCGTCGACCACCTCCTGGGTTCGATCACGCAACGACTCCACCACCTTCGGGGTGAAGGCCTTGGAGACGAGGCCCCTCAGTCGGGTGTGGTCGGGCGGATCTCGGAAAAGAAATGGGCGCATCTCGAGCATGGCCGCCGCCACCGGATCGTTTTCCTGCACCGGCGTGCGAAAGCCCGGCGGCATGCGCTCGTCGGCGACGTTGAGGCTGTCCGAGCTTGCCCGCCGGTCCCGGAGCACGGCCAGGCAGTCGGCATGCCTAGCCACCACCCAGAAACCGAGTTCGCTCCGAGAGATGGGCGCCCGCTGTCGCAGATCGGCGTAGACAGGAAAGGGATCACTGGACCACCGGGGGTTAAACGGGTCGAACGCGGGGCCGACTCCTGAGCCCGATGCCGGGGAGTGGGACGCAAATTCTGCCGGGTCGGCCGTGGACGGCGTCACTACGGTGGATGCTACCGACCACAGACCCCAGCTGGCGATTCCACGGAACCTCAAAATGCCGTGGATACGAGGCGCCTATCGGACCTCAGTGAACAGCAAGGCGGACCACTGAAAAAAGGGAGCCGTGGGTGATACACCCCACTGGGAGAGTGGAGCCATGACATCGGCGACGGCCTCGGCCACCGCAATGAGGACAGCTCCGGCGAAGAGGTCAGCTGAGGCGAAGAGGCCAGCTCAGGGAAAGAGGACGGCTCCGGCGACGGCGACAGGTATTCGGTCGGAGGGCTCTGGTCGGTCGGTGGGCTCTGGTCGGTCGGTGGGCTCTGGTCGGTCGGAGGGCTCTGGTCGGTCGGAGGGTCTCCGGGCCCGCCTGGCCAGGGCCGTCGACGTGCTGTCGGCAGTAGTGGCCGAGCTCGACCCTGACTGTGTGACCGGTAGGGACGCCACCGACCTCTACGGTTCCTTTGCCGGCCTGGAGCGGCTGGCGGTGGCGGGCAAGACCCTGCTCGCCCCCCGGATCGAGTCCTCCCTGGTGTGGCGGGAGACGGGTCACCGCAACGCCGCTGTGCTCCTGGCCGACCTGGAGGGGGTCTCGACCGGTCAGGCCGGGGCCACCTTGTCCCTCGGGCGGCGTCTGGAGGCCCTGCCCGGCACCCAAGAAGAGGTGCGCAGAGGAACACTTTCCACCCCCAAGGTGGCCGAACTGGTCGACGCCGGGGTGGTCGACCCCACCCAGGAGGCCGACCTGGTGGCCGGGGCGGCCGATGCCCCCCTCCAGGCCGTGAAGGAGCGCTGCCGGCAGAGCCGGGCCAGCGCCGTCACCGCCGATCCCCTGGCCGCTGTCCGGCGTATCCACGCCTCCCGCCGGTTCGCCTCGTGGACCGACGCCGAGGGGGCCTTCTGCTTCCAGGGCCGGGACACGGCCGATCGGGGGGCCCTCATCCTCAGCCGGCTGGGCTCAGCCGCCACCTGCCTGCGCAAGGCGGCCACGGCCGCCGGGGACAGGGGCGAGCCGGAACGGGCCTACATGGCCGACGCCTTCTTCGCCCTCCTCACCGAGGGCACCGGCCCCACCCTCACCGAGGGCACCGGCACAGGCTCCGGTGGGGGGCGGACAGGCCCACCGGGGAGGTCGGTAGCCACCCGGGGCGGTCCCCCTCGCCGCCGAGGGAGCGAACCCCGGTCCGCATCCGAGGGGGCCGGGGCCGAGCAGTCCACATCCGAGGAGACCGCTGTCATCGACCGTCCCCCGGCCTGTTCGGTGGTGGTGCGGGTCGACCTCGCCGCCCTCCTCCGGGGCCGGGTTCACCCCGGGGAGTGCTGTGCCATCGACAACGTCGGTCCCATCCCGGTCCCCATGGCCCGGTCCATGGCCGACGACTCCTACCTGCGCTACCTCTTCCACCAGGCCGGGGACATCCGGGCCGTCTCCCACTTCGGGCGCACCATCAACCGGTCCCTGCGCACCGCCCTCCTCCACCGGGACCCCGCTTGTGTGGTCCCCGGCTGTGGCATCGCCGCCGGCCTCGAGATCGACCACATCGTCCCCTTTGCCGAGGGTGGACCGACCGCCCTCGACAATCTGGCCCGACTCTGTCACCATCACCATTTCCTCAAAACCTACGAAGGATGGGACCTCTCCCGGATCGGCACCGCCAAGGACGGCACTCCCGAGTGGTCCTTCACTCCCCCACCCGCTTTCGGACATGAACCAGGGCTCGGGATCGACAGCCTCGACGGTCGGGAGAGCTGGAGACGACAACAGGAGTGACAGCGGCGTATCACTTCGAGCGTGACGGCTTACGACCCTTTTGGTCATTCATCTCGAAACGCGTCCGGAGTCGCAGTCGTGCCGGTGGCAGGTCGCCGTAGAGAAGCACCGCCTCTCCCGGAGGGGTTCGGCGCAGAACATCGGGCGCCGCCAATCGACGGACAGATTGCGAATGAGTTGTACTTGGGCCACCGCTCGATCCATGACCTCCAAGCGTCACCGACGGGAGAACGACCTCCTCTTCGCCGATGAGGTGACTGGCATAGTCGAGCGTCGAGGGGTCCGAGATTCCCGACAGAAACAGTTTGGCGCGGTGGTTATTGACCACGGTGGTGGATCGCTGACCGTAGCGGGCATTGATCTGAGCCATGTCATGCCAGACAGTGACCAACTGAATGCCATGACCCGCGGCAGTAGCTGCCAATGAGTCGAGATCCGATAACGGAGCGATGTTTGCCGCCTCGTCGAGCACAATGAGAAGCGGTGGCTCCAGTGGTCGTCGGCTGTGAGACACGTGATCGTAGGCGTACTCGACGATTTGGCGCATCACCGATACGAACAGCGGCATCAGCCGCCGTTGGTCGTGGGCCGGAGCACACAGATAGAGCGTGTTCGTACCATGCAGCAGTGTGGCAGGATCGATCTCCCCGCCAGCGGGAGCGTGCACAGGAGAAGGGGCAGGACCGGCCCAGCTCGATGTTCCCTGATGTGACTGCGGTATAGGGACGAGACCGGCAAAAGGCTCGAGAATGGTCTCTACCGTTGTATAGATGGAGCTGCGCTGACGTTCCTCTTTCCCGAAGAGGGAACGGGCAACGTGCAGAGCAGGCTCCACTCCGGTGGCTTCGAGCACATTGAGTACCTCGTCCTCTTCCTGGGTGTCCACCCAGCGGATGACATCATCCATGTCGCCGCCACCGAAGGCCGCGGCGAAGAGGAGAGGTCCGAGCATTCGAGCGGCCGTTGCGTACCAGAAGTCGCCGTCGGTCATCGAGCCGGCAGACGACTTGGCTACCTCGGTCAGCGCTGAGGCCGCCCGGCGGGCCCCCGGCCACGTGCGCGAGGCGGGGAGCGGGGACCAGGAGGCAGAGGCCATACCGGTGGAACCGGACGGATCGAAGCACCAGACAGCTCCAGCCAGACGCCGGTGGTCGACGGTGTGCTCAAGCAAATCGGACTTGACGCTGGCCGCGATGACCGGCCCCTCCCAGCCCATGATGGCCGGCACGGCAAAGCCGGATGTCTTGCGCGACTGGGTCGGCCCGATGACGATGACGGACTGGGCTCGCTCTGTGGCGATCAGGCGTCTACCCATGGTTCCGAGGACCAACCGTCCTGCCGGCGGAAGGTCGGCTCCCCCGGCCTTGCCCGCCACCAACGGCCGCAGGTCTGCAGCCCGAGCCCACCGGGCCGTTCGGTTGATTGCCCTTGTGGATCTGAGGGCTCGAATGCCGCCCCGTGCGCCTGTGGAAGGTGCCTGGCGTCCAGGAGGGGGGAGGCCCGGACGCCAGGCACCGAAGTGGTGGCCCGACGGTCCGACCCGTCCGAGCCACGTGCGATCGTTGCCGATCAGACCCACGCCGAGGAGAGCAGCGACGCCGACGACGGTGCTTGTGTCAGTTGCCACGCTCATCGGGCATCGGGTGGGAGGACGACGTCGTCGTTCATGGCCTGGTCGGTGTCGGTGATCGCTGACTCGTCAGGAGCCAGACGATGTTCGACGAGGAACGACCGACGACCCACCTTCCACAGAGCCATACCCCGACGGAGCTGACTGGCAAGATCCTCCTCGGTTTCCGTGAGCCCCAGGAGTTCGCTGGTGCGCGCCACCTCTCCAGGAGACTGGGCGTAAACCACCCGGGTCTCGGAATCGGCCAGCAAACCCTCGGCCAGATTGACCTGTTCGGATCCGGTGGACCCGACGGCGCGAAGATCCGACAGGCGGTGGAGGACCGCGATATTGGCGACCCCCATGGCCCACGACAATTTCCACGATGTCTGCAACCAGCGGGCCACGCCGAGGTTCGAAAGGATGGCCCACGCTTCATCGACGACAAGGATGATGCGGTTTCGATTCTGAGCCCGAACCGCGCTTTGCAGCCACGCTGCCGCGCAGGCCATGAGGACTCCCAGTGCCGGGGAGTGGTAGACAGCGGACAGGTCCAGGACGACCAGAGGTCCGTCGAGCCGAAGCCCAGGGGTCGTCTGCCCATCGAACATCCCACACAAGTCCCCGCCCACGAGCCGCCGGAGCTCGAGGGCCACGTCCCGCCCGTCCTCGGCCAGAACATCAGGAGTGGTTCGAAGAGCGGTGGCGGCGTCGACCGGTGGTTCGAGGAGTGCGTCCACAACGTGGGGAAGGGTCGGCGCCGGCACACGGGCGCATTGGGCCTTCCGTGTCGCCTCGCCCAGCGCGGCATCGATCGCCGCCCGCTCCCTGGGCAGGAGATCCCGACCGAGGCAGGCCACAGCCAGCGACGACGTCAGCATGACCCGGCGCCGCAAGGCGGCGTCCGGTTGCGCACCCCGTTGCCTGTCCCATCCCGACCCTCCTGCCGTCGCTCCTCCCGCTGCAGCCGCCGCGCCTCCCGCGGCCGCAGCCGCCGCGCCTCCCGCGGCCGCAGCCGCCGCGCCCTCCTCAGCCGTTAGCGCGGAGGCTGTCCTACCGACTCCGGCGGCGGGGTCACCAGTACCGTCGAGCGTTTCTTCGGTGTCGAGCGGGTTGAGCCGGACCGACCCTCCCGGACGCAACGCCACCGGCTCCACGCCCCAGGCCCGGGCAAGGGGGCCGTACTCCCCTTTCGGATCCACCACCCAGGCACGACGACCGAATACGGCCTGCCGCCACAGGTATGTCTTGACGAAAGAGCTCTTTCCCCGCCCGATCTGACCGATCACCAGCATGTTCGGATTGGTGATCACCCCTCTCCGGTAAAGGATGAACGGGTCGTACACGAATGACCCACCGAGGACGTCCCGACCGATCAGAACTCCTTCGTGGCCGAGGCCGGCCTCACAGACCAAAGGGTAAGCAGCGCAGAGATGCCGAGTCGTTGCTACGTGCGCCGGAACCCGAAAGGAGGATGGGCTCACGATAGGCCGCGACCCAGCGGCAGAGAACAGGCAAAGGCTGCGTCCTGAGTGCCGTAGAGAAGGCGTAGCTCGAGGCCGGATTGACTCGCTGCCTGTTCTACCGAGGAGCAGCTCGCAGCCAGCTCCGACTTGGCGTCAGCAGTTACCGTCAAATATCCCGAAAATCGATACTGGGCGTGTCCGTCGGCCAGCTCGGTGTCCCGGTCCTCCACACTTTCCTTTTGTCGACGGTGGCGGGCGGTAACAAGAAACCCTCCTCGGCGGCGCAGTTCGCCGTCAGCCAGATCGGCTGTCCGGGCTTGGGCCACCTGTCGAGCGGCCCGCAGCGGGCTTACCGGCTCCATGACCATGATGAGTGAGCGTCGCACCGGCGAGAACAGCAGCGGTCCGAGGAAGTCCGGGGTCACGTCGACCCGCGGCCATTCGGCGATCCAGTAGACGGCGTGCCAGGTGCCGTCGGTGCGCACGGCATCCCACGACGGTTCGATGGCTATAGGCCAGGGCCACCGGCCGACTGGTGCGTCGTCCGGGCGTGCGGCCTGTCCGCCCACCTGCCTGTCCGTCCGATCGGCGGAACGGGTACCGCCGGAACCGGCAATGCCGGAACCGGCAGTGCCGGCACTATCAGAGTCGGCGTCAACAGGGGCGATGGCCTCGCCTATCACCCGGCTCAAGGCTCCGGGCCCGAGTACGCCGTCGACGGTTATGTCAGCTCCCTCGAGGGCACGATGCAACATGTGGATTTCGCGAGGCAGCACATCACCCGCCGCCGTCGCACCCTTGCGCGCCGAATGGCCCGCCCGAAACGGGCGAGACGTTCGCACCGAAAGGGACACGTAGACCCGGTGACGTCGGGTCACCGGTGCCGCTCCGTCCACCAGCGTCTGATACGACCGACCGGCGGCCGAATCCGGGCCGAGTAGGGCGTGGTCGGCTCGGTAGCGGCGAACAGCTGTGCCGTCATCCGGGAGGCATGATTCGATCCACTGGATCCGATGCACCTCCGAACCCTCCCGGGCCATCGACGACAGCGTTCGGGCCCACGCCCCAATGCGCGCGTCCTGGTCGCTCGGACCGAGGAGAGCGAAGCTGTGCCCTCGCACGGCCAGCACCGCGGTGGCCGTTCGGGAGGGGCCGTCGACGACAACACCGAGCTCTGGGGCTGAAGGATCCCCTCCCAACGGCACGGCCACGATGTGAACCCCGTCGAAGACGGTGCGCCGAGCCATGGAACGGAAGACTTCCGGCACTCTCCGTATATCGATGACCTCATTGCGCCGAGTTCCCGCAATCTGGTCATGAGCGTGCCCGAGCGGGTGCTCACCCCGACCGGGGGTGGCCACGATGAGCCGGTGTCCATTCCCCGGAGCATGCGCCAACTGACGGCGGGCCCCCAGGCCTCCGGTCCACGCCCATCGAACTACGAGGGGAAACCACTGGTCCCCCGTTCGTCCCTGAACAGGCCAGAACGCCACGGCCACGCCGACGCCCGTACCGATCACTGCCACCGCCACACCTCCGGCGGATGGCCGGGACCGCACGGCGAGCACCCCCACGATGAGTCCGGCGGCGACGGCGGCGATCTGCCCACCCCGCCATCCGGCGATCACACCGCGCCGCTCGAGTGGGGAGAACCGGTACCTGACACGATCGGTCGGCCGGTGCTCCGTGGTCACAGTCCGTCGCCCGGGAGCGGATCGTTGGGTTGCGTCGTTGGCGATGGGTCAACGGGGGAAGCGGCGGGCAACGGACCAGGACTCGGTAACCGCTGTGCGGGAATCAACCGCACACCCAACTCGTCATGACCGATCACGTCCGGTCGCAAGGTGTGCCTTGGCGCCGGAACGGGGGATGGAGATACCTCGAAGGGTGGCCCCGACCCCACAGTGCCGATGCCCGCCGTGCCGATGCCCGCCGTGCCGATGCCCGCCGTGCCGATGCCCGCCGTGCCGATGCCCATGACGCTGTCCGTGCGGCCTGACATGCCCCCGTCCACCCCGGCCGGACCGAGAAGGGACGATCCGACCGAACCCGACGAAGGCAATGACGTCTGTTCGATACCCGTTGGATCTGACTCTCGTCCGCTGGCCCCGTCTGCGTCGAGGAGGTCGCCAAAGTGACGACGGGCGGCGGCAGTCGCTTGCGGATGCACCGCCCATGCCGGTATCCCATGTCCCGGAGAATTCAAGGTCCCGACACCGGTCCTTTCCACGGAGGACGGCTCGGAATCAGGTCGAGTTCCAGGCGGTCCAGCGCCACCTGGACCGCCGGCAGTTCCGGCGGCGAGTCCCCCAGAGGTTCCGTCCGAATCGCCCGAACCGTCCGAATGGCCCGAACCGAGTGATCCGACCGCTGAGCCGATCAGCCCGCCGGCGATGCCACCACCGGCACCCATCACCGCTCCAGCCACTGACGACCGCATGGCCACAACAGCCAAGCCTTTGACAGGAGTGGCCGCTGTCTGCCGGGCGCGATGGCTGAGCCCCTCAAGATGACCGACTGCCCCCGCCTCAATGAAGGGCAGGAGGCGAAAGAGTGCCCACGGGGCAAATGCGGCGAGGAGGAGAAGGGCGGTGCCACCCAAAACGGCAGTGAACCCACCCCCATCGGCACCAGTTGCGACCCCACTGCCTCCCGCACTCCCACCGCCACCATTTGCCGTCGCTCCTGTTCCCCCGGCCAAAGCACCGGCAGCCAAGCTCAGTACGGCGACGATGACGAACTTCCCGAGGATGAGGGCGACCAGAGTGTCGACCAGTCGACGGCACCAGTGGGCGATAGCGGGCCAGGCCAGGCTGGCCAGCACCAGCGGTAGGAAGAGCACGGCCACGTAGATGGCGGCCGAACGGATGAGGAGCTCGACCCACACCATCAACGCACCGAATACGACGACCAGCCCGGCGATGAACAGAACGAAGGTGGGCACGGTGGGCTGAGCGGTGCCAGACCCGGACAAACCGAGACTGACCTCCGAGAGGAATCGCCCAGCGTCGACCCCGGCCCCTTGCGAGACGACATCACTCATGGTGTCGGTCAACGCCAGTCCCAGCGACACCAGCTTGATGGCCACCGCCGTCAACAACAGGGCCAGGGGAACATTGACCAGTACCGATCGGATCAGCATCGAGCCGTTCTGCCTGTAAATGGCCTGCATGATCCCAAGCAGCAGCATGGGGACGATGACCACGCCGGCCAGGGCCACCATGGTGGCATAGTTAGATAGGAACCACGAAGCTCCGAGATCGACGGTGGTGGTGCTGGTGATGACGGCGCCGATCTGAGTCAACAGCCAGCTGGCCCCGCCGGTGACCCAACCACCGAGGGCATTGAGCACACTGTCCACTCCGAGCCCGGCCAGCGATGAGGCGACGGAGGAAACGGCGGATGAAGTGACCGCCGATGTGACTGACGAAGTGACCTTGCAGGCGGTGCTGAGTCCCGACATGGCCAAGGCAGAAGCCACCGACGGACAGGACACATCCGGCACCACCGGCAATCCCCCGATGCCGGTCACCTCAGTGGACGCCCTGTCCGGTGTTGAAGAAGAAGTTTACGATGCCCGGACCCGCCCCGATCAACAAGGCAGCGAACCCGGAGATGAGCACGGCACGACGGCCGACGTAACTCTGCTGGTAGTTCTGCCCGTGCGAGCCGAGCGCCCACGCCGCCGCCCCGACCACCAGGCCGACCAGGGACAGAGCCAGGGCCCACCCGTCCAGGCCGTTCATCAACTTCTGAAGGACGTCCCCGCCGGGGAGTGCGCCGGTGTCCGGCGTGAGCTGGAGATTGGAGGTGGCCGTCAGCACGGCATGCGCGGCATGCACGGCACCGGCGGCACCGGCGGCACGGCGGCATGCGCGGCATGCACGGCACCGGCGGCACCGGCGGCATGCGCGGCATGCACGGCGCCGAAAGCAGCGGGGGTGGGAATCAGGGGCGTCGAGGTCATGGAATTCACAGTAGAGAACCGCCAACGGCATTTCAATACTTTTCATGATTTTTCATTACACAGGCCGCAGGCGGAGGAAGCCCACGGTGGAGTCACCGGCCTGTCATGCTTAGGCCGTGAAGCCTTACGTCATCGGCTACGTCGTCCTGGGCGCGGTGGCCATTCTGGCCGTCTACATCGCCGCTCGACTGGGGCGTCGGGCCGGGCGTCGGGCGCTTCAGCAGAGGCTCACCGCTCTGTCCAACCGCCTCGGGGTCGAGCCCCCCGACGATGGCGGGGTCGAGCCCGTCCTGGGCCACCTCGAAAAGGTCACCGGCGAGGCGGCCGAAGCGGTCACCGAGGCCAGCTCGGACGCCATTCGCCTGCGTCGGGCCCTCGATACCCTGCCCCAGGGGGTCATCGTCTGCGACGAGAACGGTGACGTGGCCTTTCGCAACGCCCGGGCCAATGCCCTGATGAACAACCGCCACGGTGACGCCCTGGCCGCTCAGGCGGTGACCGAAATGCTCGAAAACGCCTGGCAGGACGGTTCGGCCGAACGCACCCTCGACCTGTACGGACCGCCACGGCAGACGCTGAATGTGCGGACGAGACTGGTCGACGACGGGCGCCGGCCTCTCGGTGTGATCGCCATCATCGAGGACATATCCGAGCGGAGACGACTCGAGGAGATCCGTCGGGATTTCGTGGCCAACGTGAGCCACGAGCTCAAGACCCCCATCGGTGCCCTCGGCCTGCTGGCCGAGACGCTCACCGTCGAGCGGGACGCCACCGTCGCCCAGCGTCTGGCCTTGCGTATCAATGCCGAAGCCTTCCGGGTCAGTCGCATCATCGACGACCTCCTCGACCTCAGCCGCATCGAATCCGAGGAGTCACCGCCCCGGGAGCCGATCTACATCAACCTGGTCATGGCTGAAGCCGTCGAACGGGTCAGATCGGCGGCCGAACAGAGAAGCATTACCATCGAGCTCGATGAGCCAGAACCCCCGGTATACGTGCTGGGCGACCGCCGCCAGCTGGTTTCGGCCATCCACAGCCTGCTCGAGAACGCCGTGACCTTCTCGTACGAAGAGGGCACCGTGCGGGTGGCCGGGGAACGCTCCGACGGCCATGTGCAGCTGACCGTGGCCGATACCGGCGTCGGGATTCCGGCGCGCGACCTCGAACGCATCTTCGAACGCTTCTACCGTGTGGACCACGGCCGCAGTCGCGAATCGGGGGGCACCGGCCTCGGGCTGTCGATCGTCCGTCATGTGGCCAGCAACCATCAGGGCCACGTCGAGGTCGACTCACGCGAAGGCGAGGGGTCGACGTTCACTCTCATCCTTCCCAGCCCTCCCGAGTACTCGGCATGAGCAAGAAGACGGCGGCGCCGGTGCCCGAAGTACTGCAGACCAAGGTATTGCTGGCCGAGGACGACGAGTCGTTCATCGATGCTCTGGTCATCGGGCTCGGTCGCGAAGGATTCGACGTTTCGGTGGCCCGCGACGGCAACGAGGCCCTCCGCCTGTTCGCCGCCGTCGAGCCGGATCTGGTGCTGCTCGACCTCATGCTGCCCCGTCTGTCCGGCATCGATGTGTGCCGGTCGATCCGGGCACGCTCCGCCGTTCCCATCATCATGGTCACGGCCAAGGGAACCGAGATCGACACCGTGGTCGGTCTCGAGGTGGGCGCTGACGACTACGTCTCCAAGCCCTACCGCCTACGCGGAACTGGTGGCCCGGATGCGTGCCGTCCTGCGCCGGACGCCGACGACCAACGGGGGGCACGGAGGGCTCGGAGGGCCGGGAGGGCTCGGTGGGCCGGGAGACGCCGCTGCACCGAATCACCCGTCCATGGGTGGTCTGGCCGGCACGGTACGCAACGGCGACGTCGGTCTCCCGGCCAATGCGGTGCTGGACGCCGGTGGCATCCAGATCGATCCCGACCGCCATCTGGTGTTCGTGCGCGGCCAGGACGTCCACCTGCGCCGCAAGGAGTTCGAACTGCTCTCGCTGCTGATGGAGAACGCAGGACGTCTCCTGACCCGCGATGTGCTCATCGACAGGATCTGGGGCTCGGACTACTTCGGTGACACCAAGACCCTCGACGTACACATCAAACGTCTGCGCAGTCATGTCGAGGAGGACCCCTCCTCGCCCAAGTTGATCACCACCATCCGTGGTGTCGGCTACCGCTTCGACGTCCCCCGGGACGCGGCCGGCCAGTAACCGGGACCGCCGCAGCGCTCGGGCCGATCCGGACGACCGGCTGATCTGGCTGACCCGGTCGATCGCGGCCGATCTGCTAAATCGAGCCGGCTATGTGGGTCGGCTCACTCCCGGCTGGCGATGACCACCTGGCCTCCGAGGTAAGGAGCCAGCACTTCGGGGAGCACCACCGAGCCGTCGGCCTGCCGTCCGGTCTCCACCAGGGCCGCCCAGATACGGGCCCAGGCCAGGGCCGAGCCGTTGAGGGTGTGGACCAGGACCGGGCGCCGCCCCCGCCGCCACTCGGGCGGTAGCGGATGTTGGCCCGCCGGGCCTGGTAGTCGGTACACCAGCTGACCGAGGAGACCTCCAGCCACTGGTCGGCGCCGGGAGCGTAGACCTCGAGGTCGAAGGTGCGGGCCGCCGAGTTGCCCAGGTCCCCGGTGCACAGGTCGAGCACCCGGTAGGGAAGGCCCAGCTGGCGGAGCAGGGCCTCGGCCCGGGCCACCATGGAGCTCAGCAGGTCCGGCGCCTGGTCGGGGGTGGCGTAGGCGAACAGTTCGACCTTGTCGAACTCGTGGACCCGCAACAGGCCCCGGGTGTCACGGCCGGCCGCTCCGGCCTCCCGCCGGAAGCAGGCGGTGCCGGCGGTCAGGCGCAGAGGGAGGGCGGCTTCCTCCAGGATGTCGCCCCGCCACATCGAGGTCGAGGGGTACCTCGGCGGTGGGGATGGCCCAGAGGTCGTCCCGCTCGATGTGGTAGGCGTCCTCTTCGAACTTGGGGAGGTGGCCGGTCGACACCATGGTGTCGGTCAGGACCATGGTGGGAGGGCGGATCTCCTCGAACTCGTCGGCGTGGCTGTCGAGGGCGAACGAGGTCAGAGCCCGGAGTAGTCGGGCCCCCATGCCCCGGTAGAGTGGGAACATCGAGCCCGACAGCTTGGCGCCGCGCTCCATGTCGAGCAGGCCCAGGGCGCTACCGATCTCCCAGTGCGGCACCCGCTGTGCCGCGGTGTATGCGGGCATCGGATCAGGCCACGAGCGGGCCAGCACGTTGTCCTCGGGGCCGGCACCGTCGGGCGCATCGTCGGCGGGGAGGTTCGGCAGGTAGAGCAGGGCCCGGCGCACTTCCAGCTGGGCGGCGTCGGCCGTGACCCCGACCTCCCCCTCCTCCTCGCCCAGCTCGCGGCTGCGGTCGGCCAGTTCCTGGGCCGTGGCCGAATCGGCCCCCTCCGACCGCCGGGCCTCCCCCACCTGCTTGGACAGCGACTTGACCTGAGCCCGGAGATCGTCGCGCCAACCGATGGCCGATCGGGCCGACTCGTCCAGAACCAGCAAATGGTCCACCTCGGACGGATCCACGCCCCGTCGACCCAGTGCGGCCTTCACCGAGGCGCTGTTCTCTCTCACCCTGCGGATATCGATCATTGCGGGACAACGGTAGCGTGACCCCCCGTGGAAGACGGTACTGCGCTCACGGGAGACGGCACTGTGCTCACGGGAGACGGCACCGCGCTCACGGGAGACGGCACCGCGCTCACGGGAGACGGCACCGCGCTCCGACCTCCGGCCGTCGACTGCAGCGGGATCGTCATTCGCTACGGCCCCACCCTGGCCGTCGACCGGCTCTCGTTTGTGGCCCACGCCGGCCAGGTGGTGGCCCTGCTCGGTCCCAACGGCGCCGGCAAGACCAGCACGGTCGAGGCCCTCGAGGGCTACCGCACCCTCGACGGGGGTTCGGCCCGGGTGCTCGGGCTCGACCCGCGCCGCCACCACACCGAGCTGGTGGGGCGGATCGGCGTCATGCTGCAGCGGGGCGGCATCTACCCCATGCTCGGTTCGGCCCAGGTACTCCACCTCTTCGCCGCCTACTACGACGATCCCGAGGACCCCGACCACCTCATCGAGCGGGTGGGCCTCGGACCCGTGCGGCGCACCCCGTGGCGGCGATTGTCCGGCGGGGAACAGCAGCGACTTTCGCTGGCGCTGGCGTTGGTGGGGAAGCCCGAGGTGCTCTTCCTCGACGAGCCCACCGCCGGCGTCGACCCCGAGGGACGCATCGTGGTGCGTGACATCATCGCCGACCAGCGCGCCCGCGGCATCTGCGTGGTGCTCACTACTCACGAGCTTGACGAGGCCGAGCGTCTGGCCGACCAGGTGATCATCATCGACGGGGGGAAGAAGCTGGCCGAAGGGAGCCCGGCCGACCTGGCGTCGGGAACCGCCGACGGCTCCATCCGCTTCACCACCGCCGTTGCCATCGACACCGGTGCCCTCTCCTCGACCCTGGTCGAGGCCCTCGGACCCGGAACCACGGTCACGCTCACCGAGGAGCGACCCGGCGCCTATCGGCTGGTCATGGCAGCCGGTATCACCCCTCCTACGGTCATCGCCGCTCTGACCGGATGGTTGGCCACCAACGACCTGACCGTCGGCGATCTGCGCACCGGCCATTCCCTGGAGGAGGCCTACCTGGCCATCACCGGTTCCGGCCGGGACGCCGTGCCTGATCCAACAGGAGCCGTCGCCCCCCCGGCTCCGCTCGACTCGGACAGCCACCGGGACCGGGACGGGGAGCCGGAGCCAGGGCCGGAGCAGGCAACGGAAACAGCAACGGAAACAGGGGCGGGGGCGCTTTTCGGGCGGGGGACGGGGTACCCGGGGGAGCCGGCCAGGGCCGGTCCCAGGGCCGGGGCCCGGACGCGTCCACCGACCAGCTCGACCGGTGAGGCCACTGGTCGCCCAGGTCCGGGCCGAGGTGACCATGATCGCCATCAACGGCGAGACGGTCTTCCTCACCCTGGGCATTCCCGTCGTGTTCCTGTTGTTCTTTTCGGGGGTGCACGTGCTGCCCACCGGGACCAGACATCCGGTCGATTTCCTGGTACCGGGGATTCTGGCCCTGGCCGTCATGTCCACGTCGATGACCGCCCTCGGCATCGGGACCGGCTTCGATCGCGGCTACGGCGTGCTCAAGCGGCTCGGGGCCACACCCCTGGGCCGACCCCGGCTGTTGGCCGCCAAGATCGTGACCGTCATCGGCATCGAGATGGTGCAGGCCGCCGTGTTGGTGGGGGTCGGCTTCGCCCTCGGTTGGAGCCCCGGGGGTAGCGGCGGCAGTGGGGACAGCGGCAGTGGCGTTCTGGTGGGCGCAGCAGTGGGCGCCATCGTGCTCGGTACGGTGGCCTTCGGTGGCATCGGGCTGCTTTTGGCCGGGACGCTCAAGCCGCTGGTCAATCTGGCCGTGGTCAACGCTCTCTTCGTCGTGCTGTTGCTGCTCGGGGGCATGCTCATCCCGCTCGGGAAACTGCCGGGCTGGCTGGCCGCTGTGTCCAGAGTGCTTCCGGCCGCCGCCCTGGCCGACGCCCTCCACCACGCCCTGGGGTCGAGCACGGCTGTGTCGGTTCACGACTGGATCGTGCTCGTCGTCTGGGCGGTGCTGGCCCCGACGGTGGCCGCGGCCCTGTTCCGTTGGGAATGAAGGGCGAGAGAGCGGTCACCGGCTGGCGCGGCGGGTCCCGGTCAGAGGCTCGGCCGGTCAGGAACCGAGCTGGTGGATCCAGGACTGCAGTTCCGGGGCGGTGACGGCGCCGATCACGTGGCCGATGACACGACCATCAGTGGCGATGAAGAAGGTGTTGGGCTCGCCGTTGAGACCGTAGAGGCCGGAAGTGACCCGGAGATCCGCATCGTTGGCCACCGGATAGGTGATGCCGGTGCGGTGGACGAAGGGGATGGCGTCAGACGGCTGATCGGCCACGTCGACCCCGATGAACTGGACGCGGGAGCCTTTGGCTCGCTCAGCGTCGGCCGTCTTGGCCAGGAGGGGCGACTCCTTCTGGCAGGGGGTGCACCACGAAGCGAAGAAGTTGAGCACGACCGGGTGGTGGACCTTGACGCCGAGAGCGTCGAGATCTACCGGCGCCCCGCCGGTGAGCGACGGAAGGGTGAAGCCGGGGGCACGGCTCCCGATCGGGACGATGGCGCCCGGATCCGATGAGGATCCCGAACCGGTGGAGTTGGACCGGGTACCCAAACCGAAGAAGAGGAAGACGGCCAGACCGATGGCGATGACGGTGCCGATGGCCAGGGCCCGTCCCCGACGGGGCGGCGGGCGTTCGGCTGCGGGCGGTGCGGAACCGGCGTTCGGGGGCCCGGTGCCGTCCGGCGGTGCGGAACCGGCCTCCGGGGGTGCGATGACGTCCGGGGGTGCGATGACGTCCGGTGGTGGGGTGCCGTCCGGTGGTGGGGCGCCGTCCCGTGGTGGGGTGCCGTCCGGATGCGCTGTGCCGTCGGGTGGAGGGGCGGCAACGGCCGGATGGGCGGGCTCGGGGTCCACTGTTGTACCGGTGTCCGGTGACATCGCGGTCAATGCTTGGTGAAGATGTCGACCGCCATGATCACGAAGAGCAGCGTGAGGTAGGTGATCGAGTAGCTGAACAGCTGCATGGCCGCTTTGGGCGTCTCGCGCTGCCAGAGCCGGAGAGCCAGGGCGATGAACACCACCCCGAGGACGCCGGCCGACACCAGGTAGACGGGCCCGAGATGGGCCACGGCGGCCAGGACCAGCGACACAGCCACCAGCAGGACGCTGTAGACGATGATGCCCCGGGCGGTGCGCTTGAAGGTGGCGACGGCCGGCAGCATGGGCACGTTGGCCGCCCGGTAGTCGTCTTTGTACTTGAAGGCCAGTGCCCAAAAGTGTGGTGGCGTCCACACGAAGATGATGGCGAACAGAACGACAGGGGTCCACGCCAGACTGTCGGTCACCGCCGCCCACCCCACCAGCACCGGGACGGCACCGGCGGCTCCGCCTATCACGATGTTCTGGCTACTGGTGCGCTTGAGCCACAGCGTGTACACGAATACATAGAACAAGGTGGCCGAGATAGCCAGCACCGCCGACAGGAGGTTGACCCAACCCCACAGCTCGGCGAAGGCCGCCACTTCGAGGGTGATGGCGAACACCAGTGCGTTTCGGGGCGTCACGGCCCCGGTCACCAGGGGTCGGTTGCGGGTGCGGTGCATGATCTTGTCGATGTCCCGGTCGACGACCATGTTGATGGCGTTGGCCCCACCGGCGGCCAGGGCACCGCCCAGCAGGGTGGCGCACATCAACCACACCGGTGGGAGACCCCTCTGCGCCACGATCATGGTGGGCAGCGTGGTGATGAGCAGGAGCTCGATGATCCGCGGCTTGGTGAGGGCTACATAGGCACCGACCCGGGCGCCGACGGACCGGCGGGCAGCGGGGGCCAACGCGGGAAGCGCCATCGGGCAAACTCTAGTGGCCCGCCGCAGGGGGAATCCTCGGACCCGGTTCTGGCGTGAACTCGGGCCGGCTCTGGGCCCGGCTCTGGGCCCGGCTCTGGCGCCCGGCTCTGGGCCCGGCTCTGGGGTCGGCTCTGGCGCCCGGTTCGAAAGCCCGACACGAGAAGATGCGCCCGGCGGTGGCGGTTGTGGGGCCGGTACCATACCTGGACGGTGTCTTCCCTGCGTATCGGCCCTCGGCCGTTCCTCCTCCTGGCTCGGGTGACCCTGGCCATGGTGGTGCTCAACGTGGTGACGGGAGCGGCTGTCCGCCTGTCCGACTCGGGCCTCGGTTGCCCCGACTGGCCCACCTGTTCACAGCACCACCTGACCCCGCCGTTGAGTCTCCACCCCCTCATCGAGTTCGGCAACCGGTTGGTGGTGACCCTTCTGGTCATCTCCTGCGCCGTGACCGTGCTGGCCTCGTTCTTCCGCCGACCGGCCCGGTCCGACCTGAGGTGGTTGTCGGGAGGGTTGATCCTCGGGGTGATCGGCGAGGCGGTGATCGGCGCCTTCGTGGTGTATTCCAAGCTCAACGCCTACGTGGTCATGGTCCACTTCCTGGTCGGGATGGCCCTCTTGGCGGTGGCCGTGGTCCTGGTTCTGGAGGCCGGACACCGGCCGGGGCGGGGAACTCTGGTGGTGACCCGCGGCGCCTTGAGGCTCAGTCGGGTCCTCGTCGCCCTCTTCGTTTTGGTGCTGGCCGCCGGCGCCGCCACCACCGGCACCGGACCGCACGCCGGCGGCAAGGGCGCCAAGCGCATCCCGCTGGGGCTCGAGGACATGACCCGGATCCATGCCGAGACCGTGCTGACCACCTGTGCCGTTCTCTTGGTTCTCCTGTGGGTGCTTTGGCAGACCGACGCCCCCGCCCATGTGCAGACCTCGGGGCGGGTCCTGCTGACCGTCGTCGTCGTGCAGGGGATCATCGGTTACACACAGTTCTTCACCCATTTGCCGGCGGTGCTGGTGGGAATCCACGTCCTCGGGGCTGCGGTGGTGTGGTCGACCGCCCTCTGGTTCCACCACGGGCTCTCCGATCACAGCCCCGAAGCCGATCCGGGCATCGGGGCCGAGGGCAATGCCGGTCCGGGCCGGACTCTTGCCCAACAGGGTCCGGCGCCCGGGAGGCCACTCGGCACGGGGCCCAACGTCAGGGAGCCGGTGTGACCACCTGGTCAGGGCCGATGGTGCCGGCCCGACAGGCGGTGGCTGTGCCGGCGGAGGTCGAGGAGGTCGACGTCGCCGAAAAGTCCGACGTCGAGGAATCGACCAGTACCGATCGACCGTGGCTGGTCATCGTGTGGAACGACCCCATCAACCTCATGTCCTTTGTCACCTTCGTCTTCCAGAAACTCTTCGGTTACTCGAAGGAGAAGGCCACCAAACTCATGCTCGACGTCCACTACAAGGGCCGAGCAGTGGTCTCGTCAGGCAGTCGCGACCGGGCCGAGCTCGACGTCTACCGCCTCCACGAGCACGGGCTGTGGGCCACCATGGAACAGTCGACGTGAACACCACCAATGCTCGGGCCGGCCGTGGGGCCAGTCTGACCGGTGGGACCGGTCTGGATGGTGGGACTGTGCCCCCATGTTGAACGGACCGATCCGGCGTCGGCGCGACGGCCGATTCGCCGTCGTCCTCGATCCCGGGGTCCGGGCCCTGCTGGCCACCATGGCCAAGGAGCTCTCACCCATGCTGCGAACCGATGAGCCCATGAGCCGTCGGTTGTTCCCACCGGCCTACACCGCCAGCGCCGAGCGCCACTCTGAACGGGAGTACCGCAGCCTGGTGGACAGCGCTCTGATCAGTCACCATCAAGAGGCCTTTGCGGTGACAGCGGCGACAGCCACCGCCGAAATCCTCGACGAATCGGAGCTCAACGCCTGGCTCTCCGCTATCGGATCCATGCGCCTGGTCCTCGGTACCCGACTCGACGTGAGCGAAGACATGGACCCCCCCGATCCTGAGGATCCGACGGCGCCGGAGTACGCCCTCTACGAGCTGCTGGGGGAGTTGCAGTACGTCATCGTCGACGTCCTCGCCGCCGAACTCCCGGACGAGGGCAGCCCGGAGGGGGAATTGTGATCCCTCTGCTAATCTCCAAAAGCCCTGATCGGGTTAGAGCCCCCATCGTCTAGCGGCCCAGGACGCCGCCCTTTCAAGGCGGTAACACGGGTTCGAATCCCGTTGGGGGTGCCGTATGCCCCAACGGGCGCTCAATTTAGGGACCTGTGGTGCAGTTTGGAGTGCACGCCGGCCTGTCAAGCCGGAGGTCGCGGGTTCAAATCCCGTCAGGTCCGCCACCTCGGTTCGCCGAGGCGAGGTCGGGTAGCTCAGTTGGTAGAGCGCGCGCCTGAAAAGCGTGAGGTCACCGGATCGACGCCGGTCCCGACCACCTGAAGAGAGGGCCGCCCACCGGCGACTGGTCCCGTTGTCGGATATCCCGCAGTGTGCGAAGCACGGTCGCGTAGGGAAGACGGTGCACGGGGCACGGTGGTGCACAGGGCACGGTGGTGCACGGGGCACGGTGGTGCACAGGGCACGGTGGTGCACAGGGCACGGTGGTGCACAGGGCACGGTGGTGCACAGGGCACGGTGGTGCACGATGCACAATGGACGGAGCCACACTGGTGGTATGGAGGATCCAGTGGGTCTGCCCATGCCGGCCACGCTGATCGACAGCCCCGGGGGTAGCGCCGACGACGGGGCCAGCTGGGAGGCGTGGCTCGGACGACTCCCCGGCGTGGTGAGCGACGCCGCCGCACACTGGAAGCTCCAGATCGCCGCGCCCTTCCAACCTGGAGGCCACACCGCGTGGGTGGCTCCGGCCCGCACCGCAGAAAGGAACCCGGTAGCAGTGAAGGTGACCTGGCCCCATTTCGAGGCTGAGCACGAGGCTGACGGACTCCGGCTCTGGGACGGCCGGGGAGCGGTGAGGCTCCTGGACACCCTGGTCCATTCGGGCAGCAGGGTTCTTCTCCTGGAGGCGTGCATACCGGGGATCCCGTTGAAGTCCCGGCCTGAAGCAGAACAGGATGTCGTCGTTGCCGGACTCCTCCGGCGGCTGTGGGTCACCCCGCCGGTTGGCCATCCTCTCCGACCACTCGAGTCCATGTGCGAGGCGTGGGCTGATGAATTCGAAGAGCGGGAGGCTCGTCGCCCACCGGTCCCCGTAGACAGCGGGCTGGTCCGACAAGGGATCGAGCTGCTCCGCCGGTTGCCCGCTGACGCTGAGACCAACGCCGTCCTGTGTACCGACCTGCACGCCGGAAACGTCCTGTCGTCGACCCGCGAGCCCTGGCTCATGATCGACCCCAAGCCCTACGTGGGCGACCCCGCCTACGACCTCATCCAACACCTCCTCAACTGCCGGGAACGTCTCCATGCCGACCCACGGGGCCTGGCCGAACGACTCGCCGATCTGTGCGGCGTCGAGAGCGACAGGGTGGTGCTCTGGCTGTTCGCCCGCTGCGTCCAAGAGTCCCACCAGTGGCCCGACCTGCTCGACCTGGCCCGAACGGTCGATCCTGGGTGATTCCGCTCAGCCTGGTTACGGGTTGGATTCTCCCCTGTCCACCAGGGCGTCGGACCCAACTCCGTCGACGAGACCGAACTCCGAGTGGGAAGGCCTTGTCACCAGTTCACTGAGACGGCTGATCACCGGACCGGTCCACTCGCTCTCCGCGTCGTAGACGAGAGCGGCCCTCCCGTCGTCGGCCACCAGCCGGACAGCGGGTATTCCGAGAGAGCGGGCGCCGGTCAACTCGTTGCTCCCCCCGTCCCCCACGTAGACGACTTCGTGGGGCGCGACTCCGAGCTGCCCACAGGCAGACAGGTACAGAGAGGGATGAGGCTTTCGCTCGCCGAGCACCACCGAGAACGCGGTGGCGTCCACCCATGGCGCCACGGGCAGATCCGGCCAGGCCTCGGGGAGCTCGTGCGTGCAGTCGCTGACCACTCCGATCTGCAGTCCGCGGTGGCGCAAGCGGCGCAGCGTTCTGACGGCGGTCGTCACGTGTCGTGCGGGCGTAGGTGGCCTCGACACCCCGCCGGACGGCACAGGCGGCATCCAGCTGTGTCTCCGACGGATTTCCGCCACAACGCTCCGCCACCCAGGCCATGGTTTGGCGCATGTCACCGGCCCGCCCGGTCGAGCGCTCCGTGAAGGTCGACGTGATGACGTCAAAGTGGAGGGACGGGTCCACCCCGAGGGCGGCAGCCACCCTTGCGGCTCCTTCTCGACGGGTCGAAGCCTCAGTGGCCACCGTGAGAGTCCCGAAGTAGTCGAAGAGGACGGCTCTCACATTCACCGGCACGCCCTCTCTCGATTGAGACCCGGACCCGGGCCAGACACTGTTCGGCTGGCCACCCCCGCACAAGGTAGCGAGCCGATTCGGGCTCCGGTCGGCTTCCGATCAGAAGGGGGTGTTGACATTTGGACTATTGCGATATATCGTTATGTTACGAGAGTGATCGAGATAGGTGCCTCCGGGCCAGCTCGAAGTCCCCGATCCGCAGGTTCCGGGTCAGGCTCTCGCCAGATGGCTGGTGGCCGCCACGGGCACCCAGCTCAAAAAATCTCAAGGAGAAATCACATGCAAGGACACAGAAATTCAGATCATTTCCAACAGGGACGACGCGGACCGGGATCCTCCGGTCGGGGCGGTCGTTCCGGGGACCGCTTCGGCGGTGACCCACGCGGCCGCAGCGGGGGTAGGGGGCGGGGTCGCGGCTCCCGCGACTCGGCCGGCTTCGGACGCCACGGAGGCTTCGGGCCCGGGTTCGGCGGACCGATGTTCGGACGCGGGCCCAAGGTGGGACGTGGTGACGTCCGTGCCGCCATCCTCGCCCTCCTGGCCGAGGAGCCCATGCACGGCTACCAGATCATCACCGAGCTCACCGAACGCAGCGGTGGCGTGTGGCGCCCGAGCCCCGGGTCGGTCTATCCCACCCTTCAGGCCATGGAAGACCAGGGCCTGGTCACAGCGGACACAACGGAAGGTCGGCGAGTCTTCCGGCTCACCGATGAGGGACGGGAGGCGGCCGCCGCGGCCGGCGACGGTCCCGCCCCCTGGGAGGACGCGGCCCGTAGCGCCGACCGCTCGCTGGTGGACCTCAAGGGCCTCGCTTTCGAGGTGGGAGCGGCCATCATGCAGGTCGGCCAAACCGGCTCCGACGCACAGATCAGGACGGTCGCTGACATCCTCAGCGAAACCCGCCGCCGCATCTATCTGGTGCTGGCCGACGGAGCCGGCTCCGGCAGGTCCGACGCCGGCTCCGACGGCGGGTCGGAAGCATCCGAGGCCGGCTCGGGACGGTGACCCCCGAAAAAGAGAACCTCGAAAAGAAGCGCCGCGCCGCCGCACACCCGGACCGCCCGGGTGTGCGGTGCTCGGCGCCTCCGGGTACCTATCAGCCGGTCATCGACCACGCCCGCTGCGAAGGCAAGCGGGACTGCATCGAGGTCTGTCCGAACGACGTGTTCGAGGTCCGTCGCATCGACGACGCCGATTTCACCGCCCTCGGGCGCATGTCCCGCATCAAGGTACGGGCCCACCGCATGGTCACGGCCTACGCGCCCAACGCCGACCAGTGCCGCGCCTGCGGACTGTGCGTCGTCAGCTGTCCCGAGCAGGCCATCGTGTTGAGGGAACTGGCCTGACGCCATCAGCGTCCACCTGCCGGATTCCACCCGCCCACCTGTACCTATCGGCTTCTATGTGTGCCTGTCGGCGCCTGTCGCCGGCCACTGCGGAGGGCTACCCGCCTTCGTAGGCGAACCCGAGGTCGGGAGCGGTGACCAGAGCCCGGAAGGGCAGGCCCTCGGCGGCGGCCATGGCTTCCACCGTTCCGCCACGGTCGACCACGGCCACAAGGAGAACGGGGGTGGCCCCGGCCGCCGCCACGGCGTGGGCGGCCTCGAGGAGCGACGAGCCCCGGGTGACCGTGTCCTCGGTCACCACCACCCGATCTCCAGGATCGAGGGCTCCGGCGATCCGGCCGCCGCCGCCGTGATCCTTGACCTCCTTGCGCACGCTGAACGCCTTGAGCGGGCGCCCGCGGGTGGCGGCCACACCGGCGGTGACGAAGGCCACCGGGTCGGCTCCCATGGTCAGTCCCCCGATGGCGTCGACGTCGTCGGGCATCACGCTCAGGACACCGTCAGCCACCAGCACCATGGCCTCCGGTCGGCACACGGTCTGCTTCGAATCGATGAACCAATTGCTCTTCTTGCCCGACTTGAGAACGAAGTCACCCCGGCGCACCGAGTGGTCCAACAGATGGCGACGCAGTTCCTCGAACTCGGTGTGAGGCAGAGAGGTGCTCATCCCGATTGCTCCGGAGGGTCTGTGTCGGGCCACCAGTCCGGGCCGGCGAACTCGACGACGGGGTGTCCCGTCCCGGCCCTATTTGGTTCGTCGTCGACGGCACCGACCTGGCCGACCACCGCAGCCCCCACTCCGGCATGGGACAAGGCGTCGAGAACACCGTCGACGCTGTCGGAATCGACAGCCAGGACCATGCCCAACCCGAGGTTGAAGACGCGAGACATCTCGCCGCCGGAGACGTTGCCCAGCCGACGGATCTCGTTGAACAGCGGGGGCACCTCCCAGCTGCCTCGGTCCAGGGTGGCCTTCAGCCCATCCGGCAGCATGCGGGGCAGGTTGCCCACGAACCCTCCCCCGGTGATGTGGGCAACAGCGTGGACCCCACCGCTTCCGACGGCGGCGCGCACAGCCGGGGTGTAGATGATCGACGGGCGGAGCAGTTCATCGCCCAGCGAAGGGGTCTTCGCACGGGGCGGATCGGTTGTGCCAGCTGACGCCTCGGCACTGGCTGTGCCGGGCCAGGCGGGGCCGTCCAATGTCAATCCCGACCGCTCGAGAAGGACGTGGCGGGCCAAGGTGTACCCGTTGCACCGCAGACCGCCGGACAGAAGACCAACCAGCACGTCCCCGGCCACCACCCGGTGGGGACCGAGGATCTCGTCACGCTCGACCACCCCCACGGCAAACCCGACCAGGTCGAACTGACCGGGCTTCATCACCCCCGGATGCTCGGCCATCTCGCCGCCGAGAAGGGTGGCCCCGACATGACGGCATCCTTCGGCCACACCGCTCACCAGGTCGGCCATCTGCGCCGGATCGACCGATCCTGTGGAGATGTAATCCAGCAGGAACAGGGGTTCGGCCCCGTGGCAGACCAGGTCGTCGACGCACATGGCCACCAGATCGAGGCCGAGGGTGTCGAAGCGCCCCAAGGCCTCGGCCACCAGAGCCTTGGTTCCCACACCGTCGGTGCCGGACACGAGCACCGGGCTGCGGTAGCGCTCCGTATCCAGGGCGAAGAGGCCACCGAAACCACCCAGTCCCCCAAGCACCTCGGGACGGAGGGTCGAGGCGACCATCGGTTTGATCCGCTCGACGGCTCGCTCGCCGGCATCGATGTCGACGCCGGATGCGGCATAGGTGGCCGCCCCCCGAGAACGGGCCCTGTCGGTTGTCGATGGAGTCGAAGGTGTCGAAGGTATTGCGGGTGTCGAAGGTGTCGAAGAGGGAGCTCCGTTCACGCCTGGGTCACGCTGGCCGCCCCGCTCAGGGCTCCCCGCTCGACGAACGCCACCGGCACCGGCACCGGGTAGTTGCCGGTCAGACAGGCGTCGCAGAACCCTGCTCCGGGGGCGTCGACCGCTTCGACCAAGTGCTCGAGGGTGAGGAATTCGAGCGAATCCACACCGAGGTACTCCGCCATTTCGGCCGGCGTCCGGGTGGCGGCCAACAGTTCGTTGCGGTCAGGGGTGTCGATGCCGTAGAAGCACGGCCACCGGAACGGCGGTGAAGAGATGCGCAGGTGAACCTCGGTGGCCCCCGCCTCCCTCAACATGGTGACCATGGCCCGGGTCGTCGTCCCCCGCACGATCGAATCGTCGACCACGATGACCCGCTTGCCGACGATGTTCTCGCGCAGCGGATTGAGCTTGCGGCGCACGCCGTTGGCTCGCTCGGCCTGGGTCGGGGCGATGAACGTCCGTCCGATATAGCGGTTCTTGACCAGGCCCTGTCCATAGGGGACACCGGAGGCCACGGCATAGCCTTCGGCGGCAGGAACACCCGAATCAGGAACACCCATGACCAGATCGGCCACTACCGGCGCTTGGGTGGCCAACAGCTGGCCCATCCGACGACGGGCGCCGTGTACCTCGTTCCCGTAGAGCGTGGTGTCGGGACGGGCGAAATAGACGAACTCGAAGATGCAGAGCTTCGGATCCAACCGCTCTACAGGAAACGGGCGCTCCGACCGCACTTCCTTGCCGTCGATCACCACCATCTCACCCGGCTCGAGCTCGCGGATGAAGGTCGCCCCGATGACGTCGAGGGCGGGCGACTCGGAGGCCAGAACCCAGCCCATCTCATGATCAACGGTGGCGTCGAGGCGCCCCAGGCACAGCGGCCGGAAGCCGTTCGGGTCGCGCACACCGATCAGACGGTCAGCGTCCATGAGGACGAACGAGAAAGCCCCCTCCACCGAGGGCAGCACGGTCAAGAGCGCTTCCTCCAGTTGATCGCTGTCGGTGTCGGTGTCGCCACGGCGGTCGCGGTCGAAACGGCTGGGAGGGTCGAGTGAATCAGGCGGGAACTCACGGGCCAACAATTCGGCCACCAGGTCGCTGTCGGAGGAGACCATGCCCGGCAGCATGCCTGCCTGGTTGGCCAACGTCGTGGTGTTGGTCAAGTTCCCGTTATGGGCCAGTCCGAAGCCGGCCCGGCCCACACCCCGAAAAACAGGTTGCGCATTGATCCAGTCGCTGGACCCTGCCGTGGAGTAACGGGTGTGGCCAATGGCCAGGTGGCCGCGCAGACCGGACAGCTTGCGCTCGTCGAAAACGGTGGTGACCAGACCCATGTCCTTCATGACGGTGATGGCGTCGCCGTCGCTTACCGCCATGCCCGCAGACTCCTGCCCACGATGCTGTAGCGCATAGAGGCCGTCGAAAGTCAGGTGTGCGACAGAGCGCCCCGGGGCGAAGACCCCGAAGACACCGCACGCTTCCTTGGCCTCCATCATCGGTCGGTCACCGTACACACCGGGGGTCGTCGGGCTCGTCCTTCGCCACGATTTAGCCACATAACAGCCTCACCGTGCCACTCCATCCTAGTGGGGTCCCCCCGGACCACGCCCGCACGCCCGTTACCCTTGGCCGGGGATGATCGACCTGCATACCCACTCCGACGTGTCCGACGGCAGCGACCCGCCGGAGCGGATCCCGGAGCTGGCCGCCGAGGCCGGCTGTAGCGCGGTCTCCCTGACCGACCACGACTCGCTGGCCGGCTCCGACCGGGCCCGGGTGCGGGCCAACGAGCTCGGCCTCACCTTCGTGCCCGGCTGTGAGGTCTCCTGCCGGCCGGTGGGGCCGGGCGGCATGCACGTGCTGGTCTACTTCGTGGAGGACGAGGACGGCCCTCTGGGCCGGGAGTTGGTCCGCCTGCGGGCCGACCGACGCCGACGGAACCGGGCACTGGCCGACCGACTCGTGGCCCTGGGCGTACCCATCACCTACGAGATGGTGGTGGCCGAGGCCCGACACGAGGAGAGCGTGGGACGCCCCCACTTCGCCGCAGCCATGGTGGCGGTGGGGGCGGCCGAGTCCATCGACGACGCTTTTGCCACCACCCTGGGCAACGACCGTCCCGGCTTCGTACCCAAGGCCCGGCTGTCGGGAGCGGACGTGGCTGACCTGGCCCGCTCTTCGGGAGGAGTGGCCGTCCTGGCCCATCCGTTCAGCATGGGCATCGAGGGGGCGGAGCTGGCCCGCACGGTGGAAGAACTGGCCGCGGCCGGCTTCGCCGGCATCGAGGCCGTCTACGGTCGCTACTCCCCGCGACAACGCCAACAACTGACCAATCTGGCCCGTCGTTTCGATTTGGTTGCCACCGGTGGCTCTGACTACCACGGTGTACCCAAGCCCGACCTGCAGGTGGGCACCGGCCGCGGTGACCTCCGGGTGGCCAACCAGGTGCTGGGCCTGCTCGAGGATCGGCGCCCGTCGACCTGAGCGAAGCGGGGCGGAGCTCGGCCGGTTGGGCGGGCTCTGCTGGTTGACCCCGCTCGAGGCCCCCACGCCTCGGCCGCTCAGAGCGGCGATGCCGGGGCCAGGTCGTCCAGCACGGCTGGCAGCCGATCACGCCAGGCGGTGGTGGCCGCGGCCACGCTGACATCGACCAGGCCGTCGACCACCAGCCGGTCACCACCGGTCGACCCGAGCACCCGGAAGCCGACGCCGGCCTCCGCCGCCCTGCTGATCAGTTCGGTGTGGCGGGTGGTGCACACCACCACCCGCGAGGGCGCTTCGGTGAAGAGCTCATGGTGGTCGGCGATCCCGCTCACCTGAAGCCCGATTCCGGAGCGCACCGACATTTCGGCCAGAGCCACACCGAGTCCGCCGCCGGACACGTCGTGGATCCCCGACAGCAACGGATCGTCGACCGCCGAACCCGACACCGCTTCGCCTACCAACCCCGACAGGAAGCGCACCAGCCGGTCGTGTCCGACCAGGTCGAGGGCGGGAAGCGTGCCGGCACGGTGACCTCGGATCTCGACCGCCCAGCGCGACCCGGCCAGAGAGGGCGGGCTCCGGCGGCCGGCCGAGGCACCCACGCTGGCGTCGAGGAGAACCAGGGAGGCATCCTCCGCCAGGGTCACCCCGGGAGGCCGGACGGTCAACCGGTCGATGAGGCCCAACACCCCGATGACCGGGGTGGGATCGATGTCCACGCCGCCGCTCTCATTGTAGAGGCTCACGTTCCCACCGATGACCGGCAGACCGAGGGCCAGACAGGCCTCACTCATGCCGTCGACGGCCTGGGAGAGCTGCCACATGACTTCGGGATGCTCGGGATTGCCGAAGTTGAGGCAGTTGACCACGGCCAGAGGGCGGGCCCCGGCGCAGGCCACGTTGAGGGCGCCCTCGGCCACCGTGGCCGCCGTGCCGGCCCGAGGATCGATGGCGCACCAGGCCGGGTTGGAGTCGGTGGTGAGAGCCAACCCACGTTCGGAGGTAGGAAGCCCGGGGGCGGCCAGACGGAGAACGGCGGCGTCACCTCCCGGGCCGTCCACCGTGTTGAGGAAGAGCTGATGGTCGTACTGGCGGTGGACCCACGACGGGTCGGTCAGCAGTGCGCACACGTCCTCACCGCAATCGGCGGGCGCCGGGAGGGAGCCGGGATCGTCGGCCGCTCGCGCCTCGTGGTCGGTGGGTTGGGCCAGGGGACGGTGGTAGAGCGGGGCGTCCTCGCTCAAGGCAACGGCGGGGACGTCGCCGAGCACCTCACCGTCGAAACCGTCGAGAATGCGAAGCCGACCAAGTTGGCCCTCGGGTGGTTCGGTCACACGGCCCACCACCGCCGAGCGCACTTCCCAACGACGGCACACCTCTTCGACCTCGGCCAGATCACCGGGCGCCACGATGGCCAGCATCCGCTCCTGGCTCTCCGAGGTCATGACCTCGTAGGCGGCCATGCCCGGCTCACGTCGGGGAACGGCGGAGACGTCGACATCCATGCCCACCCCGCCCCGGGCGGCAGTCTCGGACGTGGCGCACACCAGCCCGGCGCCACCCAGGTCCTGGATGCCCACCACCAGCTTGGCGTCGAGCAGAGCCAGACACGCCTCGATGAGCCGTTTCTCCTCGTAGGGGTCCCCCACCTGCACGCTGGGCCGTCGGTCGGCGTCGGCTTCGCTCTCGCCCCCGAAGCCGGCCGAGGCCAGCACGCTCACCCCACCGATCCCGTCCCGACCGGTGGAGGAACCGAGGAGCACAGCCAGGTTGCCCGCTCCCGACGCCCGTCCGAGCACAAGCCGCTCCTTGGGCAGGACACCCATACACAGCACGTTGACCAGCGGATTCTGCCGGTAACAGTCATCGAAGGTGAGCTCGCCACCGACGGTGGGCACACCCACCGAGTTCCCGTAGCCGGAGATACCTGACACCACGCCCTCGATGAGCCACCGCTGACGCGCCTGGGCGGGATCGCCGAAGAACAGCGGGTCCATGATGGCGATGGGTCGGGCGCCCATGGCGAAGATGTCCCGCAGGATCCCCCCGACCCCGGTGGCCGCCCCTTGGCCGGGCTCGATGGCCGACGGGTGGTTGTGGCTCTCGATCCGGATGGCCACGGCCACCCCGTCGCCGGCGTCGATGACCCCGGCGTTCTCTCCCGGGCCGACCAGCACGTGGGGGCCGTCGGTGGGCAGTCGCCGGAGGTGAATGCGGGACGACTTGTAGGAGCAGTGCTCGCTCCACATGACAGCGAACAGGGCCAACTCCAGATGGTTCGGCGGGCGACGCAGGATGGCCTCGACCTCGTCCCGCTCACCATCGGTGAGTCCCAGGGCACGATGGAGTGGCTGACCGTCGACCGGCGAGACGAGATCAGTCGCACCAGCCGGGCCGTCCATACCGTGGAGCGTACCCGGCCAAGGCCGCCGGCCTGCGGGTCCGGACCTGTGTTGACGGGTGGATCGTCGGGTGTCCACGGCATGGGGCTCCTCCGGTGTGGATCACGGAGTTTTTCGGTGTTGATCACCGGGTGTCCACCTGTGAATCCTGAGTTCTTGGGGTGTGGATCACCGGGCGGCATAAGGTCAATGGTCGGGCCCGAGAGCGGAAATTGAGCCCAAGTTCATGGCGCCCTTGTTCGACAAACGATCGTGACGACCTGACGTGTATCAACCTCGTGAAAAAACAACTTGCCCAACATGGACTTGTCTGGAATGCTGTGGCCATGGCACCCAGCAATTCCACTAAGTCGCGCAAGAAAACCCCCATGTCCGAGGCTCACAAGGCAGCCCTGGCCAAGGGGCGCGAAGAGGGCCGTATCGTGCGTCAATACCTCGAGGCCCTCGAGTCGACCAAGCCCAGGAGGGGCCGTAAACGAACCCCGGATTCGATTCGTCGGCGGCTGAGTACCATCGATTCCACACTGGCTGGAGCCGACCCCTTAACCCGTCTTCATTTGGTGGAAGAGAAGCAGCGGCTTGAGTCGGAACTAGCCCACAGTGGGGACACCGTCGACATTGCCGCTCTGGAGAAGGCCTTCATCAAAGTGGCCCGCATCTATGGCGAACGCAAGGGCATCTCTTACTCCGCCTGGCGTACCGTGGGAGTCAGTGCTTCAGTGCTCCAGCAGGCCAAGATCCCCCGCACTCGCGGCTAGGCCGTCCGTCGCTGATATAGCTTGGATAGCTAAGGTGACACCATGAGTACGGTGATCGCACCCCCGCTGGCCATGACCGACGAGCAACGAGCGGCGCTCGAAGCAATCGCACGCTCGACGACACTTGGCCACCGCAAAGTGGTGCAGGCAAAGGCGCTTTTGTTGGCAGGCGAGGGAATCGGGACGAACGAAGTGGCCAGACGATGCCACACCACCAACGAATCGGTGCGCGCCTGGCGCCGGCGCTTCGAGGTCGAGGGTGTCGATGGCGTCGGTCGCATTGCCGAGGGTCGTGGACGCAGGTCCTGGCTCCCCGAAGGAACGGTGGCCGCCGTCGTCCACCACACGCTGCACGAGGTTCCCGAGGACGGCTCGACCCACTGGACGACGAGGCTCATGGCCCGTCGGTTCGGCATCGGCAAGGACACCGTCGCCCGTATCTGGAAGGACCACAACCTGAAGCCCTGGAGGGTCGACACCTTCAAGGTCTCCAACGATCCTCGCTTCGAGGAGAAGCTGGTCGACGTGGTCGGACTCTATTTGAATCCTCCGGAACGGGCTGTTGTGTTCAGCTTCGACGAGAAAACCCAGGTCCAGGCCCTCGATCGCACCCAACCATCGTTGCCGATGAAGCGGGGCCGGGGCGCGACCATGACCCACGACTACAAACGGAACGGAAGGACCGACCTGTTCGCCGCCATGAATGTCGGGACCGGCCAGGTCCTCTTCGATACCAAGAAGTCCCACAAGGCCACCGATGTCCTGGCCTTCTTCAAATACATCGACCTCCATGTTCCCAAGGATCTTGACGTCCACGTCGTCCTCGACAACCTCTCGGCTCACAAGGCACCGCCCGTGGCCAAGTGGCTGGAGGACCCCAAGCGTGCGCGATGGCACCTGCACTTCACGCCGACCTCGTCGTCGTGGCTGAACCTCATCGAGCGCTGGTTCAACGAGCTGACCGAGCGGCGTCTCCGCCGCGGAGTCTTCACGTCGCTCCCGAACCTGATCGAGGCGATCGAGATCTGGACGGAGCACTGGAACGATGATCCCAGACCCTTTGTCTGGCACAAGCAGGCCGAAGAGATCATCGCCAAGGTCCGACGAGGACGGGCCGCGCTTACCCAAGTCAAATCCGCGACGCGCCACTAGGCCGCGGCCGGGCAGAGCGGACCTTCAGGCGACTGTCGCCACCTCGACCGGCGGAGCGTCAGCGGCCTTGTCCGCCACCCCGGTGAGGGTGGAGGACGACACCAGCGCACCCAGCAGGACCAGACCGTCAGCCGAGCCGAGGAGCAGGTCGGCGGCCCGCTCGGGGTGGGGCATGAGGCCGACCACATTGCGGGACTCGTTGCACACCCCGGCGATGTCGTCCATCGAGCCGTTGGGGTTCTCCCGGTAGCGCAGAACGATCCGGTCCTCGGCCCGCAACTGGGCCAGGGTTTGGCGGTCGCAGGTGAAGTTGCCCTCGAAATGGTTGATCGGGATCCGCAGTTCCGTGCCCACGTCCACCCCGGAGGTGAGCACTGAATCCGACGACTCCACTCGGACCGTCACCGTCGTGCAGATGAAGCGCAGGCCGCGGTTCTTCTGCAGGGCGCCGGGCAGCAGGCCGGCCTCGGTGAGCACCTGGAACCCGTTGCAGATCCCGACGACAGGGCCCCCCTCGGCGGCGAACCGTCCCACCGCCTCCATGATGGGCGAAAAGCGGGCGATGGCTCCGGGCCGGAGATAGTCACCGTGGGCAAAGCCTCCGGGCAGGACGAGGGCGTCGAAACCGGCGACCGACGTCGTGCCGTGCCACACCAGATCGGCCGAAGCGCCGGCCTTCTCCAGTCCGAGCACGGCGTCGTACTCACAGTTGGTCCCCGGAAACAGCACCACTCCGACCCGGGGGGGCATCAGGCCTCCGACCCGACGGCGTGTACTGACGTCGCCACCACTGTCACCGAAGCTTCCTCGATGACCGGATTGGCCAGCAGACGGTCGGCCACCTCGGTGGCCCGGCTCCGTGCCTCGTCTTCGTCGGTGGCGGTGACATCGAAACGGAACGCCTTGCCGGCCCGGACACCCGAGACTCCGGCCAGACCCAGGGCCGGCAGCGCCCGCTCGATGGTGGCACCCTGCGGATCGGCGATCCCATCCCGCAGCCGCACCTCGACCAGCACCGAAAATCGGTCAGTTGCGACCATAAGGCACCGTACCAGTCACATCCGGACCCGCTCCGCTTTCGGAGGGCGGCGGTGCCGGGGTGCAAGACCCGATCCGGATCCGTGGGTCGGGCACCAGCGGTGGTTCACCGCGGGGCGGGGCCGGCGCCGTCGGCCGGCGGGCTCGTTCAACCGCCGTACCAGTCGGACAGCCGGCGGCCACAGACCCGCTCGTAGGCGGCCACATAGCGGGTGGAGGTGGCGTCGACGATCTCGCCCGGCAGAGCCGGAGGAGGCGGTTGCTTGTCCCAGGGCTGGGCCTCCAGCCAGTCGCGCAGCGGTTGCTTGTCGAACGACGGTGGATTGGTCCCCGGCGCACAGTCGTCGGCCGGCCAGAAGCGACTCGAGTCGGGGGTGAGGACCTCGTCGCAGAGGGACAGGGCGCCGTTGATGTAACCGAGCTCGAACTTGGTGTCGCAGATGACGATGCCCTGCTCCTCGGCCCGGGCCGCCGCCCTGGCATAGGCGGCCAGACAGAGCTCGGCGGCCGCAACGGCTGCTTCCTTGCCCACCAGATCGATGGCTTCGGCCATGCCGATGTTGAGGTCGTGGCCCTCGGCGGCCTTGGTCGACGGGGTGAAGATGGGTTCGGGAAGCCGGTCGGCGTGACGGAGGCCTGAAGGCATGGCCATGCCATGGACCGTGCCCTCCCGTTCGTACTCCTTGTAGGCCGAACCGGCCAAGTAACCGCGCACGATGCATTCGATGTCGAGCATGTCCGCCCGGTGGACGAGCATGGCCCGACCGGCCAATCCGTCGAGCCCGCCGGCCAGGGCGGCCGCCCCCGGCGGAAAGGTCGACACGTCGGCACTGATCAGATGGTTGGGGGCCAGGTCGGCGAGGGCCTCCAACCAGTAGGCGGTCATGGCCGTCAGCACCCGGCCCTTGTCGGGAATGGGCTCGGCCATGATCACGTCAAAGGCCGAAATGCGGTCGGACGCCACCATCAGGAGGCGACCCTGGCCGGCGTCGTAGAGCTCACGGACCTTTCCGGTCTGAAGGAGCGTGAGAGGCTCGTCGGTCGAGTGGATGGTCATGGGGCAAGCTCCTCCAGGGCGTCGGTGAACCGGTGGACATGTCGCAGGGTACGCGAGAGATCGAAGGCGCCGTCGAGGGCGCCGGGGGCCAGTGTGACCTCGGTGTCCTCGTCCAACACGGCCCGGAACGGACGCCCCTGGTCCCAGGCGGCACGAGCGTCACGCTGGACGATGCGATAGGCGGCGTCGCGGCTGATGCCTCCGTCGACCAGGGCCAGCAATACGGACTGGCTGAAGACGAGACCGCCGCTCCCTTCGGTGAGGGTGGCCAGGGCCCGCTCGGGATGGATGACCAGACCTTGGACCAGGCCGGTGGCCTTCTCCAGCATGTACAAGGCCAGCAGGGAGGCATCGGGGAGCACGATCCGCTCGACCGAGCTGTGCGAGATGTCACGCTCGTGCCACAGTGCGATGTCCTCGAGCCCGGCCGACAGGTAGCCGCGCAGCACCCGGGCCAGGCCGCACAGTCTTTCCGAGAGAATCGGGTTCCGCTTGTGGGGCATGGACGAGCTGCCCTTCTGGCCGGGTTTGAAGGGCTCCTCGGCTTCACCCAGCTCGCTGCGGGCCATGTGCCGGACCTCAGTGGCAATGAGCTCGATGGTGGCCCCCACCGAGGCGCAGGCCCACAGGTACTCGGCGTGCCGGTCCCGGGGGATGACCTGCGTGGCCGGTGTGGGGGTGAGGCCCAGGGCGGCACAGACATAGTCCTCCACCCGGGGGTCGATGTTGGAGTAGGTCCCCACCGCGCCCGACAGCTTTCCCACCGCCACCCGGCGCCGGGCCGCCACCAGTCGCTGGCGGTCACGGTCGGCCTGGAGGGCCCACAGGGCGAACTTGGCCCCAAAGGTGGTGGGCTCGGCGTGCATGCCGTGGGTCCGTCCGGTCACCGGCACGTCGATGCACTCCTCGGCCCGGACCTTGAGAGCAGCCACCAGCCCGGAGGAAGCGTCGATGAGCAGATCGGTGGCCTGGGTGAGGGTGGCACACAGAGCGGTGTCCACCACGTCCGACGACGTGAGGCCGTAGTGGATCCAGGACCCCTCCGGTTGCCCGATGGCGTCTTGGACGACATCGACGAAGGCAGCGACGTCGTGATCGGTGACCTGCTCACGTTCGGCCACGGCGGTGACGAAGGCAGCGTCGACCACAGGTGCCCGATTGCGACAGGCTGCGGCAGCGTCGGCCGGAACCTCACCCACCTCGGCCCAACCGTCGGTGGCCAACAGCTCGACCTGCAACCACATGGACAGGCGCGCCTGGTCCGAGAAGAGCTCGGCCATGGCTGTGGGTGCGTAGCGGGGGATCATGGGCGCGCCCTCCCGGCCATCGGGGCCATCGGGGTCATCGGCGCCGTCGGGGCCGCGGTGGGGGTGTGGGCCACCGCCTCCGTCATGTCGGCGGCCGCCTCGGCGATATCTGTGCGTACCTGCATGCCCGGCCACGATATGGCCGACACACCTTGGTAGGCCCGGCGCCGGGCGTCATCCAGGGAGGGGCCGATGCCGGTCACGCCCAGGACCCGGCCGCCGGCGGTGACCACGGCCCTGGCGCCAGCGGCACCACCGGCGCCACCACCAGCACCGTTGGCCGTCCCGGCATGGAGAACAGTCACCCCTTCGACCGATCCGGCCCGATCGAGCCCGCTGATCACCTCGCCCGTGCGCGGGGCCGACGGATAACCCGGAGAGGCCAGCACCACGCAGACGGCAGCGCCAGGCACGAAACGGGGCGTGGTGCGCAGGGCCCCGGATGCCACCTCGGCCAACAGGGCGGTGAGGTCGCCTTGGAGCCGGGGCAGGACCACCTGCGCTTCGGGATCGCCGAACCGCACGTTGAACTCCAGGACCTTCGGGCCGTCGGGCGTGAGCATCAATCCGGCGTAGAGCACGCCGCGGTAGTCGATGCCCCGGGCCCGGAGAGCGGCCACCAACGGGGCCACCGACCGCTGGACGAGCTGATCGACCATGTCCGCCTCCACCGAGGGAACGGGCGAGAACGCCCCCATACCGCCGGTATTGGGTCCCCGGTCACCGTCGGCCAGCCGTTTGTAGTCCTGTGCCGGGGCCAGGGGGACCAGCCGTTCGCCGTCGCACAGAACCAGCAGCGAGCACTCCGGCCCGATGAGACCCTCCTCCACCACCACCCGGCGACCGGCCGAGCCGAAGGCATCACCGGAGAGCTTGGCGTCGATGTCAGCCTCGGCCGCGGTCAGCGAATCGGTGACCAGCACGCCCTTTCCGGAGGCAAGGCCGTCGGTCTTGACCACCCACGGCCCAGGCAGGTCCCGCAGAAAGGCCTTGGCCGGGCCGGCCTCATCGAACACACCGAAACGGGCTGACGCCACGCCAGCTTCGGCCAACAGCTCCTTCATGAACGCCTTCGACCCCTCCAGGCGGGCGCCGTCGGCACCAGGGCCGAAGACGAGGCGGCCCCGGGCCCGCAGCCGGTCGGCCAGGCCGTCGACCAGCGGCGCCTCGGGCCCGATCACGTAGAGGTCGGCGTCGATCTCTTCGGGCGGGGTCGCTACCGAGACGAGGGAGTGCCCCTGGTCGGTCCGACCGGTGATGCCGGGGTTTCCGGGTGTCACCACCACGTCGGCGGTGCGCCCGATGGCCAGAGCCAGGGCATGCTCGCGCCCCCCCGATCCCACCACGCACACGGTCTCGACCGGCCAACCGGCGCTCACGCCGCCACTCCCGTCGAGGGCCGGTTCATGCGGCAAATCCCGTTGAAGGCCGGTTCATGCGGCAAATCGGACGAACTGCTCGCGTCCGGGACCCACCCCGACCAGCCGGACCGGCGTGCCGATCAGATCGGCCAGAAAGGTGACGTAGTCGCGGGCACCCTGGGGAAGATCACCCAGTTCGGTGGCACCGGAAATATCGGTCCGCCAACCGGGGAGCTCTTCGTAGATAGGGGTGACCTGGTGAAGGATCGACTGGTGGTACGGGGGGTAGTCGTACCGCACGCCGTCGGCTTCGTAGGCCACACAGACCTTGACCGTGTCGAAAGTGTCGAGGACGTCGAGTTTGGTGAGCGCCACCTCGGACAGGGAGTTGAGGGCCACGGCCTGGCGCATCATGACGGCGTCGAACCAGCCCGGACGGCGACGCCGACCGGTGTTGACCCCGTACTCGTGGCCCCGGTCGACCAACGTGTCGCCGATCTCGTCGGTCAGCTCGGTGGGGAACGGACCGCTCCCCACCCGGGTCACGTAGGCCTTGGCGATGCCGATGACCTCAGTGATGGCCCGGGGGCCGATCCCCGCCCCGGTGCAGGCACCGCCGGCCACCGGGTTGGAGGAAGTGACGAACGGATAGGTCCCATGGTCCAGGTCGAGGAAGGTGGCCTGGGCCCCTTCGAGTAGGACGTTGGCTCCCCGGGCGAGGGCCTGGTGGAGCACCCCCACCGTATCGGCAACCATGGGTGCCACCCGGGGCGCCAGCTCATCGAGGTAGTGGGCGCAGATGTCGTCGGCCGACAGGGGGAGGCGGTTGTACACCTTGGCCAGGACGGCGTTCTTCTCCTTGAGGACGACGTCCAGCTTTTGGCGGAAGATCTTGGGGTCCAACAGGTCCTGTACCCGCAGCCCCACCCGCGACGACTTGTCGGCATAGGCCGGCCCGATGCCCCGCTTGGTGGTACCCAGGTTGTTCTTTCCGAGATAGCGCTCGGTGAGCCGGTCCAGCTCGTGGTGGTAGGGCATGATCAGGTGGGCATTGCCGCTGACAAGCAGCCGGGACGTGTCGATCCCCTTGACGGCGAGAGTATCGAGCTCAGCCAGGAGCACGGTCGGGTCGACCACCACCCCGTTGCCTATGACCGGCGTGATGTGGTCGTAGAGGATGCCGCTCGGCACGAGCTGGAGAGCGAAGGTCTCGCCGTCCACCACGATGGTGTGGCCGGCATTATGCCCGCCCTGGTAGCGAACGACCAGCTCCATCTCCTTGGCCAGGAGATCGGTGAGCTTGCCCTTGCCCTCATCACCCCACTGGGTTCCGACGACGACGGTTGCCGGCACGCGTCATTCCTCCGTTGCGAAAAGCGGATTACATACCAGTGTAACCCGACCGGCCTGCAGGCCTGCCAGGTCAGCCGGGCCAGGTCAGTCAGCGAGTCAGCCGGCCAGCGCCGATTCGACGAAGAGTGCCATCTCCGTCTCGCCGGTCGGGTCCGGATGGACGGAGATCCCGCCATCGGTGGCGATGATCGGGTTGACCCAGCGTACCGAGGTGGACGTGCCGGCATCGTGCCCGATCGACGGCGTGAAGGCCTCGACGAACGTGACGCCGTTGGCTGTCGCCTCCGAGGCCAGCATGGCGTTCAGGTCCTTCTCCACCCCGTTCAGGTAGGCGGTGTCCCCGGTGGTCAGCGGCATCGTCGGATAGCAGTTGCCGCGGTGGCAGGTCGGGCTCGGCGGCAGCCGCCCCCCTTTATCGGCTGCTTGCCCCGGGAACTTGAGCAGAAATCTCAAAAAATCAGAAAAAAATACATTTATCCTGGTCAGGAGCAGAAACTCGATCAAATAAGCGTAAAGGCGGCCGCTCACCCGGGCACATCACCTCGTCAGGGGCCACCCCTCCTCCCCCTCGGCCATACACAGGCCTCAGGCACAGGCCTCAGAGCAGGGCTATGGCTCCGTCCTTCTCGTCCACAGTGACCGTCGCCCCTTCGGCGTAGCGGCCCTCGAGGAGGGCCATGGCCAGCGTGTCCTCGACCTCCCGTTGGATGACCCGACGGAGGGGACGGGCCCCGAAATCGGGGTCGTAGCCGGCGGTGGCCAGGTAGGCCTCGGCGGCCGGAGTGACCACCAGCGACAGTCGTCTCTCGGCCAGGCGGCGGCGGAGGGAGCCCATCTGGATCGAGACGATGCGGGCCAGGTCGGCCTGGGTCAGCGGGTGGAAGCGGACGATCTCGTCGATACGGTTGACGAACTCGGGCTTGAAGAAGTCGATGGGCTCGCCGGGAAGATTCGACGTCATGATCAGCACCGTGTTGGTGAAGTCGACGGTCCGCCCCTGTCCGTCGGTCAGCCGCCCGTCCTCCAGCAACTGGAGCAGGGTGTTGAACACGTCGGGATGGGCCTTCTCCAACTCGTCGAGGAGCACGACGGCATAGGGCCTACGCCGGATGGCCTCGGTCAGCTGTCCGCCTTCCTCGTAGCCCACGTATCCCGGAGGGGCCCCCACCAGCCGGGCCACGGAGTGACGCTCCATGTACTCGCTCATGTCGATGCGCACCATGGCCCGCGCATCGTCGAAGAGGAAGTCGGCCAGGGCCCGGGCCAGCTCGGTCTTGCCCACACCGGTGGGCCCGAGGAAGAGGAACGACCCGATAGGGCGGTTGGGATCGGAGAGTCCGGCCCGGCTGCGGCGGATGGCGTTGGCCACGGCGCTGACAGCCTCGTCCTGACCCACCACCCTGGCGTGGAGGGCGTCCTCCATGCGGATGAGCTTCTCTACCTCGCCCTCCAGCAATCGGCTGACGGGCACCCCGGTGGCCCGGCTGACCACCTCGGCCACATCCTCGGCGTCGACCTCTTCCTTCAGGAAGCGCTGGGTTGTCTGCAGCTCGTCCAGGGCGTGAGTGGCGTCCTCGATCTGGCGCTCCAGGTCGGGGATGACCCCGTAGCGGATCTCGGCCGCCTGGGCCAGGTCACCGTCGCGGGCCAGGCGCTCGGCCTCGCCCCGCTGGTGTTCGAGGTCGCCTTTGAGCGACTGGATGGTGGTGATGGCCTCCTTCTCCGACTGCCAGTGGGCGGTCATGGCCACCGACTGCTCCTGCAGGTTGGCCATCTCCTCGTCGATGCGGGCCAGGCGCTCGGCCGAGGCGCTGTCCGTCTCCTTGGCCAGAGCCATCCGCTCGATCTCGAGCTGACGCAAACGGCGGGTAACCACGTCGAGCTCGGTGGGCATCGAGTCGATCTCGATCCGCAACCGGCTGGCCGCCTCGTCCATCAGGTCGATGGCTTTGTCTGGCAGGAACCGTCCGGTGACGTAGCGGTCGGAGAGCACGGCCGCAGCCACCAAGGCGGCGTCCTGGATACGAACCCCGTGATGGACCTCGTAGCGCTCTTTGAGCCCGCGGAGAATGGCGATGGTGTCCTCCACCGAGGGGGGTGGGACGAAAACCTGCTGGAAACGCCTTTCCAGAGCAGCGTCTTTCTCGATGTACTGGCGGTACTCATCGAGGGTGGTGGCACCGATCATGCGCAGCTCGCCGCGGGCCAACATGGGCTTGATCATGTTGCCAGCGTCCATCGCCCCTTCAGCACCCCCGCCGGCCCCCACGATGGTGTGGAGCTCGTCGATGAAGGTGATCACCTCACCCTCGGCGTCGGCGATCTCCTTCAGGACCGCCTTCAGGCGCTCCTCGAACTCGCCCCGGTACTTGGCCCCGGCCACCATCGAACCCATATCGAGAGCGATGACCCGCTTCCCCTTCAAGCCCTCCGGTACGTCGCCCTCCACGATCCGGGTGGCCAGTCCCTCCACGATGGCGGTCTTGCCCACGCCGGGCTCGCCGATGAGCACCGGGTTGTTTTTGGTCCGACGGGACAACACCTGTATAACGCGACGAATCTCCTCGTCGCGGCCGATGACCGGGTCGATCTTGCCTTGCCGGGCGGCTGTGGTGAGATCCCGTCCGTAACGCTCGAGGGCCTGGAACGTCTCCTCGGGGTTCTGCGAGGTGACCCGGTGGCTCCCCCTCACGTCGCGGAGGGCGGTGAGCAGCTGGTCGCGATCGACACCCAGACGGTCGGCCATGGCCAGCATCAGGTGCTCGACCGAGAGGTACTCGTCCCCCATGTCGGTGCGGGCCGCATCGGCCGCCGTCAGCACGTCGCGCAGAGCCCGGTCGATGGTGGGCTCCTGGCCGCCGAAGGCTTGAGGCAGTCGGGCCAACTCACCGTTGATCCGATCGCGGACGACGGCGGGCTCCACGCCCACACGGGTGAGAACGGGACCGGCTATGCCGTCGCTCTGGTCGAGGATGGCCGCCAGCACGTGACTCGGGGTGACCTCGGCGTTGTGGGCGGCCCGGGCCCGGTCGACGGCGGCAGTGAACGCCTCCTGGGTCTTGAGCGTCCAGCGGTCGGGATTGATCGTCATCGAGTACCTCCCGTCTCGTGCATGCTACGGCGGGCCGGCCGGGTCGGCACCAGTGTCTGGGACAGCGGTACCAGCTCGCGCCGGTACTGGCGGTGGGTGACGGCCACTGCCTCTCGGGCGTCATTCCGCACAGCTGTCAGCTCCTTACGGAGGCGGGTCACCTCGGCCTGGAGCTCCATCACCCGGCGGACGCCTTCGAGGTTGAGCCCGGCGTTGGTCAAGCTCTGGATCTGGCGGAGACGGTCGAGGTCGGCCTCGCTGAAGCGTCGACTGCCCCCCTCTGTGCGGCTCGGATCGAGCAGGCCCTTGCGCTCGTAAACGCGCAAGGTCTGTGGATGGACGCCGGCCAGCTCGGCGGCCACCGAGATGACATAGACGGCTCGGGACCGCGGATCGTCACTCATGTCAAACTCCCAATGCGTCGCGCGCCGGCGGGTCGACCACCTGGGCCAGGGCCTCGACGGCAGCGCGCTGTTCGTCGGTCAGTTCATCGGGCACGGCCACCTCCACGGTGACCAGAAGGTCGCCTGTGGTGCTCTTGCGCCCGGCCGGTACACCCCGCCCCTTCACCCGGAAGGTCCGCCCCGAGGGCGTGCCTGCCGGCACTCGGAGGGTGACCGGCTCGGTAAGTGTGGGGACGGTGAGAGTGGTGCCCAGGGTGGCCTCGGGATAGGAGATGGGGACGGTAAGGGTGAGATTGCGGTTGCGGCGCCCGAACACCCCGTGCCGATCCACCCGGACCACCACGTAGAGGTCGCCACTGGGGCCGTTGCCGCGGCCTGCGGCGCCCTTCCCCTTCACCCGAATGCGTTGTCCGTTATCGACGCCGGGCGGGATGCGCACCTTGACCGTACGGTTGCGGTGCTCGACCCCGGTTCCGCCACACGTCGGGCACGGCGTGGTCACCACTGTGCCCCGACCGCCGCACTGCGGGCAGATCTGGCTCAGAGAGAACAGCCCTTGATCGTCCTGGAGGGTGCCTGATCCCCCACAGCGAGGACAGGTCGTCGGTTGGGTACCGGGAGCGGCACCCGAGCCTGCGCAGGTGTGACACCGGACATCGGTGGTCAAGTGGACCGAGGTGGTTACACCCTGGACGGCGTCTTCGAAGGAGAGATGCAATTCGGTCTCGACGTCGTTGCCACGCTGGCTGCCGCCAGTGGTCCCTCCGCCACGGCGACCGCGTCCGAACAGCCCACCGAACAAGTCGCCGAGGTCGCCCATATCGTCCACCCGAAAGGTGGTCCCTCCCTGACCCCCGAACCCGCCCGGAAACCCACCGCCGAACCCGCCGGCCGCAGGACCCATGGCCCGCACCTCGTCGTACTCCTTGCGCCGGTCGGCATCGCCCAGCACGTCGTAGGCCGCCGAGATCTCCTTGAAGGTTTCCTCCTGGCCCGGGTTGGTATCGGGGTGGTGCTTCTTGGCCAGCTTCCGGTATGCGCTGGTGATCTCCTTGGCCGACGCCGACGAGGAGACGCCCAGCGTCTTGTAGTAGTCCTTCTCAAACCATTCGCGTTGAGGCGCCACGTCGTCTCTGTCGGTCCCTTCTCAATCTTGATCTGTGAGCCGCGGTTCTCCGCTGGCCACAGTGCTCTGCTATCCCCGAACCATCACCATGGCCGGACGCACCACCGCGCCACGCCACAGATAGCCGGGTCGCATCACCTGGGCCACCACCGGTTCACCCGTCGGATTCCCGGGGCCCGGGCCGGCCGGCTTCTGCAGTCCAGCCTCGTCAAAGACGTCGTCATGGCGATCGTCCTCGTCGGCCGGAATCTGGCCGACCGCTTCGTGAGCGTTGGGATCGAACGTCTCACCCGTCGGATCGATGCGCTCGAGCCCTTCCTTGGCCAGCACATCGCGCAACTGACTGGACACGGCCAAAAGGGCCCGTCCGTCCGTCGAGTCGGCATCGCCGAGGTGGGTGACGGCCAGGTCGAGAGTGTCGAGCACGGGAAGTAGCTTCTCCACTAGAGACAGCGCCGCCCGAGCCGTCTGATCGCTCTGCTGCTTGGTTACCCGCTTTCTGTAATTCTCGAACTCCGCCTGCAAACGTCGCAGAGAGTCGAGGTACTCATCCCTTTGGGCTAGGGCGCTCTTCACCTCATTCATGTCCGGTGACTCGCCATCGATGATCTCGGTGGTGAGTTCGTCGCCCTCGACCGCGTCCACGATCTCCCCTTCGAAGATGCCGTCGATCCGGTCTGGGTCAAAGCCGTCCCGGTCATCGCCGGACCCACCCGCGCCGGGGGATGAACCGGGGGCCGCGCCGGCCTCCGGTTCATCCCCGCCAGCACCGTGGCCCGGGCTATTCACGCCGGTCATCGGCACTCAGCTCTTGTCTTCGACGATTTCGGCGTCCACGACCTCGTCGTCGGAGGATTCGTCGGCGGGCACTTCGCCGCCCGGAGCCGAAGCCTGCTCCTTCGACGCTTCCTCGTACAGCCGCTGGCTGAACGTCTGACTGGCCGTGAGCAGCGACTCGGTCGACGTCTTGATGGCATCGACGTCAGAGCCGGACAGGGCCTCCTTCAGCGAGGAGAGGGCCGATTCGACCTTCTCCTTCTCGTCGCCTTGGAACTTCTCGCCCTGGTCCTTGAGCAACTTCTCGGTCTGGTAGACGAGGGTGTCGGCGTTGTTGCGTACCTCGGCCTCCTCCTTACGGCGGCGATCGTCCTCAGCATGGGCTTCGGCGTCCTTGATCATGCGCTCGATGTCGTCCCTGGCCAGTGACGACTGCCCGGTGATGGTCATCGACTGCTCCTTGCCGGTGGCCCGGTCCTTGGCCGACACATGCACGATGCCGTTGGCATCGATGTCGAAGGTGACCTCGATCTGGGGAACACCGCGTGGGGCCGGGGGAAGGTCCACCAACTGGAACTTGCCCAACGTCTTGTTGTACATGGCCATCTCACGCTCGCCTTGGAGCACGTGGACCTCGACCGACGGCTGATTGTCGTCAGCTGTGGTGAACACTTCGCTGCGCTTGGTCGGGATCGTGGTGTTCCGCTCGATGAGCCGGTGCATCACGCTGCCCTTCGTCTCGATGCCGAGCGAAAGAGGAGTGACGTCGAGAAGGAGCACGTCCTTGACTTCGCCCTTGAGAACGCCAGCCTGGACGGCGGCACCGATAGCCACCACCTCGTCAGGGTTCACCCCCTTATGCGCCTCCTTGCCGGTCATCTGCTGGACCAGTTCCTGGACGGCGGGGATCCGGGTCGACCCCCCGACCAGGATCACATGGTCGATATCGGACTTGGACAGACCCGAGTCGGCGATGGCCTGATCGAACGGACCCTTGGTCGCCTCCACCAGATCGGCGGTCAGCTCGTTGAAGGTGGCCCGGGTCAGCTTGACGTCGAGGTGCTTGGGACCCTCGGACGTGGCCGTGATGAAAGGCAGATTGATCTGGGTCTCCTGCAATGACGAGAGTTCGATCTTGGCCTTCTCGGCTGCCTCCTTGAGGCGCTGGGTGGCCATCTTGTCGGCCGACAGGTCGACCCCCTCGGTGTCCTTGAACGTCTTGACCAGCCAATCGATGATGCGCTGGTCCCAGTCGTCGCCGCCGAGTTGGGAATTGCCGGCCGTCGACTTCACTTCGAATACGCCGTCGCCGATCTCCAGGATGGACACGTCGAACGTGCCGCCGCCCAGGTCGAACACGAGAACGGTCTGGTCCGCCCCTTCCTTGTCGAGCCCGTAGGCCAGGGCTGCGGCAGTGGGCTCGTTGATGATGCGGAGGACCTCGAGTCCGGCGATGGCCCCGGCCTCGTTGGTCGCCGTCCGCTGGGCGTCATCGAAATAGGCGGGGACGGTGATGACTGCCTGCGTCACGGTGTCGCCCAGGAAGGCCTCGGCGTCCCTCTTCAGCTTGCCCAGGATGCGGGCCGAGATCTCTTGTGGTGTGTAGTCCTTGCCGTCGATGTCGACGGTCCAGGATGTCCCCATCTGCCTCTTGACCGAGCGGATGGTCCGGTCGGGGTTGGTGATGGCCTGACGCTTGGCCACTTCGCCCACCAGCACCTCGCCGGACTTGGCGAATCCGACGACGGACGGTGTCGTCCGGGCCCCTTCGGCATTGGGGATGACGACCGGCTCGCCGGCCTCCAACACGGCTACCACCGAGTTGGTGGTCCCGAGATCGATTCCTACGGCCTTGGCCATAACTGACTGCCTCCTACTGCCCTCGTCGGGCTCTCTCCGTACCTGCTCTGGCTGTGCGCTCGGATCTTCCTTACGCCTGTTCTGCTTGATTCGGTTGCTCTGCTATTCGCTGCTTTGCTGCGTTCGACTGCTTTGCTGCGTTCGACTGCTTTGCTGCGTTCGACCTGCTTTGCTGCGTTCGACTGCTTTGCTGCGTTCGTGGTCGTTTTTCCTGGGTAGGTAGCTGTTCCCTACCTCGTGCGGGCCCCGCATCTGGGACAACCCCTTTTGTGGGCCCGTACTAACTTCCTCAACTATACCAAACTTGAGTGCTACATGTATAGGTTTTTTCCTTCATTGCCACTGAGGATAGTGGATACGGCTCCCTGAGGACGGTTTGCTGATCGATGGATCGGCTGACGGATACCCTGGTTCCATGCCCCATCTGGTCCTCCTCCGCCACGGCCAGTCGCAATGGAACGCCGAAAACCTGTTCACCGGGTGGCACGACGTCGACCTCACCGAGCAGGGCGAGGAGGAGGCCCGGTCAGCGGGACGGCTACTGGCCGCCGAAGCCGACCTCGACCTGCGGGTTCTTCATACCTCGGTACTAACTCGGGCCATCCGGACGGCTGAACTGAGCCTGGCCGCGGCCAGTCGCTCCTGGGTGCCCGTCAAGCGCCACTGGCGACTCAACGAACGGCACTACGGGGCCCTCCAGGGACTCAACAAGAAGGAAACCACCAGCCGGTACGGGGAGGCCCAGGTCAAGGCGTGGCGCCGTGGCTATGCCACTCCGCCCCCACCGGCGGAGCCGGGGAGTGCCCAGCACCCGGTGGGCGATCCCCGTTACCGAGACCTTCCCGCCGACGCCCTCCCCGTCACCGAGTGTCTGGCCGATGTGGTGGACCGGGTCCTTCCCTACTGGGAGGACGCCATCGTTCCCGATCTTCTGGCCGAGGGGCCGCGAGGGGGAACCGTGCTCGTAGTGGCCCACGGCAACAGCCTTCGAGCCCTGCGTAAGCACATCGACGGTATAAGCGATGACGCAATCGTCGACCTCGAAATCCCGACCGGCATCCCGTTCCTCTACGACCTCAACGACGACCTCAGCGTGGCGTCGAAGAGATATCTCGGGGACCCGGCCACTGCTGCGGCGGCGGCTGAGGCGGTGGGTCGACAGGCCGGCTAGTTGGGACCGTCGGGGCACTCCGAGCAGGTGCGACCAGACGGCAGCTGGGTAACTGGCAGCTGTGGAACACGGCAAAGGGACCTCGGCCAGATGAAGGGACCCCGGCCAGATGAAGGGACCCCGGCCAGAAGAAGGGGCTCGGCCCTCCCCAATTTTGAAAAATGGCCCGCTTTACCGCCTGCAGCCGATAAAGCCCCGATTTTGATATCGGTCTCGGCCCTAGGGCGCCGATCGAGCACTGGCCATACCAGGCGTTAGCGACTCAGAGTTGCAAGAAATCTGGATTGCAACCTCGGGTTCCATCTTGGCAACCCGAGTGACCCACCATTAACGTGAGCGGCGATCAACATCTGTTGAGAGGGGGTCCGCCACCCTTACTCCGGATTTGATCCCCCTCAGGGGGAGCCCTCTATTCTTCCGCCGAATAGAGGGCTGTCTGGCCACAGGTTCCCCGCCGACCAGAGCTCCGTGGCTTGCTTACGGCCTGGCCCTTGCAGCCTGGCCCAGGCCTCGCTCTCGTTCTCTTCTCCTGCGCCCTCGCGTCCCGGTCTCCCACGGGAGAGCGGCTCAGGCCACTCAACGAAGCCCGGGAATGACGAAAGGCCGACTCCGAAGAGCCGACCTCTCGTCATTACTCAGGTGGCTTTGTCCCCACAAACGCCACCCGGGTCACTTCGGCACGAGCCTCAGAGCGCTTCTGCCCCACGCTCTCCAGTTCGGACCCGGATCACTTCCTCGACGGGGAGAATCCAGACCTTGCCGTCACCGATCTTTCCGGTTCCCGCCTTGTCAATGATGGTCGACGTCACTTCGTCGACCTGGGCATCGTCAACGAGGATCTCGAGCCGGATTTTCGGCACGAACTCGACCTCGTACTCAGCGCCCCGGTAGACCTCGGTGTGACCCCTTTGACGCCCGAAACCCTGAGCTTCGGTGAGGGTCATGCCATGGACACCGAGGGCCTTGAGCCCTTCTTTCACATCGTCAAGCTTGAACGGTTTCAGTACCGCTACGACGAGCTTCACGTTCACTTCCTCCTTTGGGTTCGTAGTGGTCCTGTCAACTGGCCGAGCTGCCGGGTGGTGACCCGTCGTCTGGATCTACCGACGAGGTCGATCGCGACGGCGCATCACCGGCCATAGCCATAACTCCGATCCGCTCGGCGAATGTGTCCTCGGGGAAGGCTTCCTCGCCGTGGATGGCCAGGTCGCCGACTTCGAGGATCTCGTCCTTGTAACGAGCACCCCGGAGGATGAGTCCGATGATCTTCATCAGGATGAAGGTGACCACCGCCGACCAGAGGATGACGAAGACGGCCGCCCGGAACTGTTCCCATAACTGGTGGGCCGAACCGGTATAGAGCAGACCATCCACCCCGAACGGTACACACGTGCCCTTGGCCGTGGCGTACTGCGTGGCGGTGGTGGCGAGCACCTGCCCTGATGAGTCGAGGTGGCCGCATCCATATTCGAGCATGTTTGGATCCCCGAATATCCCAAGAAGCAGACCTCCGAAAAGGCCGGCGATGCCGTGGGTGTACACGACCCCGAGTGCGTCATCCACCTTGGAGAAGGGCCGCACCTTGGACAGGAAGTTCCAGCACACCCAAACGATGCTCGAACAGATGAGCCCGACGTAGATGGCTCCCTGCCCGTTCACCCAGCCGGCACACGGCGTGATGCCAACCAGTCCGCAGATCATGCCGTTGACGGCACCGAGGAATGTCGGCTTCTTCTCCTTCGATACCCAGGCGTCCCAGGCCACCCAGGTGAGCAGGCCGGTGGCGGTGGCAATGTTGGTATTGACCACGGCGCCCGCCATGCTGGCCCCGGCGTAGTAGGGGTCACCACCGTTGAAGCCGTTCCAGCCCAGCCACAGGATGCCGGCGCCGACCGCCGCCATGACCAGGTTGTTGGGCAAGAAGTGTTGTCGATCTCGGAGCAACCGAGGCCCGAGGACCCAGGCCGCCACAAATCCCGAAACACCGGCCGACATATGGATGACGTAGCCACCCGAGAAGTCGAGCGATCCCTCCTGGGCGAAGTAGCCGCCGCCCCACAGCAAGAACGCGTCGACCGAGTAGACACATGTCGTCCACAATGGCACCAACAGACACCAGGCACTGAACTTGATCCGTCCGAGCACGCTGCCCATGAACAGCAGGGGGGTGATGGCCGCGAACACCAACTGGAAGTAGGCCAGTGATGCGGTGGGGAAGTGGAACGGTATGAGCGTGTTGGCCGCCGACACCGCCTGTCCCTGTTCACCTTGGGGACTGACGACCGGTCCCGGTTTACCCAGGAAGTTGTCTATGAAGTGCGTCCAACCCCCGACCCCGGAGAGCTGCGTCTGTACCCCGTCTTTGACACCACCACCAAATGAGTTGGCGCCAAATCCCATCTTGTAGGCCCAGAGGAACCAGGCCAGCATGACCAGGGAGAAGCCGGCGAACATCATGGCCACCACGTTGACCGCCCACTTCTTCGGGACGATTGCTGCGTAGAGGACCGCCAGACCGGGGAGGCTCATCAGGCCGACGAACGTGGCCGCGGTGATCTGCCATGTGTTGTCGCCTGGGTTCAGCCAACTCGGATACGGAACATATGACACTGCTGCGGCTAGCACGGTGAAAGTGCTCCTCTCTTGTTATCACTGCGTCATGACCGGCCCGCGCTGTTGATGACAGCAGGAGTTGGCCAAGGGCAAGGCGAGCAGTTCGGCTTGCCGCCGCAAACAATGCAGGGTGGGGATTTCAGCACGGTCACATCCGTGTTACCAACGTGTGAACTGATGCAAAATCCCTTTTCACAAGGGGGGAAATGGGAGGAGGGCGATGCCGCTCAGGCTCGTGACCCTGAATTGCCGCTCAGGCTCGGGGCCATGAATTGGAGAACGCGGAAGGAGCCGGCTCTCCGGCCCCCAAGGAGCTCAGCCGGCTTCGAGCTCCTTGCCCCGCTTGGACTTCGACGGGGGCCGGATCGGTGCCGTGGGGGGCGTATAACGCTTCGACGGTTGCGGCCGCGAGACGGGCCCGTATCCGGTGGAGCCGCCCGCCGCCTCGGCCTTGGCGTGCTTGAGCTTCTCCGACAGCCGGTAGGCGCGCACCAGGTACCACGACCCACCGATGATGAAGGGAACCCCGAAACCCCAGTAGTGGAGGTTGAACAGGGAGAGCCCGTAGAGCGCCATGGCGATCCCCACAATGAGGCGCTTGCGAAACCATGCCGCCACCAGCATCACCAGGGCCAGAACCAAGGTCACCGCACAGAGCTCGGCGTAGAGGGACGGATTGACGTGCAGCTTGTCGATCTGGCCGTTGGCGTAGTGGGCGGCCGGGTCGTGGGCCACCAGGCTGGCTGTGACCAGCAATCCGATGGCCGCGGCAATGGGCGCAGCCAGAAGTCCGATCGCCCGTTCCTTGTCGCTGGCCCGCTTGATCGCCGCCTCGATCTCGGGAATGGTGGTCGGATCTTGCCCAGCGCCCTGGTCCGGGTCAGCGCCGGGCTGTTGGTCGACCGGTGCCGGTTTCAGCATGAAATTGCTGATGGACCCCGTGATGCGGTCCCACGTGCTCAGAGGAGGGGTGGAGCCATCGTCGGCGGCGTCCGGGTCGTGGCGGGCCATGCGAGAGGCTACCGCGGCCAGCTGACCGTCGGAAATGCGCGCTGGTCGAGTTCGGGCTGGCTGACACCAGCTCTGGGCCGGTCCACAGTCCTCACGGGGTCGGCGACGTACCCCGTTTCCGGCGCCTCACCAGCACCAGGGTGGCGACGGCGAGGGCAGCTGCCGCCAGCAAGATGATCGGTGCGATGAACACGTGCCACGATGCCTGCTCGCTGGCCAGCAACGCCGGGGTTGACAGCAGATTGGGGTCGTCCGGAACGATCACGCCGCGGATGACCGCTCCGGGGCGGAGCGACGTATTGCCGGGGATGTCCTGTTCGTGATGACGGCCTTGGAAGACGTACGTACCTTTGCAGGCGTATCCGGCAGGGTTCGATCCGCTACCGCCAAGGAGGCCCGTACAGCCGGTGACAGTCACCGCAACCGGCACGCCATGGTGCCGCAAATTCGAAGCCTGGGCGTTCTTTTCGGCACCGGCGACGATCAGGACCACGGCGATCACGACCAACGCCGCCAAGCACACCGCCATCACCAGACGGGCGGCCCTCCGTGGGTCGACATCCACGCCGGCCCCCCGGAGCCGGGTGAGAGGGAGGTCTGGAGACGCATCTCGGATCGGCTCGTCGGAACCGGTGGTCGTCCCCCCGGCCGGAGGCGTCGGTTCGGAGGTGATCATTGATCGGAGGTGATCATTGAAAGGTGATCATCGTGCTGTCCCCATGTCGACGACCGGTCGCACAACTGGCCGAGCCGCTGTTGTGGTCAGCGAGGAGCGTAGCAGCGACGAAGCCCCTGCTCTCGGGCCATGTGCCGATCAATGCGCATCACCCCACCCTGGGGTAGCCTCCGACCATGAGCGCCAAATCGGCTCCGTTGGATCTCAAGAGCATCTGGATGTTCTCGGGCTGTTCGTCCTCCGAACTGCGCAAGATACGAGGTTCTCTCGACCAGGTTGCCGTTCCCGCCGGAAAGGTCCTCGTCGAGGAGGGTCGGATCGGGACGGAGTTCTTCCTCATCGTGAGCGGCACGGCCGCCGTCACCCGCGAAGGGAAGAAGGTAGCCACCCTCGGTCCGGGCAGTTACTTCGGGGAGCTTGCTCTGCTCGACCGTAAGCCCCGTTCGGCATCGGTTGTGTCGGAGACGGACATGGACCTGCTCGTCCTCTCGCAGCGCCAGTTCAACAGCCTCCTGGAGTCGGTACCTACCATCTCGCGCAAGATGCTGGCCGCCATGGCCAACCGACTGCGAGAGGCCGACGCCCGGGCCTACGACTGAGGCCACCGCGGCCGAGTCGTCAGTTTCACTCGGTTCCGGTGGTGTCTTCCGGCGGGGCCTGAACCCCGGGCGTTCCGGCACCGACGGCCATGGGTTCGTCGCTCATCGACTCCTCCAGTAGCTGGGAGACGTCGAGGACGCGGACGTCGTCCTCCTTGGCGTTGGCTCGCACGGCGTCGTCCAGCATGATCATGCAGTAGGGACAGGCTGTGGACACCACGTCAGCACCGGTGCCGAGGGCCTCTTCGGTGCGCTCCATGTTGACCCGTTTCCCTATGTTCTCCTCGAGCCACATGCGGGCACCGCCGGCTCCACAGCAGAATCCTTTTTCGCGGCAGCGCCTCATCTCCACCTGGGTCGCCCCCGGGATGGCGTCGATGACCGATCGGGGTTCATCGAATATGCGGTTGTGACGACCCAGGTAGCAGGGGTCGTGATAAGTCACCGTCCCCCGGTACCCGCTGCCGGGGATCAGCTTGCCCGCACTGACCAGGTGGTCGAGTAGCTGGCTGTGGTGGATGACCTCGAAATCCCCGCCGAGGGACGGGTACTCGTTGGCCAATGAGTTGAAGCAGTGGGGACAGGTGGCAATCACTTTCTTGACCTGGGCGTTGGTCAGGGTCTCGATGTTGGCCCGGGCCTGCTCCTGGTAGAGGTACTCGTTGCCCAGACGCCTGGCCGGGTCACCGGTGCAGCTCTCCTTGGGGCCGAGGATTCCGAAGCTGACCCCGGCCCGCTTGAGCATGCGGGCAGTGGCCTGGGCCCCCTTGCGGGCCCGCTCGTCGAGAGCGCCGGCGCAGCCCACCCAGTAGAGGTACTCGATGTCGTCAGGAATGGTCCCTTTGATCACCGGCACCTCGAAGTCGAGGGATTCTGTCCAGTCGGTGCGCTTGGAGGAGCCGAGGCCCCACGGGTCGCCCTGGTTCTCGATGTTGCGGAGCATGAGGCCGGCTTCGGTCGGGAATCGGGACTCCATCAGGACCTCGTAACGGCGCATGTCGATGATGGTGTCGATGTGCTCGATGTCCACCGGGCACTGCTCCACACAAGCGCCGCAGGTGGTGCACGACCACAGGACATCAGGGTCGATGATGCTCGGGACCAACGTATCCACTTCAACCCCGGCTGCCCGGTTGTTGGCCATGACCCGGTCGGCCGAGGCGAACAGGTTGTCGCGGAGGTCCATGATCAGGAGCTTGGGGGAGAGCGGTTTCCCGGTGTTCCACGCAGGGCACTGCGACTGGCACCGACCACATTCGGTGCACGTGGCCATGTCGAGCAGTTGCTTCCAGGAGAAGTCCTCGATACGCCCGGCACCGAACACCACTTCGTCGTCTTCTCCCACGTCCTCCATCGACATGTCCGGGGTCGAGGCCAGCGCACCCAGAGCCCGGGGACGCCGCGAGGTGGCCACGTTGATGGGGGCCAAGAAGATGTGCAGGTGCTTGGAGTAGGAGACGAACACCAGGAATCCGGTGATGATGGCGATATTGGCCAGCAGGGCCACCGTCTCGATCACGCTGTTGACCCCGGTGCCCAGGGGGGCGAGGGCCCGGGCCACTGTGTGGGAGGCGAATGCCCACTGTCCGTAGGGGAAGTTACCGGTATTGACCTGGGCGGCCCGGTACAGGAGCAGGGTGATGATGACCCCGGAGATCATGAGGAGCACCAGCCACGCCGCCCCGGTGTGGGAGCCGAAAAAGCGGGACCTTCGGTTCTCGCGTTTGGGGGAGTTCTTGACGCGGATGCCTACGAAGACGCAGAGCGAGACGAGAACAGCCACAGCGAAGAAATCCTCCACGAACCCGATCACCGCGGTGTGCCCGATGAGGGGAATGTGGAAGTCGCGCTGGAACAAGCAGCCGTAGGCCTCAAGGATGGTGAGGAGCAGGACCGTGAAGCCCCAGAAGGTGAAAGCGTGGGCCAGCCCCGGGACGGTCCATTTGAGCAACTTCTTCTGACCGCCGACCTCGACCAGCTCGGCCTCCACCCGTTTGGGCACGTCCCGGAACCGGTTGGGGACGGCAGGCTGCCCGGCAGAGATGAGCTTGTAGAGCCAGAAGAACCGTCGGCCGGCGATGGCGAACATCACCGCCGTAATCCCGAGCCCTACGGCGAGTCTGAGGGGCACTGCATTCCTCCTAGCGGGTTACTAAAGAGTAACAAAGCGTCGATCGACGCTGCTCTCGAGATTCACGGACGGAAATTGTCGGCGTACCGGCTCGGGGTCGGGCCCCACTGACCCTGGTACTTGGAGCGCAAGCCGTCCGAACCGTAGGGGTTGTCGGCCGCCGTAGTCATCTGGAGAAAACTGATCTGGCCGATCTTCATGCCCGGGTAGACGGTGATCGGCAGGTTGGCCACATTGGACAGTTCAAGAGTGAGGTGGCCATCCCAGCCAGCATCGACGAAACCGGCCGTCGAATGAATGAGCAGACCGAGCCGCCCCAGGGACGACTTACCCTCCAGCCGGGCCACCAGATCGCTGGGCAGAGTGACCTTCTCCTGGGTGGAACCCAGCACAAACTCCCCGGGATGGAGGATGAGCGGATCGTCCCCGATATCGACCAGTTCGGTGAGGTCCTCCTGGTCCTCTCGAACATCGATCACCCGGCTGGTGTGGTTACGAAAGAGCCGGAAGTAGTGGTCGACATGGAGGTCCACCGAAGAGGGCTGGATACAGCTCTCGTCGAAGGGATCGATCACAATGTGGCCGGCGGCGAGCGCCTCACGGATGGAACGGTCGGAGAGAACCATGACGGACAGACGATAGTGGGATGCGGATGTGCGGGTGGATGTCCGCCTGCCTGCCGGGGCCGACACCCGGCTGCCCACGGCTGGGGCGTGGTCCTGAGCCGGTAGGTGACGGTCCCGGCGTCCCGGCCGTGCCGGCCGTCTCGGCGTCCATCGGCGGCCATCGGCGATCATCGGTGACTATCGGTGACCATCCATGCATTGAGGGCCCCAAAGTGCGAGTATTGCGATCAGTAGTTGCGAGCGACTAGACCGGTCCAAAGAAGAGGCGGACCAGCTGAGTTCGAGCGGGCTCAGGATCCGGCGGCGGTAGGTCCTTGCAACACGGAAACGGGAGGGCGGATTTGACTCGGCCCAGGCGGGCGGCAGCCGTGACGATCGAGGGGGGCGGGCACAGGCCGGGGAGAAGGGCGTCCCCGGCCCCAATGCCGGTCGCTGGCCCGGGGCCGGCTTCAGCGTCACTCTCGGCCTCCCCTGGTCCACGCCTCGGGATCGACCGGGTCCCTTTCGTTACCGGTGGCGGCGAACAGGCAGCAAGCCCATCGAGCTCAGCGTCTCACCCGACTCTTTCGAGCTCGGCGGGTCGTTCTGCAGTTTCGCCGTACGCCTCACCGGTCCTCGTGCTGCTGGCCGCGGTTGCCATCCTGGAGGGATACCGCTGGCTCAACGTGCTTCCATCCGTCGGCTGGCGCCCCTCAGCCGTCGTGTTCACGGTCATCGCCGTGCCCCTGGCCCTGGCGGTGACAAGTGGCGGGCGGGGCGAGCCTGGGGGACCTGGCGGGCACCCGTGGGCGGCGCGGGCTGTGACCGGGGCCGCCCTCCTTATGGTGCCCATGACTGTCATCGCCCTGATCCACCCTCGGCCGCCGATCGCCCAATTGATGGGATCGACGGACCTTCTGTTCGCGGTGGCCGCCCTGGCCACGGTCCTGATCAACGAGCGAGCCACCCACGGTGGCCAGCGGAGGGCTGGCGCACCAACGGCCGGCGCACCGAGGGCTGGCGCACCAACGGCCGGCGCACCAGCGGCCAACGCACAGACGGTCGGGGGGCCGGTGGGCGGTCAACGGCGGCCGGAGTGGAGGACGATCGGACCGTCAGACGCCGACGGGAGACGAGATCGCCTCACCTGACCAGTCGGGATCGGGCTCGAAGAAGTGCAGGAGAATGGCTTCGAGGCCGATCCCGAACAGCGTCCACTCCTGGTTCTCACCGTTCTCGCCGGTAGGCAGGACAATTCCCTCGAGCTGTGGATCCACGTGTTGGCGCAGCGAGCAGCCCTCGGCCAGGGCGCCGACGGCCACGGTCAGCTGACGGATGGTCAACGGGGCCCGCACACGCATCCCTACCAGCTGGGCCAGTGCCACGTAGGCGCCCTCCCACAAGGTGGTGAACCCTTCGTAACCGAGTAGCAGTCCGTCCCTGATTCGCCTTTGATACGCGATCTGATCCTCACCCTCGAGATTTGGGGCCGTGGCCAGCGTCCACACCGCCACCCACGTCGACCAGTTGGGTGACTCCAGCAGCCTGATGATGTTGGCGGCACCTCCGACCCGACACACCTCCCGGAGTGAGCGACGACGAGCCTCGGGTGTCGAGACGTCGAGGTGATCGAGGAGCGGGCCGATGGCCTGGATAGTCTCGTCGAACTCGCCCAACCCGTCGGTCACGGCGATGGTGGCCAGGACGTCGGCCTGATAGTCGGCCTGGTTGTGCCATACCCTCCGAATCACCGAGGCGTTGGAGAGGCGCACACCGGTTTCGGCCTCCACCCGATCGAACACCTTCTTGAAGGTGAGCGACTCCACCCCGACACCAAGGCCCTCTTCGATGACGAGAAGACGGCCGGTCTGCACGAGAAGAGAGCGCAGCTCTTCCCGGCTCTGCTTGGGTCGGCGCTTCGTCTTCGTCATCGGCCGCTCTTCCGCCCGTCGCTCTGCGAATCAGCCCGTCCCTTTGCTAACTACCGGGCGGTAGAGCTTAGCCAGAGGGGTCTGCCCCGTGATCCTTGGACAGCTCGCGCAGTTTTTCGGGGTCCATGTGCGAGTGTGCCACCGCGGCCACCCGACAGGGCGTGACGGCAACCAGCGTCGACTTGCGCTTCCCGTCCTCGAGGCCGGAACGCTCGCCCAAGATGGCCCCGGGGCCATACTCGGCCAGCCGTTCACCACCCTTCTCGACCCGCATGACACCGTCGAGAACCAGGAAAACGTCTGTCCCCTCCTCGCCCTCGGACACCAGGGTCTCGCCCGCTCGCAAAGTCTGGAACTTCGGTTTGCTTCGGCGGTCCATCAGGTCGACCGAGAGGGCGCGCTCGAGCGCCGATTCCACCGCCGTTACCAGGGCCGGTGAGTCCTGCTCCCCCCAAGGGGTCTGCTTGCCGAACGACTTGCGGTACCAGTCGCGGAAGTCGGTGAGTCCTGACTTGGCCGCCAGCTTCCCGTCGTGGTCGAAGACCCAGTGGCGCGGGAAGCGGCTGGCCCCGAGCACCCCGAATTGGGGAGGGCGGTCGGGGTAGAGCGTCAAAGAGAGGGTGGTCCAGCACAGCGGAGCCTGCCACTGGATGAAGGGACGCCGCCGTACCCGCCGCGGCGCCGGGAGCCCGGTCCGACCGCCGGTGGTCTGGGTGAAGCGGACCCAACCTTCGCCGGACTCGACCCCCGCCTGCAGGTCGGGAAGAGCCACAGCCTCGAAGGCGCGGCGGAGTCCGCCGACCGACACGGTGGTCGACCCCATGAGCCCCCGGCCCGAATATCCGTAATCCCGGGCCTTCCCGGAGTCGTCGAACTCGGCCCAGGAGGCCAGCAGGTTGGCGAAACGGAACCGGTCGGCCAACCGAAGCTCCTCCAGGTCATCGATCACATCAGGCGGAGGCTCGTCATAGTGGGTGAATCCGGCGTCGAAGGCCACCCGGGTGCTGCCGCGCACGGCTTCGGATGGAATCCACGAAAGCGAAGTGACCGAACCGGTAACCCTCACACAATCACCTTAAATCGGTGTCCGGCGCCGTGCCACTACCTTTTTGCCAGGCGGCCGAAGGCGGGAGCGGTGCCGCTCCCGATCTGAGTGGCCGGATCGGACACCGACCGGACTGGTGGGCAAGACTGCTGCCCATGACACAGGACTCGGCGAACACAGCCCGGCGGCGAGGGGACAGCGCCCGATGAGCGCGGTCGACGCCGTCGTGGTGGGGTCGGGCCCCAACGGCTTGGCCGCCGCCATCACACTGGCCGGTGCCGGGTTGTCGGTCACTGTCATCGAGGGAGCGGAAACGGTCGGGGGCGGATGCCGGACCGACATCTCCTCACCCGGCTACCGCCACGACGTCTGTTCGATCGCCCATCCCCTGGTGCTGGCCTCGCCCTTCTTCCGCCAGTCGGCCTTCGATGGCTTGCGCACCCTGCTCCGCCAGCCGGAGGTGCCCTTCGCACACCCACTGGGGGGTCCGGAGGCGGCGGCGGCCCTGCGATCGGTGGACGAGACGGCCGATTCCTTGGGACCCGACGGCTCTTTCTACCGACGGCTGATGGCCCCCCTGGTGGACAAGGCGGCCGAGATCACTGACGGGCTGTTGGCCCCGCTCCGGTCGGTTCCGGCCCACCCGATCGCCTTGGCCCGGTTCGGACTCCCCGGCCTGCTGTCCATGCAGCAACTGACCAGCCGGCTCAAGACCGAGCGGGCCAAGGGCCTGTTCGCCGGCGTCGGAGCCCACTCGATGGCGCCGCTGTCGTCACCCCTCACCGCGGCGTTCGGCATGCTGTTGACCCTTATTGCCCACGCCGAAGGCTGGCCGGTCGTCCAGGGGGGCAGTTCGGCCATCGCCGAGGCCATGGTGGCCGAACTGGAACGACGGGGAGGCAGCGTCGTCACCGGGCAGTGGATCGAGTCGTTGGACGAGCTGCCCCGGGCCACCGCCGTGGTGCTCGACACCTCGACCAAGGGATTCAGCGAACTGGCCGGGGGGGCCCTCACCCCCCGCTACCGCAACGCGCTCAGACGATTCCGTTACGGGCCGGGGATCTTCAAGATGGACTGGGAGCTTTCCGGTTCCGTTCCCTGGAGCGCGGACGTGTGCCGGCGAGCCGGCACCGTTCACGTGGGCGGCACCTTCGCCGAGGTGGCAGCCAGTGAAGCCGATGCGTGCGCCGGCCGGCACTCGGAGCGGCCCTACTGCCTGATCGTCCAACCCGGGGTGGCCGACCCGACGCGTGCCCCGACCGGACATCAGACCCTGTGGGGCTACTGCCATGTTCCCTCCGGCTCTGCCGTCGACATGACAGTGGCCATCGAGGGACAGATCGAGAGATTCGCACCGGGCTTCGGCGATCTCATCCTGGCCCGGAAGACGAAGACTGCGGTGGAGGCCGAGCGCATCAACCCGAACTACGTGGGTGGCGATATCGGTGCGGGAGCGGCCACCCTGCGCCAGACCCTGTTCCGGCCCACGCTCCAGTGGAACCCCTATCGGACACCTCTCGAGGGGGTCTACCTGTGCTCCGCGTCCACGGCCCCGGGAGGCGGGGTCCACGGCATGTGCGGTGTCTACGCGGCCCGCACCGTGCTCCACGATCACTTCGGGGGCCCGGCGCCACTCCGGGGCTGAGCACGGGCGGCACCGAGGCAGGACGACAACCACCGGGAAGGGGCGGTGGCCCCGGCCAGCACTCCCCCGATCCGGGTGGAGGCGGCGGCGATGGTCCGCGCCCGTCCGGGCACCGCGCCGTCGAGGAGCTCGTTCCAGAAGATGCCCCACCCGCCAGCCAGGGCCCGACCCACGGGGGGGAGGGTCAGCGCCCGTCCCACGGCGGCCACGGCCATGGGATGAGGAACCAGGGCGGCGTGACCGGCCGCCGCCACCCGATGGTAGGGAAGATGGTCACGAGCCAGATGCCGCCGATAGCGGCCCGAGGCATCGCCGGGGGCGGTAAGGATGGCGTCGGCTGCCGCTCGTCCGCTGGTCATGGCCGGGGCGATTCCCTCACCCTGCAGGGGGTTGACCAGACCGGCCGCGTCGCCCACCAACAGCACCCTTCCGGCTGCCGGGATGGTTCCCAACATGCCCATCTTCAGCCAACCACCCAGGCGGCGGGGCAGCGGTGAGACCCTGGCCTTGTCGAGGAGGCCAATTTCGACGAGGTGATCGAGATAGGCCGGCAACTGGCGCACCGCCTCGGCGCCGGACTGCCGATGGGAGAGCGTCCCCAGGCCCAGTCCGGCGTTGGCCACCCCGTCGGGTCCGGGGAAGATCCATCCGTAACCGGCGAACGCTCGCCAGGGCTTCTGTTCCCACAGGGTGATGACCGGCAGGCGTACAGGCTGATCGAAATAGCAGCGCACGGCGAACCCCCACAGCACCCGCGACGGGTCGACCAGACCGGCGCTATCAGCCACGTGGCTGGCCGCCCCGTCCGCCCCGATCACGAAATCGCCACGTAACTCGTGGTCCCCGACCCGGAAGCCCTCGAGGTTGGGTCCGCTCCACAGCGGACGGCCGGCACGACCGTCGACCTCCTCGGCACCGGCATCCAGAGCCGCGGCTCGCAAGGCGTGATCGAACACCGTGCGGGTGACGGCGCGCGCCCGCCCCGGGTACGTGAGGCCGTCGAAACATGGGAGCAGAACCCGTCGGCCGGTCGGACCCACCACCACCATGTCGCCGACGTCGAGGCCGGGCGGCTCGGGCACTCCCAGGTCGTCGAGGACCTTGAGTCCCCGGGGCCCGACAAGGTCCCCGCAGGCCTTGTCCCGAGGAAACCGGGACTTGTCGACCAGCGCCACGCGCGCACCGGACCGGGCCAGAACCAGAGCAGCGACACTGCCGGCGGGGCCGGCGCCGACCACCAGGACGTCGTACCGGCTCGACCCCACGTGTCTCCTCTCGGGCGGTGACCGTCCCCTTGTCGGCGCAGACCGCCTACGGTGAGATCTTCGCACCCGAGGAGGCCACATGGAGACCCCGGACCCGGACGAACACAACCGGTTCGCCCAGAGGCTCTTCACGCCGTTGCCCCAGCGCTACGACCGTCTGGCCGAACTTCTGTCGATGGGTCAGAACGGTCGGTGGCGGCGGGCCATGGTCGACCACATCGTCCCCGACCGGCCCGATCTGGTGCTCGACGTGGCCTCGGGCCCGGCCGGTGTCGCCCTCGAGTTGGCCGATCGGAGCACGGCCCGGGTGGTGGGGATCGACCTCACCATCGACATGCTCCGGCAAGGACAGCGAAACGTGGCCGTGCAGGGCAAGGCCGATCGTGTCCAACTGGTGGCCGGTCGGGCCGAGCAGATGCCCTTTGCCGACGCCACCTTCGACGGACTCACCTTCACCTACCTGTTGCGCTACGTCGACGACCCCCAGGCCACCCTCGAGGAGCTGGCCCGAGTGGTCAAACCAAACGGTCCGGTGTCCAGTCTCGAGTTCCTCGAGCCAGAGCAATCCTTCTGGCGATTCTGGTGGGTCCTCTATACGAGGCTGCTCCTGCCCGCGGCCGGTTGGCTCACCGGAGGGAAGCCATGGTTCGACGTCGGTCGATTCCTCGGACCCAACATCTCCGGCCACTACCGGAAGTACCCGGTCGACTGGACCATCGAGGCGTGGGAGAAAGCAGGGTTCGAGCATGTCGGGGTGCGACGGATGAGCCTGGGCGGCGGACTGGTCATGTGGGGAAGACGTGGCGGTGGGTGAGGACGGTGGAATGAGCAAGGACAGGGCGGTGGGTAAGCCCGGCGCGGTGGGCAAGGAGGAGCTATCCGGAGGTCCAACCGGGCAACCTCGCCCGGCCTTCTACGCGGCGCGGTCGGGGGGCTGGCGGGACTGGTGGACGTTGCTCCACCCGCCTTACACGGCATGGCACCTGGCCTATGTGGTCATCGGAGCCTGCCTGGCCCCAGCGGTGGAGGTGACCCGGCTGATAGGCACCTTGGTGGCCTTCTTCTGTGCGGTGGGCCTGGCCGCCCACGCCCTCGACGAACTGCACGGACGCCCCTTGCACACCCAGATATCGGGCACGACTCTGGTCGTGACCGCCGCCGCAGGTCTGGCCGTCGCTCTCGCTCTTGGAATCGCCGGGGTGGTGGAGGTCGGCCCGGCCCTGATCCCGTTTCTGGTTGTGGGGCCTCTTCTGGTCCTCGGCTACAACTTCGAGCTGTTCGGAGGAGCCATCCACAACGACATCGGGTTCGCCGCCAGTTGGGGCGCATTCCCGGTACTGGTGGCCTACCTGGCCCAGACCGGCGACTTGGCCCTAGCCCCGGTCCTCGCCGCCGGGGGTGCCTTTGCTCTGTCGGCGGCGCAGCGGGCCCTCAGTACGCCGGCCCGACTTCTGCGGCGCAGGACTGCGGAGGTGCGCGGCTCGGTCGTCCTCACCGAGGGCGACGACATCAGGATCGACCGGGCCACGCTCCTCGCCCCCCTCGAGCGAGCCCTCCGAACCATGTCGTGGGCGGTCGTGCTGCTGGCCGCCGGCCTGGCCGTGGCACGTGCCGGCTAGTGGCACTCGAACTGGCCGCCGCCCTCGACCGCCACACCGGTACGGTCACCGATCTCCTGGAGCAGCTGGCCGACGAACCCATCGACGCCGACATCCTCTGGCAGGGTCCGGAACGGGCGGGAGACGACAACGGTCTCGGGCTCGGGCCCAACGAGGTGACATTGCGTCGCACTGTGCTGCTCACAGGGCGGGCCAGCGGCCGCCGCTTTGTCTACGCCGATTCGACCATCGCCGGTGGGCGTCTCCCCGACTCGGCCCGGCGCCAACTCGAAACCAGCTCTGAGCCGATCGGACGCATCCTGTCCGATCATCGGCTGGACATCTGGCGGGAGCCCCTGCCCGACCCCCCGGCGAGTGACGGGCACGGTTCCGGCCACCCTCAGATCGCCACTCTGCTGGTCTCCTCGCCGTTCGCCCGGCGCTACCGCCTCATCATCGGGTCCACCCCGACAATGATCGTGAGCGAGTGGTTTCTCCCCCCTGCCAGCGAAGCCCTGGCCGGTGGGCCGCCTTCGTGACAGCTGCGGTGGGCGCCGGTCAGGACGCGGGGCCGACCACCGTCACCAGGGTTCCGATCGGGGTGAGCGGCCAGACCTGAGCGGCGTTGGCCACCGCCATCTCCACACAGCCGTTGCTCTGGGGGAACCCGTAGGACGCCCGCACGAACCCATGGAGAGCATCCCCACCGTTGAAGTAGCTGGCCCATGGCACGTTGGGGTCGTCGTAGTGGCTGCCGTCCGGATTGGTCCCCACCATCCGCGAGCTGGTGACGTGCTCGAACACCGGGTAGGTCCCGTCGGCGGTGTCGGCTCCGGGTGCTCCCGTGTTGACCGGGGTGTTGGCCAGCTGGGGCGAGCCGTTGACGTAGACGGTCAGGTTTTCGGGAAGCTGCTTGGAGACGAACACGTAGTTGTAGGAATTGGCGTTGACCTTCCCCGAGGCGAGATCGGCGAGCAACGCCGTCCACACCTCCTTGCCGGCCAACCCATCCACTCCCAAGCCGTTCTGGTTCTCGAAGTTCATGATGGCCGCCTTGGTGATGACGTTCTCGGAACCCTCGGTCCACAACGATGTCAGTGAGGCGGGCAGCGAGCGCCAACGCCAGGCGAACGAGCCCGGCTGGGCCGTAACCCCCTGGTTGGCGGAACTCAGCGGGGCACTGGGAGTGAAGGTCAGCGGCAGGTAGTCGAGCTGCGCCAGCAATTGCTGCAGGCGCTCGGTGCTGGCCTGAGCCACGGTGAAGGTAAGGGACACCGGTTGGGCGAGCGTCCTGCCAGAACGGCTGTGCGGGCCGGCACTCCCCGCCGGAATGACCAGCGACTCGGTGGTGGTCGGAATGAAGGGTGCGCGGGGGTTGAACGAGAGCGAAGAGGCACCCACCTTGGTCCATGAGCCGTTTACGGGGGGAACGAAGGAGGGCAGGGTGCTGCCCGCCATGAGCGGTTCGGAGAATTGCACGGTGACCACCTGATCCGACGGCACATTGACGGCACCGGTGCCGGGAACGGAGGACACCACCGCGAGGGGCTTGGGCGCGGCCACCGGTTGGCCACCGGGGGCGGTGGACCCTTTGGCCCCGGCGTGACCTGCCCGTTCATCGTGCCAGCCGAGCGTGTAAGCGCCGACGCCCACGGCGACCACCGCCACCACCACGATGACCACGATGGCTGCCCGCCGGACCGGATGGGGCGGTTCGACAAGGATCTTGTAGTCAGCCACGAGCGGGGTTGCTCCGTTCCGGGAGCGACGTCGAATCCCGTCGGTGACGGCTTGGCTGCGAGCGCATGGTGACGTCGAGGGTACCCACTGGGTGCTTCGACTCCACGTCGCCGAGCCGGGCGCCGTCTGACCAGGGTTCTCTGGAGGGAGGCGACGACAGGGCAGCACGGAGCCCATCGGCGAAGAGGGCAGCACGGAGCCCGTCGGCGAACTGGGAACTCCCTCCGTGTGACGGATGACGGATATAGGGCGCGCCGGTGGCCGCTTCCGCATAGCGACCGATGGCCAGGACCCGCCGGCCACAACAGACGAGAGCGAGCAGGTCGGCGCAGACGTCGAGCTCCTCCCGGCGTGGGTTCCGGTTCTCCGGGGCGAAGAGGATCGATGCGTTCCACAACAGCACCTGGTCCTGTTGTCCGAGCTCGCCCAGCACACGCTGGACGATGGTGGCGGTGGGCTCGGCCGGACCCTCCCCGGTCATTTGACGCATGGAGGTGAAGGGCAGACCCGTGCGACGGGCACCGTTCTTGCCAGGGGCCTCCCCCACCAGCACGGTAGGTGCCTGCCAGTGCGATGTCAGATAGCGCTGCAGGGCGCGTCGACGACGGATGGCCGCTCCGGGTGGGTCGCCCCACCGGACCGACTCCTCTTCGTCGTAGATGTTGAGCACCCCCGGAACGGACAGGGAGCCAATAGAGGCCATCACTTCTCCCACAGTTGCCGGGGCCAGCCCGCCGTCCCTGCCCGATGCCGACGCCGACGCCGACAACGCAGGCGACGCAACGGGAGACGTCACGGCCGGCGCTTCGGACCTCACGATCGAATGGTCACGACAGCGTCGGTATGTTCCGCTCCAGAAGGAGGGCGATACCGGCGCCATCCACGAGAGTGCCGAAGGCTCCGGCACCACCCTCGGAAAGTCGTGAGCCACAGAAGGCATCGGCCACGGCCGGCGGAGCGAACCGGACGAGGAGGGAGGCAGCGAAGACCACCGCCATCCGCTCGACCACCGTGCGGGCCCGGAACTCGATGGTGGCCGGGTCGGCCAGGTCGACGTGGAGATCGTCGACGGCCCGGGCCAGGCGTGCATCACCGCACCCGGCTTCACCAACTTCCGACCAGTAAGCCTCCAGTGCCTCGGGCTCACGGGACAGCGCCCGGAGCACATCGAGGCAGATCACGTTTCCGGAACCCTCCCACACCCCGTTCACTGGGCTCTGCCGGAAGAGTCGGGGGAGGCCCGACTCTTCGACGTAGCCGTTCCCGCCCAGACACTCGAGGGCTTCGGCGCTGTGCTGAGGTGCTCGTTTGCAGGTCCAGAATTTGATCACCGGGGTCACCAGCCGTTGGAGCAGCTTCTCGTGGGTGTCCCCCACTGGCGCGTCATAGGCGCGAGCCAGGCGGAGAGCCGCCATGGTGGCTGCTTCCGACTCGAGGGCGAGATCGGCGAGAACGTTGGTCATCAGCGGTTGGTCGACGAGTCGCCTCCCGAACGCCGATCGGTGGGCAGCATGCCAGCCGGCCTGGGCCACCCCCTGGCGCATGAGCGCGGTCGAGCCCAGGATGCAGTCGAGCCGGGTGTGGTTGACCATCTCGATGATGGTCCGCACCCCGCGGCCCTCCTCGCCTATCAGCTGACCCCAGACGCCGTCGAGCTCGATCTCGCTGGATGCGTTGGACCGGTCGCCGAGCTTGTCCTTGAGCCTCTGGATGCGAATGGGGTTGCGCCCGCCGTCCGGCTTCCAACGCGGCACCAGGAAGCAACTGAGTCCGCCCGGGGCCTGAGCCAGCATCAGGAAGCCGTCAGACATGGGCGCCGAACAGAACCACTTGTGTCCGGTCAACTGGTAGGACCGTTCCCCGTCGCCGCCGGGCACCGCCCGGGTGGTGTTGGCCCGCACGTCGGAACCGCCCTGCTTTTCGGTCAGAGCCATCCCACAGGTCACCCCGGCCTTGTCGGTGGCCGGCAGGTTGGCAGGGTCATAGGCGGTCGAACAGATCATCGGCTCCCAGATGGCGGCCATGTCGGGTTGGTGCCGGAGGGCGGGAACAACCGAATAGGTCATCGACACCGGACAGATATGACCGGCGTCGACCTGATACCAGACGATCACCTTGGCCGCCCGAGCCACATGGGCACCGGGGCGGGGCTCGGCCCAGGGCCCGGCGTGGAGACCTTCGCCCACCGCCGTCCGCATGAGCTCGTGGTAGGCGGGGTGATACTCGACCACATCGATCCGGTTCCCGTAGCGGTCGTGGGTGTGCAGCGAAGGTGGGTTGACGTTGGCCAACCGGCCAAGCTCCTGGGAGGCGGCGGAGCCGGCGAGCACGCCCAATCGTCGGAGATCGGACCGGGCCCAACCAGCGCCCTCCCGCTCGACAGCCTCGCTCAACGCTGGGTCAGCGGAGAACACGTCATAGTCCTGCAGGGGGGGCGCCTGGTTGACCACGTGGTGGGTGGAGGAAAGTGTCATCAGCGCGCCACGGTTCGGTTACGGCCGGTCGGTTGAGACCGCCCCCAGTCAGTCAACGCATATCCAGATCACAAATTCCCGGGGGACGACACGACATCGTCCGCTGCCCGTCGGGAAGGGTCTACTCGTAGAGGAGGACGCCCCGGATGTTCTTGCCGCCCAGCATGTCGGCATAGCCCTGGTTGATGTCTTCGAGCTTGTAATTCTGGGTGACCATCCGATCCAGATCGAGCTGCCCCTGCTCGTAGAGACGCAGGAGGTGGGGGATGTCGTAACGCATGTTGGCCGAGCCGAAGATGGTCCCCACCATCTGCTTCTCCAACAGAGTCAGCCAAGTCAGAGACAGGGTGATCTCGGTTTCTGCCATGGGGTGGATGTTGGTCACGACCATCCGACCCCGTTTGGCCACCAGCTGCATGATGGCCTCCATCATGTGGCCGTCACCGACGCCCATGGCACAGATGACCTTGTCGGCATTTTTGCCCCATGTCACCTCGTTGACCAGCTGAGTGGCCTCCTCGACACTGGCGGCGGTGTGAGTGGCGCCGAAGGTGGTGGCCATCTCCCGCTTGAAGGGGACCGGATCGATAGCGAAAATGCGCTCCGCCCCGGCCAACCGGGCCCCCTGGACAGCCGATGCACCGATCCCACCGATGCCGATGACCACCACGTCATCGCCGGGGCGCACGTCGGCGGCGTAGACGGCGGAGCCCCATCCGGTGGTGACCCCACAACCCACCAGGCAGGCCTTGTCCAGCGGGTAGTGATCGAGGATCTTGACGCACGACGCCTTGTTGACCACCGTGTGCTTGGCGAAAGTGCCCAGGCACACCATTGTGGCCAGGTCCGTTCCGTCGGAGGCGTGGTGGCGGTGGGTTCCGTCCGCCTGGGCGCCCATCATCAGGCTGGCCCCGACATCGCACAGGTTGGAATGACCCCGGGCGCACGACGGGCATTTCCCGCAGGCGGGAACGAAGCCGAAGACGACGTGGTCGCCGGGGGCAAGGTCCTCGACACCGGGTCCGACCTCCTCGACCACGCCCGCCCCTTCGTGTCCCCCTATGACCGGGTACATACCACCGAGGTCACCGGTGCGCAGATGCTCGTCGCTGTGGCACATGCCCGATGCTGCGATTCGGACCAGGACCTCGTCGGCCTTGGGGGGGTCGAGCTGAATCGTCTCGACCTTCCAATCGTCGCCCATTTGCCACAAGATCGCTGCTTCGGTCTCCATGGTCCCTCCCCTTCGAACTCGTCTCTCCTGGTCATTGTAGGGGGCCGGTGGCGTCGGGTACGAGTGGCGGGGGCGGGGCACTCGTTGACCGGCAGGCGGCAGGCTCGACCGATCCCCGTTAGCGTCTCGCCGTCCGACTGGAGTGAGGAGACCACCATGGACGTACGACGAGTAGTGACCGGCCATGACCAGGCCGGAAAGGCAGTCTTCATCGATGACCAACTGGTTGCGCCGGTGACTCTGGCCCTGATGCCGGGGATGGACTTCCACCGCCTGTGGGGTGCAGACGCCCCCCGTCACTTTCCTGACGACGGGTCGAAACCCGAGGCCACCACCTACTTCCCTCCCCTTGGGGGTTTCCGTTTCGGCCTGTTCACCATTCCCCCCGATGAGGGGCACGGGGTCCCTGCCGACCTGGATATCGGATCGGCCCTGGTCGAGCTCGAAGACAAACTCCCGGGGTTGGCCAGCTACGTGGAACCGGACAATCCGGGCATGCACACCACCGCCACCATCGACTACGGGATCCTTCTGTCCGGACAGGCGGTCCTCGAGCTCGACGACGAGGCCACAGTCATCCTCAACCCCGGAGACACCTATATCCAGAATGGAACGCGGCACCGCTGGTCGAACAGGGGCAACACGCCGGCTGTCTTCGCCGTGACCCTCCTCGGGGCCACCCACGACAGAGTGGACTGAGCAGCGCCGGCACACTCGACCGGTCCACGACACCGGAGCGGGCTCCGGCCCTCAACTCCCGCTGAACCGGGGTGGGCGCCGCTCAGCCGAGGCCCGCACGCCTTCGGCAAAGTCACTGGTCAGGCGCAGGCGATCCTGCTCCTCGCGCTCGCGAACGGTGGCGGCCCGAAAGGAGGAGGCCAACCCGGCACGCATGGTCTGACGGATCGACCGGACGGCCAACGGCGCCGATGCGGCAATCTCGGCGGCGAGACCGTGGGCCTCCTTCCGCACCTCTCCCTTCTCGACCAACCGGTCGCACAGTCCCATGGCCGCCGCCTCCTCTCCGACGATGCGCCGACCGGTGAGGAGGAGCTCGAGGGCATTCTGTTGGCCGACGATGAGCGGAAGGGTGACGGTCAACCCGAATCCGTGGTGAAACCCCAGCCGGGCGAAGTTGGCGGCGAACCGGGCCTCAGGGCACCCGACCCGGAAGTCGGCCGAGCAGGCCAACCCGAGTCCGCCTCCTACCGCCGCCCCCTGCACGGCAGCGACCACCGGCATGAGGTTGTCCAGTAGCCGGGCGGCCTGGTGGTAGAGCTGCCCCACCCCGTCCTCACCGCTCGACACCGACCCCGCTCCCGAGCTGCCGGCGAAGTCGGCGCCGGCACAGAAGTTCTTGCCCTCGGAGCAGAGCACGATGGCCCGACAGTTCTGGTCGCCGTCCAGTTCAGCGTAGGTATCGGCCAGGCTGGTGATGAGATCGACGTCGAAGTAGTTGTCGGGCGGCCGGTGGATCTCGACCGTGGCCACTCCCCGGCCGTCAACGCTGGCCGTCACGTCGCCCGGTCTCACCGGCGCCATGATACGGGTCGTGCCGGGCGGCGTCGTGGCCGGCGCGTGGCCGCGCGTGGCCGCTCCGGTCGTGGCCGCCTCACCGCGCCGAGCCACGGGCGGCCGCTCAGGCTCAGGAGTCGGAGTCTGGGGGTACGGCGTCGGCCGGCACTTCCGTGGACGTGTACCGGGTCAGGAGGCCGTAGACCATGGCGGCGATGAAACCGCCGACCAGGGGAGCCACGATGAACAGCCACAGCTGGCTGAGAGCGGTTCCGCCGACCACCAGAGCCGGTCCGATGCTGCGGGCCGGGTTGACCGAGGTACCGGTCAGGGCGATCCCGACGAGGTGGCAGAAGACCAGAGCCACGCCGATGGCCAGCCCGGCCATCGACTCCCGGGCCACCTTGGAGGTGGCGAAGAGGATCACCGTGACGAAGATGAAGGTGAGGATGGTCTCGACGGCGAAGGCGCTACCGGCATCGAGCCGGATCCTCGACGCCGATCCGTATCCGTCGGCTCCGAGGCCCTGGATGCTCTTCGAATAGATGGGCGACCCGGTGAAGACGGCGTAGAGCCCGTAGGCACCGGCGATGCCCCCGGCTACCTGGGCCACCCAGTACCCGACGGCTTCGGTGACCCCCATCCGGCCGGAAATGACGAAACCAAGCGACACGGCCGGATTCACGTGACAGCCGGAGATGGGTCCGATGGCGTAGACCAGGGCCATGAGCACGAGACCGAAGGCCAGGGCGGTGGTCACCACGCCAGCGGCATAACTGGTCCCGAACAGCTTGAAGCCGAAGCACAGTGTGGCCACCCCTACAGCCACAAAGACCAGGATCGCCGTGCCGAGGAATTCGGCGATCAGCTTGCGAGCATCCAACATGAGAAACCTCCCTGAGCGTCCTCATCCCCTCGCACGGACCTGTTCATCATCATCCGCCGTCGGGCGGCGGCGGTGGATCCCTCCGATGGGGCCCGACCCTCCAGCGAGGAAGATCAGGCTCAGCCACGAGGCGGACCGGGTGCCGCCGGCAGCGGTGGCAGGGTGACCCGAGCGCTCGTTTGATCACGCCGTTAGCATGACCGTGGTGGTTGTCATCATTGACTCGGACCAGCATCTGTACGAAAGCCGCACGCTGTGGACGGAGTACATCGACCCGTCGCTACGCGGCGAGGCCCTGGCCATCGTCGACGACGAGTTCGGATACCCCTGGCTCAGCTGGCGTGGCGGACGCCTCGACCTGGCCGATGTGCAGCTCCCGGGCGACACCAAGGCCATCGGGAGGAATCGACAGCGGTGCCGGCAGAACCTCCCTCCGGAGTACAGCTACGACGAGAGTCTCCCGGCCGAGTACTGGGAGCCCGCCTCCCGGGCCAAGCAGTTGACCCGGATGGGGCTCGACGAAGCCGTTCTCTTCCCCAACTTCGGGCTCTTGTGGGAACGTCGCCTGTCCGACGCGCCCACCGCCCTCATGGCCAACATGGCGGCCTGGAACCGGTGGTGCGCCACGGTATCCGAGGAAGGAGGGGGTCGGCTCCATCCGGTGGCCCACCTCACCCTGCGTGACCCCGCCTGGCTCGAGGACCAGCTCGCCCGACTGGCAACGGCCGGTGTGCGGCTGGGCATGATCGCCCCGGCCGCCGTCGACGGGCGTCCGCTCTCCCATCCGGACCACGACCGGATGTGGGCGGCCTTCGTCGACCACGGGGTGACCCCCGTTTTCCACGTCGCCGACCAGCCACGGATCCTCGATGAGGCCTTTTACCCTGGGCCTGATGAGTCGTTCGTTCCCGCCCTCGAATCGGTCTTCTTGTGGGTCCCCCCGGCCATCGCCGTCACCGATCTGATCCTGAACGGCGTCTTCGACCGGCATCCGGACCTCCACATCGGGATTGTCGAGCTCTCCTCGGTCTGGGTCCCCCAGTATCTGATGATGCTGGATGGCGGATGGGAGTTCACTTCGGTTCTCAACGGTCAGGCGCCGGTCACTCTGACCATGCGCCCGAGCGAGTACTTCAAACGCCACGTGCGCGTATCGTCCTTCTCCTACGAACGCCCCGAACGGCTGATGGCACGGTCCGGTGACCTGTTCATGTGCTGCAGCGACTACCCCCATTCGGAGGGCACGGCCACGCCCATCGAGGACTATGCCCGTATCGGCGGGTCGCCCGACGGTGATCCGGGGCTCTTCAGTGACAACATCGGCACCTTGCTGGGCCGGTAGTCATCAGCGGTGGCCTCTTCCGGCTCCGACTTGCCTCCCAGGCACCGGCTCCGGACGTTGATCGCTTCAGCTGTTGACCGCTCCGGGCGTAGGCCGGTTACGACGGGGGGGCGGCGGGCCTCCTACCGAGCCCTGCTCACAGCAGGGGTGGCGCTGGTGGCAGCCGGCTGCGGGTCGTCTTCGGGGGCCCCCTCGCCCTCAATCCACAGCCCGACGACCACCACCTCGGTGACGCCCTCCACCGCTCCCGCCCCTGATCGGGACTTTCCTTTGCGTTTCTCCGCCCCCCATCCGGTGGCTGCGGGGAGCCAGCTCGTCACCGTGTCCTGTGGTGGCACCTCGTCCTGCGTGGCTTTCGACAACGCGGGACGCGCCTACCACTTCGACGGGGTCGACTGGACCGGCCCGACGCCGGCCTCACCTCAGGCCATCGGGCCGGGCGCCATCTCGGTCTCGTGTGCCAGCCCCAGTTTCTGTGTCGCCATCCCGTCCGGAGCAGTTCAGGTCATCACTTTCGACGGACAAAGCTGGTCTGCGCCGGTCACTTTGGGCGGCGCCAACGGTCTCGAAGCGGTGGGATGCGCGCCATCGGCCTACTGCGCGGCGGTGGACGCCGAAGGGAACGCATTTTCCCTGAGCGGCACGTTATGGAACCGCACAAGCGGTGACTGGGGATCGGTATCGACCATCTCCTGCGTCACCTCGATGTTCTGTATGTCGGCGTCGGGTGGACTCTCACAATGGGACGGCGAGAGCTGGTCGATGCCCGACCCCCAGGGAAGCAGCGCACCGTTCACAGGAGTCTCGTGTGCAACCCCGTCGTTCTGCGTGTCGGTCAACGGTGGGGGTGACGCGCTCTACTGGAACGGATTGGGCTGGTCGGCCCCGGTACGGATCGAGCCGGGCCCCGCGCCCACCACGACCATCGGGGTGGCTCCCACCGGCGTCTCGTGCCCCACGACCTCCTACTGTGTCGCTGTAGATGGTTCGGGAGGGGTGCTCGAATGGAGCAACGGCACCTGGTCGCGTACCGACGCCGACGGCTCCCACGTGCTGGCCTCGGTTTCGTGCCCCACGGCTTCGTTCTGCGTCGCCGTGGACCATTCGGGCGACGTCATCGTGGGCAAGCCGTAGGCCTGGCCGGGTCGGGATCGGCTGGAAGGTCACCTGTCCGAGGAGGACCACCCGGATCGGTCGGGCACACCGGCTACCAGCCGCTGACTGATGGCGGCGACTGATAGCGGTCACCCTGATGGCGGTCAGGGCAGAGCAAAGAAGCTGACCAGGAACCCGGCCACGGCAAGGACAAGCGTGCCGATGGTCAGGATCCGGCCGTTGGACGCGCTCAACAGACCGCTCGACCCCGGTGCCTTTTGGGACCGGGATGCCAAGAACATACCGAGGGCCCACATCAGGGCCCCGAGCCCCAGGATGATCAGAACGACCACTTCCTTCTCGCCGCGCAACGGCCACAACCTTCGAAGCATGATGGCCACGACGGCCAGAACGGCCAGGCCTGACCGATTCCAGGCCAGAGATGTCCGCTCGCTGGCCAGACCGGGGTCGCGCGGCGGGCTCTCGGCGTCGAGGTCCAAACCTGCCCCCGCTCTACCGCGGACCCACGGCAGCCAGCACGACGGCTATTACCGCCACCACGCCGATACCGATCGACAGTACCAACGGCATGGGCGAACCCGGTAGGGGCTGGTCACGGCGCATGGCTCGCTCATTGGCCCGCCAGTGGAGGAAGCTGGTCAGCGCCACCACGGCGCCGAGGGCGATGAGAGGAAGGCCCAGGATGCGGCGGCCCCCGGTCACTCCGAACTCGGGGAGGAGTTGGGTGGCAGCCACACCGGTGGCCACGAGGGCCAGAGCCGTCCGATTCCAGGCCAGGAAGGTGCGCTCGTTGGCGTAGCTGAAGCGGACGTCGGGCTCGTGATCCTGTGGGTCGTCGTTCTCGGTCATAACCGGGCCTGCCGGCAGCCTACCGAGGGTGTCGCCGCCTGATCGGGTTCTGGCCACCAATCAACGGAGGGGACTGATTGGTCGACCATTCTTTGGCACCATGGGTCGATGTTGGTTGCTTTTTCCATTACGCCCCTGGGCGTGGGCGAGTCGGTGGGCGGGCCGGTAGCCGAAGTGGTGGCCCTGGTGCGGGCCAGCGGCCTGGCCAATCAGACGAACGCCATGTTCACCAACGTCGAAGGCGAATGGGACGAAGTCATGGACCTCATTCATGCCTGCATGGCCAAAGTGTCAGAGTCGGCGCCCCGCATCAGCGTCGTCATCAAGATCGACCACAGAAGCGGTGTCCACGACGCCCTGACGTCAAAGGTGGCCAGCGTGGAGAGGCACCTGCAAGGTGGATCCCGCACCCACCGCCTGATCCCTCCGTCCGGTAGCCCTCAGCGACCGACCGGCGTTGGGGAAGAGCAGTTCGCCCCGGGCCACCGCCGGTGAAAGTCGACCTCATGACCGGCGGGCTCCCTCTGCGGAGGGTTCAGGAGCTGGCCCGGGACGCTGAAAGGGCGGGATTCAGCGGCCTGGTCTTCACCGAAGCGGGGCGTACGGCGTATATGAGTTGTGCGGCCGCTGCCCTGGCCGCAGACATCGACGTGCTCACAGGCATCGCCGTGGCCTTCCCCCGCAGCCCTATGGTCACCGCCTCGGTGGCCTGGGAGCTTGCCGAAGTAACCAAGGGTAGGTTCCGCCTCGGGCTCGGTACGCAGGTGCGTGCCCACATCGAGCGCCGTTACGGCAGCCCCTTCGACCATCCCGGGACCCGGCTGCAGGACTACATCGCCGCCCTCCGGGCCGTCTTTGCCGCCTTCCGGGGCGAGCGCCCCCTCGATTACCACAGTGAGTTCTGGGACCTGTCCCTCCTCCCCGACATCTGGTCGCCGGGGCCGATCGACGTTCCTGATCCACCCATAGACGTGGCCGCCGTCAATCCGTGGATGCTGGAGATGGCGGCCGCCCACGCCGACGGCGTTCACGTTCACCCCCTGAACACACCCGCTTATCTCAGCGAGACAGTGATCCCCCACCTGAGCGCCGGAACGACGCGGGCCGGTCGATCGCTCGAGAACCTCGAACTCATCGTGCCCGCCTTAGCCGCCCCGGGGTCGACCCCGGCCGAAATCGACGCATGGCGCAACGCCGCCCGGATGCAGGTGGCCTTTTACGGATCCACACCCAACTACGCCTTCATCTTCGCCCAGCTCGGCCGGCCCGACACGACGGAGCGGATCCGCCAACGGCAGAAGGCCGGAGACCTGGCCGGCATGGCTGCTCAAATCGATGACGATCTGCTCGATCACTTCTGCGTGAGTGGCGATTGGGCCACGGTCCACCAAGGTCTGACCGACCGCTACAGCGGGATCGCCTCGCGCCTGGTGCTCTACTTCGCCGGAACGGCCTGGGCGCAGGATCCGGCATCGATCGGTCGCTGGGGCGAGTTGGCCAGGGCTCTGCAGGCCTAGCAAACGACGGCACACGGATCGGTGGCACACGGACCGGTGGCACCACACCCCTCATGGCGCGGCGCCACCCGAGAGGATGACGCCTTCAGAGGCTCCCAGCGTGCTCTGACCCCATTTCAAAGTCAGAGCACGCTCGGGATCCGCCGCCTCTTGGCTACATCATGCACCCGGAAAGGAGGGATAGCAACTCCAAGTTGCAGAATGCGGGCGGCCGTGGGGATCTGGGGGGAAAGTCCCTGTTCACAGGGGTGCCACCCCGGGGTGCGGCAGACCTCAATTCCTGGAGGGGGAGGCCGGCCGATTACCCGTGACCGGACCCGGAGAGTAAAGTACCCCGGGTCTGAAGCCCAGGGATACCGATTGAGGCCATCCGGCCGACGGTGCCCGACCTCCGGTCGATCATCATCGAGGACACAGACCACCTACGCAGGAGAATGCACAGAGCCGTCACCCCTTACCGGACATAACACCCGCTAGCACACCCGGCTCTCGTAGCCAGGCCGGAACACCCTTCCCGGTGCCCGGCTGGGGCGTTGAATGCACAGATGTGGGGTCCACCCAACCAAAGAGAGTGAGAGCGCGCCCGCTGCCAGGCGCACGCCCTGACCGACCAAGGAAAGGTCACCCACAGTGTTTTCAGCGACTTCGCGTCGTCCCAGCCCTATGCGCCCACCCGTGGCGCTCTGTTCCAACAGCCCGGCGGCTCACCCGCCCCGCGGCGCCTCATCTGCCCGTCGTATCCTCAAGACGGTCCTGATGGGCACGGCGGCCATCACCACCGCTGTGCTGGTCTACGCCGGCGGCCATGTGTCGACGGCCGCGGCCACCATGCCCAACGGTGCTGGAATGGCGCTCAACGCACCCATCGTCAGCGTCGCCTCCACCCCCGACGGCCACGGCTACTGGGAGAGCGGCTCCGACGGCGGCATCTTCACCTTCGGCGATGCTCAGTTCTACGGCTCGACCGGCTCCCTGCGGCTCAATCGCCCCATCGTCGACATCGTCGGCACCCAGGACGGGCGCGGTTACTGGGAGGTGGCCAGCGACGGCGGCGTCTTCGCCTTCGGCGATGCCCGATTCCACGGATCGACCGGTTCGCTGGTCCTGGCCCGTCCCATCGTCGGTATCGATCCGACACCGGACGATGGCGGCTACTGGATGGTGGCATCGGACGGTGGCATCTTCGCCTTCGGCGATGCCTCCTTCTACGGTTCGGCCACCACGCTGTCGCCCGACAGTCCCATCGTGGGTATGGCTTCCACCCCTGACGGACACGGGTACTGGGAAGCTGCCGCCGACGGTGCCGTGTTCGCCTTCGGGGACGCCCGGTTTGCCGGTGTAGCGCCGGCCGGCGCGCCGGTGGTGGGCATCAGCGCCGCGGGGCACGGCTATCGGCTGGCCACCAGCGACGGCGCCGTCTACGCCCTCGGAGGGGCGGCCTTCATGGGCTCCACCGCCGGCGAAGGCCTCAATAGGCCGGTGATCGGTCTGTCCTCAGCCCGACACGGCTACCTGACGGTTGCCTCCGACGGTGGCGTCTTCACATTCGGCAGTGTCGGCTATTTCGGCTCCCTGGCCGGGAGCACGGTTACCAGCGCGGCCGGGGATCCGGGCGTCACCACCAGCGACGGGGTCACCAATTACCAGCGGGCTGCCTGGGAGAGGGTCAACCTGTGCGAAGAAGGGGGCGTCTGGAACAGGGACGGGGCGATGTACAGCGGCGGGCTGGGCTTCAGCCACGCCAACTGGGATGCCTTCAACACCTTCGGCTATCCCTCGGACGCCGCCGAGGCCACGCCCGAGGAGCAGATCCGGGTGGCGGTGGCCTTCGCCACCCGCTACTGGGGAAACCCGAACGCTGCGCCCGATCAGAACGGTTGTGACGGGGGCTACTGAGCGGAACCGCTTCCGCCCTTCTCGCCGCGCGGCTCGTCCGGTCAGGGCGTGGGCAGCGGCGAGAAGGGTTGGACGGTGACCCAGCAGGTCCCTTGCACCTTGTGTTGCGAGGTCAGCTGGCATTGCGAGGAGGGGGGCACGTTGTTGTGCAGCCTCACGATCTTGTATTGGGTGGGACCGTAGCGTTTGTCGGGTCCATAGCTGAGGATTGGCGTCGACGTGCCCGGGAAGTTCTTGATCTTGGACATGGCGGTCACGAAGGTGCGCCGGTTGAGATCGGAACCGGCGTTACGAGCGGCGGTGGCGAAGAGGGTGATGACCTCGCACCAGCTCGTCACCGGGCCCTGCTGCTCGAGGTAGTCGGTGGTGTCCCCGGAAGGGATCTGCGGATAGGCCTTGTGCCAGGGCGTCCAGCAGGCCTTGACCCCGGGGTCGTAGCCCAACGGGCCCGTGTAGTTGGAGGGGGTGGTGCCTCCCCCGAGGGTCTGGGTGGTCAAGCCCTCCTGCCCGTTGAGGGCAGCCTCGTAGGGGATGGGGATGAGACCCAGCGCCGATTCGACGCTCTCCTCGTAGTCACTGAGAAGGAGCTTGGGATAGAACTTCTGGGCCGTCTCCGCCTGCAGGACCGGGTAGAACACGTTGAACGGAATCAGGGGGATCACCGAAGTCACCCCGTCGCTGCGCAGTTGCTGCACGACGAGAGGAGCCTGGGTGTCGGTGGTTGACGTCTCCGAGGGATCCGAAGCGATGGTCTCGACCACCGGGGTGATGCCGGCATTCTTGAGGTCGGGCAGGAGATAGTCGTTGAGAGCCAGCTGGTCCGAGGCGCGGTCGCCGGCGATCACCCCGACCTTGATCGTCCCTCCCAGCAGGTGGGAGCTCAGGCCCCAGTTGACGACGGCCTGGAGGATGGTGGCGTCATCGGGCCCGGTCCACCACAGGTAGGGCGAGCCCATGTTGGTCCAGTTGGTGACTGTCGTCCACTGCCCGATGAACGGAGTGTGTCCCTCTTGGGTGATGCACAGCTGGTCGTCACCGGTCCAGTCGCCGACCCCGTCCAGTACGGCAAAGGCCGCGGGGGACCCCTCGGTCCATGTCTTGCACAGGGCCCGCATATCGGCCTCGTTGGTGGGATCGAAGGTGACGATGATGGGGTTGATCTTGCGCCCGTTGATCCCACCCGATTTGTTGACCTGACCTACGTAGAAGTTGATGGCCTTGGTCTGCTCGCCGAATTCGGCGTCCTCGGCAAAACCCTCCTGGCCGGCCAGTGAGTTGAGCGACACCACCGGGAACACCACATTGATGGTGTTTCCCACGATTCCCCGGGTCGACGTACTGGCGCTACTGACCGGTGACGGCTGGGCGGGGCCCGAGCTCCCGGTCGATCCCGTCGGGGCCGCGGTGGTTGACGACGCTGACGGGGTCGATGTTCCACAGGCGGCCACACACACCAAGAGCGCTCCCATCACCACCGTCAAGCCCAGGCGCGTGCGCAGAGAGCGTCCTCCCGCATCGGGCTGGTGCCCGAACCGGGCCCCCGTGGGCCCACACCGGTTACCCGAGCTCATGTCGTCGCTCCTTGTTGCCCCCTCTATCCGCACCGACGGGTGAGGAATCTACCGACTGAACGACCGGCTGTCACAACGGCGAGAGAAGGGCACAATGGCAAGGGATCTGGGCCCTTGTCGGGAGGCTGTCTCAGCCGGCCTCGGGGCCCTTCGCACCAGGAGGCGGATCGCTGCCGGGGACATCCCCGTCAGAGATGTGCTCGGTCCACTCGGTGCCCGACCAGAACCGTTGCTCATGGCGGAAGAAGGGATCCCTGAACCACCCGGGCGGAGTGCCGGTCGTCGTCCCGGTCGGTTGCGACCCGTTGCCGCCGGCCTGCGGTGGCTGCTGCCGTTCCGCGACCCCCCGGTCGGCGGTGAAACCGCTCCTCGGTAGGCGGCCGCCCGATCGGTTGCCCCGGCGGCGCTGGGAGGACAGGGCCCGCATGGCAAACATGGCGCCGAAGACAACGATGGCGATCCACGAGGCATGTCCGAAATACACGCTTGCAGTGTACGGCCGGTTCCGTGCGAGTGATCGGCGGCAACCCGGTGAGCCTCGGACCGGAGGGACTCAAGAGGTGGGCCGCTCCGTGATGTGCTGGAGTTCGATGACCAGGGGGATGAGAAAGCCGACGTAGGCATTGGTCAGCGTGAAATCCGACGTGGTCCCGTGGGTCACCATTTCGCTGCGGTCGATGATGGTCACCCGGTCGTCCTTCTTCTGGTAGGCCCGGGCCCGATCGACAATGGCGACCAACTCGTCCACCGATGCGACCTCGAGGCCGAAGTGGTCGAGCGGAGGGGCCCGGAGGTAGTCGCCGGCGGACGGAAGCAGGTAGAGGTACTGACGCATCTGCCCGGTATACAGGATGAGAGGGTTCCCCTTCTCGGTGCTGTTGTCCCCCTCGACCCAGCCGAACACCTCGCCGGCGAAGTCGATGAAGGCGGCTCGGCCTGCCTCGTCGAGGATGGCCGCGTCCACGCTTATGGCTATGTGATTGATGACCGGTCGCGGCGTTGGTTGAGTGTTCACCATCTGCTTCATCCCCTCAACCCGCCGCGTCCACCGTGACCTCGGTGATCCAGTCGAGGTACCGGGGTGAGCCCTGGACGACGGGCAGGGCGATCACCTCGGGGGTTTCGTACGGATGGTCCCTGACGATCATGTCGATGACCCGCTCGGCTAGCTCGGCCCGGGTCTTGAGAAGTACCAGCCACTCCTCTGCCTGCTCCAGCCCGCCCCTCCAGCGGTACTGGCTGATGACCGGGGCGGTTCTTTGGCCACAGGCCACCAGGTGCTCGGCCAAGAGCGTGGCAACGATGGCATCGGCCAGGGCAGGATCATCCAGTGCGAACTGGATCTGCACGTAGTGCCCGTCTCCGGTCACGGGGTCCAACGGACCGGCATGAGGGCAGGACCCCAGATTCCGAAGGTTTCCGGCTTCCAGGTGATCGGGCCGGCGCTCTCGAGATCGGGCATCCGGCGGGCGATCACGGTGACCGCTTCCTGCAACTCGGCTCGGGCCAGGTGGGCGCCCAGGCAGAAGTGGATTCCCGACCCGAAGGTCAGATGGGGGACCTCGGACGTACGGTGCAGATCGAGCTGGTGGGGATGCGGGAAGGCCTCCGGATCGCGGTTGACGCCGGCCAGCGAGATGTTGACCAACGTCCCCGCCGGAAAGACGACGTCACGGTAGACAATGTCCTCCGAGGCCACCCGCAGTGTCCCCTGTACGGCACCGAGGTAGCGCACCGACTCCTCCACCAACCGGGGAGCCAGCTCGGGGTGGTCCACGAAGTTGTGCCAAACGGATGGATTGTCCAGCATCAGGGCCATCACGCAGGCCAACTGGTTCCGGGTGGTGTCGATGCCGGCCATGAGCACGGCCTCGGCCAACATGATCAGTTCATCCACCGATAGCTGGTCGTCGTCCTGGCCCACGGCGATCAGGGCGCTGAGAAGGTCATCGCCCGGGTCGGCCTGCCGCCGTTCGACCAGAACCCGCATATAGGCCTCGAGCTCGGAGAGTGCCCGCTGGACGATGGGGAGATCTTCCGCCAGGTTCTGGTTGAAGAGACGGAAGATGTCGGGAGCCCATTGAGAGAACAGCTTCCAATCCTGGCGGGGGGCTCCGAGGAGCTGGCAGATGATGGGCACCGGATACCGCTCGGCGATGTCTGTCACGAAATCACAGGTGCCGTCTTCGTAGACAGCATCGATGAACTCGCCGATGATGGCCCGCATGAACGGTCGTACCCGCTCGGCGGCGGCCGGTGTGAATGCCGGTGTGACCAGGCGCCGGTGACGGGCGTGATCGTCCCCCTCCATCTGGAGGATAGACGGGCGACGCTGTTCGAGGAAACTGCCGCTCACACCTTGCATCTGGGGGATCAGCGACATCGCCGAAAAAAACCTGCGGTCCCGGAGGATGGCGACCGCGTCCTCATGACGGGTAAGGGCCAGACCGAGCGGCGTACGGGCCAGCCAGAATTGCTCCCGCGCCGAATCGATCAGGTCGAAACGGTCATCGCGATCGGCGCCGCTGAGGTCGAGCATCGGAAGATCGAGCTCGTTAGCTGAGATCGCGACCATTCGCCTCCTATTCTCATGGGGACAGTCAAGCTGGCCCTTCTGTTCCACATGAGCTGGTCCGCTCCCGCCCGCCACCGAGCTACCCCTAGGACAGCCCTGCTCCACGCTCCATGACCACAGTACACACAACCCCTTGTCGCACACCAGGGTTGACCGGTCCGGGCATTCCTCTGGTGGCGCCCCGCTCCGGCGGTGGCACGGTGGTGGGGCGGCCCACGGTCGAGCTTCCCATCACCGGCAGTGGCGAGCTTGCCATCGCCAGCGGTGGCGACCAAAGTCGTGGTCATGACCGTCAGAACCACGTACAGGGCCCTGGTGGGCTCCCAGACCCTCGATCTCCCTCTGGTAGCCCTGTCGGACGACCTCACCATCGCTCTTCTCATCTGTGTGGATCTGGGTGTCGCCTTCGCCGACACGGCCGGTCGCGAGCTGGCCGCCCGACTGGATGAACACCGGCCCGAGGTGGTGGTTTCGGTGGCCACCATGGGCATCCCCCTGGCTATCGAGGTCAGTCGGAACCTGGGGATCGACGACTATGTGATCCTCCACAAGACACCGAAGATCCACTTGGGCGAGTCGTTCGCCGAGCCGGTCCGGTCGATCACCACAGGTACCCCCCAGAAGCTGCGCATCGACCCGCTCCGCATCACCGCGGTGGCCGGAAAGCGGGTGGCCGTGGTCGACGACATCATCTCCACCGGCGCCTCCACCCTGGCTGCCCTCAATCTCATACGGCGAGTCGGCGGCCAACCGGTCGTCATCGGGACCTTGATGACCGAGGGCTCCAGTTGGCGGACGGCGCTCGGGCCCGATGCCGCCATGGTCCACGCACTGGGCTCGATGCCCGTCTTCCGGCCCGACGGCTCGGGGGGCCTGGCCGAGGACTGGGACTGACCGAGGGCTGGGACTGACCCGGGCTGCCCTGGGTTGAGGCCGACCCGGCCCGATCCCTCAGTGTCGCCCCGGCCCGGCCCGGGTACGCCTTCAGGTCGGCGGGCCCGGAGCAAGGTGGCGGAGCCCCGCTCAACGGGCCCGCCGGCCGGGGATGGTAACGATGGCCTGCTGGCGGCGCCAACCAGGCAGGTCACTGACAGTTTCCTATCGGAGGTCCGAGGCCGGGCGGGCGGGCGGCGCCGATTGGCGCTGTTCGTTGGTCGTTGGGCGTCACGCAATCGACACGGAAAAGGTTGACGACGACAAGATCCGGGGCCTAATCTCTATCAAACAGGTAGTTTTTATAGAGAGGGACCGAGCTGCACTTTGCCAGGTCGGCCCAACGTCGGAACCTCTCGACGGAAACCCGATATTCCATTTCGAACCCAGACCGCTCACCGCTCGACCTTGAGGAGAGGCAACCCATCCGATGGACCCAACCGACGACACCACCTCCGTCCTCCTGCTCGACAGGCCCCAGCCGCTGACCGAGTCCCACCCGCTGACCGAGTCCCACCCCCCCGCCGGCGAGGACGTCCCCCCGCCGGCCCACCTCGATGATCGCCCACCGCCCGACGAGACGCCCCCCGCCGCAGTCACCTCCAGTGCCGACTTCCGCGGACCCCTCCTCGGCGCCCTGGCCGCGGCCTCGATCCTCATCGGCTACCGGTGGATCGGGGTCATCCCCGTGAGCAACACCGGCCCTTCGAGCGTCGTCTTCGGACGGCCCGGCGCGCTGGTGTTCGCACTCTTGGCTCTCTGGTTGGCCTGGGCAGCCGGCCGAGCCAAGGGAACAGTGAGTGATGAGCACCGGTCCCGAACGGCCTGGTTGTTGGTGTTGGCCGCCACAGCCTCCACTCTGGGAGCAGCAGCCTTGACCCTGCGCGATGTCGCCGCCCTTCGTTGCACTTTCGGGGTGTCCGAGTTGTTGCTGGCGTCGGTGGTCGGTGCCGTCCTCCTGGTGAACGAGCGGCGGCGGCAGCGGGCCGGGCCGAATCTTCTACCGGCCTCGTCTTCGCGCTCTGGTCACGACGGCGCCACGGCGACATAGACCGGAGGGGGGCAGATGCCGCTTCCCGACTTCTTCGTCGTCGGCGCCCCCAAGGCAGGCACCACTGCCCTTCATGCCGCCCTGGCCCGCCATCCCCAGCTGTTCATGACGACAGTCAAGGAGCCCAAATACTTTCTCTGCGAGGGGCCGCCCCCCGATCAGGGAGGCCCGGGAGACGCTCACAGCTACCGGGAGTGGATCTGGCGCCGAGACGACTACGAGAGCTTGTTCGACGGGGCCGCCCCCGGTATGAAGAAGGGCGAGAGCACGGCCTTCTATCTGGCCGATTACGCCGCCCATCGCCGCATTCGGGCCGCCGTGCCCGACGCCCGGCTCATCGTCATCCTTCGCGATCCGGTCGATCGGGCCTATTCCAACTGGGCCCACCTGTGGGCCGACGGCCTGGAGACCATCGGCGACTTCGCCACCGCCTGTGCCAACGAAGCGCAACGCACGGAGGAGGGATGGGCGCCCATCTGGCGCTACCTCCAAACCGGTCTCTACGGCCGGCACCTCCAGCATCTCTTCGATGTGTTCCCCCAGGACCAGGTCCACATCATCCGTTATCTCTCGCTGGTGGAGGAACCACAGGCCACCGTGGACGGTGTCTGCCGGTTCCTCGGCGTCGAGGAGTCGATCGTCGCAGATGTGCCCCCGATGAACGTGGGCGGTTACGTGGCCCCCACTCCGACCACCCAATTTCTACGAACCGCGTTCCGGTGGGGGGCCGAGGTGGGCAGTCACTTCCCACCCCAGCTGTGGCGAAAGGCCAGCCTTCCCCTCCAGTGGCTCATACAGCGGGCCCCCCAGCACCGTCCCGAGTTGCGCCAGTCCGACCGGGCCCAGCTCATTGCCTACTTCTACGACGACATCGCCGTCGTAGAAGAGATCACCGGATGGGACCTCGAGACCTGGCGCTCCTACCGGGAAGGCGGGACGTACTCCGTCCGCAAGTCGTGGGCCCCATCCCGCCGGCTGGTCTCGTAGTAGAGGCGCGAACCGCCGTCGGGCAGAGCCACCATTGACACGTAGCGCAATGAGCCACTGCCGTCGGCAAAAGCACTGACGGTACCGTTCACGGAGCCCAGATCTCCGGGTTTGTCGCCGGCCGCGAACCCGGTACGTTCCTCGGCATTCTCCTCCTTGGTGGCCCGCCCGTCGTAATAGGCCGACCAACCCTCCTCGACCCGCACCACATCGGCCACCCGGGTGCCGCGCTGGTCCCAGCTGCCGGGCGTGCCGGCCAGGGCCACGTCGCCGATGTCCCACCCCCAGCCGTCATCACTGGTGCCGTAGCGGGTGACCATCCGGTCGGTGTCATCGGGCAGATCGAGGGGATGACAGCAGAGCCAGATGTGCCACCGGCCGTCGTGCATCTGGACCACCGGATCCTTCACCGCTGTCGTCTCGTCGCCGGCCAGCACCGTGACCGCCGACGAGGGATCGAAGGAGGACGGGTCGGAGGCTCCCAGGGCGTCGACCCGCCAGTGCCGGGTGCCGGGCGTGGCGCAACTCACGAACAGTCGCCAGGTCCCGTCGGGCAGGGCCACCAGGGCGGGCCGTTCGAGTGAGTCGCAGCTGAACGCCTCACGCCCGAGCACGGACACCGTCTCGAAGGCAACGCCGTCCTCCGAGCGGGCGATGATATTGGCGTACCCCCGGCCGTCCCCCACCGGCCGACGCAAGCGGTAGGCCAGCCAGAAGATCCCTTCCTCGGTCCGTGTGGCACTCGGTCCGCCGGCCCAGAATCCAGGGCCGGAGCCCGGCGCCTCCACCACCACGACGGCGTCGTCCGGTGAGGGGCGGGGAAGGGTCCTGCCATCTGTCATCGTCGACGAACCCCTCTTCACGTTCGGAACCTACGACTGTCGTCGATGCCGGGCGGCCCCCGAATCTACAGCCGGCGGTGCCTGCGTAGACTCACCGTCGGCCCACAGTTTCGTCACTTTCACTGTCATAACCAGGACCGGTGGCCGCCAGAGGGTGCCCGAATTGGGGCCGGCCTGGGTGCCCGCCGGTATACCCTGCCTCGCCCCGTCCCCCATCGTCACCGAGGACCCATGAAGAGCTACGAACCGTTCGAAGGTGTCATCCGGCGCACACAGGCGGAGTCGACACCCTGGTGGCCGGCTCCCGCCCACCCCGGCGACGGCTCCCCCAACGTGGTCCTCGTCCTGCTGGATGACACCGGCTTCTCCCACTTGTCCTGCTACGGCTCTGAGCTGGTCACCCCGAACATCGACCGGCTGGCCGGAGAAGGTTTGCGCTACACCAACTTCCACGTCACGCCGCTGTGCTCGCCCACCCGTGCGTCGCTCCTCACCGGGCGGAACCACCACACGGTGGGCATGCGTTCGATCTCCAATTTCGACAGCGGCTACCCGCACATGCGCGGGCACATCACCAATCACGCCGCCACCGTCGCCGAGGTTCTCCGCGACGAGGGATACGCCACGTTCGCCCTGGGCAAGTGGCACTTGTGCAGCATGGAGAATGCATCAGCTGCCGGTCCCTACGACCAGTGGCCCTGCCAACGGGGCTTCGACCGCTACTACGGCTTCCTCGAAGGTGAGACCGACCAGTTCCACCCCGAGCTGGTCTACGACAACCACATGGTCGAGCCCCCGGCCACCCCCGAAGAGGGGTACCACCTGAGCGAGGACTTGGTCGACCACGCCATCTCCTTCATCCATGACAGCGTCTCGATCCGGCCGGACCGGCCCTTTTTCACCTATCTGGCCTTCGGCGCCATGCATGCCCCGCACCAGGCTCCGGCTGCCTATCTGGACAAGTACCGCGGTCGGTTCGACGACGGATGGGACGAGGCCCGGAAACGCTGGTTCGCCCGTCAAAAACAGATGGGGCTGCTCCCCGAAGGCACCGACCTGGCCCCGCGCAACCCGGGCGTGGAGGAGTGGAGCACCCTCCCCGAAAACCAGCGGCGTCTGGCCGCTCGCCTGCAGGAGGCGTTCGCCGCATTCCTCGAGCACACCGATGCGCAGATCGGTCGTCTGGTCATCCGCCCTCGAAGAACTGGCCCTCCTCGACAACACACTGTTCATCCTGCTGTCGGACAACGGTGCCAGTCAGGAGGGCGGGCCCTTCGGCGTCATGCATGAGATGAAGTACTTCAACTTCCTCATCGAGACTCCCGACGAGGCGGTCCGGCGGATCGATGACATCGGTGGGCCACACAGCCACTCCAACTACCCCTGGGGGTGGGCCCAGGCCGGCAACACGCCCTTCAAGTGGTACAAGCAGAACACCCACGAAGGAGGCGTCCACGTCCCCCTGATCATGCGCTGGCCCGGCCACATCACCGACGGTGGGACGACGCGGGACCAGTTCCACCACGTGGACGACGTCGCCCCCACCATCTATCAGGCGCTGGGGATCCAACCGCCAGAGATTTACCGTGGCTTCGAACAGATCCCCCTCTCGGGCACATCGATGAACTACACATTCGATCATCCCGACGCGCCCAGCACCAAGCGGGTGCAGTACTACGAGATGATGGGCCACCGGGCCCTCTACGCCGACGGTTGGAAAGTGGTGACCCGCCACCAGGCCGGCACGCCATTCGAGAATGACGACTGGGAGCTCTACAACCTGGCCGAGGACCGCTCGGAGTGCCACAACCTGGCCGCGGCCATGCCCGACAGGGTGGCCACCATGGTCGACCAGTGGTGGGAGGAGGCCGAGGAGTACGGCGTCCTGCCCCTCGACGACCGGACCATCGAGCTGTTCGGCACCCGCTACCGCCCCAACTCTCCCCACCCGCCCGACCGTCATTACCGTTACTTCCCCCCGATGTCGCCACTGCCGGCACAGGTCGCCCCCGCCCTCGGCGGGCGGGGTTGGGAGATCGCCGCCACCATCGACCGGCCCCGCCGCGGCGATGGCGTGCTCTACGCCTCCGGCACCGAAAACTCGGGGGTGAGCCTCTTCATCCAGCACGACCGGCTGGTCCTCGACTACAACTGCTTCGACGACCACCACGTGGTGGAGTCGGTGAGGACCGTCCCGGTGGGTGAAGCGGTGGTGGGGGCGCGGTTTGTCCGTACGGGCACGGGGGCCACAGCCACCCTCCTCATCGACGGCGAAGACAGCGGCACCCTGGACGTCCCCTTCGCCATGACCATCATCTCGAGCGTGGGCCCGTCGGTCGGTTACGACCACGGGTCAGCCGTCAGCCAGCGCTACGTGGGTCACTTCCCCTTCGAAGGCACGCTGTCACGCCTGGACGTGACACTGCTTGGTCAAAAACCGGCCGAGCAGACGGCCGAGGCCGAAGCCGACGGCAGAGCGGCCATGGGTCGCCAGTAAGCGACCGGGCCGTCACCCGGTGAAGCGGGCCGAGGCGCCGGCATCCACGTCGATCACCGAGCCGGTGATGTGGCGGGCGGCCTCGGACGCCAGGAAGACCACGGCCGCGGTGATCTCCTCCGGCTCCAGCCACGGGACGGGCTGGACATGGAGGGCGGCCATGCCCGGGGCCACATCGTCGGTGGTGGGGTTGGCCAGGTCAGGTCGCATGAGGCCGTAGAGGACGTCGTTGTGGATCATGGGGGTCGAGACGTTCCCCGGGGCGATGGCGTTGACCGTGACGCCGAAGGAGGCCAGTTCGTAGGCCACCGACTTGCACAGGCCGATGACACCCCACTTGGAGGCCACGTAGGCGGGGATCCCGGGGTTGGACGACCGACCCATCATCGAGGAGATCCCGATGATCCTGCCCCACCGCCGTCGGCGCATGTGTGGTGCCGCCGCCCGCATGGCATTGAACACTCCAGTCAGATTGGTATCGATGGTCTCGCTCCACTCGGAGGCGTCCATGGTGCAGATCGAACCCAGGGTGGAGACACCGGCGTTGGCCACCAGGATGTCCGCCGACCCCAGGGCGGCCACCGCTCCGTCCACGAACCCCACCATGGCCTCGAGGTCTCGGACGTCGGCCACCACCGCCAAACAGGCGCGACCCTGCTCCTCGACCAGGCGTGCCGTCTCGGCCAGGTCATCGGCGGTGGACAAGGGATAGCCGACCGAAGCCAGGTCGTGTCCCAGATCGCAGACGGCGATATCCGCTCCCCGTCGGGCCAGCTCCAAGGCGTGCGAACGTCCCTGGCCCCGTGCGCCACCGGTGATCACGGCCACCCGGCCGGCAAACTCCCGGTCACCTCCCGATTCGGGCCTTGCTCCAGTCGTCATGGGGCTTTCCTCGCCTTCTGGGGTAACGGGCCCGCCTCAGTGGGCTGGACGGTCGGGGCACCGGGTCGGACGATCATAGGGGTGGCCCCGTGACCACGCCTCCGGCCCGGGGGACCAGGTCCACCTCACAGGGAGCGACCCCAGGTGGCCAGCATGGCGCGGTAGTGACGGTCCCACCGCCGGTAGGCGGCCCGCAGAGCCTGCCCGGGCCAGCCAAAGGGGAGGAGTGCGGCGGGCAGAAGCGGATCGGCCTGCAGATGGCGGAGCACGGCGGCCGACAACTCGAAGCCGGGGGCCAACAGGGCGGGGTCGGCGGGCACCAGTCGATCCATGTCGGCGACCAGCCCGACGGCCCGGTCGGCCCAGGCACCCAGGTCCCAGAGGGCGGCGGCCAGGGCAGCCGGGTCCTCGTCGGGCAGGGCGGTGAACAGGGCCAACTGGGGATCGTCGGACGGATCGGGTACCAGGTCGATGTTGCTGGGGCGCATCCACACCCCTTCGCGTCGCTCGGCCAGTCGGGCCAGCGCCAGTCGTCTACGTAGGGCCAGGCGCTCCTCGGGTGCCCGGCCCGATGTGGTCACCACCACCAGCCGCCATCTCCCGTCCCACCGACCGGTGTCGCCCACCCGGCTGACGGTCTGACGCTGTCGGCGGTCGAGCAGGTGACCGGCCAACCGGTAGCGCCCCGACCCGTCGGTGGTGGCCTCGCCGGCGGCCACCATGCGGCTGAGGGCCACCCGGGCACGATTCCCGCTGATCCCGAACAGCCCGGCCAGACGGACCAGATGGGCCACCGGCAGCTCGGGCGGCTCCTCGCCCAACAGAGCGCTGGCCAGAACCGACCGGGCCGTCAACGGGACATTACCTTCTTGCATCAGCTGGTTGATATCTGTAATATAGGCGGCATGGCAGCCACCATGGTGGCCGATTCGGCCGCCCGCCCGGAGGTGTTCCCCACCGACCGGCTGATGGACAACGGGATGGCGCGGCCCGAGGTGCGCCAGAACCTGCGTCGCATCGACGACAAGCGCAATGCCCTCACCGTGGTGTCCGTGTGGGCCTGGGCGGCGGTCATCATCGGCGGCGCCGTCTGGATCAACAACCCGCTGGCCTACCTGGCCGCCTTCATCCTCATGGGCCCTATGTACGCCCGGTTCGCCATACTCATGCACGAAGCGGCCCACAAGCTGCTGTTCACCAACAAGCGGGCCAACGACTGGATCGGCACCTGGCTCATCGCCTATCCCACGTGGACCCCCATCAGCATCTACCGGCGAGGTCACTTCGCCCACCACAAAGAGGAGTTCGGGCCCCGCGAACCGGACATCGCCTTCTACGGCGGATACCGCTGCGATCGAGCCACTCTCCGTCGCCGTCTGGTCCGCGACGCGGTGGGGATCTCCGGCTGGAAGAATTTCACGCCACTGTTCAAAGCGCTGAGGAGCAAGGTGGGGCGGCCGGTGGCCGCGTCAATCCTGGGCGTGCAGGCGATGTTGTGGGCGGTCATGTGGGCAGCCACCGGCCGGTGGTGGATCTATCCGCTCCTGTGGTGGCTGCCGTGGATGACCCAGTGGCGGGTCATCAACCGCCTGCGGGCCATCGCCGAGCACGGAGGGCTGGAGGCCAGCCCGGACCGGCGGGTCACCACCCATAACGTGCGCCAATCGCTGCTGGCCCGCTTCTGGTTGGTGCCTTACAACACGGGATGGCACCTGGCTCACCACGTGGACATGGGCATCCCCTTCCGCAACCTGCCCGCCTTCCACGCCGAGCTCGAGCGTTCGGGCTACATCACCGACGCTCTCACCTATCCCAACTACCACTCGCTGTGGCGGGCGCTGTCCTCGGCCTGACCCGGCGTCGACCGGGGCGAAAACTGGATGGGGCCCGATCAGGGCGAAGGGGTACGCAGCCGGCGGTAGTGATCGATCAGGGCGGCCGTCGACGTGTCCTGCTGGCCGAGGTCGGGCGATTGATCGCCGGCCAGCAGGGGCGCCAGCTGCACGGCCATCGCCTTGCCCAGCTCTACGCCCCACTGATCGAAGGAGTCGATCCCCCAGATGACCCCTTCGGTGAACACGGTGTGCTCGTAGAGGGCCACCAACTGCCCGAGGACCGACGGGGTGAGGAGCGGGGCCAGGATGGTCGAGCTGGGATGGTTGCCCGGCATGACCTTGTGGGGGACCAACCCGGGCGGTGTGCCGTCGGCCGCCACCTCCTCGGCCGTGCGGCCGAAAGCGAGCACCTTCGACTGGGCGAAGCAGTTGGCCATGAGGAGACGCTGTTGGTCGCCGGTCTCGTGGGTGGAGTCGGAAAAGCCGATGAAGTCCGCCGGGATGAGCTTGGTCCCCTGGTGGATCAGCTGGTAGAAGGCGTGCTGGCCGTTGGTGCCCGGCTCACCCCAGAAGATCTCGCCGGTCTGGCCCCTCACCGGTGACCCGTCACGGCGGACCGACTTCCCGTTCGACTCCATAGTCAGCTGCTGGAGATAGGCGGGAAAACGGGCCAGGCGCTGGTTGTAGGGCAGAACAGCATGGGTCTGGGCCCCGAACAGATTGTTGTACCAGACGTTGAGCATGCCCTGGATCACCGGCATGTTGGCCTCGAGCGGGGCGGTGGCGAAGTGCTCGTCGATGAGACGGAACCCGGCCAGCATGTCACCGAACGCCTCGGGACCGATAGACACCATCAGGGAGAACCCGATGGCGGAGTCGTAGGAGTAACGGCCGCCCACCCAGTCCCAGAACACGAACATATTGGCGGGGTCGATGCCGAACTGGCGGACGGCCTCCTCGTTGGTGGAGACGGCTACGAAGTGGTGGGCCACCGCATCGTCGCCGGCTCCCAGGCCGTCGAGCAACCACTGCCGGGCCGCTCGGGCGTTGGTCAACGTCTCCAGGGTGGTGAACGTCTTGGAGCTGACTACAAACAGAGTCGAGGCGGGATCGAGGTCGTGGACCTTGGAGTAGAGGTCGACGGGATCGATGTTGGAGACGAACCGGCATTCGATGTCGGGGGCCACATAGTCGCGCAGCGCCTCATAGGCCATGGCCGGACCGAGGTCGGATCCCCCGATACCGATGTTGACCACGGCGGCGATCCGCTTGCCCGTCGCCCCGGTCCACTCCCCTGAACGAATGGCCGTAGCCACCCTGCCCATCTTGTCGAGGACCTGGTGCACGTCGGCCACCACATTCTGGCCGTCGACCACCAGATGGACCGTGCTGGGCATCCGCAGAGCCACGTGGAGCACAGCCCGATCTTCGGTGGTGTTGATGTGGACACCCTCGAACATGGCGTCGCGGTGCTCCTCAAGGTGCGCCCGACGGGCCACTGCCATAAGTGCCGCCAGAGTTTCATCGGTGATCCGGTGCTTTGAGTAGTCCAGATAAAGATCACCGGCGGTCACCGTCATCCGGGTACCCCGTCCCGGGTCATCGTCGAAGAACTGACGGAGGTGGCGCCGGCCCACCGCCCCAAACTGGTCGACGAGCGCTCGCCATTCCGTGGTGGTCTCGATGTCGACGACGCCGTCGATTTCTCTCATGGCTTCTCACCCACTTCCGGGGCCACGCCGCGCTGCCGGCGATGACGGGATCCTCTCTGCGGCAGAAGATTACCCACCATTCATCTTTAGGTGACATGTCGATCGCGTCTCGTTCACCTGGCCTTCTTAGGGTGGACGGTGATGGCCGACAACCCCGACACCGCCTGCGTGCGCCCCACCGACCCCCGGGTCGCCACGGGACGGACGGAGCCTGAATGGCCGGCTACGTCCGGGGTGCTGGCCTCCCCTGCCTCTCACGGCATCCTCTCTTCCGTCAGCGTGGCCGGTGGAGAAGGTCAGCAGTGGCCTAGGGGCCCGGGTGCACCGACGTGCTCCCCGGGATCCGAGTTGTGCCCTGCTCCGGAAAGTCATGGACCGTTCATGACCGTGGCTTTCCGTGAAGTCGACCCCGGCATGCTGCCGCCTCTGGCCCATCCCACCGTGCTGATCATGGATGACGACGTGGTGTCACGGGACTCGATCGCCGCCACTCTGTCGGTGGAGGGGTTCGACGTGGTGACGGCGGGCGATGGGGACGAGGTTGTCCGTCTGGTGACCGCCACCGCGCCGTCGTTGGTCCTCCTCGACATGAAGCTGGTCGACGGCGAAGGCCTGTCGGTCTTCCGTCGCATCGCTGAGATCTCCCCTGTTCCGGTGATCATGGTCACGGCCGGTGATGACGAGCTCGACGCCGTCCTTGCCCTCGAGGCGGGGGCGGCCGACCATGTCACCAAGCCGCTGCGCCCGCGGGAGCTGACCGCCCGGATCAGGGCCGTGCTCCGGCGGGTCGGACGCCCGTCGCCCCAACCGGTGGACCCGGCGCCGGCCGGCACTTACAGCCTGGGGCCGGTACGGGTCGACCTCTCCTTACGTGAGGCCGTCGTCCGGGGCCGGCCGGTCGATCTCTCACGCAAGGAATTCGATCTGCTGGCCCTTCTCATCATCGAATCGGGCCACGTCGTGAGCCGTTCCCAGTGCATGGACCGCATCTGGCGGGACCGCAAGGTCGGTGACAGCCGAACCCTCGACACGCACGTGAAGAGGCTGCGGAAGAAGATCGAAATCAACCCGGCCGAACCGAAACACGTCCTCACTGTGCGGGGTATCGGTTACCGCTTCAAGCCGTAGGGGTCTGCCCGACGCCCCCTCCGCCAATGTCCTCCCCCCACTGGTCGTGGTCAGGTGCACGGGTGGACCCCTACGGTTTGATGCGGAAAGGGCAGTGTCGACCTCAGCGTTGCCACCCTCACCGCACCCTTTGCCCTACAATGTCCCCGGCGATGGGGCTCGCCGTAACCGCCGAATTCGGCTGATGGCTCCTACCGGAAAAGCACGCGTGCCTGCCACCGGAAGGAGAAGCGATGCCCCGCAAACGGGCCGGACCCCAGTCCATCGTCGGTCCTCAGTCCATCGTGTCCGAAAGAAGATGGCAGGCGATGGCCATCGCCACCGGCGGCGGACTCGGCACGCTGGCCCGTTACGGTGTCGACCGCGCCGTTTCCGGACCGGCACTGGGCTTCGCCTGGGCCACCTTTGCCGTCAACGTCGCCGGTTCGTTGATCCTCGGGTACCTGGTCATCGCCGTCATCGAACGATGGCCACCAACCCGTTACGTCCGACCGTTCGCGGCCATCGGTTTCTGTGGCGGGTTCACCACCTTTTCCACTCTGGTGGTCGAGGTGGACCAACTCGGTCAGCACGGACGGTTGCTGTTGGCCGCCACCTATCTACTCACCTCGGTCATCGCCGGACTGGCTGCCGCGGCCACGGGTATCGGCCTGGCCCGTAGACAGCTTCCACTGCGGATCCGACCATTCCCGATCCCCGATCCCGACGACCTCGGCCTGTTGAACAATGACTTTGCCCCTGTCTCCCCCGACGACCCCAGCCCGGTCGAACACCGGGACGGAGGGCAGCCGTGATCATCATCGGCTTGGTGGTGGCCGGGGCCGTCGGCGCCCTGCTGCGCTACCGGGTCGACCATCTGGTGCAGCGGTGGTCGGCGTCCGCCGGCTCAGAATTCCCGACGGGGATCCTGCTGGTCAACCTGTCCGGATCGTTCGTCCTCGGGGTGCTGACCGGTTCGGCTGTCCACCACGGCGTTTCGGCCACATGGTTGACCGTGGCCGGAACCGGGCTGATCGGCGCCTACACCACCTTTTCCACGTTCACCTTCGACACGATCAGCCTGGCCGAAAACGGGGAGTGGGGGGCGTCCTTGTTGAACGTCCTGGTCAGCGTGGTCTTCGGGCTGGGAGCGGCCGCGGCCGGACTGGCTGTGGGCGCGCTCATCTGAGCACCGATCACCGCCCGATCACTGCCCGATCACCACCCGATGACTGCCCCACAACGTTTACTTTCCGATCACCGCCGTGTAGCCGTCGGGCCGTTTGCCGTTCACCTGGCTTCCCTAGGGTCGCGGCCGGAGGTCATCCGAGCATGGTCGCTACCGATGAGAGCATCAGAGTCCTGGTGGTCGAGGACGAGGAGTCGTATCGTCACGCCCTCTCGGTCGGGCTCCAGCGCGAAGGCTTCGAGGTGGACGTGGCCGCCGACGGCGCCGAGGGGCTCGCCCTCTTCGCCGCCAGCACGCCGGACATCGTGCTGTTGGACATGCTGCTTCCCGGCATGCACGGCATGGAGGTGTGCCGCCGGATGCGCATGATGGCCCCGGTCCCCATCGTCATGGTCAGCGCGGTCGATGCCGAAGTTGACGTCGTCCTCGGATTGGAATTGGGTGCTGCGGATTACGTGACAAAGCCGTTCCGCCTGCGCGAACTGGTCGCCCGCATGCAAGCGATCCTGCGCCGTATCTCGCCACCCGATGTTCCGCACTTTCATCATCATGCAGTGCGGGAAGGGGAAAGTGGTTTGGACAGGGTGGCGACGGTCGTTATCCCTCCCTCGGATCAGGACGCGGTAGCCGCTTTCGGCACGGTGCAGGTCGACTTCGTCCGGCGCGAGGTCACCGTCGGCGGTGTGCAAACCCATCTGTCCCGTCGGGAATTCGATCTGCTGGCCGTTCTACTCTCCCCACCCCGACGCGTACGGACGCGCGACGAACTCATCGATCTCTTGTGGCCCGACCGCTACCTGTCGGACAGCCGCACCCTCGATACCCATATTCATCGGCTGCGGGCCAAGCTCGAGCCGGAGCCGACAGAGCCCCGGTTCATCGTGACGGTCCGCGGCGTGGGCTTCCGCATAGACCCCGACGGTGCCCACCCCATGCCCTCCGTCCTCTCACCGGGCGGCCATCGGACCCACGCAGTTCCCGCCTAGGTTTTGGCTTCATCTCCGTCCGCAGACGGCGGCGATTGCCGTAGGCCGTCAGTGACCACGTCGAACATCCGCTGGCGAGAGGCGTCGTCGAGACCGGAGTGGTCGGCAGCCTGACAGACGCCGACCACCAGTCCGAGAACCTCGTGCCCCGATATGCCCTCTCGCATGGCGCCGGCTCGCTGGGCCCGTTGCACCATGGCGTCCACGCCGGTCTCGAGCTCATTGGCCATGACCGAGCAACGAGATTTGATCTCGATACCGGCGTCGCCCAGGGCATCGATGAGGTCGTGCTTATGGCTCACTTGGCGAGAGAACTCGTCGAGGAAGGAAAACAGGGCCTCACCGGGATCGGCCGGACCGCTGGCCCCGGCGGCGGCAACCAGTTCCTCGAGCCGGGTGATCACGATGGCTTCGAACAACGCCTCCTTGGTGGAGAAGTGCCGGTAGAGCGTTCCGACCCCCACGCCGGCCCGTTCGGCCACCGCGTCGATCGGAGCGGACACACCCTGAGCGGCGAACACTTCCTCGGCCGCTTCGAGGATCCGCCGTCGGTTCTCCACCGCATCGGCCCGCATGGGTCGACAGGCTCCCTCACCCGGCTCACGCGGGGCCGGTCCGTCGACCAGGGTGCTCATCGTCCTCTCACCTTCCCACGTCCTCCCCGTGTCCATCGACCGCTCATCGTCTCGCTCATGGGCACCGATATGGTCGGGTGCCTTGACAACCGGAACGTGCGTTCCGTATAGTGTTCCCTTAAGCGGAACCAGCGTTCCGACTATACCGAGCGGGCGTGCCCTTCGCCACGGACAGGGGCGTGAACCACCTCGACCTCGGCATCCGGCACCTTTGGAGGCAACCATGGCCATTCACGAACCCCTGGCTCCCGACCAGCCGATCACCGAGCCCGATCCCCGCCGTTACTGGGCCCTGGCCGTGATCGCCATCGCCCAGCTGATGATCGTTCTCGATGCCTCGGTGGTCATCGTGGCCCTGCCGTCGGCCCAGCGGGCCCTGCACATATCGGTGGCCGACCGCCAATGGGTCATGAGCGCCTACACGCTGGCCTTCGGCAGCCTCCTGCTCCTGGGCGGCAGGATCGCCGACTACCTGGGCCGGCGCCGCATGTTCTTCATCGGGCTCCTCGGCTTCGCCGCCGCCTCCGCCCTGGGGGGGCTGGCTCAAACCTCGGCCATGCTCTTCGGCGCCCGCGCTCTGCAGGGTGCCTTTGCCGCGGTGATGGCTCCGGCCGCCCTGTCCCTGCTCACCGTCACCTTCACCGAGCCCCATGAGCGGGCCCGGGCCTTCGGCGTCTACGGCGGCATCGCCGGAGGGGGCGCGGCCATCGGACTGGTCCTCGGTGGTGCCCTTACCCAGTACGCCTCGTGGAGGTGGACCCTGCTCATCAACGTGCCCATCGCCCTCGTCGCCGCTTTCGCCGTCAACCGGGTCATCAACGAGTCCAAGAGCTCCTCCCGGGGCGGCTACGACCTTCCGGGCGCGGCCGTGGTCACCGGAGGGCTCTTCCTCCTGGTCTACGGGTTCACCATTGCGGCCACCGACGGATGGAGCTCGCCCACCACCATGGGCATGCTGGCCGGGGCGGCCGTGTTGCTGATCGCCTTCGTGGTCATCGAGATGCGCGTCGCTCATCCGCTCCTCCCCTTGCGGGTGGTCCTCGACCGCAACCGCGGCGGTGCCTACCTGGCATCCCTCCTGGTGGGCAGCGCCATGCTCGGGACGTTTCTCTTCCTGACCTATTTCTTCCAGGGAACACTGGGCTACTCGGCCATGCGCACGGGGTTTGCCTTCCTCCCGTTTTCGGGCGGCATCATCCTCGGGGCCGCCGTGGCCAGCCGCCTGTTGCCCCGGTTCGGCCCGCGGCCCCTGATGGTCATCGGGTTGCTGCTCGGTTCCTTCGGGCTGTTCTGGTTCACCCGGTTGGGTGTCGACAGCACCTACCTGGCCCACGTCCTGCTGCCTGAGATCATCGTGAGCTTCGGTATGGGCACGGCCTTCGTACCCATGTCCAGTACCGCCCTCATCGGTGTCGACCCCACCGATGCCGGAGTGGCCAGCGCCCTGGTCAACACCACCCAGCAGGTGGGCAGCTCGCTCGGCACCGCACTGCTCAACACCATCGCTGCTTCGGCGGCGGCCGCTTACCTGGTGGCCCACGCCCACACCGTCGGCAATGCCCGTGCGGCCGTGGTCCACGGCTACACGACGGCATTCACGGTGAGCGCCCTCATCCTGCTGCTGGCGGCCGGAGCTGCTGCCGGACTGGTAGGGGCGTCACGTCACGAGACCGCCGAGCAGGAGAGCATCGACCCCCAACCGGCCATGGCTGGGTGATGGAGCGCGGCTGGCTAGCCGGCCGGACCGGCTAGCCGAAGCGACCGTTCACGTAGTCGAGGGTCCGCGGATCCCGTGGCTCGCTGAACAAACGGGCGGTCGGAGCGAACTCGATGAGCTCGCCCGCTTTGTCCTCTCCCATGAGCAGGAAGGCGCAGCGATCCGACACCCGCATGGCCTGTTGCATGTTGTGGGTCACGATGACGATGGTCACCCGATCCTTGAGCTCACCGACCAACTCTTCGATGCGAGCCGTGGCGATCGGATCGAGCGCCGAGGTGGGCTCGTCCATCAGCAGGACCTCGGGCTCGACGGCCAAGGCTCGGGCGATGCACAGTCGTTGTTGCTCGCCCCCGGACAGAGTGCTGGCATGGGCCTTGAGCCGGTCGCGCACGCTGTCCCACAGGGCCGCTCCGATCAGGGCGGACTCGGCCGCCTCGTCGAGAAGCGCCTTCTTTCGTATCCCGTTGAAACGCAGGCCGGCCACCGCATTCTCATAGATGCTCATGGTGGGGAACGGGTTCGGGCGTTGGAAGACCATGCCCACCCGGCTGCGGAGCAGAGTGGGATCGGTCGACGGCGTATTCACGTCGAGTTCCCCGAGCATGATCTTCCCGGTCACCTTGGCTGTCCTGACCGTGTCGTGCATCCGGTTGAGGGCACGCAACAGGGTGGTCTTTCCGGAGCCCGAAGGCCCGATGAGGGCGGTGATCTCACCGGCACAGACATCGAAGGTCACGTCGCGCACCGCGGTACGTCCGGCGAAGGACACGGCCACGTCGGTGAGGCGCATGACGGGCTCGCCAACCGACTCATCCATCAGGACCTCGGCAGTATCGATGGGGATGCTTTCCTTGATATCAGGAGTGCGCGGGGTCGGGTCGATCATCGTCTCTCCCTCCGGAGCATGGCGGATGCCACACGGCTACCGATGCTCAGCACCAGCACCACCACCAACAGGAGCAGGGCTGCCCCCCAGGCGATCTGGATGAGGTCGGCGTAAGGCTGGCTGCTGTTGTTGAAGATGACCAGGGGTAGCGCATTCATGGGCTTAGTCGGGTTCCACTGCATGTACTGGTTGCCGAAGATGGTCAGCAACAACGGCGCCGTCTCCCCCAACCCACGGGCCACGGCTAGAAGGACGCCGGTGATCACACCGGGGAGGGCGGACGGCACCACTACCCGCCGGGCCACGGTGGACTTGCGGGCGCCCAGGGCCAGGGCCGCTTCGCTGAGGTGGCTGGGAACACCCCGGAAGGCAGTCTCGCCGGCCCGGATGATGACAGGAAGCATGATGATGCCGATGCCGAAGGCCCCGGCCAGCCCGCTGTAGCCGAAGTTCTGGACGATGGCGATGTACCCGAAGATGCCGATGGTGATGGAGGGGACGCCGGTCATCACGTCGGCGATGAACCGCACCGCGGCGGCAACTCGCCCTTCCGACTCGGCCAGCAGGAGACCGATGGTGAGCCCGATGGGCACGGTCACCGCCGTGGCGATGACCCCGATCTCGGCCGTTCCCACAATGGCGTTCCACACCCCGCCCCCCGGGATGCCCTCGGGCACCGTGACATGGGTGAAGAAGTCCACGTTCCAGGCGGGGAGACCTTTGACCACCACGTAGGCCACCACGGCCACCAGGGGGACGATGGCGATGGCCAGGAAGACCCAGCACACACCCACCCAGACCTTCGAATACAGCTTGCGCCGGCGCAGCGAGGCGGTGGCCCCCTCCTGGATCTGGCGGCGGCGCTGGAGGATCGGATCGGCCGAGGGGTCGAGAGTGAGGACCGACATCAGGCCACCGCCACCGATGCCGCGGTCCCCCGGGCCGTCGACCGCACCAGCACCCGCGACAGGGCGTTGACGGCGATGCCGATGACCATGAGCACCAGCGCCGCCCCCAACAAGGCGGCCCGGTCGGTGCTACCGGCAGCGGCCTCGCCGAAGTCGTTGACGATGAGCGAGGCCAGGGTGGCAGCCGGCGCCTTGAGTGAGTGGGCGATGTAGGGCGAGTTGCCGATGACCAGGGCTACCGCCACCGTCTCGCCCAGCGCCCGGCCCATGGCCAGGGTGAAGGCGCCGAGGATGCCGGTGCGGGCGCCGGGCACCACCACCTTGCGCAGGACCTGCCAGCGGGTGGCCCCGAGGGCCATCGCCCCTTCGACCTGGTCGGTGGGCACCACCGCCAACACGTCGCGGGAAATGGCCACCATGGTGGGCAGCACCATAACGAAGAGGATGACACCGGCCAGCAGGAGGCCCACCCCGTCGTCGGGCCCGTTGAACAGGCCGGTCCAACCCAGGACGCTGGTCAGGAAGGGTTCGACCGTGCTCCGGAACACCGGGGCCAGCACCAGCAGGCCCCACAGGCCGTAGACAACGCTGGGGACGGCGGCCAGCAGCTCGACCGCCGTGGACAGCGGTGGGCGCCACCGCTCGGGGACCAGGTGGGCCAGAGCGATCGCCGTCCCCAGTCCGATGGGCACGGCCAGCACCAGAGCGATAGCCGTGGTCTCGATGGTTCCGAGGATGAAGGGGAGCAGTCCGTAGTGGCCGTGGCCGGGGTCCCAGACCTTCTCGAAGATCCACGAAACGCCCAGGGTGGCGAAAGCCGGCCTGGCCCCCACGATGAGCGCGATCAGGTACCAGCCCACCAGCGCCACGAAAATGGAGGCGGCCACCACCAGGACGGTCCGATAGAGGCGGTTGGACATGCCCCGGCGCCGTCCCCGTCTGACCGCTGGTCCGGGAGCCGTGTCGATGGTGGTCACGGCCTCAGCCCCTTACCCTCAGCCAGTTGTTACCGGTGGACGAACTACTTGGTCAGCAACGCCTGCCCGCTCGGCCCGGTGACCGTGGACAGCGTCACCCGGTTCGAGTTCTGCAGGCCCGGCGGCAAAGCCACGTACCCGAGCCCGGCGGCCTGGTCCTGACCACCGCCGGTATGGGTGGTCCAGTCGAGGACCTTGACGATCTGAGAGCCAGTGGTGGCGTTCTTCTGCTCCTTGAGGAGGATGGCCCAGCTGTAACCGGCGATCGGGTAGCTGGCCGCTCCGGGGCCGTTGACGATGGAGAAGTCGGTCGGAGTGACGTTGAGCTTCTGGTCGGCGTCGGCGGCGACGGTGGCTGCGGAGGGAACCACGTAGAGGCCGGCGCTGTTCTTGATGGCGGCGAAGGTGAAGTTGTTCTGAAGGGCGTAAGCCAGTTCGACATAGCCGATGGAGTAGGGGGTGGACTTGATGCTGGCGGCCACACCCGAATTCTTCGGCGTCTGGATGACCGACGAGGGCCAGGAGATCAACTTGTTGGTGCCCAGGGTCCACACCGACGGAGCCGCCGTGGCCAGGTAGTCGGTGAAGATGTAGGTGGTTCCCGAGCTGTCCGCCCGCACCTCGGGGGTGATGGCATGGGAGGGCAGAGCGACCCCGGGGTTGAGGGCGGTGATCTGCGATGCGTTCCATGTCTTGATGGAGCCGTCGAAGATACCGGCCAGGGTGGCAGCGTCGAGGCGGAGCCGCTTGGTCAGCCCGGGGACGTTGTAGGAGATGCTGACCCCGCCCAGAATGTCGGGGATCTGGATGACCGGGCCCGAGGACGCCGGCACCTTGGCCAGGTCGGAGGCGGACATGGGCACGTCGGAGGCAGCGAAGTCGACCGAGCCCGACTCGAAGTCGGTGATCCCGGTCCCGCTGCCCACGCCCGAGTAGTTGACCTGGAGGCCCGAGTTGAGCGAGGTGTAGGTGTAGAAGGCCTTGGTGAAGAAGGGCTGGACGAACGTCGAGCCGGCCGCCGTCAGTGAACCGGACGGCGCTTTGAGATCGCTGGCGATGTAGGCGGCGTTGCTCGAACTGAGGGTGCCGCCCGGGGGGGCGGTGGTCGTGGTGCTGGAGGAGGAGGACGAGCTGCAGGCGGCCAGCAGGGCGCCGGCGGCCACCAGGCCGACCGCCGCCACTCGGGTCGTCCTCCGCCGTGCTGCGGACAATCTCGCTGGGATGGGGGTGGTCTCCGGTATCACTGGAATTGCTGCCTCCGTCGTCGGGGTGATGGCTCAGTGCGGCGACCGCTGGTCGCCACGTGAGGGCGCCAGCGCTCTCACGCGCAGACCGTAGTCATCGGAGGTGAACGTCCAGCGAATCTCCAGTGAACTCAACACGAACATCCGGTGCCTTGGGGATGAACTGGCGGGGGCCGGCCGGTGGGATGCCGCTCACACGGGAGCCGCCCCCTCCCCTTCGTGCTGGTGGCGCAGTACGGCCAACAGCTCCTCGTAGGGTCCGACCAGGTAGGCCTGGTCGCCCGGGGCGAAGCGGGTGCCGCGCCGGGGCGGGTGCTCGAGCCGTCCGCCGTCTGCCGTCCGGCTGAGGGCGATGACCCGGGTCCGGGCGGGGAGGTCGACCATGGCCAACCCGTCGAGTCCTCGGCCCGGCGCCACGGCCAGCCGGCCGACCAGGAAGGGCTGTCGACCGACGGTGAACGAGCCCAGGACGTCGAGACCGAGAGCGGCCCCGACAAAACGGGGGGCAGCCAGCGCCGAGGTGGACCGCACGTGCCGGAAGTCGAAGTGGCGCTCCACGGTGCGGCCGAGGTCGCGGTCGAAGACCCGGAGCACGACCGGCACCTCTGTCCACCGATCCCCCAGGTAGTCCCGTACGGCCAGCCCGGTCTCGATGTTGGTCAGATCGTCACTGGTGAGAACGGCCACCGCCGCAGCGGCGTGAACATTGGCGTCCTCCAGCGTCTGACGCTGGGTGGCATCGGCTATGAGGACGGGCACGCCGCGCGCTCGGGCCTCGTTCATGAAGCGGTTGTTCTCGTTCTGCTCGACGACCACGGCCTGGCGGCCCTCGGCCAGAAGCCCCTCCAGTACCCGGATCCCCACCGACCCGAGCCCGATGACCACCACGTGCCCCTGCATCCCCGACAATTGGCCGCGCCCGAGTGACTGTTCGATGCGCCACGAGACGAGCACGTTGGTGACGAGGGCGAACACGGTGGTGAGCAGGGCCGCCCCCATGGCGATGAGGATGATCCCGAATACCAGGATCCCGGTCGACTGATGGGCGAAGGAGAAGTCGCCGAAACCGACCGTCGAAATGGTCTCGACAGTGAAGTAGAGGGCGGTGAGAAGACCCATGTGACCACCGTCCGGAAGCCGGTAGGCCAGCCGCAGGATGATCACCGACACCGCGATGAGCATGAAGGCGGCCGCTACCGTCAGGCGCAGCAGACTGTTGGCATCGGAGCTGACGGCACCGGCCAACCGCTTCAACGCCCCCCCTCGCCCGGGCCGCTTCTGTCGCTGGCCCTGGTCGGCGGTGGGTCCAGCCGCCCTGCATCCGGCCTCGGTCAGCTCGTCTGGCGTCCCCAGCACGGTGACCCGGTCCCCGATCGAGACGGTGTGATCACGTCCCGGGCACGAAACGGTGTCCGAACCGTCGGCCGGGACGATGGCCACCGGGGCCAGGGCGCCGAACAGGGCCCGCAGCGATGCGAACCTGTCCACCTCGACCTCGGCCGTCTCGAAGCGGGTACCGGCCAGATCGATCTGAAACGAGTCGCTACCCAGGCATGCCTCCACAATCGAGGGAGCGGCCAAGGTGGCCACGTCGAGAACGGTGCCGGTTCCGGTGACCTGGGACACGGCTGCACCCACGGCGGCATTGGCCAACTGGACCACGACTCGGATCTCCGGCCTGATCTCGCTGATGAGGAGGGCGGTCTCGAGGGTCTGGACCTCGGTGCGCTCGGCGCAGACCACCGCCCGGGCGGCGCCCAGTCCCGCCTCTTCGAGGACGGCGGCGATCCGGGGGCTCCCCACCATGACGGGCACGTCCCACGACTCGATGATCCGAACCAGCCGCGGCTCGGGGTCGTCATCGACCACCACCACGGCCACACCGGCCTGGCGGAGCTGTTCGACGGTGCGCAGCCCGACGCCCTGGAGGCCGCAGACAATGACGTGGCCAGCCCAGCTCCGATCGAAGACCCGGTCCATCCCGGTATCGTCTCTCACCAGCGTTTCCGCCTGGTTGCGCCCGTGTTTCGAGCAGATGCAGGGCGACCGGTCACAGCGGTGGCCGAGCCCGCCTAGCCGGTCGGGCTGCCTGCGGCCACGCTACCCAGGGCAGCCCTACCTCCCTGACCAGGTCTTCTGGCCAAAAGGGAATACCTGTTCAGTCCTTTTGTTGTACACGCAAGGACTTCGATATCCGGAGGAACGATGGAAGAGAACACCGAAAACCTGCCGCTTTTGCCCCTGACCTCGGGAGTGGTGCTGCCCGGGATGGTTTTCACCATGGCCCTCGAGTCAGATGAGGCCAAAGCCGCCACCCAGGCGGCCGAGGCGGTGGGCGGCCATTTCGTGATCGTCCCCTTCATCGACGGGCGTTACGCGTCGGTGGGGGTGGTGGCCGAGGTCATGGAGACAGGCGCCTTGCCCGGTGGGATGCCCGCCGTGGCCGTGCGCGGGGTCGACCGAGCCCGGCTGGGGACGGCTGTCCCCGGTACCGGACAGGCCCTCTGGGTCGAGATCGAGCGGATCATCGAGGATCCGGCCACGGATGAAACCTCGGAGTTGGCCCGTGAGTACCGGGCCGTGGTCGAGAACATCCTTCTCGGCAGGGGCGCCGGTCGGTTGGCCGAAGGTCTGGCCAGCGTGACCGATCCAGGCCGGGTGGCGGACATGTCGGGGTATTCACCCGACCTCTCACTGGCCCAGAAGGTGGAGGTCCTGGAGACGGTGGATGTTGCCGCCCGTCTGCGGTTGGTCATCGCTTGGGCCCGCGAGGTCCTGGCCGATCTCACCCTGCGCGAGCGCATCAAGACCGACGTCGAAGAGGGCATGGAGAAGACCCAGCGCGAGTTCCTGTTGCGGCGCCAGCTCGAGTCGATCCGCAAGGAGCTGGGCCAGCTGGGTTCCGGGGACGAGGATGCCCCCGACGACTACAGGAGCCAGGCCGACACCAGGAACCTGCCCGAGGCCGTGCAAAAGGCGGTCGACCGCGAGATCGACAAGCTGGAGCGAACCAGTGAGCAGAGCCCCGAGCACGGCTGGATACGGACGTGGCTCGACACCGTCCTCGAGCTCCCCTGGGGGGAGCTGTCCGAGGATCGGCTGGACGTGGCCGAGGCCGGGCGCATCCTGGACGAGGACCATGACGGTCTGCGCGACGTGAAGGACCGCATTCTCGAGCACCTGGCTGTGCGGGTGCTCCAGTCCCAACGCGGCCTGACCCCTGTCGGAGGACGGGGCGCCGGGGCCATTCTGGCCCTGGTCGGCCCCCCCGGTGTGGGCAAGACATCGCTCGGCGAGTCGGTGGCCCGTGCCCTCGGGCGTTCATTCGTGCGGGTCGCCCTGGGCGGTGTCCGCGACGAGGCCGAAATACGGGGGCACCGACGGACCTACGTCGGGGCTCAACCCGGTCGGCTGGTGCGCGCCCTACGCGAGGCGGGCACCATGAATCCGGTGATCGTCCTCGACGAAGTGGACAAGCTGGGTGCCGATTACCGGGGAGATCCGTCATCGGCCCTGCTCGAGGTGCTCGATCCGGCGCAGAACCATACCTTCCGTGATCACTATCTGGAGGTTGAACTCGACCTGTCCAAGGTCCTGTTCATCGCCACCGCCAACATGATCGACACCATTCCCGGCGCACTGCTGGACAGGATGGAGGTCATCCGGCTCGACGGTTACACCGAGGACGAGAAAGTGGCCATCGCCCGTCACCATCTGATCGGTCGGCAGCTCGAGCGCGCCGCCCTCGGAGCCGACGAGGTCACCATCACCAATGAGGCCCTGTCACTGATCGTGGCCGACTACACCCGGGAAGCCGGCGTGCGGTCGCTCGAGCGCGAGCTCGGCCGACTGTTGCGCAAGGTGGCCGCCCGGATCGCTGCCCATGATGTCAAGACCCCTCTGACCGTCGACAAGGACGATGTGCGCGAATGGTTGGGGAGGGCCCACTTCTTCTTCGAGGCGGCGGACCGCACCGCCGTGCCCGGAGTGGCAACGGGACTGGCTGTGACCGGCGCCGGTGGTGACGTCCTCTATATCGAGGCGTCGATGATGGACGGCCCCGAAGGCCTCACCCTGACCGGCCAGCTGGGCGACGTGATGAAGGAATCGGCAGAGATCGCTCTGTCCTACGTCCGCTCGCACGCCGTCGACCTCGGTATCGACCCGGACGTCTTCGCCGGCAAGCGGTTCCATGTCCACGTTCCGGCCGGGGCCATCCCCAAGGACGGTCCCTCGGCCGGGGTCACCATGGTCACCGCACTGGTCAGCCTGCTGCGCGACACCCCGGTGCGCTCGGTGGTGGGCATGACCGGCGAGGTCACCCTCCAGGGACGGGTGCTACCCATCGGTGGCGTGCGTCAGAAGGTGTTGGCTGCCCACCGGGCTGGACTGACCACCGTCGTCCTGCCTGGGCGCAACGGGCCCGACCTCGAGGACGTTCCCGAGGCGGTGCGCGAAGAGATGACCTTCCATCTGGCCTCTGACATCAACGAGGTGCTGGACGCCGCGCTGGTGGACCGGGCTGTGACCGATGGTGAATCGGTCACCGATGCAGGCTCGGTCGAGAGCCGAGGCGGGGCCGGGGAACACCCGGCCGCCGCCTGACGGTCGGGCCCCGGGGTCTACCGGCCGAGGGTCAGGGTCGGCAGCGCCGGAGCCACGGAAGGTCAGCTCGGAAGGTCGGCTGAGAAGGTCAGGTGACCGGGAAGAACTCGGCCAGAATGGCAGCCAGAGCCACCGGCTGGTCTCCCTGGATGCTGTGACCGGCCCCCTCGACCGTGACCACCCGGTCGGCGGGACGGCGTCGACGGAACTCAGCCTCGTCGGCGTCGTCCACCACAGGGGAGAGGGCCCCACGGACCAAGAGCACCGGCACGCCGATGTGTTCGAGGTCGTCCCACAGGGACCCGAAGCCGAGTGACTCCACATGCAGCCCGGTGGCCCCTGACGGCCGGCCCAGCTGATGTCGCCAGGTCCACGACCCGTCGTCGCGCTGTACGGCGTTGTGGAGGATGCCCCGACGGAGTGACGACACCGACCGGGTCGGATTGAACTGGATGGTCCGCTCGAGGATCTCGTCGAAAGAGGAGAAGGACTCCGGTCCGGCCAGAAAAGCGGCGATGTCCGAACTCTTGTTGTGGTCGACTCCGGGGGTGATGTCCACCAGAGCCAGACGGCGGACCAGATCGGGGTAACGAGCCGCCAGGGCGATCGAGGTCATACCGCCGAGGGACATACCTACCACCCCGCGGGCGCCGGGGGCCAACTCATCCATCGCTCGGGTCACGTCCTCAGCCATCGATCCCGGGTCGAGGGCGCGCCCGTCGCCCGGCCAGTCCGAGTGGCCGTGCCCGGGGAGATCCAGGGCCACCAACGGCCGATCGAGAGCCAGGGCCACCGTGTCCCAGGTGTGGGCGTTCTGACCGCCACCGTGGAGGAAGACCAGATCGGCAGGGGCGGATCCCCAGACAAGGGCGCTCACCCGTCGTCCCGGAGCCACCTCCACCGATTGGCGCCGCACCGAAGGCGCACCGTTCCAGGCCAGGCCCGCCTCACTGGCGTTCTCCTCGAAGAGCGAGAACTCGTCGTAGGCCGCAGCCGACGGTTGGTCCACGGGCCCGCTCATGCCGACAGCAGTGGGGACGTCATCACCGGCAGCATCTCCTCGATCTCTCCTGCTTCTAGCCCCACCGCAGAGCATATTGATTGCTGATGGCCAGGGCACGGGTGGCACACTGGGGATGTGGCCCCCATCTTCTGCACGCCGGATGAGGCCGTCGCATTCATCCGCTCGCGGGACACCATCGGGTTCGGACTGGGACCGGCCAATCCCGACGCCTTCTTCACCGCCCTCGGTCAGCGAGACGACTGGGAGGATCTCACCTTCGGCGGCGCTCTCCTCCTCGGCTACTACCCGGTTCTGGCCCACCCCCACGTCTCCTACCGGTGCGGCTTCTACGGTCCGGCCGAACGGATCCTGTTGGGTCAGGGGGCCAACATCGAGCTGGTGCCCGGAGCCTTTCGCCAGTTCGCCCCCATCCTCCGCCGTTTCGCCCCCCGGGTGATGACCGTCCAGGCGGCCTCGCCCGGATCCGACGGCTCGGTCAACCTCTCGCTCCATCTGGGAGCGACCTATGACGAGCTGCTGCTGGCCGGTCGCGATCCCGACCGCCTGTTGGTGGTCGAGGTCAATCCTCACCTCCCTCGCACCCACTCGCTTCCTCCCCGCTACACCAACGCCCTCCCGCTCGACGTGGTCGATGTGGTCGTCGAGGCCGACGGCACGCCCTACGCGTTGACCCCGACAGCCCCGGACGAGGTTGACGCGGCTATCGCCGACAGGGCCCGGACCTTCGTCGCCGACGGCGCCACCTTGCAGATCGGCATCGGTGCCGTCCCTGACATGGTGGCGTCGCGCCTGGCCGTAGAAGCGGGTGGGTCCTATGGGATCCACAGCGAGATGTTCAGCGATGGTCTGATGGCCCTGCACCAGGCCGGAAAGGTGACCAATGCTTCCAAGGGAGTGTTCGACGGTGTATCGATCACCACCTTCGCCCTCGGCTCGTCCGCCCTCTACCAGTGGCTGGACGACAACGATGCCGTTGCCTTCGTTCCCGTCGACGTGGTCAATGATCCCTCTATTATCGCCCGGAACCACGCCTTCGTCTCCATCAACGGCGCCCTCAGCGTCGACCTGTACGGACAGGTGGTGGCTGATTGCATCGACGGTCGGCAGATCTCCGGCGTCGGGGGGCACGAGGACTTCGTAGCCGGGGCCGAGCTGCGCCTCGACGACCACTCGCTCATCTGTCTCCGTTCGACCGCGGTGGTCGACGGGGTCACCCGCTCGCGGATTGTTCCTTTGCTGCCGGAGGGATCGGTGGTGTCCACCCCACGCCACCACACCGGTGTGGTGGTGACCGAGTACGGCGCCGCCGACCTGTCCGGTTTGACCATACGGGAGCGGGCCGGGGCGCTGGCCGACATCGCCCATCCCGACTTCCGCGATCACTTGCGTGAGGTGGCCGACACACTCGGAAGGCACTGACCGGGATGACCGTCGGACCGTCGGCGTCGTCCTTGACGCTGGCCACCTTCAACATCCACATGGGCATCGACGGCTGGGGACGGCCCTTCGACGCGGTGGCCGCCTGTGCCCACCTCGAGGCTGATGTCATCGTCATCCAGGAGTCGTGGTCGCCGGGCGGTGGGCGACCGAGCACGGTCCAACGCGTGGCCGCCGAGCTGGGCTACGACATCGTGGCCGAGGTGCCTCTGGCCCGCGGGCGACTGTTCGATCCCCTTCCGACCGCGGCAGATCGCTGGGGACCCCTGGCCAGTCCCGTCCGGAAGTCCTTCCGGCTGGACGACGAGCACTGGGGGATGCGGGCCGGGCCGGGCGATCGTGCCTTCACCCACGGCTCCTGGGGGCTGGGTCTCCTGTCGAGAGTGGCCTTCTCCAACCCCACCGTCATCGACCTGGGCAAGCTGCGGCGCGACGCCGCCCGTCGGGCCGTCATCCACTGCGACGTCGACGTGAGCGGGGTCTCCCTGGGGTTGTACGGAACCCACATGTCCCACATCACCCACGGCTCGCACGCCCAGTACCGTCGTCTGAGCCGGCAATTGCCTCCGCCGTCCTCAGCAGCCGTGCTGGCCGGCGACATGAACCTGTGGGGTCCGCCGGTGAGCTCGTACTTCCGAGGATGGCGGCGTGCTCTGCGGGCCAGGACGTGGCCGGCCCACCGCCCCCACAGCCAACTCGATCACGTGCTGGTCACTCCGGCGGTGCGCGTGCTCGACGCTTATGTCGGCGATTTTGCCGGCTCCGACCACCGCCCGGTGGTGGTCAAGTTGGAACCGGTCTGAGGCCGGCAGCCGCACCGCCCACCGCCGGCCCGCCGCCGGTCCTCCGATTAGCGTTCACCGCATGACCGACCCGCTGGCCGACTTCGACCGGGTCACGTACACCTTTGAGGACAAGACCCGACCGGTCTACCGACTCGGATCGGGCCCGGCCGTCATCGTCATGAGCGAGATGCCCGGCATAACCCCCATGGTGGCCGGATTCGCCCGTCTGGTGGCCGAGGCCGGATTCACGGCAGTGATGCCCCATCTGTTCGGCGACGACGGCCGCTCGGCCACTGTCGGATACACCATGTCCTCACTGGCCCGGGCGTGCATCAGTCGCGAGTTCACCCTCATGGCCCAAGGGAAGACCAGTCCGATCATCGCCTGGTTGCGGGCTTTGGCCCGGGACGAGCACGCCCGCTGCGGCGGCCCCGGTGTCGGAGCGGTGGGCATGTGCTTCACCGGAGGGTTCGCTCTGGCCATGATGGTCGATGACGTGGTGGTGGCGCCGGTCCTGAGCCAGCCGTCGCTCCCCTTCCCGGTGACCAAGACCCTCCGACGAGACGTTGGCCTGTCGGCCAACGACCTGGCCCGGGTGAAGGCACGGGCCGCGGCCGGCACGTGTGTGCTCGGGCTCCGTTTCACCGGCGACAAGATGAGCCCCCCCGAGCGCTTCGCCCACCTGCGCCAGCTGCTCGGCGACGCCTTCGTGGCCGTGGAGATCGACTCGACCGCCGACAATCCCCACGGCCATCGAAAAGGGGCCCACTCGGTCCTGACCGAGGATCTCGACGACCGCCCCGGCACACCCACCCGGGCCGCTCTCGACCAGGTCCTCGACCTCTTCCGCGACCGGCTGGGCACCCAGACCAGCGATCCGCGGGCCGGATGAACCGTCTGACGACTTCCTCCGTTCGCTAGGGGCGGTTGATGGGGCTGAACGGCCTTCGCCTCGGTCACCGACATGCACCGGGCCTGTGTTGTTTTACAAATCTGGCCGTTTTACCGTCTACACCCGATAGTGACCCGGTTCACTAACGTTTCCACCCGATAAGGTCGCCATTTGCGGAAGACGGGAAGACGGTGGGGGGTTCCGCGGCCGTCCGGTGGCCGTTTCGGCGGTGCCCGGCGTCAATCTCCCGGCGTCGAGCCCCCGGCGTCACCCCCAGCACGGGGCGGTGTGGCTCACACCCGGCACAGCACCTCGCCGTGCAGCACGGCGAACCAGCCGTCGGGCGACTCGGCCCACTGTCGCCAGGCCGCGCCGAAGGTGGTCAGGTCCTCGGGGGTGGCGATGTCGTAGGCCATCAACTGTTCGGCCAGCGACGATTGGGTGAACCGCACTGCCCAGAGGTCTCCCCACCAGGCCCTGTCCTCGGGGGTGGCGAAGCACCAGGTCGACGCCGAGGGGACCACCTCGGCGAATCCGGCACGGTTGGCCCAGGCCAGCAGCCGTCGCCCCGCATCCCAGTGGGCTCCGTTGGCTCGGGTCACTGCTCCGTAGGCGGCGAAGGCACGAGCCAGGTCCGGATGGTCAGGGTAGTAACGCATGGCCGGGTAGTCGCCGTCGCGCACGGCCACGAGACCACCCGGCCGGCAGACGCGCCGCATTTCGTTGAACGCCGCCAGCGGGTCGCCGACGTGTTGGAGCACCTGGTGGGCGTGGACAACATCGAAGGTGTCATCCGCGTAGGCCAGGGCGAACAGGTCGCCCACCTCGAACTCGACCGGCGGCGACCCGGCGGCGGCGGCCGAGCGGGCTTCCTCGATGACCTGGGCCGAGCTGTCGATACCAACCACCCGGCCGGGGGCGACCTCGCGGGCCAGATCGCAGGTGATGGTTCCCGGCCCACAGCCGACATCGAGCAGGGCCATCCCGGGCCGCAATCGCGGGAGAAGATAGGCGGCGGAGTTGGCGCCCGTCCGCCACCGGTGCGACCTCAGCACGCTTTCGTGGTGACCGTGGGTATAGGGAACAGTGCTCATCGGACCAGCATGCGCCCGCTGCCACCCATTGGCAAACAGAATTTACTCATAGGTTATATAAGCTCAATGAATGGCAGCAGCGGAATGGCTGCGGACCTTCGTGGCTGTCTACCGCCGTGGATCGGTCAGCGGAGGGGCCGCTGAGCGGAACCTCTCACAACCGGCGGCCAGTCAACAGCTGGCCGCCCTCGAGAGACGGGTGGGTCGTCCCCCTCTTCGTGCGGACATCCCAGGGGGTCGAACCCACACCCCGGGGGCGGGAGTTGCATGCGCAGGTGGCTGACTCGCTCGACCGTCTCGAACACGTTCTCGCCGGCATCGACGCCGGGGCGGTCGACCCACGCTCGTCCACCGTTCGACTGGGGTCGTCGGCCGAGTTCTTCTCCTACGCCGTTCTCCCCACGGTGAAGCCGGATTCGCCCGCCCTGATCGCCCGATTCGGGCCGGACGACCAACTCCTCGAGGCACTCGAGGGCGGGGAGATCGACCTGGCCATCACCAGCGCCGCGGCCCCCCGACGATCCGTGACGTCCACACCACTCGGAAACAGACATTTCGTGCTGGTCGCCGATCCCCAACGGGTTCCCGACACCCCCTTTCCCTCCCTCGACGAACTGGGGAAGTGGCTCGTCGGCCGACCCTGGGTGGCCTACAGCGCCGAGCTGCCCCTCACCCGACGGTTCTGGCTGGCCTCCCTCGGACGTCCTTTCGCCGGTGACCTTCGCCTGGTCGCTCCCGATCTGCGAGCCGTCGTCGCCGCCGTAGCCGGCGGCATGGGTATCAGCCTCCTCCCCGCCTTCGTCTGCACAGAAGCGTTGCGGACGGGTTCGGTGGCGGAGGTCCACCCGGTGGCCCACGTGGCCCCGGTCGAACCCTGCTTCGCCTGCATCCGGTCCGCCGATCAGTCATGGGAGCAACTCGGGCGGGTGATCTCGGCGTTGACTGATCACATGGTCACGGAAGCAACCGGCCTGCCGTCCTCGAGATAGACAGCGCCCCCCGATTGCAGGACGGCGCTCACCCGGCGGCCGACCGGGCCGCTCAGTAGCTCCGCGGCATCGACCGGGGAGACCCAGCGGTACGCGCTTATCTCCTCGCCGTCCACCCTGATGGTTCCCGTTGCTCCTTCACCGAGCTGGCCGCAGTCGAAGACGAAGCGGAGGCCCCCGGGCTTCCCGGGTCGCGGACGGAGAAAATCCACGCACACCAACCGACCCGAGGTCACCTCGAGCCCGGTCTCCTCGCTGACCTCACGGCGACATCCGTCCCACGGAGATTCGCCGTCGGCCTCGATCTGACCGCCGGGAATCGTCCATCCTGACTTGTAGGTGGGTTTGAGGATGAGAACGTGGCCCGAACCGTCGCCGATCAAAGCCCCGGCCGAAGCCGGTATGCGGGGAAGCACAAAGCCGGTCACCGTTCCATCATCGCCGAACCGCTGACCGGCGGCACCCACTTCCACTGTGGGGGACCCCACGCAGGCGGGGGACGGGACCGGATCAGACCGGATCAGACCCGAGCCATGTTGTCGAAGCGGGCGTGGTGCCCGATGAACGCCAACCGGGTTATGCCGGTGGGCCCGTTACGGTGCTTGGCCACGATGACCTCCGCCGTGCCCTGGCTCTCACTCGACTCGGGGTTGTAGATCTCGTCCCGATAGATGAACAGGACGACATCGGAGTCCTGCTCGATGGAGCCCGACTCCCTCAGGTCGGCGAGCATGGGGCGCTTGTCCTGGCGCATCTCCAGATTGCGGGAGAGCTGGGAGAGCGCCACCACCGGCACTTCGAGCTCGCGGGCCAGGATCTTGAGACCACGACTGATCTCGGACACCTCGACCTGCCGGTTCTCCGCACCGTGCCTTCCGGTCATCAGCTGGAGGTAGTCCACCACCACCAGCCCCAAACCACTACGGCTCTTCAGGCGCCGGGCCCGGGCCCGGATGTCCATCACCGTGAGATTGGGGTTGTCGTCGATGAAGATGGGGGCGTCACTCATCCTGCTGATGGCGTTGCCGATCTTCGTCCAGTCCGTCTCGAGCAGCCGGCCGGTCCGCATCCGGTTGGCGTCGACACGGGCCTCCGAGCAGAGCAGGCGTTGGGTGAGCTCGAGATGGCTCATCTCCAACGAGAAGAGAAGTACCGGTTGGTTGAGCTTGATGCCGGCATGGGCCACCATGCCCAAGGCGAAACTGGTCTTCCCCATGGCCGGGCGGGCGCCGACCACGATCAAGTTCGAGGGCTGAAGGCCGGCCAGTTGCTCATCGAGGTCCGCATAACCGGTGGCCAGGCCGGTGATCGACTCGCCCCGGGTGAAGAGATGTTCGAGGTGGTCGAGGCTCTGGCCCAACAGGTCTCGCAGTGGGGTCATCGAGTCCACCACGCGGCGCTGGGATACTTCGAACACCAGGCTTTCGGCCCGGTCGAGAACGTCCGAGACGTCCTCGGGCAGGCTGTAGCCGAGCTCGGTGATCTCCGCCGCCACCGAAACCAGCCGGCGCAACAGAGCCAGCTCCTCGATGATCCGGGCGTAGTACTCGGCGTTGCCGATGGAAGGGGTGTTGGCCTGGAGCGAGACGAAGACCGATGGATCGCCGATGCTTTCGAGCAGACCCCGACGTCGGAGCTCCTCGGTGACCGTCACCCAGTCGGCGGGCTCCCCCTCGCTGAACAGTGACGTAACGGCCGAAAAGATGTGACCGTGGGACGACTTGTAGAAGTCTTCCGGTTTGCAGACCTCCATGGCGGTGGCGATGGCGTCGCGGGACAGGAGCATGGCTCCGAGGAGGGACTCCTCCGCCTCGAGATTGTGGGGAGGGACGCGGCCCGACGAGGAGCTGCCGACTCCCCGGGGAGCCAGAACATGCCGGGGTTGGGTCTCGTCGAGTGCTTGAACCATGGTCCCTCAACCCTCGCCGACCAGGCCTGTGGAACGTAAGGGCTTCTTCTTGAGGAAATAGCCACGCAGCCATGTGGACGAGTGGTGGACAACACGGCTGTGGCTGCGGACACCCGGCGGCATGTCGTCATCATCCCCGTAGGGTGCGACACATCGGTGGATAGGCAACGCCGTCGAGCCGCCTCACCGGCGGGAAAGCGCCGGCGACGCCGGCTCAGCCCTCGGCCACCACGTCCACGGTCAGCTCGAAGACCACGCCCCCGACCAGCTCGACCCGCACGCTGTGCTCACCGACGGCCTTGATGGGCTCCTCGAGCACCAGATCCCTGCGATCGACGACCGCACCGGTCTGTTCCTCCACCCGGCGGACGATGTCAGCAGACGACACCGATCCGAACAGGCGATCGCCCTTGGCGCGGGCGGGGATCGAGATAGTGGTTCCCACCAGGGCACGGGCCACCGTCTCGGACGATTCGTGGTCCCGCGCGTCCCGGAGGTCCCTCGACCGTCTCATGGCTGCCGCCTGGCTCTCCACCCCCGGCGAGGCCGGAATGGCCATGCGAGCGGGCAGCAGATGGTTGCGGGCGAACCCGCCGGCTACGTCGATGATGTCACCCCGTTTGCCCACACCAGCGATATCACGACGCAGGAGCACCTTCATTTCAGACCCCTTCGCATATCAGACCTCTTCGCCTTCGGGGGCGGGTGCGATGTCGACCTCGTCGACCACCGTGAGGGTGTCGCCGTCAGCCTGGTCGGTATCGGCCAGCTCCTCGCCCAGGGTCACCTCGTCGACGTCCGACGACACGGACGGGCCGGCTTCGGTCGACGGGCGCTCGTCGTCACGGGGGCGACGGCCACCGGGTCCACCCTGTCCCGAGAAGCCCCCCTCGCGGCCACCGCGTCCACCGCGTCCACCGGGTCGCTCCGTGGTGGTGCGCTGGGTGTACGGAAGCAGCACCATCTCCCGAGCCGTCTTGATGGCAATGGCCACGTCCCGTTGGTGCTGGGTGCAGTTGCCCGACACCCGACGGGCCCGGATCTTGCCTCGATCGCTCATGTACTTGCGGAGCATGCCGACGTCCTTGTAGTCGACCCACTCGACCCGGTCCTTGCAGAGGGCACACGGCTTCTTCTTGATGCGCCTCCCATTGTCCTTGGGGGAGCGTCGGGTGGAGCCGCCGCGGTCGTTGTTGCGTGCCATGGTTAGAAGGGCTCCTCGCTGTATCCGTATCCCGGAGCAGCGCCTGCAGCCGGCCCGCCACTACCGGCGGCCGGTGGCGCCGACGGGCCGCCATCTCCCGGACTCCGGCGTTCGTTCTTGGTCACCTGGGCCGTCGCCCATCTGATGCTCGGTCCGATCTCGTCGGCCACCACCTCGACCTTGGACCGCTTGTCCCCGTCCGGGGTCTCCCAACTGCGCTGCTCGAGGCGACCGGTCACGATGACCCGGGAGCCGCGGCTCAGGCTTTCGGCCGCGTTCTCGGCCATCTCCCGCCAGCAGACCACATCGAAGAAAGAGGTGGCCTCTTCCCACTCCTGGGTCTGGCGGTTCTGCCACCTGCGGTTGACGGCCAACCCGAAGCTCGAGGTGGCCTGACCGGTGTTGGTGAAACGCAACTCCGGGTCACGGGTGATGTTGCCGACCAGTGTGATGTTATTGCCGTTGGCCATCTGCTCAGCTCTCCGTTCCGCTCGGGGCGGCGGCCGCAGCCCGCCTCCCTGCCACCTTGTCAGGTATCCGCACGACCTTGTGGCGGAGGACCTCGTCGGCCAGGACGAAGACCCGCTCCATGTCGGCGACGGCCGGAGGTTCGGCCGTCAGCTCGATGATCACGTAGTAGCCCTCACGCTTGTGCTGGAGCTCGTAGGCGAAGGTCCGCCTCCCCCAGCGCTCGACGTGGCCGGGGTTTCCACCTTTGGCCCGGAGGGCCTCGAGGCCCCTGTCCAGAACGCCGTTCACCGCCGCCTCGTCGGCACCGGTATCGAATATGACCATTGCTTCGTATGGCCGCACAGGCGGCTCACCTCCCTCTGGATCGGGCACCAGGCGCCCGAGCCCCGATTTGGGGCAGGTCGGAAATCGACTGGCCCGCTCGTGGCGGTCCTGACGACCGGACCACACTACTGGCAAATGGTGATGGCGGAAACAGCGCCCGGCGGGTTGTCGGCCCGGGCCGACCAGCTCAGTGGGCGGGGGCCGACCGGCTCAGTGATAGGCCTCGGCCTCCGCCGGAAAGGACCCCGCACGCACATCGGCGGCGTAGGCGGCCAGGGCGGTGGTGGCTTCGGTGGCCAGGTCGGCGTAGCGCCTCACGAACTTGGGAGCGGTCCGGTTGAACCCGAGCACGTCGTGGAAGACCAGCACCTGGCCGTCGCAGTCGGCCCCGGCACCGATCCCGATGGTGGGAACATCGATCGACGCGGTGATGGTCGCTCCCAACCCGGCCGGCACCCCCTCGATGACCATGGCGAAGCACCCGGCGGCGGCCAGGGCCTTGGCCTCGACCACCAGGGTGTGGGCCGAGGCATCGTCACGGCCCTGGACCCGGAATCCGCCCATGGCGTTGACCGACTGCGGGGTGAGCCCGAGGTGGCCCATGACCGGGATCTCCGCAGACAGGAGGGCGGTGATCATGGGGACCCGATTGGCTCCCCCTTCGAGCTTCACCGCCGCCGCACCAGCCCGCACCAGCGCCGCACCGTTGCGGACGGTGTCGGCCTGGTCGACGTGGTAGCTCATCCAGGGCAGGTCGGCGACGATCAGGGCCTTGGGTTCAGCCCGGGTCACGGCTGCTGTGTGGCGAACCATGTCGTCCATCGTCACCTGCAGAGTGTCGGCATATCCGAGCACGTTGTTGCCCACCGAGTCCCCCACCAGAATGAGATCCACTCCGGCGTCGTCGGCCATCCGGGCCGACGGGGTGTCGTAGGCGGTGACCATCACCAAGGGTTGCTTGCCTTCGCGCCGCTTACAGGCGCGGACGGCGGGAACGGTGACCGGAGCTGACCGGGGCTCGGGCATGGTAATCCTCCTCATTCGACCGTCCAGCGCCACCAGGGCTGCCGGCGGTGGGGCGGGAACGTGTTCCCGCCCACATGGGTGCCAGTACCAGCGTAGCGGTCGGAAGGGCTTTGACGGGAGGGGCGGCGCCGTCCGTCGGGCCTGGCCCCGCCGGTCAGGTTCCCGACACCTCGGATTGCCCGGGAGCGACTACGCCGGTGTCGTCGGAACCGGCGTCGGGCCGCAGCGCTTCGGGGTCGGCCTGAAGACCGCGCTGCAGGCCGACCAGGCCCAGCACCGCGGCCACCGCCATGACCACGCCCATACCGATGAGGACGGAACGGGTGGCGTAGGCGAAGTCGAGGCGGATGAAGTGTGGAATCGACCCGGTACTGCCGCTCGAGCCCTGCGTTTCGGCCACCCGGGCCGCCTGGTTGGCCGCCTGTGAAGGTGGGACTCCCTGGGCTATGAGCGACGAAGTGACATGGGACCGCATTTGGGACACCAGAACGGTGCCGAGGATGGCCAGACCGAGGCTGGCCGCGTAATTCCTCACCGTCTGGGTGATGCCCGTCGCCTCCCCGTAGGAGAGGCGGGAGGCCCGGTTGACGGCGTCGGTGCTGGCCGGCCCCAGCATCATTCCCATGCCGAAGCCGGCCAGGACGATGTACCACTGCTGGGTGTTGAAGCTGAGCTCGGTCACCTTGCCGGCCCACAGGAAGAACCCGGCGGCGGCCAGCGCGCACCCGAGAACCACCGGACGCTTGGCCCCCCCGCGGTCGAGCATCCGCCCCCCGATCTGGGCGGCGATGACGAAACCGATGAAGAAGTAGAGGAGGAAGAGGCCGGCCTCCGAGGCGGTCTTGGCCAGTGAGATCTGGGCGTATTCGCTGGCGAAGAAGAACACGGGGATGAAGGCCAGCATGGACACACCGAGGACGAGGTTCTCGACGGAGAAAGCCCGGATTCGGAAGATACCGACCCTCATGAGGGGCGACGGGGTGCGCAGTTCGACGAAGTAGAAGATCACCAGCAAGACGATGCCCCCGGCGATGCACAGTCCGATGGCCGGGTTGTGCCATCCCCAGTTGGACGCCTGTTGGAACCCGAACACGCTCAGAGCCACACCGGAGGCGATGAGAGCGAGGCCCCGGTAGTCCATACGAGCAGCCTTGTAATCCGTTTGCGGGTTGGAGATGGCGATGAGCACCAGGGCGATGATGGCCACCGGGACGTTGACCCAGAAGATGGCACGCCACGTCCACTGGGTCAGGTAGCCACCGAGGATCGGGCCCACCGCGGTGAGCCCCCCGGCGATGCCGAAGAAGAGAGCCAGCGCCCGACCTCTTTCGCGTAGGGCGAAGGTCTGCACCACGATGGCCAGAGCGGCGGGGAACATAAGGGCGCCGCCGGCACCTTGGACGACACGGAAGGTGACGATCCAGGCCTCGGCCACGCTGCCCTTGGGAGTGAGGCCGCACATGGTGGATGCCCCGGCGAAGATGATCACGCCGATGACCACCATCTTCTTGTGGCCCCGGGTATCGGCCAGTCGGCCTCCGTAGGCGAAGAGCGCGGCCAACGACAGCAGATAGGCGTTGACCGCCCACTGGACACCGGTACTGGTTAGACCGAGCTGCCGTTGGATTTCGGGCACGGCGATCGACACGATGGTCTGATCGATGAAGGTCATCGAGACGGCGAAGATCATCGCCGCCAGCACCAGATTCCGCGGCCCTGATCCTCCCGCCCCGCCACCCGTGGTCGTACCGGCCATGGTCCCGTCCTCCTGCGTCGTACCCAATTCCCCCAGCGCTACCCCGGGCGATGACCCTAACGTGACGGATGGACAGATTCGGGATTCTCCACGCTCCTTGTGGTCACCACCCGGACCCTCGTAATTCCGCCTTCCCCTCGCAGCACTGCCCGGCGCCCGGCGACAGCGCCCTACAGTCTGGCCATGACAGCAGAACGCTTTGTCGGACGTCACGCCCTGGTGACCGGGGCCGCCTCGGGCATCGGACGGGCCACGGCCCTCCGCCTGACCGACGAGGGAGCCGACGTGGTGGCCGTCGACGTCAACGCCGATCCGTTGGCCGCCCTGAGCAAGGAGGCCGACGGGATGAAGGGGTCTCTGTCCACCGTGGTGGGCGACGTGAGCTCTGAAGGCGACGTCGACCGGATGGTGTCCGAAGCCATCGGACGCCTCGGTTCGCTCGAGGTGGTGGTCAACGTGGCCGGCGTCCTTTCGTTCACCCATACCCACGAGCAGACCCTCGAAGAATGGAACCGGCTCATCGCCATCAATCTGACGGGTACGTTCCTGGTCTGCCGGAGAGTCCTGCCACTCCTGGTGGAGACCGGCGGGAACATCGTGAACCTGGCCTCGACCGCCGCCCACAAGGGACAGCCGTGGGCGTCGGCCTACGCCGCCTCCAAAGGGGGTGTCCTGGCTTTCACCAGGGCCCTGGCCGTCGAGTACGCCGAGGCCGGAGTCCGGGTCAACACCATCAGCCCCGGTGCCATCGACACACCCATCACCCAGGCGTTCCACCTGCCCAAGGGGGCCAACATCAAGCTCATCGACCGGGTGACCCCGCTCGGTGACTTCGGCACGCCCGAGGGCATCGCCGCGGCCATCGCCTTCGTGGCGTCAGACGAGGCCTCCCACATGAACGGCGCCGACATCCTCATCGACGGCGCCACTCTGGCCTGACCCGATCCACCACCGCACCACCTCCTGGCTGCCCCGGAGGCCGGTCACCCGAGGGTCGACCGCCCCTCGGTGACCCACCAATCGGCCGTCAGTTTGAGGCCGGCGATGGACGAGCGGGGCATCAGTTCCTCGTACGTCCGCTGGTAACCGGTGTGGGCGATCAGCCACGACCCGTCGCCGCTCTTCTCGTAGCGGTCGCTGTAGAACGCCGCGCCCTGCACGTTAATGCCGATGTCGGTGAGGACGACCACGTCCTCGAGGGCCCAGACCCCGGTGGCCAGCGTCGGGCCGATCAGATCGATCTCCGGATGATGGCAACGGTGACTGGTCAGCATGGTGGTCGCCCCCATCGACGTGCGCAGAAAATCCATGATGGCCGGGCGCCCGTCGAACTCGTACAGCCCACCGCCGTAGCGGGCGGTGGCCTCAGGGGTGAAGCAGGTCTCGATCTCGTCCCACAGCTTCTGGTCGAGACAGCGGAGGTATCGGTACTTGAGCCGCTTGATCATCTCGATCTCGACCAGATCCTCGGGCGTCATGGTCTCTCCTCGTCCATCGGGTTCAACTGCATCGGGTTCAACTCCATCGGTTTCAACGGATCGACCCCCGGCCGGCAATGAGGGGCAGATCGAGAGCGGTGACCCATCCGGGGGGCAGGTCGTTGACGGCGGGGACGGCGTTGACCGCACGCAGTCCTGTGGCCAGGCATCCGGCGGCGGCGGCGTCCCGGCCGGAGCCGTCGGTGAACCGAAAGGCCGTCTCTTGGGTGATCGAGGGCGAGCCGTCGATGACCACCCGGTAGACATCGTCCTGGGTGCCCCGGGGCCAGTCGGGGGCGGCTGCGGTGCCGATGCGGTTCACGTGCTCGAGACAGATGCGGGGCTGGCCTTTGTAGATGCCGTTGATGGTGAAACGGATGGCCGCCACCTCGCCCGGATTGATGGTGCCCTTGGCGGTGGCGATGGCCGTGTCGGTTGTCCACTTTTCCCATGTGGTGGTGATCTCGTCCAGCTCGATACCGACCGCATGGGCCATCATCGGGACCGTGGCCCCCCACGACATGACCAGGATGTCGGTGTGCTCGAGCAACGGGACGAACTCGGGCGGACGGCCGATGCCCATCTCGTCCTCATAGTCCCCTTCGTAATTGATGTAGTCCAGGATCTCGAGGGCTCGAACCTGGCGGACCTCGCCGCACAGGCCCATCAGGGTCATGGGGAACAGGTCGTTGGCGAACCCCGGGTCGATCCCAGTCGTGAAGCAGGAGGCCCCCCCGACCTGACAGGCCTCGGTGATCGGATCGATCCATGCCGGTGGGTTGAGGGTCATGGCCGGAAACACCCAGGGCGTCATGGCCGTCGAGCACACGTCGACGCCGGCCCGCAGGAAGGCACCGATGTCCCGGATGTTGTCGTCGGCGTGGGCGGCAGTGGGCCCGTAGTGGACGAGAGCGTCTGGGCCCAGGGCCACCAGGGCATCGACGTCGTCGGTGGCCGCCACCCCCAGCGGTCCGATCCCGCAGATCTCGCCCACGTCCTGCCCCACCTTGTCGGGAGTGCTCACGCCCACCCCGACCAGAGTGAAGCCCGGGTGGCGGACGATCTCGGGGATGACCATCTTCCCCACGAAGCCGGTTCCCCATACGACGACCCGCTTCGGGCTCGGGTCTGTGCTCATCGGGTCATCTCCCCCGAATTGACCAACAGGTACTGGCCGGTCACGGCCTTGGCCCGATCCGAGGCGAAGAAGGCCACCACATCGGCCACCTCGCCGTCCTCGGTCATCCGTCGGAGCGGGAAGCGGCCCACGATGTCGTCGAGCACCTCCTCGGGGCTGCGGCCCTGGTTGCGGGCTGTGCCGGTCACGTACATCTCCACGTTGGGACCCCACATCCACGAGGGCACCACCATGTTGACCCGGATGTTGTCGGGCCCGAGCTCATCGACCAGGTAGTACATGGCTGACAGGAGAGCGCCCTTCGACGCCGCATAACCGCTCTGGGGGAGGGCTGGCTGGAACATCGACTGGGAGCCGATGAGCACCACCGATCCGCCACCCCCGGCCTTCATGGCCTCGGCCACCGGCCGGATGACGGTGAGTGCCCCGATCACATTGGTGTCGAAGGCCTTGCGCCACGACCCGAAACTCAGGTCGTAGAGCCCGCCCCACACGTTCTCGTACGCCGCCACCTGGACGAGGGCATCCACCGAGCCGAATCGGTCGAGTGCGGTGGCCACCAGGGCGGCGCACGAATCGGGGTCGGTGATGTCGGTGACCTGGGCCGCCACCTGACGCCCACCGGGGTCCAGATCAGCGGCCACCGCGGCCAGCGATTCCTCGGTGCGGGCCGCCACCACCACGTTGGCCCCGTCGCGCAGAGCGCTGGCGGCACATTCGCGACCAAGGCCCTTGCCTACGCCGGTCACCAGGACGGTCTTTCCTTGGAGGATCATCCCCTTCTTCTAGACCAATCGGGGGCGACGCGCCTTTCGGCCTCGTCAGCCCGACCGATCGGGCCGGCCCATCCGTGTCAGAGGGTGGCCCGGCCCCGCACCCGCTTGGTCTCGACCACCCCGGCGCCCGCCGGGTACATGCGGGCCAAGTGGTTCCACGAACAGCCGGTACACACCTCGATCACGTAGCAGACCACCGGGTCCTTGCGCCGCCAGTAGCGGGCCAACTCGGCTTGGGTGGCCACGCACCGGCCCCCCGGGGGCAGGCGGGACCCGAAGACGAAGGTGACCTCGACCAGGTCCGATTCCTCGCAGATGGGGCAGGCTTCCCCGCTGGGGCGGCCCAGGTTGCTGGCCACCCGCAGGAGCTCGGGGTGGGCGTCGCACACATCCAGTCGGGACAGCCGACCTTTCTTGTACTCGCGGACGACGGCATTGCGGGCGAGCAGATACTCGACACGCCCCCCGGCGGGGGACGTGGCCACACCCTCGAGCGCTCCGGGTCGGAAGCTCACTCAGCCAGGGTATCCCGTCGCCGCTACCGGCGACACCCTTCGAGGCCAGGCTGTTCGGCCAGGTCGGTGGTCGGGGTCGGCGGTCCGGTCGGTTGGTCGGGTGACCGTGGGGTCGCCGACCTGGTCTGTGGGTGGGTCGACAGCGGCGTCGCCGACGGTGGGGCGACCAGGCACAGCCAGACCCCCGGTCGGACGTGGACAGCCCCGGGCGGCCAGCTCTCGGGCGGCTGGACGGAGCCGTGAATGTATTGCATTGATATATCGAAGTGATATATCGTTTGTGACAATGCTCGAACTGGCCATCCTGGGCCTACTCCACGAACAAGAGCTCCACGGGTACGAGATCCGTCGTCGTCTCCGCGACGAGTTGGGCCTGTTCGCCAACATCTCCTTCGGATCGCTCTACCCCGCGCTCTCCCGCCTCGAGGCATCCGGAGCAGTGACGGTGACCGCCTCCACCAGCCTGCCGGCTGCCCCCATCCCCTCCACCGGGTCCCTGGGCGGCGAGCGGGCCGGCCTGCGGGCGCGACGGGCCGGTGGCCCCGGTGTGACCAAGCGTTCCCGCAAGGTCTACGCCATCACCGAGCACGGCCGTCATGTGTTCGAGCAACTTCTCGATGCCGATGAGCCCGCCGGAAGCGACGACGCCCGGAGCTTCGGCCTACGTCTCGCCTTCGCCCGGCATCTGGCCCCGCAAGCCCGGTTGGCCCTCCTCGAGCGACGCCGGGCCCAGCTCACCCGTCGGCTGGCCACGGACCGGGTCCGGGCCTCGGGTTCGACCCTCGACGTCTATACCCGGTCGCTGGCCGAGCACAGCACCGAAGCGACCGAGCACGACATCGCCTGGCTCGATCGCCTCATCGAACTCGAACGAAACAGGCAGACGGCCGCTCGCGCCGAGCCGCACCGCACAGAAACACCACCCACCGAGAGGGGCGAGGCCCAGGGCAGGGATGTCTCTGCACCCGCGGCCGCAATCACCATGAAGGGAAGCCATTAATGAGCACCATCCGAGTCGCCATCGCCGGCGTAGGCAACTGCGCTAGCGCTCTCGTCCAGGGAGTGGAGTACTACCGAAACGCCGATCCTGCCGAAACGGTCCCCGGACTGATGCATGTGGTGCTCGGTGACTACCACGTCGGCGATCTCGAGTTCGTCGCCGCCTTCGACGTCGATGCAGCCAAGGTGGGGACCGACCTCGGCAAGGCCATCTTCGCCAGCCAGAACAACACGGTCCGTTTCGCCAGCGTCGGCGAGCTCGGTATCACCGTGCTGCGAGGCCCGACTCTGGACGGGCTCGGCAAGTACTACCGCGAGACGATCGAGGAATCTCCCGTCGAGCCTGTTGACGTGGTGTCCGTCCTGCGCCAGTCCCAAGCCGACGTGCTGGTCAGCTACCTGCCGGTCGGTTCGGAAGACGCCCAGCGGTTCTACGCCAAGGCCTGCCTCGACGCCGGTGTCGGGTTCGTCAATGCCATTCCCGTCTTCATCGCCTCGGACCCCGAATGGGCCCGTCGGTTCCGCCAGGCCGGTGTCCCCATCGTGGGCGACGACATCAAGAGCCAGGTCGGCTCCACCATCGTCCACCGCATTCTGACCCGCCTGTTCGAAGATCGCGGGCTGGCCCTCGACCACACCTACCAACTCAACGTGGGCGGCAACATGGACTTCAAGAACATGCTGGAGCGCGACCGGCTCGAGTCGAAGAAGGTGTCCAAGACCCAGGCGGTGACCAGCCAGATCGAGCACGGCGCTCTCCCGGCGGACGACGTCCACATCGGTCCCTCCGACCATGTGCCGTGGCTGCACGACCGCAAGTGGGCCTATATCCGTATGGAGGGGCGCAACTTCGGCGACGTCCCCCTCAACCTCGAGCTCAAGCTCGAAGTGTGGGACTCGCCCAACTCCGCCGGGGTCATCATCGACGCCGTTCGTTGCGCCAAGCTGGCTCTCGATCGGGGAATCGGAGGTCCCTTGCTCGGCCCTTCGGCCTATTTCATGAAGTCGCCTCCGGTCCAGTACCACGACGACGTGGCCCACCACATGGTGGAGTCCTTCGCCGCCGGCGAGCCGGCGCCGACCTGGCCGGAGGACTGAACCGCCCGTTCACCGATCGACGCCGGTGGCCTCAGCTTTGCTGGGCCCACCACTCGACCAGCCGTTTGCGGGCCTCTTCCTCACCGAGCGGCCCCTCGTCGAGCCGCAGATCCATGAGGAAGGCGAGGGCACGGCCCACGTCCCGCCCCGGGCTGAGGCCGAGCTCCTCCATGATCTGGTTGCCGTCGAGATCGGGACGGAGGGCATCGAGCTCCTCCTTCTGGCGCAGCTCGTCGATACGGGCTTCCAACTCGTCCATGCTCCGGGCCAGAGCCCGAGCCTTGTTGGCGTTACGGGTGGTGCAGTCACACCTCGTCAATTCGTTGAGCCGATCGAGCAGGGGTCCGGCGTCGCGTACGTAGCGCCGCACCGCCTTGTCCGTCCATCCCAACCGGTATGTGTGGAACCGGAGGTGGAGATTGACCAGCTCGGTGACTGTCTCCACATCCTCGGCCGGATAACGCAACGCCTGCATGCGCTGGCGGGTCATCCGCGCCCCCACCACCTCGTGGTGGTGAAAGGTCACCCCCCCGTCGACGAAAGCCCGGGTCTTCGGCTTGCCGATGTCATGGAAGAGCGCGGCCAGACGCAGCAGGCGGTCGGGGCTCGTCTTGTCCACCACGGCGAGGGTATGGGCCAAAACATCCTTGTGCCGATGGATCGGGTCCTGCTCGAGGGAGAGGGCAGGTATTTCGGGTAGGAACTCGTCGGCCAGACCGGTCCGCACCACGAACCACAGCGCCACCGAGGGGGTCGGCACCATCACGATCTTGTCGAGCTCATCTCTGATCCTCTCGGCCGACACGATGGAGAGACGGTGGTGTCCGATGCGCACGGCCTCCACCAGGCCGAGGTCCGGTTCGAGATCGAGGGCGGCCACGAACCGGGCGGCCCGGAGCATCCGGAGGGGGTCGTCGGCGAAAGACACCTCGGGATCGAGCGGCGTTCGCAGTCGGTGGGCGGAGAGGTCCACCAGGCCGTCGAAAGGATCGATGATCTCGAGCTCGGGGAGACGAAGGGCCATGGCGTTGATGGTGAAGTCGCGACGGGCCAGATCTTCTTCGACGACGTTGCCGAAGGCCACTTCGGGCTTACGCGAGTCGGGGCGGTAGACCTCCGCCCGGTGGGTGGTGATCTCATACACCTGATCGCGGCGACGACAACCGATGGTGCCGAAGCGGCGCCCCTGGGTCCACACAGCGTCGGCCCATCCGGTGACCAGGCTCTCGATGACATCGGGGCGGGCGTCGGTGGTGAAATCGAGGTCGTGCCCGGCCTCGGCGGCGGCGGCGGCGGCCGAATCGGCCACGATGGCGTCGCGCACCGAGCCACCCACCAGATAGAGGGCGTGTCCCGCCGACCGGAAGCGGTCGGCCAGGTCGGCGGTAGCCTCCACCAGGGGTCGCAGTCGGTCAGGGAGCACGCCGCCGAGGGTAGTGCGACTGGCGTAGGCTGCCGCACGAGGTGGATCGGGAACGAGGCCGCGTGTGCCCCAGCGCCAGCCAATGCACGGCCGGCGTGCCAGCCAGGGACGGTCCCTCCCCGATGGTCGGGGTGCGACCAGCCCACCTCGCCTCCCTGTCGGAAGCGGGAACTCGGGGCCTACCTCGTCGCACAGGCGGGGTGCCTTGAGCAAAATTGGCGGTCTTGGTCCGGTACCGTTGGCTGCCGTCCTGGTGGCCCTCCTGGTGGGGGGGACCCCGGCTTCGGCCACCCCTCGCCCACCGCCCACTGCCACGGTGAGCACCTCCACCCTTCGGGCGACCGGGTCGGACCGTCCGCTCACCGTTATGTCGGAGAGCCCCTGGGTCGCGGCCGGACAGAACTTCGACCTGCACCTTCGCATCGGCGGAGCGGTACCGACCAGCGACCTCGGACTGACCGTCAACGTCTACCCCTGCCTGTCCAGCGTTTCGGCCTTCGACCAGTCCCTGTCCACCTCGACCCTCTCGGCCGATACGCCCATCTTCTCCACATCCGCACCCCTGCCGGTGAGTGGCCTGCCCGTGATGAACGGGACCGTCGACCTCTCCCTGCCGGTGGGGGTGGGAGCGGCGGACGCGTCGCCGACCCCGGGAGCCCCCACCATCGACCTCAGCCCGGCCGGCGACGAGTGCGGCGCCTACCCGACCGGCGTCTATCCCGTCTGGGTCCAGCTGGTCGACCTGGCCACCACCAACCGACAGATCGTTGCCCAGTTCACCACCCACCTCATCTACACCGACGGTGACGTCGACACCCAGCGACTACGGGTGGCCGTCGTCCTGCCGCTCGATCTCCCCGCCCTCCCTTCGCGCTCACCCAGCCCGTCACAGCTCCTGGCCCGTCCCGGCGCCGCCGTGGCCCAACCATCCGATGCCGAGGTGTCCGGCCTCGACGCCACACTGGGCGTCCTCGACACCAGCCCGACCTCGACGGTGCCGGTCACCGTCGAAGCCAGTCCACTGACCGTCCAATTGCTGGCACAGTCCGGCCATTCGTCCATCCTGGCCGGCCTGGTCGAGGCGGCCAGCGACCCGTCGGTCCACCAATTCCTGTCGGCCCCCTTCGCCCCGGTCAACGCCGCCGCCCTGGTCGATTCCGGACTGGGCGGCGAGCTGACCGCGCAGGTCAGCAGGGGAACGGCCGTACTGGGGTCTACCGTCACCCACGCCGCCGCCACCGTCGGCCTCTCGGACCTCGGTGCGTGGGTAACCAACGACGCCCTCGACTCCGGCTCGATCGGCCAGTTGGCCACGTTGGGCTACAGCCAGATGGTCCTGCCCTCGGCCGGCGTCAACGCACCACCGGCTGACGGCTCGACGACCGAACCTTTCTCGCTGTCGACGGCCCACGGTCATCAGGTGACGGCCATCACCTCCGACGCCGATCTGTCGGCCCGGTTCGCCGGGTCGGCCACCACGCCCGTGCTGGCCGCCCACCAGCTGCTGGCCGAACTGGCCCAGATCTACTACGAGAAGCCCAACGATTCCACCCCCCGCATGGTGGTGGCGGTGGCCCCCAACGGATGGAAGGACAACCCCACATTCGTGGCCGCCCTCCTGTCCGCTCTGGTCGACAACCCGATCATCGAGCCGGTCACCACCAAGAACCTGTTCGCCGCGTTCGGCCCGGCGGTTGCGTGCCGGGACGGTTGCCGACTGCAGGGTGTCGGCTTGGGCGCGACTCCTCTGCCCGTGGCCGGCATCCGCGCCCAGCGTCAGCGGACCGAGGGGTTCGCCTCGGCCGTGCGGGGGGCACCGGCCCGGATCATCTCCCTCGAGCTCGGCGATCTGGTGCTGGCCAGCCAGTCAGAGGACCTCCGCCTCGCCCAGCAGGACGCCCTCCTCGGGAACACCGGGGCGGCGTTGAACGCGCAGCTCTCCCAATTGCAGGTGGCAGGCGATCGGACGGTCACCTTGACCTCCCAGCAGGGCACCCTGCCGGTCACCATCGTCTCCAGCACCTCCTACCCGGTGACGGGCACGCTGACTCTGACCAGCGACAAGTTGTTGTTTCCCAACGGCACGACCGAGTGGACCCAGCCGGTCAGTCTGGTGCTGCCCAACAACGTGGTCGACGTCAAGGTGCGGGCCCGGGCTTCCGGCGTGTTCAAGGTCGATGTCTCCCTTCGCTCCCCGTCCGGCGGACTCGAGCTCTCGAACGGCGAGGTGGAAGTGCGGTCGACGGCCACGTCGGTGGTGGGGATCGTTCTCTCGGTCGGCGCGCTGACGGTGCTGGTCGTCTGGTGGCTCAGGACCTCGCGGAAGCGGCGGACTCTCCGTAAGGCCGAAGACCGTAAGGCCGAAGAGGGCGCTGATCTCGTGTCGGAGACCCCGTGACGCCCGACGAACTGGACGGCTTACCGCCTGCCCGCGGTGGCGGCCGCCGGAGACTGGCCGGGGCCACCCTGGGCATGGCCGTCGGCACCACCCTGTCGCGCATCACCGGACTGGGTCGTACCGTGGCTCTGGCCGTGGCCCTCGGTGGCGGGGGTTTCGCCGACGGATACAACCTGGCCAACAACACCCCGAACATGGTCGTTGACCTGGTGCTCACCGGGGTGCTGTCCGCCACCTTCGTACCGGTGTTCGTCGACCATCTCAGCACCCGCCGGGGCAAGGAAGCCTGGGAGGCCATCTCCGCCGTGGTCACGGTGACCATCGTGGTCCTGGTGGCTGCCACCATCGCCTTCTTCTTCCTCACGCCCGAGATCATCCACCTGTACACGGTCACCAACCACAACGCAGACGTGCAACAGCAACAGCACGAGGCCGTCTTCCTGCTGCGTTGGTTCGTCCCCCAGTTAGCCTGCTACGGCCTCATCGCTCTGTTCGCAGCCCTGCTCAACGCCCGCGGCAAGTTCGCTGCGCCCATGTTCGTCCCCATCGCCAACAACCTGGTGGTCATCGGGGTCCTGCTGTGGTTCCACGCACTGGTCCCCCATCCCAGCCTGGCGTCGCTCGACGCACACCACACCGGCCTGGTGCTGCTGGGCCTCGGCACCACCCTCGGCGTGGTGGTCCAGGCCGTCTTCCTGATCCCGTCCCTGACGCGCGCTGATCTGCACATCCGGTTCCTGTGGGACCCGGTGCACGAGGCCATGCGCACCATCACCCGACTGGCCGGCTGGACGTTCGGGTGGGTGGTTGCCAACCAGATCGCCCTGTTCGTCATGCTGGCCCTGGCTGACGGGACCAGCACGCCCGGAGGAGTTTCGGCGTGGACCTACGCCTACATGTTCTTCCAACTCCCCTACGGCATCGTGGCGGTGTCGGTGATGACGGCGGTGACCCCGTCGCTGTCTGCCCGGTGGGCCCGCCACGACGTGATCGCCTTCCGACACCGGATGACATACGGGCTACGGGCCACCCTGGCCATCATCATCCCGTCGGCGGTCGGCATGCTGCTTTTGGCTCGGCCGCTCATCGACCTGGTCCTGGACCACGGAGCCGAGACATCCGGCCAGGCGGCCACAACGGCGGCCACACTGGCCTTGTTCGCCCTGGGCCTGCCCGGGTTCTGCACCTACCTGTTCATGGTCCGGGTTCTCCAGTCCATGCAGGACACCCGCACCGCCTTCCGTCTCTACCTGGTCGAAAACGGGATCAACATCGTCCTCGGTCTGGCGCTGGTCGGACCGCTCGGGGTACGCGGCCTGGCCCTCTCCCTCTCTATCGCCTATTCGGTGGCCGCCCTGGTGGCCCTGGCCGTCATCCGGCGCCGGGTCGGGGGGCTCGGGGGGGCCGACCTGGCCATCCCGGTCAAGCGGGTCTGCGCGGCAACCGGCGTGATGGCCGTCACCACCGTCCTGGCTCTGAGCGTCTCGGGGGCCACCACCGGGGTGGCCCTGTTGGGCCGCGTCGTGCTGGCCGTGGTGGTCGGCGCCGTTACCTACATCGTCGCTGCCGCGGTCCTGGGCACCCGTCTCGCCCACCGTTCAGAGCGCCCCCCACGTCCGCCCGGTCGTGAGCCGTTCCGTGACAGACTCGATGGTCTCGCCGGTCCGCAGGTCCGCCGGCTTCGGCCGGTGAGCACCGGACCGGGGGACGAGGTGGGACCGGGAGGCGACGGCCGTCCGGAGGACGACAAGGAGGACCTCGATGGCCCGCATCCGCGTGGTGACTGACAGCGCTTGCGACCTCTCCGCCGACCTGGCGTCCGAGTGGGACGTCACCATCGTTCCGCTGTCGATCCGGTTCGGTGACGAGGAGTTCGTAGACCAGTCGACCCTCTCGACCGAGGAATTTTGGACCCGGTGCGCCGCCAGCCCCGTCCTGCCCGAAACCTCGGCCCCGGCTCCGGGCGCCTTCCAGCAAGCCTTCGTGGCCGCCGCCGAAGAGGGGTACGACGGGGTGCTGTGCCTCAACCTCTCCTCCGATGTGTCGGCCACGTACCAGGCGGCGGCCACCGCCGGCCAAGCGGTCAGCGACCGGATCGCCGTACGGGCCGTCGACTCGCGGTCACTGACCATGGGACAGGGGTTGATGGTCCTCGATCTGGCCGAAGGGGCGCGGCAGGGGGCCGACCTCGACCAATTGGCAGGTCGGGTCGACGAGCTCATTCCGCGGACCAGTGTGTTCGGGGTGGTCGACACCCTCGAGCACCTCGAGAAGGGTGGCCGGATCGGCGGAGCGCGGGCCCTGCTCGGCTCACTTCTGTCCATCAAGCCGGTGGTGACCCTGGTGAACGGCGTGGTCGAGGAGGAATCGAAGCAACGGAGCCGCAGGCGCTCCCTCCGCTATCTGGCCGACAAGGCCTTGAATGCGCCACCTCTGAGTCGGCTGGCCGTGTGCAACGGGGCAGCCACCGACATCGACGACTTCCTAGCCATGCTCGACGGGGTCAAGTCGGAGCACCCGATGGTGGTGGTCGATCTCGGTCCGGTCGTCGGGACCCACGCCGGCCCGGGCACAGTCGGCGTCTGCATGGTGACCGCCGACTGAGTGCCGGCGGACTGAGTGTCAGCGGACTGAGCCGGCGGACTGAGCCGGCGGACTGACGCCGAGGACTGAGCCGGCGGCGGGCAGCGTTCCGGCAGGCCACACGAGTGACCGGACTATCCTCCCCCCAATGGATCCGAAGCCCGAGCCCCAACCGCCCCGGACCCCGGGCACGGGCATGATGAACGATCTGCCCGTCCGAGGGGCCGACATGGTCGACGGTCTGGTCGAGCTGCTGCGTGACAAGACGGTCCGTCCACTGACCCTGGCTACCCGGGCCATCGTCTTCGGGATCATCGTCTTCGCCGCCAGCGTTGTCACGGTTGTGCTGCTGTCCGTCACCCTCATCCGGCTCCTCACCGTCTACGCCTTCGACGGGCGGGTCTGGCTCTCCGACCTGGTCGTCGGTGCCCTCTTCGTCGTGGCCGGCGTCGTTGCCTGGAGCCAGCGCTCCAACCCCAGCGACGAGTCCCAAGGGGCGGGATGACCGAGTCCCGCCAGGTGGTCATCGTCGGCTCGGGGCCGGCCGGGCTCACGGCCGCCATCTACTCGTCGCGGGCCCAGCTCGCCCCCCTGATCATCGAAGGTGAGCCCTCCTCCACCAGCGACCAACCGGGGGGGCAGCTGATGCTGACCACCGAGGTGGAGAATTTTCCCGGGTTCGTCGAGGGCATCATGGGCCCCGAGCTCATGCAAGCCTTCCGCGAGCAAGCAGCCCGATTCGGCGCCGAGTACGTCACGGCCAAGGTCTCCCGGGTCGACCTGTCCAGCCGTCCCTTCGGGCTCTGGGTGGGCGACCCCGACGCCGCCGAGCCCACCTACGCCGCCGAAGCTCTGATCATCGCCACCGGCGCCCAGTCCCTCATGCTCAACCTGTCCAACGAGGAGCGGCTCCTGGGCTACGGGGTGTCCACCTGTGCCACCTGCGACGGGTTCTTCTTCCGGGGGAAGGAGATCGTGGTCGTCGGTGGTGGTGACTCGGCCATGGAAGAAGCGCTCTTCCTGACCCGGTTCGCCGACAAGGTCACCATCATCCACCGCCGCGGTGAGCTTCGAGCCTCCAAGCTCATGCAGCAACGAGCCTTCGCCCATCCCAAGATCGCCTTCCGGTGGAACGCCTCGGTCATCGACGTCCTGGGCGAGACCACCGTCTCCGGAGTGCGGGTGCGGGACAACGTGAGCGAGGAGGAGTTCGACCTCCCGGTGTCGGGACTGTTCGTGGCCATCGGACACGAACCGAACACGTCTCTGTTCAAAGGTCAGATCGAACTCGAGTCCAGCGGATACGTCCGGACCTTCGAGGGGACCCGGACCAACGTCGACGGAGTCTTCGCCTGCGGTGATGTGCAGGACCACCACTACCGACAGGCCATCACGGCAGCCGGCTCCGGATGCATGGCAGCTATCGACGCCGAGCGCTGGTTGGAGGACCAACACGGCGGGCCCTGACCCACCCGCCTAGCCCCCCAGGGCTCCCGCCACGGGAATAACACAACAACGGGAATGCCGGGGCCCCGCCCATCGTTGACCTAGCGTGCCGGTAAGAGTTACCAGGTGCGGCCCGGTTCGACGGGTAGGAGGATCGACCATCATGAGTGAGAAGATCGCGACGTTGAGCGACGCTAGCTTTGACGAGCATGTCAAGTCCTCGGATGTTCCCGTACTGGTGGACTTCTGGGCGGAATGGTGCGGCCCGTGCAAGATGATCGCTCCCGTTCTGGAGGAGATCGCTTCCGAGCAGGCGGGGAAGCTCGAAGTGGCCAAGATCAACATCGACGACAATCTCGATGTCACCCGCCGCTTCGACGTGATGAGCATCCCCACACTCATCCTGTTCAAGGATGGGGAGCCGGCGGCCCGCATCGTAGGGGCCAAGGGCAAGGGTCAACTTCTCCAGGAGCTTTCGGCTCACCTGTAAGAGCGGTCGGCCTATTGCCGACCCCCTCCGAATTGTCGGTTCTCTCGGACGAACGTTCGTTTGGAGACTCAAGTGTGTCCGGGTGCCCGTCCGTCCCCTGGGGACAGGAGTGAGCCCGGAGTCCCCCGTCCATTTGACCGAGGGCGACCACGGTTCGGCCGTCGTTGACGTTCAGCGCCGGCTCGAGATCCTCGATTTCTCGACCGGATTCGACCAGCGCGGACGCTACGGCCACGGAACCCGAGCCGCGGTGGAGGCCTTCCAGTACCGCCGGGGCCTGCGGGTCGACGGGGTCTGCGGACCACAGACCTGGTCGGCCCTGGTCGAGGCGGGGCGACGCCTCGGCGATCGCTTCCTCTACCGGCGGACGCCCATGCTGCGGGGCGACGACGTGGCCGAGTTGCAACAGCGTCTGAGCGCTCTCGGATTCGATACCGGGCGGGTAGACGGCATCTTCGGCGATCTCACCTCGGTGGCCCTCGGCGAGTTCCAGCGTAACGCCGGCTTGCCCGTCGACGGAATTGCCGGCGCCGCTACGGTTTCCGAGCTGCTCAGATTCGGCACCCGTCATCACAACAGCGAACTGGTCAGTTCGGTCCGGGACCGCGAGCGGTTGCGGGCGGCGCCCCGCACTCTGGCCGGCAGGCGCGTGGCCATCGGTGAAGAAGGCGGTCTCGATGCCATGGTCGGCGCCCTTCGCCGGCTACTGGTCAACTACGGTGCCGTCGTCACCACCCACCACCATCCGGACGGCTCCATCCAGGCGTCGGAGGCCAATGCCGGCGATGCCGAGGTCTACATCGGACTGCGAGTCAACGCGGCCGAGCCGATGTGCTCCGCCGCCTACTACGCCGGCTACCGCTACTCGTCGCCGGGAGGGCGGCGCCTGGCCGAGCTCCTCAGCTCGCGGCTGGCAGACGCTCTCGACGTCCCCGACAAGGGCAGCCACGGGATGTCACTCCCCTTGCTCCGAGAGACCCGCATGCCGGCGGTCATCACCGAAATCGGGCCTGCCGCCGTGATGGTCGAGAGGGGAGCGGTGGTGGCTCGGACGGTGGCCGAGTCACTGGCCGAGTGGGTCGACAGCGCATGGGACTGACCGTCCATCGGTTCGGTGGGCTCAGCGCCTAACCGTGTACAAACGCCCCTCGGGCACGTAATCCACAACCTCATGCACAGGTTGTGGATAACGCTCTACCACCGGTTAAGGGCACCCGGTCACCCAAAGTGGCGGAATTTAGGTCGATCCTGATCGTAAACCACTCTCTGTGGTCACAAGATCACAGGCTAAGTGGTCAGACCCCGGAAGGTTGAGAGCTACCGAGCATAAGCTTGTAGATGCGCTCGAGGTCCTCGAGAGTGGCAAACTCAACGACCACCTTCCCCCGCTTTGATGTCAGGTCGACCTTCACTCGTGTGTTGAGATGCCCGGACAGGAGCTCCTCGAGCTCGAGGATGCCCGGCGGCGGCAGTCGGTCCGGAACCACCACGGCCGCGGGCTGCTGGCGTTGATCGTCGGTCTCCGGTGGCAAGGGGTCGGAGCGCTCCACCTGGTGGGATGACCCCTCGGTGTGCACACGCACCATCTCCTCGATAGCCCGCACGCTCAGCCCGTCGGTCACGATCGACTTGGCCAACACCTCTTGGTACCCTCGGTCGGGAGTACCCAGCAGGGCGCGGGCATGGCCGGGGCTGATCTGGCCTTCGGCCAAGAGGCGCTGAACACCCGAAGGAAGTTGGAGGAGGCGGAGGGTGTTGGAAACGGCCGCCCGGCTCTTGCCCACCCGAGTGGCCACCTGGTCGTGGGTGTACCCGAACTCTTCGATGAGTTGTTGATAAGCGGCGGCTTCCTCGAGGACGTTGAGGTCCTGGCGATGCAGATTCTCCACCAGAGCCTGCTCGAGACTTCGCGATTCATCGGATGTCTGAACCAGGACGGGGATGGTCTGGAGGCCCGCCCGCCGGGCCGCCCGCCACCGCCGCTCGCCGGCGATGAGCTCGAACTCATCGGCGGCGTCCGCCCCGATCTGTCTCACCAGAACGGGCTGGAGGACGCCCAGCTCCTTTATAGAGGCGGCCAACGACGACATGGTGTCCTCGTCGAAAGAGACTCTCGGCTGTCGAGGGTTGGGCTTGATGCTCCCGATAGGTACGTCCCGAAGAGTCGAAGACCGATCGCCGGACGCCTCGGTGGGGATCAAAGCGCTCAACCCCTTGCCGAGCCCGCTACGTCGTGCCACCGCTGACCTCCTTGGCTAGTTCCCGATAGGCGATGGCCCCACGCGACGCCGGGTCAAAGGTTGTGATCGGCTGTCCGAACGAAGGAGCCTCGGAGAGCCGGACCGTGCGTGGGATCACGCTGCGACACACCTTCCTGCCGAAGTGCTGTCGGACCTCCTCTGCCACCTGGTCGGCCAACTTGGTGCGGGCGTCGTACATGGTCAGGACGATGGTGGAGATATCCAGCTTGGGGTTGAGGTTCGAGGCCACCAGGTGAACATTGCGCATGAGTTGGCTCAGGCCTTCCAGGGCGTAGTACTCGCACTGGATGGGAACGAGCACCTCATCGGCAGCAGCCAGCGCATTGACGGTGATGAGGCCCAAGGAAGGGGGGCAGTCGATGAGTAGGTAGTCGAAGTCGTCGATGACCGATTCGATCGACCGCTTGAGCTTGAGCTCCCGGCTGAAGGCCGGCACCAGCTCGATCTCCGCCCCGGCCAGAGCGATGGTGGCCGGAGCAACAAAGAGGTTCTTCATGCTGGTCGGTTCGATGCAGTCCTCCATCGAGGCGTCCCGCATCATCACGTCGTACATCGAGAGCTCGAAGTTGCGGGCATCGATTCCCAGTCCCGTGGTGGCATTTCCCTGGGGGTCAAGGTCGATGACCAGGACCCGGAAGCCAAGTTCGGCCAGCGCAGCGCCCAGGTTCACCGAAGTGGTCGTCTTTCCCACGCCCCCTTTCTGGTTGGCCACGGCCATCACCCGTGGAAGGGGGTTGGAGGCCGCCGACTGACCTTCGGGGGTGGAATCGGACTTCGTTCCTGTCGCCGGTTCTTCGACCACTTCGGCGCCCTCGGCGCGACCCAGAATCTCTCCTGCCGTTTCCTCCACCGGAGGAGATATGTCCTCCATCGGAGGCGAGGGGTCAACCTCCACCACGCTGCTCTGAGATTCGCCGGATGCTGGAGATTCGACATTCGACAAAGGCTCAGGCGCGGCAGCGGATGGATCATCAACATTCATGATGTGCTCATCTGTGACCTCGGAACCGGAGTCGGGAGCCTCGGGGGAGAGAACGCTGTCGAGATGGGCGTGCGCTGTAGCCACGTCGGAAATGGTCTCGTACATGGGTGGGGGAGTGGTGGGGTCAGTAGGAGGTCCATCGTCCGGCTCCGCCTCCGCTGGCGATCGCGTCTCAACGAGCTTGACGGCCCCACCACCGACGGCACCGGAATCTGGGTCGGACGCGGCTCTCTGCTCATCGAGGAGGAGGGCCTTGTTCCGACGACGTCGACCGCGCATTATCGGCTCCGCAAATTGGTCGGGTACAAGATCCCTCATCCTTCCTCTTGGCGGGAGCGAAATCAAGCCTTTCTCGGAATGTTTCACGTGAAACCTCGCTTCGGAATCACTGAGCGGATCCACCCTCGATGTCCTGAGCCACGTTCCACGTGGAACCCTCGTTCGACGGAGGCCAAACGGTGCCCTCCTGCTGTTCGAGGGGAAAGCTCTCGTTTACTCCATAACTGACCCCACATGAGCCCCAGAGGTGTCGTTCGGCCGGTCCTCTCGTATCCTCTCTCTGTCCCCGCCGCTCGCCGTCATCCTCGTCGGGTTCTCCTGGCGGACCCCGGCGGAGCGGACAAGGGCTTAAGCCAGCGACCGTCTGCGGGGCCCATCATCCCCTGATGACTCCGGATCCCGACCCTCTAATCGTCCGCCTCGTGCACTCTCCGATTGAGGCTCTCGATGGCTGTACGCTTTTCCAGATGGAAGATGGGCCCATCGGAGAAACGGGAGAAGCGGCGACAGTTGGCGTCTTTGGACGATCCCTCTGATGAGCCGGGTTCAACCCTCAAGCTCCCAACCGGGGTTCAGAGGTAACAACCCTCTAGTCGTCCGTGACCGATTGAACGGTCCGTTACTGTCCCGACGCCTGCGTGAACACGTCCGCAACCCTCGACACAGCGGGCCAACAGGCCTTCCGCTTTCCGTCGGTCGGTAGCGCCTCTGAGCCCGCCCTGGGCTCCCGAGTCCAACCCTTCCGCTGCCTGTCTCCGAATGGGCGATGCCGGTTGTCCATGTGGAACCTCCCCGCCCCAAAAGGAAGCGATTTTCCCGTCTCCGTTGAGCGGCACCCCTCGTGAGCCTGCCCGACCCTGAATTGCCGCTAAGCCGAGGTTACGAAGTCCAACCCTCCCCCTGTTGCCCGGCGTTGGGTTAGCTCCGGATTGGCTCAAGCCCCAGCCGTCATGCCCGTTCGCTGCTCAACCTGGACAATAGGCCCATCGATCGGAGGGAGAGAAAGTGAGGTCCGGACGCGGTCCGCTTGGGCCGGCACCCGGTGCTGACTCCACCACCGCACCGCCAACAGTGGATCCCTCAACCCCAGGTCCTCGACCTCAATACCCTGGCTCAGGCCGCCCAAAGGGGTCCGCCCTATGTTCCACGTGAAACGCTCCGCTCGCACGGCAAGGGCAGATGGGGACAGCCCCGGAGAGTCAGAACAGCGGTCTTTTTGTCGGTATCCCTACCCGCCGCGGGTACCTGTCATCCAGCGCACTGCGCTTGAGGAGGACCCGGTAGCTGAACCGGTCCTCGAGGCGGACAAGTCCCGAGTCCTCCAGTCCGAGATTCACCAAACCCTCGACTGGCCAACGTGTTGCCTCTACCGGCGGTTCGGAAACGGTCAACGCTCCGCCGATCGTCACAAAGGCGGAGCCGCACTCGGCCGTTACCGCAGGCTTACCAAATGCCCGAGCTGTCACCAGCTCGAACCTTTCCCTCAGATGATCAGACCTACCGGCCTCCTCGGCTCTGGCCCTGACCACCTCCACCTCCCCCGGTCTTTCCCACCGAGCCACTTCTGTCAAAAGGAATTCTGTGCGGCGTTCATTGCTGTCCAGAAGCACGATGTGGCTGGTGGGCCAACAGGCCAGCAGGACCAGCCCCGGAATTCCTCCACCCGTCCCCATGTCCAGAACCGTCCGGGGGACGGCCTTCAGGGTCTCCTCGGCAGCAACGGCAAACCCTAAACCGTGGGCGATCTGTTCGGAAACAGGCATGGGCCCCGTGAACCCGCTGTCGGCCGATCGGTCGAGACTTTCCCGCAGCTGATCGGAGAGCGAAGCCCCAAGTTGGTGCGGGGAGAGCTTCCCGTTCCGTGGGGAGCTCACCGGGTCCGTCGTCCCACGGCGTAGGGCGGAATCATCCATCCCCTCCCAGTTCTCCGTTCGCGGACGACCACGTCCCCGTGGTTCGCGGGTCGGATAAGAGGGCGGTGGGCGTTTCGATCAGCCGGAAGGCTCGATCACAACGTACCGAGTCGGTTCTACCCCTTCGGACCGAGTCTCGACACCATCGATCTCATTGACAGCATCGTGTACCACTTTGCGGTCAGCCGGTGACATCGGCTCGAGAGCACGTTCCGCACCAGATTCCTTGACCTCCTCGGCCAAGCCTTCGGTGAAGCGACGCAGGGCAGCGACCCGCTTCTCGCGGTATCCGGCGACATCGACCAATATGCGGTCCGTGCGACTCTCCGACTGACGCTGCACAAAGGTGCGGGTGAGATCCTGGATGGCGGCCAGGGTGGCTCCCCGCGGACCCACCAACAACCCGAGATCACCCCCGGTCGCGGCCACCTGCACGGTGTCCTCATCCACTTCGGTAAAGGTGACGTCGGCCTCGAGGCCGAACTCTTGCACCAACCCGGCCAGAAAGCCCTTGGCTGCGTCACCTTGTTGCTCGAGTGTGAGTGACTCTTCCATTTTGCCCTCGCTATCCTCGGAGAGATTCTCTCCCCGTGCTTGTTTGGCCTGGTCTGCTCCGCCCCGCCCACGCGATCCACGGCGGCGGCGATTCGAATTGGTTGCCGATCCGGAACCGTTACTCCTCGAGCCGGACCCTTCTCCACCCCCGCTCAGGGTCTGTCCGTCCCCGATCTCGGGCGACGCACCATCTCCCCTCGAGCCATTGGCCCCGGAGCCGTTGGCATTGGCCCGCTTCTGTTCCGTGGCCGGGCGCGACGAGCTGGCTGATCGGTCGCTACGGGCACCACCCCCGCCGTTTCCTCTACTCGTAGACTCGCGCCGCCGGTCCGACTTGGGTCGGCGACCCCGCTTGGGCGGCGGAGCTACAGGACGCACCCGGGCCTGAACTCGAGCTTCACCCCGAAGTCGGCCGAACAGGCCGGCCTTGGGTTCACTGAGCACGACGAACTCGGCGTCGTCCTCGGCCACTCCGAGCAGATCGAGCACTGTCTCCTTCGCCTCAGGGAGCGACTTACCACTGGCTTCAACCCACTCCACTTGCTATCGAGCCTTTCTTTCCCGCTTGGTCTTCGACCGCGGGTGTTCCTTGGGGGCGCTGCCCGTGTCATTTGCGGCCTCTGACCCATTACCGTTCGAACCGTTGGTGCTGGGCCGCTTGTTGCCTGTCGGTGAAATCGGCGAACCAGTTCCTTTAGCCCCGTTGGCACCACCTTTAGCCCCGTTGGCACCACCTTTAGCCCCGTTGGCACCACCTTTAGCCCCGTTGGCACCACCTTTAGCCCCGTTGGCACCACCTTTAGCCCCGTTGGCACCAGAGGTCGGCGGTCGCCCGCTCCGCTGGGCCGGGGGACGCCCCGTTCCCGTTCCCGTAGTCGGGCTGGTCTTCGACCCGTTCGAGCCATTGGCTGACGGCGCCCCGTTTGCACCTGCTTTGGTCGGGCGGGCGGCGCCACCGGGCTTCGGTTTGGGCAGCGCCTTCTCGCTCCGATCGGCCGCGGGTCCCTTCTTGGGCCCAACCGCCCGACCGGCGGTTGGGGCCACAGGCGGACCGGCAACCAGGCCTTTTCGGAACAGGATTTCCTGGGTCAGGATCCGAATTCCACTGGAAACGATGAAATATACATTGAGAATTGCCGCCACATTTAGATAAATAAACCCGAAGATAAGTGGCATGTATTTCTGCATCATCGCCGCTTGCGGATTTGCTTGTTGAGCTCCCGGGTTCCGCGCGTTGAGGCGCGACATCTGCAAGTACTGGAGGCCCACGGCGGCGACTACCAGCAACAGGTAGGGGATGGCGATCCAAATGCTGTCGTGGTGAGACAGCAGCTTCTGGGCGAAGTTCATCCCGAAGGAGTTGAGCTGGCCGTGGGCTGCGATTATGTCCGTTCGCATCTTCGACGGATTAGGGATGTAGCGGGGGTCGGCTACCACGTGAGCGGTGGCCACCTTCTTCCCGGTCAGGGTCACCGTGTGATACGTGTACGTCGTGACCGTGTTGGTCATGCCCCTAATAACGCTATAGAGAATGAAGAATGCGGGCATCTGCAACAACATGGGGAGGCACCCGGATGCGGGGTTTACATTGTGCTCTTTATAGAGCCGCATCATCTCTTCGTTCATTTGCGCTTTATCAGCGCCCTTGTACTTCTGCTGCAACTTCTTCATCTCGGGGGCCAGCGCCTGCATGGCCGCCATGTTCTTGGTGCTCTTGACGGTGAGCGGGGTCAGCGCCGCCATAATCACGATGGTCAACAGGGCGACGTCGATCGGATAGTTGGGGATGACCGAATAGAAGAACGCCAATACCGCCCCGACGAAGTCCAGAAGGGGCTGGAAGAGCTTGCCGATCGGCGTGGTCAATGAGGCTGTCAACATGACGCCCTCCCCTCAGGTACGGGATCCACCCCGTGGTTCCCCCACGGATGGCACCGCGCCAACCGTTTGGCGGCGAGCCAGCCCCCGCGACAAGCCCCGAAACGCTCGATGGCCTCCTGGGCGTACGCCGAGCACGTCGGGAGGTACCGACAGCCGGTAGGTCGGCCCGACCGGGCCATTTGATAGGCCCGGATAAGGGCGAGGAGAACGCCGGCCAGAAGGCCCGGGTCTCCAGATCGCTCCCCGTAGTCGACCACGGGCATGCCCGTGGTCGTCAATCCATCCGCCAACCGTGCCGGGGAGCTCTCTTCGTCGGTCAGTGTGGCCGGGACGGCGGTCATCGGCCCTGGTCGCGCTGAGAGGCGGCCTTCATGCCGGTTCGGCCCGACTGGCCGCGTGCGGCTTTCTCCACTGCCTGGCTCATCGCCACTTTCAGCTCCTCGAATCCCCATTCGCCCCCATCGGAGGAGGCACGGACGACATAGGCACCCGCAGGGAGGGATACGGCCTGCTCGGCTACGATGGCCCGCAGCCGCCGCCTCAGGCGATTGCGGTCAACGGCGCCTCCGACCTGGCGGCCTATAGCGTAGGCCACCTGCGGACGCACCGATGACGAACTGGCCAGGTAACTGACCGTCAGGGGGCCGGAGCGGCCCCGCGAGGCACCCCGTCGCACCGCTTCGAATGACCTTCGTGACCGCAACCGGTCTACGGAGGCCCGTCGACCGGAGGTCGGCGGGCAACCGACGGTCACACCGACAGCCGCTGGCGCCCCTTTGCCCGACGCGACCGGATCACCGCCCGGCCGGCCTTGGTTGACATCCGCTTGCGGAATCCATGGGTTTTGGCCCGTTTGCGCACGTTGGGTTGATAGGTACGTTTCATTCATCCACTTTCTTCCTCGTCCTGAGCCGTGGATTCTGGTGTCGCCGGTTCGGCAAAGACCCGGTCACAGAGATCAAGGCATTCCGCTACATGGTAGAGCCATTCCTGGTCCGGCTCTAGTCGACAGCCAAGAGGCACGGGCCTTGGGCACGGTGTACCGTTCCGAGCACAGCGAGTGGACCAATTGGGAACGGAACGTCGGGCCCGAACCACCACGAGCCCCGACAAATCAGTACAGGGTGACCAACCGCTTAGCGCCTGACCCGGCTCATCCGGCGGGTGGGACCGCGGACGGCGATGATCCACAGCTGTGGACAGCCCTGTGGACCAAACCGGTTGTGCAAGGGCGGAGGCCCACGTGAAGGACACCGACGAGTTGTGGAAATCGTGCTCGGAGGCGCTGCGGGAGCAGGTCTCTGATGCCAGTTGGCAGGCCTATCTGTCTGGAATTACACCGTTGTCCATCAAAGACGATCAAATCGTACTGGGTGTTCCCAACACCCTGATCAGGGACCGGGTCGAGTCCCGATTCCTCGGCCTGATCCAGGCCACGGTGACCGGAACCGTCGGTCGAAACCTGGTCGTCCAGCTCGAAGTGGTCCCCCCGGTCTATGAACAGAGGGATGAGGCCCTGGCCCACGTAGACACCGATCTCCCCGGTGGAGGGTCCCGATCAGCGGCTAACGCAGTGTCCGCCTCTCCTGCCTGGGGCGACACGCCCAGCCGGCCCACCGGTACCAGTCACGCCAGTCGGATCGAGTCGCCGGTGCTCGATCCCCGCTACACCTTCGACGCCTTCGTCATCGCCTCGTCCAATCGTTTCGCCCATGCCGCCGCCCAATCGGTGGCCGAATCCCCTGCCCGGTCGTACAACCCCCTGTTCATCTACGGGGAGGCCGGTTTGGGCAAGACCCATCTCCTCCATGCCATCGGGAACTATGTCCTCGAAAATTTCCCCAGGCGCCACGTCCGCTACGTCACCACCGAGACCTATATGAACGAGTTCGTGGACGCCATTCGTACCAACACCACGACGGCCTTCAAGCGCCGCTATCGCGAGTGCGACGTCCTGCTCATTGACGACGTTCAGTTCATGGAACGTAAAGAGTCCCTGCAAGAGGAATTCTTCCACACTTTCAACTCGCTCTATGGTGCTTCGAAGCAGATCGTTCTCACCTCCGACCGCCCACCCAAATCGATCGCCACGCTCGAGGACCGGCTGCGCAGCCGCTTCATGTCCGGGCTCATTACCGAGGTCCAGCCTCCGGAACTCGAGACCCGCCTGGCCATCCTCCAGACCAAGGCTGAGCACGAGCATGTCGATGTCCCGGACGAGGTGCTCGAGTTCATCGCCACCCACGTAAAAGACAACATCCGGGAACTCGAAGGGGCGCTCATTCGGGTCACCGCCTTCGCCAGCCTCAATCGCCAACCGATGAGTCGCGAACTGGCCGAGGTTGTCCTGTCCGACATCGTGTCTGCCGACCAACCACGACGGATCACCCCCCAGGTCATCCTGGACGCCACTTCGGAGACCTTCGGGTTCTCGGTGGAAGAGCTCTGCGGCCCCAACCGCCGCCGTCCGCTGGTCACTGCCCGCCAGGTCAGCATGTACGTCTTCCGCGAGCTCACCGATTTCAGCTATCCGGCCATCGGACGGGAATTCGGAGGTCGGGACCACTCGACGGTCATGCACGCCGTGGAGAAGATCGCCGGCCTGATGAAAGAACGCCACCAAATCTACAACCAGGTAACCGACCTCCTCGTCCGCATCAAAAGCGGCTCATGACCAGCCTTTACGTTCTGTCGGGCTTCGGCCGCACGCCAACCAATCCCTGGTCAGGCCGGTTTCCTTTCCGGGCTATCCGGAGGTTGTGCACTATCTGTGGAAATCGCCGGTTCTGCCTGGGGTAATTCTGTGAATCTGGATGAACTTGTCCATAACCGGACACCCAAAGATCATCGGGCACACGGCGGAGCCGGTTTCGGGGGATCAACCGGGGGATGACCAAACACCCTGTCGTCAGCGACGATGGCAGTTCATCCACAATCCACAGGGATTACTACCATCACTAGTTAATTAAGTATCTAAAACAAAGACAAGAAAGGACTCTCTTGTGAAGTTTCGATGCGAGCGCGACTCGTTGGTCGATGTTCTGACCACTGCGGGCCGTGCGGTGAGCTCACGCACATCGACTTCGATGGCTCTTGGGGGAGTCCGCCTCGAATCGACAGGCAACCACCTGGGCGTTGTAGGCACCGACCTGGATCTCACTGTCCATGCTTCGACCGAAGCCATCGGGATCACCGACGGCGTCTGCGTGGCGCCAGCCAAACTGTTGGCCGACATCACCCGTTCGCTCGAGCCGGGCGCGGTCACCATCGAATCAGAGGGGAACACGATCGAGATCGGTGCAGCACGCTCCCGTTTCAGCTTGCGAACGTTTCCGGTCGATGATTTTCCTTCACTTCCCGATCCGCCCCAGGCGGCCACCTTCCTACCGGCCGCCAGTCTGGCCAGTGCCCTGCGGCAGGTCGTGCGGGCTGCGTCCAACGACGATGCTCGACCGCTGCTCACCGGGGTGCTGATTGCGGCAGAAGGGAGCGGGATCCGACTGGTGGCTACCGATTCCTACCGGCTGGCCATGAGGGACATCGAGGGGAGTGACGCGCTGGGAGCGGGATCACAGATCCTGGTACCGGCCCGGGCGTTGGCTGAACTCCAGAAACTGTCGGCTTTGGGTATCGCCTCCAAGGAGGACGGGGTGACCAAGAACGGCGACGCCGCCACCCCAGGACCGTCGGTCGGCCTGTCCATCTCGGATCACGAGGTGACATTCATCGCCGGCGATGTGAAGGTTTCGACCCGCCTTCTCGATGGCACCTATCCCGACTATCGCCAGCTCATCCCCGATCAGTATCCGAACCGGCTCCATGTGGGCAAGGATTCCCTGTTGGACGCCCTACGGAGGGTGCGGTTGCTGGTTCGTGACAACACGACCCCCGTTCGGCTGTCCATGCGGGGCGGAGGGGTAGACCTCACCGTGGTGTCGCAAGAGGTCGGAGATGCCAGCGAGACGGTGGACGCCGATTTTGACGGGACGGACCTGACGATCGCCTTCAACCCGACCTATCTCATCGACGGGGTCGAGGCTGTGTCCGGCGACGAGGTGATACTGCAGACCGTCGATGCCACCAAGCCGGCGACAGTGCAGGCTGCCGAGGAAGGCAACTTCCGTTACCTGTTGATGCCCGTGAGGGTGTCGTAGTCGACCGAACAGCCCCACTCGCCGCGTCGTGCACCTTGTCTCTTTGGTCATCTCCGATTTCCGCAACATCGAGACGGCCACCATTGAGCCCGACCCCGAAGGGACCACCGTCATCACCGGTCTCAACGGGAGCGGGAAGACCAGCCTGCTCGAGGCCACCGCTTACCTCTCCTCGCTCCAGTCCTTCCGCGGATCGCCCAAGGAGGCGATGGTGAGGCGTGGTGCCACCGAGTCCATCTTGCGCGCCCAGACAGTGGTGGAAGGGCGCTCGATGACAATCGAAGCCGAGCTGTCGGTGGCAGGCCGTTCCCGGACCTTGGTCAACCGACAGACGGTGCGCCGGCGCGACGGGCTTCACCAGGCTCTACGCACAACGGTGTTCTCGCCCGAAGATATCGGCATGGTCCGCTTCGGACCGGGGGAGAGGCGGCGGTTCCTGGACGAGACACTGTCGGTGGTCGATCCCCGCGCCGCCCGAACGGCCGGTGATGTCGACCGAATCCTCCGTCAGCGGGCCGCTCTCTTGCGCACCAGCGGGAGGAGGCTCGACCCGGAGGCGGCCCGGACGCTCGACGTCTGGGACATGCGGCTCGACGAGGCCGGCACCGCCCTGGTTGAGGCCCGCGAGGGGCTGGTGGCCGATCTGGCCCCCCGTACCGAGGCTCATTACGTCCGTTTGGCAGGGGCCCCGAGCACCGTGAACCTCGACTACCACCGTTCGTGGGAGGGGCGCCTCATAGATGCCTTGGCCGCCAACCGCACCCGCGACCTCGACCGTGGTGTCTCCCACCTCGGACCCCACCGCGACGAGCTGGAGATCACCCTGGAGGGGCTACCCAGCCGCACCCATTCCTCCCAGGGGGAGCAACGCTCGGTGGCCCTGGCCCTCCGCCTGGCCGCTCACGAGCTGGCCACCGAGCGTTTGGGCTCGGCCCCGGTGCTCCTCCTCGACGACGTCTTCTCCGAGCTCGACCCCCACCGCTCCCAGGCTCTGTTGGCCAGCCTTCCCCCCGGGCAGACCCTCCTGACCACCGCCCTGCCCCCGCCCGACGGCGTGACGGCGGCCAAGGTGTACACCATGGTGGCCAAGGGCTTGCCCACCCTGACGCCGACCCCGGCCGACAGCCCCGTCTGATGGCCGCCGATGGCTACGAACGAAACGGGGGACCGCGATCCCTCGAGAACTCGCTCAACGCCGTCGCCAGCAAGCTCGGTATCCACGATTCCCGCGGCATCGGGCACCTTTTCGCCGACTGGCCGACTATCGTCGGCCCGGCCATGGCGGAGCACGTCCGGCCGATCCGGATAGACGCCAATTGCCTGGTGGTGAGCGTGGATCACCCGGCATGGGCCACACAGGTGAGACGGCTGGGGGACGATCTGTTGAACAAAGTGGCCGACAGGACGGGCCTCACCAGACCCGAGCGCCTCGAGGTCCGGATTCGTCGCTGAAAAGACCTCCGATTTACCTGACCATCGGTCTTGTGAGTCGCACCCGGCGGCTACAATGGAGCATTGGAATCGGGGGAACGGCCGTCGTCTGCAGATTGAGCGAAGGCCACTCTGGGACTACCTCGTTACGCCGGTTCCCGTTCGGTTAAACGATGTTGGAAAGGGCGCGCCTGTGGCGCTGAAAAAAGAGGACGACGGCGGCGAGGTACCCACGTACGGTGCGGAGAACATCACTGTTCTCGAAGGCCTCGACCCGGTGCGGAAGCGTCCCGGGATGTATATCGGATCAACGGGCCCGACCGGGCTGCACCATCTGGTCTGGGAGGTGGTGGACAACGCAGTAGACGAGGCCATGGCTGGCTACTGCACGCAGATCGACGTCACGCTGCTGGCCGACGGCGGAGTCAAGGTGGCGGACAACGGCCGGGGGATTCCCACCGGTCCCATGGCCCGCCAAAAGGGTCGTTCGGCGGCCGAAGTGGTCCTGACCACCCTCCACGCCGGTGGGAAGTTCGGAGAGGGGGGCGGCTACAAGGTCTCCGGGGGCCTCCACGGTGTCGGGATTTCGGTGGTCAACGCCCTCTCCGTCCGGCTCCTTTTGGAGATCGACAGCGGCGGCGACCACCACGAGATCGAATTCACCAACGGCGGCAAGCCGACGGGGAAGCTCACGGTGACCGGCAAGGCACCGCGTGGCCGGACCGGAACCACCGTGACCTTCTGGCCGGACCCGTCCATCTTCGAGGAAGTCGAGTTCCGGGCCCAGACCGTCGTGGAACGCCTTCAGGTGATGGCCTTTCTGAACAAAGGCCTCGAGATCCGCTTCCGCGACGAGCGGCCGGACGCCAAACCACCGCAGGTATTCCGCTACAAGGACGGGATCGTCGATTACGTACGCCACCTCAACGCCTCCAAGGAGGCGCTGTTCCGCAAGGTCAGCTCCCTGGAGCAGCGACAGGAAACCATGGAGGTGGAAATTGCCCTGCAGTGGAACACCGGCTTCTACGAGAGCATCCACTCGTTCGCCAATGGCATCTCGACCATCGATGGCGGCATGCACGAGGAAGGGTTCCGCAAGGCACTGACCAACGTGGTGAATAAGTACGCCCGGGCCAAGGGGGCGCTGAAGGAGAAGGACAAGAACATGGAGGGGGAGGACATCCGGGAGGGCCTCACCGCCATCATCTCGGTCCGCCTCCAGGACCCTCAGTTCGAAGGACAGACCAAGGCCAAGCTCGGGAATGTCCCGGTCCGGTCCCTGGTCGAGCGGGCCACCAACGAGAAGCTGGCCGACTGGTTCGAGGAGAACCCGCGTGAGGCCAACCAGATCGTCCAGAAGGGGCTGCTGGCCCAACGGGCGCGACTGGCCGCCCGCTCGGCTCGGGACCTGACTCGACGGAAATCAGCCTTGGACGGCGCCGGCCTACCGGGCAAACTGGTCGACTGCTCCTCACGGGACCCACGGGTGAGCGAATTGTTCATCGTCGAGGGGAACTCGGCGGGAGGCTCGGCCAAGGATGCCCGGAACCCCCAAACCCAGGCCATCCTGCCCATCCGGGGGAAGATCCTCAACGTCGAGCGGGCCCGTATCGACAAGATGCTCAAGAACACCGAGATCCAAGCGCTCATTTCGGCCATTGGGGCCGGCCTGGCCGACGATTTCGACGTGGGCAAGATCCGGTACCACAAGATCATCATCCTGGCTGATGCCGATGTCGACGGGTCCCACATCCGTACCCTGCTTCTGACCTTCTTCTTCCGGCAGATGAAGCTCCTGGTCGAGGGCGGCTTCGTATACGTGGCCCAACCGCCGCTCTATTCGACCGAAGTGGGGAAGGAGAAGGTGTACCTCAAGGATGACGCAGCGCAGGCGGTTTTCCTCCAGGAGCACCCCAACCATGCCAAGGAGTTCCAGCGCCTGAAGGGTCTGGGGGAAATGGACTACGCCGAGCTGCGTGACACGACCATGGATCCGGGACGCCGCTCGTTGTTGCAGATCGCCGTCGAACAAGCAGCCATTGCCGACGAGGTCTGCTCGGTGTTGATGGGGGAGGACGTCGACCTCCGGCGTCAGTTCATCCAGACCAATGCCAAGGACGTGCGTTTCCTCGACATCTGAGGACGGGGACCACCGATCGCCGGCGGAAGGTGGGCGGTCGTGCCCCGGTGTCGTAGCCGAGAGAACAAGACAGGGCCAGCGAGCAAGACAGGGATAGTGAATGCCAGGACGTGACAACGACGGAACGGGGGGCTCCGGTACCGAGGAGGACGTATCGGGGTTCATCGAGCCCATCGAGATTCAAGAGGAGATGGAACGCTCCTTTCTCGAGTATTCGATGTCGGTCATCGTGTCGCGGGCGCTACCCGACGTGCGGGACGGCCTGAAGCCCGTCCACCGGCGGATCCTCTATTCGATGTACGACCAACGGCTCCTGCCCGATCGACCTCGGAACAAGTGCGCCAAAGTGGTCGGCGACGTCATGGGGTCGTACCACCCTCACGGAGATTCGGCTATCTACGAGGCCCTGGCCCGGATGGTCCAGGAATTCTCCATGCGCCATCCGTTGATCGACGGCCACGGGAACTTCGGGGGGACGGGTCCCGACGAAGGTCCGGCGGCCATGAGGTACACCGAGTGCCGGCTGGGAGCCCTGGCCCTCGAACTGATGAGCGGCATCGATCAGGAGACGGTCGACTTCACTCCCAACTACGACGCCACATCGGAAGAGCCGGTGGTTCTTCCCGCCCGCTTTCCCAACCTGCTGGTCAACGGATCCCAGGGGATCGCCGTGGGCATGGCCACCAACATTCCGCCACACAATCTGGGCGAGGTGATCGACGCCACCGTCCACCTGCTCGAGCATCCCGACTCCACTCCCGACGAGCTCATGGAATTCGTCAAGGGCCCGGACTTTCCCACCGGCGCACTCATCCTCGGGCGCCAGGGGATCCTGGACGCCATCCGCACCGGTCGGGGCTCCATCAAGATGCGCGCTGTGGCCGAGGTCGAAGAGGGCCGGGCCGGCGAGACCCGGATCGTGGTCAGCGAGATGCCCTATCAAGCCTCGATCGCCTCGGTCTCGAAGAAGATCGAAGACCTGGTGAGGGCCGGGGATCTGGACGGGATCGCCGAGGTCCAGGACGATTCGTCGGGAGGCAAGACCCGATTGGTGATCCGTCTCAAGAGGGACGCCAACGCCAACGTCGTTCTCAACAACCTGTTCAAACAGACCCCTATGCAGACCAGCTTCGGCGTCAATGCCGTTGCTCTGGTCGACGGGGTGCCCCGGACCCTGAACCTGGCTCAGATGCTGACCCACTACGTGGCCCATCAGGTCGAGGTTGTCACCCGGCGCTCACAGTTCCTGCTGGACAAGGCCCAGGCCCGTGCCCACGTGGTCGAAGGACTGCTCAAAGCCATCGACATGTTGGACGCGGTGATCGCCGCCATTCGCTCGTCGGACGATCGTCCTGCAGCCCTGACGACCTTGCAGGCAGCTCCGTTCGAGTTCAGCGAGGAACAGGCCAACCACATCCTCGACATGACGCTGGCCCGCCTCACCCGGCTGGGCCGCTCCAACCTCGAAGACGAATTGGCCAAGCTTCTGGAGGAGATCGCCGAGCTGCAGTCCATCCTCCGTGATCCGGCCAAGTTGAGGGGAGTGATCGCCACCGAGCTGGGTGAGATCCGGCAGAAGTTCGCTAACGACCGGCGGACCGTGATCACCCATGATCCGGGGGACATGAACGTCGAGGACCTGGTGGACGACGAGGAATTGGTCGTGACCATGAGCCGGGCCGGCTACATCAAGGCGGTGTCGGCCGACGCCTTCCGTACCCAGGGTCGGGGCGGACGGGGCGTGCAGGGAGCCAAGCTGAAGGAAGAGGACCTCATCGACGACGTCGTCCACACCTCTTCCCACGCCCACCTGCTGCTGTTCTCCAACCGGGGCCGCGTGTTCCGGCTGCGTGCTCTGGAGATTCCGATGAAGGAGCGCACGGCCAGGGGGACGGCCATCGTCAATCTGCTGCCGCTGGCCCCCAATGAGGTCATCCAGGCCATCATCGGGACGCGCGACTTTCCGGACGAGAGCTATCTGGTGTTCAGCACCAAGCTCGGGCAGGTGAAGAAGACCTCCTTCAGCGAGTACGACAAGTCGCGGCGGGAGGGGTTCATCGCCATCAACCTCCGGGAGGGTGACGAGTTGGTCCGGGTGGTGGAAACGCACGGCGACGACGATCTGTTCCTGGTCACCTCGTCGGGGATGACCATCCGTTTCTCCGAGCTCGATGTGCGGGCCATGGGACGCGACGCCGCGGGAGTGCGCGGGGTGCGGCTGAAGGCCGAGGATCGGGTGGTTTCGTGTGACGTCGCCCGCGACGAAGCCGACATCCTGATCGTCACTGACGCCGGGTACGGCAAACGAACCAAGCTCGATCGATTCAACAGGCAGGCGCGCGGTGGTCAGGGCGTCCGGGGGATCCGTCTTACCGCCAAGCGGGGACGGGTGGTGGCGGCGTTCATGGCCGCCTTGGACGATGAGATCCTGCTCATTTCGGCCTCGGGCGTGGTCATCCGTACCGCCGTGCGGGAGATCGCTTCGCAGGGCCGTGACGCCACCGGGGTGCGGGTCATGAACCTCGACGGGGGCGATGCGGTGGCCGCGGTGGCCGCCGTGGCTGGTGAGTCCGAGGTCGAGTGAGCGCAGGGTTGGGCCGGTGTGGCGGGGGGCACCGGGCGCCGAAGTGAGCTCGTTCCTTGGGGTAGCGTCATACACCGCCGTCGCGGGGCTATAGCTCAGTCGGTTAGAGCGCAGCACTGATAATGCTGAGGTCGCAAGTTCGATTCTTGCTAGCCCCACCAGGTCAGGGGCACTTTCCGAGGGCCCAGAATCGGACAGTGTCCTATAAATGTCCTAGGTCGGATAGCATTTGGGACATGCCCAGTAGGGCGAATCTGTGTGGATTCCAGTCCATGCATTCGACTGTGGCTCCGGCACCTGTTTGACACTCCCCGTACGCGGCACAGTCACGTCCAGGGACGCGCAGGGGTCGCCGATGCTGGTGGAGCTGGGACTGGTGGGACATGGTCAACGGGGTGACCCGCCAGACGGTGCACACTTGGCTCCGCCGATATGCGAGCTCGGGTGTGACCGGCCCGGTCGACAGACCTGCAAGCCCGAGATGTAGAGTGATTCGGATCGGTCTTATCCGGGGCAGGGCTGAGTTACTGGCCCCCAAGGCAAGGTGGGGCAGATGACCAATGGGCAACAACACAGGGCCGTTACGCGCGTCGTCTTCCAGGTGGTCGCCGGGCGGACCACCTGGGCAGCCTTACTGACGGCCGGGGTGTTCATCGCCGCAGGCGGAGTGGTAGCCGCGCCTACTAGCGCCCAGGCGGCAAGCGTGCCTGGTGCTAGCGGTCCTGAACCCTGGCACGTCCAGAAGATTCTCAACTCGGTCAACGAATCGCTCGCCGGGGTGTCCTGCTCGGCGGGGAACGCCTGCACCGCAGTCGGTCAAGTGTCCTTCGGCCAGTCCACGGGCACGTTGGCCCAACGATGGAGCGGCACGGGTTGGACCCCCGAGACGACAGTGACGCCATCGGGGGGCTACGGCGGTTTCCTCACCTCGGTCTCTTGCTCGTCTACGTCGTATTGCGAAGCCGTGGGGCAATACAACAATTCCGAAGAGGCCACCAACGCTCCGTTGGCGGAGATCTGGAACGGATCAACCTGGGCAGTCCAGGTGACACCCGCGCCGCCGAACCCGGGTCCGGCGACCGGTAGCGGCTTCTACTCCGTTTCGTGCACCTCGCCTGACGCGTGCACTGCGGTCGGCTACGCGCCCTCGGAGAGCTTCAGTAAGCCCGAGGTGACCCTGGTGGAGACGTGGAACGGAAGCGCATGGCAGGAGCAGGCAGGCCCGGTCCGAGCCGGGCAGCTCAACGGCGTCTCCTGCCTGTCGACCTCCTTCTGCATGGCGGTCGGTACACGCGAGCCGAGCAGTGGTCCCTCCGACTCCCTCATCGAGCTTTGGAATGGAACCGATTGGGCCATCCAGCCCAGCCCCGAGGCCACCAACAGCAGCCTCGACAGCGTCTCGTGCACGTCCAGCACCGCATGCACCGCGGTGGGGGCCACCCAGGTGGGCACCGCCGCGCTGGCGGCGTCCTGGAACGGGAAACAGTGGTCGGTCGAGCAGACACCGGCGCCGACCGGCGGGACCAGTAGCCTGCTGACCGGGGTTTCATGCAGCTCATCCGACGCCTGCACTGCCGTGGGGGCGTACAACCTGGGTCCGTTTACGGAGGCCAACTTGGCCGAGCAGTGGAACGGCGAATCGTGGACTGTTCAGGCCACCGCCGACGCCGCGGGAGCGTCTACTAGCCAGCTCGATGGCGTCTCGTGCGTCTCGCCCACCAGTTGCAGCGGGGTTGGGTACTCCAACTCATCCGACCTCGTGCCCTCGGCGCTGGCCGAAGCTGAACGCCCCTAGTCCGCACCCGACCTCGTCGGTGTCCTCCTGACCAGAGGGCGACCTGCGAAGATCCACCCCGTCCTGCTGGGCAATCCGTTCTCGAGGCGCCTGGCGGACGGGCGGGTGAAGTGCGGATCGTCGTCGACTCCGGTAGTGAAGTAGTACCGACCGACATCCTCGGCCAGCGGATCACAGGCAATCCAATCGGCGACCGAGTCAGCTGCGACGGAAAGGACAATGACACCGTCCAGGTCTTGGATGCGAACCGTTGCCTCAGTCGGAAGGTCGGGCCAACATTCTGGTCCCGACGCATCTCAGGGCGTCCCACCAGGTCGGAGCCATTGGCGCCGGTGAGGGCTCTGAACTCCAATAGTGACACGGCCCGGGACCAACCGGGACCAACCGGGATCGTTCAGATCTCCCTGATAATGCTGAGGTCGCAAGTTCGATTCTTGCTAGCCCCACCAGTCCCATCGGTGACTCCCACCACCGTGGTGCGGGAGGCTGCCAGCGATCCGGCGGGCCATCAGCCCGTACCGTTCAGGAGACCTTGGCTCCCAACAGCTCGGCCGGTGAAATCACCGGTGCGCGCTCAGTTTTGTCTGTGCAGCCTCGCCCAGTTGCAGCGACGACCCGGCCAGGTGCGCCTGAGCCCTGGCTCGCGGCCGAAGTTGTCGAGCACTCCGAAGGTGGCGGCGTCCTCACCGAAGGCGACCACGTCACGGGGCCCTGTTCCTGTCAGGCCAGCTGCTGCGGGTCGACTCCTCTATTCCGACAGCGGCCATGATCAGCCGCCGAAATAATCCCGGTGATGTTTGCGTTGCGAAGTAATGGTGGGGGCGAGGTGCAGTGGACTACGCCAGAAAGGGGACCCTTGCCGTGAACGGGAAAGAAGTTGGCCCACCTGAGACCCAGTGGCCCCGGAATACTTTCAGCGCTTCGGAAGGTCGGACCCAGGTGCCGAATGCCTCCGATGCCGCCATCACCGGCGAGAGAGCCCGTGAACTGATCGACCGGGCGACGCTCGAGCTGGGCAGAATTGCCGCCGTTGTCGACAGCATCAGGGATGGCTTCTCCCCAACCATGGAGCTGCTCGAGGCCGGCTATGCGATTCAAACGGCCCTCGTAGCGCTGAGCGAATGGACCGGCGGTCGAAGCCACCAACATTGGGGGGACTCTTGGCCGTTCGCAACGGTGGAAGGCGGATGGGAGCCGTGAGGAGACTGGACGGATGACCGTCCAGGTGGTCGGGCTGGCGTTGGCGGCCAGTGGATTCACAGCCTTGGCTTCGGTTGCCCAACGGTGGGCAGCCAAACCGGCGCCTGACGAGCTGAGCTTCAGCTGGCGCTTGGCCGGGTACCTGATTCATCGGCCGGTGTGGTTTCTCGGGATCGCCAGCATGATCCTCGGGTTCGTCTTTCAGGTGGGGGCCTTGCGGCTCGGCAGCTTGAGTCTGGTGCAGCCGCTGATCGCAACCGAGCTGGTGATCGTGTTTGGCCTCATCGCCCTGCGAGGCCGCAGCCACGTCGGGGGGCGTGACTGGCTCTCGGCCATTGGCATGGCCATCGGACTGGGAGCCTTCCTAGCTCTGGCCCGGCCGTCGACCGGGCACCACCATGCATCCTCCTCGATGTGGGTTGTGGCCGCCTTGTCCACGTTCGCCCTGGCTGGTGTTCTGGTCGCTCTGGCCTACTGGCCAGATCGAGTGGGCCACCGTTCGAGCGCCACCCGGAGGGCTGCGCTCCTCGGGATCGCCGCCGCTATCGGGTTCGGGTTCGTTGCGGCGGTGGTGAAGGAGCTCAGCACCCACCTGGCGCAGGGGCCATCCGGAATCTTTGGTAACTGGTCTCCCTATGTGTTGGTTCTCTCGGGCGCGGTAGCGATGTTCTTGGCTTCGAACGCCTTCCAGGCCGGGTCGCTGGCTGCCTCCCAACCGGGCCTGACTATCGTCGACCCGCTCGTGGCCAGTGCCCTCGGCGTGGTCCTGTTCGGCGACAGACTCGACATTCATCCCCTGGCCATTGTCGGGGAGGCACTCGCTCTCACTTTGGTGGTGGTCAGCGTCATGGTGTTGAGTCGCAGCCCACTCGTACAGGGCGAAACCGCGCCTCCCGATCCCCTGGGCTCGACGGTTCTCTATCGGCTGCCCGCCGACTCAGGACGGTCGGTCCCCGACCATGGAATGCCGCTGTACCTGGAGAACGGGACCATCGAGATCAGCGCGGCGATGCATGAACCGGAAGCTCCTGTGGCGGCACCACGGACGACGGTGAATGCAGGGAAGGAGGCTTAGTTCGCTCTCGTAAAAACGGGGGGAGTCGAGATCTAAACCGGCTCGACTGGCCAACACCCGGTCGGTGGCGTCGGCTGGCCCGGCCGCGTGGGTCGAAGTGGCCAAGGATCCCCATCTTTCGAATCGGCGGCACGGGCTAAATTGTCGGCCAACATCACTTCGGGCGTTAAACACCGGAGACAAAGGAAGTGGCAATGGTGCACACGATTCGTCACCTCACCGGGACGGCGAAGCCCGGAGAGCCCAACGACCGCCCTCCCGCCCCGGCGCCCCCTCCCCCGCCACGGTGGCGGATGTGGCTCTTACCGGCAGGCGTCCTCATCACCCTGCTGTTGCTCTCCGTCAATCACACATCGAGCACCCCGACCGAGAACTTCAGCTACTCGAAGTTCCTTTCCCAGGTCACTACCGGCCATGTCCGTACGGCCTCGGTCAACCCGAGCGGCGCCATCACCGGGACGCTCAAAGACGGCGACGACTACACCAGCCAGATCCCTACAGCCATCACCGACGACCAGCTGGCACCCACACTCAAGGCCCACGACGTGAATGTCACCGGGGTGGGACAGGGATCCGCCCTCCTTTCGGACCTTCTGGCCTTTGTCCCCATCCTCTTGTTCATCGCCTTTTTCATCTGGATCGGACGACGGAGCCAAAAGCAGCTGACCGGGGGCATCATGGGCATCGGGGGATCCAAGGCCAAGGTCTACGACGAGGACAAGCCCACCACCCGATTCACCGACATCGCCGGCTACGAGGGGGCCAAGCGCGAGGTGTCCGAGGTGGTCGACTTCCTGAGCCACCCCGAGCGCTACGCCCGGGCCGGGGCCATCGGCCCCCGGGGTGTCCTCATGGTGGGCCCCCCGGGGACGGGAAAGACCCTGATGGCCCGGGCCGTGGCCGGCGAGGCCGGGGTGCCTTTCCTGGCCCTCACCGGGTCGAGCTTCGTCGAGCTGTTCGTGGGGGTCGGGGCCTCGCGGGTGCGGGACCTGTTCGCCGACGCCCGCAAGCGGGCCCCCTCCATCGTCTTCATCGACGAGATCGACGCCATCGGCCAGCGACGGGGGGGCTCCATCGTCTCCAACGACGAGCGGGAGCAGACCCTCAACCAGTTACTGGCCGAGATGGACGGCTTCGACCCCACCACCGGGGTGGTGGTCATGGCCGCCACCAACCGGCCCGAGGTGCTCGACCCGGCCCTCCTGCGCCCGGGCCGGTTCGACCGGGAGGTGGAGATCCCCCTGCCCAACCAGGCCGAACGGACGGCCATCCTGGCCGTGCACACCGAGGGGAAGCACTTGTCCGACGATGTTGATTTCAATGCGGTGGCCCGGGCCACCCCCGGGTTCTCGGGGGCCGACCTGGCCAATCTGATCAACGAGGCGGCCATCGTGGCTGTCAGGGACGACCGGGACGTCATCTTCGCCAAAGACATCGATGAGGCCCGGGACCGGGTCATCTTGGGGAGGAGGGACGGCTCCAACGCCCTTCTGCCCGAGGAGAAGCACTCGGTGGCCGTCCACGAGGCCGGCCACGCCCTGGTGGCCTTTTTCTCCGAGCACGGCGACCCGGTGGCCAAGATCACCATCCTGCCGGCCGGGCGGGCCTTGGGCGTCACCGAGCAGCTGCCGGTCGACGAGCGCCACCTCTACGCCGAGAGCTACCTGCTCGACTCCCTGGCCATCCGCCTGGGCGGCCGGGCCTCGGAGAACCTGGTCCTGGGGGAGGCCTCGACCGGGGCGGCCAACGACTTGTCGGGGGCCACCGACCTGGCCATCAAGATGGTCCGGGACTGGGGGCTGTCCCCCCGGTTGGGACCCATCGGCTACGGATCCGACCAGGCCTCCTATCTGAGCGGGTCCCCGCTGGGCCAGGAACGCCCTTTCTCTGAGGGCACCCAGCAGGTCATCGACGAGGAGGTGAGCCGCCTGCTCACCGAGGCCGAGGACAGGGCCCGGGGAGCGCTCACCGCCAACCGTGATGCCCTCGACGCCACGGTGAGCGCTCTTCTGGAGAAGGAGACCATCTCCGGGGAGGAACTCACCGCCATCGTCGATCGGGTCAAAGGTGACGCCGCTCAGGAGAAGCGACCCGGAGTCAAAGCCCCGGTCAACGCCAAAACGAGGTCACATGCCTGAGGAGTCGCCCGAACCCCATCCCGATCATCTCGTGGAGCTGACCCGGGTGCAGCCTTTCGAGGCGGAAGTGATTGCGGCCCGTCTGCGCGCATCGGGTATCGATGCCACCCTCGGATCGGGCTCGGTGTACGAGTCGATCAGTTTCGCCGCAGGTGTCCCGGTGTATGTTCCGGCGGAAGATGTTTCACGAGCCAGAGCTCTACTGGATGAACGTGGTGAGCCTCCCGACTGACTGGAGGCCCGGTGGTCGTCACCGAGTAGTCCCGACAGGCAGTGCTCGACCCGTGCCGGTCTAATGCGCAGAGAGGGAGTTTATGGCGAAGGACTGGAGTCGAAGTCTCTACTGGGGTAGTGAGCACCCAGCGCTATGGGGAACGGCCATCGGCCTCGTGGTCGCCCTCATCTGGTTTGGTGCCTCCTACGCCATCGACCCACATGAGGGCGGCGCCTATAGGTTCGTGTTTCCGGTCATCTTCGGCGCCGTTATCGGCTTCGGCTACTACATGATGGCCAAGGTTGATGAGAGCTAGGCCGTCGACTGCCCCCACGAGTCTCGTTTCGTTGCCGTAGTCGGCCTCTTTCCCTCAGCGTTTGCCGCGCAGTCAAGTGCCTCAGTTGCCGGGTGCTCCGTCCATCTCGATCCCGATCACCCAGGTTCAGCCGTGCCGTTCAAACGGTGAAATCGGTGCCCTTTGGGCGATTTTCCTCGTGTCCCATTGTTATAGCGGAGGTCAGGGCTTTGCCGGAGGTTGTCAACGGGCATCGATGGCTCTACAGTGCGTCTGCTTTGCATCAGGTCTGAGCCGAGGCCGACGCTCGTGAGGTGAGGCAGGAGGAGGGAGCGGCGTCCAAAGTGATTTGCTCGTTCACGTGTCGGAGCGAATAGATGACCCTCGAGCGCACACCGCCTTCGCCAACCGAAGAGTCGGTCAGGACCCCGCCAGCTGCTGAATGCCAGCAGGTCGACAGCGACGAGTCCCTCCCAACTAGCGGAAATCGCCCGGGCCTGCAAAAGCTCACAGTCGTGGTGCTCGTCGTCGGTCTGGTGGTGACCGGGGTGCTCACCGCAAGCTCTCGACTCAACTATCTGCATGACGAGCAGCGCCTGTCGAACCTCCAGACCAACCTGACTGCGTCCGCACTCGGCATCGCCCCGGTCGACTTGGAGCGCCGGCTCGGTCAAGCGGCCGCAGCCGCGGGTGAAGCGTCAGACCCGGTCGCCACCTTCCGTCAGGTCATCGGCCCGTCGATGGCTCCAGCGGGGCCATTTGCCAGCGCATCGCTTGCTCTCGTGCGCAATGACCAGGTCCACGTACTGGTGCACACGGGAGCCCAACCGATCAAGAGTCCAACCGGAAAAGCGGCAACGGCACTGTTCGAGCAAGCAGCGAGCTCCGGCTCGCTCATCACAACCAGAGTCGTGGGCAGAGGCCGGCAACGATTCGGTTATCTGATGCCATTCGTCGGGTCGAATGGGACCTACGTGGCTTCTGCCGGGGAAGCCCTGCCGAGCAGCCGCAGACTCGTCATTCCCGCAAGCTCACCGGACGCAGGGCTCAATGTGGCGATCTACTTCGGTAAAACGACCAGTTCCACCGCCCTTATCGAGACCAATGTCTCGCACCTCCCGCTCACCGGGACTGTCTCCACGGCCGTCGTGCCCTTCGGATCCAGCGTCCTGACGCTTGTGGTCTCGCCGACGAGGCCGTTGGTCGGGCAGTGGTCGGAGGTCCTTCCCTGGGGCATTCTTGTTGTCGGCTTGCTCTTCACTGCCGGCGTCGCCACCATGACGGAGCGTCTTGTGCGCCGACGCCGACAAGCCGAGCGACTGGCCGAGGAAAATCGACGTCTGTACGGGGAGCAGCGGAGCGCGTCGCTGACGCTTCAGCGCTCGCTGTTACCGAAGGGGCTGCCCCGGTTCGACGGAGTGGAGTTCGCGGCCCGCTACATCCCCGGGGAGTCAGGCATGGAGGTCGGCGGGGATTGGTACAGCGCCATCGCCATTGACGATCATCGCTTCGCTTTCACGGTGGGTGACGTGTCGGGCCGGGGGCTGGGGGCGGCGACCATCATGGCGGGACTTCGCTATACCATTCGTGCCTACGCCTCACTTGCCTATGACCCGGCACGAATCCTCGAGACAACTTCTAAGGAGATCGACATCAGTTCGGATGGGCATTTTGCCACCGTTCTGATCGGGCTCGTCGACAATGACCGGCGCGAAGTCACGGTGGCCAGTGCGGGGCATCTCCCGGCTCTGCTTCTCGATGGTGAGCGGTCAGTGTTCGTGAATGCTCCGGTTGGTGTACCCCTCGGTATTGATGGCCCAGGGTATGAGTCGGTGACGATTCCTATTCCACTCAACTCGACGCTGATTGCCTATACCGACGGGCTGGTCGAGCGGAGACATGAGGTCATTAACGTCGGGATGGAGCGACTGCGCACGGCGGCCTCGGTTGAAGCTCCGTCGGTTGATGACCTTCTCAGTTGCATCGTTGACGACTTCTTCGCCGAACAGGTGTCCGATGACGACACTGCGCTTCTGGCCATTCGGTGGCTGGACTGACCAGACGGCAAAGGCTCAACCGGATTAGGGGCGCTACGAAATGGGCATAGTTGGGTTGGGCGTGGCCGGATCGAGCCGTTCGAGGAAGGGCGGCGGGTCGCAGGGAGCCGCGCCGGATTTACGGAGACGGTTGGCCACCAGTGTGCCGGCGAATGGACATGGGCAATGACTGTCCAACAGCACCAGCGCATTCTCTTCTGTCGTGCCCTTGCCCGTCCCTTCGGCCGCTGTCTGATCAGATCGGGCTCACAATCTCCTGACCGGACCAAGAACATTCGGTCGGAAGGGACGGCACCAGAGCAGATTTGGTCAAATATTGGGGGTTAGACCCTTCTGATCAGGGCATGCTAGGACCGAGCTGTGGACGCGGATTCGGTATTGCGGTTGCGTGTCGGCTGAGCAGTCAGCCGTTGGAGGGTTTTGTGACGAGAATGCACTTCACCAATGACCCGGAGTGCGTCGCAGCCTGTAGAGATTTCGTCGAGCGGGCCCTCCGCCCACGTTCGGTCGAGCTGGTGGACCGGGCGGTGCTGGTAACCAGTGAACTCGTGACCAATGCGATCCGTCATACCCGACAGGGCGGATCGCTCGAAGTATCAATTGCTCCTGAGCGGCTGCGTCTCGAGGTAAGCGATTTCAGTCGCAGCGAGCCGCGTCAGCTTCCGCATGATGAGTCAGCCACGCACGGTCGAGGCCTACCCATCGTGTCTACGTTGGCCAGCGACTGGGGGGTTCACGAGAGCGGCGCAGGGAAGACAATCTGGGCCACCTTCGATCTTGACTGACAAAGCTTCGTTACCGTGGGGTAGGGGCGCTATTCCCACGCCGCGGACCAAGGCGCCATCCACTGGGCCAGCCCGATGATCTCAAATGTCTTGGCCACTTGCTCCCGGGGCCGCGTCAATACGAAGGATGAACCTCGTCCTTCGATTCGCTGTCTGGCCAGCACCAACGCCGTGATGCCTGAACTGTCGACAAACGAGAGCCCAGCCAAGTCCACAACTACCGTGGGTCCGGCGATCCCAAGGTATCCGGCAATCCCTGAGAGGTGGCGAGATCCAATTCGCCCGACAGGGCAACGACCTGGGCGCCGGCAGTCTGCCGCACGACAACGGTGAAAGGCTCCGAGGCCATAGTGGCAAACCCTCCTAAGGTCACTGTTCCGGAACTTTGCCAACAGGCTTTTCAAAGTTGTCCGGAATTTTGCCCTTCTGCAATATCCTGAGAGTCGTCACGACCCTCATGGGTGCGAAGGAACAGAGGACGGGCTCAGCTACAAGTACCTTAGGGTCCACCCTAGAATAAGACGCGAGATGTAACCTTGAGGTGTGGAGCTGTCCCCCGAAGGTCTTGCCGGGTTCTTCGAGACAGTGTTGCCACACCTCGACGAGCGCCAAAAGCGCGTGCTTGCCGGTGCCATGGTCGAAGCACTCGATCGCGGCGGACAGGCTCGTGTGGCCGAGGCGTCGGGGATGAGCACCTCGACGGTGAACAAGGCCGTGCACGAGGTCCGTGGCGGCATCGAGGTCTCCGATCGTCGTCGTGCCCCCGGAGGTGGGGCCAAGCAGGCGGTCGAGATCCAGCCCGGACTGCTCGAGGTGCTCGACGAACTCGTCTATCCCGAGACGCGGGGCACGCCGATGTCGCATCTGCGCTGGACGTCGAAGTCGACCTATGACCTGGCCGACGAGCTGGTGCGACGAGGTTTTGTGGCCTCCGCCGAACTGGTCAGGCGTCTGCTCCATCAGATGGGCTACTCCTTGCAGGCGCCGGCCAAGGCCAAGGAGGGGACGGCCCATCCCGATCGTGACGCCCAGTTCGGTTATCTCAACAAAGCGGTCTCGCGCTTCGTCAAGGAACGCCAACCGGTGATCAGCGTCGACACCAAGAAGAAGGAGCTCATCGGCGAATACACCAACGGCGGGAGCGAATGGCACCCCCAAGGTGCCCCAACCCGGGTGGCCGTCCATGACTTCGTCGACCCCGAAGTCGGCCGCGCCATTCCCTATGGCATCTATGACCTCACCAACGACGAGGGGTGGGTGTCGGTCGGCGACACCGCCGATACCGCCGAGTTCGCCGTCGAATCGATACGTCGGTGGTGGAATCAGATGGGTGCGGGCCGCTTCCCCGACGCGGCCAAGCTACTGATCACCGCCGATGCCGGGGGATCCAACGGCTACCGGGTCCGGGCCTGGAAGGCCCAGCTCGCCACGCTGGCCGCCGAGACAGGCCTCGAGATCACCGTCGTGCACTACCCGCCCGGAACATCGAAGTGGAACAAGATCGAGCACCGAATGTTCTCCTTCATCTCCATGAACTGGCGCGGTCGGCCGCTGACCGACATCCGCACGATCGTCGAGCTCATCGCGGCGACCAAGACCAAGGGCGGTTTGACGGTCCAGGCCAGCTACGACTCGGAGTGGTATCCAACCGGAGTCAAGGTCACCGACAAGGAACTGGCCGCCCTACCGCTCACGCCGCACAAGTGGCATGGTGACTGGAACTACACCATCGCAGCGGCATGATGTCGCGATCTATTCCGCGGCGGGCCCTTAGCGTCGCGGCAGGAGGCCCCTTCCCTGGGCGTCCCCGCGCCGGGCATCAGGGGAATCGCGGTTTGACCGGGAGCCGGCTGATGATCCTTGTGCCGCGGGATCCGACTCCGGCCGCCGCCGTGCGGCGTTTGTTACACCTCCGGGCCAAGGGCAGAAGCTCGTTCACGACGGTGACGTAAGCCAACGGCGTCGCTTGGGGCGGTCGAGGCGATGCCAAAGGGACATCCAACCGGCTCTGGCTTCGAGTTGCCGGAGTCGTTGACCTGACGCCAGCTGCCCGGCGGTGAAGCCGACGATACCCGAACCGGTCTCCGCCTGACGGTGGAGCCACCGCTGGGCTACCACGGCGTCCTGGTGGTGGCCCAGGAGCGTCTGGAGGTGCTTCGCCGCCCTGGCTGTCGAGCGGGCCTGCTTGCCGACGGCCGGTGACAGGAGTTCGCCGGCATACCGCAGCTGTTTGGCGCAGATGCGCACTTTGTGGAGATGCCGGTCGGTAGGCCGCCGATGAGCTCGACGGGCCGCCTTGCGCAGCCTGTTCCAGTCTCTTGCCACCATTGGCGGGAGCATGTCACGGGCGAGCTCGGCCGACGCCGAAGGTTCGGCCACCGGGGGATGAGCCGCCGCCGCATGGAGCCTGTCGAGAAGGGTGAGATACCGATCACTGCCGAGTACCTGAGCCACCCCCCAGCACGCCTCAGACCGCTCCTTGCGGAGCATGGTTACGAGGACTGCGAGACCTTCTGGGTCGACACTACCCTGGTGGCGCTCCACGGCCAGATAGTCGGCGAGCACGTCGCAGTCCCGGACCTTGCCCAGCGCCGACCCGAGCCACTCCAGATCATCACGCGTGTGTCGGAGCCAAACAGGGTCCAGGACGTCGCCCACCGTCTTGAGGTCCGAGCGCAGGCGGCGGGATGCCACCCGGGCCTGGTGAATGGCTTCAGAAGCCGGATCGGAGGGGTCCAACCTGAGCCGGTAGTCGCGGTCGACCAGACGCTGCAGCGATGATCCGATACCACGCCGCAACACATCACCCACGGTGAGGTGACGGCCCGCACGGGGACGATCCTCGTTTTCGGTCTGCCCGAGGGCCCGACCCAGCTTGGGACGGCCCGAACCCGGGCGGGCGCCCGCCTCCACCAGGCGGTCCAGCACCTTTCCCACCCAGTCGTCGTCCGCCGCCGTCTCCAGCTCGACCTCGTGGAACCGGAGGCCGTCCTGATGTCCGCCGTGGACGGTGACGTCGTCGTCGTCGATCTCTCCGATGGGCTTCCCGCTCGCGTCGCTGAGGGCAATCCGCCGGCGCGTGCACTCCAGCTCGGCCACCACCTTGAGCGGCTCGCGCCGCAGCACGCCAACCAGGATCTCGCGCACCTCGGGGGGCACAGTGCCCACTGTCCCCTCCCAGGTGTGCTCCGAGCGGACCGTCTGGGATGCTCCAAGGTGGATGGGTAGCTTCAGCGTCCAGAGCCCCGGGCCTTCATCCTCGCCGCGGCGGTGACGAAGGGTGATGCCTGCGGCCCAGAGGCGGAGGTCCCCCGAGTCGATGTACGTGGACCACAGGCGCTGGGTCTGGAGAACTGCGGCACGGGGAACCACCCGCCGAAGATCGGGCAGCGTGAAATCCACGTTGGCGTCCAGCTTGGTCTCGCGCTCGATAGCGACGTTCATAGCCAGGCCGTACCCAGCCGCTGTCCGTGTCAATCGCCCGGTCGTTTGGTCGGCCACGCCCGCCTGGTCCTCTGGCCTGTCACCGAGGTTTTGAGGGGCGAGAGCGTCGGAGCGTCCCTAAAGGGTTGGGGCATGGAGCCTGTGCCAACGGCTCAGGGAGTTGGTCCGCCGCGACCGATCAGTGCGGTCGTGCCAGGCTCAAATGTACGTGTCGTCTCGACGCAGTACGTTGCCTCGCCCGTCCTGAATCACCGTTCGATGCCGACGCATTGCCGAGCCCAGCATCCCAATGAGGGACAGCACAACACCGACTGCCCCGACAATCATCAGGATGACACCGACCGTTTGCACGTTGAATCCGTGCTGGTCCGGGCTGACGGTGAGTGCAAAGTCCAGGACCGCACCCACCGCGAAGGCAATGATGCTGGCTACAAGTCCACCGGCCATGAGAATCCCCTCCGTGTGCTGATAGCGACCACCGTCCTCTACCCGATCTGCATCGCACGAAACGACTTCATGGCAGTGAGCGGCACGTCCCATGCGTGGCGGCCAGGCGTTTAGGCATCCGTGGCATCCGGAGGAAACGGAAAACAAACAACAATCGATTGTTGGGCACAGCGGGCAACCCCGTCTGGTGGCCGGCGGTTTCGATCGCCCCGACAGGGGTAGCAGCAACGGTGTGAGCAAAGCTGTCCATACAGAAGCAGCACTCGCTGAGACGGGGCGGGATCGTGAAGGCTACTGACCACTGGTCGGCGGCGGTCGACGAGTGGCAGCGCTCCCATCGGGCCACAGCGGTGGCCTACGGCGTCGTGAAGAAGTTCGGCGACGACAGTGCCAACCAATTCGTGGTGGGACTCGGCTGGTACGGTTTCGTTGCCATCTACCCCCTGCTCCTGCTCGTCGTCACCGTCTTTGGGTTCATCGGCGCCGCCTCGCTGGGCCGCCAGTTGGTGACCACACTGCACGAGTTTCCCGTGGTGGGAAGTCAATTCAACCCGGAGCGGGGATCGAGCAGTCTTCATGGAAGCAGCCTGGCGTTGTTCGTGGGCCTCCTCGGCTTGCTCTACGGTGCCCAGGGGGTCACGCAGACAGCCCAACAGGCCATGGTGAGGGTGTGGAACATCCCCCAGGTGGATGTTCCGGGATTCCTGCCCCGACTGGGACGAAGCCTCGTTGGCTTGGCCATCATCGGGGGCTCCTTCGTGATGAACGCGGCAACGGCAACCTTGGCTACTAGCTCCGGGGTTGGCTACCTCGTGCGCATCCCACTACTGGTGGGTATGTCGGCCATGAATGTCGTGCTGTATGTCCTGGCATTCCGCGCCCTCACGCCGGCCACCATTGCCACTGGCTCCCTCCTCCCGGGGGCTGCCCTAGCCGCCACGGGGTTCACCTTCCTGGTGACGCTCGGCTCTGGGCTGGTCCAGCACCAGGTCAGGAACAGTTCAGCCACGTACGGTCAGTTCGGGATCGTGATCGGCCTCGTCGGTTTCCTCTTCCTTTTGGCCAAGGTCAGCCTCTATGGCGCAGAACTCAACCCGGTATTGGCCAGGAACCTCTGGCCCCGGGCGCTACAGCCGACAAACCCCACTGAGGCCGATGATCACGTGCTGCACGACATCACCCACGAGAACCTCCGACGCCGAGATCAGCGGATCGGAGTGGGTTTCGGCGACCATGCCCAGGAGGAAGGGCGGCTCGATGTCAAGCGCAGCGGCCGGGCTGTCGGACCCGACGGTGGCGCTGTCCCCGCGGGGGTTTCGACGTCTACGGAGTCGCCGGCCTGATGACACGCCAGTCCCGCCCAATCCGTCCGTCCGACGAGGACGAACGGAGAGATCCGCTGGACGACGAATTTGGCAGCCCGAACCGTCAGGGAGTGCAGGTCGAGCTCTTCGTGATGGCGCTCGTTCTGATCCTGGGGGTATCTGCCGTGCTCCTCGCCGCCCTCACACGGAAGCGTCTCTTTGCCCGTCAAACCAGCCCAGCGGAGAGCCCGAATCAAGTGACATGACCGCCCGGAGGCGACCTCCGGCGGTTGAGCAGAACGGTGGACGGTTGGGGTGTGCCGCGTACGGCATCGCCGTCCGATTGGGCCGCAGCACCTGTCCGTAGAGGCGTGAAAAGTTGAGTCCCAACCAGTGGTGTACGGCCCTTTGAGCTGAGGCACCATCCCCCAGACGCGACGGTCACCGCGTCAACCTCAAGAAGCAGTTTCCACACAACATCTTGAGGAGGATCACGGTGAACGTCCCAACCACTATCGACGCGGCTGCATGGCTTGGCAAGTACCTCGAGGACGCCGACGGCGACCAGGATCTGGCCCGGGCCATGATCGCGGCCTTCGCCGAGGCGCTGATGTCCGCCCAGGCCTCGATGCAGTGCGGCGCCGCCTACGGCGAACGCACCGACGAGCGGGAGAACTACCGCAACGGCTACCGGATGCGGCCCTGGGACACCCGGGTGGGCTCGGTCGACCTGTCGGTCCCCAAGCTCCGACGAGGGGTCTACAGCCCCGAGTTCTTGCTCCAGCCACGACGTCGTGCCGAGAAGGCCCTGGTGGCGGTGGTGTGCCAGGCCTACGTGGAAGGCGTGTCCACCCGCCGGGTCGACGACCTGGTCAAGGCCATGGGTATCGAAGGGCTCTCCAAGTCCGAGGTGTCCCGGATGGCCGAAGAGCTCGACGCCAAGGTGGCCGAGTTCCGGGAGCGGCCCCTCGATGGCGGTCCCTACCGCTACCTGTGGATCGACGCCGTCACCCAGCGGGTGCGGGAGGGAGGCCGGGTGGTCAACGTGTCGGCGGTGATCGCCACGGCCGTCAACGCCGACGGCTACCGAGAGATCGTCGGCTTCGACATCGTGACCACCGAGGACACGGCGGCCTGGACGGCCTTTTTGCGCTACCTCGTCGCCCGGGGGATCTCCGGGGTGGAACTGGTCATCTCCGACGCCCACGGGGGGATCAAGGCGGCCATCGCCCAGGTGTTCGCCGACGCCACCTGGCAACGGTGTCGAACCCATTTCATGGCCAATTTGGCCTCCCGGGTCCCCAAGGCCAACTGGCCCATGATCGCCGCGTTGGTGCGGTCCATCTTCGAACAACCAGACCGAGAGACCACCTGGGCCCAGCTGGGCGACGTGGTCGACAAGCTGACCCAGGCCGGCTTCAACGACGTGGCCGTCTACCTGCTCGACGCTGCCGACGACGTCTTGGCCTTCTCCTCGTTTCCGCCTGAACACTGGCCCAAGATCCGATCCAACAACCCCCAGGAGCGGCTCAACAAGGAGATCCGCCGGAGGACCGATGTGGTCGGGATCTTCCCCAATCGTCAGGCCGTCATCCGCCTCGTCGGCGCCATCCTGGCCGAGCAGACCGACGAGTGGGCCATCACCAAGCGCTACATGAGCGTGGAGTCGCTCAAGGCCACCCGCAAGGACGAACCAGCGGAATCCGACCCGAGACCGGCCATCGACGCTGGTTGAACACCATCGCCGAAACCGGGAGGCACGCCATCGACACACCGACGTAGAGTCAGATCAACAGGTTGACGCGAGGGCTTCGCAACTCACGAAGCTTGTACACCACTCGCTGGGACGTGACCGCGTGAAAGACTGAGTGTCTCAAGGAGTAGGAGGTGGCACCAGTTCACGAGGTCCGACTCCGACGGCTTGAAGCCGACGCAGGAGCAGAGCAAGTCGTAGGGGCCCTTGTGGCGGACGGTGCCGTCATCGTCCACGATCTGGTGACTCCAGACGTGGTCGACGCCATCAACGCAGAGGTCGAGCCGTACGTCGCACTGGCCGACCCCGACATGCGTCATCTCAACCCCGGGGTCCAAATCTTCCACGCCCAGACTCGCCACGTCTCCGGTCTGGCCGGCAAGTCACCCACCTTTGCCACCGAGGTCATGATCCACCCGCTCCTCATGGCCGTTTGCGAGACCATTCTGGGACCGTCGTGTGCCCGCTATCAGCTCAATCTGGCCCATTTGCTGGAGCGTCTGCCGGGCGCGGGAGACCAGTTCTGGCACCGGGACGAGATCGTGTGGAACCTTGTGCCCGAACCCAAGCCCGAATTGCAGCTGGCCTCGGTGATCGCTCTGGTCGACTTCACATCTGAGAACGGCGCCACTCGGGTCTTTCCTGGGAGCCACCGATGGGAGGTCGGTCGCTACCCGAGCGCCGACGAGGCCGTTGCCGCCCAGATGCCGGCCGGCTCGGCGATCCTCTACCTGGGATCGACGTTTCATGGCGGAGGGGCCCACACCGCCGCCGAGCCGCGCCGCGGCGTTCACCTGTCCTACACGCTGGGCTGGCTGCGAACCGAGGAGAACAATTATCTCGCCGTGCCGCCGGAGTTGGCCTACCGCCTACCCCGGCAGTGCCAGGAGGTCCTGGGCTATGCCGTCCACGATGCCATCGAGCGTGGCGGCGGCTACCTCGGCATGCTCGACCTCCGTGACCCGATCGAGCTGTTCGAAGAGGGCTGGACCGGTGGTGCCCGTAGTGAGCCGATCTCCGAGCTCTGACCAGTCGGAGTTCGATGCCACTGTTACCAGGTGGACACCGTCGAGGAATGGCTTCGGTAGGTCCGTCGGTTAATACGAGGGTGGTTGGCCGAAAAGGTCGGAAATGCGTTGCGAAATGCCGCGCACGGCCTCCGCGTTCACTTTCAACTCGAGACTGGGACCGCTCCGCGTGGCCGTGACGAAGCCGGCCTGTCGCAGCTGCTTCACGTGCACGCTGATGGTTGGTTGGGCCAGATTGAAATCGAGAGCGAGGTCCCCAATGGACCGTGGTCCGGTCATGAGATGGTTGACGATGGCCAGACGGGTCGGCTCAGCAAGGACGCGGAGCTGACGGGCAAGCTCCTCGGTTCGGGCCCGAGCCCCGAGCTCACCCATCCCGGTGCTGACGCCGACCAATTGGCAGCCGGGCAAGTCCAGATACAGGCCCTTTCCGAAGAGGGCGCACACCACGAGAACCACCGGGACGCGTCGCTGGAGAATCTCGGGAAAATGCTCCTGAACCACACCGCAGTCGGCCGAGACCATTCGATTCCATTCGCCGCCCCGCGCCAGTTCCCGGCGAGCGGCATCGGCTCCATTTTCGGCGGTGGCCATCCCTTCCTCACGCCACCACCGGTCCAGCGCGCCGTAGAGGGACTCCAGTGTGGCGCGATAGGCGGACCACCGGGCCGGGTCTTCGCACAGCTGGGTGATGCGCCCGTTGATGACTTCACGAGCGTGTTCCGACTCCGACTGGAGAGGCAGGTCCCGAGGCACCAATGGGCGTGCCGAGTCCATGGCATCGAGGAGTCGATCGAAGTCGCTCTCCTCCAGCGCTCCCGCCGTGTGGGCCAATACCTCGATTTCGGAGAAGCTGTGCAGGTCGTCACCCCAGAACTCCCTGATTGCCGTGAACACAGGCGGAAATTCGTCCGCCACCTCCTGCAGGATGGGGTGCTGCGAACGCAGTTGTGATGACCAGGCCGCATGGGCCGCCCAGGACAGCTCCAGGGGCAGGGATGGCCCAATGACGGCGACCTCGACCGGCGATCCGGGTGCGTCCGTGAATTGCATAGGTCAAGAACTATATACCTAATTGTTTTGTTTGTCCAAATTAACGGGTAGGATGCATCCATGGGACAAGCAAGCAGAAGGGGAACATCATGAACCCCGGGCTGGGGTCCCGTCTGGCCTACGAGCACCGTCGCGATCTCATTGGTCACGCCGGTCAACCGAGCCGGTTCCACCGCAGGCCGGTCGCTGCCACCATGGGTGTGATCCTCATTCGCGCCGGGCGCCGCATTGCTGGACCCGAGGTGCTGCGAGACGGTCACCTGGCTGCGCTCCTGTCGCCACGGCCCACCATGACCGTGGCCGAACATCGTCGCCACAGCTGATCTGGCGACGGCTGGTGCTGGGTTCCCGGGCAGGACAACTCGGCGTCCTCGCCCCCCGGGACCTCGTGGCTTATGGTCAGAAAGGCCTGTCGGCGGTCGATCGGGAACGGGTATGTAGAGGACGCACCGGCCAGCGCCGTCGTCGGGGATTGTCGTAGGGATAGGAATTACGGGGGATTCCCCTGCATCCTCCGGTACCATTTCTTGGCGTCGAGGCCCAATCGCTTCGGCCCAACACTTCCAGTGGGCGAAACGAACGCAACCGTCAACGCTGAGGTCGCCGAGTCCAATTCTCCTTGGCCCAACTCCTTCCTCGGTCCGAGCATAGGAAGGATTGCGCACCTCTTCGAAGGGCCGGAATGGCAGACGGGTCAGAACGAGGGTCAGTGGAGAACGTGAACAGCAGACCAACCAGGCACGGCTCCGGACTGTTCGTGGCCGGCATCATTCTGGCGGTGTTCGGTGGAATCGGCGTCGCCGCCGAGGCCAACAACCACGCCGTGTGTGACTCGACCCTCGGCCAGCTAGCCCAGTTCGATCAGAACATTCGGGACAGCTGCTCGACCGACAATGCCCTGTTCTACATGGGCATCGTTGCACTGGTCGCTGGATCGGTGCTGTTGGTAGTCGGCAGTGTCCGGTTGTCCAGGCCGCCAAGGCCGGCGTCTGCTCGGCAGGGACCCTTTCCGGGTCAACCCGGTCCGGGTTGGTACCCGTCACCGGGTCGCTCCGGCTATGTCCGGTGGTGGGACGGCATTGGCTGGACAGAGCAGGAATACGTACAGGCCGTGCCACCACCGAAACCGCCACCACCGAAACCGCCACCACCGACACCGCCACCACCGACACCGACATCACCATGGCCAATGGCGCCGCCTCCGACCTCGCCGCCCCCTCCCTGATCACCCGACCGTCATAGTGTGGCGGCATGCCTGTCCGTCGCGTGGCTATCGTTCCTCACACCCACTGGGATCGTGAGTGGTACAAGTCCTTCCAGGATTTCCGACTCAACCTGGTCGACCTTCTCGATGTACTGCTACCCCTGCTGGATTCGGGTGAGAATTACCCGTACTTCATGCTGGACGGTCAGATGGCAGTGGTCGACGACTTTCTCGAAGTGCGACCCGAACAGGAAGACCACCTGCGGTCGCTGGCTGTGGCCGGGCGCATCAGCATGGGGCCCTGGTACATCCTCATGGATGAATTTCTGGCCTCCGGCGAGACCATCATCCGCAACTTGCAGATGGGTCTGGTCCGCGCCGCTGCCTTCGGCGGAGCTATGCCAGTCGGCTACCTGCCTGACATGTTCGGACATATCGCACAGATGCCCCAGATACTCCGACTAGCCGGATTGACCGACGCCGTGGTCTGGCGGGGCGTGCCGTCGACGGTCACCAAAACGGGGTTCTTCTGGGAAGCGCCCGACGGCTCCACCGTGCGGGCCGAGTACCTTCCCACCGGCTACAGCAACGGCGCCAAACTCCCCGACGATGCCAAGGCACTGGTACAGCGGGTGGCCGAGCATCTGGAGGAGGTCGGAGATCTGGTCATCGGCGATCTGTTGTACATGAACGGCTCCGACCATCTGAAGCCACAGCCATGGCTGGGACGGGTCGTGGCTGAAGCCAATGACCTCCAGGACGACCTCGTCTTCGAGATCCTGTCCCTCCCCGACTACCTGGCTTCGGCATCGACCCTCGATTTAGAGGTCTGGAAAGGGGAACTCCGTTCCGGCTTCCGGGCCGACATGTTGATGGGCGTCACCTCGAACCGGGTTGACGTCAAGCGCTTGGGGGGACGAGCCGTTCGGGACCTGGAGCGACGGGCCGAGCCTCTCGCCGCACTCTTCCAACCACCTTCGCGGTGGCCGCAGCGGCAGCTCGAGCTGGCCTGGAGAGAGATCGTACGTAACTCGGCACACGATTCCATCTGTGCCTGCTCGGTGGACGACGTTGTCGACGCAGTCATGCACCGCTATGCAGAAGCACACTCCATCGCCACCGGACTGGCCGACAGGGCCATTTCGGCGCTGGCCGCTTCGTTGGCCGAACCAGGGTGGCACGTGCTCAATCCCGCTCACCGTGCCCGCTCCGGTCTCGTCGAGCTGGACGTCGGAGCCCTTGAGCTACAGGGCGGCGACGTCCAGGTGCTCGAGGAGAACAATGGCCACATGGGGTCCATGGAGCTCGATGCCGAGACGGTCCGCACTGTCCTCGGCATGCTCCAGAGTCCGCAGATCGAGCACGACACCTGGCTTCACGACATCGTGGTCGAGGAGGACGGCGAGGGGATCGACATCACCCTGTTGGCGGGACACGAAGAGCGCCACGATGTATCGATCGTGCAGGCTAAGCGAGAGGTCTACGCCCGTCTGGAGGCGCGACCCCAGGCTGTGATTCGGCTGGGGATGGACCGGCCACCTGTGCGGCGGATCGTGGCCCGCTCCGCCATGGTGGCGGGATTTGGGTGGCAGCCGCTCGAACCGGTGACCCTGGAGCATCCGGTTGTGACCAGTGCACCGGGAGAGCCGGTTTCGCTGGCCAATGGTTTGGTATCGATCGAAATCGACCCGCAACTCGGAACCTTCTCCCTAGACGGACGATCGGGCTATGGCCAGCTGGTCGATGGCGGTGACCTGGGCGACTCCTACAACTACTCGCCCCCGCGTCACGACAGCCTGGTGGATCGACCGGAAACGGTGGCGGTGGTTGTGACCGAACGGGGACCGGTGCGGGCACGCGTGATCATCACCGCCAGTTACCGCTGGCCCGATCGTGTTGACGGGAATTCGCAGGAGCGGGTGGGCGAGCGGTTGACCGAGGTGCAAACCATGGTCGAGCTGAGGGCGGATGAGCCCGTGGTGCGGGTTACGACCACGTTCATCAATCCCAGTCGGGACCACCGGCTTCGGGTGCACCTGCCGTTGCCCGAGCCGGCCCGGACATCCAGGGCCGAGAGTGCCTTCGCTGTGGTCGAGCGGGGACTGACGGCCGAAGGCCGCGCCGACGAGTACGGGCTACCCACCGCCCCGGCCCATCGGTTCGTATCGGCCGGAGGCTTGACCGTCGTCCATGACGGTGTCTGTGAGTACGAGCTCATCGACATCGGCCCCACCCCCGAGGGTGACGCTGCCTCGACGTTGGCGCTGACCGTGCTGCGGTCGACCGGCATGTTGTCACGGCAAGGAATGACCTACCGGCCCTTCTCCGCTGGACCTCTGACACCGGTCGAAGGACTGCAGATGAGCGGTCGCCCTATCTCTCTGCGCTACGCCCTGGGACTGGGCGTCGGCGATCCGTACGCCCTGGCCGACGACGTTCTCCTACCCCTCGAGGTGTTGGCCAGCTCCGGTGGGGGCACCCGACCGCCTGCCGGGAGTGAGTTGCAGATCAGCGGCGCCCAGGTCAGCGCCGTGCGCCGGGAGAACGGGGTGCTCGAGGTCCGCGTCTTCAACCCGGACGCCGTGGCAACAGAGGTGTCCATACCCGGGAAGACGGGCTGGCTGGTCGATCTGCGTGGGCATCCGGTGGGTTCGTTCGAGGGCGCATTCGGGCTACGACCTTTTGGGGTGACCACGGCCAGGCTGTCAGAGTGACCCGGCAGCGACAGCGTCCGTTACAAGCCAGGGGTTGTGGGTACCATCCCTCTGATGGCCGAAAGGGATTCGAGCGTTCACCGGCGTACCCGGGTCCGGTGGTGGCGCCGGTTTCCGATCGGCAGCGCGCCGCGGCCTGGATCGAATCCGCGGTCCCGATCGACGGGGAGGTCGAATACGCCGGCAGCCGACGTCTCGGATTTGCTCCGGCCCACGGACCGTTACAGGAGTCCCGTCGTATGGGATCTGGGGTTGTCGGCTCTGGCCGACGCCATCGGGGCCGGAAGCATCTCCGACTCGAGATCCGCCGCTACCGCAGCCGAAACTGCCATCGGGTGCCGATTTGGGCCACCGCAGTCTCGCCTCCCGAAGTCCGTGGTCAAGTTGGATGAAGCGAAGGCCGATCAATCGCGCCGGCTGAACCGGCTCATCGACATCTCTCCGGCCGAAACCCTGGGATGCCGGTGATCAGACCGGGCTGAGCGGTAACTCTTCGATGGTGTGCAACCGCGTGATTGGCGGTCCGATTTGCGGGGCGGGCCCCGAGCCAGATGTTTGACCGTTTCCTCACGAGCGTTTGGCCAGGCACGAAGTTTCCGGTGCCGACCTCAGCGGGGTCGACCTCGACCGGTCGGACCTCACCGGTTTCGATCTGACCGACGCCGACGTGCCCGCTCAGTTGCGTGTCCGGAACCGGGCACCCCGTGCTGGGGCTCCTCACCACTGCCGGCCGTAATGCTCGCGGTGAGCCCGCTCGGTGAGGGGAAGTCGCCGGGGTGGGCCGAGGGGTCGGCGGGGCCAACCGAGAGGGACCACGGCCATGGGCACGACGGCAGGAGGCAGGGTGAGGAGGGAGCCCAGTTCGTCGGCCAAAAAGGTGGCCAGTGTGGTCATGGCCGAGCCGAGGCCGAGGGCGGTGGCTGCCAACAGGAGATTCTGCGTGGCCGGGAACACAGAGGAGGGCAGCGTGGACTCGAGGCCAAGGCGCCCATCGCCGCAGACGACGATGATCACCGGGGCCGCGGGGATCGCACCTTCGGCTCCCTGGTCGACGTCGCGGAGGAGGGTCGGTGACAGCCGGTCCTGGGAGTACTGGCGCCCCCCCTCTCGCCAGGCGCGACGCATCAGGTTTCCGATGTCATCCCGTCGTTCGGGTTCCCGGACGACCACAAATACCCAGGGTTGGCGGTTTTCGGCGCTCGGCGCATGGGTGGCGGCCCGAAGGCAGAGCTCGACCAGGGCCTCGTCCACAGGTCGGTCGGAGAACTGCCGACAGGCACGTTGCCTGAAGACCACGTCGAAGAAGGGATTCGCTTCCGGGGCTTGCTCGTCACCGGCCACGGTTCCACCCCACCCTTCGCATCATAAGAGCGGTCCCGGCGGTCCCGCGGTCGTCCCGAAGCTAGCCCGGCGCACCGGCGGGGAGGTAGGACGACCCGGATGCATCGTCAGGAAGAGGTCACTAGAGTCACCGTCGACCGGACGAGCGTCCGGGCTCGCTTCGGGAGAAGGTGAGCGGACGCCATAAGCGGGCGCAAGCGCCCTCGATGTCAGGAGCACCCATGATCGTCGACCTGTGGGTCAACGCCATCTCCTCGCGAGCCGCAGAAAAGTTCCTCGGACAGAAGGGTTTCGGAGCCATCGAGGGTTTCTTCGGCAGCGACATCCGCAGTGGCATGACGACGGGGGACCTGGTGGGAGAGATGGATCGTCTCGGAGTCGACAAGGCTGTTCTGACCAGCACGCTGTCCACCGTGGATGACGAGACACTGTCCTTCGTGACTGATCAACGCCACCGGATCTGGTTGGCAGCGACGGCCGACAAACCGGACAAGCCCCGCAACCAGAGCATGGCCATCCGTTCCCGCGCCGCCGAGGGGACCGTCGACCTGGTGCGGATCTCGCCCCTGATCCACCAGCGTCCGCTCAACGATGCTGTCTATTACCCGCTCTACGCCACGTGCGAGGAGCTGGGTCTGCCGGTGTCCATCAACATCGGCATTCCCGGACCGAGGGTCCGTTCCCGCTGTCAGGATCCGGTGCTGTTGGAGGATGTGCTGATCGACTTTCCCGATCTGGTGGTCATCGGTGCCCATATGGGTCATCCCTACGAAGAGCTGCTCATCGAGTACATGATCAAGTGGCCCAACCTGTACCTGTCCAACTCGGCCTATCTGGCCAAGTACATGCACCCGGCGCTGGTGAGGTTCATGGACTCGCGACGGGGCCGCGGACGGGTGCTTTTTGCCTCGGACCACCCCTTCCTCCCGATGGAGCGGGCGCTGTCCGCGGCCCGCTCTCTGCCCCTGACCGACCAGGCCATGGCGGAGTTCTTGGGGGACGCCGCCGACCGGATACTGCAACCCCCCGACGAGGGCTGATCGCCCAACGGGCGGCGAGGCTGCCGAACGGACAGACTCGGGGCTGCCATCGCGTGATCCAAGGAGGGTGGCCATGCAAGATCACCAGTTTCATTTCGACGTGGACGGGACGGCCCAAGAGGTCTGGGATGTGTTCTGGAGCAACATGCGCTCCGGGGTCAAGACCAAGGCCGTCACCATCGAGATCTACCATCCCGGCGACGAGAAGGGGAACGGCCTTGTCCGTCACTGTGACTTCGCCGTACCCCGGTATCTGCTGTCCAAAGGACGGGCACAGTCCTGGGAGTGGATCACCGAAGCGGAGTCGCCGGTGTCGTGGAAGTACGACGCCATCGGAAAGCCGCTGTGGTCGCGCGCCTCAGGCTGGACGCGCCTGGAGGAGATAGGCGGGGGGCAGACCCGGATCCATTTCCGGGAGACCTATGAGGCGATCAATCCGCTCATGCGAGTACTCCTCGAGAAGCGGGTGCACGACTTCATTTCCAAGGACAATGACAAGCTGCTCAAGGGCTACGTGGAGTACAGCCTGAGTAAACGTCGCCGGAACGAGACAGCCACCTGATCGTGGTCAGGTGCCTTACTCGACGAGTCAGCCGACGCTCTCTGCCGCCGACGCCAAGGGGACCGGACGCCCGAGGCTCCAACTGAAGGTATTGGGGAAATCTTCCAACGAGATCGATCGGGACAGGTCCGACACTGTCGGGCCGACCCGGTCCGCCACCTTTTGGAGGAGGTCGCCGTCAAATCCGAACAGATCGACGGCGTTGAGGCCGACGATCTGCCGGATCTCCTCTTCCGGCAGCCCGCCGAACACGTAGCGCAGGATCTGCCGGTGGACAGGAGCCGCCCCCTCCAGATGGGGATAGTCGGCACCCCACATCAGCCGGTCGATGCCGATCTCGTGCCGCATCTCCGCCTCCTCGCGTTTCATGAGAGAACCTCCGAGGAACACATGACGGTCGACGTACTCGGATGGGCGGCGCGAGAGATAGGACCGCACCGGCGCCCCACCGTGCGTGTCGAAGAAGGATTCCATGTCACGGACCAGCGAAGGCAGCCATTGCACCCCGTTCTCGGTCACTACCACCTTGAGGTCGGGATGACGGTCGAACACACCCCCGAAGATCATGAACCAGAGAGGCCGACGGGTGAAAACGAACACCTCGTACAACCCGAGAAAGCCTCCGTGCTTGGCGTCGTAGAGCTGCTTGGCATCGGTCGCCGTCCCCGAGGCGCCCGTGTGCAGGTTGACTACCAACCCGTTCTCCTCACATGCGCTCCACAGGGGCTCGTAGTACTCGTCGGCGTAACCCGGCAACTCGGACCGGAGCGACATGGCAGGCAGCATCACCCCACCGGTCAGACCCTGAGCGCGCGCCCAGGCGATCTCTTCGGTCGCCCGTTTCATGTCATGGAGGTCGATGGGGATGCACCCGGTGCGTCGGCCGGGTGCGGCCGCGCAGAAATCACTCAGCCACCGGTTGTAGGCCTGCAGTGCCGGCCACACCACCTCGAGCCCTTTGGTGGTATGGCCACCCAGGTACATGGCGGGTGACAACCCGCCGGCCAGTACCGGACCGGGGAAGACCACCTCGGCGTGGATGCCCTGTTCTTCGAGAACGGCCAGACGCCGACCGTCGGCGTCGGAGGCGAAGACCCACTCGGCGCTGTAATTGGCCAGCCAGTCCGCGGCGGCCGCCGTGTCCACGCCCATTCCCGCCAGGCGACGGGAGGCCACCGCCCGCACCGGGTCCTCGTCGTCGATAACCCCGGGGTCGGTTCCGCCGAACATCGGGATGGCCACCGAGGAGAGGTCGCCATAGGCGGCCACCGCCTGGCGGTGCACGGGGTCGACGTAGCTGAGGAAGGTGTCGAGGTCGTCGGGGGCGGCGTGGGCGTCAGCAGAGACAACGACATAGGGCGCACCGGAGTTCGGATCGCCTGCCGTCTCTTTCACCCGACTCGCCTCCCCGGTTCGGGGTGCCACACCCCTCGCCGCCCGAACACTACAGCCGAGGAGGCAAGGGGCGCTGGGGCTCAGCTGTCCGGCCCGAAGCCTTCCCAGTCCCAGGTCACCAGCGACTCGAATGGCGCGGCGAGCAGCAGACGTGAGGGCGCACTCGACCACACCTGATCGACCCAGGGGACGATGCTCTCGCCCACCTCGGCTGGGGGCTGGTCGAGGTAACACAGGGTGATACGTCGATCCTCTGGGCTGAACGAAGGCCTACGGATCGAGGGTGTGGTGGCGAAGGTCAACGCTCCGGCGACGCCGTCGATGGCCACCAGTTCGGCCAGGAGTTCGGTGTGCAGGCGACGGACGAATGCGTCCTGGGCCGACTGATCGGTGGGCTCTTCGACAATGAGGTAGATGCCCTGATGAGGCCGGAAAGGGACCACTTCGTCCGAAATCAAACTGCGAGGGTCGGCGCGTGATTCGAGAAGGCGCAGTGCCCCCCGGTACTGCGAGGGGAGGGCGGCGGAAAACCGGCCCAGCTCGGCCAAGTGCCGACCGAGCATGAGGAACTCATCGATGGTCTCGTCGACCGGCTGGCCCATCAGGTAGCAGACCACATGCTCCACTGCCGTCCACTCTTCGACCCCGGCCGCCCGTGCCGCCCGGCACGCCGGAGTCGAGGCCCAGCGCTGTCCCACCACCATTCCCGGGATCTGGTACTGCTCGGGCATGTGATCCAACTGGTGCCATCGGAGGTAAGGGCGGTCATCGCCGGTGGTCGAATGGTCGGACAGCGAGAAGAAACCCACCTTGATCCTGTTCACTGTTCGACCACCGCCATCATGGCTTCGAGCTGCTCGAGATAGTGATCCAAGGAATGGTGGACGAAACCCAACTGCACACCGGTTGCCCCCGCCGCCGCCATCTTGTCCAGCAGGGTCCGGGCCCCTTCTGGATCGTCGACCGGATCCACCGGCCGGCCGTTGCGCAGGACGACCTCGAAGGACCCCCGGCGTGCGGCCCACGCCGGTGTCTGACGCGCCGCGGCCAGCATGGCAGCGACGTCAACGGATCGAATGTTGAAGGGAACCCAGCCGTCACCCAGGGCAACGGCGCGCCGCAACGAGCGCGCCGTCCGGCCCCCGATCCACAGCGGAACGTTCGGCTGGAGGGCGCACGGGTCCATCACCACGTCGGCGTAGCGGTAGTAGGGCCCCGAGTACGCGGGCTCCGCCACCGACAGCGATGACCGGAGCGCAGCCAGAGCATCGTCTGCGCGAGACCCCCGGTCGTCGAACGGCACCCCCAGAAGTTCGAACTCCGGGCGGAGGGAGCCCACGCCCAGCCCCAGGATCACCCGGCCTTGTGCGACCTGGTCGAGGGTTCCGTAGCGCTTGGCGATCTCGAGAGGGTGGTGATAACCGAGGACCACGACGTTGGTGGCGAATCGGATTTCTGTGGTCAGCGCGGCCAGATAGCCGAATGTGGCCAGCGGATCCCAGTAACGACTTCCCCGCACGGTGGCCACCTCGGTGGGAATGACAATGTGCTCACTGCAGGTCAGGTGGTGGTAGCCCAGTCGGTCTGCTGTTCGGGCGATGGCTGCGACGTCCTCGATGGTGCCGTGCTCCTCCCACCGAGCGTGGGCACCGGGCAGCATGGTCAGTACCGGCGTGGTGATACCGAGAGCCAGCTTCGGTCGGCCTCCAACCTCGTCCGCTCCTGGCTTCTCGCTTTCGCCCCGAGGGGTCACGCCTTGTCTCCTCCGGATGGGTTCGAGTGACTCGAGCGGTCGGATCGTGTGGGCTGGGTCCAACCGGGGCTGCGATTCGGTTTTTGAGGCTAACACCGACGCTGGCGGAGGTTCGGGTGGGATGGACCGACGAGGGCACTGTCCCGGTCTGCCATGCTCTCGTCATGTTCGACGACCTACTGGACGAGAACCGTCGGTTCGCCGCCGGTTTCGACGGTGCCGGAATGCCGGCACGGGCGGCCAAAGGGCTGGCCCTGGTGACCTGCATGGACACCCGGATGGATCCTCTCCCCGTTCTCGGGCTCCGGCCTGGCGACGCCAAGATCATCCGCAATGCCGGGGGGCGGGTCACCGGCGACGCGCTGCGATCGCTGATCCTGGCCACCCGGATGCTGGGGGTGCGACGTATCGCCGTCATGCAGCACACCGACTGCGCCCTGGCCTTCACCACCGACGAGGACATCCGGCATGCCCTGGGCGCACTCGGAGTTCCCGACGCCGCGGGCTGGGAGTTTCTCGCCATGGCCGATCCCGATGCCGACCTGCGGCGGGACGTCGATGCGGTGAGATCGTGCCCACTCCTGGCCCCGGGGGTCACTGTGGTCGGGTGGCGCTATGACGTGCAGACGGGCCTGGTCGAACAGGTGATCGATCCGGTCGGCGGGGACGGCAGCGGCCCACCGGAGGGGTGACCCCGGTCGCCGTCTGGCAGCGAATGGGAGAGTGGCCGGACGATCGGTAATCTGGAGCGGTGCCGGAGATGAATGGGATGGCCCGGGTTTCCCTGAGCTCCCATGCCGCGCTCACCCGATGGGAGTTCAGCCCGTTCGCCGTCGTGGTCCTGGTGGCCGCGGTCGCCGCCGCCGTCTGGTACCTGCGGGCCCAGTGGTCGCTCTCTGCCCGCGGCCGGCACTGGAGTGCCAAACGGACGGTCGCCTTCCTGTCCGGGCTGGTCGGAATCGTGATCGCCCTGCAGTCGCCGGTGGCCAGCTTCACCATGGAGTACTTCCAAGCTCACGTCATCCAGCACCTTCTGTTGATGATCATCGCGCCACCGCTACTGGCCATGGGGGCGCCGATGACACTGGCTCTCCAGACGTCGACTCGGAGCGGGAAGATCCGGCTCCTGGCCCTGCTCAATTCGCGTCCGTTCAAGGTCCTCACCCATCCGCTGCCGGTGTGGCTCCTCTACTACTTCTCGATGTTCGCTTTCTTCCTGACCTTCGCCATCAACTACGCCATGGAACACATGTGGGTCATGGACCTCGTCAATGTGGGTTTCCTCTTCGCTTCGACACTCTTCTGGTGGCCGCTGGTCGGGCTCGATCCCGTCCCGCACTGGCAGATGAGCCACGGGTTGCGGATGGTCAGCCTGCTGATCGGAGTCCCGATAGAGGCATTCCTGGCCCTCGCTCTTCTCAGCGACTCACGTCCGGTGGCGTCCATGTACACGCTGAGCTCGACCCACGCCGGCGCGGCCATCTTGTGGGTCGGCGCCGAGCTCTTTACCTTCCTGGCCCTTATCCCGGTGTTCGTACAGTGGGTCCGCTCAGAGGAGCGCAAGACGGCCCGGGAGGATGCCCGGATGGATGCTGAGCTGGCCGCCAGTGGTGCCACCACCTTCCGGGTGGTTGATCAGTAGGCCCTGCTCAGGCCAAGCGACCAGTGTGACCGGCTCAGTCGGAGCGACCAGGGTGAGCTGCTCAGGCCCTGTCGGGGCGGCCCTCAGGCCGAGGCGAAGGTATAGGTGTAGGGGGTCAGCTTCGGCGCGTTGATGAAGGCGGCCTTACCTTTGATGGCCACACCGACGAGGACCGCTGACGCCCCGACCTGAACGGTCATGGTTCCTTGATTGGGAAAGGTCAACACCTTGCCGGGCGGCTGGACCCCCTCGGCCAAGGGAGTAGCCGAGGTCGAGCTGGTGATCTGTACCCAGCAGTTTCCCGATGTGGCCACCGTCACCGTGTAGTGGCGGGACCCGACCGTGTAGGAAGAGCTCTGCGCACCGGTCGATGTCAGGACCACGGCCGACGACTGGTGCACAGTGCTCGATCCCGATCCCGATCCCGATCCCGATCCCGATCCCGATCCTGATCCTGATCCTGATCCCGATCTCGACGTCCCGGTTGAGCCGTGTGGTTGGGCCACCCGCAGGATGTGCGACTGGGCCAACCAGGTGGGGTTCCATCTCTGGACGGCGAAGCCGGCCACCACCACCAGCACCAGGAGGACGCATACCCAGGTGATCACCTTGAGAGAGCTGGGGGCTCTCAGCCGCCGTCGTGCCTTGGCCACCGCCCTCTTGCTCTTTTTGATGTCCTGGCGGGGAACGACAGGGAAGGTTCCGGTCGGAGGGCCGGCGACTCCGTAGCCGAAGGCCCCCGAACCTCCCGGGCCGGCCGCCGATCCGGCACCCACCCGCGGTACCTCGCCCGTCTGTGTGAAAGCGCGGAGATGGTCGGGCTCGCTGGTGATCGTGGTGACCACATTGGTGACGGCACCAGCGGAGCTTCGCCCAGAGCCGTTGGCCGAAAGCGCCACCGACCACGCATCGAGCATCTGAAGGGCGAGCGCATCGCCGTCGAGCCCGAGGAAGGCGGCGTAACGACGCAGTGTGGAGAGAGCCTGGGCCTGGTCGGGGAGGGCGGCGAAATCCCCGTTTTCCAGCGCTTCGATGAGAGTGATGGGTCGGCTCAACCGGTCATGCACAGCCAACAGGTCGAGCCCACGTTCCTCGCGGGCGTTCCGGAGCAGGCGACCGATCTCCTCGGCCGAGGAGATCGCCTGCTCTTCTTGGTCGTCGCGCCGACGGGTTGTTCCGCCGCGTGGCCGGATCACCTGCTGTCTCCTGACTGTCCGCTTGTCCAAGCGTACCTGTTCACTGATGCTTTTCGGCAGAAGGGATGGCAAGCTGAACCGGTGCGATGGCAGCATCGCATCGGCCGTGGACCTCGGTCGGGAATGTTGCGAGTGCAACTACTGTTGCACAAAAAGGCCATAAAGGGTGGTCGCCACGGCAGGTGACCGGGGATTGACGACGACAACGGAGGTCGGGCATGCCGGCAGTGACAGTGGAAGATGTTCTGGCGCTTCCGAAGGTGGATCGTCCCTCGGACGCCACTGCGGAACGGGCGGTGCTATCGGTGACCACGGCTCCTTCCGCACTCGAGGGTGAGGGGTTCCCGGTCCGACGGGCTTTCGCCGGTGTCGACACCAGTGCTCTGGACCCCTTCATCCACATGGACCAGATGGGCGAAGTGGAGTACGCCCCTGGTGAGGCGAAGGGGACACCGTGGCATCCCCATCGCGGCTTTGAAACGGTTACCTACATGATTGACGGAACCTTTCGCCACCAGGACTCGATCGGTGGCGGCGGCCTCATCACCAACGGGGACACCCAGTGGATGACGGCCGGCGGTGGGATCCTTCATATCGAGGCACCCCCCGAGGGGCTCGTTGCCTCCGGTGGTCTGTTCCACGGCATCCAGCTCTGGGTCAATCTTCCCAGTGCCGACAAGATGATCGCTCCCCGCTATCAGGACATCGGAGCTTCCCAGGTGTCATTGGCGTCGTCGCCGGACGGAGGGACGCTGTTCCGGATCATCGCGGGGGATGTGGGAGGGCACGACGGACCCGGATCGACCCATTCGCCGATGGCCATGGTCCATGCCACCCTCTCGCCCGGAGCCAGAGCGGAGGTCCCCTGGCGGCCGGAGTTCAATGCTCTCGTCTACGTGCTGGGCGGGAATGGTCAGGTGGGGAGCCAGGGGCAGCCCATTTCCAGCGGCAAGTTGGTCGCCTTCGGACCCGGTGACTTTCTGACTCTGGGCGCCGATACGCAGCAGGAGTCGCGTACACCGAATCTGGACGTCCTCATTCTGGGCGGACGGCCTATCCGTGAGCCGGTCTACGCCTACGGACCCTTCGTAATGAACACGAAGGCCGAAGTGGCCCAGGCCTTCGAGGACTATCAGGCCGGACGGCTGGGCACGATCCCCGCAGAGCACATCGGCTCGTAACCCGGGTCCGAACCCGGCCGGCTGCTGGCGGAAGCGGCTGGGTCTGGGACCGGTCTGGCCCGGCGCTTCGCTAGTCCCTGACCAATGACGATGGCGCGTCGGCATCGCCGGGGGTGGGGAGCGGCTTGCGAGCCATATCGGGTTCGACAGCGATATCGGCGGAACGGAGGCGGAGGGTGTCCCGCCAATAGCGGACAGTCCAGGTCGGCCAGTTGTTGGTGACCCGTCCCGACTCCGTCTTGTACCAGCTGGTGCAGTTGGACACCCAGGTGGTGGAGGCCATCAGCTTCTGTGTCCTGGCGTCGTCCCGTTGATAAGCGTCCAGAGTCACCGCCACCCGAGCGAGGGTTCCGACTCCAGCCGCGCCTACCGGTTCGGCTTGCACCTGCACGGCCAGGGCCTGGAGGATGAAGTTGATCTGACGCTCCACCATGAACAGGATCGAGTTGTGGCCGAGGTTGGTGTTGGGCCCGTATAACAAATAGAGGTTGGGGAACCGGGGGACGGCCACTCCGAGGTAGGCGTGGGCGCCCTCCTCCCACTCCTCGGCCAGGTTGTGACCGGCTTCGCCAGTCACAGGAATGTGAGCCAGGAAGTCCGTGGTCTCGAAGCCGGTGCCGAAGATGATCACGTCGGTGGCGCGCCGATCTCCGGCGGTGGTCACGATGGCGTCCGGTTCGACGTGGTCGATGGGTTCGGTGACCACGCTGACATGGGGCCGGGCCAGGGCTTGGTACCAGTCGCTCGAGATCAGGATGCGCTTGCATCCCACCGGATAGTCGGGCACAACGGCCGATTCGGGGAGGCGGGGCGAGACCACGTTCTGACGGAGCGACTTGGCAAAGACCCGGCGGAGCAGCCCTCCGGCCCGGCTGTCCTTGCGGAACCAGAGCCAGCGTGACTCGAGGCCCCAATAGATCCACCATCGGTAGGCCCGCTGAACCACTGCCACCGATTCAAAGAGCCGGCGGGTGCTGGGGCTGTAGGCGCGGTCCTTCTTCGGGGCCACGTAGTTGGGGCTCCGTTGGTAGACGTTGAGCTCGGCACACTCGTCGGCGACCGCTGGCACGAACTGGATGGCGCTGGCGCCGTTGCCGATGACGGCGACCCGCCGGCCGGCCAGATCGCAGCGATGGTCCCATCGCGCCGAGTGCCACATCGGGCCGGTGAACCTATCCAGCCCGTCCAGACGGGGGATGTGTGGTCGGTTGAGCTGGCCGCAGGCGAAGACGACCGTATCCGCCTCGAGAACCTCTGACCCGGTGACCGAGGCCAGTCCCAGGCGCCATCGGCCGGTGGTCTCGTCGAGGGTGGCCTCCTGCACCGTGGTCTGCAGCCGGAGGTGGGGGGTCAGGCGGTAGCGGCGCACACACTGGTCGGCGTAGGACAGGATCTCGGGCTGTTCGGCGAACCGCCGGGTCCAGTCGGTCTTCGGAGCGAAGGAGAACGAGTAGAGGTGTGAGGGGACGTCACACCCGCTGCCCGGGTAGGAGTTGTCCCGCCAGGTGCCCCCCACGCCGTCGGACTGCTCGACGATGGTGAAACTACGCACCCCCGACCGTACGAGCTGGATAGCCAGAGCCAGACCGGACAGACCGGCTCCCACGATCACGATCGACGGTAGGGGACGGCCCTCGTCGCGGGCGACCAGGACCTTTTGTCGTAATTGTCTGCGCCCGACGTCCAAGGCCATGTGTGTCCTCCGGCTTTTGCTGGCTGCTCTCGTCCCCCGGCGAGCGACCGCACCATGTGGTTCCGGCTGGTCGCTGCCCGAGTGACAGCCGCTCAGCGATAGTAGGCCGACGCACAGGGGGAAGGAGCCGGTCTTGCGGAGTTGGGTCGTAATTACCAAACTCCTTTGGTGACCGAGTCGCCGCTGGACCTGCCGGACCCGCCAGATGAGGGTCGTACGCCCCGGGTGCCGGGACGGCTCACCGTCGCCTTGGCCCGGGCCCGGTCGGCGTTTGCCCAGGCCTTCCGTTCGTTACTCCGTCCCGAAGGCCTCCCCGCCGAGGCCGCCGCCCAGCTCGAGGCCGTGTTCGGCCGGGTGGGAGGCGAGATCTTCTCCGGGGGCCGCGGTCGGATGCGACGGGCCCGGGACCAGATCCGCATGGCCCCGCCCCGCCTGCTGGACTGGATGTCGGGCCAAGTGGTCGACCACCCTGCCCTGGTCGACGACCACCGGGCCGTCGAACTGCTGGCCGCCCGCCAGGCCCGTTCCATCGCCCGGGCCATGGGCGCCCTTCAACTGGCGCTGGTGGCGGCGGCCGCGGCGTCGACCCTCGAGGGTGGTCCGTTCCTGGCCCTGGCCATCGACGGAGGTATCGGACAGGTGGCGTCGGTGGTCCACGGGTTCTGTGACTGGTACAACACGGGCTCCTATCTGGTACGGCGCCTCGAGGCTGACGGCTTGGCCGTCGATCGGACCGAGGTCCGACGACTGACCAACGCCGCCCTCATGTCGCGGGGCAAGACAGTGGACAAGCGCGCTCTGGCCCGGTCGACGGAACTGCGGTTGATACGCAGCTGGGTGGGTCGTGGTCTTATCGATGCCCTTCCCTTCGGATCGACCCTGGGCCGGGCGTCGCCACGAGCGGCAGCCCGCATCGACCACTCCGACCTGGCCGAACTGGTCCGCATCGTCCGAGCGGCCCCGTAAGTCGTTTTTGTCCATGTCCCCGTAGGATGAGTCGACGTCCGGCAGCATTCCCGGGTGATCAGACCCGGAGGGTCAGACTCGGTGAGAAGAGAGAGGGGATCGATGAGCGAGACGGCCGCACCGGTCAGGCCTGCGCCTCCTTCCGCTCTATCCCACCGGCGTGTGTTGGTGGTGATCGGTGCACTCATGCTGGGGATGTTCCTGGCCGCACTCGACCAGACGGTGGTATCGACCGCCCTGCCCACCATCGTGGGCGATCTCCACGGTGCCTCCCATCTGAGCTGGGTGGTCACCTCCTACCTGCTGGCGTCGACCGTGTCGACCCCCCTGTGGGGCAAGCTCGGCGACCTCTACGGGCGCAAGAAGTTCTTTCAGGGGGCCATCGTCATCTTCCTCATCGGGTCGGCTCTCGCCGGTCTGAGCCATTCGATGGTCCAGCTCATCCTGTTCAGGGCGGTCCAGGGACTGGGCGGTGGCGGTCTGATGATCGGCGCCATGACCATCATCGGCGACGTGGTCTCCCCCCGCGAGCGGGGGCGCTATATGGGTTTCTTCATGGCCATGTTCGGGGTGACCTCGGTCATAGGTCCGCTCATCGGCGGAGTCTTCGTTGAATACCTCAGTTGGCGCTGGATCTTCTACATCAACATCCCCATCGGAGCCGTCGCTCTGGTTGTGACGGCGGCGGCTCTGCCGGGGCAGCTCAGCCGGGTTCACCGGGTGATCGACTACCTGGGGACAGCGCTCATCGCTCTGTCTGCCACCTCGCTGGTTCTGTTCACCAGTCTGGGCGGCACCTCCTACCCGTGGACGTCACCATTCATCATCGGCCTGGCCGCCGCCGGGGTGGTCTTCGGCGTCCTGTTCCTCCTGGCCGAACGCCGGGCGGTGGAGCCGATCATCCCCCTGCCCCTGTTCACCAACAAGGTGTTCGCCGCGGCCAGCTCCATCGGGTTCGTTGTCGGCTTCGCCATGTTCGGCGCCCTCACCTTCCTCCCCCTGTTCTTCCAGGAGGTGAAGGGAGTCAGTGCCGTCCAGTCCGGTGTTCGCCTCTTTCCCCTGATGGGAGGGTTGTTGGTGGCCTCCATCGGATCCGGTCTGTTGGTCAGCCGGTGGGGCCGCTACAAGGTCTTCCCGGTGATCGGTACCGGGTTGATGACCATCGGCCTTTATCTCATGTCGCTGATCGGAGTGTCCACCGGCGCCTGGGTGACGGCCGCCTACATGGTCGTCTTCGGTCTGGGCCTGGGCTTCATCCTGCAGGTGTTGACAGTGGCTGTCCAGAACGCCGTGCAGTACGAGGAGCTGGGCACGGCCACCTCGGGCGTGACCTTCTTCCGCATGATCGGCGGGTCATTCGGCACGGCCGTGTTCGGGGCCATCTTCGCCAATCTGGTTCTCAAGAACGTCCTGCACGCCCTGCACATCACCAAGGCGCCGCCCGGCTTCAGCCTGAGTGCGGAGAACCCGTCGGCCATTCATGCCCTCCCGCCGGCAATACAGAGTGGAGTGATCGAGGGGATCGCCCACACCGTTCAGACCATGTTCCTCATCGGTGTCCCGATCGCCTTTGTCGCCTTCCTTTTGAGTTGGACACTTCCGGAGATCGAGTTGCGCAAGTCCATCCGCACCTCCGATCCGGCCGAACATCTCGGTCTTCCCGAACCGCGGACATCGCTGGGCGAGCTTCAACGCATCCTGGATCGCGCCTCCAGCCGCGAGAACCGCGGTGAGCTGTACCTGATGCTCGGGAGCCGGGCCGGGCTCGACCTGGCCCCCCGGGCCTGTTGGCTCCTGTACCGGCTGACTGATCATCCCGGAGCCAGCCTCGACGAGATGGGCACCCGGTTGAAGGTCGATCCGGCTGAGCTCGAGCCGGCGGTCGACGCCCTGAAGGCGGCGGGAATGGTCGAACAGGAATCCCCGGAGAACGGGGGCCACCTGGTGCTGACCCCTTCAGGGCAGGCGGCCATCGACGCCTTGACCAGCGCCCGTCACCAGTCGATGAACGAACTGCTGGAAGGGTGGGATCCCGAAGCCCATCCCGAGGTGGAGGAGATGATCCGCAACTTGGCCAAGTCGTTGTTGGCCGACGACGACAAGCTGGTAGCCGAAGCCCGGCCGGTGGGGGTGTGAGAACCATCCGTGCACTGGCTCCGTGGGATCCCGGGGCCGCCACAGCGAGGGCCACGCGGCATATGTCGTTTTTGTAAAGTGCCTGCTTTACCGCCTACAACCGATAGTGAATGAGATCACTATCGGTTGTAGGCGGTAATTCCGTGGGTTTTTATAAAAAGGTAAAAAGGTCCCGTCGTCCCGGGGTCGGATTCCGGCCCGCCGACCTGGACAGCGCCCGTGTCCGGGGAGAGACCGCTCAGGACGCAGAGTCGGAAAATAGAGCGGTCAGCGCGGCGGCCATGACGTTCATGGCCTGGCTCGCGTCCAGCCCCTGATCGTTGACCAACAGGTGTCGCGACTCGTATGAGGTCAAGACATCGGCAGCGGACAGGACGCTCGCCGCCGACGTGCCTTTGGCAGCCATCTCGGCAACGAAGAGCGTCGCTATCTGTGACCGAAGGAAGGCGCGATGGGTGGCCAGGGCGTCGTTGAGCACCGACTCGAAGGGAGCCCGCAGACGTACCACGGCGGCGGCGTTGCCCACTGCGTCAAAGATCCTGAAGCGTTGCGCCACCAGCGCCGCTATACGGTCCGACAGGAGGTCTTCAGGAGTTGCTTCGATGGGTACCAGAGGGATTACCCGCGCCTGCTGTCGGGTCAGGGCGGCGCGGATGAGGTCGTCGACGTCGTCGAAGTAGCGGAAGAGCGAGCGGGGGGAGAGTCCGGAGCGGGAGGCGATTTCCTCAGCACTCGGTCGTAGGTTCCCATCGGCATAGAGATCGAGCAGCGCTTCGACGACCGCGTCGCGGTTGCGCTGCCGTCGCCGCTGTCGACCGTCGCCCGACAGCGCAGTGGACTCGTCGTCCCCGGTGCCCGCCGGTTGTGGACTCCCGGTTTGGTCAGCGACCGCCGGGGGGCGAGTCTCGGCCGGGGTGGACATGGTTCCCAACGATACCCTGTGGTGACCAACCGACTCCGGTAGTTGACGGTCTCATGACAGGTGTTTAGCGTGCACCAGGCGCACGCCTCGGGATTTGTAGTTAAGCAACTCTCGATCGCATCCATGTTCGGACCGGATTACAGCTTCCGGGCGCGGCATCCGGGCTCGGGTCCCGGTGAGGAGGGCCATGGCCGACAAATCGACGCTCGACTCCCTGCAGCGACGCATGCGGGCCATGCACTCGCTCTACTACGACGCCGTGGCCACCATGGACCTGGACCAGGTCAACCATTTCGAGCGTGAAGGCGTCCTGCCCATTGCCTTTTCCCTCTTTCACATAGTCAACATGATCGACGCCTCGTTCATGCTCATGACGGGCACGACACCGATCTGGGACGGGAGCTGGGAAGCTCAGGTGCGTCCGGCCATCCCCGATCACGGCAAGCACCGCACCGTGGACGAGATGGTGCACCAACGCATCGGCGACTATGAGGCCTTCGAGCGCTATATGACCGCCGTGTTCACCCGCACCGAGGAGTGGCTGGACCAGGTGGACCCCACCGAGCTCGACCGCGTGGTGATCAACCGCCCCTTTCCTCCTGAGGTGGCCAACACCTACAGCGCCCGGGTGGCCGGACCGGAAGGAATCACGCTCCTCGACGCCACCGAATGTTGGATCTATCAGCACGGGCTCCGCCACATGGGCGAGATAGAGCTGGCTCGAGGTCTGGTGGGCTTGGGCGGAATGACCTCGTAGCTCGCCGTTTGAGGCCGGCGTGCCGGCTGTTCGAGCGCGGGCGCGCTGCCATGTTTCAGGACGGCGGGGTGGTACCCTCCAGCTCGGCCATCACCGAGCGGGTGTCGGCGCCAGGGGCGCGAGCAGGTCGGGTGGCCGACGTGGGTACGGGACGGTCGACGGTCACCGATAATTCGCCGATGTCGACTGTCCACCGGTCCGCTCCGGTTGCGTCTCGGACAGGTCTACCGCCGGGAGGGAGGGGCCGCATCACCGATCGGAGAGCGTCGACCATGGCCACGCTGATCAGCTCGCCTCCCCCCCGGCTGTGACTGTCCAGCACTGCGCACGCCGCCACCAGGCCGGTAACGGGATCGGCCACCGCATCACCGCAGAACACCGGTGAGCCGTCGGGGCTGTGGGCGATCATGCCGGCTGCAGCCCCGGCGTCGTCACCGAAGGCGACGCGGTCGGCATCATCACCCTGCCGGCCGTACCCGGTGATGCTGAGCCACGTCATGCCCGGTGTGCGGTCGACGATGGCCTCGGCGTCGATACCCAGTGCCATCAGAGCCCGTGGGCGTGACGCCTCGATGACCACGTCCGCCCTGGCGATGAGCGCCTGCAGTAAAGACTGATCGCCCCGGCTTCCAAAGTCGAGGACGACGCTCTGGTGGTCGGCATGGAGCCAGTCAAAGAAGGGGGGGCAACCGATACGACCGCCGTCGGGACGGTTACGGCTCTCTACCTTGATGACACGGGCCCCGACGTCGCTCAGCACTTTGGCGCACAGCGGCCCCGCCCACAGCGAGGAGAGGTCCACCACCGTGAAGGGCCCCTTCCGGCGTTGGCGTGCCGGTCGGCCGGTGTGCACGACCACAGGCGCACGGCCTTCTGCCGCGCCGCTCCGCTCGGTCGGGAACGCGCCCACCGCGGCGGCGGGGACGCCCAGCAACTGTGCCCGCTCCATCACCTCGTGGCCCGGTCGGACGCGGGCATAGCGGGCCAGGACGGCCCAGGCCCGGTTGTCTTCTCTGCCGGTCGTTTCGCCCTTCTCGTTGATCGAGACACCGGTAATGGCCACCACCAGCTCGGCATCTTCGGGTCGGGCCAGACTCACCGCCACCCATCCGTCGGCCGCAGGCAGTAGACGACAGGCCCCGCCGGCCGAAAGGCGTCCTCGACGGGTCAGGCCCATGAGGGCGGCGCGCCCGGTGAGCAACCGGCCGACGTCGAGGTCGGCACTACGACCGACCGAGGTGGCCGCTCGGACGAGACGGTGGCGGTGGCGGTCGAGGCCCTCGAACAACCCTGCTCGGGGCCACAGCGGTGGTGCACCCGGCTTGCCGGTCAACCACAGCATTCCCGAGCTCGCCCATCGCTCCCGCTCGAGGAGGGCGGACTCATCGGTCCGCTCATCGGCGGGAACGGTCGTGGTCACCGGCCGGACTCGTCTCGGCATGATTCGGTGCAAGCATGGGCGCGATGCCGCGCCCGACGCCCGTCCTCACTGAGGCCGACCTGGTTGCCTTGGTCGGTGGAGGACTGACCGACGACGAGGTCGGCCCGATGCGGGGACGACCGCTGGTGGGCGTGATCCTGCACGATGCGGTCCAGGCCCGGCGGGTGGCGCCTCTGGTCCGCAACCTGCCGTGCGTAACTGTGGGCGTCGCCGACCGGGCGTTCGTCGGACCGGAGGGTTTCGACCTCTACCTGTGTGCCGATGCCGATGCGCCCGAACCATGGGTCCCGTGCGGCGGGTCGACCGGACCGGCCCTGGCTGGTTTGGCTACGTCGGCGTCCGATCACCCGGTGGCGGCACTGGTGCTCGTCCAGCTGCTGCGGGTCGCCCCGGTACTCGACGTGGCCGGTGGACTCACAGCCGAGTCGCTGGCCTATGCCACCCTCCAATCGGGCGTCGACCACCGGAGATGGCTGGCCGGGCAGGCGGACCGACGGGACGTGCAGGCTCATCGGAAAGGCCGGACGACAGGGAAAGTATGGGAGAGAACGGGGGAGGTACGGGAGAGACAGGACGGACCGGGTCCGGTGGTGGCCCGCCGTCGGGCGGGGAGTCTTCGGATCTTTCTCAACCGACCGCAGGTACGTAACGCCTACAACGCGGCCATGCGCGATGCGCTGATCGAGGTCTTGCGGGTGCCGGCGGCCGATCCCGACGTGACGGAGGTGGTCATCGAAGGAGCCGGCCCCGACTTCTGCAGTGGCGGTGACCTCGATGAGTTCGGTACGAGCCACGATCCATCTGTGGCCCACGCCGTGCGGTCCGCTCGAAATGCCGGCGCCGCCCTCGCAGCCATCTCTGACCGGTGCTCGGTGCGTGTGCACGGAGCGTGTGTCGGGGCGGGAACCGAGTTGGCCGCCTTTGCCGATCGGGTGGTGGCCGCGCCCAATACGGTGTTCCGGCTTCCGGAATTGTCGATGGGCCTCGTTCCCGGGGCGGGAGGCACGGTGAGTGTTCCGCGCCGCATTGGATCGCCGCGCACGGCATGGCTGTCGTTGTCGGGGGAGGGCCTTTCCGCAGAAACGGCCCTCGGTTGGGGACTGGTCGATGACATCGAAAGTGGCGGTGACACCGACCCCTCCGGCGTCGACCGGGTGACCACCCCGGGTGGAAGCTGACCAGCTTCGGAGAGCGGGCCGACGGCCCATCATGACGTCGACCGCCCGGTGCCACCTGCGGCCACCGCGGCCGCGGCCGTCTCCAGGTAGGGCCAGGCCAGGTCGGGGGGGATTCCCCCGACGAGGGGCTGAAGGGCCAAAGGGATGCCGCGGCGTACGGCGTCGGCGGCGGCATCAGGAGTGATGATCCGGTAGGTGCCGTTCTCGGCGGCCAGAGCTTCCACCGACGGGGCGAAAGAGACCGAGGCCGTCGTCGTACGGTCGGTGTTCCACGAGGCGTAACCGGACGCGTCAACCAGCAGGTACTCGCCGATCTCGGCCCAGGCCCGATCGGGATCCTCGGCTACGAAGACGGTCAACGGCACATCGGGAGCAGGAAGGATGCAACCGACTGCGGGAACGGAGGCTTCGTCGGCGGCATGCTGGTAGGCCACCTCGAGCGCAGGGTCACTGTTCTCGGCCAAGAAGAGCAGCCCCAGCCGGCCGGCCCGGCGGGCGGCGGCCGGGCTGCCCCCGCCATAGGCGAGGACCGGTCCCCCCGGGGTGAAAGGCAGCGGTGTGGTGCGCACCGTTCGGCCATCGATGTCGACCGCCTGGCCCGACCACAACTGTTTGAGGAGGGCGATCCGGTTCTCCACCCGTATCCCCCGGCCCCGACGGTCCACACCGAAGAGGTCGAACTCCTCGTCGCGGTAGCCGATCCCGACCACGTAGGAGACCCGACCCCGGCTGATCAGGTCGATCACGGCCAGGTCTTCGGCCAGCTTGACCGGCTCGTAGAAGGCCAACAGGAGAGCGGCCACCACGATGGGAAGTGAGCGGGTGCGGGCAGCCACGGCCGCGGCCATCGGCACGGGGGACGGGAGGTACCCGTCGTCGACGCCGTGGTGCTGGCTGAAGATGGCGGTCAGACAGCCCCGCGGCTCCGCCCAGGCACACATGTCGAGGGTGGCGGCGTACAGGTCGGCACGGGTCGAGGGATCGGCGGTCCGGGAGCGCATGCCGAAGCGCATGGTGAACACGATTGCTTCCGTTCTGAGAGCCTGCGCCGGTCAGGCGCCGCCCACCCCGTCGTCGGCGCGGTGGAAACGCGCTGCCAGCCAGTGTCCGACGGCCGCGGCGGTGTCGGCCGTGGCCCGGGCGTCGGGGGCCATCATGTCGAACCCGTGAGGAGCTCCGGCCAGCACCAGGAGGTCGGTCAGCACCCCCGCATGGGTCAGCCGGCCGGCGTAGTCGAGGTCCTCGTCGAAGAAGCCGTCGGCCCCACCGACGACGAGCAGGGTGGGAGGCAGATCCTCGAACTGTGCACAGCGGGCCGGTGCGGCATAGGCGGGCACCTCCTGTCCGTAGCGCGATCCGAGATAGGCACGCCAGCCGAACTGGTTGGCCGCCGGCGGCCAGACCGGCGCCTCCCACCGGGACGATGGGGTCTGCTGCCGGTCGTCGAGCATGGGGTAGAGGAGCAATTGGCCGGCCAGCGGGAGGCCACGGTCGCGAGCAGCCAGGACGGTGGCGGCAGCCAAACCACCTCCGGCGCTGGCTCCGCCCACCACGATGCGGTCGGTGTCCACCCCCAGTGCATCAGCCGACTGGATGACCCATTCGAGGGCAGCAACGGCGTCATCGTGAGCGGCGGGGTAAGGGTGCTCGGGGGCCAGGCGGTACTCGACCGACACGGTTACGCATCCGAGGGTGGCGGTCCAACCCTGCAAGCGGGCCGCATCCATGGCCGCCGAGCCGATCAGGAACCCGCCACCGTGGAACCACAGCACACAGGGACGGTTGCTTCCCTCGGTCGGGGCGAAAGTCTCGACGACCAGTGGCGGATCGTGGCGTAGGAGGTGCTGGCCAGCCTCCACCCCGGGCGGCGGGGCCGGGGTTTGGAGGAGCTCGCCCAGCATGGTGCGAATGGCACCGACGTCGATGTCGGTCTGGCCGAAGCCCACGTCGAGGTCGGCCAGGAAGGCCAGCTCAGGGTCGAGGGAGGGAGTGGTCATTTCGGGTCTCCTGTGAACGACTCCGGCCATCGGATGCCCGGCCCCACCTGGGCTGGAGGTCCGGGTGCTAGACAGGGCGTGGGATCGTCCCGTCGGTTGCTGAGGGTGGCGGTGGGCCGCATCTCCTCTCCTGCTTGCGATGATCCAGCTTCGGCCACGCCCGAGGATACGTTGATCCGTGGTCGGTGGGGATTTCAGTCGGCACCCGAGTCTCTGGCAGCATGAGGGGCCGGTTGGGAACGGCTCGGCTCAGCCGGTGGAGTGGCCCACTCGAATCGGGCGCGGGTAGCCCTCAGGGTGAACCCGGGGCTCAGACCGGAAGGCCGGCACGGAGGGCCAGAACAATGAGCCCGGTACAAGGGCGAACACAGAGGGCGAATACAAGGGGATGGACAAGGGGATGGATCAATGAAACTCAAGCCGGGATCGAGGCTACGGAGTGCTGTGTGCAGTACCGAAGTGGTGGTGGTCCGAGCTCCGCAGGAGGAGCACGACCTGACCTGTTGTGGCGCCCCCATGGTGGACCGGGACGAAGCCGGTG
>CAVSII010000010.1:0-321191 GCA_963727955.1 uncultured Acidimicrobiaceae bacterium
GTCAGCCCGCTGGAGCCCGAGGGTGACGTTGGTGATGCTGGCGAGATATCCGAGGGTGACGTTGGGGGTGACGTTGAACTGGACAATGGACAGGCGACGCCAGCACCGATCTGCTGATGTGAGAACAGTCGGTCGGTCCAGAACAACTGGACAGCACGCTCGCGACGGACTGGACAAACGGCCGGAAGGATCACGATGAGCCCCACGACCATCTTCGACTTGTAGACACCGATGAGCCGGCCGAGAGCCGCCCACCGCCGACGGAGGTCACGCTGTTGACCATTCCCGAGGCGGCGAAGTTCCTCCGTATCGGGAGATCGGCCGCCTACGAGCTGGCCCGTCGATTCGAGGCGACCGGCGGGTCCGAAGGCCTCCCCTGCGTCAGGATCGGGGACCGGCTCCTGCGGGTGCCGGTCGACGCCCTGCGGGAGATGGTGACGATCAGAGCTTGAGCACGCCCTCGAGCATGTCGGCGGCCTCCCGGTGGAGTCCTGGGGTGGCATGCGAGTAGGTGTTCAGCGTGATGGCCACGTTGGCGTGGCCGAGCAGTTCCTGGACCACCTTGGGGTGAGCGCCTTCGTGGAGCAGCAGCGTGGCCACGGTGTGGCGGAGGTCGTGGAGCCGGACCTTGGGCAGGTTGGCCTTGTCCAAGGCGATCTGGAAGTCCCGCAGCACGTTCCTCGGGTGGAGCAGTCCCCCGGTCGTCGTCGTGAAGACAAGGCCCGAGTCCTCCCAGGCGCTCCCGACCAGCTTCCGATCGGCCTTCTGGCGAGCCCGTTGGTCCTTGAGGGCCTCGATCGTCCTCCCCGACAGGTAGACCGTCCGTCGGCCCGTCTTGGTCTTCGGCTCCGAGATCAACGGCGTCCCCTTCACCGCCACTACGGTCTGGCGCACCTCCAGCCGGGCATCGGCCAGGTCGACGTCGCTCCAGCGCAGCCCGAGGGCCTCGCCCCGTCGCAGACCGGTCGTGAGCAGAAGGCACCACAGTGGACCCAAGCGGTCATCAGCGGTGGCGTCGAGGAACGCCTTGGCATCCTCGGCGCTGAGGGTCTTCATCTCCTTCGGCTCCATGCGGGGCAGGATGATGCCCGAGGCCAGTGGGTTGTTCGCCGTGAGCTTCCACTGCACCGCCTTGGCGAACGCCTGCTGCAGCACCTGGTGGGCCAGCCGGACCGAGCGGGGACTCAGGCCCTTGCCGCTGCGGCCACCCGAGGTGGCCAGGTCCGTGTAGAGCCGCTGGACGACCTGAGGGGTGACCTCGGCCAGCTTGAGCGCACCGATCCTCGGCGTGATCCAGCTGGTGACGGCGGTCGAGTAGAGGGAGTACGTGCTCGGGCGCAGCGAAGGCTTCACGGCGGCCAGCCATTCATTGAGCCAGACCCTCGAGCTTGATGGTCCCGGTGCCGGCGACGACATCCGTCCGGATCTCGCCGAGCAGATCGGTCAGGCCTTCCTCGGCCGCTTTGCGGGTGGCGAAGCCGCCCTTCTGGCGTTGTCGGCGCTGTCCGGTGGCCGGGTCGCGAGGCAGGTCGACCTTGAAGGCCCAGCCCGTTCCCCTGCGGTACACCCGTCCCTGCACGAACGCTCCTCGGTCACCCCTGCCGGGACCACGGTAGCAAATTCGTGTGACCAAAATGTGACCATCGGGCCATTTTGGCGCTTTCGGGGACCCGCCCCGTTCAGGATTTACGGTCCTGACCTGGGCTTTCACTGGTGGGCCGTGCGGGACTTGAACCCACGACCCCTTGCGTGTCATGCAAGTGCGCTACCAACTGCGCCAACGGCCCGCAGGGGTTGACGTTACCACTGACGCCCGGCCGCAGACCGCCTACCCGTAGGCATAAGGATCTCGAAGGGCGTGGCTCCCGGCGGCGGAGGGCCGGGGACGATGGGGGTCACCGCCCGAGGCTTTCACGGTGTGCCGGCGGTCCCCGGAGGAGTGGCACGGTCCACCGCGTCCCATCCGGCGAACTGATGCCGTCGCGTCATCTCTGCCCGGTGGCCACCCCGGAGGCCGAAGAGTCGCTTGGCCAACAACAGATAGAGAACGATGGCCACATTGATCACCAGCGTGATGACCTTGAAGACGCTGACACCCGAGCTGAGCTCGTAGATCTCGAGCGGTACGAAGAGCGTGGTGACCACGAAGGTCAGGTATTCGGCCCATCGTTTGGCCAACCACAGGCCCACCACCTCAGCCGCCTCGATGGCCGCAAGTGCGGTGACCGCCAACCCGAGCTGGGTGAGCCGTTGTGGCGAGTACCGGAAGGCCTTACCCAGGTAACCCAGGATCCCGCGTACCTGCGATTCGCCCGGGGTCCCGCCGTTGAGGTCGTTCATGATGTCGACATAGTCACGATGGAGCGCAGCATCGTGTCGGGCAAACAGAAACAGGACGATGGCCAGAGCACCGAGCACCACCACATGTATGGCCCGCTCGGCCGCAATCAGACGGAGGACGTACCGGTCGCGTAGGACCGGCCCCCGGGCTGGGAGATCGATTTCGGAACGGGATGGAACCCGCGACCGGACTGGAGAATCGGGAATTGCTCCGGCCAGCCACGCGTCGCAACGAAGGCAGCGGTACCACCGGACGCCGTTACCCTCTCTGACGACGGTGGCATCGTCGGACGTCACCTCGGCGGCGTCCTGCCCCACCAGCGCGTGCCCTCGCCAGGCACAAGTGAGCAGTTCGTAGACAGTCTTCGGCCGTCGCCGGGTGCGAGGCATGACCGCACAATAGGCTCGTCGTCAGCGATACCAGGAGAATGCCGTGAGTGTCGATATCGAGACCCATGTGGAACAGATCGACGAGAATGGGTACACCATCGTCGAGGACGCCATCGATCTCGACCTGATAGATGCCCTCGCCGACAGCCTGCTCCGCCTCGAACGCGAAACGGGAGTCGTTCCCGCCTCCAATGCTTTCGAGGGCATCCACACCGTTCGTATCTACAACCTCCTCGCCCGGGACCGCATCTTCGAGGAGATCCCCGACCACCCGGCTGTACTTCCCATCTGCGAGTGCGTTCTCGATCCGGGACTTCTCGTCTCGTCGCTGTCGTCCATCGCCATCGGTCCGGAGGAGTCACCCCAACCGATCCACGCCGACGACCAGATCATCCCGCTTCCCAAGCCACATCCGGCCACAGTGTGCAATACGATGTGGGCCCTCACCGACTTCACCGAAGCCAACGGCGCCACCAGGCTCATCCCCGGAACGCACAAGGCATCATCGTCACCGGATCTCTCCCGCCACTACGACTCGATTCCGGCGGAGATGGCCAAGGGAAGCGTTCTGATCTGGCACGGCAGCCTCTGGCACGGAGGTGGTGCGAACACCACGGCCGGCCGGCGCGTAGGCATTGCCATGAACTACTGCGCCGGCTATATCCGTCAGCAGGAGAACCAGCAGCTGGGCATCCCCCTCGACACCGTGCGCCGATTTACCCCGCGGCTTCAGGAGCTGGTGGGCTTCGGGATCTACAACGGGCTCATCGGTCACATCGACAAGAACGTTCCCGCCAAGCTGCTCCTCGGTACCGAGGCCGACTCGGATCTGGTGTGGGACACGGGGATACCGAAGGGCTGAAAAGCGACGGGACCTCCGGCCCCTCTCTGGTGCCGCCGCGCAGGCAGGATGGCGCCATCGAGGCCGGGTAGCGGATCCCGGGGACAGCAGATAGGGCTCACCAAGGTGGCCCGGCATCCGGGACACCTCCATGGAGGCGGCGGGCGGAATCGAACCGCCGTACGGGGCTTTGCAGGCCCCTGCCTAAGCCACTCGGCCACGCCGCCCTGGCGCCAGGGGATCCTACTCGCCGTTCCGGGATGGTTGAATCTTCCTATGAGGATCGGAATGATCGCCCCACCCTGGACCCCCATCCCTCCCCTGCTGTACGGAGGGATCGAGCTGGTTGTCGACCAGTTGGCCCGCGGACTACAGGACGCCGGCCACGACGTGCTCCTCTTCGCCACCGGCGATTCGACCTGTCCGGTACCCGTGCAGTGGGTCCTGCCGGCGGCCGAGGGAACACGTATCGGCAGCTCGGTTCCGGAGATCCGCCACGTGATCCACGCCTACGAGGCGGTTCGCCACTGCGACGTGGTCCACGACCACACCCTCATGGGGCCGTTCCACTCCGAGCGGTACCCGGGTTTGCCGGTGGCCACCACCATCCACGGTCCGTTCAACGAGGAGCTGACCGACATCTACCGGGTCAACGCCGAACGTGTGCCCATCGTGGCCATCTCGCACGCACAGCGGCGGGCGGCGCCAGAAATCCCGATCGCCAGAGTCATCCACCACGGCATCGACGCTTCGCTGTTTCCGGTGGGCGACGGCGCCGGCGACGAGGAAGGGCCCTATGTGGTGTTCCTCGGTCGGATGGCGGAGGACAAGGGTGCCCACCGGGCCATCGAGGTAGCCCGCAAGGCAGGCATCCGGATACTCCTGGCCGCCAAGATGCGGGAGCCCTGGGAGATGCGCTACTTCTCCGAAAAGGTGGAGCCCCTTCTCGGAATGGACGCCCGCTATCTGGGAGAGGTCTCCCATGAGCGCAAGCTCGAGTTGTTGGCCGGTGCCTCCGCACTTGTCTTCCCCATCCGCTGGAACGAACCCTTCGGGATGGTGATGATCGAGGCCATGGCTTGCGGAACGCCCGTCTTGGCCTTTCCTGAAGGGGCTGCTCCCGAAGTGGTGGACGACGGCCGCACCGGGTTTCTGTGCGACGACGAGACGGCCATGGTCGAAGCCATCGGCCGATTGAGCCAACTCAAGCGAAGCGACTGCCGCTTAGCCGTCGAGGGCTACTTTTCCACGAACCGGATGGTCACCGAGCACATCGAGCTGTTCGAGTCGATGATGAGCTGAGGCGGCGGACAAGGCGGTGGCCCGCTCCCCCAGGGGGAAGCCACGCCGGACAATCAGGAGTGCCGGCGGAATACCAGCCTGGCCACAAAGACGATGAGGGCCACGATCACGATAATCTTGACCAGGGTCCACACCAGGCTGGCCAGGGCGCCCAACACCGCGAACCCCACAACGACGGCGATGATGCCGGCCCCGACGATGAGTACCCCGTCGAACAGGCTGAGACCGCTGCGCTCTTCGCCCCGGTGCTCAATGTCTTTGGACATACACCCAGAGTAATCGACTTCGGATCAGACCAGACGTCGCCACCGGCCGGCCGCCGGTCATCCCTCTTCGGGGGCCTCGGTGCTACGGTCCGCTAATGTCGCTGCGGGCCCTCCGAGAGGCGCTCATCGAGCGCCGCGACCTGCAAGGGGACGATTTTTGTCGTGCCTACGCCCAGGCCGCCGACCAGTGGCTGTCCGGTTTGTTCGCACAGGCCACCGGAGGAGACGACAAGGGTCTGGCCCTGGTGGCCGTAGGCGGGTATGGACGGGGTGAGCTCTGCCCGTTCAGCGATCTCGACGTCGTCCTCCTGCACCGGGGCAAGGGGGACATATCGACCACCGCCGACAAGATCTGGTACCCCGTATGGGACGAGGGAATCGCCCTCGACCACAGCGTCCGGCGTCCGAGCGAAGCCCTCGAAATGACAGCCAGCGACCTCCGGGTCGCCCTCGGACTGCTGGACGGGCGGGTGGTGTGTGGGGATCCCAAGGTGGCCGAACCGGTGGTGGACGGGGCCCGGGAGCGGTGGATCAAGCAGAAGCCACCGTGGCTCGGCGTGCTGGCAGACCAGGTGGCCGAGCGGCACCGGACCTACGGGGACGTCGGGTTCCTGCTGGAGCCAGATCTCAAGGAGGCCCACGGCGGACTGCGCGACGTCGCCGCCCTCACAGCCATGATGCTGGCCGTCCCGGTTCTGGCCGACTACGTCGACACGGTGGCCATAGACGAAGCCCGCCGGGTCCTCACCACCGTTCGGGTCGAACTCCACCGGCGTGCCGGTCGAGAACAGAATCGCTTGTTGCTCCAGGAGCAGGACGAGCTGGCACGGGCCGTGGATGAGCCGGATTCGGACGCACTCATGCTGGCGGTGGCCACGGCCGGTCGCACCGTGGCCTGGGAGGGCGATGATGCGTGGCGCCGGCGTGGCGTCTGGTCCCGTTCGCAGAGCTCGAACCGGCAGGGGCGAAAGGCCTCGGGTCGGCGTCGGTGGTCGCGGCAGGAACCGACCATGAGCACGAGCCACACCCATGGCGACATCGACGTGGTCGACGACGAGGTCGTCTTGAACGAGGCGGCCGATGTCAGCGGCGACTCGTCACTCCCCTTACGGCTGGCTGCGGTGGCCGCCGAGGCCAAACTCCCCATCAGCCGCGACGCTCTCAACCTCCTGGGACGAAAAGCACCGGCTCCGCCGAAACCGTGGCCCCGGGAGCTGCGAGACACCCTGGTCGGGGTGCTCGCCACCGGTCCACCGGCAGTGGCCGCCCTCGAGGCCCTCGATCAGCGCCACGTCCTCGAGCGCCTCATCCCTGAATGGGCTGCGGTCCGGAACAAGCCGCAGCGCAATCCCTATCACCGGTTCACGGTCGATCGTCACCTGCTGGAGGCGACAGCCAATGCCGCCACCCTGGTCCACCGGGTCGGCCGGGAGGACCTGCTGCTCATCGGGACCCTCTTCCATGACATCGGGAAGGGGTTCCCGGGCGACCACACCGAAGTCGGCATGCGGGTCGTGGCCGACATCGCCTCCCGCATGGGCTTCCCGCCCGAGGATGTCGACACCCTGGTGAAACTGGTACGGCTCCATCTACTCCTGCCTGACAGTGCCACCCGGAGGGACCTCGACGACCCGGCCACCGCGGCGAGGGTGGCGGCCGAGGTCGGCTCCCGGGCCACGCTCGAACTCCTGGCCGCTCTGGTGGAAGCCGACGGCCGGGCCACCGGACCCTCAGCCTGGGGCCCGTGGAAGGCGGGGCTGGTGGCCGATCTGGTCGAACGCACCGGGCGGCTGCTGGCCGGTGAGCCGCTCGCTCCTCGGACACCCTGGATCACCGACGAGGTGCGGATGATCATGGACACCGTACGCACCAACGGGGTACCCGCCCTCTCCGTCGAGGATCCGACGGTCACCGTGGTCGCCCCCGATCATTCGGGGCTGCTGGCCGAGGTGACCGGCGTCCTGGCCCTCCACGGTCTCAACGTGCGGTCGGCGGTGATCGCCGGCGAGGACGGCGTGGCCGTCGAGATCTTCACCGTGGAGCCCGCTCGCGGGCGCTGGCCGTCGCCGGTACGGCTGTCGGACGATCTGACTGCGGTCATGAACGGAAAACTGTCGATCGAGCAGCAGCTCGAGGAGCGGGCCCGTACCTACCGCGGCGAACGCCGGGCCACCACCCCACACCTGGTGTCGACCCAGGTCACGGTGGACAACAACGCCTCCGCATCGGCCACTGTGGTCGAGGTCAGGGCCGAGGATGTGGTGGGTCAGCTCCATCGGATCACCCAGGCTCTGGTCGACTGCCGGCTGGATGTGACCTGGGCCAAGGTCTCTACCTTCGGGTCGGCGGTGGTCGACGCCTTCTACGTGCGAGGACCCGACGGCGCAAAAGTGACCGACGGTACCCAGATCAGTGCCCTCGAGGCCTCGATCGCCCACCGCGTGGCGGGACCGGGCACCCCCTGAGGCGGAGCCGGCCGACGGGCAGGGGGCACACCGACCCACCGGCGATGGACCAGACACCATTCGTGGCGGTCGAAACACGCTTTGGGCTGGTAGATTCGCTGCCGAGGAAGACTGATGGCAGGAAGACATTCACAGACCAAGGCGCAGCGCGCCACGAAGGCACCCGCAGGTGGGCGGGGGTGGGTCCTTGCTGTCTCCTTGACCACGGTCGCCGTGGTCGGAGTGGCGGTGGCGGTGGTGGCCGTCCGCAACAACCCGGGCAAGGCCGGCGCTTCGTCCCCGACCAGCAAGGTGGTTCTGACCAGCCAGTCGGGCCCCTTCCGTGTCGTTGCCGTTGCCCCAGCCACGGGGACCACCCAGGTGCCCAGTGATGCCACCATCACCGTTCGCTTTTCGGCACCGTTGCGCGACAACTCCCCCACCCCGTCGCTGAGTCCGGCAGTGGCCGGTAACTGGGAGATCGTCACCGCCGACACCTTCGCCTTCATACCCACCGCTCCCCTGGTTCCTTCCGCTTCCGAAACGGTGACCGTCCCCGGCGGCGGTTCGGGGGTGACCAGCGCCGACGGGAAGAAGCTGACCCAGGGCACGTCAGCCCAATTCACGGTGGCCCCAGGCAGCACCCTCCGCCTTCAGCAGCTGCTGGCCCAGCTCGACTACCTGCCGGTCAGCTTCACGCCGGCGGGGCCGGTGAGCTCGCCCCAGGAGGCGGCACAGGCGCAGGAGGGAACCTTCAGCTGGCGCTGGAGCGAACCCGCCGCCCTCACCGGTCTCTGGACCGTGGGATCGGCCAACCAGATCACCCGGGGTGCGGTCATGGCCTTCGAGTCCCAGAACGGGCTGGACACCGACGGCATAGCCGGACCGGCAGTGTGGCAGGCCCTGCTGGCCGACGCGGCCGCCGGCAAGGACGACCCGGCGCCGTACAACTACGTCTACGTCACGGAGTCCCTACCGGAATCGGCCACGGTCTACAGCGACGGTAGTGAGGTCTATTCGACACCGGCCAACACCGGGGTAGCTGCCGCGCCCACTGCCCAGGGCACCTTCCCGGTCTACGTCCGCTACCGGGTCACCACCATGCGGGGCACCAACCCGGACGGTTCGAAGTACGTCGACCCCGGTATTCCGTGGGTCAGCTACTTCAACGGTGGGGACGCACTGCACGGCTTCGTGCGCGGCAGTTACGGCTTCCCCCAAAGCGACGGATGCGTGGAGATGCCCCCGGCCAATGCCGCCGCCGTCTGGCCGCTCACTCCCATCGGCACTCTGGTCACGGTCGCCTGACGCCAGGTGACCGGCGCGGCCGCCGTCACGCTCGATCGGGTGCGGCTGACGGAAACTGTGGCGGACGCCGGTCCCGCAGGGCAGCCACCCCCTCCTTGGCATCGGGCCCGAGGAACCCCAACATCTCGAGGGCCAGCGACTCGCCGAAGGTGGGCGAGGCTGCGCTCAACCACTGGTTCAGGGCCCGCTTGGTCCACTGGATGGCCGTCCGGCTGCCCGCCGCCAGCTGGACAGCCACCGCCAGTGCCTCCTCGAGCACCCGGTCCTCCGCCACGCAGCGCGTGACCAGACCGATCCGCTCCGCTTCCCTCCCGTCGATGAATTCGGCCGTCATCAAGAAGTACTTGGCTTTCGACAGGCCGCACAGAAGGGGCCAGATGAGGGCGGCGTGATCGCCGGCGGCGACGCCCAACCGGGCGTGGCCGTCGGACAGCCGGGCCGTCTCGCTGACGATGCTCACGTCGGAGAGCAAGGCCACGGCCAGCCCGGCCCCGACAGCCACCCCGTTGACGGCGGCAACGATGGGTTTGACCGACCGGAGCATGGCCTCCACCAAGGCACCGGCGTCCCGCCACTGCTCGACGACGGCGGCGTGATCGGTCGTCATCCTCTCCACCATGGCCAGGTCGCCCCCGGCCGAAAAGGCCGTGCCGGCGCCGGTTATCACTGACACCGCCACCGAGTCGTCAGCGTCCACCACGGACCAAACATCGCCGAGCTCGCGGTGGAGCCGCTCGTTGGCCGCGTTGAGTACCTCCGGGCGGTCGATGGTGATGAGGAGCACACCTGGCTGAGGACGCTCGAACCGCAAGTGCTCGAAGTCGCCGAACGACCGGGCAGCGGCGACGGGCCGGTCGTCGGTCATGACTCGTACAGAGGATGGCGGAGCCCGAGCTCCACCAACGTTCGGTCGCCTAACCGTGGTTGGGCCAGATCATCGGGAGCGCCGTCGACCTTGAGGACATAAGCGTTCCAGAAAGGGGCCAGGCCGGCCGGTTCGATGTCGGCGTAGATGCGGCGCTCCACATCGGTACAGCGGGTGAAGCCGGCCCGGGCGAACTGCTCGGTCCACCACTCGAAAGCGGCGATGGTCAGGTGGCCCTCGACCAGATGACCTTCGGCGTCCACCGCCAGGTCGGCCTCCGGCACCGGACCGAGGTAGCCAGGCCCGAGACCCCGGTAATGGTCGACCCGCTCGGGGCGCACCTTCCCTTCGAAGTGCCCCTCGGCACCGGAGCGATTGGGCCCGAACGAGGGGATGGTGGCATACAGGTACCCGCCGCAGACCCGGTGCAGTTCGGCCAGGGCCTCCGGCACCCGGTCGGGCGGAAGATGCTCGAGAATCTCGAGGGCCGTCACCAGGGGGAAGGTGCGCGCCGGCCAGGGGAGCCCGGCGAACAGATTGGCCACCCGAAGGTGGCCGACCGCACCGGGGGTGGCGTGGCTCACCGCGAACTCGCTCACATCACAGCCCTCGGCCTCCACCCCTCGCTCCCGCAGGACTTCGACCAGGAAGCCGGTGGCACAGCCCACGTCGAGCGACGACTCGGCCCGAAAGTTCCTCCACAGCAGCCACCCGGCGATATCGGCATTGGAAGCCACCCGGTCATAACGGGCGTAACCGGAGAGACCGGCACGGTCACCCAGCGGGTCACGGCCTTCGCCGAAATAACTGGCCCCGTAGGTGGCAGCCGGGTCGGCCTGGCCCACCGCCGCCGTCTGTCCCTCTTCGGCGGCACGACTGAGCTCGCGGCCGGACACCGCCATCAGATGACGCCATTTGACATGACGTGTGGCCACGTGGACCAGGGCCCGACGCATGCCGTCGACGGCCGGACTCCATCGGGCGGTCGGCATCGACTGCGAGGTTAGCCGTGGCCTCAGCCGGCTCACGATCCCGACGCCGCCCCGGAAACGGGAACCATGCCGGTGCCAGTCGCTTAAAAACCCGAGAATTACCACTTTACGTGTGGTGTTCAGCACTCTTTGCGGTTATTGTTGCAAAAGAGAGATCTCGATCACAGGACATCCGACAGGACGTCCCGCAGGGGGCAGGTGATGGCCATGAGACGCCGGTCCTCGGGAGGATCAGCCATGGAGAACCAGAACGGAACGGTGGACCGGATGGTGGAGCAGCTAACCGATCCCCGTGACTTTGCCACCCCGGTGACCACAACCGAGCCCCTTTCCTCCATCGGTACCTACGCCACCAAGGGCAACTCCTCCGAGGTCACCGACGTACCGGACGAAGCCCCGCCCGACTCGTTGTCCGGCTCCCTCTCGGTGTTCGCTCTCTCCGACGTCCTTACCCTTCTGGCCGCCACTACCCAGACCGGCGAACTGCTGGTGGTGGGCGACGCGGCACAAGGGAGGCTCTGGTTCGACCAGGGCGACCTGGTCGACGCCGAGGTCGGAACGACGACGACCGTCAACCAAGCCTTCTTCGAACTGGCATGCGTCACCGGGGGGTGGTTCTCGTTCATCTCGGGACTCCTCTCGGACGACCGCTCCTCCTCCAACGGAGGCCCATCGGGTACGCCAATACAGGTAGCGACCATCCTCGCCGAGGTCGGTCCTCAGGTGGAGGAGTGGCGGACCATCCGCCAGCTCCTGCCCCTCGAGGCCATCGTCACCCTGTCCCCCGAACCACCGGGCGAGGACGTGCGGATTCGGAACGATCAGTGGCGGGTTCTGACCCGGGTCGGCACCAGCGGCCATTCCGTCAAGTCAGTGCTGGACACCATCGGCGGGGATCAGATCGTCGGGCTGCGAACTCTCCGCGATCTCCATACTGCCGGACTCATCGACCTCGAGGTCACTCCGGGCACGGCCGCACCCGTCGACACCGTGCTTCCGGACTCCCCGCTGGGGGCCGACGACAGCGCCGCCTCCACCCCGGCGCCACCACCTTCCCTCGTCACCGCCACCGATTCGGTGGCCGACGACCTCGGGTCGGTCCCGCCGCCCCAACCGGAGAACGGCGAAACGGAAGACACCGGCGCCACCAAACTGGCCGAGGTCACCATCATGCCGCCTCCCATCGCCGCCGATCCATGGGCACCGGTTGTCGTGCCCACAGAGGCGGAAGGAGACGGGGTGGCCTGAGAGGAGGTAGGAGGCGAGAAGGCGTACCGCGTCCCCCCACGGCACGCCGCTCCGAACTCCACGCCTCTCGACGGAGATGACCACACCGGCCTGCCCAGGTCGGTGTGGTCATCGACCCCTCCTCGTCTCAGCCGTGGTGTGGAAGTTGACGCAGTTCACACCTTGACAGTGGTTGTGGACGGCGGCCACCACGACGGCGATGGCGATCAGGCTCACCAATCCGATGACAATGCCGGCCAGGGCCAGCCCTTTGCCCTTCTGCGTCCCGCCTGATCGCTTGATCTGGTAGCGGGCCACGAACCCGAAGACGACAGCCAGTACGGCACCGATCCCGTAGAGCCGGAAGAACAGCGAGCACACGAAAGAGGCCACGGCCAGACCATTTGTCCTGGGCACCGGCGCATATCCGTAGGCCGGATAGGCGGGCGGATACCCGTGGCCCCAGCCCGGCGGGGCCGTCGGTGGGCCGTATGGCGGCGGTGCCGGGGGGACGCCACCAGGAGCCGACATCGGGGGGTACCCGTAGGAGGGGTAGGCCGAGGTTGTAGCCGGTCCGACCGGTGGTGCGGAGGGCGCGCCCACGGGGTCGGCCTCACCGGGCCCGAACGGCCCGGCCGGCGGTGGAGCGGGGTCGACCACACCTGGCGACTGCTGAGGGGAGTACCACTTGCCGTCCGAGGCCAGCCACCATCCGGTCCTTGCGAAACATCGCTCACCCGAACCCCTTCCTCGTGGGCCCAACCCTGAGATTACCCGGCGGCCAGTCTCGCCACCAGGATCACGCCGACCTCCCTGTCCCTGCGAGCAGTGCCGACAGCGCCCGGAATGCGCGTCCCCGATGCGAGATCCGGTGCTTCTCCTCGCTGCTCATTTGAGCGAACGTGTCGCCGTCGCCGTCGTCAGGAGCAAATACCGGGTCATAGCCGAACCCCGACCGGCCCACGGCTTCGGAAGTGATGACGCCGGTCACCTCACCGGACGCCCACACGTCATCGCCGTCGGGATAGGCCACCAGGGCGACAGTTCGGAATACGGCGGAACGCCGTGCCGGCGTGAGGGCGCCCACCCGGGCCAGTTCCTCCAGCAGCTTGGCCACGTTGTCGGCGTACGTGGCATGGTCGCCGGCGAACCGGGCCGAGTAGACCCCGGGCGCCCCACCCAGAGCCGCCACCTCGAGTCCGGTGTCGTCGGCCACGGCCGGCAGCCCGGTGGCTGCCACCAGGGCGCGGGCCTTGAGCCGAGCGTTGTCCACCAGGGTGTCCCCTGTCTCCTCCACGTCCGGCACCGAGGGAGGCCGGGGCAGAAGGACCACGCCGGGGACTGTCTTGAGAATGGTCGTGATTTCCTTCGCCTTGTCCGGATTGGCCGTGGCCAGGACCAGACGGAACTCGTCCATCCTTCTAGCGCGGGGGTGGCGGTTCGGCCAGGACGGCAGCCTGGACTTCCAACAGCTGGGCGATCCCGTGCTCGGCCAGGCCGAGCATCTCGTCCAGTTCGCCCCGGGTGAAAGGCATGCCCTCTGCCGTCCCCTGCACCTCCACAAAGCGACCCGATGACGTCATGACCACGTTCATGTCGACCTCGGCCCGGCTGTCCTCCTCATAGGGAAGATCGAGCATGCACGCCCCATCGACAATGCCCACGGAAACGGCGGCCACTGCTTCGCTCAGCGGATTGGCCCGGAGGGTTCCCTTCTGGACAAGTCGGGTGAAGGCATCGTGGAGAGCCACATATCCGCCGCAGACCGACGCTGTACGGGTCCCCCCGTCGGCCTGGAGTACATCGCAGTCCACGGTCACCTGCAGCTCCCCCAAGGCCACCATGTCGCAGACCGAGCGCAGCGAGCGGCCGATCAGGCGCTGGATCTCCTGGGTACGACCAGATTGCTTGCCCTTGGCCGCCTCGCGGGTCACACGCTCACCCGTCGATCCGGGTAGAAGCGAGTATTCGGCGGTCACCCAGCCCTTGCCACTCCCCCGCATCCACGGCGGGACCCGATCCTCGACCGACGCCGTGCAGAGAACCCGCGTCCGGCCCATTGACACCAGTACCGAACCAGGCGCGAACACGGTGAAGTCACGCTCGAATGAAGCTGACCTCATCTCCTCGATGCTGCGTCCGTCGGCTCGGTGGGTGGGCCGAGCAACCCGTTGTGTTCCGCTCACAGTATGAATTCCTTTCCAATTCCAGCCTGCTCCACGTGCCCCCCGAATGACTCCTCCGCCTCCTCGACCACCTGAACGGGATCGATGGTCGGCCACCGGTGGGTGATGACCAGCCGACCGGCTTCAGCCCGTCGTGCCTGCTCACCCGCTTGTCGTCCGCTCATGTGACCAGCGGTCCCTTCATGATCGACGGTGTAGGTGGCCTCCGACAGCAACAGGTCCAAACCGACCCCGAGCTCGTCCAGGGACCAGCCCGGACCAGTGTCGGCAGAGTACCCCAGGCTTCGGCCACCGCCGTCGATCCGCATGGCCAGGGTCTCGAAGCTGTGATCGGTCCGGTGGAAAGAGACGGAGACCTCGCCGACCTGGGCGACGGCCCCATCTGACACCTCGTGCCACGTCAGTGTGGCCGAGTCACCCAGGAGCGATCGTTCGACGACGGCAGCCGGAGCGTAGACAGGAAGCCCGGTCCGCTCCAGGACCAGATGGGCGTGCGTGGTCAGAGCATGGATGTCGAGCCAATGGTCGGGGTGGTGATGGGAGAGGACCACGGCATCGATGAGGGAGGGATCCAGCCACCGCTGCAGGTTGGCGAAAGAACCCGGTCCGGCATCCACGAGGAGGCGGGTGGCGCCGCAGACGACCAGATAACCGCTCCCGGCGCCGGCCGGCCCGGTCCAGCTACCGTCGCAGCCGGCCACCACCACGGACAGTCCGGAGGCAGCGGTCTTGTCGCCCGGGCCCGACGACTCCCCCGCGGCCGGAACCATCCGTGCAGGTTAGAGGCCCTGCCTTGGCCGGACCATCAGAAGTAGGTGATGCGGGTGGCCCGTTCCTCGACCACGTCGAGATCGTCGGTCCACGCTCCCGTGGACAGGTACTTCCACCCACCGTCGGCCGACACCACCACGATCGTTCCCTCGTCGAGGGTGTCGGCTGTCTTGGCCGCCCCGGCCAAGGCCGCCCCGGACGAAAGGCCGGCAAAAATTCCCACATCACTCAGACGGCGGGTCCACTCGATGGACTCGCGGGGACGGACGATGCGCTTGCCGTCGAGAAGCTCACGACCCCCGTTGTCGATGAAGATCGGCGGGATGTAACCGTCGTCCAGATTCCGCAGCCCGTCGACGATCTCGCCGGCGGGCGGCTCGACGGCCAATACCTTGACCGCAGGATTCTTTTCCTTCAGAAAGCGGCCCACTCCGAGCAGCGTTCCCGAGGTCCCCAATCCGGCCACGAAGTGCGAGACCTCCGGACAGTCCCGCCAGATCTCGGGACCCGTCCCCTCGTAATGAGCCTTGGGATTGGCAGCGTTGGCGTACTGGTAGAGAAACACCCACTCGGGGTGCTCGGCGGCCAGCGCCTGGGCCCGACGCACGGCACCGTTGGAGCCCTCGGGGCCGGGCGAGTCGATGATCTCCGCACCCCACACCTCGAGCAACTGGCGACGCTCCACCGAGACGTTGGTGGCCAGGACCACCTTCAGCCGGTAGCCCTTCACCTTGCAGACCATGGCCATGCCGATGCCTGTGTTACCCGAGGATGGCTCGATGAGCGTCTGACCGGGTGCCAGGAGGCCCTCCTTCTCCGCCGTCTCGATCATGGACAGAGCTATCCGGTCCTTGACCGAGCCGCCCGGGTTCTGGCCCTCCAGCTTGATCAGGATGCTCACCCCGGGATTGGGGCTCAACGAGCTGATGTCGACCAGCGGCGTGTTCCCGATCAGCTCCAGAACGGAGCTGAAGCGAGTCATGGTGAGGGGTGGGCGGCGGCCGCGACGACGGTAGAGACAACGCAGACGGGGACGGCACCGCCGGCCACCGCAGGCAGGATCGAGATCTCGTCGGCGTCCCCTACCGGTGTGTCCAGCGCTGACAGATAGCGCACGTCGTCATCGTTGAGGTACACGTTGACGAACTTGTGGAGGGCGCCGTCCTCCCCGATCACCTGCCCGGACAAACCGGGGTATTCGCCCACCAGCGCCACCAGGACTTGCCCGACGGTCGATCCCTCGGCGGACACCGTCTTCGCTCCTCCGGCGTGTGAGCGCAGGACAGTCGGCAAGTTGACTTGGACGGGCACGGGCACTCCTGGGTCCGGGTCGCACAGCCCGGCCCGCTAGGGCGCACAGGCGAATGCTGACTAGTTGGGTTGGGATTTTACCTTGGCCACAGCCTCACCGGTTCCTCGGCGATTGTGCCATCCATGATCCGGTAGCTTCGCACCGCCGGCTCGATGTCCCGCAGGGACACCAGAACGTAGTGCCACGCGGGGTCGGGGGCCTGGGCCACATCGGTGGGTGAGGGGTAGGCCTCGGAGTGGGTATGGGAGTGGAAAACCCCGATGATGGACAGGCCGGCGGCCTCGGCGTCACGGTCGGCCCGGAGGTAGTCCTTGGGGTCGACCGTGTAGAGCTTGGCTGATGCCGCCAAATTGCGGGTCGGGTAGCAGGTGACGGCCTCACCGTTGGCCAGATCGCCGCCGAGGAGACCGCAGGCTTCCTCGGGAAGTCCGGTCAGGCAGTGGGCCACCATCTGGTCGTGAACCAGTTTGGGGAGGATGAGCATGGTGCCCCGAACGCTAATTGAAGCTGGGCGGGCGGCGGCAGACTACCGTCGAAGTGGCTATGACCGCCGCACGCAAGAAGACCACGGCCGAACACCGGCCCCCCGCCGGAGGTCGAGCGCCGGAGGCCAACCGGATCGTCGCTTCCAACCGCCGGGCTCGCCACGATTACGAGATCCTGGACACGGCCGAGTGCGGAATCGTCCTCCAGGGCTCGGAGGTCAAATCGCTTCGAGCCGGTCGGATCGCCCTTCAGGACGCCTATGCCCGTATCGTGGACGGTGAGATGTGGCTTTTCGGGGTGCACATTCCGCCCTACGCCCAGGCCAACGGGTTCGGCGCCCACGAGCCGGACCGCCGGCGCAAGCTGCTCCTCCACCGCCGCCAGATCGACGAATGGATGGGCCGGAGTCAGCAGCAGTCGCTGACCCTGGTTCCGTTGTCGATCTATTTCAAAGACGGCAGGGCCAAGGTTGAATTGGCCCTGGCCCGGGGTCGCCGTCAGTACGACAAGCGGCAGGCCATTGCCAAACGGGACGCCAACCGTGAGGCGGCCCGGGAGGCCCGTGCCGCCTCACGAGGATCCGATCGCTGATCGACGAACCGGGTCCGTCTGACCGAGCTGACGGATCGGGCCAACCCTGGCGGTAGGATGGTGCGTCGGTCGGGCACCGGGTCCTGCCGTCGGATTACCCAGGGGGTGACAGGCTTCGACTCTGGTCATTGATATAGGAGAAGCGAGCCGTGGTCTCCGGAGCCACGTTAAAGAGCCGGAACCAAAAATAAATGCCGAGCCTCAGCTCGTCATCGCAGCCTAGAAACTGCGACGTCCGACCGGTCTCAGTCCCACAGGCCGGAACCGGGCGCCATCACGTGGGACTCACCTAGCCGGTCTGGCCGACGGGCCGCTAGGGAAAACTCAGTCGGATACGGACCGCCACAGCTGCCAGTGGACGTAGCGATCCCGACAACCTAAAACTGGCTGCGCTCGGAGAAGTCCTATTGAGAGGCCGGAGGACGCGGGTTCGATTCCCGCCACCTCCACGATCGCCTGGCCTGTTTTCCCGCAGGCCAGGCGGTTTTTTTTGGCGGTCGGGCGTGGGTACGCAACACGACGCACAGCAGGAAACAGGAGGGACTGACGATGGGGCACAGAGGCGATCGTCGTCCTCACTCCCGGCCACCGCCTCCGAGGAATGATCTATCGGCGCCATAGAACGGCCGAGGTGCCCAACGAATGGCTCGGGACCCACCGTCGCCACTCCTATGGTCACGACGGCATCGGCTGACTCGTCCTTCAGCTGGGCAGTCAGTTGACAGTAAAGGTACTTAAACTTGTCGCGGCGCCATTGGCGGTGGTGACGGTGACGGGGCCTGTCGTCGCGCCGATGGGTACCGAGGTTACAATCCTCTTCGCCTTATCGGTCGTAATCATTGCGCCCATACCGTTGAAGGTGACACTGGCACCTGTGAGGTTGGTGCCTACGATTGTCACTTTCTTTCCGACGGGGCCGATCGAAGGCGACACTCTGGTGATCGTGGGAACGACGGACTTGCACGAAAGCACCAGTTCGAGGCTTGTCGCCGGTGGCGGCAAAGAGAACGGTGCCGTGGTGACGAAGCGTTGGTGCGGCTTGGAGGGATCGGTACAACCACTCGCCGACGCCCGCACCTCGTAGTACCCGGCGATCGCGTCCCAGCCGAAGATCCCGCCCGCTGAGGTCGTGTCCGGATTGATCCGGTTGGCCGGCGACATGACCGCTGAGCCGTTCGGCACCTCCCTGAACGGACCGGAAGCCGTCCTGGACGACAACAACTCGACCTTCGCCCGAGCGATGGGCGCTCCGTTCGTATCGACCACCGCACCGCTCGGGTCGATGTATATGTTGAAGCTGAACTGATCCGTGCTCCCACCCGGGCAGCTGATATCGATGGTCACTACCCCGGCACCGTGCACAGGATGTAGGGCCGGTATCGTGCCGACGTAGTCGCCACTTCCCACCGGAGTTTCCGTAAGGGCACCGGTGACCGTGTTGGGCACCCCCGTCTGGGTGTTGATGGCGGTGAGGGCGAACGAACCACCACCGTTCGGACAGGACATGACCGACAACGTATTGGTCGACTCCCAATAGAGACCCGGAATTCCCCCATTCGCCGTATAAGTACCGGTACCCGCAATCGTCGTTCCGGTCGGAGGAAGTGTCGGCCCGGCTAAGGCGAAGTCGATCGGCACCGTCCCAGCAAAAAGGGAGAGTGGGCCCTGGGCCTGCTCCAGGAGCGTGCTGCCCGACGGTGGCCAGGCCGAGACCTCGTATTGCCCGGGCGGAAGGTTGCTCACGCTGTAGCTACCTGCCGTCGAGGTGATCGCCGCGTAGCACGTCGGAGATGCCGTTCCCGTGGTGCAGATCTGAACCTGCGCATGGGCCACAGGCTGGGAGGTCATGCTGTCTGTGACGGTACCTTCAACCGTCGGAGGCCCCCCGGGCAGGTACACCGTCTCGGTTTCGGTGGCGCAGGTACTCCGCGAGGCCAGGTCGTTCGCATCTCCGCTGTAGGCCGCCTGCCAGTAGTAGTTCCCGGGGGTGGACAGGGAAACGGGACTCGAGGGCGGTACGGATCCATCGGTGACCGAGACCGTGCTGCTGCTGTTGGGAACCGGGTTACTGCAAAGGTTGTCGGTGTACAGGGTGTAAGTAACCGAACCGCCTGCCGTGGACACGCCGGGACCTGCGAGTGTTGCCGAGTCTGTGACCGCAGTGTTCTCGGGCACGTGCAACGACGACCCCGAGTTGGGCCCATCGGACAGCATCGTCGTCACGGAGGTGCCCGATGGAAGTCTGACGAAGAAACACCCGTCGGTGCTCGTGTCGGAACTGGCGGGATAGTTGGGATCTCCGGAGTAGTAGCCGCCGAAGCACCAGTAGCCGCCGGAAGTCGGGATGAAGGGCATCGAGGTGGCCGTGGCGGTGGTGCCGGAACCGCCAACGGTGGTCACGTTCACCGGGCCAGAACCCACCGGGTTGGCCGTGGACGTGCACGGTTGCGGTGTCGCCGTCGGTCCGCACTCGTAGAAGCTCACCGTCATGGTGGGAGGTCCATCGGCAATGGTGCCGGTCACCGTGGCCGTGTCAGTGTTGCTGGACCCCAACGCAATGATCGAGCTGGCCGGCGTGGTCGTGGTTCCGGTGACGGCGAAGCACTCGTCGGTGGTGCTGTCCGAGCTCGAAGAGTAGTTCGAGTCTCCGGAGTAGTACCCGGCGAAGCACCAGTAGCCGCCGGCGTCGGGGGTGAAGGGCACCGAGGTGGCGCTGGCGGTGACACCGGAAGCCGTGTCGAAGCCCACGGGGCCGGAGCCCACCGGATTGGCGGTGGAAGTACACGGTTGCGGTGTGGCCGTCGGGCCACACTCGTAGAAGCTCACCGTACCGGTAGGACTGCCCAAGGTCGCGTTGCCGGTCACGGTGGCCGTGTCAGTGTTGCTGGTCCCCAACGTCATGGTCGAGCTGAGTGGCGCCGTGGTGGTCGTGGTGAAACTAGTCGAGGTGACGTCGAACGGCGTCACGGACTCCACCGTGCCCAGGCTGGTCCCCTGTGCAGTCTGATAGGCATCGTCGGGGCCATCACCGGGCAACGGCGTCGTGTTCGACTCGTCGATGTAGATGTTGTAGGTCCCTGGCGTCAGGCCGGGCGGCACCTGGAAGGTTCCCGACGGTTGGCCCGGCGACATGGTGCAAGTGTTGGGAGACACGTTGGGGCCCACAGTGCCGCTTTCGGGCCCATTGCACGTATAGCTATTGGCCGAAATCGTCACCGACGAGTTGGCGACCGGTATGGCACTTTCCCGGGTGGTACCGATGAAGACACCGGGTGCCGTCACCGGGTACATCGCACCAACCTGGTCGTCCCCATACGGTCCGGTATTGGGTGCGCCCCGCGTTGAGCCCCACCAGTTGGTTCCGCCGGTCAGGCTCACCGTGTCGCCCACGCCCGCACCGGGGGAGGACAGGGACGCGGTGGGCTGCTGAGGGACGGGCTGGCCGTTGTAGAAGATGTCCATGGTGCTGTTGTCGTACGACGAGCCCTGGGCGGAACTCGAAGCCGTGATGCTGCACGACACATAACCCTCGTCCACATCGGCCTGGGACGGAGGACAGGTGGCATTGGTGGTGTCGCTGTTGCCCCCGGCAGACAGGCTGCCCAGTTCGGCCTGGCAATCCCCACCGTTTACCCACGGGGTCGGGGTGGTCAGGATCGACCCCGATCCAAAGTCGCTGAATTCGCTGCTCCCCAAGTTGACGACGACGTCCAAGTAGCAGCCGCCGGTACCGAGATAGTCGTTCGACAATGGCAGGTCAGTCTGGACGGCCGACGGGTTCGCGTCGGTGGGGGTAGGCAGGGGGTTGGCGGCATTGACCGCAAAGGCGCCTCCCAAGTCCGAATACACTTCGGCATCCGTGCACGCCGGGTCGTTTGACGTGGAGCCGAGCGTTTCGCCGTTGGTGATCGGCTGACCGAAGGCGGACTGTGATCCATTCTGCTCGAGGTCACGGGCGGGGTCGAACATCGACACCGCACCCTGGCTCGACGCCCACTGGCACTCCCCGTAGTCACCGAGGACGATGTCACCCGTAACGCTCCCTGAAATTGTTGGTGAACGTCACGCTGATAGTGCCTGTCGTTTCACTGGCCGCCGCTCCCTCGTAGCCGCAGATGTACACGTAGCCAGCATTGAGGTTCTTGTAAAAGCTCCCCCAGGTGACCCCCGATGGTGCGGCACCGACGGAGATGCTCAGCAGCGGCAGTCCGCCGTTGGCGGTCGTTACTCCGGTGGCCTGGGCGTCATAGCAGAAGTTCTGGCCCGATTCAGCATTGGTGTATTGATATGCGGGGAATGTAGGAGCAGGTGGTTCCACAGTGAGATTCAACGCACCGGAGGTGGCGTTGGGCGCACCGCCAGTACCGCCTGTGGCGAGGAATGTCGCCGAGTAGTAGCCGTCGTCGGCCAGAGTCGGCATCTCGGTAACCTTGCAGGTCAGGCTGTAGTGCTCGGCTGTCCCCGACCCTGACGTGCTCTGGGCGCATTGGCCGAAAGTGGCATCGTCGGGCAGGGATCCGGAATTGACGACGATCGACGCGGGATAATTGCCGGGGCCGGCGGAAGAGAAGCCCTCGCTGTAGCAGACGACCGAATAGCTGTCCGCTTCCCCTGCGGCAAAGGTCACCGAGGATCCGTTGGTTGCTGGCGCCGAGCAAATGGTGTTCAGCGTGCCGGCAGACGCCGGTGTGGCGGTACCGATTGTCATCAGGGTGACACCACTCAACAACGAGACGGCAATGGCGTTCGCCAGTAATAGCCGAGTGGCAATGGGACGTTTCATGGGATCACCCGTTCCGCCGTACTTTTCGCCGATGGCATCGGGTGGAGAATGCAGCCCGGCTCCCCCGCCAGTGCCCTAGTCAGCGCACGATAGCTGCAAGCAGATCCGGAGGCAACCGGTTACTGAAGAGGGGAGGAGCCCGGTGGTGCAGGGCGCCAAAACATCAACCGTGCCAGAAGTCAGACTCTGCTTCAGAGCCAAAGACAGGACACCGGCGGACAACGGCATCACAGGATTTGATCGCTCCGACGGCTCGCCTCTCGGACGGCCCCGAAGGTGCAACCCAACCGCTTCGCGCACTCCCTACGCTTGTTACCAGGCATTGGGGGGACTCCGGCCCTCAAGTCGTGGAGACTCTTCTCCCCCACCCCTGTGCACCCTCGTAAACGGGTTCCATGGACATGCCACGATGCCCTGCCCTGTTTTCCCGCAGGTCAGGGCATTGCTCCGTCAGCAATCGTGAACCGAATGACAGCCCAACTCATAAGGGTTCAAGCTGGTCGAGAGATCCCCGGACCGATACAGCAGATGGACCCATTGGCCGGTCGACACTTTTCTGCGCTGGTTAGGGCAACCCCACAGGAGGCGTCCCGCTCCGAGTCGGTTCGGTCGGTGCGGAAGCCACCCCTAGCCAAGAGCACCGGGCCCCAGAATGTGATGAGATGGTTGTGCAAGGCAGCACCGTGTCGGTGGTCCCTTGTCGTTGGGGGAATGTGCAACGGGCCGCCCGGAGGAGAGAGGCGGAATCGGCATGGAACGTACGAAAAGACGAACCGCAGCAGCTGGTCGAGACCGGCGTCGGCTGTGATGGGCGCTGACCGACGGTGATCCGCGGTGGGGACTGAGGGAGAGCGGTGACCTTCGCCGGCGTCCGAAACGTGGCCCTGGTCGGGCACAACGGCTCGGGCAAGACCACGCTGGCCGAATCACTCCTCTTTGCCACCGGTACCATCTCCCGCCCGGGGAAGGTCGATGACGGCACGACCGTCAGCGATTTCGAACCCGAGGAAATCAAGTCCCACATGTCCATCTCGTTGGCCCTGGCGCCCTGCACGGTGGACGAGGTCAAGCTCAACATCATCGACACGCCTGGCTTCGCCGACTTCTTCGGCGAGGTGCGGGCCGCGTGCTCAGTGGTCGACCTCATGGTGCTCGTAGTCAGCGCGGTGGGCGGCGTAGAGGCGCAGACCCGGGCGGCCTGGACGCTGGGCGAAGAGCTCGGCTTGCCCCGGCTGATCTTCGTCAACAAGCTCGACCGGGAGCGGGCCAGTTTCGACCGTACACTCAGTGAGCTGCGAGAGTCCTTCGGGGCCGGGATCGCTCCCCTCGAGCTCCCGGTCGGGGGCGAGTCCGGGCTACGGGGGATCGCCGACCTGCTGACCGACGCGGCCATCATCTACGAAAACGGCACTTCGACCACGGTCGCCATCCCCGACGACCTGGCCGCCACCGAGCACGAAGTGCGCGAGCAACTCGTCGAGGGGATCGTGGTGGGAGACGACGATCTCATGGAGCGCTATCTCGAGGGGGACGTCCCCTCCACCGCCGAGCTCGAGGGAACCCTCGCCTCCGGCGTCGCCCAAGGCGTGGTCTTTCCGGTCGTCTGCGGATCGGCGATGACCGGGGTAGGGGTCGACCGACTGGCCACGCTGCTGGCGGAGATCGCCCCTTCTCCCCAGTCGAGGCCGCCGGTTCTGGCCACCGAAGGCGACTCGGTGATCGAGGTGGCCTGTGATCCGAGGGGCAAGCCCCTCGCCCACGTGTTCAAGACGATCTCTGATCCCTATGTGGGAAAGATCTCCCTGATGCGCGTCGATTCGGGGACTCTGTGCCCCGACGCCATCCTCAACAACACACGCACCCACAGCGAGGAGCGCCTCCACGTCTTGGAGCTCCTGCGGGGGAAGAACGCCATTCCGATCACCGAGGCGGGTGCGGGGGACATCGTGGCCGTCCCCAAGCTGGCCGACGTCCTCACCGGGGACACCCTGGGACCCAAGGGGAGCCAGCTCGTACTGGGTTCTGTCCCCCCCGAGCCAGTCTCCCTGGCGGTGGCCATCACCCCCCGGTCGAGGGGTGACGAGGACAAGCTCATGACCGGCCTGCACCGGCTCCAGGAGGAGGACCCGACATTGCTCGTCGAGCGGGTCGATGAGACGCATCAGACCCTCTTACGGGGGACCGGTGAGACCCACCTGGCCGTGACCGCCGAGCGGTTGGCCCGCAAGTTCGGTGTCGAGGTCGCCACCGGCGAAGTCCTCATCCCCTACCGCGAGACCGTCACCGCGGCCAGCCAGGCCGAGGGCAAGTACAAGAAGCAGAGCGGCGGCCACGGCCAGTACGGGGTGGCGTCCATCCGTATCGAACCCCTGGACCGCGGCGCCGGCTTCGAGTTCATCGACAAGGTGGTCGGCGGGGCCATCCCCCGGCAGTACATCCCGGCCGTGGAGAAGGGGGTCGTCGAGGCGATGACTCAGGGTGGCGTCCACGGGTATCCGGTGGTCGATGTGAGGGTGACCTGCCTCGACGGCAAGCACCACCCGGTGGACTCGTCGGAGATGAGCTTCAAGATGGCCGGTTCGCTGGCCTTCCAGGAAGCGATGGGGAAGGCGGCGCCCGTTCTCCTCGAGCCCATCTCACGTCTCGAGGTCACCGTACCCGTGAGCATGCAAGGGACGGTGCTCGGCGACCTCAACGCGCGGCGCGGACGGGTCCAGGGAACCGACACGGCACCAATGAACATGCAGAGCATCGTGGCGCTCGTGCCTACGGCCGAAATCCAGCGCTACGCCGTGGACCTGCGATCGCTGACCGGTGGGCGCGGACGGTTCCGGGCCGAGCACGACCACTACGACGTGATGCCGGCCAATCTCGTCGAGCGGATGGCCAAGTCCTAAGCCGGGGGGACCCGGACTGCCCGTGTATAGCCTCCGCCGAGGTTCGTCCCCCTCTCTTTCGTTTACTGGATGGGCGTGGTGGGCCATGCGTGAGTCTCGCCCAGAGGGTGGAAAGGCCCCCCGCCATTTGCTCGGCGGGGGGCCTTTCTGGTGACGCAACGGGGACGTGGAGGAGGCTGTGGTTGGGTGTCCCGTCGTTGGTCACTCCCCCATGTATCAACGTTGACGGGCCGTCGGGCGTTACCGGGCTTCTCACCATGAGGCTCAAACGACCAGTGAGCTAGGCGCCAGGCCGGGAGCCCGCCCACTCCCTCCGGCCCGGCAACTCGAAAGATACCCAGGCAATCTTGGAAAAACCTTGGGAACCGCCTCGAGGGCGCCGGACCCTGAGCGGGGCGGCGGGTCCTCGCTCGACGGGCGGGCTACCTCGGAAACCACTGTGTGATGGCGAGCAGGCCAACGATCACGGAGCGCCTTCCCCCGGAAGGGTGTAGACCTGTGGGTGTCGCCGGGTCAGCAGTAGTACCGGGGGGATTCCACTCAACTGGCCCGGCGGTGGGGTGGGGGCTACAGGAGCGTTGCCCGTCGGCGCAGGTCACTCGTAAGGCAGGTCGAAGCGCGGGAAGAACACGATCCCCGACTCTTGAGCAAGCGTCTGGCAACCCTCGCACTCCGCGTCCAATCCGATCACCAGACTTCCGGCCGTACTCTCCGCAGATCGACCGGGCAGTGGCGTACCTACACTTCCGCACACATCGCAAGCGAGCGGAGACTTCTCCGTCGGCACACCCACAGCCTATCGATACGGTCCGTGGATAGTGCCGGGCCCGGAGCCGGGCGGCGGAACCCTGCTCGACGGGCCCGGCTGTCGGCACGTTAGTGGAACGCGTTCTAAGTCCGAACCGCGCAAGAAAGCTTCACTTTCCCATGTCAGGGACTATCCCCGCCAAAGGCGTGAGGATGACGCGGAAATTGACAGGAAGCCGTTCGGCTTCCAGGTGGCACTGTCTGGTACGTCGGTAGCGGCAGGGGCTCCACTCGACAACAGCTGCACGGGAGCCGTCTTCGTCTTCCCGAAGGTGGGTGGCACCTGGCCAAGGACCAGTCCGACCGAACTCACGGCCAGCGACGGTGCTCCCTACGATTGCTTCGGCTACGAGGGGCTCACCGCCATCAGCCAGAGTCATCGCCGTGGGCGCCTCCACCTTGAACGGCAATCTCTACTTCTTCGAGAAGAATCAGCGGGTCCGCTCGAGGCCTGCTCTGGGGCCGGTCACCCTCCGGGGCCAGCGCACAGGTACGCAGTCGGTCGTGGGGCGCGACGGGCCTGTTGAGGCGACGTTGTCCGACTGGGCTGTTTGGCGGCAGAATCGGGCCATGCTCACCAGGTCATCTGGAAATTTGACTCTCCGATCCGAGCCGGTATCCCCCGCCGCGGAGCGCCTCCAGAGCGACGGCTACGTAGTCGTCGGCGGCGTATTCGACGTCGACGAGGTCGCAGCGCTGTGCACCGATATCGAACGGGTCTTCGACCAGTATCCGCCCGACGACCGTGGGGATCCCCCCGAGCAGTCAGGCCCCTTTCGTTATGAGACGCTCAACAGGAGCGGCCCGGCCCAGCGTGCCGTGGCCCACCCACGCATCCTCGAGGTCATCGAGCCCCTCTTGGGCGAGGACTGCCACATCATCGCCAACACCACGTGGTGGCAACGTCCGGGCCAGAACGAGCATCTCGGACGCTTCTGGCATATCGACGCGGGCCCACATGTCCCTCGTCAGGCGGGGATCCCGTGGGACCGCCGCATCCCCTATCCCGTCTTCGCCGTCGCCGCCCATCTCTACCTGTGGGATTGTCCGATCGAAGCGGGACCGACCGGGGTGATCCCTGGAAGTCACACCTCGGGACAAGCACCTCCCGCCAACAGGGTGGCCGATGACAACCTGGAGTGGGAAGGGCGCAGTGCCCTTCCGATCGTGGCCACGGCGGGTGACGTCGCCCTCTTCGTGTCGGATGTCTGGCATCGACGGATGCCGTCGGGACCCGGCGACCCCGGTCGGATGTTCATCCAGTGCCACTACGGGCGTCGGGACATCGCCCAAAGGATCCGACCCACATCGTCGGTTAACCACCTCTCGGAGGAGGCCTTGGAGCGCGCCCGGACGCCGAGAGAACGCACCCTGGCCGGCCTCCACCCCCTCGGTTTCTACGACGGCTAACGGAACGCTGGCTGCCTACGGGCCGGAGCACATGGCACCGGGCGACGGTCAACCGGTGGGCAGTGGCACGAATGGCTGGACCGATACCCAACACGTTCCGGGAGGAGGCTTGCCCGCCGTGGTCTTGCACAGGGACGAAGCCGGTGAGTTGACCCGCAACTTGACCACCTGGTATTCGGTGGGCCCGTACCGCTTGTTGGGTCCGTAGCTCAGGATGGTCGACCACGTGCCAGGGAAGTCGGTGATCTTGGACATGGCCGTTACGAAGGTCCGCCGGTTGAGGTCGGAGCCGGCGTTTTTGGCCGCCGTGACGAAGAGGCCGATGGCCTGGCACCAGCCGGCGATGGGTCCCTGCTCCTCGATGACGTCGTTCATGTTGCCCGGTGGGATCTGGGGGTAGGCCTTGTGCCAGATCGTCCAGCATTGGCGCAGACCAGGATCGTAACCACCCTGGCTCTGGGGACGGGGGCTGTCGATCCCGCCCAGGGTCTCGGTGGTCACGCCCTCTTGGCCGTTGAGGGCTTTGGCGTAGGGAATGGGTATGAGCCCGAGCGACGACTCGATGCTCCCCTCATAGTCGCTCAGCAGTAGGCGCGGGAAGTACTGCTGGGAGGTTTCGGCTTGTAGGACGGGGTAGAACACGTTGAAGGGCATCAGGGGGATGACCGCGGTGACTCCGGCGCTGCGGAGCTGTTGGATGACCAGGGGGGCCTCGGCGCCGGTGGTAGCGGTCTCATCGGGGTCGGCGTCAATGGTCTTGACGATCGGGGTGACACCGGCATTGCGCAGATCGGGCAGGAGATACTGGTTGAGGGCAGCCTCGTCCGACGCCCGGTTCCCAGCGATGACCCCCACTTTGATGCCGCCGCCGATCAGATGGGAACTGATTCCCCAGTTGACCACCGCCTGGAGGATCGAGGCTTGGTCGGGACCGGTCCACCACAGATAAGGCGAACCCTCGTTGGTCCAATTGGTGACAGTCGACCACGCCCCGAGGAAGGGGGTATGACCCTCCTGGGTGATGCACAACTCGTCGTCACCGGTCCAGTCACCGATCCCGTCCAAAACGGCAAAGGCCTCGGGCGATCCCTCCGTCCAGTCCTTGCACAGGGCCCGCATGTCGGTCTCGTTGGTCGGATCGAAGCTCGAAATGATGGGGTTGATCTTCCGACCGTTGATGCCCCCGTTGTCGTTGATGTGGTTGACGAAGAGATCGATGGCCTTGGTTTGCTCGCCGAATTCCGCATCGGCGGCAAACCCCTCCTGGCCGGCCAGCGAGTTGAGGGCCACCACCGGGAAAACCACATTGATGGTGGTTTTGGTCACTCCTCGGGACGACGTGCTGGCCGAGCTCACCGGCGAGGGTCCGCCGGCCGGAGTAGCACCCGAGGTGCCGGTGGAGGCCACCGTCGACGAAGTGGACGGGGACGAAGTGCCGCAGGCGGCGGCGACCACAAGGACGGCGCCCACAACCGCCCACCCACGTATCCGCAAGGATCGGGGACCCTTCGCAGACAGCTCCGGTGGCCGGGCACGTGCTCTCATCGGATCTGCCTCGGTCCCATCGTCGGCCTTGCTCCTCGGGGTCCTCACGCTCGCCACTCTCGCCGCACCCACTTTCTCGCCTCGCCAGCGAGCAACACTCTAAAGATGTTTGGCCACCGCCGCCGGACGGGCCGGGGTGACCTTCGGGAGCGGCCGACAGGCCCATGGAGCCGGCATGGGCCAGAGGGCGTGTTCCTCACTCACCCATGTGTTCGACGCCTGGAGACCGCAAGAAGGTGCTCTGCCGCTGGGTCAGGTCCGGATAGTGGTCGGGCTGGTAAAGGGTCCTCGACCAAGCCAGGGTCCGGGGACTGTACTTGTAGAACGCCGTCCGGCGCTCCTCGGTCCCCCGCCAGGGCAGGGTTCCGTGGACCAACGCCTCGGTGAAGATGACGGCGCTACCGGCGGGACCGGTGACCCTCCGGACGCATGGATGCGGATCGGAGAGGTCCTTCCAGTTGTCCGGAAAAGCAAAAGCGGACTTATGGCTTCCGGGGACACAGGCGAAACCCCCGTCATCGGGGCCGACGTCCTTGAGGTTGTAGGCCACACCGACCAACCCACTGTGCATCCGGCCGTCGCCACTCCAGTAGTACTCGATGGGGCGAAAGGGAACCGCCCCACCGTGCAGTCCTGATCCGATCGGTCCCATTCCCGACCGGATCAGGTCGACATACTCGTGATCGAGCCGGAATTCGGCTCCGAGCAGCTCCTCGAGGATGGGGAGGACCGGTGGGTTGTCGATCAGACGGCGAAAGGCCCGGTCCCGAGCCAGCAGGTCGATCCATCGACGGCTGGTCTCCTCCCCGCCCATCTCCCGCTCGACCATCGTGTCGATGACCTGGTTGAGCGCGCCGACGGCTGAGACCGAAAGGGCATCCGGGACTGTCAGATAACCCTGCAGGTCGAACAGGTAGCGATCCCTGTAGCGCACAACCTCTCTCCTCCCGACGGCCTCAAACTACTCGGCGCTCACGAGGAGGACTCGCTGAACGCCGTGCCCGACCACCGACCAAACCGGCCATCACAGCCCGAGCCGTCATCTGATGTATCGGGGTCGGTCCCCGGTCATGGGTTACCGTGGGTCGGTCACCGATGCGCAGAGGGAACTGGGGCTCGCCACCATGAGTACACGACAGGCTGTATGACCGGACCCCTGGCCGAAGCAGTGGACGCCTTCACCGGAACCACCGATTATCCGCTGGTCGTCTACACCGTTACCGCCGTCACCGGTGAAATGAGCGGGTGCCTGGTGGGGTTCACCACCCAGTGCAGTATTCAGCCGCCGCGGTTCTTGATCTGTCTGTCCAAGGTCAATCATTCGTATTTCGTAGCGGAGCGAGCTCACGCCATGGCCATTCATCTCCTGGGGGCAGACCAGGGAGATCTGGCCGATCTCTTCGGATCAACAACCGGCGACCGACTCGACAAGTTCGAGCATTGCCAGTGGCACCGCGGACCGTCGGGCGCCCCGGTGCTCGACCACTGTGCCGCTTGGCTCGGCGGAAGGGAGATCGACCGGTGGAGTGTGGGGGATCACGAAGCCATCGTGATGCAGCCGGAGTCGGGAGGGAAAGGAAAACACTCCGGACTGCTGACTCTCAGGACGGCGCCTCGCATCCAACCCGGTCATCCCGCTTCGAGCTGAAAGGTGTACGCCATGCGGCTCTTCGCGCCCGTGGTCACACGGGCTCCTCCCTACCAGCGGTAGAAGCGGTGCCTCCCGGCGCTCTCGCCGCGCCCCAGAGCGAAACCGATCACCCACAGAACCAGGAAGACGGCGGCGATGATCCACAGGACGTGAAGAGTGAATCCCAGACCGGCGAACAGCAGCACAATCAACAGGGCGAGAACAAGGATCATCGCGTACTCACTTCCTCTCCTATCCGACCGAATCTCGTCCGGATCTCGTTGGCAACCTTCGTTTTTTCTACCCGTGGCAACGGAAAGTAAACGGACCAACCTTCGATCGGAGAGCGAAGAGCCTCCGGTGAGACGGTTGGGATGAGGCACCGGCCAACCGTCAGACGCATGGCAGTGGACAGTCGCCATGGAAGTTGTGATTGGACGGCGGGCCTTCCGGAGCCCTCTCCGATCGCCCGCTATGTCAGGCGCTGCTCGGTGGCGGGGTCGCCGTTGCCTTCGAAGTACTTGGCCAGAACCTGGGCGAAGAGGGACCGGTTCGGATCGGCCCGCATGAACAAGGTCATCGAAGACCGGAGCTTCTGAGCGTCGACGCCACCGAATATGCGCACGGCATCATCATCGGGCAACCCAACCAGAATCGTGGCGCACTCGACCAGACGAGGTCCGAGGACGGGGTGCTGAAGATAGGCTTGAGCCTCAACCAGCGAAGCGATGGCGAACCTTTTGGCATTTGCGCTGCTTCCGAGGCCAACGATCTGCGGGAACACGAACCACATCCAGTGACTTACCTTCCGACCATCTCGCATCTCAATAACCGCCCTCTGGTAGGCCGTACCGGCGCTCTGAGCCTGGACGAACCGGTCGAGGTCGAATGGATCGGACATCTTCCTCCCTGTCTGTCGGGAGCCCGGCCTGTCAAAGGCCACGGGCAGGACCCATGGTATTGAGGAATGCTCCACAGGACGCCAGCACGGCAGAAGGCGAGGAGACCATGACCACTGTCGAGGAACTGGCGGCGCAGGTGACGGCGCTGCAGCGCCGAGTCGACGGGTGTGAGTCCCTCCTCCAATTGCAGGCCCTCAAAGCCCGCTATGGCCAGCTGGTCGACCAGAGGTTCGCGTCCGGCCGGGTCGTGGACGACCCCGCCCTAGAGAAGATCGCCCACGACGCTGCCTCGCTCTTCACCATCGACGGGACCTGGGATGGTGGACCCCGCCTGGGGATCGCCACTGGACGTGCCGCTATCGCCTCACGATTGCGGCAACCGACCCTCTCCTTCTCGTTCCATCTTTTCGTGAAGCCGCGCATCGAGGTGGACGGCGATCGGGCCCAGGGACGCTGGGACCTCCTCTGTCCGTGCCGTCTTGCCGACGGATCGCCCTACCTGATGGGTGGCTACGAGGACGACCGGTATGAACGGGTGGAGGGCACATGGTTGCACCGGTCGATGAAGCTCACCACCCTGTTCATGTCCCCCGCCGCTCAGGGATGGGACAAGATCCTGGCCTGATCCGACCGGTCCGACTGACCGCTGATGGGGAGGCGGCCTCCGGGCCCTGGGAGTTCGAGCGACGCTCGTTATACTCACGAGGTGCGCCCCGAGGACACGATCCGCGTGGGCCGGATAGTGCGGGTCCTCCACGAATTCGTGCGCCCACGGCGTCGGGGGGCGTCCCTGCCGTTGGAGGTGTCGGCCTACCACGTGCACGGCGAGCCCATTCCGGCCGAGCAGGCCTTCGCCGCCAACTATCAGCCATTCACCGTCGGTGGAGCATGGGGCCCGCCGTGGGATACGACCTGGTTCCGACTGACGGGCACCGTCCCGCCGGTTTGGGCGGGCCACCAGGTGGCGCTGGGTTTCGCCATCGGCAACGCCGGATCCACGGGATTCGGTGCCGAAGCGCTGGTGTGGCGCGACGGCCGACCGGTGCAGGGCCTCTCCCCCAACCACCGCGAGTACCTGTTGGCCGGCGAAGCGCGCGGCGGAGAATCCGTCACCCTGTACGTAGAGGCGGCGGCCAATCCTCCCTCTCCTTTCGGCGCCAACCCCTGGCCTCTGCTGATGCCCGATCCCGATGGACCCCCCAGTTCACTCTCCAGCGGGCCGATATTCACACACGGGACCCCGGCTTCGAGGAGTTCTGGCACGACTTCCGGGTGCTGGCCGAGCTGATGGGCGAGCTACCCGATGACGGCCCTCTCTTCGCCCGGCTCTGCCAGGGGCTCGAGCGAGCATGCAACCTGCTGGACCTTCCCGACATCGGGGACAGCTGGCAGCAAGCCCATCCCGTCCTCAAGGAGCTCCTCGAAGCCCGCTCGGCCCCGAACACCCATCTTTCCAGCATGGTCGGCCATGCCCATCTGGACACCGCCTGGCTCTGGCCCCTACGCGAGACCGTACGCAAGTGCGCCCGTACCTTCTCCACGGTGGTCGAGCTCATGGACCGCTACCCCGAGTACCGCTTCGCCGTGTCACAGGCCCAGCACCTGGCCTGGATGCGGGACGGCTACCCCAATCTGTGGGAGAGGATGAAGGAACGGATCGCCGAGGGGCGCCTCGAGCCGACGGGAAGCATGTGGGTCGAGGCCGACTGCAACATCCCCGCCGGCGAATCCCTGGTCCGCCAGATCCTCTACGGCAAGCGGTTCTACCGGGAAGAGCTCGGCATCGACACGGAAGACGTCTGGTTGCCCGACGTGTTCGGCTATTCCGCCGCCCTACCCCAGATCATGCGCAGGAGCGGTATTCGCTTCTTCCTCACCCAGAAGCTGTCCTGGAACCAGTACAACATCCTCCCCCACCACTCCTTTCTGTGGGAGGGAATCGACGGCTCCCGGGTCTTCACCCACTTCCCGCCGTCCGACACCTACAACGGCAATGTCAGCCCCCGTGAGCTGCGCTACGCCGAACACAACTTCAAGGATCACGGCAAGACCGACCGATCGCTGTATCTGTTCGGGTGGGGCGACGGCGGAGGCGGCCCCACCGCCGAAATGCTCGAATCGGCACGACGGCTGGCCGATCTCGACGGTGTGCCCCGCCTGAAGATGGAGGGAGCACGGCGCTTCTTCACCGAGGCCGAGGCCGATATCACCGATCCCGCCGTCTGGGCCGGTGAGCTGTATCTCGAGCTGCACCGAGGCACCTACACCTCGCAAGCTCCGACCAAGCTCGGCAACCGTCGGGGCGAGCTGGCCCTGCGGGAGACCGAGCTGTGGACCTGCCTGGCCCCCGGCCCGCCGCCCCCTACGGCAGCCATCGAGGAGCTCTGGAAGTTGCTGTTGCTCCACCAATTCCACGACATCATCCCCGGTTCGGGGATCCACTGGGTCTACGAAGACACGGCCGCCGCCCACGCCCGCATTCTCGATGAGACCCAGTCGATGACGACGGCGGCCCGCCACCGTCTGGCCGCAGCGGTCGACACCGAGGGGCTCGCCCATCCGGTAGTCGTCTTCAACTCCCTGTCCCACGCCCGCACCGAGCTGGTGTCCACCGATGCTCCGGATCAGGCCCTGGCGGCCATGGACGATGACGGGGCTGTCGGCCCGTTGCAACGCGACGACCAGGGTCGGGCCCTGTTCGAGGCCACCGTTCCCGCCTGCGGCTACCGGGTCTACGACCTGATCGCCGCCCCGGCCGAGGACCAACCGCGGATCACTGTGTCCGACCGCAGTCTGGAGAACGACCACCTGCGCCTTGTCCTCGACGAACAGGGGAACCTCGACTCGGTGTTCGACAAGGCGGCCGGACGGCGGGTGCTGGCCCCCGAATCCCGCGGTAACCGCTTCGCCCTTCACGCCGACTACCCCAACTTCTACGACGCCTGGGACATCGACCGGTTCACCCTCGAGGACGGCGACTATCTGGATGAGGTCGAGTCGATCGAGGTCATCGAGAACGGACCACTACGAGCAGGCATCCGGGTGGTCCGTCATTTCGGAAGCTCTACCGTCTCCCAGATCATCAGACTCGACGCCGGAACCCGCTACGTGGACTTCGATACGCACGTCGACTGGCACGAGACCAACCGGCTCCTGACCGTGGCCTTTCCGGTGGACATCCGCAGCCTGCGGGCCACCTACGAGATCCAATTCGGCCATGTGGAGCGGCCCACACACGCCAACACCAGCTGGGATGTGGCCCGCTTCGAAGTCTGCGCCCACCGGTGGGCCGACCTCTCCGAGCCCGGGTACGGCGTGGCCCTGCTCAACGACAGCAAGTACGGGTATGACATTGCCGGCAACGTCATACGCCTGTCCTTGCTGCGCTCCCCGACCTGGCCCGACCCGGTTGCCGACCGGGGGACACACCACTTCGTGTACCGGTTGTTGCCCCATGCCGGCGACCTCCGGGAGGCCGGTGTCATCGACGGAGGCTACGACCTCAATGTCCCTCTCATCGCCCATGCCACGACGCCTGGTGCAGGCGGGTCGCCGTCATCCCTCTCACTCCTCTCGGTCGGGGTCCCCCATGTGGTCATCGACACCGTCAAGCCGGCGGAGGACGGGTCGGCTGCCCTGGTGGTACGGATGTACGAAGCGTGGGGAAGACGCGGGACCGCCACCGTGCAGGCTCCGTGGACCATCGCCCGGGCCGAGCGGTGCGACCTTCTCGAGCGAGAGAGGATCGAGATCCCGGCCGACGGCTCGGCGCTGACCGTCGACGTCTCCCCTTTTGAGATCATCACCCTCCGGCTCGAACCCTCGATGTCCGACCGGGGAGGGAAGGCCAAGTCGCAGCCCCTGGCCGCCCTGCCGACCAGCTGAGCCGCCCCGTGTCACAAACTCAACTTCCGTCCTCGCTGGAGATCGCCCGCTCGACTCCCCTCAAGCCGGTCACCACCGTCGCCGGGGACATGGGGATCTCTTCCGACCTGCTCGAGCACTACGGCACCTACGTGGCCAAGATCAAACTCGAGGCCATCGACGCCCTGGCAACGCAGCCGCGAGCCCGCTACGTGGTGGTGACGGCCATCACGCCGACTCCGCTCGGCGAGGGCAAGACGACCACCACCATCGGCCTCTCCCAAGGGATGGGTCACATCGGCAGGCGGGCCACAGCGGCCATCCGCCAGGCCTCGATGGGGCCGACCTTCGGCATCAAGGGGGGCGCCGCAGGAGGGGGATACAGCCAGGCCGGGCCCTTCGAAACGCTCAATCTGCACCTGACCGGCGACATGCACGCGGTCACCGCCGCCCACAACACACTGGCAGCCATGGTCGACAACCACATCTACCAGGGAAATACTCTGCGGATCGATCCCCACCAGGTCACCTGGCGCCGTGTCCTCGATGTCAACGACAGGGCGCTGCGCAATATCGTCCTCGGCCTCGGTTCGGCCGATGACGGCACCCCTCGACAGGGGGGGTTCGACATCACCGCCGCCTCGGAAGTGATGGCCGTCCTGGCCCTGTCCACCTCGCTCCCGGACATGCGCCGAAGGCTGGCCCGCATCGTGGTCGGCTTCACCCCCGACGGCGATCCGGTGACCGCCGAGGAACTGCGGGCGGCCGGAGCGATGACCGTCATCATGAAGGAGGCCATCCAACCCAATCTCCTCCAGACCCTCGAGAACACACCGGTGCTCGTCCACGCCGGCCCGTTCGGGAACATCGCCCACGGCAACTCTTCGGTGCTCGCCGATTTCATCGGCATCCACACCGGCGACTATCTCATCACCGAGGCCGGCTTCGGCGCCGACATGGGCGCGGAACGTTTCTTCAACATCAAGTGTCGGGTATCGGGCCTGGTGCCCGACGCCGCCGTGATCGTGGCCACCGTTCGGGCCCTCAAGGCGCATTCCGGCCGGCATCGGGTCGTCGCCGGCCGGCCCCTTCCGAGCGGGCTGTTGGAGGAGAACCCCGACGAGGTGTTGGCCGGCGGAGCCAATCTGCGCAAGCAGATCGAGAACGTGCTCATCCACGGAGTGACCCCGGTGGTGGCGGTCAATGCCTTTCCGGGTGATTTCGATTCGGAGTACGCAGCCATCCGGGACATTGCCGACGAGATGGGCGTTCGCTTCGCAGTGAGCACGCACTTTCGGGACGGAGGGGCGGGCGCCGCCGACCTGGCCCAAGCGGTGGTGGCCGCAGCCGAGGAGCCCAGTAGCTTCCGTTTTCTCTATCCCCTTGACATATCGCTGAGGGCCAAAATCGAGACCATCGCCACGTCGGTCTACGGGGCCGAGGGAGTCGACTACTCGCCGGCAGCCGCCGCCAGTCTCGACCTGTTCGAGGCCAACGGTCTCGGCGACCTCCCCATCTGTGTGGCCAAGACCCACCTGTCCATCTCCTCCGACCCCCAGTTGAAAGGTGCCCCGACCGGGTGGCGTCTCCCGGTACGCGAGGCGCGTGCCTCGGCCGGAGCCGGGTTCGTCTACATCGTCTGCGGCGACATGCGCACCATGCCCGGTCTGAGCTCACACCCGGCGGCCGAACAGATCGATATCGACGCAGAAGGAAACGTGGTCGGACTCTACTGACACCCGGCTGTGTGGAGACGCTACGGTAACGCCGTGGACAGCGACCGATTCGGGCCGATCGATTTCGACGGGTTCCATTTACTCGACCTGCCCCGGCTACTCGGCCAACGCCGCCAGCTGTTTTCCGACGCCGACAGCCGGGTCGTTCGACCCCTTGCCTTCGAGCTTCCCGACGGTCGGGCCTATACCTATGTCCCGTCAGGCAACACTTTCTCGATAGCCCCGGGGCGCACCGGCGCCCATACCGTGGTGAACCTCTCTTACGAAGCGTGGTGCGCCTTCGTATGGGAGCTTCGGTCATCCTTCGCCCTCCTCTACGCCGACGAGGTGGCAACGCCCGAAGGCAGCTTCGGGCAGCTGGCCCGCTGGGAACCCTCCCTCCGGGTCGCCTTCAGCGGTCAAGACCTCTACGACCTCGACGACCCGCCACCGTTACAGGACGCCGGCGGAAGGCCACTTGATCTGACCCGCTCCTTCACCCTGGACGATCCCAGAGACGAGATCGCCGCATTCCTGCACGAGGCCGGATTCGTCCATCTGCGAGGAGTGATGGAGCCCACCGAGGTCGAGGCCCTTCGTCAGGACGTGGATGACGCGGTGGCCGAGGCCCGGCCCGACGACCGACGATCGTGGTGGACCACCGTCGGCGGCCGGGACGTGTGCAACCGGGTCAACTATCTCAACGATCAGTCGGAGCGGATAGCCGCGCTCGGATCGGATGAACGCTTGGTGGCCATTGCCGCACTGGGCGGAAACGATCTCCGCGATGCCTCCGATCGTCTCGACGGGAACAGCGTGGTCATCAAGGTGCCGGGCGCCGCCGAGGGACTGGCCGACCTCCCGTGGCACCGGGACTGCGGAATGGGCGGTCATCCGGTCAAGTGCCCCATGCTCAACGTGGGCATCCAGCTCGATCGGGCCACAGCGGCCACCGGGCAGCTGCTCATGATCGCTGGATCCCACCGGGGAACGTCGCGCCTCCCTGGCTCCAAGGAAACCGAACACCTGCCCATCGCACCCCTGTGGACGGAACCGGGCGACGTAACCGTGCACTTCGGCCACACCCTGCACGCCGCTCCCCCGCCGACCGAGCACCAGGGTGCCGGGCGCCGGGCCCTCTACCTGACCTTCGTCCCGCCGCTCACCTTCGAGATGATCCCCCCCGGGCAGGGATACAACGACGTGCTGTTCACCCGCACCGATGGGCACATCAAGCACGTCGACCAGCTTCGCTGACGGGAAAGCGTCGGTCCTGACGGGATTCCAGCAAGCCACCTTCATTTGCGTTGCCTCACCGTCGGATAGCATTGCAGCCCACGCGGGCGTAGTTCAGAGGCAGAACACGAGCTTCCCAAGCTCGGAACGCGGGTTCGATTCCCGTCGCCCGCTCTCAGCCAAGCAGTCCACCAGTCCGACGCCGTCCAGCGCCGCCGGCGGCCCGTCGGGCTACTGCCGGTAGCCCTCCACCGTGCCTTCGGGCCGAATGGCGGCCTCGTCCGGGCTACGACCGACATGGCGGAGGGCCCTCCGCTGGCGCAGGAGATCCCACAGCTGGTCGAGCGTGACTTCGAGCGACTTCATCCGCTCTGCTTCTTCGGGCGACAGACCCTCACCGACGTGCGCCTCCTCGAGGCGTTTCTCCTCGTCGGTCAGATGACCGATCCGGATGATGAGCTCGTCGTCTTCCACAGTCGGCTCCTTTGCCGCGGCCAGGCCCCGTCCGCCACCAGACTAGGCGTTTCGCCTCATGTCATGGTCCCGAACGGGGCCCCGGGTGCCCCTCCCGACGGTGAGCCGACCTACGAGGCGACCACGGTGATGGCGCCGTCCACGGTGTACGCCCCGGTGTCCTCGGTGAGAGTCACGTTGAACGAACCGGTGGCCGCCGTCTTGGACGCCGCCAGGGTGAGCTTGATGCTGGCCGCCTTCTTCTTGGTTGCTTTCTTGAACTTGGCCGACACCACGGTGACCCCCGGATTGGATACCGTCCACGGATCGGTGACATCGCCCTTCTTGAAGTTGGCACTGGCATCGAACCCGGTACCGGAGACGACGGTGCTGAGCTTCTTGCCCTGCTTCACGCTGTCCTTGGAGAAGCCGCTGATGACCGGACCGTCGATGGTCACCGACTCGGTGACTGTGTTGGTCTGCCCGTCGGTGTTGGAGACGGTGGTGGTCACCGTGTAGGTCCCGTTGACCGTGTAGGTGTGGGTTGGCCCTGTCACCGTGCCGCTGGCCCCGCTTATGTTCACCGTGGCCGTCTGGACCCCGCTGCCGTCGCCGTAGTTGACGGTGGCCGAGTAGATACCGGTGCCGTCGCTGGCGCTGCCGATGGTGGCCAGCTCGGGGGTGGTGAGGGCGATGTTCTCCTTGGGCGACAGCGTCGTGGCCGTGGTGGTGAAAGCGGGCTCGACTTCGAGCTGGACGGCGCCGGACGGGTAGGTCACCGCGTAGTTGTGAGCGCCGAAGCTGTAGGTGGTGAAGGTACCGGTCACCGGCCCGGAGATGGGCGTGAAGAGGGTGCTGACCGCCGGCGAACCGACGGTGGTGACGGTCAGGGTGCTCCCCGAGGCGAGGCTCACGCCGGGCCCGGAGATACCGCCTGTTCCGGCCGTGCCATTGACGGTGACGCCGATCGTGCCGGTGGCCGTGTTGCTCAGCGTGCTGCTGCCGCTCAGAGCCAGCTTGCCGCCGTTAAGCACCTGAAGGGTTCCGTCGTTGGTGGTCAGGGTGGTGTCGTTCTGGGCGGTGTCAGCCGCTCCGATGGTCACCGTCCCCCCGGACTGGTTGGTCACCGGCACCTGGATCTGGACGGCGTCGCTCGAACCCTCGGTGGTCAGGTTGCCACCCGAGGCCACGGTCAGACTGCCCCCGGACCCGCTGAGGGTGGAGTCACCGCTGGCGCCCGACTCCAAGGTGAGGGTGCCGTCGACGGTCACCGCACTGGTCATATTGAGGCTGATACTGCCGCCCGCCCCGTCGTCGGTCACCGTCTGCCCGGACGGGATGACCCCGCTCAGGGTGATCGTGCCGGTGGCCAGGAAGGCTCCGGTGCCGGCGCTGTCGGCCAGGGTGCCGCCGGTCAGGCCCACCGGGTTGCCCGACTCGGCTCCGCCGGACTCGGTGAACGTCCCGCTGTTCTCGTTGAAGGTGCCGGTCACGGTCAATGTTCCCGCCGCCTGGGTGAAGCTACTGGAACCCCCCAGGTTGAGGGCGCCCCCGCTGGAGACGGTGAATGTTCCGTCGTTGGTGGTCAGGGTGGTGTCGTTCTGGGCGGTGTCAGCCGCTCCGATGGTCACCGTCCCGCCCGGTCTGTTGGTCACCGGCACCTGGATCTGGACGGCGTCGCTCGGACCCTCGGTGGTCAGGTTGCCGCCCGAGGCCACGGTCAGACTGCCCCCGGACCCGCTGAGGGTGGAGTCACCGCTGGCGCCCGACTCCAAGGTGAGGGTGCCGTCGACGGTCACCGCACTGGTCATATTGAGGCTGATACTGCCGCCCGCCCCGTCGTCGGTCACCGTCTGCCCGGACGGGATGACCCCGCTCAGGGTGATCGAGCCGGTGGCCAGGAAGGCTCCGGTGCCGGCACTGTCGGCCAGGGTGCCGCCGGTCAGGCCCACCGGGTTGCCCGACTCGGCTCCGCCGGACTCGGTGAACGTCCCGCTGTTCTCGTTGAAGGTGCCGGTCACGGTCAATGTTCCCGCCGCCTGGGTGAAGCTACTGGAACCCCCCAGGTTGAGGGCGCCCCCGCTGGAGACGGTGAATGTTCCGTCGTTGGTGGTCAGGGTGGTGTCGTTCTGGGCGGTGTTAGCCGCTCCGATGGTCACCGTCCCCCCGGTCTGGTTGGTCACCGGCACCTGGATCTGGACGGCGTCGCTCGAACCCTCGGTGGTCAGGTTGCCGCCCGAGGCCACGGTCAGACTGCCCCCGGACCCGCTGAGGGTGGAGTCACCGCTGGCGCCCGACTCCAAGGTGAGGGTGCCGTCGACGGTCACCGCACTGGTCATATTGAGGCTGATACTGCCGCCCGCCCCGTCGTCGGTCACCGTCTGCCCGGACGGGATGACCCCGCTCAGGGTGATCGAGCCGGTGGCCAGGAAGGCTCCGGTGCCGGCACTGTCGGCCAGGGTGCCGCCGGTCAGGCCCACCGGGTTGCCCGACTCGGCTCCGCCGGACTCGGTGAACGTCCCGCTGTTCTCGTTGAAGGTGCCGGTCACGGTCAATGTTCCCGCCGCCTGGGTGAAGCTACTGGAACCCCCCAGGTTGAGGGCGCCCCCGCTGGAGACGGTGAATGTTCCGTCGTTGGTGGTCAGGGTGGTGTCGTTCTGGGCGGTGTCAGCCGCTCCGATGGTCACCGTCCCCCCGGACTGGTTGGTCACCGGTACCTGGATCTGGACGGCGTTGCTCGATCCCTCTGTGGTGAGCGTGCCACCCGAAGCCACAGTCATGTTGCTGCCGGTCGGCCCGCTGAGGGTGGAGTCACCGCTGGTACCCGACTCAAGAGTGAGAACTCCCCCGCTCTCGACGGCACTGGTCGTCGCTCCCAGGGACAGGCTGATGCTGCCGCCCGCACCATCGTCCAGGACAGTTTGGGTCCCCATGGTGGCGCCACCGATCTCCAAGGCCGCCAGCGACACACTGCTGGTCAACGCCAACGTGTAGGTCCCCTGCTCGTTGATGCAGACCGTGCTCGAGCTGGTGGGAAGACCGTCTGACCAGTCGCCGGCAACCCCGGGCCAGGAGATCGTCCCCGAGTTCGTGCCGACCCAGTTGTCGGTGCTGGCGCCGCAGGTCGGTGGACCAGCGAAGCTCGGCGTGGCCGTTGCCAGTGCCACCAATCCCGCCGTTCCGAACGACCCGACCACAATTGCCACCGCCGCGAAAATTCTGCGCAATCTCACCATGACCCCTCCGCTTCCGCTCGTATTCCGCTTATTTTCAGACTGGACGTCTTTTCAGGCTGGATGCCGCCCCCGCGCCTGATGCCATCGGTCACTTTAAAGGGAACTTTCGCGCGCGTCGATAGGTCAGACCGGGCCACCACGGAAAGGCGTCAGGAGACCACGGACAGGTGTCGGAGGACCACCGTGAGATGGGCGGGGATCCCAAACAGGTGTCGCAGGATCACTCGACGATGATCACCGCAGGATGACGACACTGGCTCCGCCGCCACCGCCCGGAGGCGGAACGCCGGTTGGTCGCAGCGAGGAGGACCTCGACGGCTCCTCCACTGGCGTTGGCCTCATCACCCCGCGGCTGGGTGACCCGGTTTCCATGGGCGGAGTGCAGGGGTCTTCAAGGGAGCCGAGCACGCCGTCCTCAACGCGGAGCCCGCGGCATCCCGAGTCCCACCATGGCGATGATGTCGCGCTGGACCTCGTTGGTCCCCCCGCCGAAGGTGAAGATGGTCTGGCTGCGGGCATTGTGCTCGAGCCGACCCTGCAGGACAGCGCCGGGAGATCCCTCGGCCAGGGCACCGGCATAACCGGTGATCTCGAGCAGGATGCGATAGGCCTCGAGTGCGAACTCAGTGCCGTACACCTTGGTGGCCGAGGCGTCGGCCGGGTTCAGACCCTTGTCGGCGGCCCACGCCACTTTCCAATTGAGCAGCTTGAGGTAGTCGGCCCTGGCCGTCAGGCGGGCCAAGTGGATCTGCACCCACTGCTGATCGATGACCCGGCGCCCATCGGACAACTTTTCGTCAGCGGCCCAGCTGGTGACGTCCTGGATACTGCGGAGAATCCCCGACACCGGACAGAGGGCCACCCTCTCGTGGTTGAGCTGATTGGTGATGAGCTTCCAACCCTGGTTCTCGGAGCCCACCAGGTTGGAAGCGGGCACCCGCACATCGTCGTAGAAGGTGGCACTGGTGAACTCGCCGGCCATGGTGCGCAGCGGGGTCCAGTGGAAGCCGGGGGCACCGGTGGGGACGATGAACACCGACAGACCCTTGTGCTTGGCCACATCGGGATCCGTACGGGCGGCCAGCCAGACATAGTCGGCGTACTCGATGGCACTGGTGTAGAGCTTCTCGCCGTTTATCACGTACTCGTCGCCGTCCCGTACCGCCCGGGTCTTGAGCGAAGCCAGGTCGGTGCCGGCCGACGGCTCCGTATAGCCGATGGCGAAGTGGACCTCGCCCTGGAGGATGCCGGGCAGGATCCGCTGCTTCTGCTCGTCGGTACCAAGAGTCATCAGCGTCGGTCCCACGCTGTTGAGGGTCAGCAGCGGAAGGGGCACCCCGGCCCAGTGCGACTCCTCGACGAAGACCATCTGCTCGATGGGGCCACGGGCCTGACCGCCGTACTCGGTAGGCCAGCCGATCCCCAGCCACCCGTCCTCCCCCATCCGCCGGACGTAGCGCAGGTAGGCCGGTTCGTCCGATGCCGTACCCGTGATGTCGTCCACCAGGCGCACGAAGTAACGACGCAGATGCTCCTGAAGTTCCCTCTGTTCCGATGTGAGCTCGAGCTGCATCGACTTCTCCTTCCAACCGCACCCTAACCAAGTGCGCCCGCCGGCACGGCCTCAGCCGCCCGGTATCGGGCCCCGTGCACTACCGTCAGCCTGATGAACGCATCATCGACCGCACCGGCATGACCCCCGACATCGGAAGTACCGCCCCGGGCCAGCTGTTCGCCGTGGCCGGTAAGACGGTGGTGGTGACCGGCGGCACACGGGGTATCGGTGCCATGGTGGCCGGCGGCTTCGTCGATGCCGGGGCCGATGTGATCGTGGCCTCCCGGAAGGCCGAGGCGGTCGAGGCCTCTGTGACCGAGTTGTCGGCCCGCGGTGCATGTATCGGGTTCGCCGTCGACCTGTCCAGCGAGGAGGGCGCCCGGCGTCTGGCCGAGGAGATCGGAGCTGTCCGGTCGCAGGTCGACGTCCTGGTCAACAACGCCGGCGCCACCTGGGGCGCGCCGATCGGAGAACACGACAGCGGGTCATGGAACCGGGTCCTCGACCTCAACGTGCAGGGTGTCTTCCACACCACCAAGTTCCTGCTCCCTCTGCTCGAAGCCAGGGCCACCGCCGACCAGCCCTCACGGGTCATCAACATCGGGTCCATCGACGGGATCCACGTCCCCGCCCTCGAGACCTACTCCTACGGAGCCTCCAAGGCCGCCGTCCACCACCTCACGCGCCATCTGGCCCGGCGGCTGGCCCCGACCATCACGGTCAACGCCGTGGCCCCCGGGCCCTTCCCCTCCAAGATGATGGCGGCCACCCTGGATGCCTTCGGCGATCAGATCGCTGCCGCTGCACCCCTCAAACGCATCGGCCGGCCGGACGACATGGCCGGCGTGACCATTTTTTTGGCCTCGCCTGCGGCTTCCTACATCACCGGGGCCGTCATTCCCGTCGATGGAGGCATTGCCACCACAGCCTGAGGGCCCGAGGAAGGCGATCGGTGCGGGTGGCGGCGCTTCGTTCTGGTGCCGGTGCTCTCAGGCGGTCACCAGGTTGTCGAGACGGGCCAGGGTGCGCTCCATGTCCCGCCTTGTCTTACCCCAGTAAATGCCGCCCAACTTGAGCAGCATCCGCTGTTTGTCGGGGGTGATGTCCCAACTCTCGTGAACCAGGGTTCCGCCGTCGACCGGCTCGAGGTCATAGCGCCAGATCCGTCCGGCCACTAAACGTCCCCATGTTCCTTCCGGTCCCGTCTGCCAGGCGATGCGGCGATCTCTCTCGAACTCGACCACCTTGTTCACGGTGGAGTAGTGAACGACGGCCATCTTCATCCCCATGCCGAAGGTGGAACCGAGGGCCAGGGTCTGGGGCTGCTCCTCGACCGTTCCTTGCAGCATGCCTGAGCCATCGATGAGCGAATGCTTGCCGGCATCAGCCAGAACATCGAAGATCACCGAGGGTTCCGCCCGGATCAGACGGTCGACCGTCAGCACGTAACCATTGTCAGCCATATCTCTTTTCTCCTTTGCTCAGGCGAAATCCGGGACGTCGGGCAGACGGCGGTCGAGCAGTGCCTCGGCCCGGGCAGCCAGGGCCGGCGGATAGGCGTCGTGGGTGAGAATGAGAAACTGCTCCGCTCGGATGGCCGCCACCACCATCCGGGCCACGTCTTCGGGGTCCATCCCCTTCTCCACCGCCCCGGCCAGGTAATCGGTGACGAACTTCTGGTCCTCGGTGAATTCGGTTGCCAGTCGTCCGGGCCGGTGACGATCTGAGTCGACGATGTTGGTCTTGATCACGCTCGGGCACAGCACCGAGGCCCTCAATGGTGAACCTACCGCTGCCAGGTCGTGGGCCAGCGATTCGGTGGCGGCGAAGGCGGCGAATTTGGAGATGGCGTAGGGCGCTTCGAAAGGGGCGCCGAACATGCCGGCCACCGAGGAGGTATTGACGATGTGGCCTTCGGTGCCCTGGGCCATCATGCGGGGGACAAATGATCTGATGCCGTTCAGAATTCCCCACAGGTTGGCCCCGAGCACGAACTCGAAGTCGGCTGGGGGACGGTCCCAGATCAGACCCCCGACGAACACCCCGGCGTTGTTGCACAGAACGTCGACGTGGCCGAACTCCTCGAACACAGCGTCGGCCAGATCGTCCACAGCGGTGGCATCGCCCACATCGCAGATCCGGCTCATCGAGGCCACAGCCGGATAGTCGGTGCGGATCTGGTCGGCCGATTGGCGCAGAGCCTCGGTGTCGATGTCGACCATGGCCACCTGCATGCCTTCGGCGGCAAAGGCCCGGCTCAGGGCCCGTCCTATCCCGCTGGCGGCTCCGGTCACCACTGCGGTCCTGCCTCGGAAGTCCTTCATTCCATCCGTCCTCTCCGATGGGACCGCCGCTCGACCGAGGGTTAGCGGGAGCCTTCGGCCCGCACCGTAGCGGGCGACAGCCCGACATGGGCCCGCACGAAGGCACCGACCCCGTCGATGCTGGTGTCAGCCTCGGGGACCAGCTCCCCCGGAAAGGCCTGGAACACATGGATGAGCTCGGGCCACACCACCAACGAGACGTCGACCCCGGCCAAGCGAAGGCGTTCGGCCAGACCGGTGGCGTCGTCGAAGAGGACCTCGTCCTCACCCACCTCGACACGCACAGGGGGCAGACCGCCCAGATCACCGAAGAGCGGCGAGGCCAGTGCTGTCCGGGGGTCGGTGTCCCTCAGATAGGCCGACGCCATCTCGTCCAGACCGGCTTTAGTGACCATCGGGTCCCGATCGGCCCGCTGGTGGTAGGCCGGCGAGGACTGGGTGAGGTCGGTCCAGGGCGACAGGCACACCGCCGCCGCCGGCAGTGGTGTGCCGGCCGCCCGCAGGGCGAGGAGTAATGCCATGGTCAGCCCTCCACCGGCCGAGTCGCCGGCCACCGCCAACCGCTGAGGCCCCACGCCCCCGGCCAGTAGGTCCCGGTAGGCCGCGCAGGCGTCGTCCACAGCGGCGGGAAAGGGATGCTCGGGCGCCAAGCGGTAATCGAGGGTCACCACCCGGCACCGGGAAGCCACTGCGATCCGACCGGCCAGTGGCCGGTGGGTGGCCAGCGAACCGATGCAATAGCCACCACCGTGGAGGTAGAGGACCACCCCGTCGTCTGTGGCTCCGGCCATCTCCAGCCACTCGGCGTCACGTCCCCCCAGACGGCCCGGCTCGACCGTGACCCCGTCCGGCGGCTTCGACGCTGAGGCCACCTGGTCCATGGCCGCGCGCTGCTCGGGGATGGTCCCCTGGGTGAATCCCGAATCGGCCAGAAAGCCGGCGATGGCCTCGACGCCCGGATGGGTCATGGGGCACCGTACCCCCGGAGCCACCGGGGCCGCACCCCGACCAAGTTCCCGCTCAACTCGGCCCTCGGAGGTGCCGATACCCACCTGGCGGGAGCAGGCCCGTGCAGGACGCTGGCCGGACGTCCTCGGTCGAACAGTAGAGGGGCAGCCACATGTCGGGACGGAAACTGGTCATGCCGCACTGCGGCGCGGTCGTGGTGGCGGCGGTGGTCGGAACGGTGATGGTGGGCACGCTGGCGGTGGGCCTGCCGGTGGGTCAGGCTGCGGCGGCAACCCAAGGAGCGCTTGCGGTCTCCTCGTCCACCCCCGGCCACTTCTGGCTGGCCACCCCGAGCGGCAATCTGTATGCCTTCGGTGTGCCCAACTACGGATCGCCCGGGGTCCCTCTCAACAAGCCCATCGTCAATGTGGTCCCGACCCGGGGGAACACCGGCTACTGGATGGTGGCATCCGATGGCGGCGTCTTCTCCTACGGCAGCGCCCACTTCTTCGGATCGACCGGCAACATCGCTCTCAACAAGCCGATCGTGTCCATGGCACCGACTCCCGACCAACAGGGGTACTGGCTGGTGGCCTCGGATGGGGGCGTCTTCTCCTTCGGCGACGCCCACTTCTACGGATCCACCGGGGCCATCGTCCTCAACAAGCCCATCGTGGCCATGACCCCCACGCCGGACGGCAAGGGGTACTGGCTGGTGGCCTCGGATGGGGGCGTCTTCTCCTTCGGCGACGCCGTCTTCCACGGCTCGACCGGAGGCATCGTCCTCAACAAGCCCATCGTGTCCATGGACGCCATGCCCGATAAGGGCGGTTACTGGTTGCTCGCTTCCGACGGAGGCGTGTTCGCCTTCGGCGACGCCACCTTCCACGGATCGACGGCCAGTGATCCCGAGGACCCGGTCGAGCGTCTGATGACAACCCCGACCGGCGACGGCTACTGGATCGTCCAGCAGAACGGGACGGCCACCGCCTTAGGTGACGCAACCGGACGGGCCACGCCCACCACCGCCCTGCTGTTTTCGGCGGACACGCCGGGCGACGCCGCTGTCCTGTTTGCCTTCCTACAGCTGGGGAAGCCCTACATCTGGGGCGGAAACGGACCGGTGGGCTACGACTGCTCCGGACTGGCGCTGGCCTCCTGGACCCACGGTGCCGGTGTGGAGTTCGCCCGAGTGGCCGACGACCAGTACCACACGGCCGGCGTTCCGGTGGCCATGGATGCCCTCCAAGCCGGTGATCTGGTGTTCTGGGGAACCGACGCCAGCGACTGGACGACCGTGTACCACACCGCCATCTACGTGGGCGGTGGTCGAATTGTGGAGGCGACCGGGGACGTGGTCCAGCTCAACGTGTTGGACCAGTGGGGTACGGAGGACCTGATGCCCAACGGCAGGCGGCCCTGACCGTTCTCTCCGACACGGATCGCCCGGCCCGGTAAGGGAGGCCACCGGCGGCGTCGCCGACCGGCAATTTGTGGAACGGTGTCTGGGTGAATCCCTCGTCGGCACCGAGGGGCGACGCCTCGGACGCGCCCGCACTCCGCGCCCACTCCTCTGGCGGGCGCTGGGTGATCGCCGCCACCGTGCTCGGCTCGGGAATGGCGGCGGTGGACGCCACCGTCGTCGGGATCGCCCTCCCTACCATCGGCCGAGATTTCCACGCCTCGCTGGGAACGTTGCAGTGGGTGGTTACTGGCTACACCCTGACGCTGGCCTCTCTCCTCCTCATCGGTGGTTCGTTGGGGGACCGTTTCGGGCGGAAGAAGGTCTTCATGGTCGGAGTGGCGTGGTTCGCCCTGTCCTCGGCGGCCTGCTCGCTAGCCACCGGATCGGGCCAGCTGATCGTCACCCGCGTCCTCCAAGGGGTGGGGGGAGCTCTCCTCACCCCAGGGAGCCTGGCCATCCTCGAGGCCTCGTTCGCCGCCGACGACAGGAGCGAGGCCATCGGCACGTGGTCCGGGCTGGGCGGGGTGGCTACCGCGGCCGGTCCGCTCCTCGGTGGCTATCTGATCTCTGCGGCCTCGTGGCGGTGGATCTTCCTCATCAACGTGCCCCTGGGTGTGGCCGTCCTGCTGGTGTCGACCCGCCACGTCCCCGAGTCGAGCGATCCTTCCGCCACCGGACGTATCGACGTGGCCGGTGCCTTTCTGGCCATGGTGTCGCTCGGCTCGATCACCTTCACCCTGATCGACGGACCATCGCAGGGGTGGACCTCACCCGGGGTTCTGGTCACGCTGGTGGTGGGTCTGGTCGGCGTGGTTGCCTTCGTGATGGTCGAGCACCGATCAGCCTCGCCCATGCTCCCGCTCAATTTCTTCACCAATCAGCAGTTCGCGGTGACCAACGCGGTGACCTTCGTCGTCTATGCCGGCCTGGGTGGCGCTCTCTTCCTGGTTCCAGTGACCCTCCAGGTGGTCAACCACTACTCCCCCCTCGAATCCGGGGTGGCCCTGTTGCCCATGACCCTGGTCATGTTGCTCCTGTCCGCCCGGTCAGGCCGCATCGCCGCCTCCATCGGACCCCGCCTCCAGATGAGCGTGGGCCCAGTGGTGGTGGGCGTGGGCATGGCCCTGCTGGTGCGGGTGCCGTCCAGCACTTCCTACGTAGCGGGGGTCCTTCCCGCCGTTCTGGTCATCGCACTGGGGCTGGCCACGACGGTGGCCCCGTTGACCGCCACCGCCCTCGGTTCCCTGTCCGAAGTCCACGCCGGCATGGCCTCCGCCGTCAACAACGATGTGGCTCGGATCGGCAGCCTGGTCGCCGTGGCCGTGCTTCCGGCCCTGGGAGGGATCAGCGGATCGAGTTACCTCCATCCCCACGCCCTGGCCCACGGCTTCCAAAGAGCGGTGGTCATCGCCGGTTCATGGTGCGTCCTGGGCGGGATAGCGGCCGCCATCGGGATCAGGAATCCGCCCAGGAGGGGGTCAGACAAAGCACCGGGCCGACCCGGCGACCGGTACTGCGCCCTGGAGGCGACTCCCCTCCGGGGTCACCCCGCCTGACAGGGTCGGGATGACCCGGCCGGGGCCATTTGACAGGGTCAGGGGGTGGGCGGGCACACTGCCATGAGAGGCGCCCCCACTCCGCGCCCCGAGGAGAGCTAGCCGGTCATGGCGTCGAACATGGTGAGATTCGGAGTGCTGGGGGCGGCACGGATTGCGCCGTCCGCTCTCATCAGGCCGGCCGCCGGAAATCCCGAGGTGGCTGTCGCGCTGGTGGGTGCCCGGGACGGCCAGCGGGCTGCCGCCTTCGCCGCCCGGCACCGGATTCCGCGAGTGGCCGACAGCTACCAGGCGGTGGTCGAGGACCCCGCTATCGACGCCGTCTACATCCCACTCCCCAACAGCCTCCACGGTCAATGGACCCGTGCCGCCCTCGAGGCCGGGAAGCACGTGCTCTGCGAGAAGCCATTCACCGCCAACGCCGAGGAGGCCCGGGCCGTCGCCGAGGCCGCCGATCAGGCGGCGCGTCGCTCGGGGCTGGTGGTGGCCGAGGCCTTCCACTACCGCTATCACCCATTGGCCCATCGCATGCGAGAGATCGTGGCCGGAGGCGAGCTCGGCACCATCGAGCACATCGAGGCGTGGCTGTGCGCCCCGATCATCAAGAAGTCGGACATCCGCTACCAGAGCAGCCTGGCCGGCGGGGCCATGATGGACATGGGCTCCTATGTGGTCAACATGGCCCGCATGCTGAGCGGCGAGGAGCCCGTCGTGGCATCGGCTCGGGCCAAGCTCCACGGTCCGGAGATCGACCGGGCCATGTCGGCCGAGCTGCGGTTCCCGAGCGGCGCCTCGGCCACCGTGCACTGCTCGATGTGGTCCTCTTCGTTCCTGCGGGTGGCGGTGCGGGTGACCGGGGACCGGGGCCAGCTCTCGGTGCTCAATCCGTTCGCTCCCCAGTTCGCCAGCTGGTTGACCGTGGGGTCGGGCGGCACCCGACGCCATGAGATCCCGGCTCGACGGCCGACCTATGACTACCAGCTGGACGCCTTCTGTGATGCGGTGCTTCGGGGGCATCCAGTGGCCACCACAGCCGATGACGCGGTGGCCAACATGACCGTGATCGATGCCGTGTACCGTGCTGCCAACATGCGCCCCCGAGGATCACCATCCGAGGGACAAGGAGTCGAACAACCATGAGCACTTTCCCCTACGACGACCGTTTCACCGTTCATCGCACCCTTCCCGAAAAAGGGACGCCCCGTCCCGAGCTGCTCGACGCACTCCGTACCATGGCCAAGGAAGAGGACGCCTCCTGGGAGTCCGGGAAGTGCTCGGGCACCATGTACTGCGGCGACCATGACCACTACGCATTCATGAACCAGGCCTTCGGCCTGTTCGCCCACGTCAACGTGCTCCAGCGCGACATCTGTCCCAGCGCCACCAAGTTCGAAGCAGAAATCATCGCCATGACCCTCGACCTGCTCCATGCCGACGCCATCACCGAATCCGAGCCGGCGGGACTGGTCACCACCGGCGGCACCGGGAGCATCTGCCACGCCATGCTCGCCTACCGTGAAGACGCAGCACAGAGACGAGGCATCAGACGGCCCAACGTCATCAAGCCCGAGACCGCCCATCCGGCCTTCGACAAGGCCTGCCATCTCTTCGGGATCGACCTCAAAGTGGCGCCGGTCGACCCGGTCACCACCCAGGTGGACACCGAATGGGTGGCCGCCAACATCGATGCCGACACCGTCGCCCTCATCGGATCGGCCTGCAATTACGGCTACGGAACCATCGATCCCATCGGGCCCTTGTCGGATATCGCCCTCGACAAGGGGGTGGGGCTGCACGTGGACAGCTGCCTGGGCGGGTTCATCCTCCCCTTCGGCCACGAGCTGGGCTACGACATCCCCGTGTTCGACTACCGGCTCCCGGGGGTGACCTCGATGTCGGCGGACACCCACAAATACGGTTACGCCCTCAAGGGCACATCGGTCCTCACCTTTCGGGACAAGTCCCTCCGAGACGCCCAGTACTTCTTCCTCACCGGCTGGAGTGGCGGCAAGTACTGCTCCCCGGGCATGGAGGGTTCGCGCTCGGGAGGTCTGATCGCCGCCACCTGGGCAGCCATGGTCCATCTGGGCCGGGAGGGCTACCGGCGGTACGCCCAACAGATATTCGCCTCGGCCGCGGTCATGCAGGAATCGGTCCGCAGCCATCCGGAGCTGCGGATTTTGGGCAACCCGACCTTCCTGTTCAGCTTCACGTCCGACCAGTTCGACATCTACCTGGTCAACGATTTCATGCGTCAGCGAGGCTGGCGGTTCAACGGACAGCAGTACCCCAACGCCCTCCACATGGCGGTGACCCGACCCCAGACCCAGCCCGGGCTGGCCGAAGCGTTCGCCACCGACCTGGCCGAGGGCGTCGCCTACGCCCGGGCCCATGCTGGCGAAGCACCGGCCTCGGGGGCCATCTACGGCGGCGTGGCCGGTGGTTTGACCGACGAGGCCGACGACTTCATCAAGATGGTGATGGCCGACATGATGGACAGTCAACAGGCCATTCCGGCCGACGCCTGAACCCCCGGCCCGGCTTCACCATCCGTCGCCCTCCCGGTGGACCGCTCTGGCCACGAGCTCTTCGCACTGGCCGTCGACCTGGGGACCGGGGGCCCGAAGATCGGCCTGGTCTCCCTCACCGGCGCCCTGGCCTGGTCCGAGCACGTACCGGTGGTCAGCCATCGGGGCCCTGGGGGCACCGCCACCCAGGACGCCGAGCAGTGGTGGCGGCTCATCTGCTCAGCCGCCCAGAGGGCGGTGGCCGCCGAAGTGGTGCCGGTCTCCCGGATCGTGGCTGTGTCCTGCACCGGTCAGTGGGCCAGCACGGTGCCCGTCGACGACGGTGGCCATCCCGTCGGCGACTGCCTCCTGTGGTCGGATACACGGGGTGCACATCGGGTACGCCAGGCGGTGGGCGGCCCGGTCGGCGGCTACGCCCCCGTCACTGTCACCCGGTGGATCCGCCACAACGGCGGCGTTCCCTCCCTTTCGGGCGACGACCCGATCGGTCACATCCTGTTCATCGAGCACGACCTCCCGGCGGTGGCCGCCGCCGCCCGGTGGTACCTGGAACCGGTCGACTACCTGGCCATGCGCTTTTCCGGCGTGGCCGCAGCCACGGCGGCCTCGATGGCCGGAACCTGGCTCACCGACAACCGGCATCCGGACCTTGTTGACTACGACCCGGTGCTCGTTCGAGCTTCGGGGGTCCCGGCCCACAAACTGCCCCCCCTCCGTCCGACCGGCAGCGTGGTGGGTCCGGTTCTGCCCGGGGTAGCGGACCGGTTGGGACTGCCTCCCGGAGTGGTGGTGATAGCGGGAACACCGGACCTCCATTCGGCCGCGGTCGGCGCCGGTGCCGTCGGTGCCTACCAGCCGCACCTGGCCATCTCCACCTCCAGCTGGATCAGCTGCCCGTATCCCAAGAAGAAGACCGACCCCTTCCGGCAGATGACCACCGTGGTCGGGGTGACCCCGGGCCTCAACTTGGTGGCCAACAACCAGAATGCCGCCGGCGGCGCGCTCGAGTGGCTGCGCGGGTGCCTGGCCGAGGGAACCGAAACACCCAGCTACGAGGAGCTGACGGCGCTGGCCGAACGAGCTGACCCGGGAAGCGACGGAGTCATCTTCACCCCCTGGTTGGCGGGTGAACGGTCGCCGGTGGACAACCGCCGGGCACGGGCCGGTTTTCACAATCTCTCCTTGCGCACGTCCCGCCCTCACCTGGTGCGGGCCGTCATGGAGGGCGTGGCCTTCAACAGCCGATGGCTCAACCAGGGGGTCGAACGCTTCATCGGTCGAAAGTTCGGCGCCATGCGCGCCGTGGGGGGCGGCGCCCTCTCACCCCTGTGGTGCGCCATCTACGCCTCGGTCCTCGGGCGGCCCATCGAACAGGTCGCCGATCCCCGCCAGGCCAATCTGCGCGGGTGCGGCCTGTGGGCCGGCATGGCGCTCGGCTACCTCGACCCGGGGGAGATCCGCTCTCTGGTGCCGATCGAGACCACCTACTACCCGGATCCGGCCTGCTGCACCGTCTACAACCGATTGTTCGCCGAGTTCCCGAAGCTCTACGCCGCTCAGAGGGGCGTGTTCCGGCGACTCAATCGACCGGCCACGACCCACGCTGACCGGTCCTCCCGCCCGGAGCCGTAGCTCAGCCCAAATCGGGGGCGAGCCCGGGCCGACCCAGCAGGAATCCCTGAGCCTCGTCGCACCCCATCTCCCGCACGGCGCGCAGCTCCTCCTCTGTCTCGACGCCCTCGGCCACCACGGCCAGGCCCAGCTTGTGGGCCAGCTCGACCACGGTGGCCACGATGGTGGGGTCCGCCGTCGGAGATCCCAGGCCGGCCACGAAGCGACGATCCACCTTGAGCCGATCGACAGGCAGGCTTTTCAGGTACAGCAGAGAGGCGCAGCCGGTGCCGAAGTCGTCGAGGGCCATGCGCACGCCCAGTTGCTTGATCTTGCCCATCACCGCCGCCATTTCCGTCGCGTCGGGCACCAGCACCGACTCGGAAACCTCGAGGATCAGGGATTCGCCACCCAGGGAGGAACAGACCAGTGCCTCGCGGACATCGTCGAAGAACCGGGCGTCCTGCAGTTGATGAGCCGAAACGTTGACCGACACCGTCAACGATTGCCTTCCCGCGTCATACCAGCACCGGCACTGGCCCAGAGCCTGGTTCAACACCCACCGACCGACGGGCACGATCTCGCCGCTCCGCTCCAACAGCGGGATGAAGTCGGACGGAGGGACGGTCCCGAGCTCGGGGTGGTTCCAGCGTAGCAGCGCCTCCATCCCCACCGTCCGGCCGGTGGCCACCGACAACAAGGGCTGGTAGTGAACCACCATCTGTCCCAGTTGATGGGCGCTACGAAGATCGTGGACCATCTGGATCTGGCGTCGCTTCTCCGCTCCGATGGCATCGCTGTAGAACTCGAAGCGAGCTGACCCGCGACGCTTGGCCTGGTACATAGCGGCATCGGCGCGAGACAGGTTGACCTCGGGGTCACTGCCGGCCATCACATCGGCGATGCCGATGCTCACGGATGTGAACAGCTGCCGGCCGCCCACGACCACCGGTGCCAGCATGGTGTGGTGGATGCGCTCGGCCAACGAACGGGCCGTCCCCACCGGGTCGTCGAGGTCCGTGGCCAGTACGACGAACTCGTCGCCACCCAGGCGGGCAACGGTGTCGGAGCCCCTGACCAGCTCGGTGAGCCGGGTTGCCACCGTCACCAGCAATTGGTCTCCGGCAGAATGGCCGAAGCGGTCGTTGATGGCCTTGAAATTGTCGATATCCAAGAAGAGCAGGATGGCGCCGGTGTCCTTGCGATCCAAAGAGGTGCCGGCTTGCCCGAGACGGTCGGTCAGCAGGGCCCGGTTGGGCAGGCCGGTCAGTTGGTCGTGCAGTGCCTGGTGGGCCAGTGACGCTTGCTCTTGACCGAGTCGTTTCTGCAGGGCCCGGCGGGTGGCATCGAACTGGCGGACGATGCGGACCAGGCTGCCGTCACAGCTCAGTCGGACCACGTGGCATGCCAGGTCGACCACCTCGGCCGCCACCGGCAGCCTCTGGCCCTCCTCGATGATCACAGCCGTGGTGGCGTCCCGCCAGGCCAGATAGGCCTTGGCCACATTGCCCAGCTCGGCGTTCTCCAGAATGGCCTGCTCCCCCTGGCCGGAGAGGACGGCTTCGTCATCGGCCGAGGCGACCTCGTCGGTGGCCAACCAGTGGCCGATCAGATAGGTAGCCAGTCGGGAGGTGGCAAAGGCCTCACCGGCCAGTTCGGACAGCGAAGGCTCGGTTGACCAGAGTGCCCACCTCATCGGCCCGTGCCTGTACGGCACGTCCGAGCGCTATCCGGTCATCGCTCACCACCATGGTCATCGCCGAGGCGAGGACGTCAAACCGCTCCCCGCCACTTCGTGTAGTCCCCCGCCGTCGGCGTCGCCGCCTCTGGCCATGGCATCGCCGTACTCCTTGAGCCAGCCCCAGAACAGATCGGCCGGCATCGGGCGGGCCAGGTAGTAGCCCTGGGCACGGTCACAACCGAGATCCCTCAGCTGCCGCCAGGTGGCGCTGTCCTCCACCCCTTCGGCCACCGTCTGTAGGCCGAGGTTCCGGGCCAGGTCGACCACCGACCGGACGATGACAGCATCGTGACCCTCGTTGGCCATGTCCTGCACAAAGGCACGGTCGATCTTGAGCTCGTGCACCGGGAGATCGCGTAGATAGGCCAGAGAGGAGTAGCCGGTGCCGAAGTCGTCGATGGAGATGGTGACTCCCATCTGGGCCAGATCGGTCAGGACACGGCGGGCCCGCTTGGGATCCGTCATGATGATCGTCTCGGTGATCTCGAGATCGAGCAAGTGGGCGGGAACATCGCTCCGGACAAGAGCATCATGCACTGACTCGATGAGGGAGGCGTCGAGCAGGCTGCGGGTGGACAGGTTCACGGCGATCGACAACTCGTCGGGATCATCAGGTCCGGCAGCATCCATCCACCGACGGCACTGACGGAGGGCCTCATTGATGACCCATTCCGTCATGGGCTCGATCAGGCCTGTCCGCTCTGCCTCGGGGATGAATCGGTCCGGATAGAGCAGGCCGCGAGTCGGGTGCTGCCAACGCACCAACGCCTCGGCTCCCAGAACCCGTCCGGTGGTGAGCGACGCCTTGGGCTGGTAGTGGAGAACGAACTCGTCGCGGGTGACGGCGTTGCGCAACTCCCCGAGCATGGCCACCCGGGCCGGCGTGTTCACGTTGAGGTCGTCGGTGTAGACGACCACACTGGCTTGCGAGTCCTTGGCCACGTACATGGCCACGTCTGCCCGCTGGAGGAGAAAGTCTGCGGTGTTCCCGTCGGTAGGGGCCATCGAGATCCCGCAGCTTGCCTCGATACCCAGAATGTTCCCTTCCACTTCGAAGGGCTCCTCCAGAACCCTGATGATCCGCTCCGCCACCTTGACCACTTCGGTTTCGCCGGCAATCCGGGGCAGGAGCACGCAGAACTCGTCGCCACCCAGGCGGGCCAGGGTGTCCCCGGCCCGCAGGGCGGTCCTCACCCTCGGACCGACCTCGATGAGCACCTGGTCGCCGTACCTGTGACCCATGGTGTCATTGATCTCCTTGAAACGGTCGAGATCGAAGAGAAGAACGGCGGACGAGTCGCCCTGGGCGCAGGCCAGCACCTGGTCGGTCGTCTCGTAGAAGAAGGCACGGTTAGGGAGGCCGGTCAGCATGTCGTAGCGGGCCTGATGGGCCAGCAAGGCCTCTGCCTCTTCCTTCTTGGCACCGGTCGCTCCCGCCATGCGGATCACGATGGCCACGACGCAGCCGCCCAGGGCGCCGATGGCCTCGGCCTGGCCACGTGGGAGGAAGGATGGGATGGCGGCGATCCAGACGAGGTACTGGGCCACAAATATGTTGAGAACCGTCCACAGGAGCACCGGGCGCCACATCGAAGATCCGCTCAACTCGATCTCCTGGAGGGCGACGAAGGCGTACGCCATACCGAGGACCGGCCCCCAACCGGTCATATAGATAACCGTGGTGACGGCCAGGACATAGACGGCCAGCCGGAGGTGGCACTTGATCGACGCCGGCGGCGCCGAGTGCCAGGGCTGAACGATGAAGGAGAGGGCCAGCGAACCGCCGATGGCCACGGCGTAGGCCCAGATGGGCAGGGTGGCCACCAACCCGTAGGCCCGGAAGATGACGAGTACCCCCAGGGCCACCGGACCGACCACGTAGCTCAGAACGATGGGCGAGAGGCTCTTCGGCCCCGACGGGCCTTCTCCCCCCGTGGCGGCGTTCCCGGTGGACCGCCCGCCGGTGGGCCGGGGCCCCCGGGCCCTCGCGGTCCCCTCAGATGGCGTGATTCCCACGATTGGGTATCGGCACCTGTCGGGTTCTACTTGAGAGAAGAAACCGGCTCCGGCCTGGGACTATTCGCTCGAGTCGCCCGGCCCCACCCCAACGGATGCGGCCCGGCGCCCTCCCTCGGACCGAGGAACGTGGCAGTCCGGCTGTCTAGAGTGAACCACCGGGACGACAGATCGGGGTACCAGCCTTGAGGGCAGCGGTGTACTACCAAACAGGGGATCCGGAGGTCTTCCGCTACGAGGAGGTCCCCGACCCGGTGGTGGGACCGGGCGACGTTCTGATCCGGGTGGCGGCCGTCAGCATCGAAGGAGGCGACACCCTCAACCGGCTGGGCGGCGACATGGCCCGGGTCCCGCATATCGTGGGCTATCAGTGTGCCGGCACGGTCATAGCCACCGGACCGTCGGTCACCCACTTTGCCATCGGTGATTCGGTGGTCACCGTCGGACTGGACGGTTCCCATGCCGAGCTCCGAGCGGCGGGTGAGCCCTTCTGCTGGCCTGTCCCCCCGGGGCTGTCCCTCGAAGAGGCGGCGTGCGTCCCGGTCCCTTTCGGCACCGCCGAGGACTGCCTCTTCGAATTCGGGAGGCTCCAGGCCGGCGAGACCGTGCTCATCCATGCCGGCGCCAGCGGTGTGGGTACTGCCGCCATCCAGTTGGCCAAAAGGGCGGGCGCCAGGGTGCTGGCCACCGCATCCAGCGACAGCCGACTGGAGCGCCTGGGTGCCCTGGGCCTCGACCACGGCATCAACTACGTGAAAGACGACTTCGTCGACGCCGTTCGGCAGGTGACCGATGGGAGGGGTGCCGACGTGATCGTGGATTCGATCGGGGGTCCCACCCTGCAGAAGAGCCTCCACAGCTTGGCCTACCGGGGACGGTGCATCACCTTCGGGGACGCCGGACGGGAGGGCGCTGGAGCAAAGCTGGACATCTCCATGATGCGGGCCAACACCCAAACGCTGGTCGGCTACTTCCTGGGCGGCGAGCTGTTCATGGGCACACGGGCCCACGCCATGATCGGCTCCCTGCTGACCGATGTGGCCGCCGGCCAGCTCAAAGTGATCATCGATCGTCGGTTCCCCTTGGCCGACGCAGCCGAGGCCCACGCCTACATCGAGGGGAGAAATGCATTCGGACGGGTCCTTCTGATCCCGTGACCTGAGCCGATGACCTGATCCGACGGTCACCTCGGTAGCCTGAGGCGACCATGATCAGACCGGCTAGCGAGGATGACGTCGACGCGCTGGTGCAGCTCATTCACGAGCTGGCCGACTACGAGCGCTCACCCGAGTCGGTGCACATCGACGGCGAGCAGCTGAGGGCCGCACTCTTCGGCGCCTCACCGACCGTCTTCGCCCACGTCGCCGACGAGGACGGAGACATCGTCGGCATGGCCATCTGGTTCCTCAGCTTCTCCACCTGGACCGGACGTACCGGCATTGCCCTCGAAGATCTCTACGTCCGTCCCGAAGGCCGCAACCAGGGGATCGGCCGAGCGCTCGTCTCCCGATTGGCCGCCATCGCCCACCATTCTGGCTACGGGCGCCTCGACTGGTCGGTACTGGATTGGAACCAATCCGCCATTCGCTTCTATCAGTCGCTCGGGGCGGTGCCGATGGACGAGTGGATCGGCTACCGGCTGTCCGGCGAGGCGCTGGCCGCGTTGGGCTCCCCTGACCATCGGGAGGAATGAGCCGTACGATTGGTCGGCAGCGCTTAGCTGGGTTGCTCGGTGGCCCTCACAAGGCGGTGTGGGGCTTCTGCCTCAGGCGGGCGAGTGATTCCACCAAGTGTCAGGAACTCCTCCAGGACTCCTCCGGCCCCCAGCTCAACTTGAAGTTCGGGGTTGCCGCCACCAACAATCCGGGTGCCGATGCCGATGGCAACCAGCACCGCTGCGATCACGATCCACGGAACATAGGTCATTTGTTCATTCCTTTCGCTCGTTAAGGTCAGTCCTAATCCGCCCGGCTGTCGAGACTCGAATCGCCAGCTGGCGATTCGCACCCTCTTCACCCTGTCGGTGGAGGGGTTGAGGACGCTCACGGGGCCGTAACGGTCGTTGGCCATGTAGGCGTGAGTGATGGTCAGGCCAGCCGCCCCTGGCGCTCCTGCCGGAGCGTCAACCCAACCTCGGTGTGCTCAGCCGCATCGACCGCAGCAGCTGACCTCATCGCTGACCGGGACAATCGGGACCGAACGACCTGCGCCATGTCATACCACCAGTGCTGATGACTTTCCTCGAGCTTATGACGGTGAAGAAAGCAAATCCAGGCCCTTCCCCGATGAAGCGATCGTGTTCACATTCGATGCCTGTCTTCACGACGCTGTCTGGTTGTTTGCCCAATACGCCGGGGTCTTCGACCCCCATCGATCCCCACCATGCGGCGGTCTGGGAGGCCCGTTACCAGAGAGGTCGTGCAACACTTACATGGATGGGCCGGATTGCGGGTTTGGCAGTGGTGATGAGCGTCCTCGGCGTGACGGGCTGCTCGACGATCGGTTCGACGGTCCGGACCACGACTACAACTTTGACTACCTCCCCTGCGGAGAGATCTCCGGCGCTGAGCGGAGCCACGACCACGACAACGATGGCTGACGCCGAAGGTACGTCATCCTCGACGGTTCCGAGCTCATCGAGGTGTGTGAAGGCCACCGTGCTGGTCACAGCCACGGACCCCAGCCGGTCACAGTCCGTCTGCTTAATAGCGGGAGGGAAGCTGTTCGTCACTCTGCCGGGTAAAAGCTCTCCGGGCACCGGACCCTGGCTGTCTGCTCCAGAAAGCCTGAACACGTCGGTTGTAGAGCCAACAGCCACAACAGATGCGGGCGGAATCTACGTGTCGCATTTCACCGCAATTGGCGCCGGAAATACCGAAATCCGTGCCTCTTATGCACCGTGCGCCGCCATTGCGAACGGGTCGACCGGGTGCTCGCTACCCTCTTGACGTTCCAGATCCTTGTCAAGGTGACCTCGTGAGCCGACGGGGTCAACTGAGGCCGACGTGCTCACCCGGTGAAGGATCACCTACGAGCCAGTGGGGTCAGCGGGGGGAACGGGCGAAGCATGGGCGACGGCTGACGGACCCGAACAGTGCAAGGCTTGGGTCGGCGCGGTTAGTGGTGGAGGTCCTTTTCGGGGCGACGATCATGACCGGCTGCGCAGTGAGGTGCAGCTGTCCGCCACACAGTCGTGTTTGCAGACGCTGTGCCGTGCAACGGCGTTGATCTTTCGTTATCTCGATCAATGGCGACAGATCCAGCTGATGCCATCTTTTCGGTCGGGCTCTGTCTTCCGTCATGTGCCGAGCAAGGCACAGCGAACCCGAGGGGCGCAGCGCTGCACCAGCCATACCGTGATGCCCGGCCTCTCTCGATAGCCGATGATTCCTGCTGGCCCGATAGTCAGCGATAATTCCCTATGGGCAAGTACCCCTCACACGTCGAGGTTTTATGACGAAACGCTGGTCGATCAGGCTGACCCGACCCACCGATCGGGATGCGATAGTTGGCGTCGTCCGAGAGGCGTTCTCCAGTGCCGATCGCGATGCTCAGGAAGAGGTCGACATCGTCCTCGTTACGTGGTCGCTCAAGGCAGCGGTTTTGGGGCTCGACCTAGTCGCAATCGAAGATGACAAGGTTGTTGGCCATGTGCTCGGAGCGTACGGGAGCCTCGACGAACGCCGCATCGTCGGAGTGGCTCCGTTGACAGTCGCTCCCCACCGCCAGGGCAAGGGCATCGGGTCCGGCCTTATGAATCGGCTGCTTCGTCAAACTGAGGAGATCGGAGAGCCGCTCCTCGCGCTGCTCGGACTACCCGGCTACTACAGCCGATTCGGCTTCGAGCCGGCTGGGCCACTCGGCATTGACTGCCCGTCTGTCGGTTCCGGCAATCCGCATTTCTTGATCCGCAAGCTGGAAACGTACAGCCCCGATTATCGGGGCGAGTTCAGATACTGCTGGGAGTTGGCGTCCGGCCGATCAATGGTTTCAGAGAGGCCGCCCCACTGATCCGGTGTTCAGCGAAATCCCGGGCACATTGTCGGGTGCACTCCTCCGGGACACCTTCCCGAGCGTCACCCAAGCTGTTGGATCAGCAACGAGGCACCGACGGGCTGCGTACCGCCGGCAAGAGGGGTGATCGTCAATGCGGTTGAGTTCCCGATCGGGTTCAGGACCTCCAGAGTTTCGTCCGCAGTTGTCGTCGTGACGAGCGACTCGCCCACGAGCTGCGACGTTCCGGTGGCCCGGCCCACTACGGTGGCGGGAAGTCCCACCCCGTCGAGACTGAGTTCGAATTGCACCGGCCTCGTTGACGGAGACTTGAAATGTCACCTGATACGTGCCGACGTCGGCCAGGGTGAATGAAGAACCATTCACCCGCGTGATTGTTCCATCTGTAGGCCCGTCCTGGGGAAACGACACCGGGTCGCCGGGAGCCACGGTGGCAGCGTTATCCGGGGGCATCAGCGCGAAGAACTCTGCATAATCGGAGGTGGCAGGAGTCCCCGCCGGCCCGCGTGGCCCGGGAGGTCCCGCGGGGCCTTGCGATCCAGGAGGTCCCGCCTGACCTTGCGATCCGGCTGTTGCCGATCCTTCGTTGGCCGAAGTCCCACCGACCACAGGAGCAGCGAGGGTCTTTCCGCCCATAGAGCCGCTGAAGGTGGCATCACCGAATGCAAACACTCCGCCGTCCTGGGCCACCAGCCAGTACCCGCGGTCATCCGAGGTCGCGACGATGCCGGTGATCGGCGAGTTCAGGTGCTTGCCGGCCATCGATCCGTAGAACCGAGCGGTCCCGAAGGCGAATACACCTCCGTCGGCTGCGGCCAGCCAGTAACCGCTTCCGCCTCCCACCTGGGCGACTCGAGTGGCGGATTCCAAGCGGGCCGTCAGCGTTGCAGAAGCTCCGGAGCTCCGCGTTTGTCCCCAACCATCATGATCGATCCGATGATCAGCAAAGCGACCGCTGCCATCGCAATTCTCGTGCCGCCCTGTCGGATCTTCACAGATCTTCCTCCTGGTGTTTGCCTCAACAGTGGACCGACCTCTACGCCGTTCTAGTCGATGGTTCCTGCAATTGTGATGATCCTCAAAAGACGGCCCTGGCGGTTCTTCGATAAATGCAACCTTCAACAGGGAGCGGGCAATACGCTGGCGTGGGGATTCGACGTAGTGCGCTGGACTGTTCTACCGAGCTGGCGTTCGGAGGAGTTGTTCAGGACAGACTATGCGTGTGCGTCTGGAGATCTATGTCCGACCGAGTGCATCGTCGACCACAGTCGGCGGCGAGTATGACGGCTCGTTGGTTGTGCGTGTGATCGAGTCGGCCGATAGAGGTCGAGCAACCGAGGCTGCGCTCGCGGCAGTAGCCGAGGCTCTTTCGGTGCCGCCGGTCTGTGACGCTAGTCAGAGGGGCCTCGAGCAAGCGAAAACTGATCGAAATCGAGGTCGAAGCCTCCGAACAGGAGGTTGCTAGGACGGCAGCGGCGAACCTGCGGGCTGGAGGTAAGTGCTGATCGATGTCCCCACCACGAGCGTTTAGGTAGGCGTTACCGCTCAACCAGATGGCCCTGATGGTCGATAGATCGTTATGGACCGGGAAGAGAGCGACGGCCAGTTCTTCGGGTGGAGCTGGTGGCATGTTCCTCGTTGGCTTGGCCGATTCTCAACCAGAACACTGGGGCTGGGCCGTCGCGTACTGCTCGAGATCGTGACCCAGATTGGCTGATCGGGAGGTGCGAGGCGACCCTCGCCAGGCAATTTTGGTTGTTCGGCCCAGACGGCGGTCCGACGACCAATGCGAGGATGCACCTGGCAAGAGAATTTAACCATCAGATCGACTGGCAGAGGCCCGAGTTCTGTGGAACAACAGGTGCTCGATGCGTCGAGACGCCATCGAGGACCCGACAGCCCGGACGTGCTATTGGCCGAGGAGTTGCTTGCTATCAACTTGGTCAAGTCTGGAATGACCGACGATGCGAGGCGGCTCTTCGCCCACGTCGGTGATGCGAACAGCAGCGGCTCCTCGGCTCTGACCACCGGGACACCCTTTCGGCCCGCTCGTTGGCTTTCAGCGTTCGAACGTCCTGGTCAGTCTCCGTAGGGCCGCCGTTCTGGCCCCTTTGTGTGGTCGGACCACCTCCGAGCACATGAGAGTGAAAGCGGCTGGGGCGAGACCGCTGGCCTGCTGAACGCCTCCTCAACGCCCACGGTCCACGGTACCCTTTCGGGTGATCACCCCAGTCTGGAACGATGAATCCGGTCGGCAGTGGACAAGGAGCCGTCGGTGCTCAAACCCATCATCCCGCTCGACCATCCGAGCGGGCCCGAACTGGCTGCGCTCCGAACGAGCTGCAGCGGCACTGGTGTGCCGAGACGTCATTCTGGCCGGACGAGGTGGACACCGGATGCGCCGAGCTTCGGTCAGTGCGCAGTCACCGCCATGATCGTCCACGACCGATTCGGTGGCGAGATGCTGCGTACCGTCAACGAGGGAGTCGTTCACTACTGGAACCGGGTCGACGATGTCGACGTCGACCTCACACGTGACCAGTTCGACACGTGGTACCCCGTGGATGGGATCGTTTCGGTCGACCCTGATTACGTCGGATCGAGTGGACCGAGTATCGACGCTCGCCACAGTCGACTGACAGCCCCGCTCGGTAGCTGATAGTTCCGCCTGCGCCGAGGCGGCGGCGCGTCGACAGCGGGTACGAACTGGCGATTGTGCGAGGCCCCCGGAGCCTACAATTTACAGACGCATGGCCGCTAGCCGGCGTTCGGGAGACACCTGAGACCCTCGGGAATAGCATCCTGAATCGTGGAAACGGTCTATGAAGCTATTGGTGGCTACGACAAGGTCTTGGGCCTGGCCCGCAGCCTGGCACGACCGGGTGATGGCCGACGAAATAGTGAGTCATGCGTTTAGCCACGGATTCCACCCACAGCACACCGAGCGATTGGCTGCCTACTGGGCGGAGGCCCTCGGCGGTCCAGACCTGGTATTCGGATCTTTACGGCGGCGAGAGTACGGTCGTCCGGATGCATAGCGGGGAAGGGGCCGCACGATGAAATGGACAGACGGGCGATCGCCTGCTTCGACGAGGCCCTGGTGGACGCCGGACTTCCCGTCGATACTCGGCTCCAAAAGGTCCTGCACAACTACTTCGAGTGGGCGACTACGAACTCGATGTCCGGCTACCACCGATCTGAAGACGATGTGCCGGACGGACTGGCGACCCCCATTGGTCCTGGGATGGGCTCGACAGTGAAACCGGTCATGGGGAGGTCTGAACTGGAGACCAGTCCAGAACGAGCGGGAGACGAGGGCTGGTCATCCGATGTCGTGACACACCCGTACGACTGCGCATCTGAGTCGTTGCTGAGGCCGGTGGGATGGCAGAGCCGGATCGTGCGACCATGAGCGATTATGACGCCAACCGCTGAATGCGCCTGCGGACGAGTCCAGGTCACCGTCCATAACGAACCTTTGATGGTGGCCACTTGTCACTGCGACTTCTGTCAGAAGCGTACGGGCAGTGTGTTCCAGGTTGGGGCCGACTACGCCCGGGACTGAGAAGATCGATGTGTCAGGGGAAACGAAGGTTTTCAACGGACTTCAGATCGATGGCGTTGGCAATGCGGCAGGGGACTCGGTGACCTATCACTTCTGCCCGACCGGCGGGTCGACCTTGTATTGGCACAAGGAAGGCGAGAACCCGATCCTGGCCATTGCGGTCGGGAATTTTGTCGACCCCGGATTCCCTGCGCCCGTCATGGAGGGCCACGTGGACATGCGGCACCATTGGGTGTCGCCCGTCCCCGGAGCGGTGCCGATCAATCGGCATCGAGACCGAGGTCAGGATGCGACATAATCAACCGAGGCAACCTGTCCGTCGAACTGGATCAGTTCCAGACTACGGACGGCCACGTCATCGATGCGGACATGTTGGCAATCATCCAGTCCTGACTCTGAAATTAGACACTTCGAGGAGGAACTATGACCACCTACCAGATCCATTACCGCGACGAATGGTAAGGGTGCAAGCGATCGAACTCGATGACGTCCAGTTGGAAGACGGGATCTATGAGTTGTGGAGAGGTGACGAAGCCATCGAGTGGATCCCCGCCGATCAGATCGAAAAGGTCGAACCTCAGCCGGACTGACCACTTCGCTGGACGCAGCCCGACGCAGATGGCCTCGGGCCGACGCAGGCGGGTTCAGATGGTGAAAGCGAGGTTGGAGCAACGAGCTGCTCTCCCAGGGTCCGGTCGCCGGTGATGACCACCTGTTCCCCGTGACCTGGTCCCCTGTCGCGTCGTCCACCGGTCAACCGCAGGAAGAGACCGAGAGGCATCTCGAGGCCAATGGTCGGATCTCGTCGAAGTGGTCGACCACCGGGCCCGGTCGTCGACCTGGACCAGGTACGTGCAGCCGGCCGGCCCGGTCAGATCGATCCGTACCCGCGGCCCTTTGGAAGTGCGGCCGGCGGCCCACGATGTACCCCAGACCGGTGGCCACCTCGTCCATGGCCGAGCGCAGATCTGCCGGGTCGGCCCGGCGATGGCCGAGGGCATCGCGGATGTCGTTCTCGTGCATGAAACAGTGATAGGGCCGGATGCGCATGAAGCGGCCGTGGGCCCCGTCCCGGCCGGCCGGAGTCCAGGAGGGAGCGTCAAAGTCAGCCTGAGACATCGCCTCGAGGGCGACCATACGACGCCCGTCACGTCAGCGAAGCGGGCGCGCAGGGCATCGCCGGTCAGTGGGCGCATCGATTCGACCCACACTTCGTTGGCTTCGGCCACCGGGTTCCTCATGTGCCCGAGGTGGGAGACGTCGGCAGGAGGAGCGGGTTCGCCCAACAGTATCGCCTCGGTCCCGATGACATGGCTGAGCACGTCGCGCACCATCCAGCCGGGCAGGCAGGTCGGCCGGTCCCACTGGCTGTCGGTCAGGCTCGAGCAGAGGTGGCCATGGCTGCCCCTTCCCCCCGCAGAAGGTCGGTAACCGCCGACTTATCCACAATGGTGGGCATGGGAGCCACACCGTACTCCCAGCCCACGGCCGTCATCCTGCCCTTTTGCACCGGGTGGCTCAATCAAAGTGGGGCGCGCCGATAAAAGAGGCACGGCTCCAGCTGAGGGAACCCGTAGGTGACTGACAACTTCTGGAAGTTCGCCCTGGCCGGTGGCCTGCTCATCGTGGCTGGGTACGGGTCCCGGGAGGTCAACCAGGGTGCCGTCTACCAGTTCGTCGGGTTGGCATCGGTCGTCTGCATCCTGGTCGGCGTCCGCATCCACCGTCCGATCAACAGGGCAGGATGGATCCTCCTCGCCGTGGGAGGGACCTTCTTCACCCTGGGTGACGCCGTAGGGAACATCTATGCGGTGATCCTCCACCTGTCGATCCCCTTCCCGTCGATCGCCGACGCCTTCTACCTGGCCGGCTATCCCTTCGTGTTCGCCGGCATCCTCAAACTGACCCGTAATCCCCACGACAAGGCCCGGCGCGAGGACTACACCGACACGGCGATGGTGAGTCTCGGGGCACTGGCCTTCTCGTGGAGCTTCCTGATCGCTCCTACGTCCACGATCCCTCGATGACCACACTCGGAAAGCTGGTCATCCTGGCCTATCCGATGATGGACATCGTCCTCGTCTTCATCGTCTTCCGATCGTTGCTGTTCGGCCGGGTCAAGCGGCCTATTGCCGTATCCTGGCCGCCGCCCTCATCGCCCTGTTCCTGGCCGAGTTCGTCTACGAGCTTCTCGTCCTGCACAACAGTTACAGCAGTGGCAATCCAGTCGATGCACTTTTCCCGGTCAGTTACGTCTGATGGGCGTGGCCGCCCTCCATCCCTCGATAGGTCAGCCCCTTCCTGTTCCCGAACGAGAGGCGCCCAGTATTACCGACAGGACTCGAACGGGAGCCACCGGATCCCGGTGGTCGCCTTCGCCGGATTCGTGCCCCCCACCATCCTTGTGGTCGGCAGTACCTACGGCCTGAACGTCGACGTGCCGGTGATTTCCGGACTGTGCGTGGCGTGTTCGCCTCATCTATCTCCGCATGATGTGGCTCCTTCAGCAGACCACCGGCCAGACCACCGAGATCGCCGTGCACGCCCGCGCCCTCGAGGCTTCGCACCGGCAACGCGACGCTCTCGAGGCCGATCTTCGCCACCTGGCCTTCCACGACGAGCTCACCGGACTGGCCAACCGCGCCCTGTTGCACGATCGGGTCGAGCACGCCCTGGCCTCGGCCCCTCGTTCGGGGAGGTCGGTGGCTCTGTGCTTCGGCGACCTGGACGGATTCAAGACGGTCAATGACACCCTCGGGCACCACGTCGGTGACTCCGTTCTGATCCGCGCCAGCCGACTTCTTGCCTCCATCGTCCGACCGGGCGACACCGTTGCCCGTCTGGGAGGAGACGAATTCGCCGTGCTGATGGTGGACGTCGAACGTCCCGAGTCGGTGGTGGACTTCGCCCATCGCATCGTCAGCGTTCTCCGCAACGCACCGGACTTCGAGGGGAACCAGGTCGGCCTCTCGATCAGCGTCGGCGTTGCCTATGCCGAGCCCGGCAAGACGACCGAGCAGCTACTCAGTGAAGCCGACTCCGCCATGTACGAAGCCAAGGAGCAGGGCAAGAACCGGGTCGAGGTGTTCCAGAAGTCGATGCGGTCCCGAATGCTCGAACGCCTGGACCTGACCAACGGGTTCCGATGGGCACTGGGCCGGTCCGAGTTCTTCCTTCAGTACCAGCCCATCATCTCGCTCTCCGACAACCGCCTCCATGGCTTCGAGGCCCTCGTACGCTGGAGCCATCCGAGCCTGGGAGTGGTGGACCCCCTGCGCTTCATCCCCATCGCCGAAGAGACGGGTTTCATCGTCCCACTCGGACGCTGGGTGCTGGTCGAAGCGTGTGAACAGCTGGCCTCGTGGAACCGGGAATCCGACGAGGAGCTCAACCTGTCGGTCAACCTGTCGAGACGACAGCTCATGTCGCCTCATCTGGCCGACGAGGTCCAAACCGCCTGTCCCTGAGCGGCATCGATCCTCACAGGCTCATCCTCGAGATCACCGAAAGCGTGCTGATGGATGACCCCGACCGCGCCCAACGCGCTCTCTCCGAGCTCCGGGATCTCGGAATTCGGATTGCCGTAGATGATTTCGGCACGGGATACTCGTCGCTCAGCCACCTGCAACGATTCCCCGTCGACATCCTCAAGATCGACAAATCGTTCATCGACCCGTTGGTCACCACCGACCCCGGCAGCTCCGCCCTGGTCACGGCCATTATCGGGCTGGCCCAGACCCTCGGCCTGGATGTCATCGCCGAAGGCATCGAGCACGAGAGCCAGCTTCATCGATTGGTCGACCTCGGGTGCGACAAGGGGCAGGGCTTCCTGATGGCCCGACCGCTCGACCGACGCGGCTCGCACCCTCATCGATGAGCAGACGGTCTCCGCCGTCGGCTCCGCTCGGCATCTGACCGCATTCTGACTCCTCATCGAGACTGACAGCTGTCGTCGCTGACGACCGATCGAGGTAGTGCCGGCGCCGAGGCCCGGTCTCACCGCCCGTTCTAGACTCACTACCCAGGGGACACGACGACAAAGGCCGAGCCGGAAGACGAGACGATGACCACCCGCCAACTCGAGTTCACAGCAGACGAGCTGCTGGCCGACGAAACCATCGAGGAACCGTTGATCGTCGACGGGGTGCGGTGCCACGGCGGATTCGACAGTGAAGGGAAGTACGTCTCGCCGCGCACCAAGTACCGCTGGCCCGCCATCCACGCCTGGGAAGAGCAGAGGGAGGCCCAGTTCGGAAGCCCGATACTGGACATCCCGCTCGAGACGTGGCCCGAGAACTTCCCCAATGTCGAGCAGTCGAAATTCCTCATCCGCCAGGGCGCACCGGAACCGACCATCAGCGCCCTCACCCGGATAGGGACGGTGGAGGGGTTCGGGGTCCTGCTGCGGTCCCTCGGCACCCCGGACTTCTCACGCTGCTTCGAGGAGGACGTCGTCGGAACGGCCATCGAGCACATCGACCGAGGCCTGTTCGAGGCCCATGCTCGAGACGAGGCTGGATTTGCCGACGCCGCCGGACACGACCGGATGTGGTTCGTGGCCCGCGACCTCGCTTTCGACCACCCGTCGACCACGGACATGAAGGCCCGCATGTTGCGGCGGATGGGCATCGACACCTCGCCCCGTTCCGCCTCCCAGGTGACGCAGGCCCGGCAGGCCGCCCAGAAGGAGCGCCTCCTACCCGATGACATCGACTTCGTACTGGAGACGGTGGTCGCCCGGATGGTCGGGCTCCTACTCATCGAGATCTCCGCCTTTCACGGATTCGCATGGGCAGAGGGCGTACTCGGTGACACCGACCTGGTGGCCGGCGACGAGCTGCCGCCCAGATCGTCTCGTTCATCCGGGCCGACGAGACACCTCATGTTGCGTGGCTGCGCACCGCCCTCTCTGAGATGCGTGACCGGACATGGGTGGGAACAGGGCCGGACCTATCCGGGGACGGAGATGATCGGCTGCATCTGGGACCGTGCCGTGGCCGACTCGCTCGGGGTCCGGCGTCAGGACAACCTGCGCTTCGTACTGGACGAGATCGAGCATGCCCTGGCCGGCCGGCCCGATGGTCGTGACGTGATGCAGGAAATGCTTTCGCTGGGATCGGTCGTGCCGGAGGAGGAGGGATCGACGGCCACCAAGGACCTTCCCTCCTCGCCCCACTGAACCCCCTCGTGCGGGCCCTCTCGTCCTGTGCGCCGGCCCGGCGGTCGGCCGAAAGGAGCCGCACGTGAAATTCGGCATCTTCTACGAGCACCAGCTGCCGCGCCCCTGGAGCGACACAAGCGAACAGCAGCTGATCTCCGATGCCCTCGACCAGATCGAATTGGCCGACCGCCTGGGTATCCAGTACCTGTGGGAAGTGGAGCACCATTTTCTGGAGGAGTACTCGCACTCCAGTGCCCCCGAAGTATTCCTGGCTGCGGCCAGCCAGCGCACCCGGCACATGCGCATCGGGCATGGTGTCGTGCAGACGGCTCCGACTTACAATCATCCCGCCCGGATCGCCGAACGCATCGCCATGCTGGACCTCGTCTCCCAGGGACGGGTCGAGTTCGGGACGGGCGAGTCCTCCTCTGAGGCTGAGCTGGCCGGCTTCGGCATCGATCGGGCCGACAAGCGGGACGCGTGGTTGGAGGGGCTCGAGACGGCGATCCGATGCATGACCGAGACGCCCTTCGGCGGGGTCGAGGGTCGCTTCGTGTCGATGCCGCCCCGCAATGTGGTGCCCAAGCCGGTCCAGAAGCCGCACCCGCCCCTGTGGGTGGCGTGCAGCCGGCGGGACACCATCCTGCTCGCCGCCGAGAAGGGCATCGGCGCCCTCAGCTTCGCCTTCGTGGAGCCCGAGGACGCTAAAAAGTGGGTCGATGACTATGCGCAGGTCATCCGCCAGCGATGCGTTCCGGTCGGGCTGGCGGTGAACCCCCAGGTGGCCTGCGTCACACCGATGATGTGCTCGCCCCGAGAAGAAGAGGCCCTGGCCCACGGCCTCGAGGGAGCCAACTTCTTCGGCTACTCGCTCGCCCACTACTACGTCTTCGGCGAACACGTCCCCGCCGGCACCAATGTCTGGGAGGAGTTCCTCGAGCGCCGGGGGAAGGCCGGCTACGCACCCGAAGCGGCACTGGCGGCCCGACAGGAGGTCCTGGGGGCGAAAGCGGCGGCTGGCGATCACACCGGACTGCGGGGCGCCATCGGGACACCGGCCCAGTTGCGGGAGTTCCTCCGGCGCTACGAAGTGGCCGGCATCGACCAGCTGATCTTCGTCATGCAGGCCGGTCACAACAGGCACGAGGACATCATGGAGTCGATCCACTTGTTCGGGACCGAGGTTCTCCCCGAGTTCATCGAGCGCGACGAGGCAGGGCAGGCCTCCAAGCAGGCGGGATGGGAGCCGGTCATCGCCCAGGCCCTGGCCCGCCGTGACCACCACCATCCGGAGATGCCCGAGGGGTACGCCATCCGGGCCATCCCCAAGCAGATGGTCGAGGCGTCCGGCAGCGAACCGGGCAAGCAGTGGCTCGAATCACTGGCCGACAAACAGGCGGCTGGGGTCGAAGACGAGGAATTCCGCCGTCTGGTGGAGGGTTGAGGCGTCTGGTGGGAGGACCGGGGTGGGATCGGGGGGCCGATGCTTCCGTCCGTGGCCATGGGAATTACGCTGGTGACATGACCTCCCCCTCCCCGTCCCCAACCGGTGGGCCCCGTGCCGGGTCGTCCGCGCCCGCCGGATCTATGGCAGAGCTTCGGGTGGAGGGGATGCACTGTGATGCCTGTGTCGCCCTGATCGAGGAGACCCTGGGTGAGACCGAGGGGGTGCTGACCGCCTCCGTCGACCTCGAGGCGGCTCGGGCGGTGGTCGGCTACCGGCCCGAGCTCATCAGCGTGGATGCCATCCGTTCGGTCATCGCCTGCACCGGGTACACGGCGACGCCGATCGGCTGAGGGGCTCACCCGTGGTAACAGCTCCGGCCCCGTCTCGGACTGACGGGCAGGGCGAGCCGACCCTCACCACTGCCGAGCTCGAGCTGGAGGGGATGCACTGCAGCGCCTGTGCCACCCGCATCCAGCGTTCGCTGGGGCGACTGCCCGCTGTTGCCAGCGCCTCGGTGAACCTGGCCACAACCCGGGCCTTCGTTTCGTACGACGCCGACCGGATCGGCCTCGAGGGACTGTGCCAGGCCGTGTCCGACGTGGGCTACTCGGCGTCGCCGGCCACACCGACGGTGGCGACCACCGAGCACGACCCCGACCACTGGGTCCGGCGGGCGGCCATCTCGTGGCCGCTGGCCATTGCCGCTGTGCTGGTGTCGGTGCTGGCGCCGGAAAACCCCACGGCCGGCTGGACGGTTCTGGTGCTGGCCATCATCGTCGAGATCGCCGGCGGGTGGCCCTTCCTGCGCAACAGCGCCCGCCTCCTCCGACACGGCGGCACCAGCATGGACACCCTCATCGCCCTGGGCACGCTGGCCGCCCTGGCGGTCAGCGCGGTGGAGGCCATCGCCCTGGGCGGCCGGCACGTGCACCTGGGAGAGACCGGAGCCTTTGCCGCCCGACTGCACGGTGTGATGTCCCCGTTGATCGTGGCCATCCTGGCCACCGGCCGGGCCGTCGAGGCCAAGGCGCGCGACAGGGCGTCCCGGGCCATGCACTCGCTCCTCTCGCTCCGTCCGCCCACGGCACGGATGGTGGCCACCCCCGAGGACGAGGTCGGCGAGCTGGTTTCGCCCGAGACCGTGCCGGTGGGTGCTCTGGTGCGGGTCCGACCCGGCGAAGGACTCCCGCTCGACGGCACCGTGGTGACCGGATGGTCGCCGGTTGACGAGTCCATGCTGACCGGCGAGCCGCTGCCCGTCGACCGTGGACCCGGAAGCGAGGTGACCGGAGGCACTCGCAACGGCAGTGGTGTGCTGGTGGTCCGGGTCAGCTCGGTGGCCGCCGAGTCGGTTCTGGCCCGACTCCAGCGACTGGTCGAGGATGCCCAACGGGACAAGGCCCCGCTCCAGCGCCTGGCCGACCGCATCAGCAGCGTCTTCGTCCCGGCCGTCCTCCTCGGGGCCCTGATCACCTTCCTGGCCTGGGCGCTCATCGTCGGCAACGTCGGCAAGGCGGTCCTGAGCGGGCTGGCTGTTCTCCTGGTGGCCTGTCCGTGTGCCATGGGCCTGGCCGCACCGGTGGCCATGATGGTCGGTTGCGGACGGGCTGCGGCCGTGGGCATCTTCATCCGCAGCGGCGACGTTCTCGAGCGCCTGGCCAAGGTGGACATCGTCGTATTCGATAAAACAGGCACCCTCACCGAGCGCCACGCCGAGGTCTCCTTGGTGGCTGCTGCCCAGGGGAGCACCGGCGAGGAGGTACTGGCTCTGGCTGCGGCCGTTGAGGCAGAGAGTGACCACCCCATCGCCGTGGCAATCCTGCACGCCGCGCCTGTCGACCGGGAGCTCAGGGCCAGTGACTTCCAGTCGTTGCCGGGCGTGGGGGTGCGCGGCACGGTCGACGGCACCGTGGTCGAGGTGAGTCGGCTGGTTCCGGCGGACCTTCCCACCTCGCTGGCCACGCTGGTCGCCGACCGATACGCACGAGGTGAGACAGTGGTCGTGGTGGAGCGGGACGGAGTCGTCATCGGCTCGATCGCCGTGACGACACCGCTGCGCGCCGAGGCCCGTCAGGCGGTCGACCATCTACGTTCCCTGGGCTTGCCCTCGTCGATCCTGAGCGGCGACAGCCAACCGGCTGTGCGCACCGTGGCTGATGAACTCCACATCGATGACGCCAGAGGTGGGCTGAGCCCCGCCGGCAAGGTGGGGGCTGTCAATGCAATGCGGGACGCATCCCGGTCGGTGGTCATGGTGGGCGACGGGGTCAACGACGCGCCCGCTTTGGCTGCAGCCGACGTCGGGTGTGCCATCGGCAGCGGCTCGGAGGCGGCAGTGGCCAACAGCGGGGTGGCCTTGTTGGGTAGCGACTTACAGGGCGTACCCGCCGCAATCGGCGTAGCCCGCTCGACCTACGCGGTGATCGTACAGAACTTCGGCTGGGCCATGGGCTACAACCTGGCCGCCCTTCCCCTGGCTGCCTTCGGCCTCCTCGATCCGCTGGTGGCGGCGGTGGCCATGGGGCTGTCGAGTGTGATCGTTGTGCTCAACAGCCTTCGGCTCCGAAAACTCGGACGCGGCGGCCTGGATGCGATCGGTGCACCACAGGTCATGCGGGGCCGTCGGGGAGTGGTCGTATCTGTGGCGCTGCCGATCATCCTCTTCGCCGGTCTGACCGGCGTCAGTCAAGCTCTGTCGCCGGCACGGGGTCAGTCACTTCTTCCCACCCTGCCCAGCATCACCACCACAGCGCTTCCTGAGGGAGGCTCGGTCGAGTCCTATCTCGACCCGGGTGGCGCCGGTGTCAACCAGTTCCACCTGATCTTCAGCGGCACTCCCGCTCAGCTGGCTACCGTCGACCCCCGGGTGACGGCCGGCATCAGGGGCACTCCCCCTGTCCTGCTCCGCCAGCTCAAGGTGACAACAGGGCATTACTCCGACATCGTGGTGACCAGCCCCGGACGGTGGCTCTTCCACGTATCGGCCGTCTTCGGACGTACGCACGTCGCCTTCGTGATCTCCCATTCGATCAGCTGACTCCGGACGAACCGTCGGAATTCGGCGCTCAAGCCCGGCACCTTGGCAATTGTTCCGGTGAGTCTCTGCCGTGAGTCTCTTCCGTCAGTCGCCGGCCCAGCACCCGAGGATGACGTCGCCCACGGTGACGGCCACATCTCCTGAACTGGTCGGTGGCACACCGAACTGAGCAGGGAGTCCGGCGATGTCGACCAGGAGGACCTTCCAGTCCTTGCGCACGACAACCGATCCATTGGTGGTCTGGAAGGCCCCCTGGCCGAGATTGGCCAGTGAACGGGCGTTGCCCATCAGAACGCCGAGACTCTTGAAATAGGCGAAGGTCTGCGCCCAGCTCGACAGCTCTTTGATCGAGAGGACCATCGAACCCGAGGGGTAGCTGTAGCGACACGAATAGAGGTGGTTGACCCAGGTCGGCGTCGACACCGCCGCTTTCTCCCCCAACGCCGAGGCGATATCCACCTGGGCCTCCTGCTGGCAGACCTGCTTGGCGATGGCTGACGGTGTGTCTCTCGCCGGAAGGGGCGCCGGGGTGGAGGTCGAGCTGGCCGAGGGCGAGCCTCCCGAGCAGCCGGCGCCGACCAGAGCGGCAAGGGCAACGACGGCCACTCGACGACCAAGCACGGGGCGAGAGTACCAGTCGCCCCCGCAACGGCCTCGTCACCGATTACCCCGTTACCACCCGGCCACCGGCGGGAAGGCAACGATACAGGCACGACCAGGGTCAGCCAGCCGGGCGGGGTGGCTCGAGGATCCCCACCAGCTCCACGTGCTCGGTCATGGGAAATAAATCGAAGCCCCGCAGTGTGCCGAGCGACCAACCCTGGTCAAGCACGATGCGGAGATCCCGGGCGAACGAGGACGGATCACATGACACATAGGCCACTTTGCGCGGCGCCGGGTCGAGTGATGACAGAGCTCTCATCACCGGCTGCCCGGCGCCCCGTCGGGCCGGGTCGAGCACCACCAGGTGGACCCCGTTGAGCTTGCGCCCGATCGTGTGGGCATCGACCGAAGCTCGGACCGTCTCGACCTGGGTCAGCCCGGACGTGTTGCGAGCGAGATCCTCACAAGCGAGCCGGTTGCGCTCCACGGCCACCACCCTGCCCTGGGATCCGATGGCGTGAGCCAGAGCCACCGTAAAGAGGCCGGCGCCGGCGTACAGGTCAGCGGCCCACTCGCCCGTCTCGGGCTGTAGTTCTTCCATCACACATGCGGTCAGCAGAGCGGCGGCGCCTGGGTGGACCTGCCAGAACACCCCCGGACCGACGTCGAAGGGCCGACCGTCCACCGTGAACTGTGATCGGTCCGGAGTTCGGCGCGTCCGGCCGTTCACCACCAGACCGACCCCGGAGATGGTGGAACCGGCACGCCAATCACCCCGGGATACGACGGACAGCACGGGGGGGCCGCCGTCCGGGGAGGCTGTGACCTCGACCTGGCGCACCCCCCGCCAATCCGATGTGCCGGCCACGGCCCCCTCCACCTCTCCCGTCACGATGGGACAGCGGTCCACCGGATGGACGGCGTGCGAACGGTGTCTGTGGAACCCCATCCTTCCCGATCGGTCGACGGCGAAGCTGGCCCGGGTCCGCCAGCCCAGTCCGTCGGGAGAGCCGGCAACCTCCTCGATCACGACAGGGCGGTCCACCCGGGCCAGGCGCCGCAACTGTTCGGCCACCAACTCGGACTTGAGACGACGTTGGGCGGGAAGGGTGACGTGTTGCCAGTCACAGCCGCCGCATCGCCCCGGGCCGGCGTGCGGGCAAGGTGGTGCGACCCGGTCCGCAGAGGAGTCAAGCACCTCGACAGTGTCGGCCCGAAGGAACGACGACGTGACGGCGGTCACCTCGGCCACCACCCGTTCGCCGGGCAGCGCATGGCGCACGAACACCACCCGCCCATCCTCGGCCCGGGCCACGCACCCGCCGCCGGCGGCCATGGCTCCGGTCTGCAGCTCCATCCGGGCTCCCTTGGTCCAAGCCGGATGTCCGCCATCGGGGGACGGGCTCCCGACGGTCTGGCCCACCCCGGCCGCGTCGCTGACGCTGCTCTGAGCGGTACGGTGACCAGGCCGGTTCATCGCAGCATCCTGACCGAGGGATCGAAGGAAGGAAGTCCGTGGATATCAACGAGGCGCTCTACACCACGCGGGCCATGCGCAGGGTCCGACCCGACCGTGTCCCCCACGAGGTACAGGCCAGAATCCTGGATGCCGCCATCCGAGCCCCCACCGGAGGAAACGCCCAGAACTGGCGGTTCCTTCTGGTCGACGATCACGAGGTGATCGGCCGGATCGCACCTCTTTACCGGCACGCCATCGAACAGCTGTGGACCACCATCTACGCTGACCGGCTGGCCGCGGCCGCCGCGCACCCCGATGACCCGGAAAGCGTCGAAATGTTGAAGGTCCAACGCTCGGCCCAGTGGCTGGCCGACCATTTCGAAGCGGTTCCCCTGTTCTTGTTCGCCTTCGTCCAGGCCGACCCGACCGGCGGTTCCATCTTTCCCGCGGTGTGGAGTGCCCAGCTGGCCGCTCGGGCGGAGGGGGTTGGGAGCTCCCTCACCGTGGTCCTCGGTGTCTTCCACGGTGGGGAGACCTTCGAAATCCTGGGCGTCCCCGAGCACGAGCAGTGGGTGATGGCCTGCTGCGTGAGCTTCGGCTACCCGAGCGGCAGATGGGGCGTCGCGCCGCGACGACCGGTCCATGAGGTCTCCTACCGAAATCATTGGGGATCGCCGGTCGGATTCAGGGTGGATGAGCCCCTCTGGCCGGCCGGTTAGCCTGTAGCGTTCCGCGGTGGGACAGGCAGTGAGCGGTCCCACCTCGTGCGGCTGTAGCTCAATGGTAGAGCCTCTGCCTTCCAAGCAGATGACGAGGGTTCGATCCCCTTCAGCCGCTCCACAGAGCGCCGCGTAGCGCCGGTTACCGCCGCATACCGCAGCAGGCCCCGACGCCATCCGACCAGGTTACGACGTAGGGTTTCCCATGGAATACCACAGCCTCGGACGTACCGGTATCAAAGTCAGTCCCCTCTGCCTCGGAGCCATGATGTTTGGCGAGTGGGGCAATCCCGACCACGCCGACGCCGTACGGATCATCCACCGGGCCCTCGATGAAGGTATCAACTTCATCGACACCGCCGATGTCTACTCGGCAGGCGAATCAGAGGTCATAGTCGGCAAAGCTCTGTCCAGTGTCGATCGGTCGAGGATCGTGCTGGCCACCAAGGTATTCGCACCGATGAGCGACGACCCCAACGCCCAGGGCAGTTCGCGCCGCTGGATCATCGCCGAGTGCGAAAACAGCCTCCGTCGCCTCGGCACCGACTACATCGATCTCTACCAGGTCCACCGACCGGATGAGACGGCCGATATCGACGAGACCCTGGGGGCGCTCAGCGATCTCGTACACGCCGGAAAGATCCGGTCCTTCGGAAGCTCCACCTATCCAGCCGAGCGTATCGTCGAGGCCCAGTGGGTGGCAGAACGCCGCGGACGCGAGCGGTTCATGACCGAGCAGCCGCCATACTCGGTGCTGGTGCGCGGTATCGAGCGCGATGTGCTGCCGGTCGCCCAGTCCTACGGGATGGGTGTGATTCCGTGGAGCCCTCTGGCCGGGGGCTGGTTATCGGGTCGTTTCGGTACCGGCAAGGAGAACACCAGCCGGCGGGCGGGCCGCATCCCCGGTCGCTACGACCTGACCATCCCGGCCAATCAGCGGAAGCTGGAGATGGTCAACCAGCTGGCGGAAGTGGCTGACCAAGCAGGTTTGACGCTGATCGAGCTGGCCCTGGCCTTCGTCCTCGAGCATCCGGCGATCAGCGCCGCCATCATCGGACCGCGGACCATGGAGCAGCTGGAGTCTCAACTGACGGCGCCGGGCGTTCGGCTGGAGACGGCGGTACTCGATCGCCTCGACGAGATCAACCCACCCGGGATAAATGTGAATCCCGAAGATGCAGGTTGGTCGCCGCCATCTCTGGTCGACGCAAGACGACGTCGTCGTCGGCACTGAAAGTCGAGGCGGCGGTCGCCTCTGCTGCCTTCTGCCCCATCAGGTGGGAAACCTTCTGCCCCATCAGGTGGGAAGGGGCACGCGCTGCGACTCGGCTCGCACCGGAAAGGCTGTCTGCACCAAGGTGAGGAGCTCCCCCAGGGGCACGGCCGGCGACCACAGGAAACCCTGGGCCCGGTCGCAGCGGAGGTCGGCCAGCAGTTCAGCCTGAGCCAGGGTCTCCACTCCCTCGGCCACCACCAACAGTCCCAGGTCCCTGCCCAGTGAGGTCATGGCGCGGACGATGGCCAGGTCGCGACCGTCGGTGACCATGTCGTTGACGAAGCTTTTGTCCACCTTGAGCTCGTCGACGGCCATCGAGCGGAGCAGGGTGAGGGACGAGTGGCCCGTACCGAAGTCATCGAGGGCCACCCGGACAGCCAGCCGGCGGACCTCACCGATCTGCCGAGCCGCCTGATCGAGATGACCCATGACTGCGGTTTCAGTGAGCTCGATGCCGATGCCGGCCGGATCGCAGCCGGCTCGTTCGAGATCGGCGAGGACGACCGCCACCGGGTCCGAATTGGTCAGCTGATGGGCCGATACGTTGCACCACAGGCGAAAATCGGGTCCCACGCCGACATGCTGGAGAACCATGCGTGCCTCGATGGCACAACGCCTGATGGCCGCGTCGACCTCGAGAATCAGATCGGACTCCTCGGCCAGCGGAACGAACTCTGCGGCGCTCAGCACCCCTCGTTCGGGATGATTCCAGCGGGCCAGTGCTTCGGCACCGACGACGCGCCCATTTGCCAGATCCACCTGTGGTTGGAAATAGGCCACGATCTCGCCATCGAGAAGGGCCTTTCGCAGAGCTTCTTCACGGTCAAGTCGACGCCGGGCCAAAGGGTGCAGGGCGGGGGCAAAGACCTCGACCCGGTTGCGACCGTTCTCCTTGGCCTGGTACTGGGCCATGTCCGCCTGCCGGAGCAGGTCCTGTGGACCCACCTCGGCACTGGCCACGACAGTGATACCGATGCTGGCTGTGACCACCACGTCACGGTCGGAAACGGTGAACGATGTCTCGAAGGTCTGGTGAATGCGATGGGCCGCCTCTTGGGCCTCCGCCTTGTCCGCCAGCCCCCGGAGGAGCACCGTGAACTCGTCCCCACCCAAACGGGCGAGCACGTCGTCCTCCCGTAGAACGCCCCGGATCCGGTCGGCCACTTGGACAAGAAGCTCGTCACCAGCCTGATGTCCGAGCGAGTCATTGACCACCTTGAACCTGTCGAGATCGAGAAAAACCACGGCAACGATGGTGCCACTGCAACGCATATCGGCCGATGCATGAGCCAGAGCGTCGACGAAGGCCACACGGTTTGCCGATCCGGTCAGATCATCGCGTAGGGCGATCTCACCGAGTTGCGTGTTGAGCACACGAAGTTGCCGGTTGGCCTCGGTATTGATCTCCCGTAGCTGCAGCTCACTCACGACCACCGTGTGCACTTCCTGGTGGACCACGATCATCACGCAGAGGTACACGGGCACGACCAGACCGAGCACCTGGGTGGGTCTGTCCGGTGCCGTCAGGCAGACCAGATCGATAGGTACGAACAAGGCGAATTGGAAAGCAAAGAAGTAGGACCGGCGTGCTGCCGTTCCCACCGCGTTGGCTGCGGAGATGCCACACAGGAATATCAGGTAGATGGCACGTAGGTCGTAGTGGTGTTCGGAGGGAAAAACGAAGAACGGCAGCGACGCCCACACCAACCCGCATGCGGCCGAGCTGAGCGGACCGATTCGCCAGCGACCCACGTCGAGCCCGGCCCGACGGCGCCTCAGGTACAGTTCCGCGCACCACACCGTGGCCACGCTGACCAGGGCGGCCGACACCGCCCAGACCAGCAGCCCGGCAAGGGGAACCGTGCCGGCGAAGACCAGGACCAGCGCGCCAGCTCCGATGGGAGCGAACAGTGCACCCCGACGCGTCGAACGGTTGACCTGGTCGAGGCAGGCCAGATTGACCTCGTCGCTGAGATCGGCGGGGGAGCTTTCCACCCTATGGTCATCGTCCGATCGGGCCATGACCTTGATGCGGGACCGGCCAGCGACCAGAGGCCCCTGAAGGCTGTGAACAGGTACTTCGTGTGGCAGGCGCCCCGACACCGGTCTGCGTTCCCTCCGGTGATCGGGTCGGGTCGGATCGGGTGGTCGGGTCCGGCCGGATCGGGTCGGTCGGTCGAATCGGGAGAGCGTCGGGCCGATAGCTCCGCGGGTGAGCGTCGGGCCGATAGCTCCGCGGGTGAGCGTCGGGCACTGTCCGGCCCATATCCTGCGCCCATCGTCATGTCGTATTTCCGCTAGATCCGAGGGTCGATCTGGGCCAAGCTGGGCGGGTGATCACCGACTTCGACAATTGCTACGGTGCCGTGCAGTCGCGGGACCCCCGGTTCGACGGTTGGTTCTTCACAGCCGTGACCACAACCGGCATCTACTGCCGACCGAGTTGTCCGGCCAAGACACCGATGCGGTCACACGTTCGCTTCTACCCCTCTGCCGCCGCAGCCCAATCCGCCGGTTTTCGAGCCTGCAAGCGATGCCGGCCCGACGCCACGCCCGGCTCGCCCGAGTGGAACACCCGGGCGGACGTGACCGCTCGCGCCATGCGCTTGATCGCCGACGGGCTCGTCGACCGAGACGGCGTCCCGGCGCTTGCGGCGCAGCTGGGTTACAGCGTCCGCCAACTGCAGCGCACGATGCTCGCCGAAGTCGGCGCGGGGCCGCTCGCCGTCGCTCGGGCGCAAAGGGCGCAAACGGCCCGCGTCCTGATCGAGACGACGCCGCTGACAATGGCCGATATTGCCTTTGCTGCCGGGTTCTCCAGCATCCGCCAGTTCAATGACACCGTACGGTCCGTCTTCGCCAGCTCGCCGACCGAGCTTCGCCTGCGGGGGGCTGGATCGCCGTCGTCGGATCGGGAGAGGTCTTCCACCGACCTGTTGCTCCGCCTGCCCTTCCGTCAACCACTCTGCCCCGACAACCTCTTTGGCCACCTGGCCGCCACCGCCGTACCCGGCATCGAGGAGGTGTGCGGGCAGACGTACCGTCGCACCGTTCGGCTGGCCCACGGCCCGGGAATCGTCGAACTCACGCCCGCTCCTCGCCACGTCCTCTGCCGCGTCAAGTTGGCCGATCTGAGGGACTTGGCCTCGGCCGTGGCCCGATGCCGGTGGCTACTCGACCTGGACGCCGACCCCGTGGCCATCGACCGGCACCTGAGGGCTGACCCGACCCTTCGTCGGGTCATCGATGAAGCCCCGGGCCGGCGGGTGCCCCGCTGTATCGACGGTAGTGAATGGGCGGTCCGGTCCGTGCTGGGCCAGCAGGTGTCCACCGCCGCCGCCCGCACCCACACCGCCCGCCTGGTTCGCCGATTCGGCGAGCGCCTGGCGGAACCGGACGGAGAACTCACTCACCTCTTCCCCACTGCCGGCACCCTCCATACGGCCCACCTCGCTCCACCTTCGGAACACTCGGGCCCGGTCGATCCTGTCCTTCCCTCTGTTCCCACCTCGAGACAAGAAACATTGAAATCCTTGGTCGGAGCGCTCTCCGGGGGAGATCTGGCCCTCGATCCGGGATGTGACCGCTCTGAGGCTCTAGCCCGCCTCACCGCCCTCCCGGGAATCGGTTCATGGACGACCCAGATGATCGCCATGCGGGGTTTGGGCGATCCTGACGCATTTCCGGCATCTGATCGAGGCATCCGTCACGCCGCCGAAACCCTTGGTCTGCCACCGACAGCGACCGGACTCATCCGGCATTCCGAGAGATGGCGACCCTGGCGGGCCTACGCCGTCCAGTACCTGTGGGCCACCACGGATCACCGCATCAACCAATGGCCGCTGGCATCGTGAAGGCAATCGACACACGTGGCACCGAACACCCTTCTACGACCGGTTACTGAGATGACAGGCGATTATGAAAAGGGAGACAGATGAGAGACGAGAGCCGCACCACGATCCAGAGCCCGTTGGGCGCACTCACGCTGACCAGTGTGGGAGGTTTTCTCACGGGAATGAGCATGGAAGGCCAAAAGCATGTGGCGGCACCCGATCCTGGGGGACCGGGGCCGTCGGCCGTTTTCGGGAATGTCGACGATGACCCGTGCCTGGCTGAGGTCAAGGACCAGCTTGGTGCCTATTTCGCGGGAACGCTTACCGAGTTCGACATTCCGGTCAAGCTGACCGGAAGCGACTTTCAACGCCGGGTATGGCGATGCCTGCAGGACATCCCCTACGGCGAGACGATCAGTTATGGCCAACTGGCCCGACAGGTGGGGAACCCCAACGCCTCGCGCGCCGTCGGTCTGGCCAACGGCCGCAACCCTGTAGCTGTGATCGTGCCCTGTCACCGGGTCATCGGAGCCGACGGGCGGCTCACCGGCTATGCCGGCGGACTCGACCGCAAGACCTGGTTGCTCGACCACGAGGCCGCCGTGGTGGCCGCTGCCGACCCACTGAGCGTCGTCGGGACGTAACACGGCCTACGGCGACATAGCCCGGCGAGACAGCGAGACGAGATAGCCCTGGCCAGATAGCCCTGGCCAGCTGATGTGACTAACATTCGGCTCCCTGATGTCCGGTTGGCGGGACCCTGTTCACCCCGCCCTCGAAGAGGAGTGCATGCGTGTTCGAAACAGTCCTGGTGGGGGCCGACGACTCGCAAACAGCCCGCGAAGCGGTCGTTGTGGCCGCCGACGTGGCCCGGTTGGCCGGAGGCAAGATGCACATCGTGACGGCTTACGATCCAAAGTCCGTCCATGTCGACCATCTTCCCCCTGAAATGAGGTATTCGACGACCGTCCATCCCGCCGACACCCTGCTCGAAAGCCTCGCCCGGATCGGCTCAGAACGAGGTCTCGAGGTGGAGGTTCATGCTTCGACCGGGAATCCTGCCGAAGCCATCGTCAAGATCGCCGAGCAGGAGGATGCGGATCTCATCGTGGTCGGCAACAAGGGCATGAAGGGAGCGCGTCGGATCCTCGGGAGCGTGCCCAACACGGTGGCCCATGCCGCTCCCTGCTCGGTGCTCATCGTCGACACCGAGGGGTGAACCCCAGGGGGACGAGCCGACGTGTCCTCTACGGAACCCCCTGTAGGGGACGGTCCCGACACGTTGCCACGGGGGGACGGTCCCGACACGTGGGGCCAAGGGCGGTGCGGCCGTGCCCACCATCGCCGAGCTCTATTCGGTCATTGCAGGGTCCCGATGGTTCGAGCTGGCGGCCAGCGGATCGGGGGTCCACGTCACGCCCAACTTCGACAGCATGGCGGTGGCCTCTCCTTCGAGGTCGGCCCGCCGGTGAGGATCCGATTCGGCCCGACTGCGGGCCATCACCCTCATGGTGAGAGCCGCTTCGTACTCGGCCCGGCGCAGCCGAGCGGCCTCGAGACTCTGTTCGAGCGCTTCGCCGGCGCCGGTGAGATCGCCGCTTCGAGCCAGGGCGGCTCCGCGCACCCTCTGGAGAATGGCCACCTGAGGTGGGGTACCGCCAAGACTGCGGGCCAACGCCAGCGACTCGTCGGCTGCCGACAATGCCCCTTCGAGATCGCCGCTGTAGAGCAGGCACTCGGTCCGCCGCGCCTGGGCCTCGAGGATGTCACCGTGACTTCCGACCTCCCGGAGCTCCTGAATGCACTCATCGAAGAGATTCAGCGCCTGCTCGTAGAGTCCACGGGCGGTGGCCACCCGCGCCAGTTTGCCTTTCACGTCCGCCGCGCCTGAGCGGTAGCCGGCGGCGCGCCACGCCCGCGAGGCAGTTTCGAAATCCTGCTCGGCCTCGTCGAGATGACCCTGGTCGAGGGCGATCTCGCCGATATTGAGAATGTAGAAGGCGTCGTTGACGGCATTTCCGGTACGACGATCGGTGAACTGCGCTCGTCGGTAGAGGGTGAGAGCCTCGTCCCAGTCCCCCCGGAAATATGCGAAACCGCCGAGCATGTTGAGCACGCTGGCCGCGCCGGACAAGTCGTCGATCTCCTCGAAGAGAGCCAGGGCACGTTCCCAGTTCAGGGGCTCCTCGAGCAGACCGAGGTCCATCTTCGCCCAGTCGATGACCCGGAGGGCATCGGCCAGCACTTCCTTGGTGGCCTTTCCGCCGCTCCAGACCAACTCGGCCTGTTCGACGGCCATCGTGCACCACTTCATGGCCCGAGCGTGATGACCTTCCTCCTGACAGAACCGCCCGTACCAGCCTTGGAGCTCGGCGCGGCGGAGCCGGGCCTGGCCCCCGTTCTCCCCTTCGAGAATTCGCAGACCCTTGCTGATCCAACGCAAAGCGTTGGCATAACGGTCGAGCCAACCCTGAACCCGTGCCAGCTTGAGCACGATCCGAGCTTCAGACACCGGATCGTCGGTCACCAGTCGTCGGGCCGTTCGATAGGCGACGGCGGCCTCGGCATACGCACCAGCCCGATTTCTGGCATCACCCAGCGCCTCGTGCACACCGGACAGTTCCGCCGATTCGATGGTGGACAACCTCCGACCGGCCAGGAGGGCCCGTTCGTAGAACTCGGCCGCGTCCACGTTGGCGTAAACGGCCTTGGCGCGATTGGCTGCCGCCAGCGAGTAGGACCAGGCCTCCTGGTGCCTTTGGGCGTGCAGATAATGGAAGGACAGCCTTTCGGACTGGTCCTCACCCTTGGTCGTCGCCATCTCGAGGATGGAGTCCCCCGCCCTCGAGTGCAGCTCTCGCCGGTGGCGAAACGAGAGACCGTCGTAGGCGCAATCGCGCAACAACCCGTTGCGGAAACTCATCTGGCCGGCGACTTCCCTCTGGACGAACTCATCCATCCGCGTCCACGCCGAGTCCGCAGGGCCGGGCAGATCGTCGATGACCTGGTTCAACAAATCGAGAGAGAATGATCGGCCGAGCACGGAGAGACGGCGGAGCAGATATCGGTCGTCTGAAGGAAGGCGGTCGATGCGGGCAGCGATGACCTCTTCGATCGAATCGGGCAGGGCCTCGACGGAATCACCGCTCGTCGCCGCGGCCAACAGCTCCCGCAGAAACAACGGGTTTCCTCCCGAGCGCTCGACGAGAGCCATCAGCTCATGGGGTGGGATGGGTGCCTCCTCGGTCACAGTTTGGGCCAGCTCTGTGGCCGACGCCTCATCGAGTGGTGGGAGGTCGATGCGGGCGGCGACTTCCAGGGGGGCCACAAACCCCGAATCCTCGTCACGCCGAGTGACACACCACAACCACGACGTTCCCTGGAGGGCGATGGACAAGTAGCCGAAGAGGTCCGCCGACGCCTCGTCCATGAAGTGGACGTCCTCGATGGTGAGAAGTCCCGATTCAGGAAGCAGGACACCGAGCAGCTCAATCACCACCTCGGCCAAGCGCGGCCGACGAAACTCCTCTTCCAGTTCCCGGGTCTCCGCCGTCTCCGGCACCGACAGGTCGATGGCCGAAGCGATAAGGGGTGCCCACGGGATGAGGGACGGCGCCCGTTCAGCCAGGATGTCCAGAAAGCGATGGGAAAGCTCCTCGTCGTTACCTTCGACCGGCAGTTCCAGCAACCGTCGAAGGAGACCCTGCACGACGTGATAGGCGGTCGATGAGTCGTAGGCCTCGCAGATGGCGTTGAGCTGCAGCATGTCACCGGCCATGGTCCGGCACTGCTCAGCCAGCCGCGATTTTCCTACTCCCGGTTGGCCGACGATCTCGATCAGCTTCCCCCGACCCTGGCGGGCGTCCCCGATGCACTGCTCCAGCAGGCGCTGTTCGGCCTGCCGGCCCACGAACGGATACTCCTCGGTGAGTCCGACCGATCGCGCCCCGGTCCGAGCGCCGAGGCTGAGGGCGCGAACCGGCTTGGCCTTGCCCTTGACATAGAAAGGCTCGAGCTCCTCAGACTCGAAGCCTGTACGGGACCGGGCCAGGACCTCCGGCGAGGTGATGATCTGATTGGGCTCTGCTTTGGCCATCAACCGGGCGGCAAGGTTGACGGCATCGCCCATGACCGTGAATGTCCGACGGTACGACGGCCCCACTTCGCCGGCGAACACCGATCCCCGGTTGACCCCAATACGGATGGGGAGAGGGCAGCCGGCGTCCATCACGTCCCTGACCGCCAGCAGCATCCGATGCTCGTCGTCGCCCGTCGTGGCCGGGACCCCGGCAGTCAGGATGATCTTTCCTCCGTCACGGTCGACGTCGGTGGCCAGAAAAGTCACCTGGTGGCGGTCGGTGGCCCGCTGGACCTCGGTGACAAGAGCCTCCAATCGGTCAGCTGTCTCGTCGGGCCCGTACTTCTCGATGAGACCGTCGGTGCCGTCGAAGTGCAGAAAGGCCAATGCCACGCGCCGGTGTTCGGAATCTTGATGGCTACTCGACACCGCTTCACGCAGACCCACGGGTATGGCGATGGAGAGGTCGACGTCGCGTCGTACGGGCTCGAAAGGAACGAACGGGTCATCAGGTACCCGCGGCGCCCGGCGGAGGAGGAAGCCGGGGCCCTTCTGTTCTCCCACCACACTCGGAGCCAGCGCCCGAGCCGTGCTGGCGCTGATCATGATCTCACCGGCCACGGCCGTGTTCTCCATGGCCACGACCGTGCTGGCTGCCGGCCCGGTAACCACCAGCTCCCGGTGAGACTCGCCCACTAAGAAGAAATGAAAGAGCCCGCTGTTGACGCCCACCGACATTCTCAACGAAACACGCTGACCGAGCACGGTGAGGCGACCGACGACACGGAGGGCCCGGCGCATCTCGATGGCGGCCCGACAGGCGCGGGCCTCGTGCGCTTCGCCGGAGAAATGGAGCAGGAGGGCGTCACCGCCGAACTTCAAAAGCCTCCCGCCGAAGGCCACAGCCAGGTCGAGAAGGGTCACGAAGCAGGTGTCGATGGTTGCCGTCAGCTCCTCGGCGCCGACCTTTCCATGCTTGGCCAGGCCCTCCGACAGCTTGGTAAAACCTGAAATATCCACGAAGGCGAGGGTTCCCTCGATCTCGCGGTACCGGGTCTCCCGACGGGTGGTGACCCAATCGATGGTCAGACGGGGCAAGTAGGGCGCCAAGGGGTGCAGGCCCTCACCGCTGACATGCGTGAGACCACCTCCCTCGGGCACAATCACCCGGGGATCTGGGGAGGACGTCATCGCTCTGAACTGATTATCGGCACGGATGCTTTCACCCGGGGCTAGTTTCGATCGCCCTCCACGGTAGCGGAGGCAATGGTCCGTATGACGCTTCGGCGGCTTCCAGCCGACCGGTTTCATCGGGTGCTCCCCTCTGTCTTCCAGCCACCCTCGGACGTCGCTGACCCAGAGCCCGCCGCAGGAGCCCACCCGGCCGGTCCGGCCAGACGGCTGCTGGCCGAGCACGGGCCGGCGGAAAGTGACGACTCACAGGGAACCTTTAGGTGGCATCCGCTCGTCGTAAAGTCGCCCCGCAAGACAAATGGGTGCTGGGGCCGTGGCCGCTGGACCGGCCCGATCTGAACGACACATCAGGCGTGTGGACGAGCCCGTCACCCTCCAGACGGCTGGATGCTTTCGGAGTGGTCAGAGGTGAGATAGACCTATCTGACCCGCTGAGAGGCATTGGCGCTGGGTTCCAGTCTTCAGGCAAGGAGAACAATGGGCGGCGACGCAACACCGAGCAAGGGTTGGCTGGCACTTGTCGCTTTGGCATCGGCGCAGTTCCTCATGGTGCTCGACCAGTCGGTGATGAACGTCTCCATCAGCGCATTGGTCAAGGACTTCCACACCACGGTGACCACGATCCAGGCCGTCATCACCCTCTACTGCTTGGTGATGGCCATGTTGATCCTCACCGGGGCAAAGATCGGCGACATGATCGGTCGACGCCGGGCGTTCGTCATCGGGCTGGTCATTTACGCCTGCGGTTCGGCGTTGACTGCTGTCTCGCAGTCGGTGGCGGTCCTTGCTCTCGGGTGGTCGCTACTCGAAGGCATCGGCGCTGCCCTGGTCCTTCCAGCACTTGCCGCCCTCATCGCGGGCAACTTCGAGGGCTCCCGGCGCAAGGTCGCCTACGCCATCATCGGGGGAGTCGCCGGGGCGGGGATCGCCGTTGGACCGATTCTGGGCGGCTGGGCGACCACCGAGGTGACCTGGCGGATCGTTTTTGCCGGTGAGGTGGTGATCGTGGCTTTCATTTTGGTCATGACCCCCAAGGTTGGAGACGCCCCGCGCCCCGATCCCAAGCCGAAGCTCGATGTGGTCGGCTCGGTGCTCTCCGCTTCAGGTCTCGGCATCCTCGTCTATGGGGTCCTGCAATCGAGCACATGGGGTTGGCTGAAGCCCAAGAACTCTCCGATCACCATCTTCGGGTTCTCGCTCACGATCTTCGTCATAACTGCTGGTGGGGTTCTCATCTGGGGATTCGTGGCCTGGCAGCGCCACCGCGAAAGCACAAATCTCGACCCACTGGTCCATCTCTCTTTGGCCCGGATCCCTCCGGTGCGATCGGGGTTGATCGGTCTGTTCAGCCAAAACCTCATCCTGATGGGCATCTTCTTCGTCGTGCCGCTCTACCTCCAGCTGGTCCTCGGTCTCAACGCCCTCGAGACCGGCATCAAGATGCTGCCCGTCTCGATCACGATGTTTGTAACCTCGGCGATCGGATCCAGGCTGTCGAACCGCTTCCCCGTTCGGACCATCGTCAGATCCGGTCTCTTGGTTACCATTGCCGGTGCGCTCATCCTGCTCTCGACGATCAGGCCTACACTCTTCGATGCAGGATTTGCCATTGGTATGGCCGTGCTCGGAATCGGGATGGGCCTGATGGTGTCCCAGCTGGGCAACGTGGTCCAGTCTTCCGTTGAAGAGTCGGGGCGGAGCGAGGCCGGCGGACTCCAGTACACCGGGCAGCAGCTTGGCTCATCGCTCGGTGTGGCGCTGATCGGTGCCATCGTCCTGATGGGACTGACGAGCACCTTCATTTCCAACGTCGAGCACGATCCTCGGATCAGCGCCGATGTTTCGGCTCAGGTTGGGGTGGCGGCAGGCTCCAACACGAACTTTGTGTCCTCGACAGAGGTCGAAGCCGCAGCCAAGAAGTCAGGCCTCGATGACGTGTCCACGGCGGCGCTTGTCGAGGACTACGAGTCAGCACAGCTCCGGTCGCTCAAGGCTGGCCTCCTGGCCGCGGCGTTGCTTGCACTCTTCTCGCTCGCCTTCACCCGGGATCTACCACGGGGTCGACCGGTACCGGGAAAGAAGGAACCGGCCGACGCATCAGCTTGAATGGCCCGATCGAAGTGGGCGTCCTGCACGTCGGTTATGGCCCAGCGTAGGAGCATTCGACCCTGGTTCCCCTGAGCGGACGGCCACGTCGACATAGCCAACCACCCAACCGTTAATTCAGTACCCACACCCACAACGAGAAGCACCAAGGGCCACCGAGAGCCGAGGGGGCAACTCTGGTTGTCACATGTTGCGCCCGGCCGGCCTGGGGTCCGGCCGGTTGCCCGCTCCATCGCTCGTCCTGGTGGCTGCCACGCCCTCGGCAACCCATCGCGTGACCCTTTGCACCATCCCGAGCCTTTGGAGCCTCCGAATCCGGGCACCGGATCGTTGTCCGGCTTTCTCATGCCTTCTGACCTGCATTTTCCTCTGATCCAGGGGCATGGGCATCGGTACTGGGGGATGCGGGGCATGCACCATCCCATGTCATGAACCCGCAGGTGAGGGAACCGCACGGCAGCACCAGGTAAAGAACCTCGGGACCAGGGCCGATAACCGAACGGTGAAGTTCGACTTGGCTCATCCCACCCGTAATCAGGTTCGAGACGGAATGGTCTCGGGTCTGATCGCTGAATCGATCGCCATCCCTGTGCTCATCACGGCGATATTCACCAATCAGGATGGCATGCGGTGGGGGTACGTCGCCGGTGCTGTGGGCTGCATCCTGCTGTCTGTTATCTACCTGGCTCTCTTTGTGGTCACCACCAAGGGAAAAACCGGTATCAACGCCAAGGCCAACGTGGGGTTCGTCATGGTGTGTCTCGCCCTTGCCTCCATCGGATGCATCGAACTGGCGTCGTCGAACAGATTGGGCACGTACACACCCGCCATTCTGGTGGGGGTTACCTTCGTCGGCGTCATCGGCGATCGACGCATGCGCATTTGCATCGGCCTGTACAGCATCGCCCTGGTATCCGTCATCAGCTGGGCGGAAGGTCTTCGCGGGGCGGACCTTCTTGCTCTGATAATCGTGTACACAGCCACAATCGTGATCATCACCTGGATCATCTCCCGATCGGTCGGTTCGCTGACAGACGATCTCAACTTCCGGCAAGCCGTCGATGCGCTCAACGAGACTTTCGAGGAAGTGAGCCCCGCCGACGCCGATAACGGTACCGAGCACATGGCTGAGCTCTTCAGGCGAGGGCTGCCCCTGGTCACCGACATCCTGCCCGCCAAACAGGCCACGGTGTACGTCCACAATGCCAGTCTCGGTCGCTTCGTTCCGCTGGCCAACTGGCCGAGTGACGCCGGTGACAGCTCCGTTCTCGCCGAACGGCCGGAGTTGGAGCAAGCACTCCGGGCCGACGCCGTCGTTCTCACCGAGGCCCACTGCGCCATCCCCGTGGGTTACAGCGTCGACGGCGAGCTGTTGATGGTGGTGAAGCGGGCCGAGTCCGACCATCATGTCGACCATCGGACCGAAGAAGCGGCCCGGCTTCTCGCTTCGACCTTTCTCCGGGTAACCAGTCGGGCAAACTTCGTGAGCGGCCTACATACTGAAAGCCGCACCGATCCGCTAACAGGACTGGCCAATCGGAGAAGTCTGTATGAGCGGATCGAGATCGAGATGGCCCATGCCCTGCGCTCAGAGACGCCACTCAGTGTGGCCATGATCGATCTCGACTATTTCAAGAGCTACAACGACCAATACGGTCATGTGGCCGGCGACACACTGCTGCGATCAATCGCAGCCGTCATGGTGTCGAACATCAGAGGGCAGGATCTGGTTGCTCGCTACGGGGGCGAGGAGTTCTGTCTGGTGATGCCGGATACCGACATTGTCGGCGGCCATCATCTGCTGGACCAATTGCGAATGGGTGGTCGCGACGCCACCTCAGAACTCGGGATCACACTTTCAGCTGGTCTGACCAGCTGGGACGGGATCGAAGACGCCACGTCCTTCATCGAGCGGGCCGATCAGGCCCTCTACCGGGCCAAGGAGTCGGGCCGGAACCGGGTGGTCTCCATCCAGGCATTCACCGAGTTCTGAGCCGATCGGTGGGATCGTCACCCCGGCTTACGCATCACCAAGTAGACATTGTCGTCGACGGCGAAGGAATTGACCAGTACGAAGCCTTCGGAAGCGACGGCATCCAGCTCCGCCTCCAGCTCGTGGCGACGCTCTGAAACAACCAAACGGCCCCCCTGAACGCGTAGAATCCGATGACTGGGCGGTGTCACGTCGGCGCTCACCGGTCCACCGTCAACTGACGAGCTCGCTCTTCATGCGTCGGCAACCGGCTACTCGGCGCCGATGCCGGGCTCACTCGTCGCCGACACCACACGACCCCCGCCACCGGCAGCGTCGGCCATGAGAGCGGCCTCCCGGGAGCGCATCGGCACCTCGGCGGTGGGGCGGATCCGGATGTACCACTCGCGTCCCCACACCTTCCTGAACACGGGATCGGGCATGGCGAGGAAGAAGCTGCTCTCGCTGATCTGACTGGCGTGGGCCCGCATGGCCTGCCGCTTTTGTTCGATCCACGGGGTCACGTCTATCTCGGTGGTGATCCGACTGGCCGGCTCCCCCATGGTATCCCGACCCTGGTCGTCCTCCGGAGGTTCCCAATCGGTCGACTCCATTTCGCTCACCAGCTCCCGCAGGTAATCACGGTTCATGGTGGCCATATACAGGAACGGGGTGCCGGCCAGCTCGGCAGCTCGCACCCCGACGCGGTGAACCTGGATGTGATCTGGATGGTCATAGCCGCCATGCTCGTCATAGATCACCAGAACATCGGCTCTTTCTTCCTCCAGCACGGCGGCCAACCTCCTGGCCGCCTCCTCGATGTCCGCACCGGCAAAGCTCCCCGCTCGGGTATTGCTTTCCTCGCCGGCCATGCCCGAATCGAGATATTCGAGGTAGACCTGGCGATCCACGCCCAGTATTCGGCCTGCCTCGGCCAGCTCGAGGAAGCGTCGGTCGGCCAGCGATTCGTGCCCCAGGTCGTCAGGGATCTCGCCCAATTCCCCCCGGGTGGCCGTCACCAGCACCACCCTGTCGCCGTTGTCCGCCATGGATGCCATGGTCCCGCCGGTGAGGATGGCCTCGTCGTCCGGATGAGCGTGAAAGAACACTGCGGTGGCCATAACGGCACCCTAGTGGGATGGGGCGACAGGAAATCCGACCGGTCAGCCCAGTGGGAGCTGAGGGGCTTCGGCCAGTGACAATCGGCCGGCAGTCGACTTGTCGGCGTCACCCCGCCGGTTCTTTCCGGTGACTGCGAAAATCCGTTCGGGGCCGAAGGATCGAATGGTCCGATCTCCGTCCCGTCCGCCGATGACCTCGATGAACTCGGTGCCACTTTTGTGGTTCAGCACGCGGGCCCGGAACTCCCACTGCGCACCTCTGATGCGGAGCCCAGACACCATGACCGGGTCGCCCCGCCTCAGCCCGTTCCAGCTATCGGAGCGCTCGAGATGGCCTGTCGCCTCGACGGCGGCACGACGGGCAGGCATCCGAGGTGCCCTCGTCATAACCGCGCACCACACGAGTGACGGTGACGCCCCGGACCTGACCGGCCATCGGAGTCCCGTTCCATGGCTACCGGCGTTCCTCACGCACCACCCGGAGGCGATGCCAGAAGACGACGGCAACGGCTATCACTGCCAATGCTGCCGCCACGTAGCCGATGTCGCTAAAGGCCTTCAGTGCTCTGCTGTAGCTGCTCCCCAGGGCATAACCGAAGCTGGTGAGAGCGGTGCACCAGATGGCACAGCCGATCACCGTGAAGATCAGGAATTTGGCCACCGCCATCTCCCCCAATCCGGCGGCGAAGGAGACGAATGACCTCAGAAGCGGAATGAAGCGACCGAACAGAACGAACGGTTCACCCCGACGATCGAACCAGGCCTCCGCCCGATCCAGGTCCCGATGGGTCAGCAACACGTATTTTCCCACGCGGTCAACGAGGGTCCGTCCGCCGAAATAGCCGATCAGATAGCCAGCCAGGGACCCGAGGACCTCGGCGATGAGGGCGACCAGGATGACCAGGACCAGGTGGAGATGGTGTGGCTCATTGGGGATCTGTCCACTGGCCAGAACCCCGCCGTAGAGGAGCGCCACTTCGGCGCCGACCGGGAGGCCCATGGCCGAAATGAAACTCAGAACGAATACGGCGAGGTAGCCCCACGTCTCGAGAAAATGCTCCATAAGCCACCCATGTCTAGTCGGTCAGCGTGGCCGGCACGGTCATGGCGGGGAGGAGATGGCCAGCGGCACCGCCAGAGCCGGGTCGGCCGCCTCCACTTCCCGTCGGGACACTCACGTTGGTGATGGTTCAGCTGCCTGGACTCTCGGTCCCTTCGGCTACCGTCGGTGCAGTGCCGATCGTCCAGCACGACCCCCACCGCCCGCTGGATCGATGCACGACGCCGGACGGGCTGGGTATCGCCGTCTACGACTACGGCGGTCGGGGCGCTGACCTGTTGTTGGTCCACGCCACCGGATTCTGCGCCGAGGTGCTCGAACCGCTGGCTCACTCGCTGCGGTCGTCGGTTCCGATGCTGGGGACTCGACCTGAGAGCCCACGGCCGGTCGGACCGACCGGGTGACGGCGATTTTGCCTGGTCCGGCTTTTGCACCGACGTACTCACGGCCATCGACCACCTCGGCCTGTCCCATCCGTACGCCTTCGGCCACTCCTGTGGAGGAGCCGCCGTCCTGCTGGCCGAGCAAGCCAGACCGGGTACTTTCGCTTCCCTCTACTGCTTCGAGCCGGTTGTCTTGGACGAATCGCCCGGGGCCATGCCGGTCCACGCCAATCCCCTCACCGAGGGAGCTCGCCGGCGTCGTCAGACCTTTCCCAGTGCCGAGGACGCATTCCTCAACTTTTCGGCCAAGCCACCCCTGTCGGGGCTTGACCCCGAAGTGCTCAAAATCTACGTGGAGGCAGGGTTCGAGGTCGTCCCGGGCGAGGACGGTGGAGACGGCCACACCATACGGCTGCGGTGCCGACGGGATGACGAGGCCTCCATCTATGCCAACGGCGCTTCCCACGGCGCCTTTGGGCATCTTCATGAGATCGGCTGTCCCATCGTGTTCAGCTGTGGCGAGCTCACCGATGCATTCGGACGGCCCTTCGTCGAAGCCGATGCGAGCCAGGTCCGGCACGGCAGGGTCGAGGCGGTGCCCGGAGTAGGGCATTTCGGCCCTCTCGAACAACCGGGCCTGCTGGCCTCGTCGGTCCTCCGAGCCTGGTACCCCGCCGGCGGCACACCCCGGTCCTAGGCTGGTTGCATGGCTCTCGACCTTCCCCGTTCACTTTCACCTTCGAAGGTCTCGTCATTTCGCGACTGTGCTCTGGCCTTCCGGTTCAGCGCTATCGACCATCTGCCCGAGGAGCCCACCATCTGGACGGTCAAGGGCACATTGGTCCACCGCGCCCTCGAGCGACTGTTCTGGGAGCACGGGCGTGGACAGCGCACCCCGGCAGCGGCGACGGCCGAGTTGGATCACGCCTGGGATGAGATGCAGCTGGATGCCGACTATCTCGCTCTCGACCTCGGACAGGACGACGTGAACAGGTTACGGTCGGACGCAGAGGACTTGGTCGGAAACTACTTCGCCCTCGAGGATCCGAACGAAGTGAATCCCGTCGGCATCGAGCTCACCCTCGAAGCTCGGATGGGTGCCATGCGCCTCCGAGGCATCCTCGATCGACTCGATCTCACCCCCGAAGGAAATCTGGTGGTGGTCGATTACAAGACCGGACGTGCACCCTCGCCGGCCTTCGAACAATCCAAACTTGTCGGTGTCAACATCTATGCGTTGCTCTGCCAGGAAGTCCTCGGGCGTCGGCCGGCACAGGTCAAACTGCTGCATCTCAAGGAACCGACCTCGATCATTGCCGAACCGTCCGATCAGGCTCTCCGAGGTCAGCGTCAGAAGGCCGTGGCCGTCTGGTCAGCCATCGAGCAGGCCTGCGAGAAGGAAGACTTCCGTCCCCGACCTTCCCGACTGTGTGACTACTGCAATTTCAAGGCGTTCTGTCCCGCGTTCGGTGGCAACCCGGACGAGGCCGTCCACGCCTTGGCTGCCGCAGTAGCGAGTCCCGTATGAGCCAGTCAGGTCGAACGAGTCGCTCAGGCCGAACGACTCGGTCAGGTGGTGTGACTCGGTCAGACGCTATGAGCGAGGCGGATAGCGTGAGCGATGGCCAAAGCGAAACCGACGGTGGGGGTGGCGGTGGCGGAGCAACCATGCCCCCAGATGTCCGATCCGACCTCAATACGGCGCCTCCCGACCGGCAGCCTCCACTCCGCATCCTGCCCGATACGGGCGACTCTTTCACCACCGACGACCCGTCGCCCTTGGTCGACCCGTCGGCTTCATCGCTGATGCAGATGATCCGATCCGTCGATGACAGGGTCGACAGCTGGTTCGAGCCTTTGAGGGGAAATCCGACCATCGACGGCGCAGCCAAACTGGTTACCGGATTGGGTGACCACGGCCTCATGTGGGCGGTGACCACAGCGTGGCGAGCGAGACACAGCGGTCCGGAACGCGCTCGCGCCGTGCGGGCTCTGACTGTGGCCGGCATCGAGTCCAGCCTGGTCAACGCGGCCATCAAGGCGGTCGTGGGTCGATCGCGTCCCGACGCCAACCGGGTTCAGCTGGCCCAGGGAGGCGTTCCGATCCGTCAGCCCAAAACCAGCAGCTTCCCCAGCGGTCACACGCTCGCCGCCTTCTGCGCAGCCACCGTCATGAGTACCCGAGGTGATCGCTCCGGGAACACACTGCTCTTCAGCGGGGCAGCTCTGGTCGGGCTCAGCCGATTGCACGTTGGTGCGCACCATGCATCCGATGTCTTGGGTGGCGCCGCCATCGGTGTGGGCCTCGGTCTCCTCGGTCGACGCCTGGTTTGAACCTGAGTCTCCGTGCTGGTCCTCAACATCATTGGGACCACATCATTCTCATCCGGGTGGAATCGATCGACCTCCCCCGGGGTTGAGCAACCATGAGTTCTCAGCTTGAATTTGCGGTGACCTGGGATTATCGGTGTCCGTTTGCGCGAAACGGCCATGAGCACATCATGGACGGCCTGGAGGCCGGAGCTCCGTGGGATGTGACTTTTGTCCCCTTTTTCCTCAACCAGTCACACGTCCCCGAAGGCGGTCAGCCGTCGTGGGAGGACCCCGCCCAGCAACCGGATCTGTTGTCACTGGCCGCCGGGGTCGTGGTACGTGACAGGTACCCGGACCAGTTTCTGGCCGCACACCGGTCTCTGTTTTCGGCCCGGCATGACGAAGGCGGCGACCTTCGCGGCGTCGCCGTGGTCCGCAACGCCCTTCTCCGAGCGGATGTCGACGCCGACGCCGTCCTGTCCGAGGTCGAGGCGGGGTGGCCGGCCAAAGTCGTGCGTGATGAGCACGAGCGGGCGGTAAGTGAGCTCGAGATCTTTGGGGTGCCGACATTTGTGGTGGGAAGCGATGCCGTTTTCGTCCGTCTCATGAATCGACCGGGCGGCGACGGCCGGCTCGCTCAGGAGACCATCGAGAGGGTGATCGGATTGCTGCGAGATCAACCTGAGCTCAATGAGTTCAAGCACACCCGTCTGGCCATCTAGCCAAGGACGCTCGGACAGTAGATGGCGGTTCGACGAGAGCTACGCCCGGAATCCTCAGAGGAGCTCCGCCAGGGCACCCACTGAGGCTCGGATCTGGTCCGCCGATCCGAATGGGGCACCGAGGAATTCGGTGACTCCCATGTCCTCCAGTCGGCCGATCTGGGCTTGGACAGATGACGCATCACCAGCCATGACCACGTCGGCAGGACCCTCGGCTCCTTCACGATCGAGCATGGCCCGGTACGAGGGCAAATTCCCGTAGAGGGCGAAGACCTCAGCCGCCTTGGCGCGAGCCGAGTCGGGATCGCTGGTGACACAGACAGGGAGCCCGACACTGACCTGAGGTCTCGGGCGACCGGCTTCGACAGCCGCTTCGTTGATAGTGGGGATGATGTGCGCTTCGACGGTGTCGGGTCCGGTCATCCATGTGATTGTTCCCGAGGCCAAAGTGCCGGCAATGCGCAACATGGTACGCCCGAGAGCGGCCACCAGAACGGGCGGCGGCGGAGCATCGATCTGAAGAGGCCCAAATGTGGAGGCTCGAAGCGTCTCACCGGCGAATGACACCTGCTCGCCTTCGAGCAGTGGCATGAGAACCGAAAGGTACTCCCTCATGTGGCGAGCGGGCCGATCGAAGGACTGACCGAACACGTTCTCAATGACGATCTGATGAGAGAGACCGATACCGAGGATCAGCCTCCCCCCCGTCGCCGCTTGAACGGTTAGCGCCTGCCCCGCCATCATGACCGGGTGGCGTGGATAGGTCGGGACGACGGCCGTCCCCAGGTCGATCCCATCGACCTCCCGCCCGATGGCAGCCAGAGCGGTAAGGGCGTCGTAGGCGAATATCTGCGAGGCCCAGGCCGTCTGGATGCCAGCATCCCGCAGAGAGGCGACCTGACTGATGACCTGTTCGAACGGGACTTCGGTGTCGATCATTACTCCAATACGCACAGTGACTCCCTTTCCTCCTTGACTGATTCCCTGTTTAGCTGGCGATGGCTGGCGGCCGGGCGGTTCTGGACCGGGCCGGCCGGTCTCTCCGACCGGGCGAACCGGTACTCGGAGGCGGGGTACCGGTACGCAGCAGAAGCCGATCGCCGGACCCCCCGCCGGTCAAGTCCGCCCAACACAGGGGGCAAGATGACGTGGGGTAGGAGCTCTCCGCACAGGTCGATATGACCAGAATGCCACGGTCGGGCAGAATGCGCCCATGTCCGTTGCCATCATCATGGGAAGCTCATCCGATTCGTCGATCATGGACGACGCCGTCCAGACCCTCCGGTCCTTCGGGATCGTGGCCGAGGTACGGGTGCTGTCAGCCCACCGCACCCCTGACGACACCATCGCCTTCGCCCGCGGCGCGGCCGACGCCGGCATCAAGGTAATCATCGCCGCCGCGGGAGGGGCCGCCCACCTGGCCGGGGTGGTCGCCGCCGCTACTCCCCTGCCGGTCATCGGGGTTCCGGTGGCCCTCGCCAACCTGGGCGGTCTCGACTCGCTGCTGGCCATGGTGCAGATGCCCAAAGGCATTCCCGTGGCCACAGTGGCCGTCAACGGGGCCCGAAACGCCGCCCTGCTCGCCGTGCGGATCCTCGCCCTGTCCGACGACCGGCTCGCCGCCGAACTCAACCGCTATCGCGAAGATCTGGCCGACCAGGTGCGTGATCAGGACACGGAGATCGTCGCCCGATACGCATCGACCTGACCGATTCGTGTCGGGCCATCGTGTGGCTGCTTCCCCGATGAATCTCTCACGCTGAGGTGGGACCGGTCGGGGCCGCCGTCCACGGAGGAGCTAAACCCTCGATGGCAGCCTCGAGACTGACGCCGATTGGGATGACCGCCATCACCGGAATGCCGACTCCGTTGGCCACGTAGCGACCGACATGGGCACGACAGGCATCGAACGATCCATGGACGATGAGTGAGTCGACGACCTCGTCGGGAATGCTCGCCAGTGCACCCTTCCGGTCACCCGTCCGCCAGGCCGTCCACATCGGCTCCAAGACAGATCCTCGCCCCAGCCAGCGATGAAATTCGGCGTAAACCCCAACATTGAGGTAGGCGGCGATCATCCGGCGTCCAACGGCGCGCACGGTTTCGGTGTCCTCTGAGGGACATACGAATATCCGGGCGGCTACCGGAATGTCGGCCCCGAGCTCAGGCGTCACCGTCAAAACATCCTCCGCCGAAAGCCAATTGATGATGACGCCATCTGCCTCGCGGCCGGCCAGTTTCAACATGCCGGGGCGCAGAGCGGCCAGGAATATGGGCGGTGGATTTTCGACGGGTCGGGCCAGTCGGAAGCCACGTACAGCGAACGTCGGGTAGTCGTTGTCGACCTTCTCACCCGCCAGTGCCGCCCTCAAGAACCGGATGGTGTCGCGCACCCGTCTGTAGGGCTCGGTGAAAGGGATTCCGTTCCACCGGCTGACGATGACATCAGACGAGGTTCCCAATCCCAGCGTGAACCGACCGGGGGCAGCCTCGGCCATGGCGGCGACGCTCTGGGCCAGGAGAGCAGGACCTCGGGTATAGGCGGGAATGATCGCTACACCCAAGTTGAGAGTCGGCGACCACGCCGAAGCCAGCGCCAATGGGGTGAATCCATCGGATCCATCGGTTTCGGCCGACCACACGTCCGTGTAGCCGAGCCTGACCAGCTCGGCGTACCACTGGCGGTGCTCCTCGAGGGTCACACCGTCAAAGGGCACCGTGATGCCGTACCGGGGTCCTGTGGGTGTTCCGAGGTCTCCCTGAGCCATGGGCCCCGTAATACACCCTCCTGGCAAGCTCCAGCCATGAACTCCGACCGCGACAAGGCGACCCCGGCCATGCAGCTCACGCTTCCGCTCCCCTACCCCAAGGATCGTCCTGAGGCCCTCATCCGGACCACAGGAACCGGACCGACGAGGGGAAAGACGAGAGTGGTGCGACCCAACCAGGCATCAGATGGACGCTCGGACACATCCCGGGGGAGGCGATCCCGCTCCTCCGGGGTGCCGAGCAGATTGGCCCCGACCGGTGGTCCGGGCAGGGCTCGGCCCTGGCGGCTCGATGAACGGACCTGCGAGATCGGTCGACGGGGCGTCGAGGCCGCCCGCGCCCTCCTTGGCGATCCCGCTGCGGGTGAGAAACGGGGGGCCACCGGCCAGATCGCAGCGCCAGAGAGCGACCGAAGACGGGCCGGCCGTGCCGCCTGAGAGCTGACGGCACTACGGTCAGGAGCATGCCGTCTGTCGCTGACCGACTCGACTACCCGCCTGAAGCCAGGCTACTGATTCTCAACTGCGCCGATCTGGGTCTGTGTCATGCCGCCACCGTGGGCGTCTATGAGGCCCTGCGCGAGGGCATAGGCACGAGCGCCTCGTTGATCGTCCCGGCGCCATGGGCACGGGAATCGGCATCACGATTTCGAGGCGACGATGTGGGCGTGCAGCTCACTCTCAACGCCGAGCTCGATCGGTACCGGTGGGGTCCGATCACCCAGGCCCCGTCCCTGTTGGACGGGGATGGTGGATTCCCGCGCACGGTCACAGATCTGTGGGATCACGCCGATATCGATGAGGTCCGCAGGGAATGCCGGGCCCAGGTCGAGCGAGCCGTTCTCTGGGGTTTCGACATCAGTTATCTCAATAGCCATCTCGATGCCCTGGTCATGCGCCCCGAGTTCTTCGATGTCTATCTCGAGCTGGCCGTTGACTTCGGTCTTCCCCTCCGGCTCCTCGACGCCGAAGCGGAACCCAACGTGGGATTTCCAGTTCGTCAGCTTGCGTCCGACGAGGGGGTTCTCTTTGCCGATCGTTTTGCCACATTGCCTGCCCCCGCTACCCGGCAATCCTTCGTCGACCTTCTGGCCGGTCTCGAGCCGGGCGTCACTGAACTGACGCTCCGTCCGGCCATCGACACACCCGAGGTGCGGGCGATCGCATCCGATTGGCGAGAACGAGTGGCGGATCATGTGCTTTTGGTGGCCGATCGCGGCTTTGGACAACTCATCACCGATGCCGGGGTCACTCTGATCGGCTATCGACAGCTGCGAGACGCCATGCGGGGAAACCAGTCTGATGCCACCTTTGGCAATGCGCCTGAGGTGATTCGAAGAGGCTGACCCGAACCGGCTGATCCCCCCGGGGCCGGTCGAGCCGGGTCCGGTGGTCTGGCCGGGCCCGCTGGTTCGGTCGAGGTCGGGTGGTCGGGCCGGGTCCCTGGTTCGGTCGAGGTCGGGTGGCCGGGTCCGGTGGCCGCTGGTCGGTTTTGGCCGGTGGTCGGTGGTGGCCAGCGGTGTGGCCCGAGGGTGGGCGCGGCTCAGCCAGGAATTCTGGTGGGTCCGTCGGTCGGAGCGCACCGTGGAGAAGCTGGTACCGTCAGACCTCCCGATGGTCGGCCTGATCGGGATCGAGATCCAGTCCCCAATCCAACGGGTACCCCCGTTATCCTGAGGGATCACCGATGGGAGATGCAGTGGCCGACCCCGAAGATCCGAACCAGGACCGTTCCGGCATTGTCGATGTGTCGAGCCGTTCGATTGACACCGCTCCCTCTGCAGACCTCAAGCAAACGGCACCCGAACCCTCCGAATTCCCACTCCGTCCCGATGGTGACGGTTGCATCGGGACGGATCCCCGCCCCAAACGGGTGCCGCAGCTCGAGGATGCATCCCTCGGTCTGGACGACCAGCGATCGCAGGACAGCCGCACCTCTCCGCGCCAAGGCGGCATCAGCGACCCCCTGGTGCTCGAAGACCTCCTATTGCTCGACCGGGATGGCAAGGAGCCAATCCGCATCGACACCCTCACGTTTGCCGACGACGGCATAGGCGTTACCCGATCCCGCGGCGACGGGACCCGGATACTGCCTTGGTCGTCGGTAGTGTCTCACGTGGTCGAGGCATGGAGTGGCGGGATCGCACCGGAATGGTGGGTCGACCCCGAACTCAATCGAAGTGATACGCATGATCGAGACTTGAGTTCGGTCACGGACCCTGGAGCTACCAACCGACCGTTACCGCATATCGACGCGGGAGCGCTGATAGGAATCCAGGCCTCTTCGGGAACCTATCGATTTCTGCTCCCAGGTGGAGATGCGCGTCAGCTGTCAGGCGCCATCAACGCTTTAGCCGTCAAACAGCACGGGATTGCCGGAGCGTCCTCGATCACACGAGTCGTGGCCTGGGGCCAGGACGTCGAACGTCGCAAAGTGAAGCGCAAGCCACAGAGAAAGATCACCTGGCGGAAGGTCCAACCATTTCTGGTGGTCCTTCTCGTCCTATTCCTGGCCACTGCGGTCGCCCTCATCCTGCTGCAGAGCGCAGGGACGGTTCATCTTCCTTACCTGGGGGGCAACGGTGCCGGCACGCTGGGACCGCTCAAAACTCCGTAGAGTCGGCAATTGTCTGGCGCAGACTCCGGTATTCGGGCGTGTTCATGGCCGTGAGGAGAGAGATCATCACGCCCATAGACCCGGCGACCTTCAGCCGTCCCTGCATGAAGGCGACACTGGGGTCGAGATCGCCTCGACTGAGGGAGGCGGCATCCTTGCGACTCAGGGTCAGGGTGACGTCGGGGCCCTCGACTGTTCCCTCGGCGCTTGCCTCCAGCCGACCATCATCCACGTCCCAGTAGCACGACACGGTCCCCTCTGGGCCATCGGTGATCTCGGCCACGATCCGAGCCGACAGTCCGGGGAACAACGGCTGGGCGGCAACCATTGCCCGCGTCTCCTCAAACCACTCTGGGGACAACCATTTAGTCATGACCCACCCAACTCGCTGTCTCCGAACCCGTTGCCCTCAGAGCCCATCTGCCCTCCTAGGCGATGCTACCGCCGAGATGCGTCGCCGGTCAGAGGCGAACTCACCGCTGTCAAGGGTGGGGCCGCACGCCGGCGAAGAGATCGGATTCCACAGGCCCCTCATCCGAGGGGCTCGCACCCGTGGATGCACCAGCAATCAGTGAAGGCGGGACGACTCGGGCCAGGCGGTAATCATCCAATGGGTGAATCGAGCGCATCACCTCGGGCGGAAGCCCGAACCAGAAGGGCGACTTCGGATCAACCTGGGTGGCGTGGGCCAGAAGCGCCTCACGCCGGACGTCGGCAAACTCCGAGATGTCGATGGAAGCAGTGACCGGCTCAGAAGCAACCCCATCCCACCTCTTGCGCCACCCTTCGTCGAACGGGGACTCGAGCCCCAGTTCCAAGAATTTCTCGTGCACCTGTCGGAACCGGGCCACCGAAAACACGGTGTAGTACAGCTTGTTGACCTGCCAAACCGGGCCGATTTCCGGATAGAGATCCGAGTCAGCGGCGGCGTCGAAGGCGGCCAAGCCGATCTCGTGGACGCGCAGATGGTCAGGGTGCGGGTATCCCGATTGATCGTCGCCGTAGATCACCATGACCTGGGGACGGGTACGGCGGACCACCTCCACCACTCGCCCGACGGCCTCATCGTGAGGCGCCTGGGCGAAGCTGAGAGGATTGGCGTTGGCCTCGGATCCGGCCATGCCCGAATCGCGATACCCCAGCATCACGACCTCGTCGTAGCCGATGATCTCGGCTGCCTGCGCCAGCTCCTGGCGACGCAGCTCGGCGAGCCGGGTATGGACCTCGGGCGTGTCGAGGGCGGGGTTCAGGACCTCTCCCTCCTCGCCACCGGTACAGCACACCAGCACCGTATGGATGCCCTCGGCATGGTAGCGGGCCACGGTGCCGGCCCCCTTGGACGACTCGTCGTCGGGATGGGCATGAACGGTCAAAAGGCATAGCTGATCAGGCACACGATCACGCTACCGGGCACCGAGGCCCTAAGCTTCAAAGGGCACGAATAAGGAAGGACCCATCAGCATGAGCGTGATGAAGCGCCTGTCGGGAATAGTCCAGGCCAAGACCAACAAACTGCTGGACAAAGCCGAGGACCCCCGCGAGTCCCTCGATCTGTCCTACCAAAAGCAACTGGAAAGCCTCCAAAAGGTCCGGCGGAGCGTCGCTGATGTCACCACAGCCAAGAAGAGGATCGAGCTCCAGGCGTCCCAGCTCCAGAAGAGCGCCGACAAGCTCCAGCAGCAGGCCAGGGCGGCTCTGACCCAGGGTAACGAGGATTTGGCCCGAGAGGCCCTCAGTCGCCGTGAGGCCCTGGCCGACCAGCTCGGTGACCTCCAGACCCAGCATGAGCAGGTTGCCGCTCAGGAGCAGAAGCTGATCGACACCGCCCAGAAGCTGCAATCCCAGGTGGACGCCTTCCGCACCAAGAAGGAAACGATGAAGGCGACCTACACGGCGGCCGAGGCCCAGACCAAGATCGGTGAGGCCGTTTCGGGCATTTCCGAGTCGATGGGTGACGCTGGGATGTCCATGCAGCGGGCCCAGGACAAGATCGACGGGATGCAGGCTCGGGCCGGCGCCATGGACGAACTGCTGGCATCCGGGGCCCTCACCGATCTGACCAACCCCGTGGACGATATTCAGGCGCAGCTGAACCAAGCTTCGACCACATCAGCCGTCGACGCCCAGCTGGCTGCCCTCAAGGCCGAGGTAGGTGGTGGAGCGTTGCCAGCGGCCGAACCGGAAACGGCCGAGCCGGCCGAGCTGGTGGAGCCGGCCCAGCTGGTGGAGCCGGCCGAGCACGGGGAGACCTCGTCGTGATCGTCCGCATTCTGGGCGAGGCCCAGTACGACATACCCGACGAGGAACGGGACACCCTCGGGTCGTTGGACGCGGCGGTGACCAAAGCCGTGGACAACGGGGACTCGGACGCCTTCGCACAGGCGCTGGCCGATCTCACCGCGACCGTGCGTCGACTCGGGACACCTCTGACGGCCGACGACTTCGCTCCTTCCGACCTGGTGGTGCCCTTCCCGGACGCCACCCTCGAGGAAACGAAGGTGCTGCTGGCCGACACGGCAAACGGCTCGGGTTCCGAAGAACGCTGAGATCGACCCCATGAGTACTGCACGCAATATTCCTTCCGACCGTGGTCTGACGGTGCGGATGTTCACGACCGGCCTGATGATCGTGATCCTGTACGCAGCGGTCATCGGCTTGCTGATCGCCTTCGGGATCTCCTATGCCGTCGTCCTGGTCTTCGCCGCCATCATCCTCTTCGTTCAATACTGGTTCTCGGACAAAATCGCCCTGTTCGGCATGGGTGGTCGGATCGTGACCCCCGAGCAGGCGCCCCAGCTGCACGGTGTCGTCGACCGGCTCTGCGCGCTGGCCGACATGAAGAAGCCACGGGTCGCCATTGCTGACACCGACGTTCCCAATGCCTTTGCCACCGGCAGAAGCCCCAACAGCGCCGTAGTGTGCGCCACATCGGGACTTATGCGGCGGCTGGATGAATCTGAACTAGAAGCGGTGCTCGCCCATGAGCTCTCCCATGTAGCCCACAGGGACGTGGCCGTCATGACCATCGCCAGCTTCCTAGGAATGGTTGCCGGCATGATCACCCGGATCATGCTGTGGACGGGGTTACTCGGCGGGTTCGGGGGCGGCAACCGCGGGAACAACCAGGGTGGAAACGACAATGCTGCGCTGGTCGAACTGGCCGTACTGGCCGTTTCGATCGTCGTCTACGCCATCAGCTTCCTGCTCACGATGGCCCTCTCGCGTTACCGCGAGTTGGCAGCTGACCGGTCGGGCGCATTGTTAACCGGACGACCGTCGGCGCTGGCCTCGGCTCTGGTCAAGGTGACCGGCGAGATGTCGCGCATCCCTACCCGCGATCTTCGTGCCTCGGAGAGCTTCAATGCCTTCTATTTCACTCCCGCCATCGCCAAGAGCGGGGTCAGTCTCTCCACCCTGTTCTCGACCCATCCCACGCTCGAGAAGCGGCTTGCCCAGCTTGCCACCATCGAGGCAGAACTAGGTCGTCCTTCGTGAGCCGCACTCTTCCACGCCGTGATGCGGCCACCGGTTGTTCGACCATCACCCACTGATGGGATTGCTCAACACCATCCTCGGACGGACAAAGCCGGTCCAATCCGATCTCGATGCGCTCTTTGCCTTACCCTCCGCCTCGATCACATTGCAAAGCGCTGCGGGGATGTCCTGTTCCGGCCATGCCGGTGTCTGCTTCAAACCTCCCACCGGACAGGGATTCGAGGAGATGCAAGCGGAGGTGGTCAAACTCCTCGCCATGGACGGAACGGACGGCTTCCAAAAAGCCGAGGATGCATACGGTTACCACTGGCTCGTGATCGAAGACAGCGACATCGAGGAGCTGGTGACCCGGATCCATCTGGTCAACTCCTCACTGGCCGATGCGGGATGGGGACCCCAACTGCTGTGTTCCGTTTTCGGTATAGCTGAACTGCCCGTCGGCGACGAACCACCGGAACTCACGGAATCTCTCGGAGAGTCTCAGCCGGCCGACGCTGCGGAGGCCGGCCAACCTCCTGCCTCTGGACCAGAGGCGGAAGTGACCGATTCCATGCCGGAGCCGACGGCTGGGCCGGGGAGGGTGATCCCGTCCACCGGCTACCTGGTCTACCTGTTCAAGCGGGGATCGTTCTATCCCTTCGTCCCCGCAGGACACGAGAAACGCGACACGGAAAGGGAACTCAGGCTGAAGAGCCTGGTAGCCGACGATCTGAGAATCGAACCTGACCTCGACCGTTGGTTCCCCTTGTGGGATCTACCAGTCGGGTGAGAGCCCGAATGGCCCAGTCTGATCAGTCGATTGCCCGACTGCCGGGAGCAATGCTGTCGATGGCTCGAGCCAGGTCGATGTCGAGTTGGGTAATCCCGCCGGCGTCGTGCGTGACCAGAGCCAAGGTGACCCGGTTGTAGCGAATGTCGATGTCGGGATGGTGATTGCGATCCTCCGCCAGTTCCGCCACTCCGTTGACGAAGGCCATCGCCTCTTTGAATCCGTCGAAGACCACCACCCGGACGATCCGTCCCCCAATCAACTCCCAGGTCGGAGCGCCGGTCTGGAGAAGGGTGGCGCGGACATCGTCATCGCTCAGGAGTGGCTGTCTCACCGTTGTCTCACGACCGAGTCCGTCGGAAATAACCGACAGTCGGTTGCCTCATGGTCTGGAATCCACTCATGATCTACGCCGATACCCCAACCGGTGCTGTCGGCGAGAAGACCACCGGCATCGTCTCATAGCCGGAAACGAAATTGGCTGCTCGCTTAGGAGGCTCGGCGTCGACCGCCAATCCGATGTCGGGAAGCCGGGCCAGCAAGCGATCGAACATGACGCTCAGTTCCATCCGGGCCAGCCTGTTGCCCAGACAGAAGTGGGCACCGAAACCAAAAGCCATGTGGTCATTCGGCATCCGAGTGATGTCGAATTCCTCGGGACGGTCGAACACCCGCTCATCGCGATTGGCAGACGGGTAGAGCAACAGCAACTTCTCTCCTTTGTGCAGAGTTTCCCCGCCGAACTCGACATCACGGGTCATCTGTCTGGCCATGTTCTTGATGGGTGACACCCAACGCAGCATTTCTTCGACGGCACTAGTCATCAAGCCCCGGTCCGCAGCCAGCATCTGGAGTTGATCGGGATGGCGGAGCAGTTCGTACATCCCACCGCTGATTACGTGGCGGGTGGTCTCGTCACCCCCGATCAGGATGAGCAAGGACTCATAAATTATCCGAATCCTCGTCGAGTCGGTCTCCCTCGATTTCAGCGTGTACCAGGGTACCGATAAGGTCATCCGACTGATTGTCACGCCGGCGCTGTTCGGCGACGGCCAGGATGTACCCCGCGTACTCGGCCGCTGCTAGTGTCGCCCGGTCCATCGCTCCGGGGTCTGGCGACCCCAATGCCTTCAGCATGTCGTCCGACCATCTCAAGAGATCGTCTCGATCCTCAGGCGCAACTCCGAGCATGTTGCCAATGACGATCATGGGAAGCGGTGCAGCGATATCTCGCACAAAATCGGCCGATCCCGTCTCACAGACCCGATCGATGATGGCGTCACAGATCAGACGGATCCCCTCTTCGCTCTCACGGATCCGGCGCGGAGTGAATCCCTCGCTGACCAGGCGACGTCGGCGCACGTGCTCGGGTGCGTCCGTGTCGATCATCATCGGGAGAGCGTCGCTGTCGGGTCGAATGCCACCGGCATTGGAAAAGGTATCGGGATCCTTGGAGATCTCCTTGATGTCGGCATAGCGGGTGATCCCCCAGATGCCCGACGACTCGTCGTAGTACGCAGGGGCGTGATCGCGCATCCAGGCAAAGGCCGGAAAGGGGTCGCCGCCGTAGAACATGCCGTCGGTGAGGCCTATGGCCAGCTGGTCAGGTGTGGTGGTCATGTGGTCCCCTCAAATGTCGGCGACTGCATCGTCCCTGGGATGCCGTTCCCAGCTGAAGGGGGGTCGCCAGGTTCGAAATGTGGTCGGGTGCAGGAAATCTGATTGGGTACAGGTAGTGAGGGGAGTATACGGCGCGGGCCCCGACAGACGGGAACCGCGGGGGCCCGTCAAAACACAACGGTCGGGCCGGAGCGCCGTTTCCCCGGTCACGGACATTCACTGGCTGACCGTCTGCCATCTCACTTGGCTGATCGCTTCGAAAACCGCAAGGGAACGCTGCTGACACCTGCGTGTTTATTGGTTCGCACCCGCTTGACCGGGCCGGTGAGCTCGAAGTTATCGAGGCGATCCAGCACCTCCTCGAGAATCACCCGGATCTCCATCCGGGCCAGGTTGGCGCCAAGGCAGAAATGGGTCCGGTGGCCAAAGGTGACATGGGGATTCGGTTCCCGACGTATGTCGAAGCGGAACGGTTGGTCGAAGACCGATTCGTCCCGATTGGCAGAAGGCCACCACAGCGTCACCTTTTCGCCCTGCTTTATTACGTGACCATGCAGATCGGTGTCACGTGTGGCCGTGCGACGGTTGTAGAGAGTGGCCGTCGTCCACCTCAGGATCTCCTCAACTGCCGACGGCATCAAAGACCGATCGTCGCGTAGCGAACGGAGCTGATCCTGGTGATCGATCAGAGCGACCATTCCCAGTGCGATCGAGTTTCGGGTGGTCTCACTACCTGCCACAACCAAGAGGTTGAAGAACATCAGCAGCTCGAGGTCGGTCAGACCGTGCAGTTCGCCGGATTCGTCCTCGATGCAGGCACCGGCCACAACAGAAATGATGTCGTTGCCCGGTGAGCTCTTCCGCTCCGCAATGAGATCGGTCCCATAAGCGGCCATGGCCGCGGCAGCGGCGGTGACCCGTTCGCTGCTCTCACCCAACTCGCGTCCCTCGAAATCGAGCGTTGTGTTGGACCAGCTCATCAAGTCGTGTCGGTCCTCGTTCGGCACGCCCATCAGTGCCGCCACCGCTTGGAGGGGCAGCTCGACGGCCACATCGGTCAAAAAATCGCAACTGCCCCGCTCCTCGATGGCGTCGACAATCCGGCGAGCTCTCTCCTTGAGCTCGGCTTCCATGATGGCGAGAGAGCGGGGAGCCACCGAAGGGGTGACCAACCGCCGGATACGGTTGTGCCGCGGGTCATCCATCATGTTGAGCAGAACTCCAGGAGCGAACCCATAGGGCAGATCCTGAATAATGGTGCCGCCTCCCTCGGCCCCTGCTGAACGCTCCGACGAGAACAAAGCGGCATCCGCAGCCACCGCCATGACGTCAGCGTGGGCACTCAGCACCCAGAAGCCGATCCCGTCTGGGGTGTGCGAAGTGGCCGGATGCCACCATACGGGAGCTTCCTGTCTCAGATGGGCAAAGACCTCATCCGGAAAGCCGTTGACAAAGCGATCGAGGTCGGTGAGATCGATGTCCTCTAGGTTCACACAACGTCCTTAAGGTTCACATCAGGTCCTTCAGGGTGCTGCTGCGCCCTTCAGGTTCATCCTGCGTCCGGCTCGTACCGCGTCCTTCCGGTTCCGGGTGAAGCGAAGATCCTTCCCGAATGAATTATCGCCCCACAGTAGGAGCACGTCGGTTCACGATCATCGGTTCAGGGATGGGTCATAGATTCAGGCCGGACCGCCTCATCGAACTGTTCCCCGGTCAGATAACCCAAGGACAGAGACGCCTCGCGGAGGGTTGATCCTTCCTTGTGCGCCTTTTTGGCTACCTCCGCCGCCTTGTCATAACCGATCAGGGGGGCAAGCGCCGTCACCAGCATGAGAGAATTGTCCAAGTGCTCTCGTATGCGAGCCCGGTTGGGCTCCAACCCATCGATGCAGAACCGGGTGAAAACTTCCGATGCATCGGTGAGCAGCTTGACTGACTGAAGCACGTTGTGGATGATGACCGGTTTGCAGACGTTCAATTCGAGGTTGCCGCGGCTTCCAGCGCTGGCCACGGAAGTGTCGTTCCCGTAAACCTGTACACAGACCATGATCATGGCCTCGCACTGCGTGGGATTGACCTTTCCGGGCATGATCGAAGAACCAGGCTCGTTCTCTGGCAAAACGAGCTCGCCTAAGGCCGTACGCGGACCGGATCCGAGCCATCGGATGTCGTCCGCGATCTTGAACAGACTGGTTGCCAATGTTCGAAGCGATCCGCTAGCCGCGACCAACGCATCGTGCCCAGCCAAAGCTGCGAACTTGTTGGGTGCGGTGACGAACGGTAGTCCCGTGAGCTCGGCAATGGCAGAGGCCACTCGAGTCCCGAACTCGGGATGGGTGTTGAGTCCCGTACCCACGGCGGTGCCACCGGCAGCCAGTTCGTAGAGATCATCGAGAGAAAACTCGATCCTTCGGATGTCTGCGTCCAGTTGGGCTACGTATCCCGAGAACTCTTGACCGAGAGTGAGGGGCACGGCGTCCATCAGATGGGTACGCCCGATCTTCGTGATGCCAGCGAATGCCTCCGCCTTGGCGTTCAGCGCATTCCGGAGGTGCCGGATAGCTGGGAGTAGCCGGTGGGTCACCTCCTCGACCGCCGCGATGTGCATGGCTGTAGGGAATGTGTCGTTCGAGGATTGGGACATATTGACATCGTCATTGGGGTGAATCGGCACCTTCGACCCCAGGATCCCTCCACCCATTTCGATGGCCCTGTTCGAGATCACCTCGTTGGCATTCATGTTGCTCTGGGTTCCGCTTCCCGTCTGCCAGACGCTCAACGGGAAATGATCGTCGAGTTTTCCTTCTGATACCTCGCGAGCCGCGGCAACGATGAGCGCGGACTTGTCCGGGGCCATCTTGCCCAAGTCAGCGTTCACTTGAGCCGAAGCTTCCTTCAGGATCCCCATGGCCCGAATAACGGGTCCGGGCATCCGGTCGTCACCGATAGGAAAGTGAACCAGGGAACGCGCCGTCTGGGCCCCCCAGTACCGATCGGACGGCACCTCGATCGGTCCCATGCTGTCGGTCTCCATGCGGGTCTCGATGGTCATGGTCGCTTCCTTTCGGTGTTGGGTGATCTGTGTCTGCGTGCTGTTTTCTCGGGGTCCAGAGCGGCTCGGCGACCCTAGCGTGACCCCGGAGAGGCGGACGGCACCAATCCACCTTTTGCCAGCCGCTTCCGGGACCTCCCAGGGCTACCCGGCAGTGAAGAAGGTGAACTCGTCGTCCTTGAGTCTCGGCACGGCCCACGGTCGGCACAGAGGCATCTGAGTAGTTTAGTTTTTCAATTTGCCCGAAATTATCGGGTCTGACCGATGATTTTTCGTCGTTCGGCCCATGACGCGCTCCTGCCCGGATTCTTTCGTCCGTCCACGGGAACGCATGGCTCTACCCATGGCCAAGATCTTCCGGGCCCTGGCCAGATCCTCGGCCCGGGGACCCTGTCCGATGCCCGGAACTTCGAGGATCGCTGGTAGGCCCTGCAAGTCAGGATGGCTCACCAGCGCACCCAGTCCCCTTGCTCCGATCGTTCCCTCCCCGATGTTCTCGTGACGGTCCCTGTTCGCTCCGAACGCCACCTTGGAATCATTGAGATGGAGGCACTGCAGGCGGGCCAGCCCAACGGTTCGTTCGATCGTGGATAGCAGCTCATCGGCATCCATGGTTGTGGCGAAGGCCACTCCGGATGCCCACAGGTGCTGCGTGTCCAGACAGACCCCGAGCCGTTCGTCGCCACCGGCAGCATCGATCACGTCACGCAACTCATCGAACGAGCGACCGATCGTGTCCCCCGCTCCCGCTGTGTTCTCCAGCAGTATGGGGCAGGGTTTGGTTGTGGTGCTCACGGAATCCAGAGCCTCAACTAAGGCGTCGGCCACTGCCGGCAGCGCCGATTCGAACCCTTGACCGCGATGGCTCCCTAAGTGGAGAACCAGGCCATCGGATCCCAAGCCCTCGGCCGCCTGGAGATTGGCGTGAAGGCACGCTCTCGATTTGGTCGCCAACTCTGGATCGGGCGAGGCCAGATTGATGAGGTAGGTCGCGTGACAGAAAGTTGAGGTAACCGTTGGGTGCTGCGCCTGTGCACTCCGATAGGCGTCGAGTGCTTCGCCGCTGTACTGGGATGGCTTCCACATCCGGGGGCTCTGGGTGAAGATCTGAACGACTTCTGCTCCGACGTCAGCTCCGCGTTGTAAAGCTGGCAGGAGCCCGGTACCGGCGCGGACATGGGCACCGAAACGCATGGGGCACGGTACCAGTAGGCAAAGTTCGCCAATCCCTGAACCGCCGATGATCCAACCTCACGGTCTCCAGGTTCTCGGGCTTCGCTACCCGTCGCCAAAAGGGAGCCGTGGGTGATACACCCCACTGGGAGAGTGGAGCCATGACATCGGCGACGGCCTCGGCCACCGCAATGAGGACAGCTCCGGCGAAGAGGTCAGCTGAGGCGAAGAGGCCAGCTCAGGGAAAGAGGACGGCTCCGGCGACGGCGACAGGTATTCGGTCGGAGGGCTCTGGTCGGTCGGTGGGCTCTGGTCGGTCGGAGGGCTCTGGTCGGTCGGAGGGCTCTGCGGGTCGGTCGGAGCTCTGGTCGGTTGGGCTCTGGTCGGTCGGTGGGCTCTGGTCGGTCGGAGGGCTCTGGTCGGTCGGAGGGTCTCCGGGCCCGCCTGGCCAGGGCCGTCGACGTGCTGTCGGCAGTAGTGGCCGAGCTCGACCCTGACTGTGTGACCGGTAGGGACGCCACCGACCTCTACGGTTCCTTTGCCGGCCTGGAGCGGCTGGCGGTGGCGGGCAAGACCCTGCTCGCCCCCCGGATCGAGTCCTCCCTGGTGTGGCGGGAGACGGGTCACCGCAACGCCGCTCTGCTCCTGGCCGACCTGGAGGGGGTCTCGACCGGTCAGGCCGGGGCCACCTTGTCCCTCGGGCGGCGTCTGGAGGCCCTGCCCGGCACCCAAGAAGAGGTGCGCAGAGGAACACTTTCCACCCCCAAGGTGGCCGAACTGGTCGACGCCGGGGTGGTCGACCCCACCCAGGAGGCCGACCTGGTGGCCGGGGCGGCCGATGCCCCCCTCCAGGCCGTGAAGGAGCGCTGCCGGCAGAGCCGGGCCAGCGCCGTCACCGCCGATCCCCTGGCCGCTGTCCGGCGTATCCACGCCTCCCGCCGGTTCGCCTCGTGGACCGACGCCGAGGGGGCCTTCTGCTTCCAGGGCCGGGACACGGCCGATCGGGGGGCCCTCATCCTCAGCCGGCTGGGCTCAGCCGCCACCTGCCTGCGCAAGGCGGCCACGGCGGCCGGGGACAGGGGCGAGCCGGAACGGGCCTACATGGCCGACGCCTTCTTCGCCCTCCTCACCGAGGGCACCGGCCCCACCCTCACCGAGGGCACCGGCACAGGCTCCGGTGGGGGGCGGACAGGCCCACCGGGGAGGTCGGTAGCCACCCGGGGCGGTCCCCCTCGCCGCCGAGGGAGCGAACCCCGGTCCGCATCCGAGGGGGCCGGGGCCGAGCAGTCCACATCCGAGGAGACCGCTGTCATCGACCGTCCCCCGGCCTGTTCGGTGGTGGTGCGGGTCGACCTCGCCGCCCTCCTCCGGGGCCGGGTTCACCCCGGGGAGTGCTGTGCCATCGACAACGTCGGTCCCATCCCGGTCCCCATGGCCCGGTCCATGGCCGACGACTCCTACCTGCGCTACCTCTTCCACCAGGCCGGGGACATCCGGGCCGTCTCCCACTTCGGGCGCACCATCAACCGGTCCCTGCGCACCGCCCTCCTCCACCGGGACCCCGCTTGTGTGGTCCCCGGCTGTGGCATCGCCGCCGGCCTCGAGATCGACCACATCGTCCCCTTTGCCGAGGGTGGACCGACCGCCCTCGACAATCTGGCCCGACTCTGTCACCATCACCATTTCCTCAAAACCTACGAAGGATGGGACCTCTCCCGGATCGGCACCGCCAAGGACGGCACTCCCGAGTGGTCCTTCACTCCCCCACCCGCTTTCGGACATGAACCAGGGCTCGGGATCGACAGCCTCGACGGTCGGGAGAGCTGGAGACGACAACAGGAGTGACAAATACGGAGAGGATCCGAAAGAGCCAGAGTCGAGTACTCGAGCAAACTGAGAATGCCACAAATTGAATCCGCCCTCCCATAGGTACTCGAGCATCTCAAGTCGAGAAGCAACCGAAGCTCGAGATCAGCCGAAGGGCGACCGCGCCGTATGGACACGCCAGCCGCCAGTCCCGACGCAGCCTCCAGACCTCTCGTCGCGATGTACACACCAGTGGATGCGATTGATATTCTCGCATTCTGACCAATAGCAACCGATGACGCCGACTGGACTTGGAGTTTCATCGGTCATATCTCAGGAGATCGGACTGTGACGACATCCCTAACCAACAAGGCACGCCTCCTTATCCAGCGGCCGGTTCTCGCCAACGTTGCCACAGTCGATTCTCACGGCAGCCCCCAACTGACACCCGTGTGGATAGATCTGGATGGTGACGATCTCGTCTTCAATACGGCAAAGGGTCGCGCCAAAGATCGGAACCTGAGGGAGAATCCCCAGGTAGCCGTATCCGTCGTAGACCCCGAAGACCAGTACAACGTGGTCGTTGTACGGGGGTCAGTGGAATCCACCGAGGAGGGCGCAGATGCCAGCATCGATTCCTTGGCCAAGAAATACCTTGGCGTCGACAAATATCCCATGCGTCAGCCGGGCGAGGTTCGAGTGATCTACCGCGTCATCGCTGACCATGTGGTGATGCAACCAGCCGACGCCTAAATCCGGGGTCGTTCCTGGAGCCGTTCTCAGCTCACAACGGTCGTGGATCCTGAACAGGATGACGCGGCAGAGCACCAGTTTGGTCCTCCAGCCTCTCAACATCGTTCGGCCCGAAGTCATTGGAATCACACCCGAGGGTGACTGTTCCACGACCCTTGGAGATGACGTCCACAGCCGTTACGACTTTGGAGAGCACAGACGGCGCACGACCTTCCAACTGATTGGGTTCGGCTCCTAGTCGTATCACGTTGGTTCGCACGGCCGACGCTCAGACCAGCGAGTACGCCTCACTCGGGCTTCTAGTGCCGTCTGGGCCCGGTCTGAATGCGTCCCCAGGATCGACGCGTCTGCGATCGTCACCTTCCACCGCGCTACCGCGGCCGCTTGTCACACCGCTTGCACGCTTCCCGCTTGCACCGCTTGCACCGCTTGCACCGCTTGCACCGCTTGCACCGCTTGCACCGCTTGCGACTCGGTCAGTCACCCACAACGAATCGAATGCTGGCTGTTCGGCGGCGGTGGCGATCGCCGAGGCACCCTCTAGGAGGGCATGGTCGGGATCGATGCACGACGGACTGTCGAGAAGCAAGTCCAGACGGGGGACGAACCGAGGGGGATGAGAGCCCACTCCGGCCGGGGTAACCCGTCTCGATCGACGGAAGCGCTCAAGTTGTATCCATTGCAATGCCGATGAAGCAAGGGGCAGTCGTCACCAGAGACGGTCGGCACGAATCCGGTGGTCTGCCCGATGAGCGGTAGATAGCGGAACAGAGCGCCGAAACGGAGCAGAGATGACGGACTGTGGCAGGGGAAGTGTCCGGCAAGAGGCGGTTCGGTCCGATGCGGGATTCTCGATGGCTGTGACGGTTCTGAGTATGGGAGTCGTGGCTATTCTGACCGCTCTTCTGCTCACCAACACCCTCAGCTCCGGCAACGGATCAGGTACAAGCGGCACCGGAATCGACAACGCCCCGGGAGTGGCTGAGGCGACGAGCCTTCAAGCGCAACAGACTCTCTCCACCGCGCTGACCACGGTCAGTGCCGCGGTCGCCTCCGGTGGCTACGGCTCACTGAGTAGCTCGACATTGTCGGCCTCGAACCCATCGATCTCGTTTGTGGATGGAGCCTCTTCCAATCCCACAACGGTGAGCATCAGTGTGGTCCCGGGATCAGATGGGGGCGGAGATGGAGTTGGGGGGGCCAGCGGAGTTGTTGGCGGCATCGGAGGAACTGACGGGGGTACCGTAAGCGGAGACGGCGTAAGTGGAGTCGGCGGAACCGGTGGCAGCGTGACCCTGGCCGACCGATCCACCGGCGGCACCTGTTGGCTGGTCTGGAAGTCAGAGGGGGCCGCCACCTGGTACGGAGCTCAAACCGATCAGCCCAGTTGCACGGCCCCCGCTATTGCCTCCGTTCCTGCGGCCGGCCCGGTGTCGTCGACATCGATCGGTTGGCAAGAGGGCAGTTTCCCGGCGCCCTGATCAGGGCTCGATCCCGCAGGTCAACCAATACGTCGGTCGTCGTTGAAACCCAGGAGGCGGTGAGCCCTTACGGCTCAGGGTCGGCCTAGAGCTCAGCGATTCCGAACGGGCTCCAGATTTCGTGACCACCAGCCGGACCCCGCCAGGAGGGCGCCGGTCTCAACCAGGCGGTTGCATGCTGCAGCAGCAGCGGTGACCGAGAGATCCGTCCGGATGAGAATGGTCTCGAACGCAGTCGGCACGTCGTCGACTGCATCCCAAACGGCGCACTCCTCGGGGGAACTATGAACCGTGATCTGAGCCTTCCTTCGAGACTTGAGATCGGAACGCTCTCCCCTTCCTGACCCCGGTGGTCGGGGTCGGACATTTGTCCTCTCGTTGGCGCCAACGTGGCGCGGTGGCCGACCCGGCGACAGTGGGGGTGGTGCAGTTGCCGTTCCCTGAACCGAGGCCGAGCCAAGCCGGATCCCGTCATCGACCGCCGGCCCAGAGACCCCCTCTGACCGGTCGGGCCCACCTCTTCGTCCCTTATCGGTCCGCTGGGTGGCGAGCAGCTCAGAATGACTGTCGTACTTCGCCGCCCGAGCCAGCGAAATCGCCACCAGGACATCCTCGGCATCCCGCACCGGAGTGCATCCGTCGACCAGCAGCCCGTTCGTCCCCTGCGATGCTCGACTTTTCACTGAACCGGGAACAGCACATACAGGAATCGACCGGCGGGCCGCTGCCTCAGCGGTGTACAGGGAACCGCCACCCCGGTGGCTCTCCACCACCACGACCACGTCGGACAAGGCGGCAATGATCCGATTGCGGGCCGGGAACACGCCCGGATGAGGCTTCGTACCCAGAGCCGCCTCGGACAAGATGGCCCCACGTGATGCCACCGCTTCCCACAGTTCGCGGTTGGCGGCCGGATAGACGGTGTCGAGACCCGTTCCGACGACAGCCACAGGAGGAGCTGACTCGGCCCCACACCCTCGCAATGCTCCGGCGTGGGCGGCCCCGTCGATACCACGCGCCAGGCCCGAAACGACAACGACGCCCGTCGTCGCCAAATCCGAAGCTAACTCGGAAGCCACCTGTCGGCCGTAAGGTGTGGCTGACCGGGTTCCGACAATGGCCACCCTGGCGGCACCCTCCACCACAGAGGGGTCGCCGCGCGCAAAGAGCACGGCCGGCGCTCCCGGATCACCGAGCAACATGGTTGGGTAGCCGGGCTCACTGGGCAGCAGAACCCTTACCCCACATCGGCAGTAGCTGGCCCAGACCTCGTCCACATCCGTCGTGCCTGCCGCACCAGCGAACCTTCGATCGGGATCGGCGGGATGGGCGCCTGCTTGGACGGCCTTCAACGCCAGTACAGGATGGAATCCGTTGAGCAGTTTGGCCAGACGGACCGGCGTCATCGCCGGAAGCCCAGCCAGAGCTGCGGCGTGCGCACGCTCCTCGTCGTCGGGTTTCATTCTCCCGGTCCTCCTAGGAGGACGTCGCGTCGACTGCGTAGGAGCAACGCCTCATGAACATGAGATTCGGCCACGCCTGCGGCCGCTCCATCGAGGTCTGCCAGTGTCCGCGACAAGCGGCGAACCCGATCGAATCCCCGAGCGCTCAGCGCCCCCGATCGGACACATCGCTCGATGACCCGGAGGGCATCGGGCGTCAGACGGACCGCTTCTTCGAGTGCCGGTCCGGTGAGTTCCGCGTTGGTCAGCACACCTCGGTCGGCCGCCAGCCGGCGTGCAGCCGACACTCTCTCGGCCACGGCAGCGGTACCTTCGGCAGGACGACCGCTCATGAGATCGTCTACCTGCGGTCGATCCACCCTGATGGCGATGTCGAACCGGTCGAGCAGCGGGCCCGACAACCGTCGCCCGTACCGGTCGCGGGAGGAATCGCTGCATCGGCAGGCACCCGGCGTTCCCCCTTGACCGCACGGACAAGGGTTCATGGCCCCCACCAGCATGAACCGGGCCGGAAAGGTCACTGAACCGCGGGACCGGCTGACTCTGACCTGACCCTCCTCGAGAGGTTGGCGCAGGGCTTCAAGCACGACGGCTGGGAACTCGCCCAGCTCATCCAGGAAAAGGGCCCCGCCATGCGCCAAAGTGATCTCGCCAGGTCGCATCCACGGAGTACCGCCTCCGATCATGGCCACCGGCGATGTCCCGTGATGGGGTGCACGAAAGGGCGGACGGTCGACCAACCCCTCCGACGACAGGGGCAGGCCCGCCACGGAATGGATCCGGGTGACTTCGAGGGCTGTCCGGCGATCCAGGGGGGGGAGAAGACCGGCCAGTCGGTGGGCCAGCATGGACTTTCCCGATCCGGGCGGCCCGATCATGAGCAGGTGATGGCCCCCAGCAGCAGCAACCTCCAAGGCCCGACGGGCCAGACGCTGACCTCGGACCTCCGAGAGGTCCGGTCGCACCGGCGTGGGAGCCCTCCCGATCAACGAGTCGGTCGGCGCTGTAGGCGTTGAGGTTGACCTGATGGATTGGGAAGGAGGCCGTCGACCAAGGTGTTCGATCCAGGGCCGGCGGCCTGTCAGACAATCGAACAGCGCCTTCAACGTGCAGGCTGACCGTACGTCGTCTCCGGCGACCATCCGGGCCTCGCCGGCGCACTCGGCGGCCACAACCATCTGGTGCTCATTGAGGGCCTCGGCCAGTACGACGATCCCGGGCACACCTCGCAGCGAACCATCGAGGCCGAGCTCGCCCACGAACGCCATGTCCTGCACGGCGCCGGGGTCCAGGTCACCTGATGCCACCAGAAGGCCGATGGCGATGGGTAGATCCAGTCCAGCGCCCGACTTCCTGACTCCAGATGGGGCAAGGTTGACGGTGACCCGGCGCAAAGGCCACACCAGTCCGCTGGACAGGAGGGCGGCCCGGACCCGATCACGCGACTCGCGCACCGCTGCGTCGGGAAGGCCGACCACCGTGAATCCCGGGATGCCGTTGGAGACATGGACTTCGACTGAGACTGGTTGTCCTTCGACGCCGATCAGAACGGCGGAAGGAATAGCGGCGATCATGGAACCTCCGGTTGGCCTGGATTCACCGGGTGGAAACGCATTAGTCCCGACCCAGTGGACGATCAGCGGTGGAGGGCGCCGTTCTCAGGTGCGAATCGCCACTCGAAGCACCTCGCTTCGTGACGTTAGGTACCGGGTGTCACAAATGGGCGAAGAGCTCAGCCGGGCCCTACCGGAACAGGGCCGGGTGCAGAAACAGGGCCGGGTGCAGAAACAAGGCCGGGTGCAGAAACTGGGCCCGGCGTGGAAACTGGTCCCGACGCGGAAACTGGTCCCGACGCGGAAACAGGGCTGGGCCCCGGCACAGGGCTGGGCCCCGGACCAGGGCCCGGCTGCCAGAACGAAGCCGGTGCGCCCGGACGGGCTGGCCCAGGACCACGACCGCAGGTCTCCGCGTCACCGCCCTTTGAACTTCGGATCCCTCTTCTGGGAGAAAGCGGCGATGGCTTCCATGGTGTCCTCGGTGCTGAAGTTGACCGCCTGCGACCGGGACTCCTCCTCGAGGGCCTGCTCCATCGAAAGGCTGAACGAGCTGTTCAACATCGACTTGGTCATGGAGAGGGCCAACGGAGGGCCGGCGGCCAGACGGCCTGCCCACTCGGTCACGAACCCGTCCAGCTGATCGGCGGGAAGGACACGGTTGACCAGTCCGAACTCAGCAGCCTGCTCGGCATCGATGATGTCAGCGAAGAAAGCCAGCTCCTTGGCCCGATGCAGACCGATGAGCCGAGGCAACAACCACGACGCACCGAAATCGATCGACAGCCCTCGTTTGGAGAAGATCTGAGAGAAGCGAGCGGTGTCGGAAGCCACGATCAGATCACAACCCAGGGCCATGCTCATTCCGGCTCCAGCGGCGATCCCGCCCACCTTGGCGATGGTGGGTTTGGGAAAGCGGTGCAACCGAAGGGCCACATCCCCGAGGGCACGCATCTGGACGAGGAAGGGATCGCCCGGCCGTCCGGCCACGTTGGAGGCGTCGCCCAGGTCCGCACCCGAACAGAAGGCGTCCCCAGCGCCGGTCAGGACCATGACCCGGTCATGGCGGTCGGTCGCCACTTCGTCGAATGTGTCCAAGAGCTCGCGCCACATGGTGCCGTTGGCGGCATTCTTGCGCGCCGGTCGGTTCATGGTGACGGTCACGACCGCGCCGGCGCGCTCCACGATGAGGGTCTCGAGTTCATTGGCCATCAGCGGAGCCTACGAGATCATCGCTCTGCGAGATCACAGGTAGAACCTGCGAGATCACAGGTAGAAACAGCCCTGACAGTTCAAAAGGCGTTCGCTATGACCTCGACTGTCCCCCCGGTGATACCCACCACGTCGAAACGGACCTCCACACGGGTTCTGCCCGCCGCCGGGGTTAGCTCCGACAGCCAGCGTCCCGCCAGCCGCCGGATCCGACGCTGTTTGGCCGGCAACACCGATTCGGTGCCCGCCCCGAACCGGTCGGTTGATCTGGTCTTCACCTCGCAGAAAACGACCGTCTTCCCGCGACGCACGATGAGATCGATCTCGCCCTCGCGACGACGCCAATTGCGATCGAGGACTTCATAGCCATTGTCTTCGTACCAGTGGGCGGCCAGCTCCTCGCCCTCCGCTCCGAGGGTACGGCGGCGGTCTGCCCGCCTCGCTCCGGCCTGTGCCCCGTCAGTGGACCCCGGCGTACCGTCAGGGGATCGCCGGGCACCGACAGCCGATCGATGCGGGTCACCGCTCGCCGAAGGGCCAGTTGCGCCATGGGCGTCGGAGGCCTCTTCCGTCCCGGGAGGGTCGCCGCCGGCAGGGACCTCGGGAGATCGGGCGGGAGCACCGGCGCGGTGGGAACGGGCATCCGGTCCCGAAGGGCGCTCGGGAGCGCCCGAGCTCACAGATCCTTCTCGGGGAGCCGTTCGATGTTGACGTCTCGGAAGGTAAGGATGCGCACGGAAGGAACAAAGCGGGCTGGGCGGTACATGTCCCATACCCATGCATCGCTGAGGACGACCTCGACGCAGGCGGGCGTCGTTTCCGACCGCACCGTCACGTCGACGGCGTTGGCCAGATAAAACCGCCTCTCCGTCTCCACCACGTAGGAGAAGAGCGGCAGAACCGCCCGGTACTCCTGCACCAGGGCGAGCTCGATCTCCGACTCGTAGCGCTCGAGGTCCTCTTCGCTCACCGAGCTGCTCCGACCGTCGGGCAGATCCGCCTCTCAGAATCGACAGTCATTGAAAATCGACAGTCATTGAAGGAGTTCACGCATTCGGCACCCCCTGGCTACCGGGTTGGCAGCTGGCCGCCTATCGGCCGGCATCGTCAAACGGGGGCGGACACGAATCGGGCACAATGGCGCTTGACGGTACCGGCGGGTGCGACACTGACCCGCCTCAGGAGCGGGCAGTCCGTCGCTCCTTGATCTTGGCCGCCTTACCATGCCGGTCCCGCAGGTAGTAGAGCTTGGCCCGCCGGACGTCTCCGAGCGAGACCACCTCCGTCTGGGCGATGACCGGCGAATGCACCGGAAACGTGCGCTCGACGCCGACGCCGAAGCTGACCTTGCGCACGGTGAAGGTCTCACGGACCCCCGTCCCCTGCCGCTTGACCACTGCCCCCTGAAAGACCTGCACGCGCTCACGGGTTCCCTCGACCACCCTTACGTGGACCTTGACGGTGTCTCCTGGGCGAAACTCGGGGATGTCGTCCCGAAGGCTGTCCTGATCGATGATGTCGGTGGGATTCATGGGGCGCGTCTTTCCGGTGTTGTGCGAACTCTCGCTCGCCGGGCGTCCACGCCGAGCCGTCCAGAAGCTGCGACCGGGAGGCGTTCCTCCTCGATGGGCAGTCTGCCGTCCGACCGCGGGGAAACCGGACCAAACCGGCGCCTGCGAGGCTCACAGAGTGTAGCCCTGATCGCGGAGGAGACGCACCTCGCCGTGCTCTTCCAGCAGCCTGACCTCGTCCTCGGACAGTCCTCCCCGGTCGACGATCATGTCGGGCCGCCGTCGCACGGTGCGGGCCAGGGCCTGGGCCCGCCGCCAGCGATCCACACGGGCATGGTCTCCGGAGAGGAGGATTTCCGGAACGCTCCAGCCCCGGAAGGCCGCCGGCCGGGTGTACTGGGGATATTCGAGTAGACCCGTCGAGAAGCTCTCGTCTCCGGTCGACTGGTCGTTCCCCAGCACCCCGGGGACCAGACGGACCACAGCCTCGACCACCACCAGAGCGGCCAGCTCGCCACCGGCCAGAACGAAGTCTCCGACCGAGAGCTCGGCGTCAACCAGGTGGTCGGCCACCCGCTGGTCCACACCCTCGTACCGTCCGCAGAGAAGCGAGAACCCGGGCAGCTTGGCCAACTCCTGGGCCGCCTGCTGGTCGAAACGTCGACCGGACGGGGACATCAGCACCAGGGGGCGGGGCAGCCCTTCCGGAGTGGCGGCCGCCGCCTCCACCGCGTCGAACACGGGTTCGGGACCGAGGACCATGCCCGCTCCCCCGCCAAAGGGTGCATCGTCCACCGACCGGTGGGGGTCGCGTGCTGCCGACCGCACGTCATGGGTCCGCAGGTCCAGTTGGCCGCGGACCCGGGCGCGACCCAGTATCGAGGCGTCGGCGTAGTGCTCGATGACTTCCGGAAAGAGGGTGAGGACGTCGATGCGGAGAGTCGGCGGCAGAGAGGAAGCCGGCTGGGAGGGCGGAGAGGGGGTGGCTGACACGGTCAGGACAGGTCGAGAAGGCCGTCTGGGATCTCCACCGTCACCCGCCCACCCTGGCTCCCACCCACCACGAAACGGAGGGGGATCATCGCACCCCCGGCCAGGACAAGCAGGTCACTGGCCGGATTGGCCTGAACGCTCTCGACGACGCCCAGAACCTCACCCGACGTACTCTCCACCTGCGACCCGATGAGCTCGTGGATCCACAGGGCGTCCGGATCAGCCAGAGGCGGAGCGAACAAACGCGCACCCCTGATGGCCTCGGCGTCGTCGATCCCACTGAGCCCGTCGAAGGTCACGATGTAGCGACCGTGGTGAGCTGAGGACCGCAACACCACCAAATCACGACCGGACTCCGTGGTGAGAACCGATCCGGGCGCCACCCGCTCCTCCCGATTGGTCACCAAGCTGACGATGACGTCGCCCCTGAGGCCGTGGGGCTTGGCCACGGTGCCGACCTCGAGCAGGTCTGTGGAGCCGGGTGAGGAGGGCGCCGGACCGCCAGAGCCGCCGCCGGCATCGGGGGCGGAGTGGTGCACTGGAGCAGACAGATCAGTCGTCGACGATATCGACGCTGGTTTGAACCCCGTCGCGTGCGCCGGCCGCAGCCACCACGGTGCGGATAGCTTGTGCCACCCGGCCGCGTCTACCGATGACCCGGCCCATGTCGTCGGGGGCCACATGGATGCGAAAGCGGAGGGTGCTGCCCCGCTCCTCCGTGTTGATGACGACGGCCCCGGGTTCGGACGTGATCGAACTGACCAGGTAGGTCACCACAGCCAGCGGCGTCCCGCCCGTGACCCGGTTCCCCAAGTCATCGTCGTCCCGGCCATCGATGTCGTCGAGTGTGTTGACGTCGTCGGGAGAGTCGAGGGTCACGTCGTCGGTCACTTGGCCGCCTTGGCCGTGGCGAACTCGTCAAGAGCACCCGACTGCTTCAGCAGCTTCTCCACCCGTTCGGTAGGCGTAGCCCCCTGGCTCAACCACTTGACGGCCTTGGCGTTGTCGATCTCCACCACCGCGTCAGGCTCAGCCAGTGACTTGCCGCGGGGCGCGTAGGTCCCCACGATTTCGATGAACCGACCGTTGCGGGGCGAACGGCTGTCCGCCGCCACCAGGCGGTACGTCGGCTGCTTCTTTTTTCCGATCCGCACGAGGCGGAGCTTTACGGCCACAATGCACTCCTCTGCATTCCTGCGATATTCCTGCGATCTCCTGATTGGCCCACCAGTCTCGCACCTAAAGCGAGGTTGCCGTGCCAAAAACCAGCCTGGACGGCGGCGGGGGCTCTCTCGGGCGTTCTCCGGGCCCTGTCAGCGGGCCTTCGGCGTCACCCGCCCACCACCTTTGCCCTTCTTGCCCCCCTTGCCCCGGGATTTGGCCGAGCTCCGGCCTCCGCCCCCCTTGCCCATCGCCGGGCCAGGGCTCTGACCGAAGCCACCAGCGTCGGCACCTACTCCGGCCAGATCGGAGAAGTCAGCACCGGCCGTCATTTCGGCCATGGCCTCCGGGGACAGTTTCGGACCGCGTCCCAAAAGACCTCCGAGACCGCCCATGGCGCCGGCCATGCCGCCCTTTCCGAACCCCTTCATCATCTTCTGCATCTCCTTGAACTGCTTGAGGAGAGCGTTGACGTCCGAGGTGGCGGTCCCGCTGCCCCGGGCGATCCGCACCCGCCGGGCTCCGTCGATGATGGCCGGATCAACTCGCTCCGAAGGCGTCATCGACCGAATGATGGCCTCGATCTGGCCGATCTGGCCGTCGTCGACGGCGGATGAGGCCTGTTTGAGGTCCTTGGGCACACCGGGCAGCAACGAGAGCATGCCCGACAGCGAACCCATCTTTTTCACCTGTTGAAGCTGCTCGAGGAAATCCTCCAAGGTGAACCGGCCCTCGAGCATGGCGGCCGCACCCTTGGTGGTGACCTCCTTGTCCATGGTCCGATCGGCTTGCTCGATGAGGCTGAGGACGTCGCCCATGCCCAGGATCCGGTCGGCCATCCGATCGGGGTGAAACTGATCGAAGTCATCGAGCTTCTCGCCGGTGGAGGCGAAGGCGATGGGCTTGCCCACCACCTCCTTGACCGAAAGGGCGGCGCCACCGCGAGCATCACCGTCCAGCTTGGTCAGGATGACCCCGTCAAGCGACAGGGCCTGGTCGAAGGCGGCGGCGGTCGACACGGCATCCTGGCCGGTCATGGCGTCGATGACCAGGAAGGTGTAGTGCGGATCCACTGCGCCGGCGATGTGCCGGATCTCTTCCATCAGCTCTTCGTCGATGGCCAGACGGCCGGCGGTGTCGACGATGAGCACATCCCGACCGAGGCGCCTTGCTTCGTCCAGACCCGCTCGGGCCACCGCCACCGGGTCGGTGGGTTCGCTGAACACCGAAATTCCGGCCTGCTGACCGAGCACACGCAACTGCTCCACCGCGGCCGGCCTCTGCAAGTCGGCCCCCACCAACAGCGGGTTCCGTCCCTGCTGCTTGAACCAGCGGGCCAGCTTGGCCGACGTGGTCGTCTTGCCGGAGCCCTGGAGGCCGGCCAGCAGGATCACTGTCGGCGGCCGACCGGCGTAGGTGATCTTGAGCGTCTCCCCGCCGAGGATGGCGATGAGCTCCTCGTTGACGATCTTGATGATCTGCTGGCCGGGGCTCAGATTCTGAACGAGCTCGAGCCCGACGCAGCGCTCCCGAACGGCGTCGGTGAAGCCGCGCACGACACTTATCTCGACGTCGGCCTCCAGAAGGGCCGTACGGATTTCGCGCAGGACCTCGTCGACGTCGGCGTCGGTCAGGCGGCCACGGCTGCGGAGCCTGGAGAGAATCCCCTCAAATCTGTCGGTCAGGCTCTCGAACATGGGGACCTCAGGCTATCGGACAGCGGTCAGACCGTGTCGTCGTCCGCCACGCCTGGCCACCGGAACGGCTCGGCTGACACCGGCCCGCCGACAGCATCTCGGACAGCCGCCGACGAGGCAGAACAACCCCCACGGAAACGCCCTCTCCAAACAGCGACCCCGCATCAGCCGGCTCAGAACAGCGACCCTGCATCAGCCGGCTCAGAACAGCCGGCTCAGAAAAGCGCCTCAACGAATCCCTGGGGGTCGAAGTCGACCAGGTCATCGACGCCCTCTCCCAATCCGACCAGCTTCACCGGGAGACCGAGCTCACGCTGGATGGCCACCACGATTCCCCCCTTGGCCGTCCCGTCGAGCTTGGTCAGCACCACCCCGGACACGTCCACCGCGTCGAGAAAGACCTTGGCCTGAGCCAGCCCGTTCTGGCCGGTGGTGGCGTCGAGCACCAGGAGGACCTCCACCACCCGGCCCGGTGGTCGGTCGGCCACACGGCGGATCTTCTTGAGCTCTTCGATGAGGTTGACCTTGTTGTGGAGGCGACCGGCGGTATCGGCCAGGACCACTTCGTACCCCCGCGCGGAGGCACGCTTCACGGCGTCGAAGACCACAGAGCTCGGGTCGCCCCCCTCAGACCCCCGGACGATTTCGGCGTCCGCCCGCGAAGCCCACATCGAGAGCTGCTCACCGGCTGCGGCACGGAAGGTGTCACCGGCCGCCAGGAGAACCTTGGTACCGCTCGACGACATCCGGCTGGCCACCTTGCCGACCGTTGTCGTCTTGCCCACCCCGTTGACCCCGACGAACAGCCATACGTCGACCAGACCCCCGTCCCTGTCTTCGCCACCGGAGACGCCGGCTGCACCCTCGGTACCCTCCTGCGGCGCGCCCGGAAGGGCAAGAGCGCCATCAGTGGACGTGAGCATTTCCACCAGGTCGGACTTGAGGGTGTCGATGAGGGCGCTGGGACCGTCGATCTCGCCTGCCTTGACCCGGGTTTTCAGATCTCCGAGCAGAGCGTCGGTGGCGCCCACTCCGACATCGGCCCGGATGAGCGCCTCTTCCAGGTCGTCCCAGGTTGCGGAGTCGATCTTTCCTTTGGACCGGACGGCTCCGAGGTAACCGGCAAAAAGGCCCCGTGCCTTGCCCAGGCGGCTCCGATAGGAGGCCGGCTCGGGAGCCGGCTCGGGAACGGCTTCGGTAACCGGTTCGACCTCGCCTGGCGGCTCCGCCCCAGCCGGGCGCTCCTCGATCTCGACAACCGAGGTGCCGGAGGGGCTGGCGGGAGCCGGTGTCCCCTCGGCGGCCCGGGTGGCGTCGGCGCTCCGGTCGAGTTCGACGTCGGTGGGAGCGTCGACCGCATCCTCGCCGAGAGGCACATGTTCCTTGATCCCTCTGCCCCGCAGGCGCAACCCCACGGCCACGCCGGTGGCCACCACAGCCACCGGGATGGCGATGGCCAGCCCGATGACCACATCGGACGAGGAGGCCAGTGAGGAAGCCAGAACGGAAGCCAGACCGGCGCCCTCGATCATCCGTCGGTCCCACCCCGGGGCTCAGCCCCGATTCTCTTGCCACCTCCGTCGAAGCGCACGCCGCTGATGGCGGGACCGTCTCCTGTTTCGTCGCCGACAACTGTCCCCGAGTCGTCGGCCGGATATCCGGCCCCGATGTCCGGCACTTCAGGCACTTCAGGCACCTCGCCAGGGGGAACTGACTGTCCCGGATGCTGGCCGCCCACCGACTGGTTGGACGGCTCGGACGGGGAGGAGACGGCGACCGACGAAGGGGGCGGAGCGAACAGCACGGTATTGGGCGACAAGGTGGGCGAGGAGGCGGGTGACTCCCCCGCCGAGGGGACCTTGGAGACGGCCTCGGACGGGAGCGCCCCGTCCTGGTGGCGAGGGACCTTCTGGCTCACCACCTTGGAGGAGCCGCCGGGAGCCATGGTCACCCCGTAAAGAGCGTCTGCCGCCTCCATGGTCCGTTTCTGGTGGCTCACGATGATGAGCTGTGCCCCTTCCCGGAACTCGTGAACCAGGCCCAAGAAGCGCTGGAGATTGACGTCGTCGAGTGCCGCCTCGACCTCGTCCATCAGGTAGAAGGGCGACGGACGGCTCCGGAAAACGGCGAACAGGTAGGCCAACGCCACCAGCGAGCGCTCGCCGCCCGACAGCAGCGAGAGGCGCCGGACGTTGCGACCTGCCGGTCGGACCTCCACTTCAACGCCGGTATTCAGAAGGTTCTCCGGATCGGTCAGGGAGAGCCTCCCCGTCCCGCCCGGAAACAACGTGGTGACAAGGGCCCCGAAGTGGTCGTTGACGTCGGCGAAAGCCGCGTGGAAGACATGCATGATCTCTTCGTCGAGAGCGCGTATGACGTGGTGGAGCTCACGGCGGGCCGAGCGCACATCCTCCACCTGGGCCTCGAGGAACCGGTGCCGCTCACTGAGCTCGGCCAGCTCATCCAGAGCGAGAGGGTTGACCGGACCCAGGGCCGCCACTTCGGCCTCCAGCTCGGCGACCCGGGTCACAGGATCCGACCCCTCGGCCAGCTCCGGTACCGGCGCGTCGATGGCCTCTTCGGGTCCACAGGCCAGTTCCCGCTGCAGGTTCTCGATGACCGCTTCGCGGCGCACGGTGGCCTCGACCAGATCGAGTTCCGACTTCTGGAGCCGGCCCCGCACAGCGGCCAACTCGTGCTCCTGGGCCGAGCGTTGCCTACGCAGCTCCTCGAGGCGAGCGCCACCGGCCCTGACCGCCTCCAGTTGGCGCCGGTGGCGGTCCCGCAGCTGGGCGAGAGTGCCGTCCAACTGGCCTTGGGCCCGGGCCACCTCGGCGCTGAGCCGTTCGACGGCGGTGGCATCGGCCTCGAGGCGTCTCCTCCGCTCGGCGGCCAGACGGCGCTCGTCGGCATGCCCGGTGAGCCGGCGTTCCACCTCTTCGAGCCGCTCGGTCAGGACCCGGCTGCGTTCGGCCAATCCGGCCGACCGCACCTCCCACTCACTGCGAGCGGTGGCTACGTTGGTCATGCCTTCGTCGAGCCGTCGCCGTTCTTCGCGGGCGGCAGCCGCCTCGTCGGCCGCCAGCGCCTTGGCCTCCTCGAAACGCGGGAGCTGCTGTTGGAGCTCATCGGCCCGTCCCTGGTCCCGTGCAACCCGTTCGTCCAACTCGACCCGGGCCACCCGCAGCTCCTCGAGCTCGACCGCCAGGGCCGCCCGGTCGTCAGCCACCCTCTGGCGCGTGGCCCGTGCCGTCTGGTGGACGACCTCGTTGTGGTCGTCCGACCGAACGGCCTCCAGGGCGGCCACTCGGGTGGCCTCCACCCCGGCCCGTGCCGTCGTTCGTTCCTCAGCGGCGTGGGAGGTGGCCAAGGCCGCCATTTCCGCCCGCGATCGCGCTTCTTCGACCACGTCGGCGGTGACGGTGGCGCCACCGGCCCGCACCCGCCATCCACTCGATGAGAACCTGTCGCCGTCCCGAGTGACGACGACCAGATCGGGGCGGGCCAGAGCCAGGTCGATGGCTTCGGACCATCCGCCCTGGGCACAGAATGCGCCGGACAAGAGCGTGTCGAGGACCACGTCGAGCCCGGGAAATCCGATGTTCCCGCTGCGAGGGCGCACATGGTGGCGAATGGGTTCGGTACCAGCCGGGGCCTCGATGTGACCCACGTCGGCGGGGACCGCACCGGTCAAAGCCAGAACGGCGCCGGTCGCTCCTCCCTGGCGGAGGCGGGCCAGGGCCTGTCGGGCCGGTTCGCTGCCCGAGACGACGACGGCCGCCACCGATGCCCCCGCGGCGGCCTCGAAGGCCGCTTCCCAGCCGGCGTCGACCTCGACCACGTCGAGAAGCGTCCCCACCACCCCGTCCACCCCGGCCAGCAGCTCCGCCCCCGCCGCCCCCCGGGCTTCGTCGAACGCCTTCTCCAAGGCGTCGGCTCGGGCCACCGATCGATGAAGCTCCTGCTCGGCCTGACGGAGGGCCTGTTCGGCCGCTTCCAGCCGGGCCGTGGCCTGACCGTGGGCCGATTCCATTTCGGCCACCACCGTCTGCAGACGATGACGGGCCAGCTCGGTGTCGGACAACCGTTCGGCCAGCTCCCGATCTTCGTCTTCGAGAAGGGCGCCACGGCGCTCGGCCGCCACCGACCGGGCGGCCAGCTGCTCGAGGGCCCGCCGGTCCCGCTCGAGGGCCCGTTCGAGCGAACCGAGCTGGCCACGGGCCACGGTGACCGCTTCCTCGGCCTGTCGCAGCGGTCCGCCGTCCCCCCATGCCTCGAGGTGGGCCTCGAGTGCGGCCGCCGCCTCGGCCTCCATCTGGACCAGGGCATCCTGTTCGGGGGCGAGCCTGGTCGATTCGGCTTCCGCCGCCGAGAGCTCCTCGCTCAGATGAGCGGCCTCGGCCTCGAGCGTCGACACCACATCGGCATCGGCGGCGGCGTCGAGGGCCTGAGCCAGCGACCGGCGGCGCTCCCGCAGAACTCCGATCAAGCCGCGGGCCCGCTCGACCAGTCCTTCGGCCCGACCGAGGGCGGAGGCCAGGTCGGCCTCCCTCTGGGCCGACATCTCATCGCTGGTGCGCTCGGTGTCGGCGTCGAGTTGGTCGAGCGAGGTCCGCAGGCTCTCCTCGACGATGCGCTGCTCGGCCTGCGCCCGCTTTCCCTCCTGCTGACGTGCGTCCAGAGCCTTGAGCTCCGAGCCGGCCACATAGAGGCGGATCATCCGCAGCTGATCGTCCAGCTCGGCGTAGGAACGGGCCGCCGCCGCCTGGCGTTCGAGTGGCCGGATCTGGCGTTTGACTTCTCGGACCAGGTCGAACAGCCGTTCCAGGTTCTCTTCGGTGGAGGCCAGCCGCCGTTCGGACCTCTCTCGCCGGCGACGGTACTTGAGAACGCCGGCCGCCTCCTCGATGACCGCCCGGCGGTCTTCGGGATGCGCCTCCAGGATGGCGTCGAGGTGGCCCTGGCTGATGATGACGTGCTGTTGGCGGCCGACACCGGTGTCCGACAGCAGCTCTTGGATATCGAGCAGCCGGCAGGGTGCGCCGTTCATGGCGTACTCGCTGTCGCCCGACCGGAAAAGAGTCCGGGTAATGGTGATTTCGGCCAGATCGGTGGCCAGCTGGCCGGCGCTGTTGTCGATGGTCAGGGTCACTTCGGCCCGGCCCAGAGCGGGGCGGCTGGCGGTGCCGGCGAAGATGACGTCCTCCATCTTGGCCGAGCGCACCGTGCGGGGACCCTGGGCGCCGAGGACCCACGCCACGGCGTCGACCACGTTCGACTTCCCGCTCCCGTTCGGGCCCACCACCACGGTGATGCCCGGCTCGAATTCGAGCACGGCCGGGTCGGCGAAGGATTTGAAACCCTTGAGGGAGAGAGACTTCAGGAACACCGCGCGCTCACCCTATCGGCCGTCGGTGAGCAGAGTGGAGATGCCGACCCGGCTCGCTCGATCGACGCGGGAAAGATGCCGGATCAGACCTGGCAATGATCACAGAAGAAGGTCGACCGACCCCCTGATTTGACCCGGACGATGGTGGCGCGGCAGCGTCGGCAGGCCTCGCCTTCCCGGTCGTAGGCCTGGTGTTGATCCTGATAGTCACCGACCTCACCGAACAGGTCGCGGTACTGCTCGTCGGCCAAGGAGGAGCCGCGGCGCTTGACTGCCTCGGCCAGTGTCTCGACCATGGCCCGGTAGAGCCGCCTCACCTCCTGGGACGACAGCGAGTTGGACATCCGGTCGTAGCGGAGACCGGCGGCGAACAGGATCTCGTCGGCGTACATGTTGCCGATCCCGGCCACGAACTCCTGGTCCATGAGCAGGGCCTTGAGGCCTGCCTTGTGGGACGACAGCAGCACCCAGAACTTCTCCCAGCTCATCACGTCCTCGAGCGGGTCGAAACCAAGGTGGGCCAGCTCGGGCAGAGGAGGGGAACCGTCCACCGGGGCGGCTGACACGAACAACTCGCCGAAGGTGCGCGGGTCGACGAAGCGCAGCTGTCCGCCCTGGGTGAACGTGATCACCACGTGGGTGTGGGGGGCTTTGGGCTCCTTGATGGACTTGGCCCGCTGGAGTTGGCCGCTCATCCCCAGGTGGACCACCAGGGTCTGGCCGTCCTCCAGCCCCAGGAGCAGGTACTTACCCGCTCGGTCGATCGATTTGATGGTATGTCCCTCGAGGCGGGCACGGAAGTTCTTGGCGCTCGGATGGCGCCGCACCGTGCGTCCATTGCGCACCTCGACTGACTTGATCTTCCGGCCGACGACCTCGGATTGAAGGTCCCGCCGGATGGTCTCAACCTCGGGAAGCTCAGGCATTCCCTCCCTCGACTTCCAACCTCTCGACTTCCAACGTCTCGCAGGCCACTCTGGCGGCCACCTGCTCCGCGTCTTTTTTGGACCGTCCCTCCCCCGAACCGAGGCTCTGGCCAGCAACGTACACCGTGGCCAGGTACCGACGGGCATGATCGGGGCCGAAACTCTCCAGCTCGTAGTGGGGAACACCCCGGCCCAGTCGCACCGCCTCCTCCTGGAGCCGGCTCTTGTGGTCCGACTCGCCGGGCTCACCCACAGCCACCGAAATTCGGTCTCTGAGCAGGAAAAGTATCATCCGCCGGGCCTCCTCCAAGCCACCGTCGAGGTAGACGGCGCCGATGACGGCTTCGGTGGCGTCGGCCAGGATCGATTCCTTCCGCCGTCCCCCGGATAAATCCTCACCCCGGCCCAGGCGCAGGTGCTCGGCCACCCCGAGGTCGACAGCCACCTCGGCCAGAACCCGGGTGTTGACCACTGAGGCCCTGACCTGGGACATCTGCCCGTCCGACAGCTCGGGATGGCCCCCATAGGTGAACTCGGCCACCACCAGTCCCAGCACGGCGTCGCCCAGAAACTCCAAACGTTCGTTTGAACTCCGGCCGAGCTGTTCCGCACACCACGACCGGTGGGCCATGGCCCGCTCCAGCAGTTGAGGATCAGTGAACCAGTAGCGGACCCGTTCGGCCAGCCACTGCCCCCCGACGGGCGCGCCGGTGTGGGCGAGGTCGTCCTCGGGTGGGCCCGAGTCGACGGACGGCGCCATGGGGCGCCTCAGGCCCCCCCGAGTTTGGCGTACACGTAGTCGACGGAATCGCGCACGGTACGAAGCTCCTCGAGGTCCTCGTCATCGATACGAAACCCGACCGATCGCTCGCCCAGCTCCTCCTCGAGCCCTTCCACCAGCTCGATCAAGGCCAGCGAGTCGGCATCGAGGTCCTCGGCGAAAGAGGAGGATTCGCTGATGGCGGACGGCTCGATCTCGAGGATGTCGGCGAGCAGATCACGGATGAGTTCGAGGACCTGGTCTCGCTCCAGGGGGCCCTTCTCCATGTGGGTCTCTGCTGGCACGGCGTCTCCTGTGGGTCGTGGATGTATAGGAATGGGCACCCAGAAACGATGGACGGTGGCTCCGCCGACCAGCCGGACCTGCCCGTTTCGGGCCGGTGGGCGTTGAGACCCAGCATCGTCACTCGGCCGCCCGTCGCTCTGACGGACAGCCGGTGGGACCACCACAGCAAAACGGCACTGCGTGCAGGAAACACGGCAACATTGAAGGCCGTGCCTCCCCACCGGGGCTTTCCACCTCGGGGAGATGTTACCGGACGGTGCCATTCACGGAGTGGAAACACGATGGCAACCCGTCTGACCCATCGTTGACGTATCACAGGGAGCGTGGGCCGAGCTGTCGCAGGGGGTGTGCAGGGCATGACGGGCGAGCCGAGCGGCGTTGAGGGCCAGCCCAAGGGCGTTGCGGGCCAGCCGAGCGGCGTTGCGGGCCAGGCCCAGGGCGTTGCGGGCCAGGCCCAGGGCGTTGCGGGCCAGGCCCAGGGCGTTGCGGGCCGGCCGAAGGACACAAAAGTACGGGCGGAGGAGCCTGAATCGGCCTCCGCACCCCCTGGCCGGCTTCCGACTGCGGCTTGGCCCTCCTACGACCCCGGCGATTTCTACGACGAGCTGGTGGGCCCGGAGGGCCACCCGCGACCGGCGGCGGCGGCTCTGTGGCGCCACTTGGCCCAGTTGGGGCCGGAGGCCCTGGCCGAAAGGCAGGCCGCAGCCGACCACGAAATGCGCACCATCGGTGTCACCTTCACCGTCTACGAGGGATCGGCCGGCGTCGACCGGCCCTGGCCCTTCGACATCATTCCCCGGGTCATGCCCGCCGACGAGTGGCACACCATCGAGGTGGGCCTCGTACAAAGACTCAACGCCCTCAACCTCTTCATCGACGACGTCTACCACGACCAACGCTGCGTGACCTCGGGCGTAGTCCCGTCCGAGCTGGTGTCCGGGTCTCCGAACTTCCGGCGGGAGTGCGTTGGCATCGATCCACCCGGTGGCATCTGGGCCCATATCTGTGGGAGTGACCTGATACGCGACGCCGAGGGGACCGTGTACGTGCTCGAGGACAACCTGCGTGTTCCCTCGGGCGTCTCCTACCTCCTCGAGAACCGGATCGTGGCCAAACACGTGTTCCCCGAGCTGTTCCGCCACTACAGCATCGAGCCGGTGGACCCCTACATCGGGCGCTTGGCCAGCCTGCTGGCCTCGGTGTCGCCGTCCACGGGCGACCCCACCCTGGTCGTGCTCACCCCAGGGATCTACAACTCGGCCTACTTCGAGCACGCCTTTTTGGCCCAACAGCTCGGGGTCGAGCTGGTCGAAGGTAACGATCTGGTGGTCCTGGACGACGATTGCGTCTACGCCCGGACCATCGACGGGCTCCAACGGGTCGACGTGATCTACCGCCGGATCGACGATCTCTTCCTCGACCCCGAGGCCTTCCGGCCCGATTCGATGTTGGGCGTGCCTGGCTTGATGCGGGCCTGGCGGGCCGGGCGGGTCGCTCTGGTCAATGCGCCCGGGGCCGGGATCGCCGACGACAAGAAGGTCTATGCCTACGTTCCCGACATCATCCGCTTCTACCTCGACGAGGAGCCCGTCCTCGACACGGTGCCCACCCTGCGCTGCAGTGACGAGGACACGCGCCGCTTCGTCCTCGACAATCTCGACAAACTGGTGGTCAAGCCGGCCAACGAGTCGGGGGGATCGGGCGTGGTGGTGGGAACCCAGGCGACCGCCGCCCAGCTCGAGGAGGTGGCCGGCCAGATCAACCACGCCCCCGGCCGGTGGGTGGCCCAGCCGATCATCCCGCTTTCGACCGCTCCGACGTTGTGCGAGGGGACCGTGGCTCCGCGCCATGTAGACCTCCGTCCCTTCACACTGCTCGGACCCGAGGGCGCCTACGTCACCCGTGGCGGGCTGACCCGGGTGGCCCGACGGCGCAGCTCGCTGGTGGTCAACTCGTCCCAAGGCGGTGGTAGCAAGGACACCTGGGTAGTCGACACCAGCGACGCCGCCCATGCGACACTGGCGACCAGGCGCACCTCCTCCCGATCGGGCCGTGCTCGGCCGGGCCGACCATCTGACCCGGTCGGAGAGGGACGCGGCCACGGAGACAGACGGACCCAGTCCCAGACGCAGGCCGAGCGCCGCGCCCGAGAACCCAGACCCAGACCCAGACCCAGACCCAGACCCGAGCACCAACAGAGGGGCCTGCGGCCCATGCACGTCCAGATGAACCCCGAGCACCCGAAGGAGAGGTCCATGCTGCTGGCACGGATGGCTGAGGCTGTGTACTGGGCGGGGCGCTATCTCGAGCGCAGCGAATGCACGGCCCGCATCGTGCAGGTGCACACCGACACCCATGTCGACATGCCGGTCGGACAGGACGTGGGATGGGAACCGCTCCTGGCCATCGCCGGCGTGGACGGCCTGTTCGCCGAGCACTATCCGGACACCGGCAGTGAAGACTCCCACCTGGAGGCCACCGGTTCGGTGACCGGCCGAGAGGCGGAGGGCAGCCCTGCCGCGGCCGTCGAAGAGGATGTCATCGAATACCTCCTCCACAGCCCCGACAATCCGTCGTCGATCCTCGCTTCGATCACCGCCGCACGCGAGAACCTCCGGACGGCACGACCGGTCATCCCCCGGGAGGCCTGGGAGGCCGGAAACAACGTGTGGCTGGCTTGTTCGGACAACCTCGAGGAGACATTCACCCGTGAGGGCCGGGTCCAATGGCTCCGGCGGGTGATCGCCGGCTGCCAGAGGATCAACGGCATTCTGCTCGGGACCATGAGCCGCGACGAGGCCATGTCCTTCCTGTCCATCGGCCAGAGTCTCGAACGCGCCGATCTGACCACCCGCGTCCTCGACGTGCGATCGGACAGCCTGCACCCTCAGCAGGGGGACGACCCCTACGACGCCGTCCGGTGGATGGCCGTCCTGCGTTCTTTGGCCGCCTACCAGTCATTCCGGCGGGCCATGCCCGCCCGTCCGCAGGGGGGCTCGACCCTGCGCTTCCTCCTGCAGGACGACAGGTTCCCCCGCGCCGTCAGTGCCTGTCTGACCGAATCGCGTTCCCATCTGAAGGGCCTGGCCCGGGCCGAAGACGCTCTGGATGCCTGTGCCGACGCTGCCATGCTGGTGGCCTCGGCCGCCGTTCCTCGTCTCTCCCTCGGCGGTCTCAGCGAGTTCCTGGACGAGGTGCAGGTGTCGCTGGCCGAGATCCACCGTCGGATCGACGAGACCTACTTCCGTCCTTCGTTCGTCGGTTGGCTGTCCTCCTCCGTCGCGTCGTGATCAACTCTGTCCCGTCGTGACCACTGCAACCACCGCCCACGCTACGGGCGGAGGGCGCGAACCCGCCGGCGATGGGACGGTTCTGGCCGCCTACACCCCGGCGGCCGGTCTGTGGGACGAGTACCTCGGTCCCGACGGACGGATTCGGACCGGTTGGAAACGGGTGGCGACCGAGTTCGAAGCGCTCGGCCGCCAGGGACTGGTCGACCGCCGATCGGAGCTGGCCCGGCTGCTCCGAAACGAAGGTGCCACCTACAACGTCACCGAAGCTGACCGGTGGCGACGGCAGCCATGGCTGCTGGATCCGTGTCCCTTTGTGTTCGAGGAAAAGGAATGGAGCGCTCTCGACCGGGCAGTGGCTCAACGGGTCTCGCTGCTCGACGAGGTTCTCCGCGACATCTACGGCCGGCAGCGGCTGGTGGCTTCCGGCCTCGTCCCGGCCGAAATCGTCCTCGGACACCCGGACTTTCTGCGTCCCTGCGTGGGACTCGTCCCCCCTGAGGGCCAGGGCCTGTTTCTGGCTGCATTGGACATCGTGCGTGACCCGGAGGGCTGTTTCCGGTCGATCGGTGATCGGACCCAGGCGCCGTCGGGGCTCGGTTACGCCCTGGTCAACCGGACCATCCTCTCCCGGGTACTGCCCACCCTCCACCGCGAGTCCGGTGTCGAGAGGCTGGCCGCTTTCTTCCGCAGTATCCGGGCGGGCGTGGCATCGGCCGCCCCCGAAGGGGTGGACGATCCCCGCGTGGTCATCCTCACTCCCGGACCGCTGAGTGAGACCTACTTCGAGCACGCCTATCTGGCCTCCTACCTCGGCTACTCCCTGGTCGAAGGCCGCGACCTGGTGGTCCAGAACAATCGGGTGTGGGTACGGTCATTGAGCGGAATCGACCCGGTCGACGTGGTCATCCGCCGCGTCGACGACCAATGGTGCGACCCGGTGGAGCTGCGCGCCGATTCGTTGCTCGGTGTGCCCGGGCTCCTCGAGGTGGCCCGCCGCGGACGGGTAGCCGTCGTCAACCCGATAGGGACCGGCATTCTGGAAGACCCGGCGCTGGCCGGTCTGCTCGAGTCCCTCGCCCCCAAGGTCCTCGGTGAGGAATTGATCCTCCGCGGTCCCGCCACCTGGTGGTGCGGTCGTCCGAAGGAGCTTGGCCACGTGCTGGCCGGGTTGGGCAACCTCATCGTGACCCGGGTTGGTTCCGCCGGCGGGCGCCGTCCCCTGGTGGGATCGGCCCTTTCGACAACGGAGCTGGAGGAGCTGCGTACCCGCATTCGGGCCCGGCCCGGCCTATGGCTGGGCCAGGAGATCATCGAGCCGTCCACCGTTCCGACGCTGACGGCAACCGGATCGCTGGAGCCGCGGCCGGCGGTGCTCCGCACCTTCAGCGTCCGTACCGGACAAGACGACGACGGCAACACCGGAAACGGCGGTGGCCACGGCTTTGCCGTCCTGCCCGGAGGCCTCACCCGGGTGGGCGACAGCCCCGACTCGCTCATCGTCTCGAGCCGGGGAGGAGGACCGAGCAAGGACACCTGGGTCACGTCAGCGGCGCCGGCCCTCCAGCAGAGCACCTGGCTGCGATCACCACGGACGACGATCCGGGCTCCACGTGCATCGACAGCCGACGCTCCCCTACCCGGTCGGGTGGCTGCCCAGCTCTTCGTTCTGGGGCGGGCCGCCGAGCACGCCGAATTGGTGATCCGGCTCATCCGCACCGTCCTCTCCCGGCTCGACCAGCCCCTCAGCGTCGGAGCCGAGAGTGGCGCCGAGTCGCTACAGGTGCTGCTGGCCGCTCTCGGTTCGGTCTCCGGGTTCGACCCGGTGACCGAGCCCGAGGTTGCCGGCCATGGCGGGGCCGAGCGGGACCAGGTGGAAGCCCAGGGGATGACCTTCGACGTCCCCACTGATCGCCGGGCCCTCACCCTCCTCCTCGACGCCCGGGTGGACGGGAGCCTGGTGGCCTCGCTCAGTCTGTTGGTCGACGCGGCCTACTCAGTGCGCGAACAGTTGTCCGGCGATACCTGGCAGCTGGTAGGTGACCTGGAGGAGGAATTGGCCCGGCTGCGCAACCGCCCGCCCACCCAGCTGGTGGCGTTGCAATCCAACCTTCAGCGGTTGCTCCAGGCCCTGCTGGCTCTGTCGGGCCTGAGCGCCGAGAACATGGAAAGAGATGCGGTCTGGCTCTTCCTCGATGCCGGACGGCGACTCGAACGAGCCCAGTCACTGGTCAGGCTGGTGCGGGCTGTTCTGGTCCGACGTCGGGCGGCCGTCGTCGAAGACCTCTTGCTCGAGTCCCTGCTCAAGACATCGGAGAGCCTGATGATCTTCCGCCGACGTTCCGGGTCGGTCATGCGGGTGGCCGGAGCGGTCGACCTACTCGTCTACGACAGCGCCAATCCGCGAAGCGTCGTCTATCAGCTCGATCGCTTGTTCGACCATCTGGGCCGGCTGCCTGATCGATCAACCTCCCCAGGCTCCCGACTCGACGAGCAGCTGTTGCGACGGATGGCCACCAGTCTGCAGGGGACCGATGCACAACGACTGGCTGAGGTGGATCCCGAGGGTGACCGGCGATCCAGCCTCGATGCGGTGCTCGGAGAGGTGGACGACCTTCTGGGCGAGCTCCTCGACAGCCTGCGGGCCACGCTACTTCATGCACGAGCGGCTTTCGATACTGGCCGGTGGCCAACCGGACGCGCTGGAATAGACCCTGTGAAGTACCAGATCGTCCACCGCACGCACTACCGCTACAACGCGCCCGTGTCGCGTTGTCGCAACGAAGCCCACCTCCGGCCCAGGGACACCACGGATCAGCACTGCCTGAGCAACGACATGGCAGTCGAGCCGGCCGCCACCAGCTGGTCCGAGCGGACCGATTTCTTCGGCAACCCGGTCGTCTCCTTTGCCGTGGACGGGCCCTTCGACGAGCTCACCGTGACCTCGACCAGCTCAGTGAGCGTTTCGAAGCCCGGTGACGTGCCCGACACCCGGACGACGTGGGAGGAGGTCCGCGACCTCCTGGCCACCGATCTGGGTACCACGTCGCTGGCGGCACGGGAGTTCTCCTTCGAGTCCCCGTTGGTCGAGCTTGCCCCCGATGTCCGTCAGTACGCCGAGCCCTCGTTCACCGCCGGGCGCCCTCTGGTCGACGCTGTCTTCGAGCTCACCGAGAGGATCTTCGTGGACTTCCTCTACGATCCGGGCTTCACCACGGTGACCACTCCCCTCGATGACGTGTTGCGCTTTCGACGAGGCGTGTGCCAGGACTTCGCCCATCTGGCCCTCGGGTGCTTCCGGTCGATGGGTCTGGCCGCCCGCTACGTGAGCGGGTATCTGGAGACGGCCCCTCCGGAGGGCCAGACCCGGGTGGTGGGAGCCGACGCCTCCCATGCCTGGCCGTCGGTGTTCGTTCCCGGGTGGGGTTGGCTCGACGTCGATCCCACCAACGACCAGATCGTGGGATCGACCTACGTAACTACGGCTTGGGGCCGGGACTACGCCGATGTCACGCCGCTCAAGGGCATCGTCTTCGGCGGTGGGGACTCCCACACACTGGCCGTCTCGGTGGACGTCGTCCGCTCCTCCGATTTCAGCGGCTGATCAGGTGACCTTGAGGCGCCGGACAGGGCGATCGGCGCTCTGTCGTCCAACCGCCACCGCCAGTCGTCCGACGGCCACCGTCAGACCGCCGAGTTGATCAGGCTCTGTGCGGCCATGGCCAGGTAGTCGAGGAGCTCGGCCTCGTCGGCCGGGTCCAGACCGGCCTGTCGTACGGCCGCCGACATGTGGCGCAGCCAGGCGTCGGCCTGGGCGGTGCCGATGGCGAAGGGGGCGTGGCGCATCCGGAGGCGGGGGTGGCCCCGTTGCTCGCTGTACCAACGAGGGCCTCCCCAGTACTGCATGAGGAAGAGGGCCAGGTGGGCCTTCGATTCAGTCAGATCCTCGGGGTAGAGGGGGCGGAGCAAGGGGTCGGCGGCCACCCCCACGTAGAAGCGTTCGACCAGATCGTCGAAGAAGGTCTTCCCGCCCCACCGCTCGAACGCGGTCCCGGCGCCCAGGCTGTCCTCGGTGCCGGCTGTACCGGGCCCCTTTACCCGTTGGGAGCGGCCCGCACCGCCGCTGCCGCCAGACCCCATTCCGGCTGAACCAGCACCGCCGGCCGCACCGGTTTCATCGACGGGAACCCCGGCTCCGCCGGAAATCGGGTTCGAGCTGTCAGGTACCACACTCCGACTGTAGGCCGACCTCGGATAGCCTCGGATCAACTGACAACCAACCCGACGTCGGCACAGACGCACGGGCCAAAGGGGTCCTCGTGTTCGAATGGTCTGAAGAGCAATTGATGGTTCGGGATGCCGTCCGTCGGTTCATCGAAGCCGAGGTCGTCCCCAACATCGATGCGCTCGAGTACGGGGACATGGCTCCCTACGAGATCATCCGCAAGCTCTATGCCACCTTCGGAATGGATCAGCTGGCCCGCGATCGGTTTAAAGCGCAGTTGAGTCGCAAGGTGGCCGACGGAACGGGTCAGGGTGCGACGAAGAAGGCGAAGGCGACGGAGAAGACAGAGCGAGCGGCCCGCTCCGGCGACGGTGGGGCGGCGGCCCTGACCCTCATACCGATCATCGAAATGTGCCATTACTGCCCGGGCATCGTGACCGCCATGGGCGTGAGCGTGGGCTTGGCAGCCGGAACCGTCATGAAGGAAGGGACGCCGGCCCAGATGGAGCGATGGGGTCTTGACCTGCTGACGGCAGACAAGATCGGGGCGTGGGCCATCACCGAGCCGAACTCGGGATCCGACGCTCTGGGCGGGATGACGTCGACGGCGCGGCGAGACGGTGACGAATACGTGCTCAACGGCAACAAGACCTTCATCACCAATGGGCCTTATGCCGACACCATCGTCTTCTACGCCAAGCTCGATGACGGATCGGACACGCCGATGCGCGATCGCCGAGTACTCACTTTCGTGCTCGACAAGGGAACACCGGGCCTCGAACAGTCCAAGCCCTTCCGCAAGATGGGTTTGCATTCGTCCCCCACCGGAGAGTTGTTCCTCACCGACGTTCGGGTCGGAAAGGAAAACTTGCTCGGGGAGACCGAAGCCGAACGGCCCGGCGGTGGGCGCGAATCGGCCAAAGGCAACTTCGTCACAGAGCGGGCTGGCCTGGCTGCCATGTCGCTCGGGGTCATCGAAGAGTGCCTGGCCCTGTCGGTGGAGTACGCCAAGAACCGCATGCTGTGGGGACAGCCCATCGGGGACAGACAGCTCATCCAACTCAAGCTGGCCAACATGGAGGTCGCCCGCCTCAACGTCCAGAACCTGGTATTTCGGCACATCGAACTGTCAGCAGCCGGCAAAAGTCTTACGCTGGCCGAGGCCTCGGCCATGAAACTCTATTCGGCCCAGGCTGCCTCGGCAGTGGCCATGGAGGCGGTGCAGCTCTTCGGCGGAAACGGGTACATGGCGGAGTTCCGTGTCGAGCAACTGGCCCGTGATGCAAAGGTGTTCCAGATCTACGCCGGCACCGACGAGATCCAAGTCACCCACATCGCCAAGGATCTACTCAGCCGCTGACCGGTCGCTCCGGCATCGACCGATCCGATCCATCCCCAACTCGCTGCGCTCCCCGATGGGACGCCGCTTCGCCTCCCCGATGCGACGCCGTCCCGCCTCCCCGATGCGACGCCGTCCCGCGCACCCGATGCGACGCCGTCTCGCGCCCCCGATGCGATGCCATCTCGCGCCCCCGATGCGACGCCAACTCACAGAGCTGGTACAGCATCGTTTGGCACGTCACGCCGCTCCCCTTTCGGCCATCGTTATTTTCTTCGACGGATAGTGAAGGCGGCCTTAAGTCGGTGACATCCAGGCATCAGGAAGGCGAGCACCGGCCCGATAGGGTGGTCGGGATGTCGGTCCCCTCCCCCTCCATCGGAACCGACCGGGTACCACGGCCATGCCCCGGTCGTTCGAGGCCCGCTATGGGGCAGGGCTCGACCATGGCCTGTGCTTGGGCGGTGGGGGTCTCTTCTTCGTGGCGTGGCAGGCGGCCTACTCTGCACACGTTGTCCACCTACGGGATCCGGTTCGACTCCGCTGACCGCATCGTGGGTACGTCCGCCGGTTCGATGGTGGCGTGCGGTTTGGCCGGTGGAAAGCTGGGCCGTCTGCACGGAGAGGTGAAGCTGCTGGCCCGGGCCCCCAACGTGGTTGCCGCACTGGCCCCGGCTTCGAAACTTCGACCCAGCCAACAGAGGGCCCTCGACATGTTCCTGTTGGCCTCCGACGCCGAGGTGACCACCATCCGATCGATCGGACACGCCGCGCTGGCCGCTGCCACCTCCAGCGCGGCAGCCATGCGGCGGAACATCGCCCTGGTCGTCGGGTGGGGCCCTCTGACACCGGACTCGCTGTGGATCACCTGCGTCGACGCCTTCACTGGCGAGCGGTGCGTGCTCAAGGGAGGGGGTGGCGTGACGGCAGCCCGGGCCGTGGCCGCCAGCAGCGCGGTCCCCGGCCTCTTTCCGCCACAACCGATCGGCGAACGGATGTGCATGGACGGGGGGGTGAGCGGAACCGGCCTCCATCTCGATCTCCTGTCCGGCAGCCGGCGGGTGTTGGCTCTGTCCCTCCTCGACGGAACCGAGGGGAACGAAGGGAACGAGGGGAACGAGGGGATGATGACCACCCGGCCCGGCGATATCGGCCGCGAGGTCGACCAGCTGCGAGAGGCGGGGACCGACGTGATCCTCCGAGTCCCGACCGAGGTCGACCTGGCCGAGCTCATGTCTCCGGCGGCCGTGCCCCGCGCCCTGGTGATGGGCCGACGCCAGGCTTCCGACGACGTCGGCCTGTTGGCCCGGTTCTGGGACTGACCTCTGGTCAGCCAGGTGCCTCCACCGGTGACACCGATGCGGCCACCGCATCGACCAGCCCACCGACCGCCAGGTCGTGGGCCACGGTGATGGCGTTGACGATGGCCACCGACGAGGACGACCCGTGGCTGATCACGCACACCCCGTCGACGCCGAGCAGCATGGCGCCACCCGTGTTCTCCGGATCGAGGGCGAAGGCCAGAGGGAGGAGGTGTGTGTACAGGGCGTCCGCCGTTTCCCGCATATCCGGTCGACCCAGTATGTCGGTGAGGGCACCGATGAGGAACCGCATCGACCCCTCGAGCGTCTTGAGGGCTACGTTGCCGGTGAAGCCGTCGGTGACGATGACGTCGGTCTTCCCCTCGAAGAAATCGCGACCTTCGACATTGCCCACGAAATCGAGACCAGCACCTCCCGCACCCTCAGCCAGCAGAGCGTGGGCTTCCTTCTCCAGCGGCGAACCCTTGGACTTCTCCTCGCCAATGGAGAGGAGGGCCACCCGCGGCCGCGGCTGCCCGTAGCGCTTGCTGGCGAAAGCCGCACCCATCTGGGCGAACTGGACCAGCATCTGCGCCGTGCATTCGGCATTGGCGCCGGAATCGAGAAGGACGGTTGGCCACGGCCCGCCCGGAAAGGGAATCGGGGTGGCGATGGCCGGCCTGAGCACACCGGGAAGCCGGCCCATCCGCAAGAGCGCAGAGGCCATGGCGGCACCGGTGTTCCCCGCCGAAACCATGGCCATGGCCTTCCCGTCCCTGACCGCCTCGGCCGCCCGCACCAGCGACGAATCCTTCTTGCGCCGAACACCGTTTCCGGGATCGTCGTCCATACCGATGACCTCGCTGGCCGAATAGCACGGCAGATCTCCGGTGTCGCCCATGGCACCGGGCCGGCCCACCAGGGCCACCTTGATCCGCCCCTGCTCGGCCACCTCTTTGGCCCCGGCCACGATCTGGTCGGGAGCCCGGTCGCCACCCATGGCGTCAACGGCCACGGGAAGGGAAATGAACTCCTCGCCCGACGGGCGCGGTCGGCCCCGCGCCACTACTCGACTTCGAGGGCCTGGCGGCCTTTGTACCACCCGCAATTGGGGCACACGACATGGGGCGTTTTGGCCGTCTGGCACTGAGGGCACACGGAACGAGCCGGCATCTTGAGCACCCAGGCGGAGGCCCGACGGCTGCGGCTCTTCGACTTCGAGGTCTTCTTCTTCGGGACAGCCATAGAAAGGAGATCCTAGGCCAAACCGCCGCCCTGCGGGCCACGCTCCGCGTCCAGCAGTGAATCGAGAGCCGACCAACGCGGATCGAGCTCGGGCGGACACTCGCACTGGCCGAGGTTCCAATTGGCCCCACAGCGGGGACACAGACCCAGGCACGCCTCGGCACACAACGGAGCCAGGGGCAGGTCGAGCAACACCGCATCACGGGCCAGGGGCTCGAGATCGAGCTCGTCGCCGCTCAGCCGATAGGCATCCTCGTCCTGCCCCGATCCTCCGGCCGGGGCAAAGCGCTCCCGAACGGAAGACACCACTGTGCCCGACACCGGACCTCCGCACCGTCGACATTCCCCCACCCAGGGAGCGGTGACGACGCCGACGGCCATGATCCCGCCCGGATAGGACGAGAGGGTCAGATCGACGTCCACCTCAGCCTCGTCGGGCACCACCACTCCCAGGGCGGCCAGTCCGGGAATGGATCCCCGCCGGTGCTCATGACGGGAGGTACCGACCTGTTTGCGCAGTGCCGCGCTCGCCACGATGAACGGACGCGCCTTTTTTGCCCGACGACCGGCGCCGATCGATGCAAGCGCCTCTGTCCTCGCTTCGGATGTCGTTTCGGGCCCAGGTTCCATCTCGGACTCCCTCCCGGGGCTGACGGTAAGAGCGCCAGTCTCCCCTCCGGCCGGATCATTTGTCACCGCGGGCCCACCTACGGGACGGTCAGTCCCGATCCTGGTCGAAGAATCCCTCGGGCTCCTCGTCACCGGCGGCCACCCGGTCGGGACCCGACGGAGCCAGGGAGGTGTCACCCCCCTCACCGATCTCGATCTTCGGTAGGGGTGTCACCTGTAGTTTCTCGCGGCCGGCCTGCACGGTCTTCATGGTGCGGTCCAGCACGATCTCGAAGCTGGCCAGCTTCTGGTCGGCATAGTCCTCGGCTTCGTGGCGGAGCCGGCGCGCCTCTTCGTTGGCATCGTCCAAGATGCGCTGGGCAACGTGGTTGGCCTGACGGACGATCTCGGTCCTTTGCACCATGCGCTCGGCCTGCACTCTCACTTCCTCCAACAGGGCATCGGCCTCGCGCCCCTTCTCGGCCAGGAATTCGTCACGCTCCTTGAGCAACCAGCGTGCTTGGCGGAGCTCGTCCGGCATGCAGTCGAGAGCCGATTGCAAGAGCTCGGCCAGTTCCTCACGAGAGACCAGCACCGATGCCGACAAGGGCATGGCCTTGGCTGTCTGGACCACGTCGAGCGCGCTGCGGATCAGTGCCTCGGCGTCATGGTTCCGACCGGCATTCCGGTCCTGATCGATGTCCTCGAAGAGATCACTCATCGGCGAACTTCTCCTGCAGCCGCACGGCCACCACTTTGGGAACGAACGAGGTCACGTCGCCGCCGAAGCGGGCCACCTCCCTCAGCAGGCGGGAGGCGATGAAGGAATGAGCGGAGCTGGTCGGGATGAAGAGGGTCTCCACCCCCGAGAGCTGCTTGTTCATCTGGGCCATCTGCAGCTCGTTCTCGAAGTCCGACACAGCCCGCAGTCCTTTGACGATGGCGCTGGCGCCGACGTCCTGGGCCACGTTGACCACCAGGGTCGAGACCGAGACGATCCGGACGTTGGCCAGATGTTCGAGCGACTCTTCGAGCATTTCCTGACGTTCGGGTAGGTCGAAGAGGGCCTCGCTCTTCTGAGGGTTGCGCAGCGTGGCCACCACCACTTCGTCGAACAGCCGGGAGGCGCGCTCGATGACTTCGAGGTGTCCGTTGTGGACCGGGTCGAAAGACCCGGGAATGAGCGCGATCCTCACGAGACGCCTTTCTCGGCAACCAGTTCAGGGCGGGCCACCGTCACGATGGTACCCCCATACCGCTTGGATTTTATGACTCCCCAGCCCTGTGGAGGCGTAATCGCCACACCTGACTCGAGGACGGCGAGATCACCGGGGAGGTTGCTCACGAGGGACTCCCATCCGTCGAAGTCGTACGGGGGGTCACACAGGATGAGGTCGTAGCGCGACGCGGTGGTGGGCGCCCAGGTAGTGACGTCGGCCCGGATAACGGTGACGTCACCGGCGCCCTCGGCGTGGTCGAGGCCCAACGACGCCAGGTTGGCCCGCAGCGAGGTGAGAGCGGTGGGGTTGCTGTCGACGAAAGTGACCGAGGCGGCGCCGCGGGACAGTGCTTCGATCCCCATGGCGCCCGACCCGGCGAAGAGGTCGGCGACCTCCATTCCTTCCACACCACCCAGGCTGAACAGAATGTCGAACACCGCTTCCCGCACCCTCTCCGAGGTCGGGCGCACCCCCGGATCGGTCGGGGCCGACAGACGCCGACCGCGTAGCTCCCCGGCAATCACACGCACCCCGCCAGCCTACGGGCCGTGGCGTCCGATGCCCGTCAGGCTGTGCCCCTCTCGGGCCATCCCGGCTGGTACCCGCTGTGCGCCCGCCCTCGGCCTGGAGACCAATCGGGCCGGGCAGCCGACCCGATCACGTCGGCCGCCGGACCGGTCGAACGAGATCAGCTCTTGAACAGAAATTCGCCCTCTTCTTCGTCGACGAAGAGGCGCAGCTCGTCGACCAGGAGCCTGTGTGCAGCCAGATCGGGGTCCTCGGCCACGAGCTCCTCGGCCAGTCGGCGGGCGTCCACCACCAGGGGCTGGTCGGAGATCAACTTGGCCAGTTTGAGATCGCTCCGACCCTTCTGCCGGGCACCCAGGATGGTCCCCTCGCCCCGAAGTTCGAGGTCGACCTCGGCCAGTTCGAAGCCGTCTGTGGTCCGCTCCATGGCCGAAAGTCGGGTGGCCGCCTCCGGTGTGTCGTTCTCCGACAGCAGATAGCACCAGGACGGTTCGCTGGCCCGCCCCACCCGCCCGCGCAACTGGTGGAGCTGAGCGATACCGAAGCGATCAGCGTCCTCGACGACCATCACCGACGCGGTCGGCACGTCCACGCCGACCTCGATGACGGTGGTGGCCACCAGCACGTCGACCGTCCCCGCCCGGAACTCGGCCATCACCTTCTCCTTGGCCGCCGGCGGGAGCTGGCCGTGCAGCAACCCGACCCGTAGTCCGGACAGCTCCTCTTCTTTCAAGCGTTCGGACTCAGCCACCACCGAGGTGGCCTGCACCCGGTCGGACCCTTCGACCAGGGGACACACCACGAAGGCGCGGTGTCCGGTGGCCACCTCGCTGCGCACCCGGTCCCAGGCTTCGACGGCTTGGTCGGGGTTGCGCAACCAGGACGTGGTGACCGGAAGCCGCCCCGGAGGCAGTTCATCGACGATGGTCATGTCCAGATCGCCGAAGACCACCATGGCCGCCGTGCGCGGAATGGGCGTCGCCGTCATGACCAACAGGTCAGGGTCATGGCCGTCACCCGCGTCCCCGCGTCCCTTGGCCCGCAGGGCCGCTCTCTGCTCCACGCCGAAGCGGTGCTGCTCATCGATGACCACCACGCCGAGGGAGCGGAAGGTGACCTGATCGGTGAGCAGGGCGTGGGTGCCGATGAGGAGATCCAGGGTGCCCGCCGCCAGCCCGGCATGGATGGTGGCTCGCTCGCCGGCGGGTGTCTTGCTGGTGAGCACGGCCGTCCGCAGCGGGCGTCGGCCCTCCAGGGTCGACGGATCGGGAACCGTGAGTCCGTGGACGAGGCTGATGACCTCGGACCCGTGCTGTTCGGCCAGCACCTCGGTCGGCGCCATGAGCGCAGCCTGATGTCGGCCCTCGACAGCCACCAGCATGGAGGCCACGGCCACCACCGTCTTTCCGGAGCCGACATCACCCTGGAGGAGACGGTGCATGGGCAGAGGGCCGGCCAGATCCTGACGGATGGCATCGATGGCCCGGCCCTGGGCCCCTGTCAGCGAGAAGGGCAGATTGGCGATGAACTGGTCCACCAGGGCGGCGGAACCGTCCTGGCGCTCCACCACATGGCGGATACCGCGAGCGTCGCGGGCCAGTCGCTCCTGACGCAGGACCAGGGCCAGCTGCAGCCGGAACAGCTCGTCGAAGGCCAGGCGTCGCCGGGCCGGCTCGCAATCGGCCAGGGCCTTAGGCCGGTGGATCTGGTTGAAAGCGATCGTGCGGTCGACCAGATCGAATCGACGGCGCCACGCCTCCAACAGGGGATCGGCGAACCGACCCGCCCGATCCAGTGCCTCCCCCGCGTAGCGGCTGATCTGGGCGGAGGTGAGATTGGCCTTGTCGGTGAGGGGATAGACAGGATAGATCCGTCCCGAGCGGGAGCCGTCATCGGACTCGGAGCCTTCGCCGGATGCTCGGATCACTTCGGCGGTCGGACCGTTGAGCTGGAGGGCACCGCGATAGACGCCCACCGTTCCGTAGAGCAGGGCCACGGTTCCCATAGGCAGCTGCTTGGCCCGCCACGCCTGATTGAAGAAGACAGCGTCGATCCGACCGCTGGCGTCGGATAGCTGGACGATGACCCGGGTCGGCGATCGTCGCCTGCCTCTCCCGTATCCCGAAGGAGGTCGACTCACCTTGATCACCTCGCCGAGTATCGAGGTCCTTGTCGCCCGGGTTCAGATCGGCGATGGGCACCAGCCGGGTCCCGTCGATATACCGACGCGGATAGTGGGTGAGGAGATCGAGCACCGTCGTCGACCCCGAGCTCGGACAGGTCCCGGGTGGCCGCCGCCCCGACTCCCTTCAGCACCGACACCGACAGATCGGCCAGCTGTCGCAGCTTGCGCCCGTCCAGCCCGACCGGCTCGCCGTCGTGACGCGTGTCGAGGGTCACTCGATCGAGAACAGATACGGGTAGAGGGGCTGACCGCCGTGGTGCACCTCCGTCTCGACATGAGGTCGTTGATCCCGGATCCACTCGGTGATCCTCCGGGTGTCGGCGGCCCCCGACCCCTCGCCTTCGATGATGGTGACCAGGTCGTGCTCGTCACCCACCAACACGTCCAGCAACGCACAGGCGGCGCCGGCCAGCGAGTCGTTGACCACCTCGATCCCCCGACGCGACAGACCCAGCCAGTCCCCCGCCGCGATCGGACCGACCAGGCCCTCGGAGTCACGCACCGCCCGGGTCACCTCACCCGGCACCACCTTGGCCGCCGACGCCTCCATCTCCCGGGCGTTGACCGCCCCCTCGGCTTCGGGATCGTAAGCCAGCAGGGCGGCAAATCCCTCGGTAATGGTGTCGGTGGGCACCACCCAGACCGACTTGGTGGTCAGATCGCCCACCCGCTCGGCCACCGGCAGGATGTTGCCGTTGTTGGGCAGGATGATCACGTGGTCCGAACGCACGGCCTCGACCGCTTCGACCAGGTCGGCCGTGGAGGGGTTCATGGACTGGCCTCCGGCGATGAGACTTTGGACCCCCAGCGAACGGAAGATGCGGCCCACGCCATCCCCGGTGGCCACGGCCACCACGCCGGTGGCCGGCGGTGGGCCGAGCGGAATCTCCGGAGGGCCGCTGCCGGCGGTGGCCGCCGCCTCGCGGACCCAACGTTCCTCCTCGACCTGCTCCAACAGGTCGGTGACCCGCACGTTGCGGGGCCGCCCGGCGTCCAGTGAGGCCTCGATGGCGGCACCGATGTCGTCGGTGTGGATGTGGCAGTTCCACAGCCCGTCCCCACCCACCACCACGATCGAGTCCCCGATACCGGCCCACACCTCCTTGAAGGAGGGGATGGTGGTGTCCGGCGCTTCGAGCAGGTACATGACCTCATAGCGCAGTCCGGCCAGGTTCTCCTCGGCGCCCGTGCCGGTTGGCAGAGAGGCCGTTCCCGGGGCCTCGGGATTGCCCGGGGTGAACTCCTGGCCGGGCAGGTCGGGAGGGACAGGCATGGGCCGCCCGTCGATCACACTGAGGAGGGCGTCGAACAGCAGCAGGTAGCCGGTGCCTCCGGCGTCGACCACGCCCGCCTGGGCCAGTACGGGAAGGAGCGTTGGGGTACGGGCCAGGGCATCGGCTGCGCCTGCCCGGGCTGCCTCGGCCACGCCGACCAGCGCCTCTCCTTTGTCCGTGGCGGAACGAGCCCACTCGGCCGCGCCCCGGGCGACCGTCAGGATAGTGCCCTCCACCGGCCGCATGACGGCTTCACGGGCCAGCTGGTCGGCCATGGTCAGGGACTCGGAAAGGGCACCCGGGCCGGCGGGACCGGGAGATCCGACCAGCCCCTCGGCGATACCCCGGAGAAGCTGGGAGAGGATGACCCCCGAGTTGCCGCGGGCGCCCATCAGCGACCCGTGGGCGATGGCCTTGCAGGCGGCCCCCAGATCAGGCGCGTCCAGGGCGGCCAATTCGTCGGTCACCGACGCCAGGGTCAGGGCCATGTTGGTGCCTGTGTCGCCGTCGGGGACCGGGTAGACGTTGAGTCGGTTGATGAACTCCTGGTGGGATCGAAGCCCGTCACGGAAGGTGGTGATGACCTGGCACAGTTCCGTTGCGCCGAGCGTGTCGAGAGCCACCATTGGCAGGATGCTAACCTTTGCGACTTACCTGAAGGACCCGAGAGGAAGTCGGAACGTCATGGCAGCGGTGTGTGAGGTCTGCGGCAAGAAGCCGTCGTTCGGGATGAACATCAGCCACTCCCATCGTCGGACCAAGCGGCGGTGGAACCCCAACATCCAGAGGGTCCGAGCCCTGGTCGACGGGTCGCCACGACGTCTCCACGTGTGCACCTCGTGCATTCGCTCGGGCAAGGTCGTCAAAGTGCCAGTCAGGGACATTCCGGCCTGATCCGCCCTGGTCCGGCCTGATTCAGCTCAAACCTCCGGCCCGGCTTTCTGCTCGGACCGGACCGGACCTGCGTCCATCCCAGAGCACCCGGGCCGCTCAGAACCGATGTCGCCAGCCCCCGGGGGTAAGAGGCCGTCCTGCATAGGCGTACTGGCCGGCCCGGTCGGTGCAGCGGCCGATGGCGATGGGGATGGGAAGGTGCGCTGACCGGAAGGCGTCGATCATCCGATCGGGGTCAGACGTGGCCATGAGCAGCTCATAGTCCTCTCCCCCACCCAGAGCCTCGCTGAGGGTGGCGCCGTCGGCCACCGGAACCTGGTCGAGGTCGATGCCCACCCCCGAGGACCGACCCAGATGGCGGAGGTCGGAGGCCAACCCGTCGGACACGTCGATCGCCGCGCTGGCCCCCGCCAGGCGTCCGGTCTCCCCGGCCTCCAGGCGTGCCACCGGACGCCGATAGGCGCGGGACAGATCCGCCTCCGCTTCAGAAGGTTCCGCTGTTGCTCCCCACGACTCTGTTCCTCCCCCCGACCCCGACCCTTCCCTCGACCCTTCCCCCGACCCTGTTCCTCCCCCCGACCCCGACCTTTCCCCCGACCCCGGCTCGGCTGGCGCCCGGGACCTGGGCTCGGCCCGTCGGCGCAGGATCCGGAGGCCGGCCGCTGATCGGCCGAGAGGGCCGGTCACCATCAGGTGGTGGCCCGCACGGGCGCCCGAGCGGAGCATCGGACCGACCCGGTCCTGCTCTCTCAGCACGCCCAGAACCGAGACCGAGACCATGAGCCTAGGGGACTGCGACAGATCGCCTCCGACCACCACGCACCGGGACGCCACCGAGGCGGCGGCCACCCCGCGTCCCAGGGCGTCCAGATCAGTGCCCGGCGGAGCGGCTATCGAGACCAGGGCCGATGCCGGCATGGCCCCCATGGCAGCCAGATCGGAGGCAGCGACCATGAGGGCCTTAAAGCCCACGTCGTCGAGGGTGCAGAGGTCGAGATCGACGTGCACGCCTTCGACCACCAGATCGGTCGCCCACACCTGGGAGCGGTGGCCGGTGGTCACGACGGCGGCGTCGTCGCCAATCCATACATCGCCGGGCGGCGGTATGGTTTGGTGCCCGTTCAAGGTCCGGGCTGCTGCCTCGAAGCGATTCCGTAGCTGGTCGATGGCGACAAATTCGTCAATCCCCCCGGCCCGGTCGGGCGTATCCCTATTGTCGCCCGGTGCGGCCCCACCACCCTGCTCGCCGGAATTGGGACTGTTCACGTACCCTTGCCTACCATTGACGGGTATTGCCCCCCACTAGAATCAGTGGATAACCCGTGGACAGGCCGCAGACCACCGCCTGTCGGAGTAGCTGACCGGAACCGAGGAGGAGTACCCAGCCCATGCCCCCCACCGCCAACAAGAAGCTGATCGCATGGGTAGACGAGATCGCAGCACTGACCGAGCCCGACGCCGTCGAGTGGTGCGACGGATCGGCCGAGGAGTACGACCGCCTCTGTCAGCTGCTGGTGGACAACGGGACCTTCACCCGCCTGGCCGATGCCAAGCGACCCAACAGCTACTGGGCCCACTCCGACCCCGGCGACGTGGCCCGGGTGGAGGACCGCACCTTTATCTGTTCGACCCTCGAGTCCGACGCCGGACCGACCAACAACTGGAAGGATCCCGGCGAGATGCGTTCGCTCTTGACCGGGTTGTTCAAGGGCTCCATGCGGGGACGCACGATGTACGTGGTGCCCTTCTCCATGGGTCCCCTGGGCTCGTCCATCGCCCACATCGGCGTGGAGATCACCGACTCGGCCTACGTGGCCGTCTCCATGCGCATCATGACCCGAATGGGACGCGGGGCTCTCGAAGTCCTAGGTGACGACGGCGAGTTCGTCCCCTGCCTCCATTCTGTCGGTGCCCCCCTGTCCGAAGGCGAAGCGGACTCGCCGTGGCCGTGCGATGCGGACAACAAGTACATCGTGCACTTCCCCGAGACGCGGGAGATCTGGTCGTACGGCTCCGGCTACGGCGGCAACGCCCTGCTGGGCAAGAAGTGCTTCGCCCTGCGCATCGCCTCGGTGATGGCCCGGGACGACAACTGGCTGGCCGAGCACATGCTCATCCTCAAGCTCACCTCGCCCGCCGGCGAGACACGCTACGTGACCGGAGCCTTCCCGTCGGCCTGCGGCAAGACCAACCTGGCCATGCTCATCCCCACCCTGGCCGACTGGAAGGTGGAGACGGTGGGCGACGACATCTGCTGGATGAAGTTCGGGCCTGACGGCCGTCTCTACGCCATCAATCCCGAGTCGGGGTTCTTCGGAGTGGCACCCGGCACCAACAGCCACACCAACCCCAACGCCATGCTCACCCTGGACGGCAACGCCATATTCACCAACACCGCCCTCACCGACGACGGCGACGTGTGGTGGGAAGGTATGAGCACGGAGCCGCCCGCTCATCTCACCTCGTGGAAGGGTGAGTCGTGGACGCCCGAGTCCGACGGTCCTGCCGCCCATCCCAACGCCCGGTTCACGGTCCCCGCCGCCCAGGACCCGGCCATCGCCTCCGAATGGGAGGATCCGGCCGGGGTCCCCATCGACGCCATCCTGTTCGGCGGCCGGCGGGCCTCGGTGGTGCCGCTGGTGTTCCAGTCACGGGACTGGGAGCACGGCGTCTTCCTGGGCTCCATCATGGCCTCCGAGACGACGGCGGCGGCGGCCGGTGCGGTGGGCAACCTGCGCCGCGATCCGTTCGCCATGCTCCCCTTCTGCGGCTACAACATGGCCGACTACTTCGCCCACTGGCTCTCGATCGGGGCAGGGGCCGACCCCGACAAACTGCCCAAGATCTTCTACGTCAATTGGTTCCGGAAGGACGAGTCCGGGCGATGGCTGTGGCCCGGTTACGGCGAGAACTCCCGGGTGTTGGAGTGGGTCTTCGAGCGGGTCAGCGGGACGGGCGAGGCCATCGACACACCCATCGGACTGGTGCCGGCCGAGGGCGCCATCGACACCGAGGGCCTGGACGTATCCCCCGCCGACATGCAGAAGCTGCTGGCGGTGAACAACGACGAGTGGCGAGCCGAGGTGCCGCGCATCCGCGAGCACTTCGCCATCTTCGACGACAAGCTGCCCCCCGCCCTCCGGTCCGAAGTGGACAAGCTCGAGCAGCAACTGGGCTGAGGCGGCGTCAACGCCGTCCCCTGACCGCCCGTCGCGAGCTCAGGTAGGACACAGCCGCCACGGCGGCGGCCGTGGCCATGACCACGTAACCGGCCGCCAGTGACAGGGACAGGACCACCGGGACCAGCGAGCCCACCACCCACATGAGCTGGAAACGGGTCTCGAAACGGGCGAAGGCCCTCCCCTGGTTCGATTCGCGGACGTGTCGCTGGACCAGGGCGTCGAACGACGGCTTGGCCACGGCACCGGCCGCCCCCACGGCCAGGGCCACCACGGCCAGGAAGACCCGCTCCGTATAGAAGGCGCCGAGGGCGGCGAACACGGCCACCAACCACAGTGAGGCGGTCAGGATCTGCTGCTCGCTGAAGAAGCGACGGATCCGCCCGACGAGCAGCACGCCGATGAGGGCCCCGGCGGTCAGGGCGCCCAGTACGAAGCCGAACCACCAGGTGGCGGCCCCTTCACGTCGCAGATCGAAGGCGACCAGAAAGGTGAGGAACCCGACCAGGGCCTTCAGAACCGACATGGGCATGAGGGCCAGCATCACCTCGGTATCGGCCAGGGGGAGAAAAGCCGCCAGATCCTCCTGGTCACCGGCCCAGGCCTCGTCGACATCGGGGGCAAATTGCAGCTCGGGCTGCACCGGACCCGGTTCCACCGCCGTCGGGCGCTCGGTGGTGACCGAGCCGCTGGTACTCGGCTGCTGTCTCCTCTGGGCCCGCCGCAGGACGGGGAGCCGGATGCCGGCTACGGCCGCGGCGGCAAACACGGCCACGTCCGACCAGAGAACGCTCGACGCCCCACCCAGCTTGAGGATGGCCACCGCAGGGAGGGCGACGGCGAAGCCGGAGAGCGAGGCCAACAGACCGAGCCGGGCGTTGAGGGTGGCCAGGTCCGGCTCGATGAGAACGTCACCGTTGAGGGGGTCCTCCACCCGGACCACTGGCGTCCCGTAGGGCGGGGTGCGCGGGTCGGGCCGGGCCCGGACAGGTTGGTCAGAGGACGACGGGTCGGGCGTCGGGAAGCCGGCAGGAGCACCGGCCGGCCCCACCGCGCTGTCCGGCCCGGCCAGGGCCGGACCCTCGGAGCCGGGACCGGGAGTCTCCCCGGGCCCCCCTTCGTCGATCAGGCCCATGGCGGCCATCTCCGGGACCAGGGCACCTTTGGTCACCAGATAGACCTTGGACAGAACCAGCATGAGGAAGGCCTCGGGGAACAGCAGTAAGGAGTGGATGTCCCGGGCCAGGAACGGGCACAGCACGGCCCTTCCCACCGCCGATGCCACGACGGTGGCCCGCCGGGCACCGCGGCTCCGATCGATGAGCGGCCCCAGGGCCGGTGCCACCACGGCGAAGGGGGCCATGGTCAGAAGCAGGTACAGAAGGACCTTGTCCTTGGCCGCCGTGGGCGAGATCGAGAAGAACAGCGACCCGGCCAGCGAGACGGCGAACATGGTGTCCCCCGCCGTCATCAGCACATGGGTGAGAGCCAGTCGCCCGAACGGCCGGCGCTGGTCGAAGAGATCGGTGATCGCCGACCGGGCCAAGCGACGGAACTGGTCGCCGCGTTGCCGAACGCCCACTGAGGCATGGTATGCCTCCCCGGCCCCGTCGGTTGCCGCGGCGGCGGTAACATGCGGGCCGTTCGGCGCCGCTTTGGTCCACCCGTGGAGGAGGAACACATGCCGGTCAATGCTTTCGTCCTCATCCAAACCGAAGTTGGCCGAGCCGCCACGGTGACCAGGACCGTGTCCGCCCTCGAGGGCGTGGTGGCCGCCGAGGGAGTGACCGGCCCCTATGACGTGATCGTCCGGGCCGAAGCGGGAACAGTCGACGAGCTCGGTCAGATGGTGGTGGGCCGCATCCAGCTCATCGAGGGGATCACCCGGACCGTGACCTGCCCGGTCGTCAATCTCTGAGAGGCGTCGCCTGGTTCTGACCGGCCTCATCCGGTTCGGACGGCCGTTGCCGGCTTCTGACGGGCCCGGCTCTCTGAGGGACGCCGGACGGCCCGGGCTTCTGACGGCTGCTCTGTCAGTGCCGCCCGCCGACCGCCTCAGCGCCGCCTGCCGACCGCCTGACTACCGTTGCCCAATGGCTCCCGCCGTCATCGAATGGCTCCCGCCGTTATCGAATGGCTCCCGCCGTTATCGAATGGCTCCCGCCGTCCGCAGTTCGGCTACCTGTGCATCGGTCAGCCCCCAGTCGGCCAGGGCTTCGTCGGCGTGCTGACCGGGGTTGGGTGGAGGCCTGCGTATGGACCCGGGAGTGGACTCGAAGCGGGGCGCCGGCGCCGGCTGCACCACCCCGCCAACCTCGGTGAAGGTCCCTCGCTCCCGGTTGTGCGGATGAAGGTGAGCTTCATCCATGGAGAGCACCGGGGCCACACAGGCGTCGCTGCCCTCGAAGACCTTCTCCCACTCGGCCCGGCTCCGGGCGGCGAAGATGGCGGCGAACCGCTCCTTCATCAGCGGCCATGCCCCCCTGTCCATTTGGGCCGGCAACTCTTCGCCTTCCAGGTCGAGCAGGCGGATCAGCTCGGCGTAGAACTGGGGCTCGATGGCACCGACCCCCATGAAGCCGCCGTCGGACGTCGCGTAGACCTCGTAGAAGTGGGCGCCGGTGTCGAGCAGATTGGTGCCCCGGGGGCCGCTCCACATGCCTGCGGACCGCAGGGTGTAGGTCATGGCCATGAGGGCGGCGGCACCGTCCACCATGGCGGCGTCGACCACCTGTCCGCGACCGGTTTGTCGCGCGTTGACGATGGCAGCCAGCATGCCGAAGGCCAACAGCATGCCGCCCCCGCCGAAGTCACCCACCAGATTGAGGGGAGGGACGGGACGGTCGCCGGCCCGGCCGATGGGGTCGAGAGCACCGGCCAGGGCGATGTAGTCGATATCATGACCAGCGCGAGGAGCCATGGGGCCGTTCTGACCCCACCCGGTCATCCGGCCGAACACCAGCTTCGGGTTTCTTTCGAGGCAGGTTGTCGGACCGATTCCCAGCCTTTCGGCCACACCGGGGCGGAAACCTTCCGTCAGGCCGTCGGCCTGCTCGACCAGACGCAGGACCAGTTCAACCCCGGCCGGGTGCTTGAGATCGACGGCCACCGAGCGACGTCCGCGGTTCATGAGGTCGACGTGGGGCTCGGACAGCGGGGGGTAGGAGGCCTTCTCGTAGCGGTCGATACGTACGATGTCGGCACCGGCGTCGGCCAGCATCATGCCGGCGAAGGGGGCCGGCCCCAACCCGGCCAGCTCGACGATCCGGACACCGTCGAGGGGCCCGCTCACCGCCCACCGCCCACGGTCGTCCGGGCCCGGACCGCGAGCTGGCGACGGATGGTACTGATGCGGGATGGTCATGGGCGGATGGTGGCCTCCGCGGGCGCCGGGGGTCAAATGCGACCAATTCCGACCGAGTCCGTGCAGCCGGAGGCCGGGCGGTGGCTGTAGTACTCCGGGCCACCGGGCCGGGGCGGGTCAACCTCATCGGGGACCACACCGACTACAACCAGGGGCTGGCCCTTCCCATGGCCATCGACCTCGGAGTCACGGTGACCTTGACCCCGACAACCCGGGCCGACCTGCTGGTCACCTCGGAGGCCTTCCCCGATGCTGTGGCCATTCCGTTGGACCTCCCCGCCGGCCGTGACGCCATCGCCGCCCTCTCCCCACCCTGGGCCCGCCTGGTCGGAGCCATGGTGGCGCTGGCCCGCCCCCCGTCGGGGGGGCTCTTGCACGTCGAGTCGACGCTGCCCATCGGCTCCGGGCTGTCCTCGAGCGCGGCCCTGTGCGTGGCCCTGGCCGACGTGCTGGGTGTGACCGGAACGGCCTGGGGCCTGGCCCGTCTGTGTCAGCAGGCAGAACATCTCACCGGTGCCCCGGTGGGAGCCATGGATCCCCTGGTGGCCGCAGCCGGGCACCGGGACCAGGCCCTGCTCGTCGACTTCGGGTCCTCCACCCTTCGAACCGTCGATCTCCCGGAGGACCTCGACGTGGTGGTCATCCACTCGGGCCTCCACCGGCACCTGCCCACCTCGCTCTATGCCGCCCGTGTGGCCGAGTGCGAGGCGGCGGCGGCCATCGTCGGACCGCTCGGATCGGCCGACCAGAACGATCTGGCCGGTCTCATCGACCCGGTGTTGCGAGCCCGGACCCGTCACGTGCTCACCGAGTGCAGACGTGTGCTCGATTTTGCCGACGCCTTGGCCGTGGATGATCTGGCCACGGCGGGATCGCTGATGGTCGACAGCCACCGGAGCTTGGCCGACGACTACCAGGTATCGACGCCCGAGCTCGACCAGCTGGTCGCCCAGGTGACGGCCCGGCCCGGTGTGTGGGGGGCCCGGATGACCGGCGCCGGCTTCGGCGGGTGTGTGGTCGCCCTGGCCCGGCCGGGGGCGATCACTCTCGATGGGTGGCCAACCGAGGCCTGGCGGGTCCGGGCCAGCGACGGGACCCTGGCCCAGAAGGCGAGTTCGTCGTAACCATGGCGGCCCGCTGCGAGCCGGGCCAATCCCACTTCCCGAGCCGGCGGTGTGCTCAGGCCCACCGCACCGGAGGGGGACTGGGGCGGAGCCGGCGGGTGACGACCCGCTGGAAGATCACCGGCTTGCGCACGTCCTCGATCAGGCGCGCCCCGCCATCGTGCAGCACCAGTTCGATGCGACCGGTGCCGACCACGCGTCGCAGGAGCGATCGGGCGACCACGACGTGCTCGATGTCGCTCAAGGACGTCGACAGATCGCGCCTGACCAGCACCCCCCACTGTTCGACGACCCGGGAGTTGGTGAGCAGCAGACGGGTGGTTCGCCAACGCACCGCTCGCACGGCCAGCCAGACACAGGGAACGGCCACCACCAGACCCTCGACCCAGTGCAGGGCCACCGAGGTATGGGGAAAGGTCGCATCCAGGACCACGCCCACGATTATCACGATCAGTGCGGTGGCCAAGGGGCCGGCCAGGAACAACCAGTGAGGCCTGATGTCGACCAGAACCTTCTCGTCGGGGAGGAGGGCAAACCGGCGGTCGGCCAAGCGGTTCAGCCCAACTTGCCCGCGATCGAACCGGCCGACCGCAGGACGCTTCCGTCAGCACCGGCTGTCGAGTAGGCGTGAGTGGGCCGCTCCCGGGCTTCGCTGACAAGATCGGCCAGCAGGGTGGCGAACGGGAGGTGCGGGGTCACCCACAGGTACCGGGCCAGTGAGCCGGGGATGGTGTTGATCTCGTTGACCACGAACCGTGAACCATCGGTCAGGAAGTCGATGCGGGCCACCCCGCGGACGCCGGCTACCTCGGCGATCCTGGCCGCCGCCTCACGCAGTCCCTTCTCCAGTTCGGAGGGAATCTGGGCGGGCAGCTCTCGCTTGGCCCCGGCCATGCCTTCGCCGGCCACGTACTTGTCGCGATAGTCGAGGATGTCAGCTGCGTCCGTCGACCGGATGGGCCGCTCCACGGCGGAGAGGTCGAGAGTGGGCCAGGTGCGCACCCCCACCTGGAGGTCACTCATCTCCGGGTGGTAGGGCTCGAGCACCGCCCCGAACCGCAGGTGGGGGTTGACCAGCAACCGATCCAGAGCGGTGGCGAAGTCGTGCACCACGTCGATGCCGATGGACGACCCACCGAAACGAGGCTTGATGATGTAGGGGCCGTCGAATGCCGGCGGGTCGGCGTCCCCTACCAGAGGCAGACGGGGCAGCGTCGGCAGTCCGGCCCCGGCCGCCACCCAACCGAAGGCCAGCTTGTCCATGCCCAGGGCGGCTCCGGCCACTGTCGGACCCGTGTACCGGATGCCGGCCAGGTCCAACGCAGCCTGCAGGGTGCCGTCTTCGCCCGGCCCCCCGTGACAGCAGACCAGGGCCACCTCGACAGCCAGATCCCGCGACCGTCCGAGCCGACCGCCCGGCTCCGAGAACCCACCGCCGGGGGCGGCCACCAACTGCAGTTGTTTGGCGCCACGAGGAACCCCCTCGAGGAACGACTCGGCCTCGAGGCCGGGGTCGACCTCGTACCAGTCGCCCGTCTTGGTCCAGAACAGGGCGCGGACGGTCACGCCCGGAGCTGTCGATGAACCGGTGGCGCCCGACAGGCCCCGGGTCGCCTGCAGTCCGGTGAGCACACTGACATCGTGCTCGGGAGACGGACCTCCGAAGATGACGGCGACTTCGGTCACGCTGGGCTGGCTCCTCGGATCGGGGACTAGGACGTGGAACTACCCCTGGAGGCAGGGCGTCCGGTGGCTCAGTGGGTCAAGGGTAGTGGTCCGGCAGGTCGTTTTCGTACAGCACGGCGTCGCCCGAGGCCAGGTGGGTGCGCACCCAGTCGACGGCCTGGCCCCTGTCCCTGACCAGGGTGACGTCGGCCCGGGCACCGTCGGCGGCCAGCGCCCCCGCCTCGAGCGCCCGCCGGTTGGTCCGTCCCACGATGACCAGGTCGGTGGCCACCGCCACCGCCGCCGAGGCGAATCGGCGGTTCTCCTCGAATTGGCGGGCCCCGAGCTCGACCATCCCCGGCGTGACCACGGCCAGCCGGCGGACCCCCGCCGGCCGATCCGCACCACCTGTCGCCGATGCCACCAGCGCTCGCAGAGCGGCGCCGGCGCCGGCCGGGTTGGCGTTGTAGGTGTCGTCGAGGATGACCACCCCCGACGGGGATTCCACCGCGGCCAAGCGGTGGTCCACCGATGGAAGATCGTGCAGCCGGTCCACGATCAGCGCCGGCTCGAGGTCGAGGGCCAGGGCAACAGCCACCGCGCAGGCCAGGTTGGTGGGCTGGGCACCGGTCGGGACCGACAGCCCTTCGCCGACCAGCTTTCCCTCCACCAACACCGAGACGGAGGACCGGCCCTGCTCCCCCGGGGAGGCGACCACGTAGACGTCGGCGGTGCGATCGGTCGTCGAACACCGATAGACCCGCTTGCCGGCGGCGGTGGCGGCATCGGCCAGCGCGGCCAGCCGGCTGTCGTCGACCGGCAGGACCACCCGCTCGGCATGTTCGATGATTTCAGCCTTGGCTTCCACGATCCGGTCTTCGGACCCGAACCGCTCGAGGTGGACCGGTCCGATGGCGGTGATGACGGCGATGTCGGGTGGGCACCAGCGGCACAGGTCGGCGATCTCCCCGGGGCCGTAGGTGCCCATTTCGGCCACGAAGACCTCCGTTCCCTCGGACAGGTGTTCATTGACAGCCCGGGCCAATCCGGCCCGGTTGTTGAAACTGGCCGGGGTGGCCACCACCGAGCGGGCCGTCTTCACGATGTGGGCCACGTGATTTTTGGTCGATGTCTTACCGAAGGATCCGGTGATGGCCACGATCGTCGGGTGGACGGCGTGCAACCGGCGCGAGGCCTGGTCGACGAAGGAGGTGGAAGCCCGGCGCTCGAAAGGAGCGGCCACCGCGCAGGCCAGGTCGACCAGGAGCGGCACGGCCAGGGCGGCCACCGCCGCCGCCACCGATGGAAGGCCGAGAAGCCAACCGACCACCACCACCACCACTTCGAGCAGGGCCCACAGTGCGGCCAAGGTCCGCAGTCGGCGGGTCCAGGCCAAGGGGGATGTTCTGCCGCGGACGGAGAGACCGAGTGGGCCTGCGGTCACCACCACGGCAGTAAGGAGACCGACCAGGGGGAACCACAGCGATGCCACGACCGCAGCCGTTCCGACGGCCCCACCGATCAGGTTGGCCGCCGTCGACCGCCACCACCGGGTGGCGAACCGGGTCACCGATCCGGCCAGGTAGTGCTCCCGCTGGGCCACCCGCAACCAGCGGAGGCCGGCGGGAACGCAGGCGGCCACACAGGCAACGACCGTGATCCACGCCAGGCCACTGTGCAGACGGGAGAGCTCGAGTGCGGTGGTGGTGAGTGCCTCCACAGCCCTCACGGAGCGTCGGCCCTGGCGTCGTCACCGGCACCGAGGATGGCGGCACGAAGGTGACCGGGCGCCTCGGTGGGCACCAGATGTCCGACGCCGGGCAGGACGGTGAGGGTGGCCCGGGGAAAGGTCCCCTGTGCCCGGACGGCCACCTCCAGCGGGACCTCGGTGTCCTGCGCACCCCACACCAGTTGGACGGGGCAGTCGATGGCGGCCATGTCGTCGGCGTACTGTTCGCCCAAGGAGGCCACCAGCACACCCCGCATCACGCCCTGCGCTTCCCGGTAGTCCCGCGATCCGTAGCGGTTCCGGGCTGCCTCCATTCGGTCGGCACCGATCAGCCCCAGGGCATGGAGCCGGCGGATCAGGCGGTACGGGGTGGGTGGATGGGAACGGCGGTCGCCGCGGTCGAGAAGAGGCACCCCGGTGAGGACCATCCGCTCGATCCGGTCCGGAACCAGCCTTTGCAAACGGACCGCCACGCGGCCTCCGAAGGAGTGCCCCACGATGATCACCCGCTCGGCCAGGACCCCCGCCTCTTCGAACAGGGGAAGCAGGTGTCGGGCGTAGCCGTCGCTACCCCACGGTTCGGGGGGCGGTGGGGTGGAACCGAAACCGAACAGGTCGGGGCCGATCACACTGACGGGCGCCTGTGCGGCAAACACGGGATCGAAGTCGCGGTGGCTCCGCGCCCAACCGTGAAGGGCCAGCACGGTGGGAATTCCCGATCCCCAGGTTCCGCCGAACAGGTGACCGCCGGCGAACGACTTCAGCACCGATACACCCTACCGATAGCCTCGCATCCCGTGGAACGATGGGAGCCGGCCCCTACGCCGTGGGCGCTGGGATCCACCGAGCTCGGACCCACCTGTCTCAGGCCGATCGAGCCCCGGCCCGGGCTCAGACCTGCCGCGTCCCGGACCACCGGGCTCAGTCCCGCCGGGCCCCGACCGGCCGAATCCCGACCTGGCCGACCCCGGAGCCCGAGGGACGCACGATGAATGGTGATCAGGCCGGCGGTCACCAGGAAACCGAGGAGGGCTCGGGCCCCGCGCTGTTGGACCGGGCCCTGGCTTCTCTCACCGACGAGCAACGGCTGAGCGTCGAGTCACCGGCGGCGGCACTGTGCATCGTGGCCGGCGCCGGCTCGGGAAAGACCCGGGTGCTCACGCTGCGGGCGGCCAGGCGCATCGCCGACGGCAGCGCCGAAGCCGATCACACCGCCATCTTCACCTTCACCCGCAAGGCGGCCCACGAGCTCCGCCACCGCCTCCGCCGCTACGAGGTCGCCGTGTCCTCCCCCACCGGGGACGGCATCCCGAGCCGCGGCGTGCGCGCCGGGACCCTTCACCAGCTGGCCCTGGCCCTCATCCGCCGTCACGCCCTCGACGTGCGCCACCCGCCCCCGGTGGTGGCCGAGCGCCGTTTCCGGATGATCTGCGACATCGTCGGTGATCCCGCTCTGGCCTCGGCCATCGACGCCGAGGTGGGCTGGGCCAAGGCCAACTGCCTCGCCGCCGCCACCTACGGCCCTGCGGCCGAGGAAGCGGGGCGTCCCGCTGTCATCGCCGTCGATCAGGTGGTCGACGGCTTCTCGGCCTACGAAGCAGCCCTCCAACGCCGTCGCATGGTGGACCTCGATGATCTCCTCATTCGGGCCGGCGACCTCCTTCAGGCCGACCCGGCCTTCGCCGAACGGGTCCAGTGGCGGTACCGCCACCTGTCCGTCGACGAGTTCCAGGACGTGAACCCCGCTCAATTCCGGCTCATTCGGGGTCTCCTGGGCGACAGCCCCGACCTGTGCGCCGTCGGCGACCCGAACCAGGCCATCTACGGATGGAACGGGGCCGATCCCCGGCTCATCCACCGCCTTCCGGAGCTGGTTGCCGGCCTCGAAGTCCTTCGGCTGGACGCCAACCACCGGTCCACGCCCCAGGTGGTGGCGGCAGCCCGTGCCGCCCTCGGATCGGCCACGGCCGGCATCCCCCTGTCAGCCATCCCTGACGGCCCCCTCCCCATCGTCACCCACTTCGACGACGAGCAGGCCGAGGCGGAGGGCGTGGTGGCGCGCCTGCTCGAACGGTCGGGACAGGGCCTGCTCTGGTCCGACCAGGCTGTTCTGGCCCGGACCCATGACCAACTGGCGGTGGTCCGGGGCGCCTTGGGCCGGGCCGGCATCCCCCACCGGCTCGCTCCCGATCGCGAAACACCGGTGGGGGCCGACCGGGGAACACCGGGCCGACCGGCGGGTGGCGGCAAGCAGCCGCCGTTCGGTGCATCCACCGGTGCTCGGGCCGAGGGCGATGCCGTCGAACTGGCCACCTTTCACCGGGCCAAGGGGCTCGAGTGGAGTGCTGTCAATGTGATCGGACTCGAGGAGGGGTTCGTGCCCATCGTCTACGCCCAGTCGGACCAGGCCCTGGCCGAGGAGAGGCGGCTCCTCTACGTGGCCATGACCCGGGCATCGTCCGACCTCCACTGTTCGTGGGCACGCCTGCGGACGACGGGGACGGGACGCCAGTTGGAGCGTCAGCCGTCACCGTGGTTGGCCGCCGTGGCTCGGGTGGCCCGCACCGGTAGCCGGCGGGCGACGGCGGCCGACACCGGGCGCCGGATCGCCCAGCTCCGTACCCGCCTGACCTGAAGGTCTCTACCCGCCGGACCTGAAGGTCTCTCCCCGCCTGACCTGACCGTACCCGCCTGACCTGAAGGTGAGTCCAGGGCGTCGACGGCTGCCCTCCCGCCACTACAGCGGCGGGAAGTGACCGCCCACGTCCCCGCCCGTGTCTATGTCGACGAAGACCGGTGTGTGGTCCGAGGGCTTCTGACCCTTGCGGGCATTCCTGTCGATGAGGGCGTAGACGGCTCGTTGGGCCAGAACCTCGGTCATCAGGAGGAGATCGATACGCATCCCCTGGTGGCGATGGAACGAACCGCCTCGGTAGTCCCACCACGAGAACAGGCCGTCCTCGGTGTAGAGGCGGCGGAACACGTCCACCAATCCCCAGGACTCCAGACTGGCCAACGCTTCACGCTCCGCTGGGCTCACGTGGGTCATCCCCTCGAATGCGGCCGGGCTCCATACGTCGCGGTCTTCGGGAGCCACGTTGAAGTCCCCGCACACGGCCACCGGTCGGTCGGGTGACGTCTTCTGCTCGAGAAAGGAACGGAGACCGGCCAGCCAAACCAGTTTGGCCTGGTAGTACTCGCTGTCGAGGCTGCGCCCGTTGGGCACGTAGACCGACGTCACCTGCACTCCCCCGCAGACGGCACTGATCAGCCGGCTCCCCTGATCGTCGTCCGACGATTCCATGCCCACCGTCACGTCCGACATGCCCACCCGGCTGGCGATGGCCACCCCGTTCCATCGTCCATCGCCATGATGGGCCGTCTCGTACCCGAGGGTGGCGAAGGCACCGTGGGGAAAAGCCGCATCGGCCAACTTGGTCTCCTGCATGCAGAGGATGTCCGGTTGGGCATAGCCGATCCACTCCTCCACCCGCCCCAACCGCGCTCCCAGGGAGTTGACATTCCATGTGGCGATCCGCACCGGAATTCCCGATCTCAATCGGCGGCGGACGGGGCGTCCACCAGGACGAAGAGGAGCTCGGCCTCACAGGCCAGGTCACCGCCCACCGATGCCCGACCGCTTCCCTTTCCGGCGCGGGCGGAAAGGCGGCCGAGGGTCACCTCGAGATCGAGGCGCTCGCCGGGTAGTACCTGCCGGCGGAAACGCGCCCTCTCGATGCCCCCGAAGAGAGGGAGCTTGCCCGCGAATCGATCGTCGGCCAGAACGGCGACACCGCCCAGCTGGGCCAACGCCTCGACCATGAGGACACCGGGGAGGGTGGGACGTCCCGGAAAGTGACCGGCAAAGAAAGCTTCGTCGCCCGTCAATTGCCACTGTCCGGTGGCCGACTGACCCGGTTCCAGAGAGAGGACGTCGGTGACGAAGAGGAAGGGAGGGCGGTGGGGCAGGTAGTCCTCGGCTCGCACGGGTGACGAGGATATCGGGCTCAGCGGCCGCCCATTGATCTCCGGATCGTCGGGACTTCAGTCGCGAACCCCGGGTAGGGCCAGCTCTGCCCTCCTGCGCGCTGCATCCAGAGAAATGAGGACGAAGGGCCGGGTCTCCCCTTTGGTCAGCACCTGTCTGGCCCGGTTGGGTGGAGGAGAAGCGAGGCCCCGCAGGGGTATGTGACAGAGCATCCCGTCGACCGACACGTGGGCGCCGTGGGAGGTGAATGCCGTCACCGTTCCCTCGAACGTGCTCCCCACAGGATGGTCCGCCACGAAGGTCAGAAAGCTGACGGGATCGTTGAGCGCATCCGAGGGAGCCATATGGTTGTTCCCGACCGGCATTGCCGGTTCCGATGACTTGGTCGCCGCCTTCCTGGTCGACTTGGTTGGCGCCGAACCCTTGTTGGCTTTGGCCGTCCTCGACGACCCCACCGGCGAGGCACCACCGGACCGGTCGTGCGCCGTCTTGTCCGCCGCTGTCTTCTTCGCTGCCGCCTTCTTGACCGTCTTTTGAGCCTTGTCGGCCCGGGGTGCCCTGGTCGTGCTCGGGGCTTTGGCGGTGGACTCGTCCGCCTTGGTTGACTTGGCTGCCTTGCCCGCTGCCTTGGCTGCCTTGGTCTGCCTTGGCTGCCTTGCCCGCTACCTTGTCTGCCTTGCCCGCTACCTTGTCCGCTGCCTTGCCCGATTTGGTTGACTCTTGTCCGACTTGTCCGACTTGTCCGACTTGTCCGACTTGGCTGCCTTCTTCGCCGCCTTGGCTGACCTGTCCGACTTGTCGCCGTTGCCCCCCTTGGCGCCCTTGGTCACTTTGGTCGCCTTGGCCCCTCCGGTGTGCCCAGCGACGTCGTTGACCTTCCCGGCGCGCGCCCTCTTCACCGACGTGGCCGGTAAGACGGGAGGCGACCCGTCCCCGTCGACCGCCCCGGTCAGATGGTCAGGGTCGACGGACGCGTCTCGTTTGGCCCGGCTGGTCACCGATCGGCTCCGCGCTCCCCGGACCGGTGTGCGTGGGGTGAACACCCATCCGACGCCGGGCACCGGCTTTCCTCCGATCAGACGTCCCTGCTCGAAGAGCCACGGTCGCTCGGCGTGGAACTCCTGGAAGGAGTCGTTCGAGAGGACCAGGGCTCCGGACTTTTCGGCGATGCGCAGGATGAATCCATCACCCCGGCCGATGGCCCCGGCAGGAGGCGTGATCATCTCGCTGTGATCAACGGCCTGTTCGAAGGCACGCAGCTCGGAGGGGTCGATGCGATGGCCGAAGGTGGCGTCGACCACCACGATCACGTCGGACGATGTGAAACCGGGGTATTCCTCGAGAAACGAGCGGATCGCCTCGTCGAGCTGGGCCAGGCTGGGTGTGGTCCGACCCTCGGTGGCGATGTTCGAACCGTCCACGACGACACGCCGGCGGTCACGATTTCCTTGCTCCATCGCGACCAGTCAACCATCTGACCAGGTCACCTCCGATCATCTTGGAGGAATCCGGGCCCGCCCACGGGCCTCGTCGGCCCGCTCGGCGACACGGGAGGGCATCGCTTCTGGGCCATAGGATGGGGCTGTGGTCGCCGCCGAAAAACGCACCGAAGAGGCCACTGACCTGCTACAACACCTGATCCGCAACCAGTGTGTGAACGACGGGACAAAGGGTTCGGGCCACGAGCAGCGCAGCGCCGACATCCTCGTCAGCTACCTCGAGAACTCAGGTGCTGATCTGCAGACCTACGAGCCCGAGCCGGGCCGGACCTCCCTGGTGGCGAAGATCGAGGGATCGGACCCTTCGGCGCCATCCCTGACCTTGCTCGGTCACACCGATGTGGTTCCCGCCAATCCGGACGACTGGCAGCGGGACCCATTCGGCGGCGAGCTGGTGGACGGGGTGGTCTGGGGGCGCGGCGCCATCGACATGCTCAATCTCACCGCCACCATGGCCACCGGATTCCGCCACGTGGCCGAAAGCGGGTTCCGGCCGGCAGGAACCCTCACCTATATCGCCGTGGCCGACGAGGAGGCCCTCGGCACCCACGGAGCCAAATGGCTGTGTCACAACGAATCGGATGTCGTCAACGCCGACTACGTGATCACCGAGTCAGGAGGTTTCCCGATGGGCGGTGCCGACGGGACGCCCCGCCTCCCGGTGATCGTCGGTGAGAAGGGCGTCTTCTGGTGCCTGCTGACGGTCAAAGGAACACCTGGTCACGGTAGCCAACCCCTCCGGACCGACAATGCACTGGTCAAGGCGGCCGAGGTGGTTCGTCGCATCGAGGCCTTTCACCCGCAGGCGGAACTCCACGAAGCATGGACGCGCTTCGTCGAGGGCATCGGGTTTCCGCCCGAGATCAGCGAGCCCCTGCTCGATCCCCAACAGATCGACGCCTTCTGCGATGAGCTCCCTCTGGTGGCGTTGGCCCGCCAGGCGCACGCCTGCACACACACCACCATGGCCCCCACCATCATGAGAGCCGGCACCAAGGTCAACGTGATACCCGATCGTGTCGAGCTCGAAGTCGACATCCGGTCGTTGCCGGGGTGGGACACGACCGACGTGCGGGCCATGGTGGAGGAGGCTCTGGGTGATCTGGCCGAGGACGTGGAGGTGGAGTTCCGGGCCGCTGACCTCTCCACCACGTCGCCCATCGACACCCCCCTGTGGGACGCCCTGGAACGGGTCAGCCGGCTCTTCTATCCGGAAGCCCGCACGGTGCCCTTCCTGACCGTAGGAGCCACCGACGCCCGGTTTCATCGGGCGCTGGGCAGCGTGGCCTACGGATTCGGATTGCACAGCCGGGCCATCGGTTTCGAGGACTACGGGTCGATGTTCCACGGGATCGACGAGAGGGTGGACGTGGAATCGCTGCGCCTGTCCACCGAGATGTGGATCGCCCTGGCCCACGACTTCCTGGTCTGACCCTCTGTTCTGACTTTCTGGTCTGAGCCCGGCCGTCAGCCGATCGCTCGAGCTATCAGGTCGTCCTGCTCGAGCCGGTGCAACGCCGTGCTCCCCGTGGCCGGGCTGGCCGATTCCGCCCGGCTCACGTGCCGCAGGGTGTGGGTGTCGCGCAACATGCGGTGCAGGCGGCCGTGTACGAAGTTCCAGGCGCCCATGTTTTCCGGCTCCTCCTGGAGCCAGACCACCTCCCGGGCCTTGGGATAGCGGCCGAGGACCTCTTCGATGGTCGACCGGGGCCACGGGTAGAGCTGCTCGACCCGCACCACCACCACGCCGGTCCCGGCCGGGCCCAACTCGTCGCGCCGGGTCATGGCGTCATAGGCCACCTTGCCCGTGCACAGGACGACCCGGGACACGGCGGCCGGATCGAAGTCGTCGTTGGCCGCTATCGGGTCATCGAGCACCTCGGCAAAGGTCCCGGAGGTGAAGGCGGCGATGGGCGAGCGGGCCTGCCGCGACCGCAGGAGCGACTTGGGGGTGAAGACCACCAGTGGCGTGCGCTCGGCCCGCATGACCTGGGCGCGGAGGAGGTGGAAGTACTGCGCCGGTGTGGTCGGATCGGTCACCCTCAGGTTGCCCCGGGCGCACATGGTCAAGAAGCGCTCGATGCGGGCCGACGAGTGCTCCGGGCCCTGTCCTTCGTACCCGTGGGGCAGGAGCAGGACCAGCCCGGAGTTCTGGCCCCACTTGTCACCGGCCGACACCAAAAAGTTGTCGACGATGATCTCGGCCCCGTTCCAGAAATCGCCGAACTGGGCCTCCCAGGCCACCAGATCATCGGGGGCTTCCACCGAGTAGCCGTACTCGAAGCCGAGACAGGCGTACTCCGAGAGCAGAGAGTCACCGATGGTGAAGCGACCGCCGGATAGCGAGGCCAGAGGTACATACTCCCGGCCGGTGGCGTGATCGACCAATACGGCGTGACGTTGGGAGAATGTCCCCCGGCGGGTGTCCTGTCCGGTGAGGCGTACATTGGTCCCCTGCAACAGAAGCGATCCAATGGCCAGCGCCTCGCCCAGTGCCCAATCCACCTCGCCGTCGGCGAACATCTTGTCGCGCTGCTCGAACTGGCGCGCCAGTTTGGGATGGATGATGAACCCGTCGGGGACAGTGCGGACCACCTCGGCCAGCCCGGTCAGCACCGGTGACTCGACACCGGTCTCGACCGGGGCTATGGCCACATCGGGCACCACGTAGGCGGGAAGCGACAGGGTGCGCTCCCCCTCCGACTCGGCCTCGGCCCTGGTTTCGTCCAGCGCCGCCTGGAGCCGGGCCGAAAAGTCGTCCAGGGCCTGCTCGGCCTCCTCCAACGAGATGTCCCCCCGCCGCACCAACGACTCGGTGTAGATCTTGCGCACCGATCGCTTGGCCTCGATGAGGGCGTACATCAGAGGCTGGGTGTAACTGGGGTCGTCCCCCTCGTTGTGGCCGTGGCGCCGATAGCAGACCATGTCGATGACCACGTCCTTGTGGAAGGCCTGCCGGAAGCTGAAGGCCAGGCGGGCGGCCCGGGCGCAGGCCTCGGGATCGTCGCCGTTGACGTGGAAGATCGGGGCCTGGACCATTTTGGCCACATCCGTCGGGTACACCGACGTGCGAGCAGCCTCGGGTGCCGTGGTGAACCCCAGCTGGTTGTTGATGACGATGTGAATGGTGCCGCCGGTGCGGTAGCCCCCGAGGCCCGACAGGTTGAGGGTTTCGGCCACTACCCCCTGGCCGGCGAAGGCGGCGTCGCCATGGAGCAGGACGGGCAGCACGGGAAACGGGTCGCCGGAGCCGACCTCCAGCGCGGGACCGGCTCCCTGTTCACCACCAAGGGCGTCCTGCTTGGCCCGGGCCATGCCCACCACCACCGGGTCCACCGCCTCCAGGTGGGACGGGTTGGAGGCCATGGTGATGGGAATGGAGGCACCGTTGCGGGCCACGAAGGTGCCCACAGCCCCCTTGTGGTATTTGACGTCGCCCGAGCCCTGGACCGAGTCGGGATCGAGGTTTCCCTCGAACTCCTCGAAGATCTCGCCGTAGGACTTGCCCACGATGTTGGCCAGCACGTTGAGGCGCCCCCGGTGGGCCATGCCCATGACCGCCTCGTGGAGGCCCTCACGTACGGCCTCGTCGAGGATGGTGTCGAGGAGGACGATGGCCGACTCCGCCCCTTCCAGACCGAACCGCTTCTGACCCACGTAGCGTGAGTGCAGGAAGCGCTCGAAGACCTCGGCGGCGTTGAGCCGGCCCAGAATGTGGCGCTGCTCTTCCGGCCCGAGGACCGATGACACCCCCTCGACGTGCTGCTGGATCCACTGCTTCTGCTCGGGATCCTGGATGTGCATGTACTCGATGCCCAGGGTCCGGCAGTAGGCGTCGCGCAGCAGGTGCAGGATCTCGTCCAGGGTGGCCATGTCCTTGCCGGCCAACCCGTCGGCCACGAAATGGCGGGGCAGGTCCCAGATGGTCAGGCCGTAGTGCAGAGGATCCAGCTCGGGATGCAACTCGGGTGGTTCGGCGTCGAGCGGGTCGAGGTGGGCGATGAGGTGGCCCCGCACCCGGTACATGTTGATCAGGGTCTGGACGTGGACCTGCTTGATGAGGCGGAGATGGTCGCCGTCACCGTGGTCATCCGAGGCGTTGATGTCCTTTTCCCACGCCACCGGTTCGTAGGGGATGTCGAGGGATTCGAACACCTCCCGGTAGAAGTCGTGATCGCCCATCAGGCACTCGGACACGTGGGCCAGGAACAGCCCCGACTCCGCCCCCTGGATGATCCGGTGGTCGTAGGTGGACGTCAGTGTCACCGTCTTGCCGATGCCGAGGTCAGCCAGCGTACGGGGATCGGCCGCTTCGAATCCGGCCGGCACCCCCAGAGCGCCCACTCCCACGATGAGGCCCTGGCCGGCCAGAAGCCGGGGTACCGACTGGACCGTACCCAGGGTTCCCGGGTTGGTCAGGGTGACGGTGGTGCCGGCAAAGTCCTGGGCGTCGATCTTGTTGGTGTGGATCTTGCGCACCAACTCCTCGTAGGCACTCACGAACCCCCGGAAGTCGAGCGTGTCGGCGTCACGGATGCAGGGCACCAGAAGCGTTCGGTTACCACCGCTCTTCTCCACGTCCACCGCCAGTCCCAGTCCGACGTGGCCATGGCGGACCACACCCGGGCGTCCCCTTGCCATCGGAATCATCGACGAAGGAGGCGTTCATGGCCGGGACGGCCATCAGGCTCTTGACCACCGCGTAGCCGATCAGATGGGTGAAGCTGACCTTGCCCCCGTTGGTCCGGAACAGCTGGTTGTTGATGATCGTGCGGTTGACTTCGAGGAGCTTGGCCGGCACCACCCGCACACTGGTCGCCGTGGGTACCGACAGCGAGGCCTCCATGTTGGCCACGATCCGGGCGGCGGCGCCGCGCAGCGGAGTGGCCACATCGGCGGCGCCACCGTCGGGCCGGCCCGCAGGTGCTGTACCGCCGGGCGCCGATCGCCCTCCCCCGGCAGGAGATGACTCCCCGGCCAGTGATGGAACGGCCCGGGCGGCGGCGGCCGCCTCCGCAGGCGGTAGGAGGCCATTGGCCCCGGCTGGCCGGTGACGCCGCCCCGGTCACCCCGCCTCCCTGGACCGTTGGCCTTGCCGTCGGTGCCGACGTCGGTGCCGACGGCGACGCTCCGGCGGGACGGTAGTCGGCGAAGAATTCGCGCCACGAGTCCGAGACCGACGTGGGATCGGCCAGGTACCGGTCGTACATGTCCTCGACCAGCCAGGCGTTGGGCCCGAAAGCCCCGGCACCGGCAGCCGCACCGGCGTCGGTGGCCCGGGACGACGCCTTGGTCTGATCCCCATCTTCAACAACACTCATGTCTCCCCAGACTAATGGCGGTCACGCCGAACACAGGTGGTTCCGACGGTCGAGTGGCCGCCCGCCGGCCGGACCCGACGCACGGTTGGGTTAGCGTCCTGACGATGGTCCCGCTCCCCACCAGCGTGACGTGCACGTTCACCTTCGAGGCTGCCCACCGCCTCGAATGGCACCCGGGGCGGTGCCGCAATCTTCACGGCCACTCCTACCGCCTCGATGTCAGCGTCAGCGGACCTCTCGACGCCAACGGTGTGGTCATCGACTTCGACGAGCTGTCGAACGTCGTCACTCGCCAGGTGATCGAGCGGTGGGACCACCAGTACCTCAACGAGCTCATCGACAACCCCACGGCGGAACTTCTGGCCCACGAGGCGTGGCGCCTCTTGTCGTCAGCCGGACTGGATGTCACCGCCGTGCGCCTCTGGGAGACCCCTACCTGCTGGGTGGACCTGGTGGCCGACTCGGGGAGCTGAAGGTGGCCGGCCAGCTGGTCATCCTCTCCGGCGGTCTCGACTCGACCGTGTGCATGGCCTTGGCCGAGCGGGAGGCGGAGGCGCCCCCTCTGGCCCTCACCTTCGACTACGGCCAGAAGCACCGGACCGAGGTCGACCGGGCCGCGGCCGTTGCCGGCCACTACCGCTCCGATCACCTGGTGGTGCAGCTCGACACCACGGCCTGGGGCGGCTCGGCGCTGACCGACCGGTCCATCGACATACCGGTCGGCAACAGCGGCGACGGTATCCCGGTGACCTACGTCCCCGCCCGCAACAGCATCTTTTTGGCTGTGGCCCTGGGGGTGGCCGAGGCACGCGACCTCGATGCTGTCTGGATCGGTGTCAATGCCATCGACTACTCCGGCTATCCCGACTGCCGTCCCCAGTTCATCGAAGCCTTCCGCCAGGTGGCAGCCACCGGCCAGAAGAGGGGGGTGGAGGGAAACCCCATCGCCATCCGCTCTCCCCTGATCCGCTCCACCAAGGCGGAGATCGTCACCTTGGGAACGGAGCTCGGGGCGCCCATGGCGCTGACGTGGTCCTGCTACCAGGGGGATGACATCCCCTGCGGCGTCTGTGACGCCTGCGTCCTCCGGGCTCGCGGCTTCGCCGAGGCGGGCATGCACGACCCCGCTCTGCCATGACAGACCAGGGGCGTTGTGACCGACCAGGTGGCTCCCGAGATACTGGCGACCGAAGTGTTCTCGGCCATCCAGGGTGAAGGGGCACTGGTCGGCCAACGCCAGGTGTTCGTCCGTCTGACCGGCTGCAACATCCGGTGCGCCTATTGCGATCAGCCCGAAGCGCTCGAGAGGCGACCGGGGCCGTGCCGGGTGGAACAGACTCCCGGTCGCCGGGACTGGGCCGTGGTGGACAGTCCGCTACCGGTGACGGCTCTGGCAGAGGCGGCGGAGAGCCTCTGCCGACAGCTCCCCCACCATTCGGTCAGCCTCACCGGCGGGGAGCCGCTCATGCAGGGGACGAAGACGACGGCGCTGGCCCGGCTCATGGCCGAGGCGTCTCGCCCGGTGATGCTCGAGACCAACGGCACCTTGATCGGACCACTGCGACAGGCCCTGCCGTGGCTCACCTACCTGAGCATCGACGTGAAACTCGACAGCGTCGACGGTCAACACGTCTCTCTCGAAAAGCAGCGCCGCTTCATCACCACCTCGGCCGCTGCCGGTGTGGTCACCTGGGTCAAGTTGGTGATCGGGCCGGCCACCGATCCGCTCGAGTTCGATGCGGCCATGACCATGGTGGTCGATGTGGCCGAAGGGGGGAAGGAGGATGGGAGGGCGATCGAGGTCTTCCTCCAACCGGTGACCCCGTTCGGGGCCGTCACTGCCGCCCCCACGCCCGAACAGGTTCTCGCCTTCCACGACAGGGCGCTCCGCCGCTACCCGCGGGTGCGGGTCGTCCCTCAGACCCACAAGGCCATCGGTCAACTGTGAGCCTCACCGTGACCACGGGCACGGACACACGGGCACGGACACACGGGCACGGACACATGACCACGGGCACGGACACACGGGCACACGGGCACACGGGCAGAGGACCAGCCGGCCGTGGTCCAGGTCTCGCCCGTCCCACGGCCGGCCGTGTGCTACTTGGCCACCTTCGGCGCTGGGGCCTGGCCATTCACTACTTTCTTGAACGAGGTCCCCGCCGAGATCTTCGGGCTCTTCGAGGCCTTGATGGCGATCGTCTCACCGGTCTGCGGGTTGCGTCCGCTGCGGGCAGCGCGCTGGACCCGATCAAAGGTCACAAATCCGGTGATGACCACCTTTTCACCTTTGGCCACGTTGGCCACCACGACATCCTCGAGTCCGGCCAGGACGGATGAAACGTCCTTGGCGGTGGTGCCGGTGTGGGCGGCCACGGCGGTGATGAGATCGGTTTTGGTTAGGGCCACAGTCTCTCCTTCGTGTTGGGAATCCATAACAATGCACGATCTGGCCGGTGCATGTGCGCATCTCAGCCCACCCAGGGACCCCTGAAGGCAGGAAAATACGGTCCGGGCCCGCCAACCGTGCCGCTCTTTCGCAGGTGGCGGCCGCCTTTTCGCCGAACCGACCCGGGCCGGCGGTAAGGGGCAGAGATTTCGGTCCGGATGGGCTTCCGGCCCCTTTTTGGCGCCATTGGTGGGCAACTGACAGGCTGAACGGCCCATGCCTCCCCCCGGTCAGCTCGCCGTCACCGAACGGATGCCGGCCGGCACCGGGGCCGGCGGACCCCTGGTCGTATTGGTCCACGGGTCGCTCGACCGCTCGGCCAGCTTCGCGCGGGTGGTCCGGCGCCTCGATGATGTGCACACGGTGGTCTACGACCGTGGCGGCTACCACCGTTCACGACAGGCCGGTCCCGTCCGCACCACTTTGGCCGGTCACGTCGATGATCTGCTCACCGTCATCGACGGCCGACCGGCCGTGGCTGTCGGACACAGCCTGGGTGGCGACATCGTCCTGGCCGCCGCCCTCCGACCCGGCGGTCCCGGGCCCATCGTGGGCGTGGCCGCCTACGAGCCCCCGATGCCCTGGCTGAGCTTGTGGCCCACGTCACCGAGTTCGACGGCCGGACAGAAGTCCCCCGCATCCAACCAGGGCGGCGCCGCCGACACAGCCGAGCGATTCTTCCGCAGGATGGTGGGCGACGAGGCGTGGGAGCGGCTGCCCGAACAGGCCAGGGAGGCGAGGCGGGCCGACGGCCCCGCTCTGCAGGCGGAGCTCAATGCCATTCGGTTGGACGAGGCGCCCTTCGACGTGGCCGAACTCACCGTGCCCTCCCTTTTCGTGCGGGGCGAAAAGTCGTCACCGCGCCATCGTCAGGCGGTGGCGTGGTGCGTCGACCACACCCCCGGCGCCGAGCTGGTCGAGGTCGGCGGGGCGGGACACGGCGCTCACCTCACCCACCCGGACGCCTTCGCCGCCATGGTGCGCCTCCTGCTCGACCGGGTCATGCAGGCAGCCGGTACCGATCCATGAGGGTGCTGGTGACCGGTGCGTCCGGGCTCATCGGCACAGCCCTGGTGGCGCGCCTGGTGGCCGAAGGTCACCAGGTCACCCGCCTGGTCCGCGGGCCGGCTCCACCCGCCACCGTCCCTACTCCCACGCCCGCCGCCGACGCCGTCCCCACCGCCGACGCAACCGACACAACCGACGCAGTCAACGCGGTGTGGCACCCCGACACCGGCGTCATCGACCGGGCCACGCTCGGCCGGCGTGGGCCCTTCGACGGCGTAGTCCACCTGTCCGGCGCGGGCATAGGTGACCGACGGTGGACAGCCGCCCGTAAGGAGATCGTTCTCACCAGCCGCACACGGTCGACAGCGCTGTTGGCCGACACACTGGCCGGGCTGACCCGTCCACCCGGCGTGCTGATCAGTGCCTCTGCCGTCGGCATCTACGGCAACCGGGGCGAAGAGGAGATCACCGAGACCTCGTCCACCGGCGCGGGATTCCTGGCCGACGTGTGCCGGGCCTGGGAAGCGGCCGCCCGACCGGCGGTCGACGCCGGCATACGAACCGTGTTCCTCCGTAGCGGCATCGTCCTGGCCCGAACGGGCGGGGTCCTCGCCAAGCAGCTCCCCCTCTTCCGGCTCGGCCTCGGGGGCCGGCTGGGGCCGGGCACCCAGTACCGCAGTTGGATCACCATCGACGACGAGGTCGGCGCCATCGTGCACGCCCTCCGCACCCACGACCTGGCCGGCCCGGTCAACGCCACCGCGCCGGTACCGGCCACCGACGCCGAGTTGGCTCGGGCAATCGGTGCCGCCCTTCACCGGCCGACAGTGGTCGCCGTCCCTTCCGGCGCCCTGCGTGTGGCTCTGGGTCGGGAGATGGCCGATGAGATGATCCTGGGCGGCCAGCGGGTATTTCCCGCTGTGCTGAGAGCCACGGGATACCCCTTCGTCCACCCCGAACTGGACGGCGCCGTAGGCGCGCTGGTCGGCCGGCGGCACTGAATCACCAGGAGGTCTCACCGGTGGGTCCCGAGGGGAGGGTTACGCTGTCCGTCGGGCAGGACGCGACCGAAAGAGGTACCCCGACCATGGCCAGTGTGGTGACCAGCCAGAACGGGTCGGCACCGGCCGACCCCGCAGAGACGATCACCGTCGATGCGTTCGAGGACGAGGCCCGGGCTTTCCTCGACGCCCACGCCGACAAGCGTCCGCCGGAGACCTTCGCCTGGGGTCGGGGTTCGGACAGCGTCGGTCTCTTTCCGGAACGGACCCCGGAGCAGGAAGCTGCCGATCTGGCCGCCGCCCGGTCGTGGTCCCAGGCCGAATTCGACGCCGGTTTCGGGTGGATCACCGGGCCGCCGGGCTACGGCGGGCGCGGTCTGCCCCGCGACTACCAGCGGCTCTACCAGACGCTGGCCGGTGGGTACAGGCTCCCCTCGATGGCCGTGTTCGGCATCGGCCTGGGCATGGTGGCGCCTACCATCCTGGCCCACGCCACCGAGGAGGTGAAGCAGGAGACCCTGCGCCCCATGTACCGGGGGGACATCGTGGGCTGCCAGCTGTTCAGCGAACCGTCGTCGGGCTCGGACCTGGCCTCGCTCCAGACCAGAGCCGAACGCGACGGCGACGAATGGATCATCAACGGCCAGAAGGTGTGGACGTCGGGGGCCCAACTGTCCGACATCGGCGAGATCGTGTGCCGCAGCGATCCCAGCCTGCCCAAGCACCGCGGCCTGACAGCTTTCATCGTCGACATGCACGCCGCCGGCGTGGAGGTCCGACCCCTCCGCCAGATGACCGGGGGGGCATCCTTCAACGAGGTCTTCTTCACCGACGTACGCGTCCCCGATTCCCACCGGCTGGGTGAGGTCAACGGCGGATGGACGGTGGCCCTGACCACACTGATGAACGAGCGGGCGGCCATCGGTGGGGGTGGAGGAGGCGGTATCGGTCTGCCCACCAGCACCCGCCTGGTCGAGATGGCCCGGGCCATGGGACGGACCGACGACCCGCTCGTCCGCCAGCAACTGGCCACCGTCTTGATCAACGAGCGGGTGGCCCGCTACACCAATCTGCGGGCCATGGCCCGGATCGCCGTCGGGCAGCTGCCGGGGCCCGAGATGTCACTGGCCAAGCTGTCCCTCACCGCCAACATGGTGCGGACCTGCGATCTGGTGTCGTCCATCCTCGGTCCTGCCCTGGTGGCCGACACCGGCGCCTGGGGAACCTACGCCTGGTCCGAGTTCCTGCTCGGCGTGCCGGGGATGCGGATCGCAGGGGGAAGCGACGAGGTGCTGCACAACATCATCGGTGAACGGGTGCTCGGCCTTCCCAAGGATCCCGCCGGCGCCAAAAACTAACGGAAGGCCAGGTCGTCGACGAAGGACCACGACCGCCTGTGCATTGATGTCAGCCCGAAACCGGCCAGGGCGGTGCGGTGGACGGGCGAGGGGTACCCCTTGTTGCGGTCGAAGTCGAAGGCGGGGAAGCTGGCCGACAGGGTACGCATGAGGCGGTCGCGGGTGACCTTGGCCACGATGGAAGCAGCGGCCACCGACACACAGGTGGCGTCACCTCTGACCACCGTCCGGATCTGTGGCGCGTTCGGTGGAGGCGAGCCCGGACGGTCGGTGGCGCACGGCTCGCTCACGTAGTCGTGGGCACCGTCCATGACCACCACCTGGGCCGGCCAGGCCAGTCCGCACAGGGCCCGGTGCGACGCCAGCCGCAGGGCCGCGGTCATGCCCAGCCGGTCGCACTCGACGGCACCGGCGTGACCCACCGCCCATCCCGCGCTCCAGGCGATGACCCGGGGGAAGAGGGCCTCCCGCTGCTCCTCGGTCAGTAGCTTCGAGTCGCACAGGCCTTTCGGGGCACGTGAGCCGGGGGGGTAGACCACCACTCCCACCGACACCGGTCCGGCCCAGGCCCCCCGGCCCACCTCGTCGAGCCCGGCCACCACACCGAACCCCTCGTCGCACAGCGACCGCTCCAACCGGTTGTGCGGCTTGGGCCGCGCCGATCGTGTGGCCGGTCGTGTGTCCGGCAGTGTGGCCGGTCGTGTGGCCGGCAACTCGACCGACCGGTCCGCCGGTGGTTGTCGTCTGTGGTTGCTCCCGCCTCCCATCGGACCCGAACCTATCCCCCGCCCAGCCGGTCCCTGACGATCTTGCCCAAAGCGTTGCGGGGCAGGGAGTCGACCACGTGCACCCGGCGGGGCCGCTTGTAGGCGGCCAGCCGGGGAGCGACGAAAGCGGCCAGCTCATCGGGGGAGGGCGGACGGCCCTCGGCCACGATCCACGCCGTCACCACCTCGCCCCACTCGTCCGACGGCGTACCGGTCACCGCCACCTCGGCCACGCCGGGATGGGTGGCCACCACGTCCTCGACCTCGCCGGGGTAGACGTTGAATCCGCCGGTGATGATCAGCTCCTTGGTCCTCCCCCGGATGACCAGATACCCGTCCTGCTCGGTGCCTACATCCCCGGTCCGGAACCAGGGACCTCCCCCGTCAGCCGCCGCCACCAGGGCGTCAGCCGTAGCCTCCGGCCTCTCCCAGTAGCCGGCGAAGACATTGGGACCACGGACGAGGATCTGGCCGTCATCAGCCAGCTGCAACTCGACGCCGGGCAGAGGAAAGCCCACCGTGCCGGCCCGGCGCGGACCGGAATAGGGGTTGGAGGTGTTCATGAGGGTTTCGGTCATCCCGTACCGCTCCAGCACGGACGATCCGATGGCCGCGCTGACCTCGGCGTGGAGGTCGGGGGCCAACGGCGCCGACCCCGATACGGCCAGCCGGAGTGGCCGCAGCCCAGGAGCCGCTCCGGCCCGGACCAGCCGGTGGTACATGGTGGGCACCCCGAAGAACAGGGTGGCCTGCTCAGAGGCCACCATGTCGGACACGGCCGCCGGTTCGAACCCGGGCAGCAGTACCGCCGAGGCCCCGGCCGACAGAGTGCCGTAGATCCCGACGCACAGGCCGTGGGCGTGGAACAGGGGGAGGCAGTGGACCAGCCGGTCATCGGGCGTCCACCGCCAGGCCATCCTGACCGCCTCGGCCCCGGCCAACAGGTTCCGATGGCTCAGCACTGCGCCCTTGGGGGACCCGGTGGTACCCGACGTGTAGAGGATGAGGGCGGGAGCGTCAGCGGTGGCGGCGTCGAGCTGATCGGGCTCGGCGTCGGGAAGCTCGACCTCCGGCCCCACCACCAGGATCGACGAGGACCCGCTGGCGCCGATCCACCCGCTGAGCTCGGTGCCCTCGACGATGGCCGCCACCGGGCGGACATCGGTCACGATATGAGCCACCTCGGGCCGGGTGTAGCCCGGATTGGCCGGTACCACCACCAGGCCGGCCCGCAGGGCGGCCACATGGGCCACCACCGACCGGACCGAGGACGAGGTCGACCACAGGACCCGATCACCAGGTACGAGCCCTGCTCCCCGCAACCGTCCGGCGGTTCGCCGGGTGGCGGCCTCGAATTCCCCGCCGTCCACCATCGGCCGGTCGGTCGGCCATCCCGCTCACCACCGGCCGGCCCGACCGCTTCCTTCCACAGCCGAGCGGCCGGGTCGGCCTCCCACCGGTGGACCCAGGCCCTGACCAGCGTCCCCGATGAGACCAGGTCGGCGGTGTGCAGGTCGGAGCCAACAGGCAGGTGGTCACGCCAGGGGTGCAGAGCGTCCTCCTGTGCCTGGTCGCTCAGCGGCGGCCGGGGTGGGGAGCCACCGGAACCGTGCGGGAGTGAGGTCGGGCGTGGACACAGATGACGTCTTAGCGGAAATCAGGGGACGATTGCTCCTGACCACCGCATCTCGGGACCACCCGACGGATGGCCACATGTCCGGTGTGAAGTACAGACTCTGCTACACCGGGGGATGGCGCCCACGCCCGCTGGTGGCGCCTCTACCGGTCGGGTCCCTTTGGGTTTGGGACAGGGCTGAGACAGGTTGAGTGGGGCTGAGACGGGCGAATGGGGCTGAGACACGCTTGGGCGGGGTTGTTGAGACAGGGTTGAGACAAGAAGGGGAAACATGGAAGTGACCGACACCGACAGCTCTCCGACCGGGGCTCGCCGCTCCATCGCCGTGGTCCCCCACACCCACTGGGACCGCGAGTGGTACGAGCCCTTCCAGGTATTCCGGCTCAAGCTGGTGTCCACCATCGATGCCCTGCTCGACCAGATGGAGCAGGACGCCTCGTACACCCACTTCCTGCTGGACGGACAGCTGGCTGTGGTCGACGACTACCTCGAGATCCGTCCCGAGAACGCCGAGCGGTTGGGAGCGCTGACCGCCTCGGGGCGGATCACCGTGGGTCCGTGGTACATCCTGATGGACGAGTTCCTGGTGTCCGGTGAGACCATCATCCGGAACCTGCAGGCGGGCATCCGCCGGGGCAGCGACTTCGGCGGGGTGATGGATGTGGGCTATCTGCCCGACATGTTCGGCCACGTCGCCCAGATGCCCCAGATTCTGGCTTCGGCCGGATTCGAACACGCCGTCGTCTGGCGGGGCGTGCCCGCGGCCGTCGACCGCACGGCCTTCCGGTGGCAGGCTCCCGACGGATCGGCGGTGAGAGCCGAGTACCTGGTGGCCGGCTACGGCAACGGTGCGGCCCTGCCCGACGACGCCAAAGCCCTGGGGCGTCGGCTCGCTTCCCTGGTCGAGGAATTCGACCCATTCCTCAGAAGCGGCGACCCGCTGTTGTTGATGAACGGAACCGATCATCAACGGCCCCAACCCTGGCTGGGCCGGGTGGTCTTTGAGGCCAACCAGATCCAGGACGATTTCGAGCTCACCATCTCGTCGCTTCCCGCCTACCTCGAGAGTGCCCCGACGACGGATCTCCCCACCTGGCAGGGCGAGCTGCGTTCGGGAGCCCGGGCCAACCTGCTGATGGGCGTGGGCTCGAACCGGGTCGACGTCAAGCAGGCTGCCGCCCGGGCCGAGCGGTCGCTCGAGCAGCTGGCCGAGCCCTTGTCGGCTCTGTTCCTTCCCCCCGAGCAGTGGCCGGCTCCGTTCCTGCACATGGCGTGGCTGCTCATGATCCGCAACAGCGCCCACGACTCGATCTGCGCCTGTTCCGTCGACGACGTGGTCGACGCCGTGCTCCACCGCTACGCCGAGGCCCGTCACATTGGCGAGGGACTGACCGACGCCGCCCTGGCCGCGCTGGCCTCGTCCATGGCCGACGCCGGCCCGCTGGTGGTCAACCCCTCGCCCACCGCCCGTGGCGGGCTGGTCGAGATGGTGGTCACGGCCGACGGACCGCCCGGGCCCGACATACAGGTCCTCTCCGAGCGCGCCGGCCTGCCCGGTTCGATCACTCTCGACGGTGAGACCGTCCGCAACATGCTGGGTCTCATCCAGGGCTCGCGCATCGACAACGAGACCTACATCACCGACGTCTCCTTGGCCGAGGACGATACCGGCCTCGACATCACCATCGTGGTCGGCACCGAGCCCCGCCCGGGCGTGGCCGTCGAAGAGATCAAGAGAGAGCTCTACACCCGACTCACCGCCCGACCCGCCACGGTTGTCCGGCTCAGCCTCGACCAGCCCCCTGTCCGACGGATCCTGGCCCGTCAGGAAGTGGTCCCGGCCTTCGGATGGGCGCCGTTCGCCCCGACGCCCCTCCGTCACCGAGCCCGGGCCGACGGCACGACGGACGGCGGTGTGGTCCTGACCAACGGGCTGATCACCGTGGCCATCGACCCTACCGACGGAACATTCGCGGTCGATGACATCCCGGGCTACGGAAAGCTGGTGGACGACGGTGACCTCGGAGACACCTACAACTACTCCCCCCCGGCCGTCGACACCGTCATCGATGCTCCCGACGCCGTCTCGGTGGCCGTAGGTGAATCCGGGCCGGTCCGGGCCACCGCCGTCGTCACCGCCGCCTTCACCTGGCCCGATCGGGTGGACGGATCGACCAAGTCGCGGGCGGGATCCCACACCGTGGTGGTCGAGACCACGCTGGAGATCCGAGCCGATGAGCCCGTCCTGCGAGTGCACACCCAGTTCGACAACCCGTCGCGAGACCATCGTCTACGGGTGCACCTCCCGTTGCCCGAACCGGCGGCTACCTCACAGGCCGAGTCCGCCTTCACCGTCGTCGAGCGGGGACTGACGGCCGAGGGCCGTCCGGACGAGTTCGGGACGCCCACCTTCCCCTCCCGGCGTTTCGTCTCGAGCGGAGGCTTGACCGTCGTCCACCAGGGACTGTTGGAGTACGAGCTGGTCGATCTGGTCATCGGCGGCGAGGGGGGAACCCGGGCGCGTACCTTGGCCCTGACCCTGCTGCGGGCCACAGGGATGCTGTCGCGACTGGGCATGTCCACCCGGCCGATGACCGCCGGCCCGATGACGCCCCTCGAAGGCCCGCAGATGATCGGACCGGTGGTGGCCGATTACGCCATGGTGGTCGGTGTGGTCGATCCCTACCGCTTGGCCGAGGACGTGCTGGTCCCACTGGCCACCGCCGCTTCCTTCGGTGGGGGGCACCGGCCCCCGACCGGCTCCGCCCTGGACGTACGGGGGGCCGAGGTGTCGGCGGTCAGGCGGCAAGCCGGTCAGCTCGAGATCCGGGTCTTCAACCCGCGATCGACGGCCACCACGGTGGAGATACCCGACCGTACCGGCTGGTTGGTCGACCTACGGGGTCAAACGGTCTCTCCCTTCGAGGGGCAGTTCCCCCTCCGGGGCCACGGCATCGCCACCGTCGTGGTCGACACCGAGTAGCCCCCGGTCAGAGGGGCCGCGGACGACTCTCTCGCCCCTCTCCCGTAACTCGTCGAGGTCGCGCAAGACGTCGGTGAGACGCTCCCACCGCATGGTGCGGCGGCGGTCGGTGACGGCCTCGGCCCCGGCCCCGGCCCGCGACAGTTTCCACACCTGTACCCGTCCGATGTCCTTCACGTTCAGCGGACGAAGGGCGTGGGTCTCGAAGTCGGTGCCGCCCTCGTCGTCGAGGGCGGCCCGCATCTCGTCGGAGATGAGCACCGTCCCGGGACGGGCCACCCCGGCCAGCCGGCTGGCCAGGTTGACCACCGGTCCGTAGAAGTCGCCGTCCTGGACCAGAACGGGGCCGACGGCCAGCGCCACCCGGACGTCGGAGAGGAGCTCGTCATCGGCGTAGGCCTCGGCCAGGCTCAACCCGATTTCGGCGGCACTGGTGGCCGTCGGCACGACGAACATGGCCTCATCGCCGATCATCTTGACCACCCGCCCCCCGAGGGCGACCACCGTGTCATGGGCCAGCTCCTCGAACCGCGACACCACGGCAGCCAATTCGGATCGCCCCAGGTGCTGGCTCAGCGTGGTGAAGCCGACCATGTCGGCAAAGCCCACGGCCATGATCGGACTGTTGAACTCGGCCGACCCACGCGTGCGCAGGAGCATGGCCCGGCGGGTAGCAGCCTGGAGATGGCGCCGCCACACGAACTCGAGGAGCCGGGCCATGGCCGGAATGGAGGCATCGGCCTGCCGGGCGAAGTTGTCGGCGTCGAGCAGGCTGTCACCCGACGGCATGAGGATGGGGATGGCGCCCGGCGCCGTCTCGGCTTCGGCGATCCGGGCCATCGAGGACCCGATGACCCGGGCCATGTGCACGGCACTGTCCACGTCGACCAGTCCCATGGCCACCATGGCCTGGAACATGCGGATGGCTTCGACATCCATTTCGGTGAACACGGCCTCGTCGTCCCCGACATCGAGAAAGCCGAGGGCACGCCAGAACCGCTGGACCAGCTCGACCGGGATGTCGGTGACCTCCGACACCTGGGCCTGGGTGAGCCGGTGCTCGGCCGGGATCAGCATCCTGTCCACCACCAGCAGGTCGACGACATCGTCGGCCACGGCTCCGTCGATTTCGGCATCGGTACAGCCCAGACGGCGGAGGAGAGTCCTCACCCGCGCCAGTGCTTCGACGCGGCGCTCAGCGCCTGAGGCCTGATGGTCCGGCACCACCTCACCTTAACGGGATGCCGCCGGCGCCACTTTGACAGCAGCCGGAGAGCATGGGCGTGCGAACCGATGGTCAACCACAGGGGACCCCTACACTGGCGCGGTGCCCGCTCCCGGCCACCGGCCACCTCCCGGGTCCCCACCCACCATCGGCCCCCGGGCCGTGCTCATACCGGTCAAGGCTTTCGGCCAAGCCAAGGGGCGGCTGCATCTGACCATGAGCGGGCCGGATCGGGCCCGACTGGCCCGCACCATGGCCGATCGGGTGGTTCGGGCCGCGCATCCGCTGCCGGTGGCGGTGGTGTGCGACGACACCGAAGTGGCCCAGTGGGCCCGTGCCCTCGGTGCACTTGTCGTATGGGAACCGGGTCGGGGCCTCAACGGCGCTGTCGAGGCCGGCGTCGACCATCTCGTGGCCAACGGGGCCACCCAGGTCACCGTGGCCCACGGCGATCTTCCCCGGGCCCACGATCTGGCCCGGGTGGGCGAGGCAGCGGGGATCACTCTGGTCCCCGACCGCTACGGCAACGGCACCAACGTCATCGCCCTACCGGCCGGCACCGGCTTCCGCTTCTCCTACGGTCCGGGCTCCTTCGCCCGTCACCGGGCTGAGGCCGAACGCCTGGGACTGCCCGTGCACGTCCTCGATCGTCCCGATCTGGCCTACGACGTCGACGAGCCCGGCGACGTCGAGCCGGTTGTCTCTGCGGCGGCGCCGCTGCGGTGACAGGGAGCGGCAAGGAGGCAGGGCCGGCCGGGGACAGTGGGCTGCCGGTGGGCGATCTGGCGCTGAGCGGCGAGGCGCTCACCGTCGACATGGAGGTGCCGGCATCGGCCCTGGCCATCGGCGCCCACCCCGACGACATCGAGTTCGGGTGTGGTGCCACCCTGGCCAAATGGGCGGCCGCCGGATGTCGGATCCACCACCTGGTGCTCACCGACGGGTCCAAGGGCAGCTGGGACCCCGAGGCCGACCTGGGCCAGCTGGTGGCCGTGCGCATCGACGAGAGTCGGTCGGCGGCGGCGGCAGTCGACAACACCCCCCTCGCCCAGCTCGAAGCGGACAGGGTTCTCTTCCTCGGCCGGGTGGACGGGGAACTGGTCAACGGGGTCGAGGAGCGTCGGGAAGTGGCCCGCGTCCTGCGCACAACACAACCCTCGGTGGTGTTAGGTCATGACCCCTGGCGGCGCTACCGGCTCCATCCCGACCACCGGGGCGCAGGCTTCCTCACGCTCGACGCGGTGGTGGCGGCGCGCGACCCTCACTTCTTCGCCGACCTCGGGCTCCCGCCCCACCGTCCCGACACGATCCTCCTGTTCGAGCCGGACGTGCCCAACCACGTCGAGAACGCCGGTGGTTTCGAAGAGGTCAAGATCGAGGCTCTGCTCCGCCATCGCAGTCAGTGGCGGTCGACCATGGGAGTCACCGTTCCGGACGAGGGACAGCCCTTGCCGCCCGGCCAACGTGACGCATTCGCCGCCAAGGTACGACGCCAGTTGGGCGAGCACGGATCGCTGGCCGGCTTGGCCGCAGCCGAGGCCTTCCACCGCATCGCCGACGTCTGATGGCCGACGTCTGATGGCCGACATCTGATGGTCGACGTGTGGCCGACCTCTGAGGGTCGACATCTGATCTTCGCCGTTTGATCCTCGATCGTGGTCGGCACCTGTCGACCGGCCAGGGCGGCCCCATCGGGGCGACACCACCTCGAACAGGCCAGCGGGGGCCCGAGGACCCCCGCTGGCGGTTCGATCACGACAGCGAAGCGCTGTCGGGTGTTGCTACCTGCGCTTGCGCACCGTCCGCTTGGCCACCTTGCGGGCCGGGGCCTTCTTAGCCGTGCGCTTGCGGGCCGGGGCCTTCTTAGCCGTGCGCTTGGCCGTCGACTTCCGAGCCGCCGTCTTCTTGGTGGTTCGCTTGGCCGCCTTGCGGGCCGGAGCCTTCTTAGCCGTGCGCTTGGCCGTCGACTTCCGAGCCGCAGTCTTGCGAGCCGGAGCCTTCTTAGCCGTGCGCTTGGCCGTCGACTTCCGAGCCGCAGTCTTGCGAGCCGGAGCCTTCTTAGCCGTACGCTTCCGGGCCGGAGCCTTCTTCGTGGCCTTTTTGGCTGTCGCCTTGCGGGCTGCTGTCTTTTTGGCCGGAGCCTTACGGACTGCCCTCTTGGCTGCCTTCTTTACTGCCATTGATTCTCCCTCCTTAGGGTTCAACGCCGATTTGAACGCCGAACCGGTGGCGAACCGGACACCTTTCGACGCCGGGATCGGTACCGCTTCGCCAGTCCTTGGATTTCGACCCACACGAGGGCCCCGAGTCGTCGGATTGAATGCCCCAAACCCGATAACTGTGACCTTCCGTCCGGACCGAACCTCGGCAACGATCGTATCGAACAACACATCAACAACATCTTCGACAGTCCGCCGCGACGCGAGCGCCGACGCACTGACTGCTTTTACGAGTTGAGATTTGTTCACGATCACCTCCTCAGCGATACGCAATCACTACTAGCAAAATGGCTTTTTACTCCCAGGTCAAGCACCACTGCGCACGAGCGTGTGGTTTGGTCACCACTCCACAACGTCGCTGCTTTGTCGACTCGGCGCATGCCGCTCGGTTGCCGCGTCGGTCCGCGTACAAAGGCATGGACACAAAACCGTTTGTTTGCAAGGATTAATTACAACGCCAACAAAGGAACGGGCTTCGCGGAGGAATCGTCCGCCATCACCGAATTGGTTCCACGAACCTCTCGATAGGGCAGATTTCTCATGAAAAAACTTTTTCCCACATCTCCCTCGTCAGACCCTCAAATGCGCCTTGCCGGCGTTTTGGACGCGTCAGCCAACGCTGGACACGGTGTCTACCTTGGACACGGCGGAGACGGCTGGTGCTTCGCCGGTCCAGAACAATCAGTCATGATCCTCGGTCCACCGCGCTCGGGTAAGACGTCCTCACTCATCATCCCCAACGTCCTGGCGAGCAACGGCCCAGTCGTGTCCACTTCGACCAAACCGGACGTGCTCGACGCAACATGTGCGGTGCGGGGACAGCGGGGACGGTGCCTCGTCTTCGACCCCACCGGCGCGGTGGGGGACCGTGGCCCTCTCCAGCCCGTGCGGTGGTCACCGTTGCAGACGTGCACCACCTGGACGACCTCTTTGGCCATGGCTCGGTCTTTGGTCGAGGTCGGAGCCTCATCGAGTGTGCGCGGCGGAGCACGAGCGGAGAGCTCGCACTGGACGGAACGGGCCCAGGCCCTGCTGGCGCCTCTGCTCCATGCCGCCTCCCTGGACGGGACGGACATGCGCACCCTTCTGACCTGGGTGGATCGACGCCAAGCTCTACCGGCGCAGCAGATCCTGGCCGCTGAACCGGGCCGGAACACAGAGCTGGCCAGGAACCTCCTCGACGGCATCGTGACCACCGACGAGCGGGAGCTCAGCGGGATCTGGTCGACCGCCTCGGGGGCATTGACCGGTTTCCGCTCCGATCAGGCACTGGATGCCATGTCGCACCCCGATTTTGACCCCTCGGCCTTCGTCACCTCGGCTGACACCGTGTACATCGCCGCACCGGCTGATCGGCAAGGCCTGGTGGCGCCCATGGTGGTGGGTCTGGTCGAGGACATCCGACGAGCCACTTATGCCCGTCACGCCGACCGGCCCTACGAAACGAGATCCGGGCCGCCTGTACTGATGGCCCTGGACGAGGTGGCCAACATCGCCCCTCTCCCCGACCTTCCGTCCATGATCAGCGAAGGCGGAGGCCAGGGCCTTACCACCATGGCCTGCCTGCAGGACCTCTCCCAAGCCCGGAGCCGGTGGCCGGCGCACGCCGACGGATTCCCATCGTTGTTCGGCACGACCGTGGTACTTCCCGGCATCGGGGACGTGCGGACGCTGGAGGCACTTTCGGTACTGGCGGGGGACGAGGAGATCGTGACCAGAACCCTGTCGGCCGGACAGATGTCCAGCGACCGTCCTTTTGCCGATCTCCTTTCGGGTGGGCGGCCCCAGCGGGGCGAGAGTGTTTCGACCCAGTGGCGACGCCGTCTGCCGGTCGATCTCATCACTCGCGGGTCGAATGGTCACGCTCTGGCCTTCGACGAACGCAATCGACCGGCGTGGATTCCCCTCACCCCCTACTGGTCGAGCGAGCCGTGGCGGAGCCTGGACGGGATCGAGCGCGACGGCGGCGCCATGGCCGGCCGACATCGACAACCATCCGAGCGGCAGATCGGATCCATCCTGCCGACAGATCGGTCGCACAGGACCATCGAACGATGACGCGGCGATGAGCCATACACCGATGAGGCAGGCGCCGATGAATTGGCAATGAGACTGCGATGAGGCATGGATCGATGACCGGTCGATCGGAACCGCTCACCGACCGAGATCCACAGCGGCGCGAGACCGGGCCGGCGATAGGCGACGGCCCGGGTCGAGGGCCACCGACCGATCGTGCTTCCAGTGCGGGGTGGGCCGGCCCACCACCGTGGGCGCCAGCCCATCAGAGCTCCTGGCCTGGCTGACATCAATCGGCGCGGCCAGCGCCTCCGGCCGATGCTCGACGGCGCGCAACACAGCCAGCGCTTCCCAACGGGGCACAACGACCTCCCGCTCCCCACCCGGAGAGGCCATCGACTCCCGCCCACGTCGATGGGCCACCGGTGGACCGGCCGCTTCGATCAACCGAGCAGCCACCTGCTCGGCGGCCCGGGTGCCCACACCATCCGGTGCGGCGCGGGCCACGACGGCCACCATGTCGTGACGGGTCAGTGTCCGGCGGCGGACGGCCAGCTCGGCCAGTCGGTCCTGTAACCGCTGGTTATCGATCCGGCCGACCGAGTGGGTACGTGGTCGACCGACCACCCGGGTCAGATCACCGAGGTCGTACCCGAAGTCCGCTGCTCGCCGCTTCCACCCGGCAACCAGGTCTTCGACCGTGCCGGCGCGGTCCTTCTCCGGTCGGGTGGCGTGGAAGGCGCGCCGCGGCGACGGCCGCATGCCGTGTCCCGCCTCGCCGGCCAGATGCTCCTCTATGCCTGCGGTCCGCCCGGAATAGAGGCGGCGGATGGTGGCATCCACCCCGACCACGTCCCCCAGCCCCGAAGGGCGCACGTCCCAGGTGGCCCCGAGCCGATTGCTCAGCTCGAGCCGGAGGCAGGCGTGGTAGAGAGCCTGGATGGCCCGGACATGGGCGAACATCTTCCTTCCGTCCATCGATGACCAGGCGCCGTCCACGCCTTGGGTGACGTTGGCCACGACCAGGTGGGTGTGGAGATGGGGATCGAGGGCCCGGCTGGTGCGGTGGACGAAACTGCCGGCCACCACCCCGACGGCCGGCTGGAGTGACGCCTGGCCGTGACGGCTACGCCGTACGCCCGTGGCCTCTCTCTCCAGATAGGCGGTGGCCTCGGCCACCGCGCAGACGTGGCCCTGGCCCACCTGGTCGGCTATCTCGGCCGGCCCGAGGAGGTGAAGGATGCTCACCGACTTTGGTGCGCAGAAGGTCAGGTCGTAGCCGGCCACACTGCGGCTGCCGGCCGACATCCGCAGTCCCGCGCCCGAACCTGGGTGGCGACCCTCGAGGACCTCGCCGAATTCTCCCGGCGAGACGGTTCCCACCACCCCCAGTGCCGTGGCCGCCCGACCCGTCCAGATGCCAGGACTCTCCCCCGCCACACCGGTTCCCTCCGCCCGGCCCGGCACCAGATCGTCGACGTAGTAATGGTGGCCGCCCTGGCGGACGACATGGATCTTGAGCATCGCCCCAACCCCGGCTGTGCGCCCTCCGCTCCTGAAGGCCCCTCTGTTCACCCGGGTCACCCCGGCCGACATGCTCTCCACCTCGGCCCGACATCTCTGCTCTATTCGGGTGGCCATGCCGGGCCGACCGATGAGGTCGTCCGCCACCTGCCACGGTACTGGCGTCACCGCCTTTGGATCAATCCCCTGTTGTCTCGTGGTGTTTCACCGTCACTCACGATTGATAGCGGCGCAGGATCCGGCGGGCGGCGTCACCGGCCAGCGCCCGGTACTCCTCCGGTTCGACCACCCGGGCGTCGGGCCCGAGCCGGAGGAGGAGACGCTCCAACCATGCCGCCCCGCCGACGAACAGCTCGAGCTCCACCCGACCGTCGACTTCGACCGGTGGACCGGCCGACGGCACCGATTCGACCACCCAGGCCGTGGCCGGGTCGATGGACAGGCGGACCCGCCGGCTGTCGGGCCCGGGGACAAAGGGGTGGAAGTCGAAGGCAGGCCGACCGTCGTTTCCGCCGCCGTCTCCGTCCGCCGTGGCCGACACCGCAGGCGTCGATCCGCCACCCACTTGGTCGCTGCCCTCGATGACCTCGGCGGCACCGATCCGGTCGACCCGGAAGCGCCGCTCGTCGCCCGCGGTTCCACAGGTGGCGTCCACGTACCAGTGGCCCTCGGCGGCAAAGACACGGCGTGGGGCGATCTCCCGGTCGGTGACCCGGTCGGTCGAGGCCGAGTAGTAGGTGATACGGAGGCTCTTTCCTTCGGCCACGGCCTCACGCACCAGAGGCAGGAGGGCAGGAGCGCTGAGCTCGACGGCGATCTCCTCCCCACCGAGGGCACGATCCAGCTTGGCCAGAGCACGCGACAGCGCGCCCCCTTCGTCGCTGCCGGGCACAGCCAACAGACCCCGGGCCGAGGCGGCCAGGGCGAAGCCTTCGGGTGGGCTGAGCCGACGGGGGCGAGCCAGTGCGGTACCCGCCCAGGTCGCCACCGTCGAGTCGGTGACCACGATCTCCATGAGCTGGTCGGGCGTGTACGGGGGCACACCACAACAGGCGGCCATCTCCAGCTCGGTGACCAGCGCCGACGGGGAGAGGTCGAAACGGGCGGCCACCTCGTCGATGGGGGCCTCACCCACCTGGGCCAGCCAGGCCAGAATGGCCAACAGGCGGCGGAGTCGACCGGCGGTGTCCACGGTTGTCACCGGGGTGATCCCTCCTTCGTCGAGGTGTCCCGGATTTCCGACTCCGCCTCACTTGGCCCGCCGTGCCCGTTGGGGCCGGCGGCCACGGCCGTCAAGTGGTCGATGACGGCGGCCCGCACGATGGGGGGCTCGAGCACTTCGGCGTGGTCGAGCAGATCGAGGACCCACAGCACGCAGGCTTCGGTGTCGGTCACCGACAGACCGATGACCACGCTGCCGTCGTCCCGGGCCTCGATGACCTTCTCCTCCCCCAGCTCGGCCACCACCCGCCCGGACTCGGTCGCGTCGATCAGGATCTCGACGGCGAGCTCCTCGCCGCCACCGAAGTGCCACGGCTCCCGACCGAAGGCCCGATCCACGTCGAAGTCGGAGGGGAGCTGGGCCGATGACGGCTCATCCACCTCGGGCGGACCGTCGAACCGGTCGATCCTGAAAGTTCGGGCCTCCCCCCTGTCGCGATCGAATCCGATGAGGTACCAGAACCCGTCTCGGAACCGGAGTCCGGCCACGTCCACCCGGCGCTGTTCGCCCCGGTAACCGAAGCGGACACCGGCCCGCTGGCGGATGGCGTCGAACACCAAAGGGAGCGCCGGCAGGCCGTCGATGGAGCGCAGATCGACCAGTGGCGGCGGGGCCGGACGGAGAGGCGACTCGGTACCTGTCCCCAGCTTCAGCAGAGCGTCATGACCTATAGGCTCGCCAAGGTGGACTCCGGCGACAGCCAAGTTCAAGGCGGCCTGCTCGTCGGGGGCCAACCCGAGTTCGGGCAGATAGTAGGAGTCGGGATCGACGCGGTAGCCGAGCTGGTCATCACCGCCGATGGGTACGACCAGCACCGGCACACCTTCGTCCCGCAACAGCCGCTTGTCCCTCTCGAAGGCCTGTCGGCGGGCTCCGTGGCCGGGCGGATACCCGGGCACCCGGTCGGCGATCTCCCGCAGGCTGAGCGGGCGCGGCGCGTCGAGCAGGACCAGAAGAAGGTCGGTGACCCGTTCGAGCCGGTCGAGGCGTGCCATCAGGGTCAATCTAGAGGGCGCAGCCAGCGGGGCCGAACGTGACTGGCGGCCCGTACGCCTTCCATCTACATCCGGTGACCTGGGCGGTCCTGGCCGCCTGCATCACCCTGGTGCTGGTGGGCCACCGCCGCCTGCAGCACAGCGACAACCCACCCATTGCCTGGAGCCGGAAACAGAAGGTGACCTTCGCCGGCGCCTGCCTGGCGGCCGTGATAGCTCTGACCTGGCCGCTCAGCGATCTGGCGGCCCACTGGTCGCTGACCGCCCTGGTCGCCCAGAGGGTGATCCTGGTGCTGGTGGTGGCCCCGCTCATCCTCTTGGGCCTCCCCTATGACGTGATCCGTTGGCTGACCCGTCCGCCGGCCGTCGATGCCGTGCTGGTTCGGCTGCAGCGACCACCGGTGGCCATCATCACCGTCACCATCGTCCTCATCGGCTCGATGACCCCGGCCATGGTGCGGGCCGAGTCGTCCTCCCCGTTGGCCCGCGGTCTGTTGGAGGTGGCCGTGCTGGGGGCCGGACTGGTCCTGTGGATTCCGGTGCTCGGCCGGATCCCGGGGATCCTGCGGCTCAAGCCGGTGGTGCGCTTCGGCTATCTGGTGGCCCAGGCGGTGGTCCCTGCCTTTCTCTCGTTCGTCTTCATCTTCTCGAGGCACCCGCTCTACGCCCAGTTCTCCCGGTCCCACGCCGCCATCGGCCTCCGTCCCCTCAACGACCAACAGGTGGCCGGGTTCGTGTCCAAGCTGAGCATGCTCTTCGTCCTGCTCATCGTGGGGGCGGTGGTGCTGGCCCGGGCCCCGAGGTCGGACGAGGAATTCCCGGTCGACGAACCGCTGGTGTGGGCCGACGTCGAACGGCAGTTCGAACGGGCCGACCGGCGCGGACTGTCCGGTCCGGTCGAACAGTTGCCGTTGAGCGGTCCTTCCTCCGACCGCGACCTGTCCGACCGTGGCCGGGGTCGTTCCGAGCCGCCCGAGGGCGATCGGCCCGAGCCCTGAGCCTTCACCCCGAGTCTCCTAGCGTGGCCGACGCCTCGGCACCCGCCCCTGGAAGAGGCGGCCATGTGTCGGTGTCCCGCCCCATCCGTTCGCGCCGACCCCTCCCGTTCGTAGCATGGGCCGGTGACTCTCGATGCCCCGGCCGCGCCCATCTACCGTCGCCGGGTCGGCGGGACGGTGAGGGCCGGCATCGAGGAGCTCGGTGGTCGCCCGGCCATGGTGGTGCGCACCGTGTCGACCCTGCACCGGGGTGCTCTGTCCATCGATGACGGCGAGACCATGCGGACGGCAGCGGCCTCGGCCCTGACCCTCAGGATTCCCATGGTCATGGTTCTGTCCTCGAGCGGTGCCGACGTGGCCGACGGGGTGGCCTCACTGAACGGTTGGGGGCGGGCGGCTCGCGCCCTGGCCGCCTGCTCGGGCATGGTGCCGGTCATCGTGGTGGTGACCGGCCCGGCACTGTCGGGGCCGGCCCTGCTGCTCGGACTGGCCGACCTGGTCATCATGACCTCCGATGCCTTCGCCTTCGTGTCGGGTCCGGCCATGGTCGAGGACTTCACCGGCATACGCATCGGCATCCACCAGCTCGGGGGTACGGCCATGCACGCCCGCTCGAGCGGGCTGTGCGCCATCGAAGCCGCCTCCGAGGAGGAGGCGGTGGCCCACGTCGACCACCTGTTGGGCCTGCTGCCGGCCAACGCCGACGAGCTCACCCCGCCGGGACCCGACGGCCTGTTCGACGTGGAGACGGCGGGCGGTCTTCCCGTCGACGGCGAAGTGCTCGGGGCAATCATGCCGGAGCGGACAACCAGTTCCTACGACGTGAGGCGGGTGGCGGCGGCACTGGCCGACGATCACGACGTGGCCGAGCTGTGGACACGGTGGTCCCCTCAACTGGTCACCGCCATCGGACGGATCGGAGGGCGGGCGGTCGGGTTCGTGGCCAACCAACCCCAGGCCCTGGCCGGCACGCTGGACATCGCCGCCTCGCAGAAGGGGGCCCGGTTCGTCCGGTTCTGCGACGCCTTCAACCTGCCTCTGGTCACACTGGTGGACACACCTGGCTTCCTGCCCGGGAAGGACCTCGAATGGCGGGGCATGATCCGCCACGGGGCCGAGCTGGCCTTCGCCTACGCCGAGGCCACCGTGCCCCGGGTGTGCGTCATCCTGCGCAAGGCCTTCGGGGGGGCATACATCGTCATGGACTCGAAGGGGCTGGGAAACGACCTGTGCTTCGCCTGGCCCGGCGCCGAAATCGCAGTGATGGGGGCGGAGGGGGCGGTGCAGATCCTCAACCGCGGGGCCTCGCTCGAGGAGCAGGAGACCCTGCGGGCCCAGTACGGCGAGCGCTTCCTCACCCCGTGGCAGGCGGCCGAGCGCGGCTTCGTCGACGCCGTCATCGACCCCGAGGACACCCGGGCGGTGGTGGCAGAAGCGCTGCGGACGCTGGAGACGGCCCGGGAGATGCTGCCCGGTCGCAAGCACACGGTGGGGCCGCTGTAGCGGAGCGGTACCCTCCCGGTTTTCCGCCGAAACCTACGGAGCTGGCTCGAGGCTCACCTGCGGCCCGGTCTCCGCGTCATATCCCCGACCGAAACGGACGGGATCCGTCCCGTTTCTCGAGGAGGGGCGGAGGGTCTCCGTTTCGGGATACCCGATGGCCAACACGGCCGAGAGCCCGACTACCACCGGCACCCACCACACCCACGGACTGAAGTGGAGGTAGGCGTAGACCGATGTGGCGATGGCGATGGCAACTGCGCCGCCGAACCTCGGACGGTTGGTCCGGGCCACCAGGACCAGGGCAAGAACCAGCGGGGGTGCGAGGTAGTAGGGGCACATGACAGCCTCGAAGAAGCAGCGCGCCGCCAGAATGGTGGCCGCCAGCCACAGCAGCCTGAGCGGTGCCTGTGGACGCCGCCAGACAAAGAGACCAGCGAGAACCGCCACGATCAAATACAGCGTGCGCCCCGGCCCTGCAGCGACGATCACCAAGTGTTGCGCCGTGGGGCCAATGAGAGCTACCTGGCCGTGGTGAGAGACGAAGGAGGCCTTTCCGCTCACCGTGTTCCCAGCTGAAAGTCTCGGAGCCAGAGCCAGCCAAGGAGTCGGATGATCCACTGATGGATAGGTCGGTTGCTGCACTAGGCCGCGGTAGGTGCCGCTGGCGTTGCCGACAAGTGCCAGGGCGACCAGTACCACCGAAAGAACAGATGAGCGGACGGCAACCAACATCCGTTGACCTGAAGGAGACGACCCCAACACCAAAGGAAGTAGCAACGCCACCAGGGGTTGCATGAGGATCCCGAGACCCAACAGCCACCCACACTTGGACCACTTCCCGTCGAGCAGCGCGATCAGTGCGTAGAGGCAAAAGGTCATAGCGACAGCATCTTCGGCATGTCCCCACACAGCCGCCACTGGGAACACGATGGCGGCGATGACAAAACAGAGAACTATTTGCCGTCCTCGACCGACGTCCAGCCGCTCGCCCAACGCATCTGTGGCAAAGACCACCGTACTAGCCAGGATGAGCTCTGCCGGCTGCAGAATGAGTGCCGCCGTCGGATGGGAAAGGAAGATTGGGTTCACCGATTCGGTCAGACCGAAGTGGCCGGACACCATGGCCACAGGGGCCAAAACAATTTCCAGGCCCGGCAACGTATTGACGCCGGTTCCTGGGCCGTACACGCCACCGATGTATCCCCAACCTACGTAGTGGGCACCCCGGAAAACCCCCCAGACATCTCCCGGTGTGACCCAGATGCTCATGTGGTAGACGATGGGATCCCAGGCGAACATGTAGACCATGCCGACCAGTGTGACGGCGGTGGTGGCGATCACCGCCCACCGGCGACGAGCCAGACGTTCACCTAAAGATGGCCGTGCCTCCTGATCCGGGACCTGCTGGTCATCTCGTGCATGGCTGACGTCAGAGGGAGCGAACTGGGGCAGGGCTGACAATGTCATGCGACTTGCGCCTTTCCATCGGCAAGACAGCGGGTGGCGTCCATCAGTTCCCACATCACGCTCGGCGTCCGCCAAGCGAAGTGTCCCCCTTCCGGGGAAGGGGGACACTTACGCTCAACGCTCAACTGCTCAGCGGGAGACCACTCCCAGAGCAGTCTCTACTACGCTGCCGGTGCCGACTGGAAGCCCTGCTGTCCAGCTTGGACATTGTTCCAGCTGGTCGCACTCCCAGCACTGTCAGCGGTGCACTTAGTGGCGCTTGAACCGCCGACATTGGTGGATCCGTAGAACGTACCGGGCTTAAGAGTGTCCACGGCGCCAGTCGGAGGAGGCTGCGTAGCGCCTTCCCATGACGGAGGCGTAGCGGCCCCAGTCTCGTCCACCTCGTTGTCGATGACATACCAGCACGTGTTGGTCTTTGCCAACGCAGCCAGAACCACGGCATTCCCATCCGCAGCGACATCCACGCTGATGGTGCCCGAACTGCCGGAGGCGCCGGTCGTCCACGAGATGCTCGGTTCCTGGGTGCTGATGGACCCAACCAGAGTCGCGGCGGAAGTACCGAATGTCTGACTGTTCGAGTTGTAGAAGCTCTTCACGTTGGTCAGAGCCGTGTTCAGGTTGGACTGAGCCGCCCGGTCATTGGCCGATCCCGAGACTCCAAGGAACGTCGGAATGGCAATGGCCAGCAGGATGGCCATGATCAACAGGACCACCATGAGCTCGATGAGAGTGAATCCGGCATCTGCGCCGACTTCTCCCTTGACGGCGCGCCTTTCATTAAGGCGCTTGATCAGATATGACATTTGTTGCCTCCTCGTTGTTATTGATGCATCAATAGACGGACATCTACCGATATCCGATGTTGCTATCGTCCTGCTTCAGGCGGTTCTTTAGGAAATTGACAATTACTCCCAATGATCGCTGTCAGAGGACGACATCTTCACGCCGTTAGGCGTAGAGCGGTAGGGTTGCTCAGCTCGCATGGCTGGCCGATAACCGGCTGAACGCCACCGAGAATCGTTGATATAACATAAAATGTCCGCCTTTCGACGCGCCGATGTTCGAAGAACAAGACAGGTCGAGTGCCCCTCGTCGTCTTGAATCATCTATAAAAGGTGATCTTAAACTCTTTCGTAACCTTATCGTTGTATTTGCACTTTTTGCAAGAGGCGATTCATGAAATCACATTGCCTTTTGTCGGGCGATTAATTTCCTCCGGCGGGAACCAGCTTGATGTAGTCGAACATCGGCAGGTAGAGGGAGATGACCATCGCACCGACCATCACACCCATGCACACTGTGAGCATCGGCTCGAGCAGCGCGGTCAGGTTGTTGACCGTCACCTCGACCTCCTGATCGTAGAACTCACCGACTTTCTTGAGCATCCCGTCCAAGTCACCTGTCTGTTCACCGACTTCGATCATCTGGACCACCAAGGGCGGAATGACATCCTCGTGCTCTCGAAGGGGATCGGCCAGTGGCCTGCCCTCGCGCACGCCCTTCTTGGCCTCGAGGAGCACATCACCCACAGTGCGGTTGCCAGCGGTGTCGGCCCCGATATCCAATGACTCGAGGATCGGTACTCCGGAGGCAACGAGCGAAGCCAAGGTGCCGGTCATCCGAGCCAGTGCCACCTTGTGGAACAGCGGTCCGAATACCGGCGGCTTGAGTATCAATCGGTCCCACTTCCGCCGTCCCTCTTCTGTGGTGATCCACCGGCGGAGGATCACAACGCCAATAATGACCGCGGCAATGATGACGAGCGACCACACGCTGGTGATGATCTTCGAGATCTCAACGACGATTCTGGTGGGTAACGGGAGCTTTCCGCCCAGCGACGAGAACAGCTTTCCGAAAATCGGAACGATGAACACGATCATCGCTGCGAAGATCACGAGCATCACGCTGAAGACGACCGCCGGGTAGGTCATGGCCGAGCGGATGGTGCGATTGAGCTGCGCCTGCTTCTCGATGGTGTCGGCCAAACTTCCCAGGACCTCGTCGAGGTTCCCGCCGGCTTCTCCTGCCTGAACCAAAGTGCAGAAGAGATTGGAGAAAATCTTAGGGTGCTTGGCACAGGCCGCGGAAAGCGAAGAGCCGTGCTCGAGGTCGAGGCGAACGTCGGCTATAACGCGGGCCAACGTGGGATTCTCGCTCTGACCGGCCAGAATTCCGAGTGACCGGACAACCGACAAGCCCGAGTCGACCATCGTCGAGAGTTGCCTGGTGAACACGGCAACCTCGCGCAGTCTCACGCGATCGGAAAAGCCGGGGATCTTGATTTCCGTCTTGAGATTGACGGCCGATTTCGGGGTTACCGAAATGGGCATGTAGCCCATCTCGCGAAGGCGGCGCACGACCAGGGCCATGTTGTCCCCATCGAGCTGTCCTTCGACCAGGCTTCCCGACCGGTCTCGCACCTTATAGTCAAATGTCAGTGCCACTGTGCCCCGCTTCGTGGATCATGAATGAGTATTGGCATTAGATCGTGCTGAGGTGATTGCGTAGGTCTTCCTGGTTCGACGACCGGTCGTAAGCGATGCTTTCGGAGATACGACCTTCCTTGACCAGCTGAGCCAGGCCTTGATCCATGGTCTGCATCCCATAGGAGCCGCCCACCTGCATCAACGAATAGATCTGGTGGGTCTTGGACTGACGAATCAGATTACGGATAGCGGACGTGCACATCAGGACCTCCGAGCAGGGGACCCGGCCCGTTCCCTCCGAATTGACGATCAGCTGCTGGGTGACCACGCCTTCGAGAGTCGCGGCCAGCATCACCCTGATCTGTTCTTGTTGGTTGGTGGGAAACACATCGATGACCCGGTCGATCGTCTGCGGACAGTCCTGGGTATGAAGTGTCCCGAACACAAGGTGCCCCGTTTCGGCCGCAGTCAAGGCCATCGAGATGGTCTCGAGGTCGCGGAGCTCACCCACCAGAATCACGTCTGGATCCTGGCGGAGCACCCTGCGGAGAGCTTCGGAGAACGAATCGGTGTCTTCTCCGATCTCCCGCTGAGTGATGATCGACCGTTTGTGATCGTGAAGGAATTCGATGGGGTCCTCGACCGTGACGATATGAAGTGGCTTGGTCCGATTGATGATGTCGACCAGCGACGCCAGAGTGGTCGATTTGCCCGAGCCCGTAGGGCCGGTGACCAGAACCAACCCCCGTCGAAGGTCGGTGAAACCTTTGATGGCATCGGGGAGGCCGAGGGAATCGAATTCGGGCATCTCGTGGGGAATCGGGCGGAGCGCGACCGCGATCGTTCCACGTTGCAAAGAGACGTTCACCCGGAACCGGCCGACACCGGCGATTGAGTGCGATGTGTCCAATTCGTGTTCTGCCTCAAAACGCTCACGCTGGGAGGCCGGAAGAATTCCGAAGATCATTTCCCGAATGGTCTCGTGGTCCAGCGGAGGACAGCCCTCGATCGGACGAATGGCCCCATGGAGCCGGATTGTCCCAGGCATTGACGCCGTCAGGTGCAAATCCGACGCGCCAACGGTCACTGCATACCGGAGTAGGTCGTCGACGTGAAGCGGAATGCTGCCGTCTGTTACAGAAGCCGGAATTCCAGTTTGCAAAAGCGATTCGACCGTCGGCCCATCGGAGTTGGAAGAGTGATTACCCTCACCCTGGGAATGGTCGGCCAGAGGTGAATCCGGCGCTGGTCCCGGAATCGGGCCAGTCTCCTCCTCACCCACCAGATGCGAGATCAGCACCGGATCGGCCAGTACTGGATTGACACGGTGTCCAATACGAGAGGCGAGCGCGTCGACCTCGTGAGCCGTCGGGGGTTCAGCGAAGGCGACGACGAGGACGTTGCCTTCGAATTGGAGCGGCACAGCCCTGAATTCGAGGCGAACATTTTCGGGCATGGCCGCCGAAGCGTCGGAGTTCTCCGTAACAGCAGTCAGATCGATGGCCGGCAGCTGGGCCAGATGGGCCAGCGCACCGACCACCACGCCCGGAACGGCGAGGTTCCTGCCAATCAGCAATTCTGCAAGGGTTTGGCCATTGGCACGTGCTTCGGCCAGTAGCGGTGCGAGATTGGCTTCCGTCTCGTATCCGCCCTGGACCAGCGCCTGGGCCAGACGCGTCGACCACTCGACTTCGGTATCTGCGTTGATCGCGCTCATGCCACCACCCGGAGGACTTCCTCGAGGGTGGTCTCACCCTCGATGGCCTTTCGCAGGCCGCTCTGGCGCAAGGTGACCATTCCTTGAGCGACGGCAATCTTATGGATGTCTTCCACCGATCCTCCTTCGATAATCGACCGTTCGATCTCTTCCGTTAGCGGAAGTAACTCCGCCAGGGCTTTGCGTCCCCGGTAGCCCGTGTTAGCGCACGCAGAACAGCCCACTGATCTGAACACCTTGGATATTCCTCCGACCTCTTCCACTTCCGCAGTCGACCATCCGGCCGCAGCGATGTCCGCTTCTGTAGGTTCGTAGACCTCTTTGCAGTGCACACACAGGCGGCGAGCCAACCTCTGGGCCAGTACACCGGATAACGCAGAGGTGACCAGGAAGGGCTCGAGCCCCATCTCCACCAGTCGCATGGGGGTGGAGGCGGCACTGTTGGTATGGAGCGTGGCTAGCACCATGTGGCCGGTCAGAGCGGCTTCGATAGCGATCACCGCCGTCTCCTTGTCGCGAATCTCGCCCACCAGCACGATGTCAGGATCGGCCCGAAGTATGGACCTCAGTGCAGAGGCAAAAGTGAGACCGGCCTTTACGTTCAGCTGGATCTGGTTGACGCCCTTCAGCTGCAACTCGACGGGATCCTCTACGGTGATGATGTTCTTTTCCGGGGAATTGAGTGCTGTGAGAGTCGTGTACAGCGTGGTGGACTTACCCGAACCGGTCGGACCGGTCACCAAGATGGTTCCATAGGGCTTCGTGTACAGCCCCGAGTAGGTCGTGAGGAGATCCTCGTCGAATCCGAGATCGGGGAATCCAAGTACGACACTTGACTTGTCCAGAACTCGCATGACGCACTTCTCACCGTGAATGGTTGGAAGCGTGGCGATCCGGAGGTCGATCCCTTTGCTCCCCACGTTGAGGGAGATCCGCCCGTCCTGGGGAACGCGGTGTTCGGCAACGTTCATATCGGCCATGACCTTCAGGCGGGTGATGACGGCCGCCGAGATCGACCGAGGCGCAGTAGACACGTCATGAAGCACACCGTCGATCCGATAACGAATACGGAGCTCCGTTGCCGTCGGCTCGACGTGAACGTCTGACGCTCGCTCATTCAGCGCCTGCAGGATGAGAAGGTTGACATAGCGAACGATCGGAGCCTCTTCGGTGACGGCCTGGATGTCGTCGACATCCGCATGCGCCTCGGAGCCATCAAAGCCCAGCGAGGCTTCCATGGCCATGTCGGCAGCGTCTCCGCCACTATTGAAGGTCCGACCGATGTAAGAGCTGATCTGGCTACGGGTGGCTACTACGACGATGAAGTTCCGACCCATGATGGTACGAAGGTCGTCCATCGCAAAGACATCCGTGGGATTCGAGGCTGCCACAACCGGCGTACCATCATCGTTGGCGATGACGATCACGTTGTGATGACGTGCAGTCGCCTCGGGGATCCTTCCGGCCTCGGTAACGTCGACGCCAACCGTGTCGAGATCGACGAAGTCGAGTCCCATTTCCTCGGCCATGCCCCACATGAGGTCGGCCTCTGTCACAAGGTCATTTGCCGTCAGGATCCGGGCGATAGTCTGTCCCGTTCGATAGTGCTCCTCGAGAACACCCTCCATGTCCTCAATGGAGACCCTCTCACCTTCAACCAGTGCCTTCGCCAGTGGGGGGAACAGGCTGGTGCTGGTCGGGACGTCGAGACCAGTGGCATCAAATCGTTGATCCTCACCGTGTTCGACCTCATAGGTGGCCACGGCTTCGGCGACTAGATCGGCGGCGAGCGCCGCCGAGTCGGTGCTCGGCTGGTTTTGCTCTCCGTCTTCGACCGAACGGGCGAGGGCAGCCAGCGGATCAGGTTCTGTCGTTCCACTAGCAAGAGGCGACGTCCAATCGGTATCCGCCGCACTGGAGCCGAACTCCGGCAGAAGATTGGTGGCCGGCTCCAAGTCAGATCCTGTCGCTTCCGCTGCAGTCGGAACAACGGTTAAGTCGACCTCTTGGGCAATGGTATCGCCGGCATGCGACGAGGCGGTTGCCGGTTGGTCCCCATGCGGCACAGCGGGGATCTCCGCATCTGACGTTTCAAGGCGGAACGTCGGCAAGTCGTCAAACGGATCTTCGGCCAGAGGGTTTTCGAGTACTGGTTCCAGTTCCTCGGTTTCCAACGTGACCATGTCAGCGTTCGTGACCTGGCCAAGCTCTGGATCGACGTCATGCTTCCCATGTCCGCCGCCCTTATGTTTGGATTCGGTCCGTCGGCGACGGCGTTTCCCCGTCGGGCCGCCGTCGGCGGCGGGTTCCTGAGCGTCGACCTGAGAGGTGTCGTCTTCGCCGGCATCGGAGAGTTCTTCATGATCAGGGCCCGACCACAACTCCGGTTCGACGCCGGGGCCCTTCTCATCCCGCTCGACACTGTCGATCTTGTCGGCGGCGATTGGATTCAGCTCTAGCTCTAGCTCTGGATCCAGCTCCAACCCTGACTCGGCCTTCACCGCTGAGTCGAGCGAGGAAAGCGTGTCGAATCCACCCTGCTCAGCACCGTTCGTCGGTCCGTCTTTGTCGCTGGGTCCGAAGAGCTGATCGAGGTAGTCGCCGATCTGATCCGGCGACGCCACCACCGAAATGAAATCCCTGCCGATGGAATCACGGACGGTTTCTTGCGCTGCCAGATCGTCGGGGTCGGCGGTGGCGATCACCGGGGTCCCGAACTTTCGTTTTATGGCCACCACGTGGTGCCGACGCGATAGCGAGGCGGGCAGAATCTCGCCCGCGGCAGGATCAACCCCATAGGTGTCCAGATCGACGAATTCAAGATCGTGCTCGCTTGCCATCCATCGGACAGCATCGACGTCACTCATATGTCCACCATCGGCAGACTGGCGGCCGAGATTGAACCCGAATCCGATTTGATCGGGCCCGATCGCGAGCCCTGCCCCTCAGTTGTATGCACCCCATCCCTTTCTGCCTGCCCCAGGGGTATTTCTCAAGTTGGCGATTGGCAACGCCGACATGGTTACGGCGAAGTCAGGTCGTGTCTCAAACGAACGCTCAGATGAGCACCCGGATGAGACATCCCGAAGATCCTGACTCCGACCATACGGATGGAGGAGCCGCCATGCCCTCCTGCTGCCCCTTTTCACTCTCAGCCGACAAGTAACCACCGTGCGACCATGCCAACGCACTTGAATACATGATATGGGTTCTGAGCACTTTTCGCTATCGGCAATCACAATTCCGATCGTGGTGATCATTGCGATAGCTGCGGTTATCGGAACCCTGGTCGGATCCTTTCTAAACGTGGTCATCTATCGGGCCCCTCTGGGTCTTTCGGTATCGGCCCCAAGGTCCTTCTGTCCCACCTGTCAGCGCACGTTGACGTGGTGGGAAAACATTCCGGTCGCCTCGTGGATCGCATTGCGAGGACATTGTCGAACCTGTCGCACCCGCATCTCCCTGCGTTATCCCGCTGTCGAAATGGCCACCGGGATCGTATTTGCCCTGGTCACATGGGGTTGGCACGGAACTGCGATTGCTGCTGGGTACTGCTGTTTGGCCGCGGCGACGATCGCCGTGGCTCTGATCGAGTACGGGGGTAAGCGCGCACCACTGGCCATCGCCGCCATCGGGACGACTGCCGGACAACTCATCATCATCGGCGGAGCTGCCTGGGATGGCACATGGTCCGTGGTAGTCGGGTCCCTCATTGGTACCGCGCTCGCCATGGGCATCTTCGCCATCTTGCGGATCACCGATCCTGCTTGCACCGATCCGAGAGGTTATGGGCGGTCGGCCCTTCTGATGGCGGGCTGCTGGGTTGGTGGTCTAGGAATCAGCCCGGCGACTGTCGGAGGCGTCGTGTGGATCATCACCTACTTCGCCTGCATGCTGATCTTTTGGGCGACAAGACAAAGGGCCGTTGCGCATGGACCACCGAGTGTTGGACGTCAAGCCCACCCCGTCGTTGCAACTCCTCTCATCACCGCGCTCACTTTGGCTATGACATTGTCCCTAGTGGTGCGCGCGGTGTGACTCTACGATGGTGGTGTGGAAATCGTTGATTCCTCAGATCCACTCATCAATTCGATCCCCGGCCGATTCTGATGGAGCCAGGGAGATGACACCTCGTCGGGTGGTAGTGGTCGATGACCACGAGCTACTTCGGGCCGGTACTCGTCGAATCCTCGATGATTCGGTCGGATTCTCCGTGGTGGGCGAAGCGGGCGACAGAGACGCTGCTCTCCGGGTCATCGCCCAAGCTAATCCCGACGTTGTCCTCGTCGATATCAGGCTGCCGACAGTCAACGGTATAGACCTAGCTCGGCAGATCGTCGTAGATCACCCGGATATGACAGTTCTGATTCTGAGCGCCTACGACGATGAAAACTATGTTCGTGCCGCCATGGCGGCAGGGGTGTCGGGCTATCTACTCAAGACAATGCCCAGCGACGAGCTCATCAATTCGATTGTGGCGGCGTGTGAAGGTACGTGGCTGGCAACGCCTCGTCCTACCGGCTCGGGAGAAAAGGCGGGGAAGCCCCAACCAAGCCGCTCGGTGACCCCCTTGACGACGCGAGAGCAAGAGGTTGTTCGGCTGGTGGCCCGAGGAATGACCAACAAGGCCATCGCACGTCAGCTGGGCATCAGCCCTCGCACGGTCGAGGGTCACCTCAATCATGTCTTCGAGAAGCTCGAAACGTCCTCCCGAACCGAACTTGTCCACTACGCGCTGGCAAACAGCCTCTTCGGTAGGGAGTCTTCCCCCCACGAGAGCTCCAGCCCATGATCGAGCCGGTGGCCCGTGACGGCGCCACGCTTACGCAGCCGGATTCTGGCGCGACCGGAACCTGTGTGGTAGCCACGAGTCCCCCCGGTGCCGGCGGATTGGGTCAGCACCCCGGTGCGGAACGGGCAACGAGCCGCGCCTCAGCCAAAGAGACACCGTGGGCAAACTCACGGTTCTGGCTCTTACAGATCATCATTCTGGCCCTAGCCATGCTGCGGTTGGCAGCCACGGTGGCGTTTCACCTCGACACCGCCTCAGTGGCACTTGAGTTTTCGACCTTGGCCATCTTTTTGGTGCCGGTGCTCTATGCCGCGTTGAACTACGGAGTGGCGGGCGCCCTGTTTACAGCCAGCTGGGTGACTTTGCTCGCCATCCCGCGCTTGGTTAGCGCAGTCGATGATCACAGCGGCGTCGGGGCGTGGGCCGAGGTCGGCCAAATCATTCTTCTGGTCGCCCTGGCCTTTCTCGTAGGGCAGCGGGTTACGGCGGAACGCGACGCACGCCGATCGGCTGAGGCAGCCCAACGCGCTCACCTCAGTGCCGAAGTGCTGTACAGAAATCTCTTCGATTCGAACCAGGCGCCCATATTGATCGTGGATGGGACCGGCCATGTGATCGAGGCGAACGCCTCCGCGCAGCACACCTTCAGGAGAGCGGCATCTCGAGCAAGACCAGACCTTTCCATCCCGTTGGATCCTCCCGTTCGGCTGGTGGACATGATCGGTGCGACGGCAGCAGGTCAGGTTCTCTCCAAGCTGATCACAGAGCAACTTCAAAACGCTCCAAGGGACGGCGCTCCGGTCACCGACGGTGGGCCTACGACGGTAAGCCGAGAGGTCGACGGAAAGCTCGTCGTATTCCGACCAACAGCAACCGTTCTCAGCCAGCCTGACAGCGAAGCGCGTATGCAAGTTGTCTTCGAGGATGTAACAGCAGAAACACGGCGCCGCGATCTCATGGAGGCCTACGCGGCCCGTGTCGTTCTCGGTCAGGAGGAGGAGCGCCGACACATCGCACAGGAGCTCCATGACGGACCGGTTCAGACGCTCATCTACTTGTGCCGGAAAATCGATGAAATCGTCGCCAACGACAACGCCGGCCTGCAGGGGTCGTCAGCCTTTGGCGATCTGCGCTTTATCGTCGAGGAGACGGTAGGTGAGCTCCGTTCCATCGCCAAAGGTCTGCGTCCATCGGTCCTCGACGATCTCGGTCTGGTTGCCTCCATAAATCAGATCGTCTCTGAAGCCAGTGAACGGCACTGTTTTGAGGCTTCCTTCGGGGTGACGGGAGCCGAAAGGCGGCTGCCGACGGCCATCGAATTGGCGCTATTCCGGATCGCACAAGAGGCACTTTCCAATATTGAGCGACATGCGTCCGCCCACCGTGTGGCGGTCGGCCTGAGCTTTGACGGCGAAAATGGTGTCCGCCTACTGGTGACCGACGACGGCATCGGCTTCGACTCCCGAGACAGCCACGACGCAGCCGACAAAGGATCGCTCGGGCTCAGAGGCATGACCGAGCGAGCACGGCTCATCGGGTCCGACCTCACCTTCCACTCAGATCCGGGGACAGGAACCACAGTGGAGGTGTGGGTCCCGTCAACGATTATCAACCAGGATTGAGCCTATCTCCTAGATATTCGTGTTTAATAATCGGATCCTCGACGAATTCCGCTTGGAAACAGCCACGAAGGGCGAGGGCAACTGTCACTCAACCGAAATGTAAAAGCGGTTTGACTCTCATCAATTCATGGGATACTGACTCCGTGGATCAGATCGTCATTGAGTCGTGCCACAGCACATGGATCATCGACCTGGACAATTCTCGGTTCAGGCGCTTGGTCAAGGACAGCGAACACCGGACGACGCCGACATCGACCGAGTGGCAGCCCTGCTACGGAGTCGAAATCGATCCTCTGTCCGAATCGTTTGTCGTCGTGCTCAATCCTGAGGGGACTCGTTTGCTCCGTAGTTGGCGTCACGTCGAGCATTGCTCCCAGTGCGGTGGCGAGGCGACGTCGGAGCTTTCGCTCAGGGATCTCCGATCAGCAGTGCGGAGCTGACGGTCGGGATGACACGGCTCCTTCGGGAGTCTTTGAGGTTCGTCGACTTTGCTCGCCGACTTCGCTTCTTTCCTTCTTCCTCTGTGAGTGACGTTCACAGATTGTCATCCATTCCTCGGAGGGCGCTTCGACGCTCGGGCCAATCCAGATACGACGCCTTCTCGTTGGCAGACTCCGGATAGTCGAGTGATCGAAGAGCCTCGACCTGGCGAGGAAGTCGACGAGCAGCGTGCCGGACGACTCACGAGCACCAGCTTAAATTTTGGCGCTTCAGGGTTCTCCGTGGGTAGCTACGTGCCCTGACGAGGAAGTGGCGGCATGATGCGGCCATGCGAGATACCGAGTTGTACCGCCAGCTGCTGGGGCTCGAGTCGCCGTGGGATGTGAGCCGGGTCGAACTGTCCGTCGAGGAGGGTCGGGTGGATGTGTGGACCGGCCATCCGAGGGGCGCTCGCTGGAGGTGCCCTGAGTGTGACCGGGAGCTGACGACCTATGACCACGCCGAGGAGCGGGCGTGGAGGCATCTCGACAGTCTCCAGTTCCTGACCTACCTCCATGCGCGGCCGCCACGGGTGAACTGTCCCGAGCATGGGGTGCGCCAGGTCCGCCTGCCGTGGGCGGAGCCGATGTCACGATTCACCAACCTGTTCGAGCGCATGGCGGTCGACGTGCTGAAAGAGTGTGATGTCCTCGGCGCCAGCCGGCTGCTGCGCACCAGCTGGGACGAGACCTGGCACCTGATGGAGCGGGCCGTGGCCCGGGGCCAGGCGGTCAAGGAGTTGGCCGTGCCCGGCCTGGTGGGCGTGGACGAGAAGGCGGCCGGACGGGGCCATGACTACATCACGGTGGTGAGCGACCTCGCCCGGGGCACGGTCGAATACCTGGCCGACGAGCGCAAAGAGTCCAGCCTGGATAGCTATTTCGACCGATTCAGCCCCGACCAGTTGGCCGGGGTCGAGGCGGTGGGCATGGACATGTGGGAGCCCTACGCCAACTCGGTGCGGTCCCACCTGGACGACGCCGACGACAAGATCGTTTTCGACAGGTACCACGTCATGAAGAACGTGGTCGGTGCGGTCGACACCGTGCGCAAGAAGGAGAACCGAGCCCTTGTGGCCTCGGGCGACAAGTCCCTCACCGGATCCAAGTACCTGTGGCTCTACTCGGCGGAGAACCTCCCCGACCGCCACCACAGCCGCTTCGATGAGCTGCGAAGTGGTGACCTCAAGACCAGCCGGGCCTGGGCGATCAAGGAGAACCTCCGCTTCTTCTGGGAGTACCAGCGCCGAGGCTGGGCCGAGAAGCACTGGAAGAGCTGGTACTTCTGGGCGACCCATTCGCGACTGGACCCGATCATCCAGGTCGCCCGCACCCTTAAGCGTCACCTCCCAGGTCTGCTCGCCTTCTTCGAGCACCGGATCACCAGCGCAGGTGCAGAGGGGCTCAACTCACGGATCCAAGCCATCCGAGTTTCTGCACGTGGCTACCGCAACCGGGACAATTTCAAGACCGCCATCTACTTCCACTGCGGCGGACTCGACCTCTACCCTCAAACCCACTGACTTCCCGGAAGCGCCAAATTTTAAGGCGCTTCAGGGTTCTCCGTGGGTAGCTACGTGCCCTGACGAGGAAGTGGCGGCATGATGCGGCCATGCGAGATACCGAGTTGTACCGCCAGCTGCTGGGGCTCGAGTCGCCGTGGGATGTGAGCCGGGTCGAACTGTCCGTCGAGGAGGGTCGGGTGGATGTGTGGACCGGCCATCCGAGGGGCGCTCGCTGGAGGTGCCCTGAGTGTGACCGGGAGCTGACGACCTATGACCACGCCGAGGAGCGGGCGTGGAGGCATCTCGACAGTCTCCAGTTCCTGACCTACCTCCATGCGCGGCCGCCACGGGTGAACTGTCCCGAGCATGGGGTGCGCCAGGTCCGCCTGCCGTGGGCGGAGCCGATGTCACGATTCACCAACCTGTTCGAGCGCATGGCGGTCGACGTGCTGAAAGAGTGTGATGTCCTCGGCGCCAGCCGGCTGCTGCGCACCAGCTGGGACGAGACCTGGCACCTGATGGAGCGGGCCGTGGCCCGGGGCCAGGCGGTCAAGGAGTTGGCCGTGCCCGGCCTGGTGGGCGTGGACGAGAAGGCGGCCGGACGGGGCCATGACTACATCACGGTGGTGAGCGACCTCGCCCGGGGCACGGTCGAATACCTGGCCGACGAGCGCAAAGAGTCCAGCCTGGATAGCTATTTCGACCGATTCAGCCCCGACCAGTTGGCCGGGGTCGAGGCGGTGGGCATGGACATGTGGGAGCCCTACGCCAACTCGGTGCGGTCCCACCTGGACGACGCCGACGACAAGATCGTTTTCGACAGGTACCACGTCATGAAGAACGTGGTCGGTGCGGTCGACACCGTGCGCAAGAAGGAGAACCGAGCCCTTGTGGCCTCGGGCGACAAGTCCCTCACCGGATCCAAGTACCTGTGGCTCTACTCGGCGGAGAACCTCCCCGACCGCCACCACAGCCGCTTCGATGAGCTGCGAAGTGGTGACCTCAAGACCAGCCGGGCCTGGGCGATCAAGGAGAACCTCCGCTTCTTCTGGGAGTACCAGCGCCGAGGCTGGGCCGAGAAGCACTGGAAGAGCTGGTACTTCTGGGCGACCCATTCGCGACTGGACCCGATCATCCAGGTCGCCCGCACCCTTAAGCGTCACCTCCCAGGTCTGCTCGCCTTCTTCGAGCACCGGATCACCAGCGCAGGTGCAGAGGGGCTCAACTCACGGATCCAAGCCATCCGAGTTTCTGCACGTGGCTACCGCAACCGGGACAATTTCAAGACCGCCATCTACTTCCACTGCGGCGGACTCGACCTCTACCCTCAAACCCACTGACTTCCCGGAAGCGCCAATTTTAAATGAAGACCCTCCGAGCGCCCTCCCGGCTCCTCGATCAGATCGCCCGGATCCACCGATTTCTTCTCGGCGGGCCTCTCCTCCCGAATCCGGCACAGACTTTGCCGACGCTGCCGCTATGGCTCAGGACATCCTTGCGATGGAGGTCACCGACGAGGACGCACCAGCCCGACCCGAGAGCGGAGACCTGTCACCTCTCGCGGACACGGATGGTGTCCTCAGCGAGGATGGCCAACGGTTCGATTCGGTGAACCCCCCCTCCTCCAAATGCTCCACTCTCTCCAGATTTCTTTACCGCGCCACGACCGCGAAAGCGGTTCAGACGAACCCGCTGACTGCTCGTCCCTTGGCACCCGTTCCTACGTCACATCGGTCGGTGCAGTGAGTCCCTTTTCCAGACGCCGGAAGTTCCACCCGACTTCTCCCACAGCATGAGCTCACCGATGCTCATGGTTCTGTCGGCCGTCTTGCACATGTCATAGACGGTCAGAGCGGCGATGGCGCATGCGGTCATCGCCTCCATCTCGACACCCGTGCGATCGACCGCCTCGACTTTGGCCTCCACCTCGACGTAGTCATCGCCGATGGTGAAATCCACGTGCACCGCCCCCACTAGCAGCGGATGGCACATAGGGACCAGGTCTGCCGTCCGCTTGGCGGCCTGGATTCCTGCAACACGTGCTGCCGCCAAGACGTCGCCCTTGGTGATGGCGTTGGTCGCCACCTTCGCCGTGGTTTCGGGCCTCATCACCACCTTGCAGCGGGCCAGGGCGCGGCGGTGGGTGGCTTCCTTGGGCGAAACATCCACCATGCGGGTACCGCTGAACGGATCGAGGTGGCTCAGACTCCGGTCTGTCATCAGGCTGTCCCGTCCCTCACGGACCACAGTGTACGGGATGTCGGTCCTCGAGGACGGGATTGGCACTCTCTTGACTAGACTGCCAATCTGACACTGCAATGGATCGGGAGGAACAACCCACTTGCCCACGTATGAGTACCGCTGCGACGAATGCAGCAAAAATTTCGATGTCGTGCAGTCGTTTCACGACGACCCTTTGACCACCTGCCCGACATGCGGTGCCCCGGTCAAGAAGATCTTCGGAAATGTCGGGATCGTCTTCAAGGGAAGCGGCTTCTACAAGACAGATAGTCGCGGCGGAGGTGGCAAGAAATCGGAGACAGGTGACGCCGGGTCGGATGATTCGAGCTCCAAGGGCTCCGAATCCAGCGACAATGGCTCTCCCACGAGGCCAACCAAGGAACAGACCCCGTCAGAGCCAAACACATCGAATGGCTCTGGATCGTCCTCCGGACCTGACAACAAGAAGGCCACGCCGGCACCAGCCCGCGCTCCGGCACCGGCGAAGCCATCAACCGACTGACCCGCCATTGACGGGCTTGGTGCATCACCAGCCTGGCCGTCGTCCTGAGCTCGGGCAGACAACCAAAGGATCTTCTTACGTACAGTTGGGCGCGAGAAACCTGTAAACAAAAGCCTCGCCAAAACGCGCACCTTGCCCTTACAATGGTCCCGTGGACAGGACTGATCTCGATCGAATACTGGTGACGCTGGCCGAGCTCGATGGCTCCGACCTTCATATCAAGGCGGGGGCGCCCCCGCGTTTACGTGTGGCCGGGGCCCTGCGCACGCTCGACGATGAGCCCTCGTTCACCGAACAGGAGACGCGTGACCTGGCCGAATCGATCATGTCGCCGCCGATTCTCGACATCTTCAACAAACACCACGAAGTGGACTTTGCCTACAGCCTCTCCGGAACTGGGCGCTTTCGGGTCAATGCCTACTATCAACGGTCCTCGGTGGCGCTGGCCATGCGACGGATCCGCTCTTCGGCTGCCACCGCCTCTGAGCTGGGACTTCCCGAGGTCGTCGATCGGCTCGCGGAGGAGATGCGCGGTCTCGTGTTGGTGACAGGTCCGACCGGGTCGGGCAAGACCACCACGCTCGCAGCCATGGTCAATCACATCAACCACATGCGTTCGTGTCACGTGGTGACGATTGAGGATCCCGTCGAGTTCCTTCACCATGACGACCTTGCCGCCATCGATCAGCGCGAGGTCGGCTTTGATACCGACACCTTCGCCTCTGCGATGCGCGTCGTATTGAGACAGGATCCCGATGTCATTCTCGTGGGCGAGATGAGGGATACCGAAACCGTTTCCGCAGCACTGACCGCCGCAGAGACGGGGCACCTCGTCTTTTCGACCCTCCACACCATCAACGCCACGGAGTCCATCAACCGAATCGTGGATTTCTTCCCCACCCACCAGCAGTCTCAGATTCGGCTGACTCTTTCCGGATCATTGAAGGGGATCGTCTGCCAAAGGCTCATACCCACGGCGGACGGCAAGAACCGCGTACCTGTTCTGGAAGTGCTCGTGTCCAACGGGCGGGTTCAACAGGCGATCGTCGATCCGCTTCTCACCAGCGACATCCAAGCCATCGTGGCCGATGGGGAGTACTACGGGATGAGGACCTTCGACCAGTCGTTGGTCCAGCTCATCGTCGACGGAGCCGTGGAACTGGAAGAAGCTATGAACGCGGCCACCAATCCTCATGACCTGAAGGTGATGCTGGAGCGTCAAGGCATACTGAAGACCGGACATCTGGCTGCCAATTCGGTCTGACTCGCTCAGCCGGTCGCATTTCCGCAGACCTGCTTTGATCCCAGCTTCGAAGAGGCCATTCTCCTTCGCGGTGCACCTCATCTCGTCCGGTCTCCAAGACCAAGCTAGCTCCGTTCCGCCGTCTGGCCCAGGGCTCTGAGCTCCCAGAGTGAACTGGATGTCCCTGGCCCGTCGGGTCACAGGGTGTTGGGTCAACGAGCGGCTACAGACAACCTCAAGGTGGGGGCTATTCCGTCCGATAGATCTTCGTAGCGTCTGGTGCACTGTGACAACGCAGTGTTCCGTCCATAGCCGTCATTAGCAGGTACGTCAGGGGAGCATCTTCATGGCACAGCTGACCGTTGGTCTCGACATCGGCACAAGCGCGGTGCGAGCCGCCGAAATCGATGTCGCCCATGCCCGCCCGGTTCTCCACACGTACGGCCAGGTCGGACTTCCTCCCGGCTCGTTGGTCGATGGCGAAATCCGTGACATCTCCGCGGTCACCGAGTCGATTGTCAAGCTGTGGAAAAACGGACAATTCTCAAGTACCTCGGTGATCGTCGGAATCGCCGGGCTGCGGGCAATCACCCGTGAAATTGACCTGCCCTACGTCCCAGACGATGAAGTGGACAGCGCTGTTCGCTTCCAGTCTGAGGAGGTCATTCCCTTCCCACCGGATCAGACCATCCTCTCCTCTCAAGTTCTTGCCGACTACACCTCGTCCGAGGGCGACAAGATGCGTAGAGTCCTCGTGGCCGCCGCCCACGTCGATCTCGTCAACGCCGTAATCGACGCAGTGGAAAAAGCAGGGCTCACGGTTGAAGGCGTCGACCTGATCTCCTCCGCCCTGGTGCGCGCCGTTGGCGGTCAAGAGGCTTCAGAGCAACCGGAAGCCATCGTGTCGGTCGGCGCCGGACTCACCGTTGTCGTTGTCCACCAACAGGGACGTCCCCAGTTCGTCCGGACCATCGGTTCAGGCGGAAATGCCACAACGGCTTCTGTGTCGGCCGCTCTCGACCTGCCGATATCCGATGCAGAGGGCGTCAAACGGCGGATCGGCGAATCCAGTGCCCAGATACAGGCGGCAGAGCGCGCCGCACAGTCAAGCATGACCGAGCTGGTCGGAGAGATCCGCAACTCGATTCAGTACTTCGCCTCGCTGCCCGGCCGGCTGCCCGTCTCACGTGTCCTGGTCACCGGAGGTGGCTCGGAGCTCGTCGGCTTGCTGCCGATGCTGGAAGCCCAGGTTCGACTTCCCGTCATGACCGTGTCGCCGCTCACCCGCCTCGATACATCCCGCTTGGATCTGAACGAAGAGCAGGCCGCCGAGGTCGGATCCGTGCTGGCCACACCCATCGGACTCGCCCTCCCCGAGCCTGATAAGGCGGTCAAAAAGTTCAACCTCATCCCGCCCGAGGTGGCTAAGCGGATGAGGATGCGGAAGGTGCAGGAACGCACCCTTCTAGCCAGCGTGGCCGTCCTCATCCTGCTGGCACTGTTCGGTGGCTGGAAGTTCTACCAGGTGCACAAAGCGCAGAACACAGTGGACGGCATTCAGCAGAACATCGCCACGCTCAACGCACAGATCCCCAAGTACGACCTGGTCGTCGCGGCCAACAGCGCCTATACGGCCGGTGAAAACCGCCGAGCGTCGGTTCTCAATTCGGCGGTCGACTGGCCGTTGGCACTGAGCAACCTCATCTCCATCACTCCGCCCAACGCCAAGGTCCTCACGTTCACCGGAGCAGCCACCTCCGCATCGAAAACGACTGCTGGTGCTGAAGCCTCCACGGCCTCGCAACCCGTGTCCACTTCCTCGGTATCCAGTGCTCCTACCTCGGCGGCAATCGGGACAATCCAGCTCGATGTCAACGGACCGGGACCAAGTCTCTCGATATCGGAAGCGTGGATCGATGCTGTCGCCGGATCGCAGCTCTTCGCCAATCCTCTGCAAGGGGCGACGGTCGTGAACGCTGACACCAGTATCAGTTTCCCGTTCTCGATCTCTGTCACTCCAAATGCCAGTCTCGACAAGAATGCGAGCCTCAAATGAACACCGTCCGTGAGTACCGCACTCCTTTGATGATCGGCGCCGGCGCCCTCGTCGTCGCTCTCATCCTGTGGGCCGTTCTCATCTCGCCACAGTCCTCCAAGTTGTCGAACCTTCAAGGGCAGGAGACCCAACTCCAGGGGCAGGAGACGGCGCTGCAGGTCAAGTTGGCGTCTCTCAGGTCGGAGAAGCAGAGCCTTACCAAGAGCTGCGCCGACCTCGAGAAGATCGCTACGGAGATCCCCAGTGTCGAGAACCCCACCGACATTGATGCCGAAGAGTCATCGTTCGAGAGTCAGTTCAACGGTCTGGCTGCTTCGTCCGGCGTTTCGCTCAGCCAGTTCAGCGGCTTCGCTCCCGCATCCAGCACCGCCGCGGCTCCGCCCGTCGCCTCCGGGTCAGCCGCTACGCACGCCACACCCGCTGGCGTCGTAGCCGTGCCCACCACGCTGACGGTCACCGGTAACTACGGCCAGATGACCTCCTTCGTCAAGGGACTCGACAGCTTCCCCCGTCTCTTCATCATTCAGACCTTCGATCTCAACTACGGAACTACGGCAGCTTCCGCTTCGGGATCGTCCGGCGGTGACACGGCTGCGGGTTCGGGGACCGGCTCGCAAACGACACCTTTGTGGGTGGGAGGATCGGCCAGCGGGCCTTCGGCTGGGCCCTATAGCCTCTCCATCGAGGGTTCGATCTACTACACCACAGCGCCAAATGCCCTGGCCGCCTGCACGAAAGCCACTTCAACGATCAAGTAAGGGGCGGACGCAGTGCTGGAGATCAGATCCCGCTGATCTGCATGTCACCAAAGGCCAGAGTCTGACCGGCGGCGATACCGGGAAGCCACTCCACATCGGCGCCCACAACCAGCACCGACTGGAGCATCCGCTGCAGGGTCGAAGCCACGGTGATCTCGCGGACCGGTTCGGCCAGACGCCCCTCTCGGATCATCAGGCCCTCGGCGCCCACCGAGAAATCGCCACTGATCGGGTTCACCCCCGAGTGGACCCCGGTCATCGACTGGACGAACAGCCCCTCCCCCACCGCTGCCAACACGGCTTCTTCGTCAAAGCCCTCCGGCCCCGGCGCCACGGTGAGGGCCCGACACCCCGGCCGCGGTGTGCCGGCAAAGCCCACCGCGCACGGCCGAGCCGGTGGAACGGACGCCCGCACGGGAGGCTGACACCGTGTCGTACAGGAATCCCCGCAGCACACCGGCGTCGATGAGCACATTGCGGCGGCAGGCCAGACCCTCGGCGTCGTAGGCGGCGGCACCGTAGGCCCGTGGGTCGGTGGGGTCGTCGACCAGGGTGAGGACGGTGTCGCCCACCTGCTCGCCGACACGGCCGGCAAAGAAGGACCGGCCCTTGTCCACCGCCTCGCCCGACAGGGCACCGGAGACGACCGACAGCACGGTGGTCGCCGCCCTCCGGTCGAACACCACCGTCTGGCGTCCGGAGGGACCCTTGGTGGCGCCGAGCAACCGCACCGCCCGGGTGACGGCGTCGTCGGTGGCCCGGTCGGGGTCGAGGCCTTCGAACCCGCGGCTGACACTGAACCCGCCACCGGTCTGGCTGCCGTCCCCCTCACCGGCGATGACCGACACCGATATGTAGCCGGAGGTCTTGCGGCTGGCGGCACGCATGCCGGTGGTCGAGACCAGCGCCATCTCGACCGAGCCGTCGCCGTAGTCGGCATGGTCGACCTGACGGACACGCGCGTCGGCGGCCCGGGCTTGCGCCTCCAGAGCCAGGGCCAGCTCCACCTTGGCCGTGGTCGGGACTGACGCCAGCCCTTCGTCCCAGAGGTCGAGCACGACCGCCGGCACCCCGTCGGGAACAGCCAGGGCCACATGGTCGTCGGGGGTGGCGAACGAGGCATTGTCGCGGGCCTCAGCCAGAGTCTCCTCCAACACCGACGGGTCGAGCGAACCGGCCCAGGCGAAACCCAGCCGGTGGTCGGAGATCACCCGGATGCCGATGCCGGCCGAGGTGGCCGATGTCAATGATTCGACTTCCCCGTCGTAGGCGCGGATGTCGGTCTCGTCGCCGCGGGCGACGTACACCTCCACCTCCTCGCCGGTGCGGGCCCATCCCGCCACCCGCTCGGCCAGCGCCGTCAGATCGTCCGGCTCGGACCGGCGGACCGTCGGTGCCTACATCGCCCCGGGTATCAGTGACCGTGCTCATTCGGCCGTGCCTCCGATAGTGATGCCGGTCAGACGCATGGTCGCCTGTCCGCAGCCCACCGGCACGCTCTGGCCGTCCTTCCCGCAGGTGCCCGGGGTCATGCCGAAGTCGGTGGCCACGGCGTCGATGCGCTTGAGGATCTCGGGTCCGTTCCCGATGAGGTTGGCGTCCCGCAGCGGCTCGGTGATCTTTCCCCCCTCGATGAGATAGGCCTCGGTGGTCCCGAAGACGAAATCACCGGTGGTGGTGTTGACCTGTCCGCCACCCAACTTGGCCACGTAGACCCCACGGGGCGTCTGGGCCACTATCTCATCGGCATCGTCCTCACCGGGCAGGAGGAAGGTGTTGGTCATGCGGACCATGGGGAGGTGCTGATAGGTCTGGCGGCGGCCGTTGCCGGAAGACACCCGGCCTTCCTTACGGGCCCGCAGGTAGTCCCACAGGTAGTCGGTGAGCACTCCCTTGTCGATGAGTACGTTGCGCTGAGCCGGGCGGCCTTCGTCGTCCACCCCGAACGTCCCCCACTCGGTGCCCACTGTCCCGTCGTCGACCAGGGTGACCAGAGGGCTGGCCACCTGCTGGCCGACCCTGCCGGTGTAGACCGACGCGTCCTTGACGATGTGGTCGGCCTCGAGCCCGTGCCCGCACGCCTCGTGGAAGAGGATCCCACCGCTACCCCCGGCCAGGACCACCGGCAACTCACCGGAGGGAGCGGGGCGGGCCGACAGCTTGGACAGTGCCCGTCGGGCGGCCAGCTCGGCCAGCTCCTCGACCGAGACCTCGTCGAACATCCCGAAGCCCATGGTCCGGGCGGCCGATTCGAATCCCGTCTGCAGACCGGTGTCCCCGACGGCCACACAGGAGACGCTGAAGCGGGTGCGGGCCTGCTGGTCATCGGCCCGCAGACCCTCCGAGTTGGCGATCAGGACCCGGCGGCGCGAGCTCCCGCACGCCGCCTGTACCTGCGAGATGGCATCGCCCGAGGCACGGGCCGCCTGGTCCGCCTCCCTCAGCAGATCCAGTGTGGCGCCCTTCGACGCCAGGGGGGCCGTCGCCGACCGCTGCGCGGCACCTTCCGGCCCCAAGGGCCCGACGGCCACCGTGCGTGTCCCGCCGCCACCGCTTCGGGCGACGGCCGAGGCCGCCTCGGCGGCACGCAGGAGCCCCTCCTCGGTCAGATCGGCGGTATGGGCGAAGCCGGTGGTCTCGCCGGATACCACCCGGATGCCCGCCCCCCGCTCCCGTCCCGACGACAGCTCCTCGACCCTGCCGTCGTCCAGTACGGCGGACGAGGTCGAACGGTCCTCGGCGAACACCTCGGCGAAGTCACCGCCGTGCTGAAGGGCTCCGGACAGGACCTTCTCGAGAACTGGGGATTCGATCACTACACCTCCTCGCGACAGCGTCTGGCGCCAGGTGGCCGACTACTGCGATGTCACGTATCGTACCGGCGTGGCGCCCTACACCGGTCTGTCGGCCCGAATCGAATTGAAGGTGGCCGACGAGGACACGGCCGAGGCATTTCGCTCGGGCTCGGTACCGGTGTTGGCCACGCCCCGGCTGATCGCCCTGTGCGAGGAGGCCAGCTGCCTGGCCATCGACGGGCACCTGCCGGTCAACGGGACCTCGGTGGCCAAACGCCTGCAGTTCGACCACCTGGTACCGGTAGCTGTGGGCAGTACCGTGTGGGCCGAGGCCACTCTCGACCGGATCGAAGGCCGCCGCCTGGTCTTCACCCTCTCGGTGTCGGAGAGCGCAGGGCTGGTGGCGGCAGGCAAGCTGATCCGGGTCATCGTAGACCGGGAGACGTTCCTGGCCAACGTCCGCTGACCCTCTTCCCGCTCTGACGAGTCAGAGTGCCGTACGGCCATACCCACGAACGGTCAGAGTCGACCCAGCCGCTCGGTTGTACTGGTGGTCCTCGTAGCTACGAGCCTCGGAGAGACCCAGCTCAGAGGTTCTTGCCGATCATGCCCCCGAGGACCCCGCCGATGCCGGCGTCGGCCACAGCGTGGTGATCCTCGTCGTGGGGGAGATAGGGAGTGAGGGCGGCGGCCAGGACGGAAACCGGCATGCTCTGCAACCAGATGTTGCCGGGGCCGGTGAGGGCCACCAGGTGGAAACCGTCGTCGCCGAAGATCTTGTTCTTGATACCCGGGACCCGGGAGATGGTGAAGCTCACTTTGTCCTCGAACAGTCCGACATGCCCGGGGTGGGCCAGCATGGTCTGACCGGCAGCCAGCTCGTAGGAGACGATCTCCCCGGACAGCTCGATCCAGGCCTGGCCCTCGCCCTCCAGACGCTGCAGGATGAAACCGTCCCCGCCGTATATCCCACCCCGGAAGCTCTGCTGCATCCCCACGGTGGGAACGATCCCGTCGGTACCGCAGACCCAGCCGTGGCGGTGGACCAGATAGCCCTGACCGGCGGCGATGGTGACCGGGAAGATACGTCCGGGCAGCTTGGCCCCGAAGGCCACCATGCCCTGGCCCCCCTGGGCCTCGTAGCGGGTGAGGAAGATGCCGCCCCCGCCGACCGCCCTCTTCAACCCACCCATCAGGCCCTTTTGACCCCCTGTTGACGTCGACTGGGACATCTGGACGTTGGCCGACATCCACGACAGCTCGCCGTGGGTGGAAACGATCGATTCGCCGGATTCGAGAATCATCTCCAGCAGCGGCATGGTCGTACCTTTGACTTCAGCCTGCATGGGACCTCCTGTGGCTCGGAAACGGGCGTCGGGCCGGCCCCGGCTCACCTCACCCATCTTGCCCCTAAGCGGTCCCCGATGCCGGGGATACCCGGGCGGCGAACCACCACCGACACGGGCACCGCCGGATCGCCTGAGCCCGGCCCCCAGCCATGCCGTAGCCGCTTCCCTGCTCCCCGATCGGGGCCAATGGGGAACGGCCAGACGCGGACCGGTGCCGGAGGGAAGAAGTCAGATCGCCCGGGTGGCGACAGCCGGCGCTGGTAGCCTGATCCGGAAGCCAACACACACCTCCCATGATCCTCGAAAACATCGACAGTCCCGACGATCTGCGCTCCCTCACCCCTGAGGAGCTGACCCTTCTGGCTGCCGAAATCCGTTCCTTCATCGTCGACGCCGTCACCGTGACGGGGGGGCACCTCGGCTCCAACCTGGGGGTGGTCGAACTCACTTTGGCGCTCCACCGGACCTTCGACTCGCCGAGGGACGTGCTGCTGTGGGACACCGGACATCAGGCCTACGTCCACAAACTGGTGACGGGACGTCGCACTGCCTTCGCCCAGCTTCGACAAGCCGATGGACTGTCGGGATATCCCAATCGGGCCGAGTCCGAACACGACTGGGTGGAGAACAGCCACGCCTCGACCATCCTCAGCTATGCCCACGGGTTGGCCAGTGCTTTCGAGCTCCAGGACAGTCAACGGCGGGTAGTGGCGGTCGTCGGCGACGGCGCTCTCACAGGGGGAATGGCCTACGAGGCACTCAACAACCTGGGGCACTCCGGCAAACCTGTCCTCATCGTCCTCAACGACAACGGGCGTTCCTACGCGCCGACAGTCTCCAGCCTGTCGCTGAGCCTGACCTATCTCCGACTCAATCCCGCCTATGTGCACGCCCGTCAACGCCTACGCCACCTCCTCCGTGAGATCCCCGGCGTGGGCGATCTGGCCTACTCGGGCGTGCACGGTTTCACCAGCGCCCTCCGCGAAGTGGTGACTCCCCACACCTTCTTCGAAGCACTCGGAATCCGCTATGCCGGACCCATCGACGGCCACGACATCGAGGGGGTCGAGCAGGCTCTGGCCCATGCCACGGAGTGGCCCGGGCCCATCGTCGTCCACGTCCTCACCCAAAAAGGGCGTGGTTATGCACCGGCTGAAGAGGACGAGGTGCAGCGCCTCCACGACTTCAAGGTCAAAGTGCCGAGCACCGACACCGACCCGGCCGGGGGTGTCGTCCGCGATCCCACGGCCCCGTCCCCGGTCGGTCCGGCAGCGATGGCCGAACATCCGGTCGATGCCGACAAATCAGCAGAGCCGGCGCTCGAAGTCATCGGTGAGAACTTGCCGGTCACAACTTTCACTGACGCCTTCACCCGATCCCTCCTACGGCACGCCGAGGCCGACCCGCGGATCATCGCCATTACGGCGGCCATGCCCGGTCCCACTGGACTGCTTCCCTTCGAGGCCCGATTCCCCGAGCGATGTGTCGACGTCGGTATCGCTGAACAGCACGCGGTGACGGCGGCCGCCGGTATGGCCATGGCCGGCATGAGACCGGTGGTGGCGGTCTACTCCACGTTCTTCTCGCGCGCTTTCGATCAGGCCAATCTCGATGTGGGTCTGCACCGGCTTCCGGTGGTGATGGTCCTCGATCGGGCCGGCATCACCGGCGACGACGGGCCCAGCCATCACGGTCTGGTGGACATGGCTCTGGCCCTGTCCATTCCCGGTATGACGGTGTTCGCACCGTCCTCCGCCCCCGAAGTCGAGGTCATGTTGACCCAGGCCCTCGCCCTCGACGGTCCCTCCATCATCCGCTTCCCCAAGACACCGGCACCGCCGGTTCTGCCCGGCGAGGTAGGCGAAGGAATCGAGCGCGCGCTGCGCCCGGTCGGGTGACGGTTCGGTGTGCATCCTGGCCGTAGGCAAGATGCTCGCCGCCGCCCAGTCGGCCGCCGGCGAGCTCGAAGCAGAAGGTATCGACGCCACCGTCTGGGATGTGCGGGTGGTGTCCGACCCGGATCCGGCCATGTTGGCCAGCGCCGCCGCCCACCGGGTGGTGGTCACGGCCGAGGACGGCGTCCGTTACGGAGGGGCGGGCATGTTCCTGGCCGACGCTCTCCGCAACGCGGTGGCCTGTGGGGCCGCACCTCCAGTCGTATCGCTGGGTGCTCCCCGCTCCTACATCGCCCAGGGCAAGCCCGACCGCATCCTGGCCCAACTCGGCCTGGACGGGCCAGGGCTGGCCCAGACGGTGCGAGAGGCGGCGAAGGCCCTTTCCGGCCCCGTTCCGCTCGTTCGGCCGGACAATCCGGGTGCGGTCCGACCGGCCACCGCCACCGCCCCTCCCCAGCGCCGCTGAAAGCACCGGAGACGGCCCCTGGCTGTTTGCCGCCTGAATCGAAACGTGTTCTACTGAACGGCCGATGACGTTCAACCTTGCTGACCTTTTCGAGGCGGCCGTTGACGCCTACGGCGACCGGGAATATCTGGTGGCCGCGGGCGAACGGCGCACCTTTTCCCAGATGGAGGAGCGGGCCAACCGATTGGCCCATTTTTTGGCCAGCCGGGGCATCGGACCGGGCGACCATGTGGGTATCTACGCCCTCAACAGCGTCGAGTGGGTCGAGACGGCCTGGGCTGTGTTCAAGCTGCGGGCCGTCTGGATAAACATCAACTACCGCTACGTAAAAGACGAGCTCCGCTATCTCTTCACCAACGCCGATCTGGTGGCGCTGGTCCACCAGGCCGAGTTCAGCCCGCGGGTGGCCGAGCTGCTCCCCGAGCTCCCTGACCTGCGTCTGGTGATCGGTATCGAGGATGGTTCGGGCGAACCGCTGGGCTCAGGGACCATCCCCTACGAGGAGGCCCTCAACTCCGGCTCTCCCGAGCGGGACTTCGCTCCCCGTTCGAACGACGACCACTACATCCTCTATACCGGAGGCACCACCGGCATGCCCAAGGGTGTGGTGTGGCGCCACCAAGACGTGTTCTACGCGCTGGGCGGAGGGGTCGATCCCCACACCAATACCCGCGTCCAGCGGCCGGAGGAGATGGTGGAGAAGGGACGGGGCGGCCAGGTCACCCTCCTGCCCATCGCACCGCTCATGCACGGGGCCACCCAGTGGTCGGTGATGGGGCAGAGCTTCCTCGGGAACAAGACGGTCCTCATCCCCAAATTCGATCCCCACGACGTCTGGAAGCTGGTCGAGACGGAACGGGCCACCTCGGTGATGATCACCGGGGACGCCATGGGCAAGCCCCTGGTCGAGGCCCTCGATGATCCCGGCGTCTCCTACGACCTCTCCTCGCTGATGGCCATCACCTCCTCGGCCGCCCTCTTTTCGGCGCCGGTCAAGGACGAGTTCTTCCGACACCTGCCCAACATCTTGATCATCGACGCCATCGGGTCCTCCGAGTCCGGAAACAACGGGATGGTCACCATGGGCAAGGGGGGCACGGCCATGAAGAGCGGGCCCACCGTCTCCGTCCTGGGCAACACGGTCGTCTTCGACGAGGACCTCAAGGTGGTCGCGCCCGGCTCGGGGGTGACCGGCAAGATCGCCCGCTCCGGCGACATCCCCGTCGGCTATTACAACGACCCGGTCAAGACGGCCGAGGTGTTCATCACCGTGGACGGGACGCGGTACGTGATGCCGGGCGACTTCGCCACCGTCGAGGAGGACGGTTCCATCACCCTCCTCGGCCGTGGGTCGGTATCGATCAATTCCGGCGGCGAGAAGATCTTCCCCGAGGAGGTCGAGTCGGCCGTGCGCTCCCACCCCGACGTCTTCGACGCCATCGTGGTGGGTGCACCCGACGAGCGTTGGGGCCAACGGGTGGCCGCCATCATCCAGCCCCGGGCCGACAGGCACCCGACTCTGGCCGACATCCAGGAACACTGCCGAGATGCGATAGCCGGCTACAAGGTGCCGCGTCAGCTGCATGTGGTGGACACCATGGTCCGCTCCCCCAGCGGGAAGCCCGACTACCGGTGGGCTGCCTCCATCGTGGCCGAAGTGCCCGAGGAGAGCGACAGTGGCGGTCTCCGGACGTCTACCGACCACTGAGGGCTGAACCACCGCCCGGGCGGCTGTTGCCAAGGGCGGGAGATCCGGAAGGGAGCCGACCACAATGCCCGTCTCGCTGACCGACCTGGTGGCACCGGCCCGAAGCGTGGTGCTGACCATGGAGATCCAGCGTGGCGTGATCGGGGACCTGTCCTCCTTCCCGCAGCTGGCCGAGGCGGCCACCGTGGCCGGGGTGGTGGACAACACCGCCCGCCTCCTCACCGCGGCGCGGGCGGTGGCCGTCCCCGTCGTCCACTGCACAGCTGAGTTCCGGGCCGATCGGGCCGGCACCACTGTCAACTGTCAGCTGGTGGCAGCGGCCCTCCGCCACCCCGACCACCTGCTCCAGGGAACCCCGGCGGTGGAACTGATACCCGGCCTGGGGGTGGAGCCATCAGACCTGATCTCCTCCCGGCTACACGGCGTATCGCCCTTTACCGGCACCGCCCTCGACACATGGCTCCGCAACCTCGGCGTGCATACGGTGGTAGCCACCGGCGTGTCGGTCAACCTCGGTGTGCTCGGACTGGCCATCGAGGCTGTCAACCTGGGATACACGGTGGTCGTGCCCCGCGACACGGTTGCCGGCATCCCTCAGGAGTACGCCGAAGCCATCCTGGCCAATACCCTTCCCCTCATAGCCACCGTCACCACGGTCGACGACATCCTCGACGTCTGGACAACGGGCCGCTGAGACCCGATGCCTACATGACCCGGGTGCCGTCCAGTTGAATCATGGCGTTGGTCGGGAGCTCCTCGACGGTGATGTCCGGCACCGGGAAATTGAAGTCCTTGTACTTGCGCTGTGCCGTCTGGCGATAGCGGGTGGTCGAATGGATCGGATCCGGGTCGAACTGGGGGATGATCTTCGACCCGAAGACCTCGAGCATCTCGTGCACCTCGTCCTCCATGAAGGAGTCGGACGGCAAACCGAACACCAGCTGGTCGCAGCCCACCGTCTGGTACTTCTCCACCTGCTGGGCTACCTCGTCGGGATCGCCGCACAGCAGCCATCCCCCTTCGATGAGATAGTCGAGCATGGCCTCGTCGGTGATGGTGTGCGGCCTTTCCGGCCAGATGGGAACGCCCTCTTGGTGGGGGATGGTGTCGTGGTAGTTGCACACCATCGAGTAGAGGTAGCCCCGGCCCCGCCGAAGGGCCACCTGGCGGGCCTTCTTCCGGTCGCTCAGACAGATGACGGCGTTGGTCATCATCACGTTGTCGTTCATGTACTGCCCGAGTGGCTCGGTGCAGTTGGCGATGCCTTCCTTGTAAGCGTCGATCCGACCCTTGAGGTTGTAGATGGGCTCGAAGTTGAAGGCGATGGCGCCGATACCGAGCTCGCCGGCCTGGGTGAACGTACCGGGGTTTCCACACCCGACCCAGATGGCCGGATGGCCCTTACCCTCATAGGGCTTGGGCAGGATGTTGTGGGGATAAGGGACGATGAAGCTCTCGCCCTCGTACATGTAGTCCTTCTCTTCCCACATGCGGGGAATCTGGCGGATGACCTCGTTCCATTCGGCCTTGGTGGAATTCTTGTCGAGGATGTTGAAGGCGGCGATCTCGTGACTGCCGGCACCGCGGCCGGTCCCCCATTCGAAGCGCCCCTCGAAAACGTGGTCGAGCATGGCCACCCGCTCGGCACTACGCACCGGGTGGTTGACCCGGGGGAGAGGTTCATGATGCCGGTGCCCACGTGGATGCGCTCGGTGGCGTGAGCCAGGTAGCCCATGACCACCTCGGGAGCGGACATGTGGCTGTACTCGGTCAGCGAGTGGTGCTCCCCGAGCCAGGCATACTTCCAGTTGTACTTGTCGGCCTCGACGACGTAAGCGATCTCTCGCTTGAGCATCTCGTGCTCGCACGCCGGATCATGTGCGGCCTGACCGGGCAGGTAGCCGTTGAGAAAGACTCCGAACTCCATTGCGGTGGGCTCCTCTCGCTCAGCGCGGGCGCCGGTTCACGGTACACGGCGAGTTGATAAATTGCAACGCGTTCCATATTTGTGCCTGAGCAGCGTGAAAATGGCCGATTTCCGGCTCCCGTGGGCCCGAAATTCCGACCCACCGTCGGGCAGTGGCGCCGGCGGGTGGCTTCGAAGGGCACGACGGGTATTCGAGACAGTGACCAGGGGGATCAGATGCAGACCATCGATGAGCTGATCCGTCGGCGGGCCGGCGACCACCGGATCGGGCTGGCCTATGCCGAACGGACGTGGACCCACGACCAGGTGGTGTTGGCCCAGGTGGCGCGTGCCGCCGCCCTGACCCGGTTACGAGGACCGGGCCCCTTCCACATCGCCCTGCTTCTCGACAACGTGCCCGAGTTCATCTTCTGGATGGGCGGGGCGGCCCTGGCCGGTGCGGTCATGGTGGGGGCCAACCCCACCCACCGCGGCGACGAGTTGGCCCGCGATCTCGCCCATACCGAGTGCCAACTCCTGGTCACCGACAAGGAGTACCTCCCGTTGGTGACCCACGCCGACCTCGGCCCGGGGCTGTCGGAGGAGCGCATCCTGGTCGTCGACAGTCCCTACGGTGACCAGTCCGAGGGTCCGCCCACCAGCTACGGGTCCCTCCTGGACGAGGCGGCGGGTTCGGTCCTCCCCGACCCCACGGAGACCGGCATCACCGAGGAGACACTGGGATACCTGCTGTTCACGTCGGGAACGTCCGGAGCGCCCAAGGCCTGCCTGTGCTCGCAGGGACGGATGGCCCGCATCGGGTCCACCGTGGCCCAGATGTTCGAGCTCACCGCTGACGACGTCTGTTACGAGGCCATGCCGCTCTTCCACTCCAACGCCCTGATGACCGGGTGGGCCCCGGCACTGAGCGCGGGGGCAACGCTGGCCGTGCGCCAACGGTTCAGCGCATCCCAATTCCTCCCCGACGTCCGCCGCTTCGGGGCCACCTATTTCAACTACGTGGGCAAGCCCCTGTCCTACGTGCTCGACACGCCGGAGCGGCCGGACGACGCCCACAACCCGTTGCTCCGGGCCTTCGGCAACGAAGCGGCCGAAGCGGACGTGGCCCGTTTCGCCGAGCGGTTCGGATGCCGGGTGCAGGACGCCTACGGGTCGACCGAGGGTGGGGCCGCCGTACAACGGACACCCGACACACCGCGCGGCGCCCTCGGCCGTGCCGCCCCCGGGACCCTCATCGTCAATCCGGAGACGGGCGAAGAGTGCCCCCGGGCCGTTTTCAACGCCGACGGTCGTCTGCTCAACGCCGAGGAGGCCATCGGCGAGATGGTGAGCCAGACCGGTGGTGCCGGGTTCGAGGGGTACTGGCGCAACCAGGAGGCGGAGGCATCCCGGGTACGCGACGGCTGGTACTGGACGGGCGATCTCGGATACCGGGACCAGAACGACTTCTTCTACTTCGGCGGCCGCGACTACGACTGGCTACGGGTGGACGGCGAGAACTTTGCCGCCGCCCCGGTGGAAGAGCTCCTCCAGCGCCATCCCGACGTGGTGCTGGCCTCCGTCTATGCGGTGCCCGACACAGTGGTCGGCGACCAGGTCATGGCCGCCTTGCTGCTTCATGACGGGAGGAACTTCGACCCGGTGGGATTCGCCCAATTCCTGTCGGGCGAGGCGGATATGGGAACGAAATGGGCGCCCCGCTTCGTCCGGATCAGCAGCGAGCTGCCGGTTACCGCCACCACCAAGGTCCTCAAGCGGGTTCTGCGGGCCGAAGGGTGGCGGAGTCCGGACCCGGTGTGGTGGCGACCGGAGAAAGGCGCCGGATTCCGGTTGCTGGAGATCGAGGACGCCGATGCCCTCGATCGGGCGGTGGCCGACCGCTGAAGTGGCGGCCCCCATTTCACTGGCGTGTAACACCAACAACCTCATGGCGGACGACACTTGTGTGCTGGCAGTGACCGCTCGAGGGGACGGACCCGGACACGACGCATTCGATGAGACCCGGTCGGGCGCGCCCCATCACAGTGATCATCCGCATACGCTGCGGCCCGTGGAGACCGACACCGATCTGTTGTGGCGCCTGCGGGCGGGCGATGAGCAGGCGTTCGTGATGCTCATCGGGCGCTACAACGGTTCGCTCTTGCGATTGGCCCGTTCCTACGTTCCCTCCGAGGCGGTGGCCGAAGAGGCGGTACAGGACACCTGGTTGGGCGTGCTCCGAGGGATCGACGGCTTCGAGGGGCGGTCGTCCTTCAAGACCTGGCTGTTCCGGATCCTCATCAACCGGGCCCGTAGTGCGGGCGTGCGAGAGCCACGCGCCGTGTCCTTCGGCGATGGTGAACCGGCGGTCGATCCACGACGGTTCGCGGCCGACGGGTCGTGGGCCCAGCCGCTCGAGGCGTGGGCCGATACCGATGACAGGCTGGTGGCCGCCACCTGGTCGAAGTGCTTGCGCAACGCCCTCGGCGAACTTCCGCCGCGGCAGCGTGAGATCGTCATCCTCCGCGACGTCGAAGGGCTGCCCAGTAACCACGTGTGCGACGTGCTGGGCATCAGCGAAGGCAACCAACGGGTCCTGCTCCACCGCGGGCGCAGCCGACTCCGTTCGATGCTCGAGTCAGAGCTTGTCCTGAGAGGTCGTTGATCATGCTGCTGAGGCACCGACACGAGTTTGTCTGTCAGCAGGTGGTCGAGCTGGTCTCCGACTACATCGAGGGAGCTCTGTCCCGTTCGGATCGCCGTCGCTTCGAGGCGCACCTGCGCAAGTGTCCGAACTGCTCGAACTACCTGGTCCAGATGCGGGCCACCATCCGAGCGACCGGCACCCTCCATCCCGATGATCTCTCCCCGCAGGCGCAGACCGAGCTCACCGATCTGTTCCGTGCCTGGCGTGATGAAGAACGGCCGCCCAATTCGTGACCGGCGCCGGTCAGCTGTCGACCCCGAGGATGAGGCCGCTGGTGGGCACACCGGTGCCGGCCGTGACCAGAACATGGTTCACGTCGGCCACCTGATTGACCGAGGTACCGCGTACCTGGCGTACTCCCTCGGCGATGCCGTTCATCCCGTGGAGGTAGGCCTCACCGAGCTGGCCCCCGTGGGTGTTGATCGGGAGGCTCCCCCCGAGCTCGATGTTGCCGTCCCGCACGAAGTCCTTGGCCTCGCCCTTGGCGCAGAAGCCGAGCTCCTCCAACTGGTAGAGGACATAGGGCGTGAAGTGGTCGTAGAGCACGGCCGTCTGGATGTCGTCGGGTGACAGGCCTGACGTGCCCCACAGCTGCCGGGCCACCACCGCCATCTCTCCCAGCCCGCAGAGATCGTCCTGGTAGTAGGAGGTCATCATCTCTTGCCCGGGACCTGCTCCCTGGGCCGCAGCTTCGATGATGGCCGGGCGACCGGGAAGATCCCTGGCCCGCTCACGGGAGGTGACCACCAGAGCCTGACCGCCGTCGGTCTCCTGGCAGCAGTCGAGCAGGTGGAGGGGTTCGACGATCCAACGCGAGGCCTGATGGTCCTCGAGGGTGATCGGCTTCTCGTAGAACCAGGCCTTCGGGTTGGTCGCCGCGTGCCGACGATCAGCCACCGCCACCCGGCCCAGGTCCTCGGAGGTGGCACCGGTCATGTGCAGATAGCGCTGGGCCGCCATGGCCACCCACTGGGCCGGCGTGAGCAGACCGACCGGGGCGTACCAGGCGAAATTGGCCGTCTCCGCATTGGGAACAGGTGCACGGTCCTGCACCCCCGTCCCGAACCGGTTCCCCGACCGTTCGTTGAAGGCGCGGTAGCACACGACCACATCGGCCACGCCCGACTCGACGGCCATGGCCGCCTGTTGGATGGTGGCACAGCCGGCGCCGCCGCCGTAATGGATGCGGCTGAAGAAGGACAGTTCGCCGATGCCCAGGCTCCGGGCGATCTCGATTTCCGGATTGGTGTCCGAGCTGAAGGTGACCAGCCCGTCCACCTCGGCCGGCTCGATGCCGGCGTCACGCAGGGCCAGGTCCACGGCCTCGGCGGCCAGCCGCAGCTCGCTGCGACCCGACTCCTTGGAGAACTCGGTGGCCCCGATGCCCACAATGGCCGTCTTGCCCACGAAGGAATGGGTCGTGCTGCTCATCGTGATGCCCGCTCCCGCGTCGGAAGGCGTAACCGGACGGTTCCGGTGACGTGATCACCGAGGCTGTTGGCCCCCCGGATGGTCACTTCCACTCCGCCTTTACCGTCGGCGCCGGCGCTGTCGTCCTTGGCCGTCACCGACCCGGACATGGTCATGGTGTCGTCGGGATAGTTGGGTGCCCCCAGCCGGATGTTGACGTCGGTCAGCACCGCCCCCGGTCCCGACCAGTCGGTGACATAGCGCCCGACCAGGCCGTTGGTGGAGAGGATGTTCATGAAGATGTCCTTCGATCCCCGCTCGACGGCCAGTACCGAGTCGTGATGGACGTCCTGGTAGTCGCGCGAGGCGATGGCGGTGGAGACGATGAGGGTCCGGGTGAGGGGGATGGGAAGATCAGGCAGGGCATCACCCACCGACACTTCCTCGAAGGGCAGCGTGGTCGAACGAGGACCGGCCGGGGCGGGGGTCGTCGAGCTCATACCGGCACCTGTCCGCCGGCCTTCAACGTGTCGACCAGGTCCTTCCCCAACCGGGCCAGCTGGCTGCTGGGCGGTCCGAGCACCAGCTCGATCTGTTTACCCCACAGGAAATAGCGGTGGATCGGGTAGGAGATGTCGGCCCCCATCCCGCCGTGTAGGTGCTGGGTGGCGAACACGGCACGCTGACCGGCCTCGGAGGCAAACCACGAGGCCACACACACGGCCAGCTCGGCATCCAACCCGTGGTCCAATCGCCAGGCCGCCTGCCACATGGTGACCCGGATCGACTCGGTGTCGATGGCCGCGTCCGCAGCCCGCAGCATGGTCCCCTGGAAGGTGGAGAGGGGGCGACCGAACTGCTCCCGGGTGTTGAGGTAGACGGCAGTCTGCGCCACTGCCGCCTCGGTCACCCCCACCTGCAGGGCGCACAGCCCCGTCCAGGCCCGCTGCAACATCCACATGACCACCGGCTTCCCCCGCGCCGGGTCCCCGTCGGCCAACAGGTGGTCGGCCGAGACCGGTACGTCTTGGAAGTGAAGATGGGGATGGATCTCGCGGTTGGTGGTGACCGCCCGTTCGATCCGCACGCCCGGGCCTCGTGGGTCGACCACCGCCACCACCACGCCGTCATCCAGGGCCGCCGGAACCAGGACCCTGTTGGCCACATGGGCGTAGGGCACGGCAAAGGCCGTCCCTGACAGCACGACGCCGTCCGCCGTCCGCCGGGCGTGGACCGACGGGCGGCCAGGCCCGCCCACGGCCACATCGCCGGCCACATCGGTGAGGGCGGCGGTGAGCACCGCGTCGCCGGCGGCCACCCCCGACAGGAGCTGTTCTTTCAGCCTGGTCGATCCGAACTCGACCACCGGCATGACGCCCAGGGCGGCTGTGGCCCACAGCGGGACGGGCGCCACCGACCGGCCCTGCGCTTCGAGCACCAGGGCCAGCTCGACCATGCCGTAGCCGCCCCCGCCGTACTCGGTGGGGACCACCAGGCTGAGAAGATCGGCTTTGGCCAGCTGAGCCCAAAGGTGGCGGTCGACCCGGTCCTCGCTGGCCTCGACCTCCTGGACCCTGTCCGGGGTGACCAGGCCGGCAAATATGCCTGCCGCGGCCTCGGCGATGGCCGTCTGCTCCTCGTCGAAGGTGAAGTCCATCAGGCGGTCCCTCTCTCGTTTGCCGGGGAGGCCGGCTGCGGGTCCGGCCGAAACACCGGCAGGGTCAGATCCTCGTCGAAGTCACAGAAGTCGGCGATGACCGGCATGCCGATGGCCACTGTCTCGGGAGTGATGTCGGCCACGTTGGCCACCAGACGGGTGCCTTCCTCCAGCTCGACCAGCGCCACCACCAGCGGGTAGTCGAAGGCCGGTACCTGCGGGTAGTGGTTGACCACGTAGCTGTAGATGGTCCCCCTACCGGACGCGGTCACCGCCTCCCATTCGAACGACTGGCAATTGGCACAGGCCGGCCGCGGCGGATGGCGGAACTGCCCGCAGTTGGTGCACCTCTGGATCAGCAGCTTGTGCTGCTTCGCCCCCTCGAAGAAGAACTGGTTGTCCTGGGTGAGGGCGGGGCGGGGGCGCTTGGGGCGGGGCGGCGCATCAGCTTTGGTTGCTCCCTCCCCACCGGATGCTGCGCCGGCAGCGGGTCCGGAGCCCGGTTTGAACTTGAGGATCCGGAACCGCATGGTGGCCACCAGGTCACCGTCCTGGTCGGTGTACTCGAGCCGCGAGGTGATGAAGTGACCGGCTCCCAGCCCCGTCTGCTTCTCCGACGACACCGAGTCGATGACCGACCTGACTTCGAGGTGGTCTCCAGGCACGAGGGGCCGGACGTAATGCTGGTCGCAGTTGGTGGCCACCACTGAGGTGAACCCTGCCTGGTCGAGGGCGGCCATCAGTCGGTCGGTCGGTGCATCGCTCTCCACTCCCCTGCTGGTCCGGGCATCGTCCGCTTCCAGCGAGGCCCGCAGGCCACGCATGATCCATGCTTGGAGCATGGTGGGGGGGGCGATGATGCCGTCGAAGCCGGCGTCACGGGCGGCGGCGTCGTCGACATAGACCGGATTGTGATCGCCCATGGCCTCGACCCAGTGCCTGATCATGGGGAGATTGACGGGATCGGCACCCTTGAGGCTGGGACCGGAGGACAGGCCCACAAAGGACTGGAGGTAACGGTCGAGGCTCGCCCGATCGGCGGACGGCTCCGCCTCCGCCGACGAACCTGCTTCCTTTGATGGTGCTGTCGGGGTGCTCACCGGGCCGACCGTTTCATGCCCAGACCGGCCGTGGCCAGTATCTCCCGCTGGACCTCGTTGACCCCTCCGCCGAAGGTGTTGATCTGTGCCTGTCGCCCAGCCCTCTCGAGCTCCCCGTGGAGAGCCGCCCCCGGCGACCCCGGACTCAGGTAGCCGGCGGCACCGACCACCCCCAGCAGCCGCCGGTAGATCTCCACCGTCGATTCCGTTCCGAATACCTTGACGGCCGACGAGTCGGCCGGACCCAGAGTGTCGGCCGCCACCGCCGCCGTCATCCGCCAATTGAGGAGGTTCTGGGCCTGGAGCAGGGCGTAGGTGCGGGCCAGGTCGGCCTGGACCCACCCCACGTCGGCCACCCCCCGGTCCACCGCCCACTCGGCCGTCTCCACCCACATGCGCTGGGCCAGGGCACTGACGGCGGCCAACCCGACCCTTTCGTGGTTCAGTTGGCCGGTGATGAGGCGCCAACCCTCGTTGACCTCCCCGACCAGGGCCGAGCGGGGCACGCGGACGTTGTCGTAGTACGAGGCAGTGGTGGCCACCCCGCCCACGGTAACCAGGGGCGTACAGGAGAAACCCGGGGAGGAGGTGGGGACGAGAATGATGGAGATGCCCTTGTGCTTGGGGGCATCGGGATCGGTGCGGGTGGCCAACCAGATGTAGTCGGCCTGGTCGGCACCGCTGGTGAAGATCTTATTGCCGTTGATGACCCATTCGTCGCCGTCGAGCACGGCCCGGGTCCGTAGCGAAGCCAGGTCGGTGCCGGCCTCGGGCTCGGTATAGCCGATGGCGAAGTTGATCTCTCCGGCCAGGATGCCGGACAGGAAGAAGCTCTTCTGCTCTTCGGTGCCGAACCGCATGATCATCGGCCCCACCGTATTGAGGGTCACAAAGGGAAAAGGGGCCCGGGCCCGTTGCACCTCGGTGAAGAAGATGAACTGGTCGGAGGTGGGCCTTCCCTGTCCGCCGTACTCGGTGGGCCAGCCGATACCCAGCCAGCCATCCTTCCCCATCCGTCGCACAACGGAACGAAAGACCTCGCCACCCTCCCCTTCACCGTCCAGGGCCTGGCGCACATCATCGGTCAACAGGTCGGCAAAATAAGCCCGCAGCTCCGCCCGCAGGGCCACCTGCTCCGGCGTCTCCTCGAGGTGCATGACGTGTGATCCCTCCACTCAGCGAATCTCCGGCCCATCCCTGTCACATCTGCCCGCGCCCCGCAGGCGGACCGCACCGGACTTCGGAGCGGCCACGACGACGTGACACGATGATCCGATGACGGCCACGGGCAACCGTTGCCCACGTCGACCTGCACCCCCGGCACTTCACGACCAGCGTCATCGGGCGCAGACAGCCCGCGCATGGCGTGGACCACGGCGCCGCAGGCCTATGATAACTGATACACGTTCTAGAAACGTCATCGAGGGTTGCCATGCCGACGATGCGCGCGGCCGCTGTAATTACGGGGAGGCACCATGGACGTCACTGACATCGATCTGAGTGATTCGGCCAACTTCGCCGACGGCGTCCCCTACGAGTGGTTCGCCCGGCTCCGTCGTGAGGCCCCGGTCCAGTGGCATCCGGACCCGGCCGGCTTCGCCGAGGGCTTCTGGTCGGTCACCCGCTACGACGACTGCGTGGGGGTCAACCGTGACTACGAGCACTTCTCCTCGTACCGGTCGGGCGCCCTGTTCACCGACATGGACGAGGAGGCCTTGGCCCAGCAGCGCATGATGATGCTGAACATGGACCCGCCCATGCACACCCGTTACCGCCGCCTGGTCAACAAGGGTTTCACCCCCCGGATGATCCGTGACCTCGAGGCCAACGTGGTGGCGGCGGCCGACTCCATCATCGACAGCGTCAGCGAGGCCGGTTCGGCCGATTTCGTCGAGCAGATTTCGGCGGAGCTCCCCCTCCAGGTCATCGCCGACCTGATGGGCGTCCCCCAGGAGGACCGGCATCTGGTCTTCGACTGGTCGAACAAGATGATCGGCTCGGAGGACCCGGAGTACCAGATAAGCGTGGATGCGCCGGCCCAGGCCTCGATGGAACTTTTCGCCTACGCCGACGAGCTCTGTGCAAAAAAACGGCTGGACCCCCACCAGGATCTGTTCAGCGTCCTGACCCAGGCGGAGATCGACGGGGATCAGCTCTCGCAGCTGGAACTGGACCTCTTCTTCCTTCTGCTGTCGGTGGCCGGCAACGAGACCACCCGCAATCTCATCTCCGGCGGCATGGTGGCCTTCTTCGACCATCCCGACCAGTGGGCGCGACTCCGGGGCGACCGGTCCTTGCTTCCTTCAGCTGTCGAGGAGATGCTCCGCTACGTCTCGCCCGTCATGCACTTCCGGCGCACGGCCACCGCTGACGTGGTCATCGGCGATCAAAAAGTGGCCGAAGGGGACAAAGTGGTGTTCTGGCACATTTCGGCCAACAGGGACGAAACGGTCTTCTCCCGGCCGGACGGGTTCGACGTCGGCAGGACACCCAACAACCACATCGCCTTCGGAGGTGGCGGGCCTCACTTCTGCCTGGGGGCCAACTTGGCCCGCATGGAGATCCGTGTCATGTTCGACCGGATCCTCGATCGGCTGGGCGACATCCGCCTCGACGGCGACGTGCAGCACCTGCGGTCGAACTTCATCAACGGGGTCAAGCACATCCCGGTGGCCTTCTCTCCGTCGGCGCCGATGGGTTCCTGAGCTCGTCCCCGACGGCCTATCCCCCGTACCGCTCAGAAAGCGAACGCTCATGCGTTTCCACCTCGCCACCACCTTCCTCCCCGTCGAAGAGACGCTGCGACTGGCCCCGGCCTGCGACCGGATGGGCTACTCCGGCATCTACTTCTCCGATCATCTCTTCAACCCCCGCGACCTCAAGTCCCGCTACACCTACTCGACGGCACCGGACGGCGCTCCCTTCTGGGAGAAGGAGACCCAATGGCCGGACCCTATGTGCCTCATTTCTGCGCTTTCGACCATCACCACCAATCTGACCTTCACCACCGGCATCTACATCGCTCCGGTGAGGGATCTGATCACGGTGGCCAAGTCGGTGGGCACAGCTGCGGTCCTCTCCCATAACCGGGTGCGCCTGGGTGTGGGGGTGGGTTGGTGCGAGGAGGAGTACATCCAGACCGGCCAGGACTTCCGCACCCGGGGCAAGAGGCTGGACGAGATGATCCCCGCCCTGCGTGCCCTGTGGCAGGGCGGCTGGGTCGAGTACCACGGCACCTACTACGACGTACCGGCCTGCCAGATGAATCCATCCCCCACCCTGCCGGTTCCTATCATCGGGGGCGGGCAGTCGGAGCCCGCACTGCGCCGTGCCTCCACCCTCTGTGACGGGTGGGTCAACACCGGGGCGGCGGAACCGGATGAGGCCTTTCGGGAGGCCGCTGCCATCGGTAACGCGCTCAAGCGGGCCGGCCGCCAGAACGAGCCTTTCGCCATCTACCTGGCCGTGCGAGCCATGCCTGACCTCGATCTCTACCACCGGCTGGAGGACGCCGGGGTCACCGACATCCTGGCCGCGCCGTGGATGGCGGTGAGAGCCTCCGATAACGACACCCCCGAATCACTCCACGACGCCCGGCTGGCCGTGTGCGAGCAGTTCGCCGAGCACGTCATCAGCGCCATGGCCTGACCAGGTCGTGGGTCGCTTGTCCCGCCCATTGCTACGATCGGCTGTGACGAAGCGGGGGAACGACGCCTTCCGAGGAGAGTGCCATGGTGTCACTAGTGTCCACGTTGTCGACGCCCATCATCGCCGGTGTGGCCGCAGCCACCTTCTGGTGGCTCATCAGCTTCATCCTGTGGGTGGTGATCATGGTGTGGATCTACAACATCGCCAAGCGAAAGGGCCGCCACGCCCTGGGCTGGGTCATCCTCGGGTTCTTCTTTTCGCTGATCACCCTCATCGTCGTCCTGCTCCTCCCTTCCAAGCGGACGACCGGGGAGTACCAGAACAGGTGAAGTCCGCGTCCGAATGGCGATCGTGGGGCCGGCCAGCAGCCATCGGTCGGGCGATCGGGCAGTCACTCCCCGGCCATAAGCACTTACCCGTCGGGCGATAAGGTCATCGGGTCGTAGAGCGGGAGGAAACCATGAAGGACATGAAGCTCGGACTGCAACTCGGATACTGGGGATCGGGCCCGCCCCCCGACGCCGGCGAGCAGGTGGCTACGGCGGAGCAACTCGGCTTCGACTCGATCTGGACGGCCGAGGCCTACGGGTCCGACGCCCTCACCCCCCTGAGCTGGTGGGGTTCCCAGACCAGACGGGTCCGCCTGGGTACAGCTCTGTGCCAACTGTCGGCGCGGACGCCGGCGGCCATGGGCATGGCCGCCATCACCCTCGACCACTTGAGCGGAGGACGTTTCGTGCTGGGACTGGGCGTCTCCGGGCCCCAGGTCGTCGAAGGGTGGTACGGCCAGTCGTTCGAGAAGCCACTGGCCCGGACCCGCCAGTACGTCGATATCGTGCGCCAGGTCATCGCCCGCCAGGCGCCGGTGACCAGTGACGGCCCGCACTACCCACTCCCGTACCCGGGGGGCACCGGATTAGGCAAGCCGCTCAAGCCCATCGTCCACCCGCTGCGCCAGGAGATACCGATCATCCTGGGCGCCGAGGGACCGAAGAACATCGCCCTGGCCGCCGAAATCGCCGAAGGTTGGTTCCCCATCTTCTTCTCCCCCAACGCCGTCAAGGCCTTCGAGCCGTCGCTGGCCGAAGGCTTCAGCCGCCCGGGGGCCCGTCACAGCGCTGACGACTTCGAGGTCATCGCCTTCGCCCCCACCCTCATCGACGACGATATCGAGAGGGCGGCCGACGCCTACCGTCCGATGCTCGCCCTCTACATCGGGGGCATGGGGGCCAAGTCGATGAACTTCCACTTCGACGTGTTCACCCGGATGGGCTACGAGGCCGAGGCAGCCAAGATCCAGGAGCTCTACCTCGAGGGGCGGAAGGACGAGGCGGCGGCGGCGGTGCCCACCGCCCTCATCGAGGACACCGCCCTCATCGGTCCCAAAGAGAAGATCCGCGACGACCTGGAAGGCTGGCGCGAGTCCATCGCCACCACTCTCCTGGTGGCCGGCAACCCGGACACGATGCGGACCATGGCCGAGCTGGTCCTCTAGGACGCCTCACCGGCGCTGGTCGGTCGGCGCGCGCCTGCGGGTGAGCGTACGGTAGAGATCCACCGTGCTGGGGTGCACCGAGTCGAGGGGCTCGATGTCATCGGCCACCACTTTGACCAGTTCCGCCATTACCGATTCCACGCCCGCCGGGTGTCCGGCCAGGTCGGCGGCTTTCATCAGGATGCGGTAGAGACGCTCGTCGTAGGGACTGACGAGGAGGCCGCGGCGGGCCGCCCATTCGGCACCTCGGGGGTCGGCGGCGGACAGACAGGCCTCGGCCAGACGGCAGCTCACATCGACCACGGCCGATTCGATGGCCGGCCCGATCCCTTCGAGAATGGGCCAGTCCGAGGCCCGAAGACCTTCGAAGGGTCGGCCACGGACCAGGGCCAGAGCCGATCGCCAGGAACCGACATCAGGTGAATCGGCCAGACGGGTAAAACGATCCCAGTCCGTGCCGACCGTGTCGGCCAAGGTCAGCCGTCCGTGGGAGTGCGGGAGATGATCCTGCCCGTTCCGTGCCTGGCCGAGCGCACGACGGGCTACGGAGGCGGTCGAATGGAGGCTTGACGGAGCCATAATTCTTTCCGGCCAGAGAGCCGTCGCCCACGCATCGTTGGTGGCACCGTAGGGATGCACGGCCAGGTAGACGACGAGCTCTTTTGACCACGCCCGGGTGAACTCCCGCGCCGCGCCACGAATCTCGACGTGGCCGAGAATTGCCACTTCGACCTCCCGGTCCTCGTACGGCGTCACCGCCGGCCCTGGACCGTCAGTGGCGGCCTGGGCCCATGTGGAGAATCGAAAGGGCCCGGTACGACCAGGGGGCCCATCCGCATCTTCGGCGTCGGGCGAGAGGACCGGTAGGGGGATGGGAAGACTCACATAGGGCTCGTCAGAACGGAAGGTGGCCTGGCGATCGGCGGCCAGCTCTATCAAGGTGGCCGTGTCGACCAGCTCGTCGGCGGCTACATGTTGAGGGATGACCGAACGAAGAAGGTCGGACGACCATTCCTCTCCGGAGCTCGAAAAGCTCGCTGTCCGCCCCTCGAGGGAGTCGGCAACGGCAACCACCGAAATGCCGAGGTGGGGACCGGGTATCGATTCGCATAGTTCGGCAACGACGCCTTGGCTGACCGTCGGTCCGCACAGCACAGCGAGCGGGTCCCAACAATGGGCTCTGTCCGACCAACGGCCTTGGGCGAGCGAGGGGTGACCGGTCTCTCCCAGCAGGTGAGCGGCAGCCATCCGTCGCCGTGCCACCGTGTCCAATAGCGCAGACGGATCCTCCAACGCCTCGACTCTTTCGAATCTCGTCAGTTCGGCCCCGAATCCAGCCAGGACCAGATCGAACCGTCCCGACCAGAACGACGTGGCCAACTCGAGGGCCAGGGCCCGTAGCACTCCTTCACACTCCGCCGGTGGCCCCGTTACGGCAACCGTTCCCAATGATTCCAGATTGACCAGTACCAGCCCTTCCTGCCGGTGGCCGGCCGTTACCAGGAGAGGGGCGAGCGAGGAGGCTGCATTTTTGTCGGTGCGGGATGAATATGCAGGGAGCGCTCGCCGATCGATGACGATCACGTTGCTGTTCGGCCTCACTTCGTAGGCGCGGGCCTGGCCGTCCAGCCACTTCAGGTCGGCGAGTCCGTCGGCGGAGTCCACTAACACCTCCACGGATTCGGAGCCAACGGTCATTCCGGTGATGGTCGGCGCCGCCACTCCCGAGCGGCGGCACTCTTCGGCCACGGCGGCGAGGGCCGCGTCAGCGTCGACGACGACCTTTCGTCCGTCGCCGGCGCGTAGCCTCTGCTCGAAGAAGCGATGCCTCCGGTCTGGTAGCCGGATGAACATTCCCCCTGGACGGTGACGTTGCTGGACTCTCCGCAACCGGTCGAGGACGTTCACCACGCCGGCTCCAACGACTCCACCTCCCAGAGGGACGACGGGGAGGCGAGAATGGAAGGGCGGAATTGGGCTTTCGCCGTCGGGGACGACCGGACTGTTCCGGTAGGGCAAAGGGTCGGTGACCGACCAGCCGGTCGGCCCCAAGGTGTCAGGGCTCACGGAATCGGAGAAAGGCGACAGTGTGCGTCCTGTCGCCGCCTGGCCGCCAGGGCGCTGTGGTAGTTCGAGCCACCACCCCTCACGTATCCAGTGCTCGGTGGTGAGGGACCTTCCGTCGGCCTGGGGGACGCCATAGTTGAGTGCGGCGAGCTCACGCCACCGCATCGCCGATCCCAACCGGTCGGCGGCCACCGACCAGAGTGTTTCCCGAGGCTTTACCCGATGGGTTCGGGCTGGCGCTTGCGAAGGCACCGACGTGCTCTCTCGCATGTCCTGCTCAGCTCCCGCTGGCACTCCGGCCTCGTGCGTCCCTGTGGCGCGGTTGATTTCTGCGGCCGCATGGGCTGTGATTCCATGGAGGGTGGCCGTAGGGGCTCTGGCCTCTTGGGCTGTGCCGACTGCGTCGGTTGGGCTTCTCAGCTCGCTGGTCGTCGAGTAGGCCGACTGCCCTTTCTCAGTGTCCTCTGTCCGGGAGAGCAGCGGGGCCGATCGTGCGGGTGGGGTTGTCGAGGGCGCTGTCGACTTTGCATCCGGGTGTTCACGAGACACAGTTCGACTGTCTGCCCAATCTTCGATGATCCTGATGGGCAGGAGCGGTCGACCGGAGGATGAAGAGACCTCGATGGCCTCGGAGCCTCTCTCCGGGCCCACACCCGGTCCCGCCGGTAGCCGGCCGGCGACGGCAAAAGCCAATGTGGTGCCGACCAGGCATGCGGCGAGCGACTGCATGGTCCGGCTGGCCGGAAGACGAACAGACGATCGGCCGGTCATCCATGACCGAAATTCCAGGGCGATGCACACCGTCATCCACAACCACAGAATCCAGGCCACCAACAGGGGCCCTCTCGCCAGCCAATGCATCACGAAGACCGGGCCAGCTGTCGTATGGGAGCCATGCGAGCTGAGCGCCCCCAAGCCGTGGCCAAGGTCGAGGTGGGAGAGAGGTGATCCGCCCAGGGCAATCAGCACAGCGGGGATGGCAACCACGATGGAGACCAGGGCGACAGACGAGAGCGCCGTCAACAATGATCGACGCCAGCCCCGCCACTGTCCGATGAGGCCCTCGCTCATGGAGACCCGACCACCACGCCCTGAACATTGAGGGCTGAAGCCGAAGCCGACACCGGCAGGGTGGAGAGACCGATGATCCCCAGAATCTGTGTCCGAATCCGGTAATGCACCACTACCGTCACCGTTCCTCCCGACACAGTTGCCGTTCCCGGATGGCCGGCAGACTCGGTGAACCGCTCGGCGGCAATCACCGCCTGGGCCGGGTCGAGTTGCAAAGAGCCTGTCCTGAGAGCCGCCACGGACAATGCGCCGGCGCCGGCCCGAGCCGCCTGCTCCGCTTCATCGACAGCTGACTGGTGAGCGCTCAGGTCGGAGCCGCCGTCGACCACGAGACCCATGAGGGCAAAGATGGCGACCAGCATGAGGGCGACGAAGGCGGTGATCGAACCCAGGTCGGTGGTCCACGCCGCTGGACCACGACCTTCGATATCCCTTGTCGAGATCCGCCGGATCCGCTGGCCACCAATGGGTATCGTCAAACGGTCCATCACGACTGAACCGAGCGGTACGGATCGATGGGGGCGGTCGACGTGGCCCGTACCGTCATCGATCCGGGGATGCCTGGTATCGACAAATCGGCCAGTCCGACTTCGCATGTCACGGTCACCGACACGTAACCGCCCGGTTGGAAATGACTCAGATCTGTCACGACCTGCGCATGGACACAGGTCTGACCGCGGCCGAAGATGCCGACAACTGCCGCCTCGTCCGCACTCGACTGGGCGGCCGCCGGGGTAGGAAGGACGGCTGCGGACTCCGCTCCCGCTCGCGCTGCCTCCACGACCTGCTGGCGTGCCTCGGTCACCCGTCCGAAGGCCAGCACAGTGAGAGCCAGAGCAAGAAGTACCGGGGTGAGCGTCACCAACTCGACGGTGAGGCTGCCATCGTCGTTGCCAGGCCGGACCCTCCTCATCCCGAACTCCGAAACTCCTGAATGGGTCCCACCTGTATCGCCGAGACGGGAAGAGAAATGCCTGGTAGCAGCGATATGGCCGCTCCGGTAACTGTGATGCGGGCCTCACCACCCGGCAACACGGTCACCGACGCGTGGGAAGACACGAGATCCGAGCCTGATTGCCGGAGAACTGCCTGCGCCTGAGTGACACCCGCCGGCGGGCCGCCTCCGAATGACCGGGCCGTCCGGTCCCCTTCGGAGGCCGCCAGCTGAACGATCTGGGAGGCATGAGCCCACAGGGCGAACTGAATCAACGTGACAAGGATCAGCATCAGCGCCGGTATCACGATGGCCATCTCGACTGTGGTCGATCCGCATTCACCTGGCCTCAGTTGAGATTGATCGAGTTGGCCTTGGCCGTGATCTTTGCCACGATGATCGCTCCGATGGCGATGGCCATGGCCGCGAAGATGGCGGTGATGATGACGGTTTCGACAACCGAACCCGATTCGTCCCACCTGAGGGTGGCGGCACGGGCTCGCACGTAGTTCCAGAGCACAAACATCTGGATGGGCATCGTGGGATCTCCCTTCGTTGGGGACTGCCGGGCGTGACGTGAACAACATCTCGAGCCGCTCCCGGGGTGTCGGGATCCGCCGCATCAGAAGCCGCCGATGACCCGACTGAAAGCGGGGTAGCCGATGAAGAGCAGGAATCCGACCAGCAGCAGCGCCCCCGGCAGAAACATCCGCTCCGTTGCCGAAATTGGCGGTGGACTCGGCGTCAGCCTGCTCGTGGCGACGAAAGGAAACCGCCCGGGCCTGCAAGGACTGGCGAACCCTTGCCCCCTCGGTGCCTGCCAACGCAAGGGTGCTGGACAGCTCGATGAGCTCGGGCACGCCAACATCATCTCCGAGCTCACCCAGTGCTCCCCACGGGGAATGGCCGCTGTCTCGCGCCTTGGCCAGTGCTCGGGATATCCGCCGGGCTGCCCAATCGCCACTCATCTGGGAGGCGGCAAAGAGCGCTCCTTCTACTCCCACCCCTCCGGCCAAGCCCAAGACGACGAGGTCGACGAACGAACTGATCACGACACGAAAGTGACGGCGTCTATCTCGCGCCCGACGCTGAAGATCGACCACTGGCAGGCATGCTCCGGCGGGAACAGCGATGATGGCCATCAGCACCGGCACGACGGGGCTCAGCTCGACTCCGACGATCTGCGTCGCCACTACCCACACCAATGGCGGTCCGACCAGGCCGGCGCCCATGCCGACCAACGCCCTAGTGGCCACATCCTCGGCCCGCTCCCCGGTGATGGAAAGACTCTGTCGAATGGGCTCCCAGAGCGGCCGGTTGGTGACGTCGCTGGTGATGAGCCAGGACGTCAACGACCGGCCGAGGACCTGGGACCTCGAGCCGGTGTCGGCGGCCAGGCCACTCAGACGTGATCCGTTCATGGCGTCGACGATGGACTGGAGCGATGGCGGAGCTGGGCGTAGCCCATGGATGATCCCGACGACTCCCAATCCCACCAAAGCGCCCAGGCTCAACGCCACGGTCATCGCTCCACGACCTGGTATCCGAGTAGCCTCACCGGGGCTGGAGGCCGGGCCAGAGCGACCATGAGGGTCAATCCGGTGCCATACAGAACGCCAACCAGAGCAAGGATCAGTTGCCCGGTCGGCGAACCGAGTGGCGCCAGGTAGGAGTGGGCGAAGAGGGCCAGGCCCACGGCAAAGACGACAGAAAAGACCAGCACGGTGCGGACGCCGCTGCGGATTGCGGCCCGGCTCGTCTCGATGCGCAACCGCAGGGCCACTTCGTCCCGGGTTGAATCGGCCAGTGCCACCAGGAGATCCCCCAGCCGAAGCGCTCGGGAAGATGTGGCCAGAAGGAGCGCGCATACAACCCGGTCGGCGGATGAATCCTCGAGTTCGTCAGCCAACAGAAGGAGTGCCTCCTGCGAGGCCATCCCTGCGCTCAATCTGCCGGAGAGGCGGGTGGTGGCACTCCTGATCGTCGGCGGGCTCAGGGGTGCAGTGGCCATGATGGCCTGGCTCAGGCCGGCCGAGGCAGCCAAAGTTCCCTGCAACATCTCCGTCCACACGGCGATGGCCTCGATCTTGGTTATCGAGGCCGAAGCCGATGTCTGGCCGAACAGCTTGGGGAGCCCGATGACGGCAACGGCGACCAGTGGAACGGCCACGGGCCAGCCGGTGGCAAGACCGACGACGGCGCCCGCGGTTCCGGCCAGCCCCCACAGGAGGGCGCGTCCCCGCGCCCGGGTTTGCAACGCGACGATCCGAATTCCTGCGGACCTGGCGTGGCCTGTCGGCCAGCCGGGCGACGACAAAGCCCACCACACCGAGGCCGAAGCAGGCGCCCATGAGGAGGGCCACCGCTCTGGTCATAGACGCATTCCCCTCAGGTCGAGGGGAACGGGTCGATAACCGAACCTCTGCAGTTCATCGAGGGTCTCCGGCCGCAGGGGGGAGGCAGCGACCGCCCGCCGGTCGCTGCCGGGGCGGTACACCTCATTGGAGATCACCTGACTTCCCTCGGCGTCCACCACCTCCCGAATCGAGGAGACAAAGCGGCAGCGGGAACGTGGCTTCGCAAATCGCCACGGCTCGGCCAGGCGTTCGGAGGAGAACCCGTCGACCTCGTCGTCACCCTCGGGCCTAGGCAGATCACGGTAACCCCAGCCATCGCCGAAACTGTCACCTTCCCCATTCAGGTGCGCACCCGGCCCCCACCTGGTGGCGGGGCCGTCATCCCAGGTGGCCAGGTCGTCGTGGCCGGGGGAACCAGGATCATCGTCGGTCTCGCTGTCGAGGTGGACGACGAAATGGATGGCCCCAGCGATGAGCACGTTGCTCGCCTCCAGCGGAAGACGCTCCTGGGCTTGGACGGCGTAGGAGGCGATACGCCGGAACACCCCAGCCGACGAATCGGCGTGAATCGTGCACATCGAGCCAGACCGGCCTTGGCTCATGGCGTTGAGCATGGGGAGGACTTCCCCGCCCAGAACCTCACCGACGATCACCCGGTCGGCGTTCATGCGCAGGGCGCGCCGCACGAGATCGGCCACCGTGATGAGTCCCTGGCCCTCCACATTGGCGGGGCGCGCCTCGAGCGCGACCATGTCCGGATGTCTGCCCGGCGCTACATCCAGTCCCAGCTCCAGTGCTTGCTCGATGGTGACGATCCGCTCTCTGGGAGGGATCTCGCCAGCCAGTGCCCGGAGCAACGTCGTCTTTCCCGAGTTCATGGCGCCAGAGACAATGATGTTCTTGCGTGCCCTGACGGCGGCAGACAGAAGGCGGGTGATGTCACCGTCGACTGTTCCCATCGCCGCCAGGTCGGCAAGCGACAGATCCAAGTAGCGATGTCTGCGGATGGAAAGAGCCGGTCGAGCCGACACGGCCATGAGCGCCGAAAGGCGGCTCCCGTCCGGGAGTCGCAGATCCAGCTCCGGACAGGCGAGGTCGAAACGCCTCTCCGAGAGTCCAAATCGGCTGCCGGCCGAGCGGATGACATCGACCAACTCCTCATCGGAATCGGCAATGGGAGACGTCAATTGCTTGGTGCCGTCAGCGAAAGTGATCCATACGCGGTCGCAACCGTTGACATCGATGTTCTCGATTTCCGGATTGTCGATGAGAGTTTGGAGCCGGCCGAGGCCGAAGAGGGCGTCCAGCACCGATTGGGCAAGCTGTTGCTCGTCCTCGGAGCTACGGCACGGGGCCCATACGGCTTGATTACCGGTCGTCAGAGCATCCAGGTGCACGAAAACCTGTTGTCGAGCAAGCTCGCGACGGTCATCCATATCGAGATCGGCGTTGCTCGGCGAAGCCAGGTCCTCCGCAACCTGCTCACGAATAGCCATGGCCAGCGATCGACTCATCTCAGAACCTCCGGCTGGGGCCGTTGGTGGCCCGTGGTCTCTGGACAAGCAGAATCGGGCAGAGAGGTATTGCCGGATGACGCCTTCAGAGCCAGCGTCGACGCCAATCGCGCTGTGCGGGCCAGAAGGACCGACCGGGAGAGCCGTCTCTTCCCTCCTCGCCTACCGGCGACGGGAGCGGCCGAGCGGGGATCGGACGGAATCTCGACGAGCACGGGAACGGTGGTGAAACGTTCCATCTCTGCCCCCGTGTAGTCCTGTGATCCGACGACCGCCAAACCGACACGGTGGCTCCATGGCGACAGGTCGGCGAGAACCCGATCGCGCACCTGGACCAGTGATGCGCCATCGCCGCCAACACACAGAACGACAGAATCGGCCAGATCCAGCCACGCCGCCGCGCTCCGATCTCGCTGGGAGAGCCGACCAAGGTCGATGAGTACATCCCGGGGTGCCCCCGAAGGTGAATCTGCCCGTAGCAAGGACGGGGCCACCTCTGTGATCACTTCTGCCGAAGGCAACTGACTGGCACCGACCAGGACGTCCAAACCCCCTGGAACCTGCTGAAGATGCGACTCGATGGGCACAGTTTCCCGAGCTCGACGCGCCGCAGCTATCCACGAAGGCCAGCCGATCCTCGACGCCAGGCGAAAGCGCGCCGCCAGGTCACCACCACTGGCGTCACATTCGACCACCACCACTGCCCGGTCCGAGGGCCAGGCAGCTCCGACCAGACAAGCCAGCGTCGTGACTCCCGGTGCACCCTTGACCGAACAGAAAGCAACCACTGTCATGAGGCGCTACCCGTCGACGTTCCGCCCGGGGCTGACGACGTGGGGAGGAGGACGAGGCTCACCTGATCGGCGTTGGCAGCTGTCGTCACTGCTGTCGCCTCTGTCGAGGAGACCTCCACGGACACCAGTTGAAGGGTGTCCGAGGACGCAGCGAGCGGCGCTGATTCCACGTCGAAGACATCGGCCTGGGGGACGAGAACACCGGTCGGCGTTCCCGATCCCCCGGGCTCCGGCCCTGTGACGCCGGAGGCCTGACTGGCCCCTCCTGTGCCCTCGAGCGCGGCGCCGGCCGGGGCCGTCTCGACGATCATGACCTTGTCACCGGGCTCGACGCCGGCCGCCGGCATCTCACCCGCCTTCAGGGCCAGGCCGACCACGGCATCCCCCGACGGAATGGAGGGAGAATTCGTGAGGTCGTTGGTGATGAGGAGAGAGCCGGCCGGAATGGTCACGGCGGCACGTTCCCCGTTGAGCTCCGAGGAGTCCGACACGGGAATGGGTGAGACCCGGCCCGATACGTCGATGGTGGCTGCAGAGAGGTCGTCGGCGCCGATTTGTTGTCCTTGTTCGATGGTTCGCGTCACTACGAGGACGGATTCGTGGTGGTTGGCCGACGCATAGAGGTCGGCGAACCCGGCGACGCTGACGAACACCAGTAGCGCTGAAGCCACGGTCAAGAGCGGACGGCGCCCCCTCAGGGGGGCGGGAATACGGGGAGCCGTTGTGGCCTCGGTTGGTGTCGCTCGATTGGCGTTCAGCCGTTCCACCACGGCAGTCATGGAAGGAGTTCTCGCGCTTGACCCACTTCTCCTTCTCCGGTTGGCAGGGAGTTGACGCTCTCCACCTGCTCGACCCGGAGCGGTCTCGAAGACGAGGTGGTGAGCCCAGGAAGAGATCCTCCGCCCACAGCGCCCCGAGCAACCCACGAAACGGACCAATGGATCGTGACCACCACAGTGAAGGAATCGTCGTCGGGCATTCCATCGGGAGACGGCTGTCCAGCGGACGAAATGGCGTAGGCGTAGGCGCAGGGAGTCGATTGCTCACCCACTGGTTCGCCGGGATCAAACGGTGTGCCCGGGCCAGAGCAGGCGACGCTGCCGCCGTCACCCATCGACCAGCCCACCCACTCGGGGGTGGCCACCGCGATGGCGCTCACCGATCCCACCGTGGCCGTGACCGTGAAGGGATGCCACGTGGCTGGGCTTATCCACAGCCAGGTGGCGAGGTTCACGACCGACGACCGAGGCGGATTGAATTGAGGCGACGGCACGGGAAGTCGCAGGTTGCTTTCCGCTTGGAGGGCAAGGGAATACGGATCGATGGCTGGAGTCGTTGAGGCAGCCCCATCAGGTATCCACTCGGTCTCCGTCGTGCTGACGCCGGTTTCCTGATCCGTGCACGTCACCGAGAACCACCCGCCGGGTGTCGGACCGCCCGTGGCGAAACCCGGCCCATCGTTCAAGGTGAGGGCGGTAGAGGTACATATCCACGGGTTCGGCCCCCCGCCACCGCCCTCGTGACCGCTCGACGATCCCCCCGGCCATCCACCCGTGGTGATACCTGTCGAAGCCCCGACCGTCACCGTGCCGCCCGGGCCATCGCTGCCGGCCACGGCAGCAGATGCTGTGGACGAGACGAAGAAGATCCCGATCATGGCCATCGCCACGAGGGCCAGGGCCCGCCCGGTCAGTGGCATCGATCCACTCCAACCCTCTGGGTCGACAACTTCCACCCCGTGGTGGTCGACCTCATGACCGATTGGAAGAGCTCATGGTCCACCTGGCCAGGGATACCCGGCACCGGGCGGCCGGAACCAACGGAGACGACGATCTCGGCGTCGTAGACACAGGAGGTGACGGTGGCGCTTTGGGTGGAGATCCGCACCACCTCGGGCTTCCCGTAGTTGACCGGACCGCGGGCGATTTGGCCCAACTCCTTCATCCTCTCCAACAGCGCCTGGGACCAGTTCAGCTGCGGGTCGACGGTGGTCGCCGCCAGATCCGGTTGGTCTGCGTCAGAAGTCAGTGCGGCGGTGTCGAAGGCCGCTTGAGCGGCCAGCCAGGCCGAGAGGACCTGGCTCGTCGTCCCGCTCGGGACCGATCCCGCGTCTTCGGTGATCGGCACTCGATCGCCTCGGTGGGTGGCCCAATCGAGACGAGAGACCGCGTTGCCCGTACTGACGATGGACAATCCACAAGCACTCATCAGGAGCGAGCAAACGACTGCAGCCACCGAGGCACGGCTGGCGGTGAGCCTCCGCCGATCCGCTCGGTGAGCTTCCGACTGCTCCATACACGCCGGACGATAAGTGCCGGCCCAACGCGGCGCAACGAACCTTGCACTGTCTATGCAGCTACTTTGCCGGTCTCGCTCGAGCATGATGATGGTGGTGACCTCCGGTTCCCAGCCGCTCTCCCGGAGGTTTGTCACCTTCTTAACTTGACGCAGCCACCTTGCAGGGCGGCTGACGCCGACCTTGCACGGCGGTTCCTTGCCGCGTGGCGCCTCCGGTCAGGGCAGATGAGGGGCCGGTTTCTTCTTGTTCTTCAAGGGATTTACTGCACAGACACCGAATGGGAGCCGTGGCCTTGCAGAAGCGGACACGTCGCGGGCATTGACCTTGCAGCGCTAGGCCAGCAGTGCAATCCGGGAGACGCCGCCGATCGTCAAAACCATTACCAGGGCCGTGATGGCTCTAATTCAGGTCTGCACCGACAGTGCTGAGGACACTGCTCTGGGTGACGAGCCCCGAATCGGCTCCTACACCCTCGAGACCGGGTGGAGGTGGACTCAGACCTCGTCGGTGGTGATGGCGACTGCGGACATGGCTATCCCCGGATCGGAGACAGCTCCCCCATCGGTCGACGATTCTTCTTCGGCGGTGGAGTCATCGCCGGTGATCAATTTGGCACTGAACTTGATGGCCTTGGTGGCCGTCGTCGCTCCCGTCTGCAGGACAACAGCGACAACCAACATGAAGACGGCCAGAACCCGGAACGTATGGGAGCCGAGCAGAATGATGGCCACCCGCCCGAGGGCGTAGGGCGGCGAACAGACCACGGCGCCGATGGCCCCGCCCACAGCGGTGGCCCCGAGCTTGTCCCTGCGGGACCGGTCCGACTTGATACCGGCCAGGCGGGCGGGAACGGCCACGTAGGCCAGCATCATGACCCCCACGACCACGCCCAGGGAGAGGGCGAACCACCCCTTGCCCCACCGGCTGGCGATCAGGGTGGAGAAGGCGAGGGCGAGTCCGACCACGAAACCCCAAGCCAGAACGGGACGCACGTTCTCGCGGGCCTGGACCATGGCCGGCCGGATCTCCGGATGCCCAGGTTGGGCAATGGCGAAGGCGAACACGGCGTTGAGGAAGAAACTGGCCGCGGTGAGGGCGGCTACCGCCAGGACCAGGGGGATGAGTAACGGCCCCCGGATGATGTGGAACTCCTTCCCGTGCAGGACGTGGACCTTGAGATCCAGCATGGCCGCCCAGATCCACATGGCCGGAAGGATCTCCACCAGGGTCAGGCGCCAGTTAGTGAAGAGCAGCTTCACCCCCTGGAACAGCATGGCGAAGGCCCCCACCACCAGGGCCAAGGGTGCCAACCAGCGACTTCGCTTGCTCAGACCGAGGACGGCCCCCTCCACCATGGCATCGTCGCCGTTGCGGATGGCCTCGATCAGCCGCTCGATGAGCAGGAGGACCGAGGCCCGCCTCGTAGGTCGAGACTCCTCCCGTTCCCCACCACTCTCGGGGGCATGGGTCGACCGCCCCGCCTCGGGTGACGCAACTGCCCCCCCGGGCGACGGCAGTGCCCCCTCGGGCGGGGTCACTGCCGGGGTGGATTCGGGTTCGTCTGGCACCGGCTAGCCGTGGGCAGCGAGCAGTAACGGCTCAATGAATCGGGGGCGACCACTTTTCCGCCCTATGCCGGCCGGCCCCGTTGTCATAACCACCCAGGTTACCGGCGGAGAGCTCCCGGGAGATCCCGTTCCCGGTGGACTGCGGATTGGGCCACACTGGGGCCTATGCCAGCCCAGTACATCTACACGATGCGGGATCTGCGCCGCTTCTATCCGCCCGATCGCGAGGTGCTCAAGGGCATCAACCTCTCCTTCTACCCGGGAGCGAAAATCGGGGTGATCGGTGCGAACGGCTCCGGAAAGTCCTCGCTTCTGCGCATCATGGCCGGTCAGGACGATGATTACCGCGGCGAGGCCCGGCTCACCGCCGGTTTCTCGGTGGGGTATCTCCCCCAGGAACCCCACCTCGACCCGGCCAAGGATGTTCTCGGAAACGTGACCGACGGCGTGGCCGGAACCAAGGCGCTGGTCGACAGGTTCAACGCCGTCTGTTCGGCGATGGGTGAGCCCGACGCTGACTTCGACCAACTGTTGGCCGAGCAAGCCGAGCTCCAGGACAAGATCGACGCGGCCGGGGCTTGGGACCTCGAACGGACGCTCGACATCGCCATGGATGCCCTGCGGCTTCCTCCCGCCGATGCCGACGTCTCGACACTGTCGGGCGGGGAACGCCGCAGAGTGGCGCTCTGCCGTCTCCTGCTGTCGAAGCCAGACCTGCTGCTGCTCGACGAACCGACCAACCACCTCGACGCCGAGTCGGTGGCCTGGCTGGAACGCACCCTTCAGGAATACTCGGGAACCGTCGTGGCCATCACCCACGACCGCTATTTTCTGGACAACGTGGCCGGCTGGATATTGGAGTTGGACCGCGGGGCCGGCATCCCTTGGGAGGGCAACTACTCGTCATGGCTGGAGCAAAAACAGGCTCGACTGGCCGGCGAGCAGAAGGCCGACCGTTCCCGACAGCGCGCCCTCGAACGTGAGCTCGAGTGGATCCGGCTGTCGCCGCGGGCTCGACAGAGCAAGGGAAAGGCCCGCATCAACGCCTACAACGACCTGGTGGCGGAGTCCGAAGCGGCCGAGCGCCAGGCCGACAATCTCGAGATTGCCATTCCCCCCGGTCCCCGACTCGGTGATCAGGTGGTCGAGGCGGAGGATCTGAGCAAAGGCTACGGCGATCGCCTGCTCATCGACGACCTCTCCTTCCTGCTCCCTCCGGGTGGCATCGTGGGGGTAATCGGACCCAACGGGGCGGGGAAGACCACTCTCTTCCGCATGATCGCAGGAGAAGAGAAACCCGACGCCGGAAATCTGGCCTTGGGCTCGACGGTCCAACTGGCCTACGTCGACCAGTCGAGAGACGCACTCGACGGGGAGGCCACGGTCTACGACGAGATCACCGGCGGCCACGACCGCATCGTGGTCGGTCACCGCGAACTCCACGGTCGGGCCTACGTGGCCAGCTTCGGGTTCACCGGAAGCGATCAGCAGAAGAAGGTCGGGCAGCTGTCGGGCGGTGAACGCAACCGGGTTCAGCTGGCCAAGGTGCTCACCCGCGGCGGCAACCTTCTCCTGCTGGACGAGCCGACCAATGACCTCGATGTCGATACGCTGCGAGCCCTGGAGGAAGGTCTACTCAGCTTTCCGGGCTGCGTAGTGGTCATCAGCCACGATCGCTGGTTTCTGGACCGGATCGCCACTCACGTCTTGGCTTTTGAGGGCGACTCCCAGGTGTGCTGGTGGGAGGGCAACTTCTCTGACTACGAAGCCGACCGCAAGAAGCGGCTCGGCGTCGATGCCGATCAGCCTCACCGGATCCGCTACAAGCCCCTCGTACGTCCTTGAACGGAAGTACCAGATGGGCTGCGGTGCAGGTTCGGTCGACCCCGGGTTCCGCCGGATGAACGCCAATTTCAGAAGGGAGAGGCATGACCGATATCCGACGAGCCTTCGCCAGCGATAACTGGGCGGGCGTCCATCCCGCCGTTCTCGACCGTATGGCCCGGGCCAACGTCGGACACACCCCCGGATACGGTGAAGATCCGGTCACTGCCGAGGCCGTACACCTCTTCGAGGACAACTTCGGCCAGGACGCCGACGTGTTCTTCGTCTTCAACGGCACCGGGGCCAACGTGGTGGGGCTCCAGGCCCTTCTCCGTCCCTTCGAGGCGGTCATCTGCGCCGATACCGCCCATATCAACGTCGACGAGTGTGGCGCCCCGGAGCGGTTCCTCGGCAGCAAGCTCATCGCCATATCCACCCCCGACGGCAAGCTCACCCCCGAGCGGGTGGAGGCTGCCGCAGTCGGGGTCGGAGACGAACACCATGTGCAACCGAAAGTGATTTCGGTCACCCAGTCCACGGAGGTCGGGACCTGCTACTCGGTCGAGGAGATACGGGCACTGGCCGACTGGGCGCACAGTCGTGGCATGAAGATGCACCTCGACGGTGCCCGCCTCTCCAACGCCGCTGCTGCCCTGGGGCTGGACCTGGGGGACTTCGGCTCAGCGGCCGGCGTCGACGTCCTCTCGTTCGGTGGAACCAAAAACGGTGCCATGGCCGCCGAAGCGGTCGTCTCATATCTTCCTCCCGAACATGCTGCTCTCCGCTACATCCGCAAGCAGTCGATGCAGCTGGCCTCCAAGATGCGGTTCATCGCCGCCCAATTCAGCGCTCTGCTTTCCGACGACCTGTGGCGGGTCAACGCCACTCATGCCAATGAAATGGCCAGACGGCTGGCCGGCGGCATTGCCGCAGTGGAGGGGGTGACGGTGGCCTATCCGGTGGAGGCCAACGGCGTGTTCGCGGTGATCCCTCCCGGGGTGACCGCAGCCCTCCAAACCCATTACCCCTTCTACATCTGGGACGAGTCGGCCTCCATCGTCCGTCTGATGGCTTCCTTCGACACAACGGAGAACGACGTGGACGGGTTCATCGCAGCCCTGATGGCATTGATGGACACGCCCTCGGCGTCGTGAATCATCCGGTCCCGGCCGCCCGACCTGGACCGGGTGGTCCGGCAAAGGCCTGGGCCAGCGACATCCAATCGCCGGCATTCTGACCGGTCACGGCCAGCCGGGTATCGGCGATGTTCCTCCTCTGGGTGACGACCAGGCAGAAGTCGAGAGCCTCACCGACGATGAACTGCGGCGGGGCGCCGGCGACAGCCTCCCCGGTCTCCCAGGTCCACAGTTGACCCGAGGGGGAAGCCAGAACCACCTCGATCCGCCCCGGGGGTGCGTCGCGCCCATGAATCAGATACGAGAACTGCCTAGTGCGCACGCCCAGGTGGGCAACGTGGCGGAGACGGTCAGTGGGTTTGCGAACCTGGCCGAGCGCCTCCGCTATGTCCTGGCCGTGCGCCCAGGTCTCCATCAGGCGCGCCGATACGAACGACAGCACACCCATCGGAGGCCCGTACCACGGGAGTTTGACCGAGGGGTCCGCTTCGGCCAGTGTGGCAGCCATGCCCCGATGGGCGCTGTCCCACCAGGCCAGCAGCTTCTCCCCGTCCAGGGAACGACCCGTGGCCAAGTGCACCTCCATGGGGTCGCCCGGCCGGGCCATCAGCTCAGCGGCCCTGACGGCGAAGGCACCGGGGTCGGACACGGCCATCAGCCCAGCCTCATCGAAGAAGGCGAGGTGGCTGATGTGATCCCGCACAGCCCAGCCTTCTGCCGGCGTGGCCAGATCCCACTCGGGGGCGGCGGCCGGCAGCGAGCCGACCATTTGCCGTAGATCTGCGTATTCCTGTTCGAGATCGTCGAGCAGGACCGGCAGCGTGGCGGCCATGGCGCCGAGGCTAGAGCACCGTAGGTGCGGTCATCTATCCGGCTCGAGCCAGCATCGTAGGGAGGCAATTACCTCCAGCTCGGGATGGGACCACACGAACCGTTCGACGGTGTCAAGGACGGCCTCCACATGGCCCGGGCTGTCGGCCACCGCCGCGAAGCCGAGCTCCGAGCGCTGCCACTGGTCCTGGTGACCCACCTCGGCGGCGGTTACCCCGAACCGGGAGCGTGAGACTTCAACGATGTGCTTGACGACAACCCTCTTGGCCTTGAGCGACCTACTGGCAGGCAGGTGCAGCTCCATCGAGAGGGCGCAGACGTGCATCATCGGTACATGATGGCTCTCCGACGAGCTGACCCGTGGCGTCCGTAGGCCGACGCGGCGTGTCCCTATGGATCGGTGAGCCCCGCACTGAGGGGAGCAGCCTGAGCGGATGATCGCCCTTGTGAAGGCCGCCTACCCCACCGGGGAGTGCCCGATCCGGCTCCCACGGGGTGAGCGAGCTCGAGGACCTCGGCTTGGACAGTCCGCTTCTGACGATCATTCCGCGCCGGGAGGATCCGGCCCCGGCTCCGGCCCCGGCTCCGACTCCGGCTTCGCCGCTCAGAGCCAGTCCCAGTGCTGCCGCTGCCGCAGTGGTGACCCTCACTCCACTGCGGCGCTCCTGACTCACGGCCGGAAGGCCATCCGGAACCCAATCGAGCACCGGCGCATGTGTAACAGGCTTGGTCATGCCTCAACTCCTTTGTCGACGGAATGTGTCAACGCAGACGATGAAGCATGCAACTGTGCGACGACTGAGACTCGGTCACGTATCTGGTGGGAACACCGGGGAGGGGAGGGTTGAGGTCACCCTGTCGTTCGATTGGGCGCCGCCGACCCCGGGTCAGACCAGAGGCCCGGACTGTCGATGAGGGTCGCCGCCACCTCCTCCACCGTCCGATCGGCGTGAGTTCGAACTTCGTCCGATGCCAGGAGTCGCTCCGCCTGTCGTCGGGCCTGGGTGCGAACAGCGTCATCGAGAGTCGAACGTGGGGCAAGAAAGTAGAACAGGTCGCAATCGAGGGCATCGGCCACCCGCCGCAGCGACCCCAGCTTGATGCTGTCGTGGACCTCGCTGTGCTCGAGCTCGGACACGGTCGACTGGCTTATGCCAAGTCGACCGGCCAGATCGGTGCTCGACATGCCGAGGGCATCTCTGACCTCTCGGATCCAACCTCGCTGGGGATCCCGCTCTTCGACAACGAGTGCCAATCGTGCCAGTCGTGCATCGAGGGAGGCCCGGGCAGAGGTTGCTTTTTTCGCCATTCGGCCAATTTATCGTCCATAACCGATAACGCCGCGGATCGAATTATCGCCTGTAGGCGATGAAATCGCCGAATTTCTGAAAAGAATCAACCCCGGGGCACCTCATGCCGGATCGCCGGCCCAGGATGATGCCGGATAGCCGGCGCCGGATGCCGTCGGTGCTCTCACAAGCCAGCGGACCGGATCATGGAGATCACCTCATTCCAACCCAGTCCGACCGTCTCTGCGACAATCCTCCGAGAGGGGACGTCCACGACCACGAAGAACGGATATGTCGGCACCCGGTAGTCGGTCCACGCCTGGTCCCCCATGACCACTGGCACCTCGCCGTACCCCAGCGCAGCCCGGCCAACCTCGACGGGGTCGACCGTCTCGGGACCACGTGTGACGACAATGGGAGAAACCGAGGGCGGCCAGGCTCTTTCGGTGTCGCGAAAGCCCCGCCAGTACTCCTCGCATCCGTCGCATCGGATGTGGAGAAAAGCGAGCAGGACGGGTCGGTCGAAGTGTCCCATCTGGATCTTCACAGGGCTCCCCGAGGGATCCACTCCGGCGATGTCGGCCCCGGGGCGGGCTTCGCCATCCTCACCAGGTTTCACCATGGGTATAGGACGCAAGCCGCTCATGAAAGTCCTGTCGAGCGGTGCCCTGTGGCTACCGGAGTCTGCCTCCCCTATCGCGTTGTCGGCCATGTCCGCAGTGGGCGCCGGTCGGCCGATGACGTGACCGCTCAGTCCTTCTCGGGATCGGCCTCGACCAACTCGATGGTTTCGACGGCGTTGCCATTGCCACACCATCGGCACGACACCTCCTCCACCGTCTCGTCGAGCACCTCCCGGTCCTCGACCGTGAGGTCACCACCCACCGAGAAGTGGTGGAAGGCCCGGGTGCGCGTGGTGCTCACCACGGTGAAGCGGGTCAGGTTGCCGCAGGCGGAGCAGCGGTAGCGCCTGGTCAGGCCCGGCCCGCTCTCCGCCCCGGTCGTCGTCGATATCGGTGATTCGGCGGTCACCCGCCCTACGGTAGCCGTCTCCAACCGCCCCGATTGTCCATGTAATCGAACACCTGTTCGCTAATGTGGCGGAGTGATCACGTGCCCACCACCCCACACCGACGCCCACATACGAGCCCGCACCCTGGCCCAGACGAACCAGACGTCGGGCCAGACCCCGGGCCAGATCCCGGAGAAGGCCTTGGGCACTTCCCTGTGGGACGTCACCTTCGTCGTGGTCGACGTCGAGACCACCGGCGGTTCTCCAAGTACATCGTCTCTGACCGAGGTGGCCGCCGCCCGCTACCGCGGGGGCGAGGTGGTCGGCACCTACCAGACGTTGGTCAGACCGGATCAGCGGATTCCTCCGCTCATCGCCGCTCTGACAGGGATCAGTGATGCCATGGTGCGTGATGCTCCACCAATTGGCGAGATGCTCCCCTCGTTTTTGGAATTCGTCGGCCCGGGTGTCCTCGTGGGCCACAACCTTCGCTTCGACCTCTCGTTTCTCAATCACGCCCTGGTCGCCACGGCACGGGACCCTTTGCCCAACGCCACCGTCGACACGCTGGCCTTGGCTCGGCGACTGGTCCGTGACCAGGTTCCCAACTGCAAACTGGCCACCCTGGCCGCCTACCTCGAACTGCCGCACCGCCCCTCCCACCGGGCCCTGACCGACGTGCTGGCTACCGGCGATCTTCTCCACGCCATGCTCGAGCGGGCCGGTTCGTTCGGGATCGTGAGTCTGGGCGAGCTGCTCGATCTCCCTCTCCTGATCGGTCATCCCCAGGCGGCGAAACTGCGACTGACGGCCCGGCTTCCCCGCAGCCCGGGCGTCTACTGGTTCACCGACGCCGTCGGGCAGGCCCTCTACGTAAGCAGAGCGAGCGACATCCGGACGGAAGTCCGCGCCACATTCACCGAGGAAGGGCGGTCACCGATGCGGCGTCTCTTGGGCCAGATGCATGCCGTGCACCACATCGTTTGCCAGGGTGAACTGGCGGCGGCGGTCATTGAGGACCAGCTCATCGGCGCGTGGTGTCCTCCCTTCAACGGGCAGAGGAAGAAGCTCAGTCGACAGGATCAGAAGCTCAGTCGGCAGGATCGGCAGGGCGCTATGCAGGCAAAACGGCCAGAGAGGCTGGTTACGTCTCCCGCTCGTCGGCCGATGCGAACCGTGACACCCGGATGAGTGACTCGAGAATCGTGGCAGCCCGGCCATCATCGATCACCTCGCAGGCCTGGCTCACCCCGGTGGCGAGATCCTCCGCCCGTCCCACGACGACCAGCGCCGCTGCCGCGTTGAGCACGGCGATGTCGCGGTGGGGTGAGGGCTCCCCGGCTATGACCTGACGGATGGCCTCGGCGTTGTAGGCGGCGTCCCCACCACGCAGACTGTCGAGGGTGGCGGGAGCGAATCCCAGCGCACCGGGGTCCACCCGGTAGAGCGTCGTCTCGTATCGACCATCGGCAGCCACGATGAGCTCGTGAACGGTAGACGGGCCCGTCGTACTCAGCTCGTCCAACCCATCATCCCCGTAGACGACCATGGCCCGCCGAGTGCCGTTGGCGGCCAGCACGCCGAGCATCTTGTCCGCCATCGCCGGATTGTTCACTCCGACCACCTGGTACCCGGCCCGTCCCGGGTTGGCCAGCGGGCCCAGATAGTTGAAGACAGTGGGGATCCCGAGCTCCTTCCGCACCGGGGCGGCGAAGCGCATAGCCGGATGGAAGCGGGGCGCGAAGCAGAACCCCATCCCCACCTCTTCGATGCAGCGGACCACACCCTTAGGACCAAGGTCGGCGACCACGCCCAAGGCCTCGAGCACGTCAGCCGCCCCCACCGCCGAGGACGAGGCCCGCCCTCCGTGTTTACACACTTTTGCCCCGGTGGCGGCAACGACCAGAGCGGCAATGGTGGAGACGTTGATGCTACGCAGCCGGTCTCCCCCCGTGCCACAGGTGTCGACGAGATCGATTTCGGCGGGCAGGCCGAGACCGACAGCGTGAGCCACCATGGCCCGGACGAAGCCGGTCATCTCTTCGACCGACTCGCCCTTGGCCCGCAGAGAGACGGCCAATGCGGCGATCTGGGCGGGCGTGGCCGCCCCGGAGAAGATCTCACCCAGGACCACCTCTGCGTGCTCGGCGCTCAGGGAGACCCCGGCCAGCAGCTCGGTCAGGACGCCCGGCCACCCACCCAGGGACGCAAAAGTCCCGTCGGAGGAATCGGGATGAGCCATCTCTAGTCCCACCACAGGTCGTGGCTGAGCACGCCCCTGGCAATGAGCCCCAGTTGCACCTGCGAAGTCCCTTCCACGATGGTCAGCTGTCGGGCATCGCGGTACCACATCTCGGTCGGATGGTCCTCCATGTAACCGGCAGCGCCCAGCAGCTGCACGGCCAGTCCCGAGGCACGCACGGCCAGTTCGGTGGCGAAGTACTTGGCCATGGACAGGAATGGCACGTACTCCTTGGTGAACTTGCCCTGATCGGCGAGAGAGGCGGCCCGGTAGGTGAGCAACCGGGCCGCCTCGATGTCCACCGCCACTTTGGCGATCTCCCACTGGATCCCCTGGAAATCGGCGATGGTCTGACCGAATGCGGTTCGCTGCTTGGTGTACTCGGTGGCATACATGAGCGCACCCTCGGCCAGCCCGATGCCGCGGGCGGCCACGATCGGGCGCATGGCGTTGAGCCCCAGCATGGCCAGACGGAACCCACCGACCTCGCCGATCACATTTTCGGCGGGGACGTGCACCTCATCGAGAACGAGTTCGCCGGTATGTACCCCGCGGACCCCCATCTTGCGGTCGGTCCGGCCCACCGACACCCCGTCCCAGCTTCTCTCCACGATGAAAGCGGTGATCGAATCGTGGGCACGGGACGACGGGTCGCCCGTTTTGGCGAAGACGGTGTACCAGTCGGCCTCACACACTCCGGACATCCAGCACTTGGTGCCGGAGAGTACCCAGCCCCCTTGGTTGCCGGTGGCCACGTCGGGATCGGCCCGTGTCCGCATGCCGGCCACGTCGCTGCCCGCTTGGGCCTCCGAGAGCCCGAAGGCAGCGCGTAGCTGACCAGAGGCGATACCGGGCAGATAACGCTTCTTCTGGTCGTCGTTCCCGGCTATGAGGACCGGCCCGACGGGAAGACGGGTCAGGAGCAGCATCAGGGCGGCCGTATTGGAGTACTTGGCCACCTCCTCGACGGCGACGGTGAGGCCGAGGATGCCCGCGCCGGAACCACCGAGCTCAGGCGGCAGACAGAGACCGAGCAGATCGGCGGACCGAAAGGCCTCGAAGATGTCAGCCGGGTAGTCACCGGTCGTATCGATCTCCCGTGCCCGGGGCTTGACATTGTCCTGGGCCAGGCGACGCACACTCTGCTGGAGCGCCTCGAGCTCCGGGGAAAGATCGAAGTCCACGGTCGATGAGGATAGACGAGGCGGCCCGGCACATCGTCCAACCCGCCCACCGCTCCGGTGGTGACGGACCCGCGACAACCGAGCCCGGTGCCGGCCGGTCACCCTGCCCGCACGGCCTCCGACCGACAGGGTGGCGTCGGCCTAGGCTCCCATCTCGTGACTCCCCCCGGACTTCCTTTGCCGCCACTGACGGGGGCCGCCGCTCTGCCCGACGGGACCTATGGCGGCAGCGTGGTCGTGGTGACCGGAGGCGGCACCGGACTGGGGAAGGCCATCGCCACCGAGTTCGCCCGGTTGGGGGCCACGGTGGGCATCCTGAGCCGCGACGAGGAGCACCGCCGAGCGGGGGTGGCCGCCGTCGAAGCGGTCGGCGGGCGGGCGGTGGCGGCCGAGTGCGACATTCGGGAGGCCGATTCGGTGACCGCCGCCTTCGACGGTGTCGAATCGCAGGCCGGTCCCATTGACGTTCTCATCAACAACGCGGCCGGCAACTTTCCGGTGCCGGCCGAGGACATGAGCCCGAATGCCTGGCGCACGGTGGTCGACATCGTGCTGAACGGCACCTTCCTGTGCTGCCGCGACCTGGCCCGACGGCTCATCCCCCGGGAGAGGGACGGGGCCGTGGTCAACGTGGGCGCTTCCTATGCCTGGACCGGGGGTCCGGGGTTCGCCCACTCGGCCGCGGCGAAGGCAGGGGTCAAGAACCTGACCGAGACGTTGGCCGTGGAGTGGGCGCCCTACGGAATCCGGGTCAACGGGCTGGTCCCCGGGCTCATGCCTCATGAGGACGAAACGGCGGCCATCGCCGCCGTGCCGGGAAAGTACGAGGGCCAGGACTCCCGAGTACCGGCGGGACGGGTGGGATTCCCGCGGGAGCTGGCCTGGGCCGCCACCTTTCTGTGCTCCCCCTATGCCGCCTACATCAGCGGTCACACCATGGTCGTCGACGGCGCCAACTGGCAACGGCGCCACACCGTACAACCACCCTTCGTCCCCATCCGCGAGCAGTTGAACCGCCCACCGTTCGGTGACACCGATGGCTCCAACAGGGGTGGAGCATCGCCTCCGCCGGGTGTCACCAAACCCAAGAGAGGAGAGGTTCCGTGAGCGCACTCGGTCCCGAGGACCGCGATCTGGTACGGCTCGAGGTGGACGGACCGATCGCTGTGATCACCAACAACCGCCCCGGCAAGCACAACGCCATGAGCGACGAGATGGACCGTCGGTTGTGGGAGGTGCTGGCCGAGGTCCACGGGATGAACGAGCTACGGGCCATCGTATGGAGAGGCGAGGGCGCTTCGTTTTCGTCGGGTCGGGACACCACCCAGCTCGGTCTGCGGATCGAGGACATCTCGGACCTCGAGTTCATCGAACGCGGCCACCGTCCCACACAGATGTTCCTGACCATGCCCTGTCCGATCATCTGCGCCCTCAAAGGGTGGGTCATCGGTGGGGCCTTCGAGCGATCCTTGCTGTGCGACATCCGGGTGGCGGCCGTTGGGACCAGGATGGTCCTCCCCGAGGTCATCCACGGGGTCATCCCCGATTCAGGGGGGATGGCCCGGCTCTTCCAGATGGTCGGGCACGGGATTGCCGCCGACCTGGCCCTGACCGGCCGGGTCTTCACCGCCGAGGAGGCGCTCACCCACGGGGTCATCAGCCGGCTGGTGGCGGACGAAGCTGCCCTCGATGAAGTCGTCATGGAGATGGCCACGACCATCTCGCAGGCGCCCGCCTTCACGGTCAAGATGGCCCGGCGGACCCTTTTCAGCCTTGGTGCGGCGGAGGTGCAACGGTCCATAGCCGAGGAAGCGGTGGCGCAGTCGTTGGTGTTCGTGTCGGACGACTATCGGGAGATGAAGGCGGCCAGAGCCGAGGGCAGAGATCCGGTCTATCGCAAGCGATGACCGGATAGAGCCTTCCTCAGGCCACGCTGTGCCGGAAGACGAGCGGGGCCGAGCGGACCCCGGCGATGACCGGCGAAGGAGTCCGCACCACCGGCCCGGCCAGCTCGACGGAGCCGAAGCGCGCACCGAGCTCTTCCAGCAGTATCCGACCCTCCAGCCTGGCCAGGACGGCCCCGATGCAGAAGTGGGGGCCGAACCCGAAGGCGACGTGGGGGTTCGGGTCGCGGGCGGGATCGAAGCTGTGCGCTGTGGGCCCGAACACCGACTCGTCCCGGTTGGCCGAGGCGTACAGCATGAGGATGGGTGCTCCCTCCGGCAGGTCCACGCCGGCCAACTGGGTCGGCCTGGTCGTCGTACGCATGAAGGCCACCACCGGCGTCGTCCACCGCAACATCTCTTCGACCGCCGGGGCCAGGGCACACGGCGAGGAGGCCGCCACCGCGGCACGCAGAGAGGTCCACGAACCGGCCGTCTCGGCGAAGGCCACCAACCCCCCGGACATCATGTTCCGAGTTGTTTCGTTGCCGGCCACCAATAGTTGCACCAGAAACATGGCCAGCTCGTCGTCGCTCAGCCGATCGCCGTCGACCTCGGCCGCTCCCAGCTCCGAGATGATGTCGTCCCCGGGGTGGGCCCGACGTTCGGCGGCGGCGGCCAACAGGTAGCCCACCATCTCACCGCTGAGGGCCTGCCTCTCCTCTTCGGGCCAGTCGGTCGCTCCCGGGATCACGGCTTCGGACCAACGGAAAAAGCGGGGCCACTCGCCCTCGGGCACCCCCAAAAGGTCGCTGATGACCTGCAGGGGCAAGGGGACCGCCACCTCGGCCACGATGTCCACCGGCACATCGGTTTCGATGCTGTCGACAAGGGTGCGGGCCCGACGGCGCACCCCGTCCTCCAGTGCCCGCATGAAGCTGGGCCGGAACCCCGGCTGTACCAATCCTCGGTAGCGGGTGTGGGCGGGCGGATCGGTGTGCATCATGGTCGGCGGGGTCGGGTACTCGGCGCCGATCTCGAAGACCATGATCCCCTTGCCCGAGCAGAACGTGTCGGGATCGCGGGAGATGGTGACGACGTCGGCGTGCCGGCTGGCCACCCAGAATCCCAACGCATGATTGCGGGCCAGCGGCGCCTCGGCCCTCAGCCGGGCGTAGAGGGGGAAGGGATCGCCGGCGTAGAAGTCCGGGTCGAGGAGAGGCTCGGTCAGGTCCCCCTCGTTCACGCCGGTGACAGTGGCCATGTCTCAGTAGGGGCCGATGCGCTGATCCGGGCTGGTATCGGTGGCGACGTGACCGTCAGTCGACACCTGTGAGGTCCACTGGTTGCCGTCCCACCAGCGGTAGTGAAATCGACCGCTGGGATCCGGGTGCCACGCAGGCGGTGAAGGGGGCCACATGGTGCCCGGGTCAGGCGACTTCGGCACGAGGGGGCCGGCGACAGACGCATCGGTCCCCTGAGGCGGCCCGTTTGCCGGACTCGGATACGAGGGGAAGAGTTCGCCGACGGTGGGATTGGCGGGCAGACCGATCGGCGCGGCTGGCCCGACCACGGGTGAACCGGGAAACGGCGGCGGTTGTTGGGACCGCCGGACCCCCGAGGCGTGAGCGATGAGAAAGAGGACCAGGCCCAACACCAGAGAGAGGAACCAGAAAAAGGCCCACAGACCCGAGGGGAGGCCCCAGGGGGTCCGACCGAGTCTCCGGCGATCCTTTTCGGACAGGGCATAGCCAATCCCGGCCCACACGACCGATAACACCAGGAGGACTACCCAGTCTGCCCCGCTCAGCTTCACCATAGACAAAACTCTAATTCGCCGGCTGGTGCCTCACTCTCCATGGTTCGGGGCCCGTTCTGTGGTGCCCTTCTGCGGGGCTCTGTTCTGAGGGCTCGGTTCTGAGGGGCTCTGTTCTGAGGGGCTCTGTTCTGCGGGGCTGTTCTGCGGGGCAGCACTGTGGGCTGCATAGGTACCCAGGGAACCCGCCCAACCCGGTACTCGGTCGGACCACAGTCCTCAGGGGAGCGGGTGGGACGCGAAGAAAGCCCACATGGTGGCGTTGGCGCTGATGGCTGTGGATTGCGGTCCGAGCTCCTTGGTGACTTTCTTGGGTAGATGAGGCCCTCCGGGCCATTCGTGGCCCTCGCCGGTGATCGAGTAGAGCTCCACCGTGGCGCCTCCGGCGCAGCCGTCATAAGCCGTGAGGGTAACGGTGGGGTCCGGCTGCGACCGCTCGGGGCTGCTGACGCAACCGTTGTGGGTCGCCCACCGACTGGCCGCTTCGGGGACACTGTACGTCCAGTACTTCTGCCCATTGCCGAGGTAGGGATCAATCGGGTCCGCCGTCCCATGGAAAGACACGACCGGCACCGGGCGGGTCGAGGGGCATGGGGTCGGCAACCGGAGCCCGCTGACCGGAGCGATGGCCGCAAAGACACTCGAAGCATCGCACCCGAGCTGGCTGGCCATGCGGGCACCACCCGAAAACCCAGTGGCATAGACCCGTTTGGGGTCGACGCAGTACTTCTGCTCGAGTAGAACGACCAGCTTCTCGATGAACGAGACATCATCGGGTGAACCGGCGGGGACGGCAGCCCCGCCGATCAGGGGCTCCCCAGGAACATTCCATTCGAAGCCTCCTCCGGCGGATATGCCACCTTGGGGATAGACCACGATGAACGAATCGGCGTCCGCTGTGGAATCCATACCCGAAAGGAATTCTTGGGCGAGAGCGGTCGACTGACTGCCATGCATGTTGACCACCAGGGGCAAAGGCGTAGTCGGCCCGTAGGCCGTGGGCAGGTGGACAATGGCCACCCGCGACCTACCGTCCACCGTCGGGTTGAGGGTCACCGTTCCCGGTGATGCCGCACTTCCACACCCAACACTCGCCGATCCGGTCGTCGCCGTGGTCGGCGTGGTTTGCGTGGTCGACGTGGACTGCGTGGACGGCGTGGCCGTTGTGCTGGTGGAGGATGCACTCCCCGAACCGGACCCGCATGCGGCGACGACCAGAGAGGTAACCACCAAGGAGGCTCCGACCAACCACCTGAGGGGTGGTCGGGGCACCGGCCCCCGTGCCGCCATCGCTGTCATGGCAATCCTCCCCTGTCCTAACCGGCAACTGCGACATGCGCCGGGACGGTAGCACCGACCCCCACCGCGGCGACGGCACCTGTGGATGTCAGGCCGACCTCAGACCGCAGACTTCAGCTCATAGCGGCGATCTGATGCTTGGGCGGATAGCGCCCGAAGCTCATCAGGTGCCGAGCGATACCGCTGGTAAAGCTGTCGATGTAGGCGAGCTTGCGGATCATGTAGCTCCGGCTCTCTTTGGGATCGAGATAAAGGTTGTACAGACGGCCGTGGGAGTACTTCTGGGTGACGCCGGTGAAACCGCCCAGGTTCAGGCAGTCGCGGTCATCGTCCGAGGTGGAGGCAACCATGAACTTCCACTCCCCCACTCGCAAAGCAGAGAAGACGTTGGTCAACCAGTAGTAAAGGTATTTGCGGTTGGATTGGCCTTCGGGGTCAAGGAGAAACGAAGTCTGGTCGACTCCGTCGATATAACGGTCTTCGGGAATCGACGAAGCCGCCCCCGAGAGGCGGAGCACGGTATTGAACAGGTCCAGCTGAGAGAACAGACCGTCCGTGACTCGATCGGCTTCGATCATGCCCGGCCAGACGAAGATGCCCGGGACCCGTTGGCCACCCTCCCAGGTCGATCCCTTGGCGCTGCGAAAGGGTGAATATGCGGCGTCCGGCCACGTCTCCATTTCGGGACCGTTGTCCGACGAGATGAAGACGAGCGTCTCGTCCATCTGTCCCGTGGCCTCGAGCTCGGCGACCAGCCTGCCCACGATGTCATCGAGCTCGACGATGGTGTCCTTGTAGGGATGCTTGGCCGGGGAGGAGCCGAGGAAGCGCTCGTGGGGATAGTTGTCAAAGTGAGCACCCCTGGTGCAGTGGTAGAGGAACCATGGCTTTCGCCGACCTTGCTCGGGATCGGCCATCCGCTTGATGAACTCAAGCGAGTAGGAGGCCCACTTGTCGTCGAGAAGCGACAGGACGGGAACGGTGACCTCCTCGACGTCCTCGGTCTCCCCACCCCGTGTGGCATGAACGAAGCACTTGTTGAAGGCCAGGTTCTCGACCCATCGGGTCCTCTCTTCGCTGTAGACGATCTCCGGGAAGAAATTCGGATCACGCCACTCCGTGTACATGTCTGAGACCGACAGGAAACCGAAGAAGTCGTCGAACCCGACATTCTGGGGTTGTGATGCGATGTTCTCGCCCATGTGCCACTTGCCCACAGCCTGGGTCACGTACCCGGCGTCCGATAGCAACTGGGCCAAGGTGACCTCGCCGTCGAGGCCCCCGGGCTGACCGTACATGGGGGGTCGTAGGAGGCCATGGCGCATGGGGAGCCGACCGGTCATCAGCGAGGCGCGCGAAGGGGTGCACGACGGCTCCGAATAGCAGGAAGTCAGAAGCATTCCCCGGCGCGCCAGTTTGTCGATGTTGGGTGTCGGGGCGCCGACGGCTACGCCACCGCCGTAGCACCCGAAGTCGCCCCAGCCGACATCATCGAAGAGGACCACGAGCACGTTGGGTCTCCGATCACCGGTTCTTCGGAAACCAGTCAGTGCGGCCTCGGCACGCGCCTCTTGCTCACCGAGGAAGAAGTGCGGCTCGAGACTGTCCCGCTCCTGTGCCGCTTCAGCCACCACCGGGTCATGGGCCACGACGTCGCTCCTTGGTCGGAATCTGTCCGATGCTAGCCAGGCCGACGCAACCTCCTTGGTGCCCGACAGAAGGCGGCTAACGGCCAGCCCACAGAGCCGTCGATGAGCAGCGGCGTGACCACCGGCTGCAACCAATCCCCACACGTCGTGAGCGAAATTTTCGTGGGGACGGAGGGATTCGAACCCTCACTGGAGGCGGTTTAAGCGCCCTGCCTCTGCCGATTGGGCTACGTCCCCCCAGCTAGTCTGGCGCTCTGCTCCTCCTCTCTCTGCGCTCTGCCCGTCGAGTGGCCGCTCGTCTGCCACGCAAGGTGCTCACCAGCCGTTCGAGCCTGCGCCCGAAAGACCTCGAGAGACACTAACGCCGCCCCGTTCGTTCGCAGTGGGTCCGGCATCTTCACAGGGTGTCCGACGGTCGCTCTTCCTCAGGGAATCCCCTACCCTGCTGTCCGACCGGCCACGACGCGAGCTAATGCCTCGAGCTCCTCGTCCCGTGGTCGGTCCACCCTGTGACGTAGGCCTACCCTCGGTGGCCACGGGCCGAGCACAGTGGTCGGCCGGCGATCGAAGTCCCACGTCGCCCAGCCTGGTAAAGTACCAACTGAGGGTGATGGGCTGGACGAGTCCGACCGCTCGGGTCGACGGGGCCGGTTCGACCCACCGGGCACACCGGACCCGGCGAAGCCGGCCCAATCCTCCCGCATGATCTGGGACAGTTCGAAGGCATCGTCCCCGCCGCCGGCAAACACCTGCACGGTCGGATTGTGAACAGTCCCGAAAACAAATGGAATGTCCAACGCGTGGCACGAACCCAGGATTCCGCCGAATGCGGGCGATTCCCATGTGAAGAGGTAACAGAAGGTTCCCACGTCGGGCCCCGCTGCCTTGGCATGGACGTCTGCAAAGCGGATGGTCGGTAGCCGAAAAACGAACTCGGTGGCGAGGGCGACCCACAGGTCGCGAGGAGTGACCGTATCGCCGCGGGAGGACCGGATCTTGCGGAATTGGGTGACCAGGTCTTCGGCCAGGTCCGGGGTAGAGGTGACTCGCTCCGCCCACCGCTGCAGGCCGGCTTCGTCGAGTGAGCTCAGAACCGGCTCGCCCACCGTGAAAAAGGACGACTCATCACGCGTTGTTCCGATCAGGAGAGGGACGTCGGACGCCGAGCCCGATGCGACGTGGTCCTCCGGGGTTGAGGAGAAGAGCCCATCATCGACAACAGGCATGAACAACAGTCCCGATTCGGCGCCATCAGCATCGGCCCGCCCAACCTCGGCGGCAACCCGGACCAGTTGGCCGGCGGGCACGGTTTCCCAAGCCTGTCGGCTCATGGGGATGTCCAGGTAGGCAGCCATCCGCTCGGCACGGGCCGAAGCTTGATCCGCCGTGCAGGAATAGGGCGGGCCGCTCTCGACGATGGCCCGGTGGAAGAGACCCCTGGCCTCGGCCGCACCCATCAGAGCGGACACGCTCATCCCGCCGGCGGACTCGCCGAACACGGTCACATTGGCGGGATCGCCACCAAAATCGGCAACATGGTCCCGAACCCAGCTGAGCGCGGCCATCTGGTCGGCCAGACCCCAATTGCCGAAGCCAGACCACGGGCGGCCGCCCAACCAGCCCTGATCCGGATCCGCCAGCTCCGGGTGAGCCATAAACCCGAGTATTCCCAGTCGGTAGTTGAGGGTGACCACCACCAGGTCCTGTTCACGGGCCAGCATTCCCCCGCGGTAGAGGCTTCCGGCCCCCGAGCCCGATGCGAAGGACCCCCCGTGGATCCACACCATGACCGGACGGCGTCCACCGTCCAACTCCGGGGTCCAAATATTGAGGCTCAGGCAGTCCTCGGCTTGCTCATCAGGCTCGCCGCCGAGGGATAGCTCCAGGATTCCCGGGGATTGAGGGGCGATGGGGCCGAATCCGTGACACTCTCGTGTGCCGGTCCAGGGAGCGGCGGGCTCGGGGGGTCGCCACCGGCGACGCCCCGAGGGTGAGCCGGCATAGGGCACGCCCGAAAACGCCCATACGCCATTCCTTCGGGTACCCCGGATGCGACCACCTTGGACCTCGATCACCCCGTCCACGATCGCGACCTCCAGTTCGCCCACCGATCTGCCGATGCAACAAGCAACCTATCGAGTTGAATGTGATCTTTGCCGGAACGTGGCCTGGGCAGACCTGTTTGCGTGAAGTTCTCGGGGCCGTACGCCATCGACCGGCAAACCCGGACGCGACCCCTCAATTTCACACAAAGACCATGTTGACCAGCAAAAACCCCTTTTCAAACCGCGGACAGAGAACTAACCTCGACCAAGTGGCTGATGAGCACGCCGGCAAGGCGGTCGCCCACCAACCATGTCGCCGGGCGGCCCGACGGCAGATCGGTCGACGCCGAGCGTCCCGACCGGCGACAGCGCTCCTGCTGTGCGCCGTCAGCCTGCTTGCCTTTGGCTGGCAGTCGGCTGTGGCCGCCGCCGCCGGATCGCCTTCGACAGGCGTTTCTTCGGGCACAACGTCCACATCCTCTGAGGGGACGTCGACCTCGGGAGCGGGTTCTTCGTCGTCGTCCTCGACGACGTCGCCGAACAGCACGTCTGGCTCAGTTTCACCTTCGCAGTCCCAGATCAACGCCACCGAGGCCCAGGTGGCATCTCTCGAGACTCAGATTTCCAAGGAACAGAACTCGCTCGACCAGGCCGACGAACAGTACAACGAGGCTGTGGTCAATCTGACCAGTACCCGGTCGTCGCTACAGACGACCTCGTCCTCGATCGCCGTGATCAAGACCAAGCTGACCACGGAGCGCACACACCTTCGCGACGATGCCATCCAGGCTTACATCGGTGACACCTCATCCGAGGCCGTGGCGCAGATCTTTGCTGCACCTAACAACCAGTCCCAGATCAACGACCTCTATCAGGAGATCGGAGCAGGCAACATCGCTCGCGACGTGGCGGAGGTCCAGGCCAACCAGGCAGCGTTGTCCGACACCCGCTCCAAGCTTCTGGCCGAACAAAAGACGGAGACGGCCCAGGCCACCCAAGAGGACAAAACCCGTCAGAGCGCAGCAGCAGCCAGCGCGGCATCGGAGGCCACTCTCACCCAGGTCCAAGGCACCCTGGCCCAGCAGATCGCACAACAAGCGGCAGCCCAGGCCGCCGCCGCCGCCCAAACGGCGTCCTCGGCCACCACGCCCAGCGCCGCCCAGGCCGCAGCGTCACAGGCCGCCCAAGCGTCCGATGTGGCCAGCACACTCAGCGGTGGAAGTGCTGCCGCCGACAGCGCAGCTGCGGCCGCCAGCCAGGCAGCCGGATCTGCGGGAGGCGCAAATTTCGGTTACGGCGGTAGCCCGACGGCGGCCGGTCTGGCTGCCGTCCATGGAGCAATGAAGTACCTGGGTGTGCCCTATGTCTGGGGTGGATCCAGCTACGGCGGTGTGGATTGCTCGGGCCTGACGATGCTGGCCTGGGCTCAGGCCGGGGTCAGCATGCCCCATTCGGCTGCTGACCAGTACGCCGATTTCCCCCACGTGAGTGCCGACGCCCTCGAGCCTGGTGACCTGCTGTTCTACGATTTCGGCGGTGGCACCATCGACCACGTCGTCATGTACGTAGGCCCGACCCTGGATGGTCAGGCCACTCCCTACGGTGGCGCCACCATCATCCAGGCAGCCCACACCGGAACGGTGGTCACGTTCGATCCTGTGTTCGCCGAAGGGTTCGTTGGCGCTGCCCAGCCTTGACCGCGGCCCACGCGCCACCCGGCGCCGACGAGTGGGACATAGGGTCAAGGCAGTCTCATGACACTCGAACTCTCCATCGTCGTTCCCGCCTTCAACGAGGCGCACCGGCTGGCCGAAGGCATGAAGCGGTTCGACGCAGCCGTCTCCGACGGTGCTGTCGACCTCCGACGGACAGAGATGCTGGTCATCGACGACGGGAGCACCGACGCCACGGCGGACACGGCCCGCTCCCTTCTCACCCATCTCCCTCACCACACGGTGATCAGCCTGCCCACCAATCAAGGCAAAGGAGCGGCCGTACGGACCGGGGTGGCACGGGCCCGAGGCCAGTTTACGGCCTACATGGACGCGGACATGGCCATCGACCCCCGGGCCATTCCTACCTTGGTCAACGGCCTGCGGACCGCCGACCTGGTCATAGGGTCACGCACCCTGGCCGACTCGATGGTCGAGAGCACCTACGCCGTCCGCTCGGTCATGGGCCAGCTCTTCAACCGGCTGGTGACGACGGGAACCGGGCTCGGTATTCGGGACACCCAATGCGGATTCAAGGCCTTTCGCACTCCCGCCGCCCGCCTTCTCTTCCACCTGGTCCGGATCGACAGGTTCGCCTTCGACGTAGAGATTCTGGCCCGGGCGCAGCAGCTGGGGCTCTCCATCGCCGAGGTCCCCGTGCAGTGGAGACACGTGACCGGCAGCACCGTCCATCCCCTCTACGACTCGGTCACCATGCTCTCCGACGTCTGGCGGTCGAGGCTGGGGTTAATACCCACCCCCCCGGTCCCGTGCGTGACCATAGGGCCCCTCCGCAAATCATCCGGCTTCACCTCTGGGCCCCGTGCGGCCGGGGTCGGGGCTCAAGCCCCCACCCCGGCCACCACCCCTGCTACGGACGACAGACCGGCCGGCGGCTCCGACGGTCCCCGTTCCCCTGGAAAGGCAGGGTCCGGCCCTTTGCTCGACCGGGTAGAGCACGTGGTCAGTGGCGCATCGAACAGCGGTCCCCTTCCCGTCTTCTCCGGGGGAGGGGGGGCGGTCGTCCTGCTCCCGCTCATCGATCCCACCGAATCGGCAGGGGTTCTGGCCGCACTGCGGGCTGAATTGCCCGACCTCCCCGTGACAGCGCGGTCCCTGACCTTCGATGCCCTGGCCGCTCTCGGTCCCCTGGCCGGCCGTCTCGACGAAGCCCGGGCGTCAGGCGAGAGGGAGTGATCTCCGGGACGGCCGAAGCAGGTCACCGGGTCACCCGAAGACGTCGGCCCCATCATCCAGCCACTGACCTCCGAAGATGGCTGCTTCCGGCGGCAGTACCATGCAGGGGATGACCGGCGATCCATCGGACCCCACGCCAACGGCGTCACGGTCCGGGCGGACCGGCACCCGCTCCTCTCCGTCCACCGGGTCCGATGGCGGGCATACCCGCAGAGGGGGTGCAAGCCAGGGTCTTCGTCGGGACAATGCCTCGGGGCACTCACCCCCTGAGCCAGAACGGGCATCGGCTGGCGGGGTGGAATCCGGCGCGGCGGAGGTGGACATCGAAATCATGACCGAACGGATCGAAGAGACCGAGCAGGCCGGTCTGGAGAAGTCGGTCTCCTTTTCCATCCTTCCGGTTCCCCGTCAGCGACCTGATGACCACGGGCCGGACGAAGCACGACTCTCGGACGTCGATGAGTGGGGACGCTCGGAGCACATGCGTTCCATCGTGCGTCGCCTGTACGACCCCGCTTATCGCTACTGGTTCCGGGTCGAATGGGAGGGACTGGAAAAGATCCCGCTCCACGGGGGCGCCCTTCTGATCGCCAATCATGCCGGCGCCATCCCCTCTGACGCACCAGCCATCATGCACGGCATCGAGGAGGAGTTGGGTCGGCCCGTCTACGGACTGGCCGATTACTTCTTCAGAACCATCCCCGTGGTGGGCACGCTGTGGTCCCGAACCGGGGGGGTCCCGGCCCATCCCGACAACGCCTACCGTATCCTCCACGATCAACAACAACTGGCGCTGGTATTTCCCGAAGGGACCAAGGCCACATCCAAGACCTACAGCGACCGTTACCGATTGCGACGGTTCGGTAGAGGTGGCTTCGTGGAGATCGCCATGAAAGCCGGCGTTCCGGTGATCCCCATCGCCGTGGTCGGCGCCGAAGAGTCGATGCCCATCATCTTTCGCATCAACTCCCTGGCCCGCGTCTTCAATCTCCCCTATTTTCCGGTGACGGCCAATGCACTGCTGATGGGCCCCATGGGGTACTTCACCTACTTTCCGGCCAAAATCAAGATACGCGTCCTCGATCCCATCAGCTTCGACGTCGAGCCGGGCCTCGAGAGGTACTCGCGGAGCCGGGTGATGGATGAAGCAGAGAACATTCGGGCCACCCTCCAGGACAATATCCACGACATGCTGCGCGAGCGTCGCAGCGTCTGGTTCGGCTGAGCCATGGGAAGACGAGTGCTGATCACCGGGCTGGACACCTTTTGGGGTGGACGGATGGCTCAGGCTCTCGAAAACGAAGCCGAAGTCGAGATGATCCTGGGACTGGGGGCCAACGAGCCGCGCGTCCCGCTGGAACGGACCGAATTCGTCCGATCCGACCAGAAGTACTCGATCCTCAGCCGCATCGTACGAGCCACCCAGGTGGACACCATCGTGCACACCTTCCTCGAGACCAACTCCGTCAACGTGGCGGCCCGCGCTCTTCACGAGATCAACGTCATCGGCACTCTCAACCTCCTGGCCGCCGCTGGCTCCTCGGGTTCGTCGGTCCGACAGGTGGTCATCAAATCTTCCACCCACGTCTACGGCGCTGCCGAAACCGATCCCGCCTGGTTTCGCGAGACGGACAGCCGCACGTCCCCTGTGCGAACCCGAGTAGAGCGTTCGATCGTCGAGGTGGAGGCACTGGTCCGGGACTTCGTCGAGGACAACCCACATCTGGTTGTGTCGGTGCTCCGCTTCGCCAACGTGCTGGGCACGGACATCATCACCCCCATCAGCTACGACCTACGGCACCGGATTCTTCCCTGCATCGCCGGCTTCGACCCCCTGGTCCAGTTCGTGGAGGAGGATGACGTGGTGCGCGCCCTCGAACACGTGACCCGCCACCGCATCCCCGGCTGGTTCAACGTGGCCGGTGCGGGCAAGCTCCCCTGGAGCGAGGTGGCCTCCATCTCCGGTGGCTTCCTTCTTCCGCTTTCCCCTTTCCGACCTCGAGCGTTCGTCGCCCCATTTCGTCGGCTCGGGCTCTTGCAGTTCCCTCCCGAGATGGAGGGTTTGGTCCGATACGGCCGCGGGGTCGACACGGACCGGCTGGTCGATGTGGGATTCGACTATCGCTACACCAGTGCCGGGGCCGTCGAGAGCTTCGCCCGGGCCAACAACCTGCGGCGCTCGACCGGAACGGGCGAGCCCATGTACCGCTACGAACAGGATGTCGAGCAGTTCTTTCGGCACTCGCCTGCCGTGGTCCGGGGCATCGACGCCTGATCCGCCTCGACCACAGCCGACCTCCCGATCAATCCGACGTGGGCGTGGCCTCCAGGATGAACTGGTATCCGAACATGGTCGGCCATGCGTTCAGCAAGGCGAGATCGGCCATCCGTAGCCAGTAGCCCTTGGCTCCTTCGACCCCCAAGGCATCGAGGGGCAAGCCGACCGGCTCGACGCGCCGGACGGCATACCCCTGACGCTCGAGCATCCTGCGGATGCTGCGTCGGGTGAAAAAGCGCAGATGGGTCGCATCCAAAATGCCACGCTGGTCGTATCCGAACAGCCCGAGGGTTGAACGGAACCGCGGGTACCAGTGGGCGATGTTGGGTACGCAGAACACCGCCGTGCCGTCGGCATTGAGCACGGTGCGCACCTGCCGCACCAACGCCCTGGGGTTGACCAGATGCTCGAGCACGTCGGCCATGAGGACGAGGTCATAGCCATCTCCCACTTCGGTGGGGATGCCGTCGTTCAAATCCGCCTGAAAAAAGGCGTCGGTCCGCTCGCGCACTCCCTCGATTTCGTTGAGATCGACACCGGTGACGTGGTGGCCCATCTCACGGAGGCGTTCGGAGAGAAGCCCGCTCGAGCACCCAAGGTCGAGGATCTTGCTCGGCCCTCGCGCCGCCAGCAGAGTGGAGATGCGCCCGTGCGAGCTGTCCTCGCTGGGTTTGAGCTGATACTCCTCGTTGAGCGCGATCCGGCTTCCATCGCCGAAACCGGCCTTCTGCAGGCGATATGCGACCACGTCCTTGGTCACGTCGGCGGCATAGCCGAATCCATCCACGTAACAGATCTCGTCGCCGTAATACGTGGGGATGGGGACCTCGGCGATCCGCATCCCCGCGTCGTGCAGCTGGATGATGATCTGGGTGTCAAAGTTGAACCCGTCGGTGTTCTGGTCGAAGGGGATCTGCTTGAGGGCGGCCACCGAGTAGGCGCGGTAGCCCGAGTGGAATTCCGACAGCTCCGTCCCCAGAGCGGCATTCTCGAAACGGGAGAGGACCCTGTTGCCGACGAACTTGTAGAGTGGCATCCCACCTTTGCGAGCTGCCCCCTTGATCATGGTGCGGGAGCCAAACACGGCATCTGCTTCACCGCTCAGAAGGGGCGCCACTATTTCCGGCAATGACTCCGGTGCGTACTGCCCATCGCCATGGAGCATGACCACGACGTCGAGGCCGTGCTCGATGGCCAGCTCGTAGCCGACCTTCTGGTTGCCGCCGTAGCCCAGGTTGGTGGGTTGTCTGATCAGGGTGATCGGAAGGTCGGATATCTGTTGGTAGCCCAGGCCGACCAGATAGGTGGAGTCCTGGCTGTGGTCATCGCTGACGATCACCTCGGCGATATCGGATCGGATCTCGTCGGGAATCCGGTCGAGCACCGTGGCCAGGGTGGTTGCCGCGTTATAGGCCACGACCAGGATGCCGATTTTCTTCTTTGCGACCGATCCCATCCAGGTCCCCCCGTGATCCACTGCTCTCTCGACTACAGGGTATTCGGCATTTGACTGTACGGAAAGCCCCTGGTGAGCGAGGAGAGCCCCTCCGACCTCCATGCTGGGGAGTTCAGGTGACAACCCGGACCTTGGTGGGCGCCCGGCTGAGCCCGTCGCTCATCGGCATCATCCCGCTGTCCGTCGGATGCCTTCCGCCGTCGGATGCCTTCCGCCGATCCAGCTCATCGGGACACCGGGTGTCAGACCCCACTCGCTCCGACCACCCGTGGAACCGGGGGTCAGACGATCGTCACTTCTTGTTGAGGTTCATCGTCCACCGCGGACGGATCCGGAAAGTGAAGGGGCGGCCGGGCGCCAAGGCGTCGAACCTCCGCACCTGCGCAGCCCAGCTCGGGGCGGTGAACGTCCGATAGCGAAAGTCTTCACGCACACCAAAAGAAGCCAATGCGATGAGCACGATTGCCGACAAAACGGACAACACCCGCCATCTCGATCGCCATTGACCAACGGCCCAGACCACGTCAGCCATAAAGGCAAGCGAGGGAAACTCCCAGTAGCGGACCCCGGACGTGTGGGCCAGAATGGGCCATTGAGGAGCATGGAGAGACGCAAGAGGACTCCCGAGTGCGGCGGCCAGCTCCAGGAATCCGAAGAGGTTGAACAGTTTGAGCTCGAGCGGCCCCTTCCACACGGCCACGCCGACGATGACGACGGCCACCACTAACGGGGCCAGCGAGAAGGCGAAGAGGTGAGAAGTGAACTCCTTCGACGTCGTCGACGCCGACCCTAGGACAGTGTTGGCCACCACCCGTCCACCGATGATTTCGACCAGTCGTCCGCCGGTGACGCCCAACGGACCAGCGGCCGTTCGCGGCGAGGAAAGATAGGCGATGGCCTGCGCCAATCCCGCCACTATTCCGATGCAGCCGAGGACAAGCGTCCATCTCTGCCGGCGGCAGACGTAGAAAATGGCGGCGACGATGACGATGCTCACCACGAAAGGGCCTGTGAGCCCGGACAACAGAATGACCACCGCGTCGAATACCTTCCACAGCCCCGAAGTTGGTGCGGCCAGAACGACCAGGACGGCCAAGATGCCCAAATGCCACTGGGCGTCAGTGAGGTTGGCGTTGATCTCGAACGAGTTCGGAAGGACAAGGTAGAGGGCGCCGAGCAGTAGACGGACGCGATAGTCGGGGACGGGACCGGCATACCGACGACTGGCGACGAGGAAGGCGGGGAGCGCCTGCACCACAACCGCCACTGCCACGAACAGAGCCGGTACCCAGCTCAAGGGGAGCAGCAGCCCGAAGTCGGCGACCAGGCGCGGGAGCGTCTGCAGATAACCCACCTGAGGATGAAAGAGCGGAGTGAGCCACCCCTGGTTGTATGCCTGCTCGAACCACACTGTCCCGTCTTCGGCCCACAGCTCCGGGTGGAGAACGGTAGGCGGTGACCGAAGGAAGATGATCAGGCAGGAGCCGATGAACACCAGGGGGAGGAGGATTCTGTCGGAAGGCCCCTGTTGGGCGCGGCGAGCGGTCATCACCTCGGATCGGGTTTCCGGGGCTACCTGGTCCGCTGTCAAAGCTGGGTCCGGACCCTCGGCGACGGGATCCCCGGGACTGCGTGCCGTCCCCGGTCCCCCCTCCACCTCAGCAGCATACTTGGCGACTTTCGGTCACTGGTGAGTTTGGGATGCGACGGTAGAGGGCGGCTGGACCACGCGGAAACCGCACGTCGGAGGCCAACCTCGGATACCGGTGGCTGACGATTAGAACAGCCGGAAGGACCTGGACGACGAGGTCCACCCGAGCGAAGAACAGGAACACCTCATGGAACGGGAGGGCCGGTTCGACACCGGCGCGCCGCGGCCCATCAGCTCCGTTTGAGCCACGTAGCCTTCAGCTCTGGCCCCCGCCGAGCCCACTCTTCGGAGGTCATGGCGTAGCGGACGTGGTCCTCCCACTCACCATTGATCTCGAGATACCCGAGGGCGATGCCCTCATTGCGGATCCCCAACTTCTCGACGACCCGGCGGCTGGCCGTATTGCGAGGGATGATGGCGATTTCGACCCGGTGAAGCCGCAATGTCTCGAAGGCGAATTCCATGGCGACGATGACAGCTTCGGGGGTGTAACCCGATCCCGCCAGTTCTTCGTCGATCCAATATCCGATCGAGCCATTCTGAAAGGGGCCTCGCTGGATGGAGGAAAGGGTGATCTCCCCGGCAAACCTGCCCTCGACAAATATGCCGAATCCGAACCCGGTACCCAGCTGCCGCTCGCGCTCGCGCATCCCACACCGGGCGGCAAAGCTGGCGGCATCCTCGGGCGGTGCGGGGGCTCCCTTGCTGCGCGGTTCCCATGGGACCAGCCACGATCGGCAACGCCGTCTGACCGCCCTCCAGGCGTCATAGTCGCTCTCGACGATCGTAGCCAGCCGCAGGCGCCACCCGTGGAGTTCAAGGACCGGACCACGGATGTGCGCAAACCGGGAGTCACTTTTGGTCGACTTTCCTCAGTTCCCTACCCACGGCTCGATCCCTTCATTCCTGGCCGCCTATTGGCCGCCGGCGCCTGAGCGACACCACGTCGTCCCACACGGCTTGGAGGCAGCGTCGTTGACGCATGGTAGGCCAAGGTCGCACCTGTCCACATAACGGAGTACACAGATAGAGGGTAGCTAGTGGAATGCGAAACCCCGTCGCCCTGAGGCCAAGGTGGGGGACCACCCGGACCAGGCGGGCCGTGTGACAGCGGGAGGCGGAGCGCCTCCTTCCCTGTCGCCGGCCTGATAACCCAAATAATCCTGACCAAGTGCCGCTGAGGCCGGCACACCCGCTCCCACTCGCACAACGGACGTCCGATGCCAGCCGCTGGTCGGTGGCTCGGACCCGACGCTCCGGGCGGGCTCCGCTCATACGAGACAGCTACACCCGCGGCGCTAGCGACCGACCTCGGCGACCACTCCCTCACGGGAACCCGGGGTGGCGGCGCGCCCTTGATCGGTGCCGTCGGGTGGCGCCGTTCCGGAGGGACCCTCGGGACCCGTACCTCCGCCAGTCACCTGAGCCAGCCCCCCGAGCAATTCGAGCCACTTTTCGTCCTCATCGGGTGGCCGGAGGGAGCACCATTGCTCGAGCCGACTGAGGTTCGGATTGTAGAAAGGATCTTCCCGCTGGAGAACTTTTGTCCAGCGACGCAAGAATTCCTGGTAGTCCTGGTAGAAGCCAGACAAACCGCGACTGACCGACTCGTAATGTGTCAACTCGGCGTGAGGTGTGTAGACCACCCGGTAGCCAGCCTGACCCAGCCGGATGCAGAAGTCGACGTCGTTGAAACCGACGGCGAAGGCTTCGTCAAACCCATCCAACTCCTCGAACACCGTCCGACGGACCAGCATGCAGGCAGCGGTGACGGCGCTGTAGCCGCGGATGACCGCGTCCCAGTGGAAGTAACCGCTCTGGTCCTTGGGCATGCCGATGAAGATGTGGCTGGCCACACCGCCCAGGCCCAGCACCACACCGGCATGCTGAAGTTTGCCGTCCGGATAGATGAGCCGCGCCCCCACCGCTCCGACATCCGGTCGCTGTCCGAGCTCGACGAGAGCACGGAGCCAGCCTTCAGAGGTGGCCTCGATGTCATTGTTCAGAAACAGCAGCATGTCGGCGTCGCAGGTCGACGCCGCCTGGTTGTTGATGGCCGCCCAGTTGAATGGCCCCGGATAGTCGATGACCCTGGTAGAGGGTCGCCGCTCGAGGCGACGCCGCAGCTCGCAGGTCTCGGGCTCGGTGCTCCCGTTGTCGATCAGCACAACCTCGTGGATGGGATAGCCGGCCGATTTCTCCAGGGAGGCGAGGCACGAGACCGTCAGCGCGGCCTGATCCCGAAAGGGGATGACAACGGCTACCGTGGGCGCCCCGTCGATCTTCCGGCGCACGTGATAGGCCCCCTGGAAGGGGCCGCTGGTCACCGTACCGTCGATGCCCCTGCGGAACAGGGTGTCCTCGAGAACCCGACGGCTTGCTTGATGGGCCCAAGGCTTGGCATCGGTGTCTCCTGCCGCCGAGCCCGGAACGACCCTCCAGTGGTAGAGGACCTTCGGGATGTGCACGACCTGACGGGCCACCTCGGTCGATCGCAGCATCACGTCATAGTCCTGGCTCCCATCGAAGTCGGGGCGGAAGCCGCCGATCCGGCGGAGGAGCTCGCTTCGGATGGCCGTCACATGACCCAGGTACGGATAGGCAAGTAGAAGATCCGGGTCCCAGTCAGGCTTGAAGTGAGGCATGAATTGCCGATCGAGCTCATCGAGCTTGTCCTCGTCGGAGTAGATGACGTCAGCTTCCTGATGAGCGGCAATCACGCCGGCAATCTCGGACAGAGCAGCGGGGTCGAGGACGTCGTCGTGATCCAGCAGAACAACGAACTCGCCCTCGGCCTCGGCCAAGGCTCTGTTGGTGGCTCGGGAGATACCACCGTTCCGTTCGAGAGACAGCGCTTTGATCCGCTGGTCGGAGGCAGCGAACTCCCTCATCAGCTCAGCCAGCTCCGGATCCTCGGAGCCGTCGTCGCACAGGCACAGCTCCCAGTTCTGGTAGGTCTGGGCCGCCACCGACAGGACACACGCACGGAAGAACCACAGGGACGGGCGATAGACCGGAACCACGACGCTCAGGAGCGGGCCCCGAGTGGGGAGCTCCGGTCCCGTGCCCTCGGCCTCCTCCTCGTCCCGACGCAGACGGTTCAGGTGCAGCCAGTGCCAGTAGGCAGGGGGGAAACCGGCTGCATTGATGCCCCAGCTGAGCTGGGTCGACGACGGACCCGGCTGTTCGGATAGGGACTCGGCCAGACGGTCGGTCATCCAACCCAGCGTGGCCACCACCGGGTCCTCGGGCGGGGGGATCCCGGCGACTTCACCGCCCCGCGGGCGATCAGCCATCGGAGTGGGTTCGCCCGGTTGGCTGTGAGCTCCCTGCTTGTCGGCTGGGAGGGCAGATCGCCACGCTGGCTACAGGACCGGCGACGGATCGATCGGACTCCTCCAGTCTCTGCACAACGCCGAGTAGATTAACACGGTGCCGGTTCTCAGAACCTTCGATCGGGGAGCCCGTTTCGCACCCCTGATGGCGCCGCTGATGCCCGCGTCTGAACGCTCCGATTCACCACTGGAGGAGTGGAAGCGGGCCGAGGTGGGACATGACCTTTCCTGTGCCACGAATCGGCGCTGTACCACAGCTACAATCCGCGGAGCAGTGGCCGACGACAAGGTGAGAGGCAGGCCGACAGGGTGAGGCACGCTGGACCGCCCGAAATGGGTGACGCCCAGAAGAATCCCTGGTCGAAACTCCTTTTTGATCAGTGAGCGTGACCGCACTGTTCAGCCTCCTTGGGTGAGGACATGTCGGGGGCCCTGTGGGCATCTGAGGTGTACATCAACACGAGAGAGCGAGCGACGAAGTGGGAGAGACTGCACTTGACCCCGAGGAGTTTCTCGAGCGGCTCAAGGCCGAACATCGCGTGCTCCGATGGGAACCGGTCCCGCCCGACCAGATCCGGCGGGACAGCACCACACGGCAGGTAAGGAGCCCCGAGGACCTCGCCTACCTGCACGCCCATTGGGCGCTCCCGGACACGTTCGATCCGGCTGACGCCGGGGGCGGGGTTCGAGGAAAGGCAGTGGGCATCGTCGGTCGCCTCGTTTTCCGGGTTCTCGGTCGCTACCTCCGTGAGGAGCGCGAGCTGGTCAGCCATATTGTGCGGGTGAACGACGCTCTCGAGCGCCGCTGCGACGAACTGACCCTCCGGTGCGAGCAGCTCAACCAGGACATGATCAGCCGACAGGTCGCCGAGGCGGCCAACCAGGCCAAGTTGGCTGCGTGGCTCCACCTCGAGCCGCCGTCAGCGGCCAAGGCCGACGGACGAGGAAAAGGGAAGGTTGCCCGGGACGACGCCCCGATTCGATGAGTGCCGTCCGGCAGGATCTGCCCACCTCTACGTCTGGCCAACGAAAGGGGACCCGGCCGGTGGTGGCCATTATGGCCACGCACTGGGAGTCCCGGTCCGAGGAAGGCTGGATCACCCGGCAGGTGGCCGGAGCGCTGGCCTGTGCCGCCGATGTTCACGTGATCACGCCCGAGGGGGACGTCGCCGGAACCTCGGTGGACAGTGTTTTCTCCCTGCACAGGTTGGCCACCCCCGTGGATCCCCTTGCCGAGGTTCGCCGGGATCTGCTGATCGAGGGTTTGTCGGCCAGCACCACGGTCGACAGGGCAGGAGTGGCGGATGAGGTAGATGAGCTGCTCGACCGGGGTCTGGTCGAGCCGTGGTGCGACGCCACCGCGGTTCTGTCGGCCGTAGGACCAGACCTCATCCTCATCGCTGGCCACCAGAACGTCGGCGCGTTGACCGCCGTCGACCGGGGCAACGTCGGCGCGGAGTTGGTGTTGTTGGCACTTGCCTCCGACGACGACGCCGTGGCCTTTCCCCACTTCGATCACATCATCGAGCGGTGCACCTCTGTACTGACCGTCACCGAGTCAGAAGGCTCGTCGATAGCGGATCACCACGGGAACCCGGAAAAGGTGCACCGGATTGGAGCACCCCTCTCCGCCAATTCCAGTGTGCTGGGCGAACCGAACACCTGGGTGGGAGACAACGAGACCATCGTGGTCGTCACCGAAGTGGCGACCGACTCCGATCACGATGAAACCGAGCTTGCCCGGCTCATCCGACTCCAGTTCCCTGACAATCCGGTGGGCGTCATCCATACCGACGCTTTCGACGCCTGGCACCAGGGACGGCTCAACCGTGGGTGGGCCGTGCAGCGATCGAGCGATCTGGCCCGGCTGATGGCCTGGGCCCGGGTCACCGTCGATCTGCACCCGGGAAAGCTCTTCGCCCGACGGTCGGTCGACTCCCTTCTCTACGGCACACCGATCGTCGTCCCTGCCCACAGTCGGGCACGCGAGCACGCCGCTCGGGGGCGGGGTGGACTGTGGTTCGCCGATCCAGCGGAGCTCACCTGGTGCATCGAGGCGGTCCTCGAGAGCCCGGTGCACGACTCGTTGGCTCGCCAGGGGAGGGCCTACGCCGAGGAAGAGTACGGCTCGACCGAGCGGTTCATCGAGCGGGTGGTGGAAAGTTGCGGCCTGACCTCCGCTGCGGTGCCCGCTCGGATCACAGCCTGAGCTCGGCCCGGCCAGCACGCCGTGTGGCAGGGCGTCCGATCGTCGGCCCGGTTGAGGCGCCGCAGTCACACCAGAAGGCTGGCCACCATCCCGTCCAGGATGTCCGACTCGGACACCAGGCACTCGTCGAAGCCGAACCGGGACATCACCTCGGCCAGGATCATGGCGCCGCCGACGATGACATCCTCCCGCCCCGGCACCATGCCGGCGCGATCGAGACGGGCCTCTCGAACCTCGGCGGCCAACGTCCGGTACCAGGCCATAACGCTGGCCAGGCTCAACACGGCATGGTGAACTTGTTCACGGTCGTACTCATCGAGGCCCAACTGCAACGACGCCAATGTACTGACGGTACCGGCCAGGCCCACCAGGCACCGGGCCGTATCCAGTCGAGGATGGGTCGCCTTGGCCTCGTCGAGCAGCCTTCCTATCATCGACTCGCCGTTGGCCAACTCCATCGGTGCGGGTGGATCGGCCAACAGGTACCGCTCGGTCACTCGTACGCAACCGACCTGGAGTGAGACGGCGACGATGGCCGGGTCATCAGGCCCTGACCCGGCCACCAGCTCGGTCGACCCTCCCCCGATGTCCACGATGAGGAAAGGACCGGCGGCGGCATCGAGGTCGGACAGTGCCCCGGCCATCGACAGTCGTGCCTCCTCGGTTCCGGCCAGCAGCTCGGGTGTGGTTCCGGCCGCCTCGCCTGCTGCTCTGAGGAACTCGTCCCCATTGGTGGCGTCGCGCGCTGCCGAGGTGGCCACCAACCGGCTACGCACCACGCCCAGACGCTCCATCACCTGCCGATACTCTCGAAGGACCGACAGGCACCGGTCCATGGCTTCGTCTGACAGCTCGCCCGTGGCGTCTACTCCCTCACCCAGGCGGGTGATCCGCATGAGGCGCTCGAGGGGCTGGCCCTTGGCATCGACAATGAACAGGCGCGTGGAATTGGTTCCACAATCAATGGCCGCCACCGGTCCCACGGGTCGCATCACTCTTTGCTACCACGACGGTGGTCGGACCGCACCACCGCGTATCACGAACCGGCGGCCGTCTGTGGCGGGCTCTGCCGGCTCAAGCTCGACCCCGCTGAATCTGAGAAGCCGGGACTGGGACTCTGGATCCGCCATTTCAACCTCCGATTCGGGCCAGGCAAGCCCCGATCCGATTCATTCGCTGATCCCGTGCACAGGACATCCGGGTGCCCGGACATCCGAGGATCAGATGGTGCCGTCGGCGACCGCCTTCTCGATCCAGGGGACCACATCCTGCAGGATCTTCTCGAGCGAGGTGGTGGCCTCGAATCCGAGGATCCTCTTTGCCTTTTCGGTGGCCGGCACCCTGCGGTTCACGTCGTGCTCGAACGGAGGGTCGGAGACCCAGCGGAAGGGCGTCTCGGGACCCTTGATGGCAGCCCAGATAGCCTCGGCCAACTCGAGAACCGTGGTCGATTCGGGTGTGGATAGATTGAAATCCTCGTTGAGTGCGTCCGGGTGCTGCATGGCGGTGACAATTCCCTCGGCCAGATCGGCGCCGAAGGTGTAGTGGCGGATCTGGGTACCGTCGCCCAGGATGTGGAGGGGATCCTGACCCTTGAGCACCTTCTGCACCAGGTCGGGGACGACGTGGCTCATGGCCAGGCGGACATTGCCGCTCAGGATCTCCACGTCGCCGAGCGCCCGGCGCTCACCCACTCCCACGCAGTTGAAAGGCCGCACGATCGTATAGGGGAGCCCGTACTGGTCGAAGGCGGCCCGGGCGAAGTATTCGACGGCGAGCTTCTGGAACCCGTAGGAAGAGACGGGCGGTGGGACGTCGTGCTCCTGACCTTCGTACGAGGGCCAGGCGTCCGCCGACTCGAAGACCATCGACGAGCTCAGGTATGTCACTTTTTGAAGGCGACCGCTCTCGTGGGCCCGGATGGCTGCATCGCAGGACGATGCAGTGATGCGCTCGTTGGTAGCCAGCAGATCGTAGGCGTAGGTATGGAAGTACGAGATTCCACCGATCATGGCCGCACCGGCAATGAAGTGGTCGCAGCCACTCAGCTCGGTGGTCATCAGATCGGCATCCCGGGCGTCGCCCTCGATGAAGCGGTACCGCGGATGGTCGTCATAGGACCGTCGCACCGGGCCGTACTTGGAATAGTTGTCGATGCCCACTACGTCGTGGCCACGATCCAGCAGCTCCTTGACCACATAGCCACCGATGAATCCGGCCGATCCACTTACCATCACTGTGCTCATTGACGTCCTCTCCGATCGCCGGCAGCCCGAATCTGGTCCACGGTGAGGCGCGGACCGAAGGCAAAACTCCACCAGCGCAGGTAGTCGGGTAGCCAGCTCACCAGCTTGAAGTTTGACACACCCTGGTGGCGCTCCAACCAGATCGTCGGCAACTCCGCCACGGGCAGACGGGCTCGCCTGGCCTTGGCCACGAGCTCGATGCCGATCTCGAACCCGGCGGTCGAGGTGATCCCCACGCTTCGGACAAATCCGACGTCATAAGCCTTGAACGAATTGGTTGCGTCGCGGGTTCCCACTCGGGCCAGGGCCCACAGCGACAGCCCGGCCATCCTCGACAACAGCCCCTTGAGGAATGGGCCCCCCACCTGCTGTCCTCCACGCGAATACCTCGAGGCAGCAGCGATGACCACACCTCGCTCGACCAGCCGCACCAAGTGATCGATCTGCTCAGGGTCGTCACACCCATCAGCCATCGTGACCACGATGACATCGGCCGTCGCCCGCTCTATTCCGAACCGGATCGCCTGAGCCGGACCCGGTTGTACGTCATTGACCAGACAGTGGATATGAGGATTGCGGTTGGCGTACTTCTCTACGTAAGGGACGGTACTGTCATCGGGGGAATCGACCACGACCACGATCTCCGATGGCAACTCCACAGCCTCGATCAACCGACTGAGGACGTTTTCGATATCGGATCCCTCGTTGTAGGCGGGGATCACGATGGACACTCGGGGCTTCACACCACCACCCCATCGCCTCTCAGGTTCCAGATGTCCACCACGGGCTGGTCGATGACCAGATCGGCGTAGGTCCTGTGCGGTGCTCCGATCACGATCAGATCGGATCGATCGAGGACCTGGTCGAGCGGGGCCAGGTTGTCGTCGACGGTCACGTAGGGATCAGTGGTCAGGACCTGCTTGGCCCGCACGTTGAGCACCCGCTTGAGCTTGTAGGAGAGACTGGATCGATTGTCGTCGGACTCACCTTTGAAGGCCATTCCCAGGATCCCCACCGTCATCGAGTCCAGGTCATAGCGGGCGGCCAGGCGTGACACGATGTAAAGGGGGAGTCCTTCGTTGATCTGCATGCTGGCTTGTCCCAGCGCGAAATTGTTGTTGTTGAATGCGGCCAGCTGCATGGTGTCCTTCAGCAGGCAGGGGCCGGCGGCGAACCCGGGACCGGGAAGGTCTGCTGCCCGCGGGTAGTCCTGCACGACCGCCTTGCGGATGGTCTCGTAGTCGAGGCCGAAGTCGTTGGCCATCATGTAGAGCTGGTTGGCGGCGGCGAACTTGATGTACCGGTACGAATTGGTGAAGAGCTTGGCTAGCTCAGCCTCTTCAGGAGCGACACGGATGATGGTCGGGGTGAGGTGTCCGAACAGAGCGGCAGCGCGTTCATAGGCGCGTTCGGTTCGAGCGGCCACGATCTGGGGAAGTGAGTGGAGCTCTTCCATGGCCCGTCCTTCGGCGATCCGCTCGGGGCAGAAGGCCACGTCAATGGATCGCCCGAGCCGGTCGATCAGCCGCTCGACCATCCGGGTGACCCCGGGAAACACAGTGCTGCGGAGAATGAGGAGCTGGCCGTCCACCAGCTGGTCGGCGACGGCCTCGACGGCGTCGACGACGGCCTGTGGATCGGGATTCAGATACTCGTCCACCGGCGTCCCGATGACCACGACCAGGTGCTCCCCTCCGGCCACGGCGGAGTGATCGGCGGTGGCCGTCAGGGTGCCGGCGGCCAGTGTGCGGGCCAGAACCTCCGGTGCCCCCGGCTCCCGATTGGGCATCTTGCCCGACCGCACCCGGTCCACCGCGGCGTAGTTGGTGTCGTACAGCACGACCCGTAGGCCCTGGTCGGCGAAAGCAAGACCCAGAGGGAGCCCGACGTGGCCGCATCCTCCCAGAACCGTGATGTCGCTACTCCACGCCTGCGCCATCCCTGACAAGTTAGTGCATGGGTCTGCGAATAGTGACGAGCCGGACCGCTCTATCCCAGCTGGGCTCAGCTCGGATTTTGACCTCCCACCCAATCCTCGACTTCGTGCGGGAAGCGTGGCGTCTCCTTCTCTCCGGGAGGTTCGTTGGTCAGTTCTCCGGAAGGGTTCGCTGGTCAGCACGGGGCGACGTGGAGGCCGATCTGCGAGGCTGTCCACTCCCCCACGGGATCCTCCCCCCCGACGAGCCACCAGGCGAGATGGGCATGGAGGCACTTGACTCCCTGACGGGTGCCGCCAACGCCGCCCGACGGTCGAGGACCCAGGTGGTCGGCGGAGATGAGAGCGTCCCGCTCGGTGGCGTAGCGAAGATGTGCCTCGGCCAAACGCTCGGCTGACACGGCGGCTTCGGCCTGTCTCACCCCTCCCTTCGACTCGAGAGTGGAGACCGCTTCGCGGAGACTCTGGTCGACCAACCAATATCGGGTGGGCATCGGCGTTCCGTCAAACAGAAACGGGGCGTTGGCAATGACCGCAGGCACACCATCGTCATTACGGACGACCACTTCGAATTCACCGGCCGGAGCGCGGCCGAGCAGTGCGGCTACGACCGTCTCATCCGGTGTCGTGGGGTCTGAGGGCGAAGAGGTCGGCTCGGTCGGGTTGGGCGGGGAGCCGGGGTGAACGCCTGAAGAGTCGTCCGGCCCCGAGCTCACTTCCAGAATTCGAGCGTGTTGGTCACTCGGGACCAGTAGCTCGAAGGGGCCGACGGTGCCTCGGATCCGCTTGACCCGGAACCTCTGCTTTGTGAGGCGACACCGGTTTGTGCCGAGACCGCGCTGCCGCTGCCGGCGTCGCTTCCGCCGCCGGCATTGCCCGAGGCACCCGGCGTTGTCGACCCTTCCGATGATGCCGACGTCGAGGGGAGATTGGGATCAGGGGTCATATCGGGGGCGTTGGTCGGAGAAACAAGAGGCTGGCTCCCGGGATCTCCGGGCGTGGCTTGGCCCGCTGTGGCGGCGGCCAGTCCCGAAGGCGGGAGAACGTCATAGAGCGTCTGCCCAGGCATCACCATCTGGTAGTCCTGCCGGGCCAAACGATCGACGTCGGTGGTCGAATTGAGCTGGTGCTGCTGCTCGGCCAGCAGGCCGTTCTCGCTCTGCACCTTTTGGAGCTGGGCCGAGGTCGACGATAATTGACCGTGCTGTGCGAACAGCGCCGACAACGGAAAACTGGTCCCGAGAATGACGAGAGCGATGACCGCCGCCAGCGCCACCGGAATCCGGTTGCGGCGCACCCCGGGGGAGGTGGGGTTGCTGCTCGGACGTCCCTTTTTGGTAGGACCGGTGGTTCCACCCTTGCGCCTGACGGCCATACCCTTTGATCCGGCCTTGGCGGTGCCCTTCGACGACCGCTTTGGTCCGTCTTTGGCGGGGCCACTTCGGCCATCTCTCCACCAGAGAAGAGACCGGCCGGACGGAGCGGATAGACGCCTCGGCCGCTTGCCGCTCTTCGGCCGCCTGGTGTTCTTCGGTCGCCTGGTGCTCCTCGGCCGCTTGGCATCGGGTTTGCCCTTTTCGGACCGCGGGTTCCGAGTTCCCCGTGGTGAGCGGGCGCGGGAGTGGAGTCGCTTGCTCACCGACGCTGACCCCAAGCAGACAGCGCCTGACCTCCCACGAAGGCGGCCGTCTCGCCCAACTGCTCCTCGATGCGCAGGAGCTGGTTGTACTTGGCCACCCGGTCAGAACGGGCCGGCGCCCCCGTCTTGATCTGACCACAGTTGGTGGCCACCGCCAGATCGGCGATGGTGGTGTCCTCTGTCTCGCCCGATCGGTGGGACATGACACATGCGTAGGAGGATCGGGTGGCGAGTGCCATCGTGGCCATCGTCTCGGTCAGGGTGCCGATCTGGTTGACCTTGATGAGTACCGCATTAGCCGCCCCGGTTTCGATCCCTCGCCGCAGGCGCTCCTCGTTGGTCACGAACACGTCATCGCCGACCAATTGGACCGTCCCACCGAGAGCCGAAGTCAGGGCCACCCATCCGTCCCAGTCCTCCTCGGCCATACCGTCCTCGATGGACACGATCGGATAGCGGTCGACCAGATCGACCCAGAATTCGACCATCTCGGGGGACGACAGGGTACGGCCCTCGCCCGCCAGCACGTATCGACCGTCCTTGTACAGCTCGGAACTGGCCGGGTCCACGGCGATGGCTATCTCGTCGCCCGGGGTGCGGCCGGCCGATTCGATAGCATCCACCAGCACCTGCACCGCTTCCTCGTTGGTGCGCAGGTCGGGGGCGAATCCTCCTTCGTCACCCACTGTGGTCGACAACCCTTTCACTTTGAGCACTTTGGCCAGCGCGTGGTACGTCTCGACCCCCCAACGCAGGGCCTCCGAAAAAGAGGCGGCGCCGACCGGCATGAGCATGAACTCCTGAAGGTCGATGGAGTTGTCGGCGTGAACCCCCCCGTTGACCACGTTCATCATCGGAACAGGAAGAACATGGGCATCGGTTCCCCCGACGTAGCGGAACAGGGGAAGGTCGAGCTCGGCGGCGGCTGCCTTGGCCGTGGCCAGGGATGTGCCGAGGATGGCATTGGCACCCAGCCGGGCCTTGTTGGGTGTGCCGTCGGCATCGATCATGGCGAGGTCGATGGCACGCTGGTCGAGCGCATCGGCACCATCGAGAATCTCAGCGATCTCCCCGTTGACATTCTCGACCGCCCGGAGGACCCCCTTGCCCAAAAACCGGGACCCGTCGTCCCGTAGCTCCACGGCCTCGAACGACCCGGTGGAGGCGCCAGACGGAACGATGGCACGGCCCGCTGACCCGGAGTCGAGGAAGACCTCGACCTCGACTGTTGGGTTACCGCGGGAGTCGAGGACCTCGCGGCCGATGACCTGCTCGATGATGCTCACGATGGGTGGTCGCTCCTGTCGACAGTGTCGCAAAAGCTACCACCGGGTACGGCCCGTACCTGGGATTTCTTGGGGACGTACCTTCGGGTCGGGGCCCAACGCGGTAGGCATCGGGCGGTCGGCATCGGGCAGTCGGCATCGGTTCGGAGGAGCCAACCTGGACAGTTGATAAATCGCCCGGCCGAACACCTCGGGCTGACGGACAGCCGAACCCGACGCGCTCAGTCAGTCCCGGTGTGCTCCGATCCGTCCCAGCCGCGCTCATCGATAGCCGCTCGGAATTTTGCCGCCCTGGCTCGGAGGGCCGTTTCTGGCTCAATACCGAGTGCCCGGGCCACGTTGACCATTGCGAACAAGAGTTCGCCCATGGCCTCGACTTTGTCATTTTCCCCGATGGCCTCCCGGTTGTCGGCCTCCGCGTCAACATCTCTGCCATCGCCGACATGGAGCTGGCCGCCACCTTCGGCATTGGGCCCCGCCGGGCCGGATTCTGACCGGTTGTCCGGCGAGATCGCCCCAGGGCCGCCGGACGGCACCAACCCGGCCATCCCGCTGGTCACCCTGGCGATGTCCTCAGAAACATCGGGGAGCTCCATGCCGATGGCACGGGCCTTGCGTTGCAGCTTCGCCGCCATGGCCAAGGCCGGAAGGGCCGACGGTATGCCCTCGGTGACCGTCGACCGGTTCTTTTCGGCCATCTTGAGCGCCTCCCAGCTACTGGCCACGTCACCGGGGGTCACCGCCGTTCCATCGCCGAAGACATGTGGGTGCCGCGCCACCAGCTTGTCGTGAACGCCGCGGGCCACATCGGCCAGATTGAAACGACCCTGCTCGGCTCCGAGCACGGCGTGGAAGTAGATCTGGAAGAGCAGATCGCCGAGCTCCTCCTCGAGATGGGCCACGGCCCGCTCGGTCGCCTCGCTGATGGCCTGCGTTGGATCCTGGTCCGTGTCGAGTGCAGCGCGCTCTGCGGCCGGTGGGTGGGTCCGGGCCGTGGCAGTGTCGGCGGCGGAGGCAGTGTCGGCGGCGGAGGCAGTGTCGGCGGCGGAGGCAGTGTCGGCGGCGGCAGTATCGACACCAGAGGCGGTGTCCAGAGCATCGCAGGCGGCGAGGGCGTCGATCGCCTCCAGCACTTCATAGGTCTCTTCGAGAAGGTGCCGGGCCAGCGAGCCGTGGGTCTGCTCGCGATCCCACGGACACTGGACACGCAGAGTGTGGACCAGCTCATCGAGGGCAAGGAGCTCGGCGCCCACCGGTGGGTGCAACTCCGGGATCCACAACGATGTGAGGTGATCGGGGTCAAACGACCGATCGAGCTCGTTCCAGGAGACGTCCCATACCTTTTCGTCGGCCAGTCCGAGATGGAAGAGAACCGTCACCTCCTCGGTCACCGGGGACTCGACGGCCAGCTTGATATCGGACAACAGCTGCCTGTTCCAGCACTGGGCCACCAGAAGCGGCCCACGCTGCCCCGCCGCCTGCACGGCGAAGGTCTCGCCATCCACCAGTCGGAACCCGGCGGCTACCGGGTCCACCCCGAGGCGCGCCAGGGCGAGGTCGACGAACGACACCGACGGGTGCACCACCAGTTGGATCTCGCCGCCAACCACGGCCGGGACCTCTCGCAGCAGTGCGACCGTCCGTTCGGCGACGGAGGGTGAACCGGGGACGGCGTAGACCACAGGCTCCCGGCGGGCGGCCATGACGAGCTCGGCCACGATGGACTCGTACACCTCGGCGAAGTCGTCGGCTCCCTCGTAATGGTGGTCGAACGTCGGCACATCGGGATATCTCCCTGACGCGGGATGCCGGGCGGTCCGGAGAAACACTGCCCCGCCCCGGGTCATGAGGGCATGCGTCTCCTGGGTGATGAGCTCGGGACCGGCCGGCCCGAGGCCGACGATGTCAATCCGTGGGGTGGCCGAGCGCCGAGGGGGAGCGGCCGGGGTTGACCGGAGGGGATCAGCCGGCAGAGGAGCTCGATCCGGCCGAACCGGCGGTGCCCGACGACTGGCCACCGGCCCCCGTGGCCCCGGTGGCACCGCTCACCCCGAGTGACGAGCTGGCCGTGCTGGCTGCCCCCGACAAAGCCGGCAGGAGGAACTTCGGCGGTGGGGAGGCGGGGGGAATGACGGCCAGACCTTTCCATGTCCCATACACAGGATCGACCGATATGTCCGAACGGTGGGCGAAGGCCACGATCTCCTTGCTCACCCTGTCGACGTTGCTCGCCGTCTCGAGGAGTTCACGTCGGACCACCGACTGGGCCGCGGACAGTGGCTCGACCGATTGGCTGGTGACTTCGTAGATGTACCACTGGCCGCTGCTCGAATCCTGCACGGGGGCGAGAGCCTTACCCACCTGGATCGACTGCTGTTCGAGTGCCTGCTCGACCTGGGCCTGGGTGAAGCTGCATCCCAGCGAACCGCCGTCGGCGGCCGTCTCGGTGTCGATCGACTTGGCCTTGGCCACCGAGGCGAAGGAGGCACCGGCATTGAGTTGGGCCACGGCCTGCTGGGCAGCGGCCTGACTGGCGGTGACGATCCGGCTCACGCAGGTCTGGGTGAACTGCGACAGGTTGCTGTTGTAGTACTTGACCACAGCACTTTCGGAGAGATCGGCGCCGAGGGCCAGTAGTTTCTCGTCGATGGCCTGGTTCTTCACCTGGGCGGCGGCCACATCGGCCGGGAGTTCGGACAACAGCTGTGCGCCGCTGAGGGTGGCACCGCTGGGTTCCTGGCAGTAGGAGGTGGCGCCTTCCGACTCGGCCGTCTCCACCTGTTGGTTGATCTCGCCATCGAGGGTGGCTTCGAAATCAGACCTGGCAGTGACCAGATCGGCGGACAAGAGGGTGATGCCCTTGGTGGCGGCGTACTGCTGGGCCAGCAGGTCACTGACCTGGGACTGGAGCACGGTTCCGGCGAACTCGATGGTGTAGGTCCCCGAACCACCTGCTCCCTGGGCGGCGGCGGGACTCAGCTCGGTGTTCTCCAATTCGAGCAGGCAGCCCCCGGCCACCGTGGACTCGAGCACCTTGAGCTGGCTGTTGAGACTGGCCGTCGAGATGGTCTCCCCATTGGCCGAGGCCGCGGGAGGCACGACGTTGCAGGCCGAGGAGAGCCCGCCGGCACCCAGGATGGCGGCCGTCACGACGACCCCGGCGATAAGGCGTTTCACGCCGGGGATGCTAACGGGTGGCGACGGGGAGCTCACTTCGCCGCATTTCGCCCGGGCTGGCCGGTTGTGGCCCGCCGGGCACCCACGGAACCCGGCCGGGGAGTCTGGTGGCTGAGCTGGCTGACCCTGGATCAATCGCCCTCACCGATCGGCCGGTATCAGCTCGGTGAGCAGGGCGACCAGGTCCGGGGCGAAGTCGGATCCTTCGGCAGGCAGGGGCATGGGCAGAAGCAGCCGATGCAGGTCAGCCTGAAAGGTGGCACCGGGAGCGAGACGGCGTAACCGCACCTCGGCCGAAGCGGGCAGCGAGATCGGCGACATCTTGACGGTGGCCCGGGGGCCACCCCCGGCGCCGACGGCGCGACCTCCAGAAGCACGACCCCCTGAAGCACGACCTCCTGAAGCACCACCACCGGCGGAACGCAGTCCGGAACCCATACCCGGCCGGGGCACGGCCACCGCCACGTCGGTGATCCCCAGTCGCAGGCACTCGACCCTCAAGCGGGCCACGTCGAGGAGGGCCTGTGCCGGGACAGGGAGGGGGCCGAAGCGATCCTCCCATTCGACCCGTACGTCGCTGATCTCGGCCTCGGTCTGCACCGCTGCCAGGCGCCGGTAGGCCTCGAGACGCACGTCCTCGGCAGCCACGTAGGTCACCGGGAGGTGGGCGGCGTCGGGCAGATCGAGTGACAGCTCGACCGGACGCGGGCGCGGCTCGCCTTTGAGCTCAGAGACGGCTTCGGACACCATCTGTACGTAGAGGTCGTAACCGATAGCGGCGATGTGGCCCGACTGGTCCCGCCCGAGGAGGTTGCCCGCTCCTCGGATCTGCAGATCACGAAGGGCGATCTTGAACCCGGAACCGAGTTCGTTGTGGTCACCGATGGTCCGGAGCCGCTCGTAGGCCTGCTCCGACAGGACGCGGTCGATGGGATGGAACAGGTAGGCGTAGGCCCGCTGCCCGGCGCGGCCCACCCGACCCCTCAGCTGGTGGAGCTGCCCCAGCCCGAGCAGGTCGGCCCGGTCGACCACCAGGGTGTTGACCGTGGGCATGTCGATTCCCGACTCGATGATGGTGGTGCAGACCAGGACGTCGTAGGAACCCTCCCAGAAGTCGAGCACCACCTTCTCCAGCGTTCCTTCGTCCATCTGGCCGTGGGCCACGGCCACCCGGGCTTCGGGCGCCATCTTCCGGACCCGCTCGGCGGTGGCGTCGATGTCGTTGACCCGGTTGTGGACGTAGAACACCTGTCCTTCTCGGAGGAGCTCGCGCCTGATGGCCTCCGATGCCGCCCCCTCCTCGAACTCGCCGACGTGGGTGAGGATCGGACGCCGAGCGGCCGGTGGTGTGTTGACCATGGACAGGTCGCGGATTCCGGTCAGTGCCATCTCGAGGGTGCGGGGGATGGGGCTGGCGGTCAGGGTCAGGACGTCCACCCCGTCGGCCAGGGCCTTGATCGACTCCTTGTGCCCGACCCCGAATCGCTGCTCCTCGTCCACCACCAGCAGGCCGAGCTTTTTGAAGCGGACGTCGCCGCCGAGCATCCGGTGGGTGCCCACCACCACGTCGACCGAACCGTCGGCCAAGCGGGAGAGTACCGACCGAGTCTGGGCCGGCGTGAGGAACCGACTGAGCATCTCCACCTTGACCGGGAAGGGCGCATACCGGTCGGCGAAAGTCTGGAAATGCTGGCTGGCCAGGAGGGTGGTGGGGACCAGGACCGCCGCCTGAAATCCGTCCTGGACGGCCTTGAATACCGCCCGGATGGCCACTTCCGTCTTGCCGAATCCGACGTCGCCGCAGACCAGCCTGTCCATGGGCTGGGGCAGCTCCATGTCTGCCTTGACCTCTTCGATGGCCCGGAGCTGGTCCGAGGTCTCGACGAAGGGGAACGAGGATTCGAGCTCGGCCTGCCAGGGCGTGTCCGGCCCGAAGGCGTGCCCGGTGACCTGCAGCCGCCGGCGGTAGAGGGCCACCAGCTCCTCGGCGATCTCGTGAACAGCAGCGCGCGCCTTGGACCGGGCCCGTTGCCACTCCGACCCTCCGAGCCGGCTGACCGAGGGTGACTCGCCACCGGCATAGGGCGTGAGCTGTTCGATCTGGTCGGTGGGGAGATAGAGCTTGTCGTCGCCCCGGTACTCAAGGAGCAGGTAGTCGCGGGTGGCCCCGCCCATGGTCCGGGTCACCATGCCCCCGTACCGGGCCACCCCGTGCTGGCGGTGGACCACATAGCTCCCCGGTGAGAGGTCGTCGAAGAAGCCGTCCACCGGCCGGGCCCGGGCCCGGGCCTGGCGATGGGGTCGGCGTCGCCCGGTGACATCGGACTCGGCCAGAACGGCGATGCGCGACCCGGGCAGGACGAAGCCGCGATCGACGGCGGCGACCACGATGCGTGCACCGGTAGTGGTCAGGTCGACGGCTCCCGACCCGGTCTGACCCCCCGACCCAGCCCCCGTGGCCACCGGTACGGTGATGCCCTCGCCGGCCAGCACCCCCGACAGCCGCTCGGCCCCGCCGGATGTGGACGAGCAGAGGACGACCGCGTAACCCTCGCCGGTGAGCGTGGCCACCTGTGAGGCGAGCTTGGCACCGTCACCCAGGATGGGTTCCCACCCTCGGCTCTCGATGGCGGGGACGTCGGGGCCCTCGGCCGAAGGGACCAGTGAGACAAGGCCGGCGCCGGTGCCGGCGAGCAGACGGTCGAAGGGGACATGCAGCCGGGGAGCGTCCTCGCCGGCATCGAGCCCCCACGTGGCGGCCAGAGCATCGGCCAGGGCCGCCTCCTCTTCCAGCAGCTCGCCGGCACGGTCACGGACCCGGCGAGGCTCGACCAGGACCACCAGGGCGTCATCCCCCAGGAGGTCGGTCACCAATTCCTCCGACTCCACCAGCCAGGGCAGCCACGACTCCATCCCGTCGAACTGCTCACCGTCGGCCAGTCGCTCCCACTGATGCCTGCCCCACGGCGCGGTACCCACCAACGTGGCCGCCTGTTTGCGCATGGCCTCATCGGTGACCAACTCACGGCACCCGAAGATCTGCACCTCATCCAGATCGTCGATCGACCTCTGGTCGGCCACATCGAAACGGGTCAGCCGGTCGACCTCGTCACCCCACAGGTCGATGCGGACCGGGTTGTCGGTGGTCGACGGGAACACATCGACGATCCCGCCCCGCACGGCCAGCTCGCCACGGTGCTCCACGATCGACTCGCGCCGATAGCCCATGGTCACCAACCGGGAGACCAGCTCATCCACCGAGACCCTGTCCCGCGGACGCACCTCGACCGGACGGGCCGCCGTGCGCCATGGGCCTAGCCGCTGGAGCACCGCCTTGATGGGGGCCACGACGATCTCCGGTCCGGCGCCGTCGTCGGTGCGGTCCGGAGCACCATCCGGGCTTCCGTCGGTCCGCGCCCCGCCCAACTCCCACAACAGCCGGAGACGGCGACCCATGGTGGCCACGTCGGGGCTCACCCGCTCGAAGGGAAGGGTCTCCCATGCCGGGAACACGTGGATCCTTTGCCCTCCGGGGGCCGCCGGGGGCCGCCCGTCAGCGCCGACGCCGGAGGCGCGGTCAGCGCTGACCCCCTGGGCGATGTCCTGAGCCGGTCCATCGGTGAAGGCCGCCAGGTCATGGGCCAGTTGCTCGGCCGTGGCTCCCGTGGGAGTGATCACCAGTACCGGCCGCCGGCTACTGAGCCGGACCAGTCCGGCCAGCACAAAGGCCTGAGCCGGCGTGGCCACAGCCAAGGTGGCATTGGGCGCGCCAATGACCCGCGTCATGGCAGGCTCATTGCGAAGCAGGGGAGGAAGCGAGCGCAAGCTCACAGGCCCAGGGTACCGGGACCGAAGCCGGCTCTCAGCGGTGCCGGGGCTCTGACCCATGCCGGCGCTGAGTAGTGCCGGAGCTCCGACGGGAACCGTCGGGCGGTAAGCCAGAGAACGGCCGCCCAGACCGGGATCACCGGCAGCCGGTGGACCCGCAAACCGCCAAAGTGCCGTAGGGCCCGGTGAGGCCGGTCACCGGGACGGCCACGCCGTTGCAATGCACAACTACCCCGCCACCACTCAACCGGCCGCGTTCACTCGGTTCATGGCCGCTTCGGGGCCAGCGGTAACGATGAGCTCGACGGCATCGGCCGCTTCCTCGATGGCTGCTTCCAGCACAGCCCTTTCGGCGGCACCCGGGCGTTTGAGCACATAATCCGCCCCCGGCTGGCGCCCCGGCGGCTTGCCGATGCCGACGCGCACACGCAGGTACCCGTTGTCGTGCAGATGGCTGTCTATCGACTTGAGCCCGTTGTTGCCGGCCGAGCCACCGCCCGCCTTGACCTTGACCCGGCCAGAGGGAAGGTCGAGCTCATCGTGGACGACGATGAGACGACCACTGATGCCGGCGTAGGAGGTCTGGGAAGGCGACCGAGCCGCATGGTTGTCATCGGCCGGCTGGACGCCGGGCTCGGCCGACGGTCCGGGCGGACCGGTGGGGCCGCCCGACGGCAGATCACCGTGGTCGAGCTGATCGATACCCGCTCGTCGGACAAGCGGGGCCACAGCGCGGCCGGACTCGTTCATGAATGTCTGGGGAACGGCGACCATCACCCTGTGCCCCCCTATCCGGATTTCGCAGGCCAGTGCATGGAGCCCCTTCTCCGGCCTGAGGCGACCCTGGTAACGGTCGGCGAGGACGGCGGCCACATCGGCACCCATATTGTGCCGACTTCCCACGAATTCGATTCCGGGATTGCCGAGGCCGACAACCAGGTAATCCACCGGTGTTCCTCTTCGGGGGCCCTCCGACGGGCGCCGGTGGCGGAGCAGGATTTAGCCCTCCGAGGGCTCGGCGTCGGTGGGTGCTTCGCCGGCCACCTCTCCGGCGGCCTCGGCGGCAGCGGCTGCTGCCTCGCTCTCCTCTTCGGTCGTGACCTGAACCCGGGGCGGCTGCCCGGCCACCACGGTGGCCTCGACATCGGTCTCGAGCTCGATACCGGGGGGGAACGGAATGTCGGAAACGTGCAGCGAGCCTCCGATGGTCAGGTCGGTGATGTCGATGTCGACCGAAGGCGGAATGTCCGCTGGCTTGGCCTTGATGTGGATCGAGAACAGCTGCTGGTCGACGATCCCGTCGCCGTGCTGCACCTCGATGGCCTCGCCCACCAGATTGATGGGCACCTCGGCCGAAATGACTTCGTCCCGCCGCACTATGAGGAAGTCGATATGGGTGACCACGTTCTTGTACGGGTGATGCTGGATGTCGCGGGCCAGGGTCAGAAAGTTCTTGTCATCCACCTCCAGCGACAGCAACGTGTTGAGACCGGCCTCGCCGGAGAGGGCGATCTGGAAGTCCCGGGCACCGACGGCCACAGGCAGCGGATCCGCCCCGTGCCCGTACACCACGCCGGGGATCTTCCCCTGGGCCCGGAGGCGACGCGTCGAACTGGATCCGGTGTCGCGGCCAGATTGTGCGGCGAGTGTGACTTCGGGCATGCGAGAACTCCTCGAGAAATACCAATACGAAGGTGGTCCGCGCCGGCCGATCGCTCCTTGGACGGCGATCGCGGGCGACCATTGCTGACGGCCAGCCATGATAGACGAGCCGCCGGACCACCGGCCACAGGGGGGCACGGCCGCCCTGTCCTCGTGACTCCTATGGGGTCCTTCTGCGTCGTAGGGAGGGGGCGGCCCGCCCCCCATCGATCCTCCTCCGGCCGGCCTCACCGACCCCGGTCGGCCCGTGGCGAGGAATTCTCAGGTCACTCTTCGAGCGTGAACAGAATCAGCTCGTGATCGCCATCGTCGGGAAATGGCTCTGAATTGCCGTCGATCGAGCCCGACGGTTGATTTTTCGTCCTATTTGCCCGCGGCGCCTCGCCCGAGGCCTTGGACGGGGGGGCCCAACGCCATCGACCGGGCCCCCCGGCAAGTCGGAAACCCTTGTGAGTGCGCTGATAGTGGTGGTGGCCACACAGCCGGGCAAGATTGTCGAGGGACACCGTGCCCCCATCGACGAATGGCGTTCTCCAATGGTCGAACTCGAGGCCATGAGCCACATCACACGTCGGGACGACACAGGTGGGGTCCCTTTCGATGAGGGCCGACTTCAAGGCTGCTGGGATGGAACGACCCAGGTTGCAGATGGTCGTCACGTCCACCCCATTGGCGATCACGACCTTGGTGATGGCATCGCCCATCAGGGAGCGAGCGGTCTCCAGCGGAACTGGACCGACCCCGGGGATTTCGCAGACCTCACCTTTGCCCACAGACCCACGACGCAGGGCTGCGAGGTCCACCCGGAGATGGACCATGGCGGTGGGATCCGGCGCCCGACACTCGGTGACGGCTTCTGCCCCTGCAGCTCTGCCATCGTCACTCCGATCGCCGCCGGATGGCCCATCGTGGGGCCCCTTGGCCGAGCCGCGACCAGTTACAAGAGCAACCAGTGAGTCAGCACAGTAGGCGTCACGCGACTCGTGGAGTCCGGACTTCCTTGACCGTTCGAAGATCCGATTGGACTCCGAGGACAAGGAGACAAGCAGACCGGCGCCTGCATCGGGGGTGAGCCGGGCATCGAGGCGAAAGGCGCCATCGGGATCGGTCCATGTCCTGCAGTAGCGGGACTTCCGGATTGCCTCGTAGGCCTCCGTAGCCCCGGCAGCGGATCGTCCCTGTGCCTTCGCCCGTAAACATCGCTCCTTCAGTTGCCTAAGCGAGTCGTGTTTGGCACCTTCGAGGATTTCGCCCTCGCTTTGGGGATTGACCTTGACCGCTCCGGATACGAGTTTGGCTCGCGCCCTTGAGAGTTCTCCCTGGCGGTAAGCGTCGTCCACGCCTGGCTGGTCCTCGAGGGCTTGGCCCAGTCTGAGCACGTCCATAGCCTCGCCAACCGATTCGCCCGATACACCAGCCAGCCAATGAGCGGCGCTGCGGTGACCTTCCTCAAAAGGCCTGTTGGACTCCGCCACCCGGTTGGCCGCCAATGTCTTGCCGGCGTTGCAGAGCCTTTCTGCCCGGACGAACAGATCGACGAGGAAAGCGGCGTCAGCGCTGGAGTAGCGGCCGGGCTCGAAATCGGCAACGAACGCAGCCATCACATCGATTGCACGTTCAATGGCTTTGGTGTTGCCGCCGGTCTTCGTCACCGGAGGCTGCGGCGCGGACGAGATGGCAGAGGAGGGAACCGAGGAACGTCCCCTGCGCCCACGCACCGGCGGAGTCGACGAGCGTCGAAGGGAAGATCGGTTGGAGGGCGCCGTCGCCATGAGAAGATGATTGCAAACGGATGTGACACTCTCCCGGGCCAAACAGTCCAGGATGCAGAGCGCCGAAACGACCGGAAAAAATGGGCCGACAACGGCGTTTGCGCCGAGGTGAGGTGGGTAGGAATCACCTGTCAGGCGGCACTCCTGCTTGACTTCAGGCCTGTCGAGAGGGGTCCCGCCGCTCGTCTCCCGGTTTGAGGCCCTTGCCCGGGGGATTCCCCATCTTCTTTAGGGGAGAGGGCCGCCTTCGGGGATGTTCCTTCGAGGGCAGGGCCGCCTCACGAGCGTGGGTGGACACAGGACGTGTCGGAATGGGCTCGAAACGGCCGCACCCACCGCTCGTCCTCCCGCCTCGTCTCCCCGCATGCGATCCGAAATAGTCAGGCCCTCCGGCCTTGCTGGAGAGAAATGACAGGCAGGAGGCACATGGAAATCAGCAGGCCAACGGAAGAAGGGGCGGCCCCGGAGCGCGGTGGCGGAAACCAAGCTCGACGGGGCCGCCGGAATTACATATTACTGGCTGGTAAACATCGACAAGTCGCGGCTCGATAGAACTTTTACGTTGTATTGCGTAGACAAATCCACGACTCTCAACCGATTCAGGCTCGATTCCCTCCTCCCCGGCTCAAATCCGTACTCGGGTTCGTCCATTGAACGACCACATTTGACCAGCTCAGAGCACCAGTCGACTACCGAATTTTGACTTTCGCAGTCGCTCCCCTTCTGATCGACGTCCGGCGTCCGGTGTCACCGGCGGGAGCGGTCTGGAGCCGATCAGGCCAGGTTCTCGCCACCGAAGATCTCCGAAACCGACGTGTCCTCGAAAACGGCGTCGATGGCGTCGGAGATCAGTTTCGCCACCGAAAGAACCTCCAGCTTGTCGAACCGCCTGTCCTGGGGAATGGGCAGCGTGTCGGTGACCACCACCTTGGTGAGGGCAGAGTTCTTGAGCCGGTCTACAGCCGGATCGGAGAGGACGGCGTGAGTGGCCATGCACCACACCTCGGTGGCGCCCCGGTCGGCCAGCAGGTCGGCCGCAGCCACGATGGTGCCGGCGGTGTCGATCATGTCGTCGATCAGCACGCATTGGCGGCCCTCGACATCACCGACCACGTGCAGTGCTTCGATCTGATTGGTCTGACCCCGAAGGCGGCGCTTGTGCACCACGGCGAGATCGGCCGTCAGATGCTGGCTGAACCTCTCGGCTACTTTCACCCGCCCCGCATCGGGGGCGACCACCACCAGAGAGTCGCTGCGCTGGGCTCGGAGGTAGGCGACGAGCACGGGAGCTGCGGTCAGATGATCGAACGGGACGTCGAAGAATCCCTGAATCTGACCGGAATGCAGATCGACGCTCACCACCCGGTCGGCACCGGCCACCGAGAGCATGTCGGCCACCAACTTGGCGGTGATCGGCTCACGTCCGGATGCCTTCCGGTCCTGACGCGAATACCCGTAGTAGGGGCAGACGGCCGTGATCCTCTTGGCCGACGCCCGCTTGGCCGCGTCGATCATGATCAGGTGCTCCATCAGCGAGTCGTTGACCGGCCCGCAGTGGGTCTGGATGATGAAAACGTCGCTACCCCTGATCGAGGTGTCGAATCGACAGTGGATCTCGCCATTGGCGAATTCCCGAAGATTGGCCTCGCCCAGCTCGACCCCCAACTGACGAGCCACGTCCCGCGCCAGCTCGGGGTGCGACCGCCCCGATACCAGTTCGAGACGGCGACGGGGGGTGAACTCCATGCCCACGACGCTATCTCCTCCCGTCGCGGGGGTGGCGGTGATCATCGGCGGTCGGGTCAGCTTCGGCCACGCTCTCCGACCACGGCCCCACGACCCCTCCGGCGGGAATCTCGGTGCCCTCCTGGAGGACGGCGTAGGGACCGATGCGGGCATGGGCACCTATGACCGACCGACGGCATACAGAGGAACCGACCACGGCCCCCTCCCCCACCACCGTGTCGACCAGATGGGCCTGGGGGCCGACTTCGGCGTGGGCACCGATGCGGCAATCGCCCTGCAGGATGACCCCCGGTAGCAGGACGACGTCCGGCTCGAGCTGAACCTCAACGTCGATATAGGTCCGCTCGGGGTCCCACATGGTGACTCCCCGACGCATCCACCGCTCATTGATCCGATCCCGCAGCTCCGCCTCGGCCACCGCCAGTTGGGCCCGGTCGTTGACCCCCGCCACCTCCATGGGATCGGCCACCACCAGCGAATCGACCTTGTGGCCGGCCTCGTAGAGAACGCCGACAACGTCGGTCAGGTAGTGCTCTCCCTGGGCGTTGGCCGGGCTCAGACGCCGGAGCGACGGGGCCAGCACACTGCGACGGAAGCAGTAGATGGAGGTGTTGATCTCGTGTACGGCCAGCTCTTCGTCAGTGGCATCGGCGTCTTCGACGACCCGCGCCACCATGTCGTCCCGCCCCCGCACCAGCCGCCCGTAACCGGTGGGATCGTCGATGACCGCGGTGAGCAGAGTGGCGGTGGCGTCGGTGGCCCGGTGCTGGTGCACCAGAGCGGCCAGCGTCGGTGGTCTTAGGAGGGGGGTGTCGCCGGGAAGGACCACCACGTCGTCATCGTCGTCACCCTCGTCGGGAAGGCCGGTGAGAGCCACGGCCATGGCGTCGGCTGTACCCCGCTGCTCGACCTGTTCGACGAACTCGATGGCCAAACCGGTCGGCGCATGCTCCATCAGAGTCTTCGTCACCCATTCCGCCCGGTGGCCGACAACCACCACGACGCGGGCCACCGACAGCTCGGCCAGAGCGTCGAGTACGTGGAGGATCATGGGACGGCCGCACAATCGGTGCAGGGGCTTGGGGCGGGCCGAGCGCATCCGGGTTCCCTCGCCGGCGGCCAGCACCACCGCCGACAGCTGCCTGCCCGCTCCCCGATAGATCAGGGTTTCAGACGAACCACCTGGGTCGTCGGTACCGTCCCATCCCTCGGAGGGAACCTGGGGATAGGTGCGGATCACCATCGAGGGGATCCCAGCAGAGCCGCTGCGCTCATACCCGCTCTCCGTATCGGCACCCATCGTCACCCGGCGTAAAGATCATGGGCCTATTCTTCCCACGTCGGCTCCATCAATGCGACCCGACCGACCTCACCTGCGCAGCACCGGCCATCGCCGGCCACCACCGACCACATGCCCGTCCTCTCCTCCACCATCGACCCCGGCTCTGAGTCCTTCGTGGCCAATCGCCGGGCCCTCGAAGAAGCGCTGATCGGGATCAACGAGCAGTTGGCGGCGGCCCGGGCCGGTGGCGGCGAGCGCTATGTCCGGCGTCACCGTGAGCGGGGCAAGCTCCTGGCCCGCGAGCGGGTCGAGATGCTTCTCGACCGGGACACCGCATTTCTCGAGCTCTCCCCCTTGGCCGCCTGGGGCACCGAGTACACCGTCGGGGCATCGACCATCGTCGGAATCGGGGTGGTCGAGGGAGTCGAGTGCCTGGTGTCGGCCCACGACCCCACGGTCCGGGGCGGCGCCATGAACCCCTTCTCGTTCCGCAAAGGAGCCCGCGCCTCGGACATCGCCCTCCAGAACCGTCTGCCGGTCATCAACCTGGTCGAATCGGGAGGAGCCGACCTCCCGGCCCAGGCCGAGCTGTTCATACCCGGTGGGCGCGCCTTCCGCGACCTGACCCGGAGCTCGGCCGCCGGCCTGCCCACGGTGGCTCTGGTCTTCGGGAACTCCACCGCCGGCGGCGCCTATGTGCCGGGCATGAGCGACTACATCGTCATGATCGAGCAGCGCTCGAAGGTGTTTTTGGGCGGTCCCCCCTTGGTCAAGATGGCGACGGGTGAAGAATCGACCGACGAGGAACTGGGTGGGGCCTCGATGCACGCCCGGGTGTCCGGTCTGGCCGATTATCTGGCGGTCGACGAGCGGGACGCCATCCGTCTGGGACGGCAGATCGTCAGCCGGCTGAATTGGCGCAAGCACGGCCCGGGGCCCAGCCTGCCGGCCGACGAACCGGTCCACGATCCCGATGAGCTGCTGGGCATCGCCTCGGTGGATCCCAAGGTCCCCTTCGACCCTCGCCAGGTCCTGGCCAGGGTGGTCGACGGTTCACGGTTCGACGAGTTCAAACCCCTGTACGGCACCAGCCTGGTCACCGGATGGGCCTCCATCCACGGCTATCCCATCGGCGTGCTGGCCAACCACCGGGGGGTGCTCTTCTCGGAGGAGGCCGAAAAGGCCACCCAGTTCATTCAGCTGGCCAACCAGATCGACGTCCCCCTCCTCTTCCTCCAGAACACCACCGGGTACATGGTGGGCAAGGAGTACGAACAGGGGGGGATCATCAAGCACGGTGCCCTCATGATCAACGCCGTGTCCAATTCGTCGGTCCCCCACCTCACAATCAACATCGGTGCGTCGTACGGAGCCGGAAACTACGGGATGTGCGGACGGGCCTATGACCCCCGCTTCCTGTTCGCCTGGCCGAACGCCCGCTCGGCGGTCATGGGTCCGGCCCAGCTGGCCGGAGTGCTGTCGATCGTCAACCGTCAGTCGGCCGCGGCCAGAGGCGTCCCCTTCGACGAGGAGGCCGATGCCACCATGCGCGAGCTGGTGGAGGCGCAGATAGAGGCAGAGTCCCTCCCCCTCTTCCTGAGTGCCCGGCTCTACGACGACGGCATCATCGACCCCCGTGACACCCGCACCGTGCTCGGCATATGCCTGTCGGTCATCGACAACCAACCCATCGTCGGAACACGCGGCTACGGCGTGTTCCGGATGTGAGGGCCCGTCGATGAGCGCCTACGTTCCCATCCGCACCCTGCTGGTGGCCAACCGGGGGGAGATCGCCGCTCGCATCATGCGGACGGCGCGCGCCATGGGGATCGCCACCGTGGCCGTGTACTCCGACGCCGATGCCGAGAGCCCGCACGTGGCCGAGGCCGACGCGGCCGTTCGTCTGCCGGGCACGGCTCCGGTCGATACCTACCTGCGGTCGGCGCTGATCCTCGACGCCGCCTCCCGCTCCGGAGCTGACGCCATCCACCCCGGGTACGGCTTCCTGTCGGAGTCGGGTGACTTCACCCGGGTCGTGACCGGCGCCGGACTGATCTGGGTCGGGCCCCCGGCCGCGGCCATCGACGCCATGGGCTCCAAGATCGGATCGAAGGAGCTGATGCGGGCGGCCGGTGTGCCCACCCTGCCCTCGGTGACGGTGGACGGCGACGCCCTCCCCGACATCGTGGCCGTCGAGGAGCTGGGTTGGCCGCTGATGGTCAAGGCGTCGGCCGGCGGGGGCGGCCGTGGGATGCGGGTGGTATGGGGGTCGAGCGAGCTGACCGAAGCGATCATCGGGGCCCGTCGCGAGGCCGGGGCCGCATTCGGCGACAGCACCGTGTTCCTCGAGCGGTTCCTGCGCGATCCGCGTCACATCGAGGTCCAGGTGGTGGCCGATGCCTACGGCGACACGGTGGCCCTGTTCGAGCGCGAATGCAGCATCCAGCGGCGCCACCAGAAGATCATCGAGGAGGCACCCTCGCCGGGGGTGTCACCCCAGCTCAGGACCCGCCTGGTGGAGGCGGCGGTGACCGCCGCCCGCCACGTGGGCTACGTCAACGCCGGCACCGTCGAGTTCGTGGTGGACAGCCAGGGCGAGCCCTTCTTCCTCGAGATGAACACCCGCCTCCAGGTCGAGCACCCGGTCACCGAAGCCATTACCGGGCTCGACCTGGTGCGTCTGCAACTGCTCATCGCCGGAGGAGCGCCCATGCCGGCCGAGGTCCATGCCGCCGCCACGGCCGGCCCTCGGGGCCACGCCATCGAGGTCCGTCTCTATGCCGAGGACCCGGCACGGGGATGGTTGCCGTCGACCGGGGTGCTGCATACGTTCGATCTGACGGCATCGGGACCGCCGGAGGGGCCCGTGCGGGTCGACAGTGGTGTGGCCTCGGGAAACACCATCAGCCCCCACTACGACCCCATGCTGGCCAAGGTCATCGCCCGGGCGCCGACCCGGGACGAAGCGGCCGCCTCGCTGGCCTCGACCCTGGCCCGCTCGCGCATCCACGGTCCGGTGACCAATCGCGACCTGTTGGTACGGGTTCTGCGCCACCCGGCCTTCCTGGCGGGCAACACCGACACCGGATTCCTCGACCGTCACGGCCTGGACCAGCTGGCAGCCCCTTTGGCCGGTCTCGACGCCCGCCGGCGCCATGCTCTGGCAGCCGCCCTGGCCGGGCAGGCGCGGCGCCGTGGCCGAGCCGGAGTCCAACCGACGATCCCCTCCGGTTATCGCAACAATGCTTCGGCCCTGCAGACCACCACCTACGACCTGGCCGACGGAGATGTGGATCGACAGCTGGTGGTCGGTTACCGGTTCGATCGGTTCGGTCAACAGCTGTACGAGGTGGAGATCGACGGCAGCACGGTCGAGGTCGAGGTGCTGTCGGTGACCAGTGACCATGTGCGTCTGAACATGGGAGGTCTGACACGTCACTATCTGGTCGAGCAGGCGGGGCGGACCTTCTACGTCGACGGTGCCGACGGTAGCTCCACGTTGGTCGAGCAGGAGGACTTCCCGTCAGAAGGGAACCGCCTCATCGAGGGATCGGCGGTGGCTCCCATGCCCGGTGGCGTGGTGCGGGTAGCTGTGATCGAGGGCGACGCAGTCACAGCCGGTCAGCCGCTGGTCGTGCTCGAGGCCATGAAGATGGAGCACTCGGTCAACGCCACCTCCGACGGGGTGGTGACGTCGGTGTCCGTTTCCGAGGGGGACCAGGTGGAGACCGGTCGGGTCCTGGTGGTGGTCGACAACGTCACGGACATCGCCGAGGGCACAGACGCCACGGACAGCAAAATCGGCACGGGGGCAAGGGACGGAGCCCGGCCAAACTCTGCCGCCGACCTCGTCGATACGGCGGACACGGCGGATACGACAGACACGGCAGAAACGACGGCGACCGGGACGGAGCCGGGCAGGCCGTCGTGAGCCGGCCTCTCCGCATCGCCAACTGCTCGGGCTTCTACGGCGACCGGCTGTCGGCGGCGCGGGAGATGGTCGAGGGCGGTCCCATCGACTTCCTGACCGGCGACTGGTTGGCCGAGCTGACCATGCTCATCCTCTGGAAGGGGCGGCAGCGGGATCCGACGCGAGGCTGGGCCCATACCTTCCTCACCCAGATGGAGCAGGTACTGGGCACCTGCATCGATCGCCGCATCAAGGTCGTGACCAATGCCGGCGGGCTCAACCCCAGTGGACTGGCCGACCAGGTGCGCCTGTTGGCCGAGCGGCTCGGATTGGCGGTTGCCGTTGCCCATGTGGAGGGCGATGACCTGATGCCGCGGGTCGGGGAGCTCCGACGGGCCGGGCACAACCTGGCCCACCTCGACACCGGACAGCCGTTGGCCGAAGCCACCGGTGAGGTCATCTCGGCCAACACCTACCTGGGGGGCTGGCCCATCGTCGAAGCACTGTCCGGGGGGGCTGACGTTGTCATCTGCCCCCGGATCACCGACGCGTCACTGGTCGTCGGGCCAGCGGCCTGGCACCACGGCTGGTCGCCGACCGACTGGGACAGATTGGCCGGGGCGGTGGTGGCCGGCCACATCATCGAGTGCGGCCCGCAGGCCACCGGGGGCAACTACGCCTTCTTCACCGAAGTGGAGGGGGTCGACCGCCCAGGGTTCCCCATCGCCGAGGTGGCCGAGGACGGAACGTCGATCATCACCAAGCACCCCGGCACGGGGGGCGAGGTGTCGGTGGGAACGGTGACGGCCCAGCTGCTCTACGAGATCGCCGGACACCACTACCCCAACGCCGATGTCGTTGCCCGCTTCGACACCGTCAGCCTCGACCAAGAAGCCACCGACCGGGTACGGATATCCGGGGCGCGGGGCCTGCCGGCACCGCCCGAACTCAAGGTGTGCATCAACCTGCTGGGTGGGTGGCGCAACTCGATGACCTTCATCCTGACCGGGCTCGACATAGAGGAGAAGGCAGACCTGACCTTGAGCTCGCTCAACCAGGCCCTGGGGGGCATCTCCCAGTTCGCCGAATTCGACGCACGGCTCATCCGCTCGGACAAGCCGGATGCACCGGTCAACGTGGAGGCCACCGCCCAGCTCCGGATCACCGTCAAGGACCCCGACCCGGCCCGGGTGGGTCGGTCGTTCTCGGGGGCGGCCACCGAACTGGCCCTGGCCGGCTACCCCGGCCTGCATCTGAGCTCCCCGCCGGCCGAAGGAAGCGTGTACGGGGTCTACTGGCCCGCCCTGGTCCCGGCCGACCTGGTCCTCCCCGAGGTGGTCCACCCCGACGGGCACAAGGTGCCGGTACCCAACACGGCCAACCAGATCGGAGCGCGGGAGACGGGGGCAACCGGCAGGGCGGGACCGGTCACCGACTCGGCGTCCGACGCCTCGCTGGCCCCCGAGGCAAGGCTGGTCTCGACCATCCCTGTCGTCCCCGACCCAGCCGTCCTGTCGACCGCGGTGACAGGACGCACCGGCACCACATCCACCCGTCGTCTGCCCCTGGGTGTCCTCATCGGGGCGCGATCGGGTGACAAGGGAGGCAATGCCAACGTCGGTTTGTGGGCCCGCTCGGACGAAGCCTGGCTGTGGCTCGACGGCTTCATGACCATCGATACTTTCCGCACCCTGCTCCCCGAGGCCGAGCCGCTCGAGGTCGACCGATTCGCCTTTCCCAAGGTCCGCGCCGTCAATTTCGTGGTGGTGGGGTTGCTCGGCGAGGGCGTGGCCAGTTCCACCCGACCCGATCCACAGGCCAAGGGACTGGGCGAGTACCTTCGGAGCAGGGTGGTCGACATTCCGACGGCTCTCCTGTCGGCCGACATGCTGGTCGGAAGCAGCCAAACCCGCCGGAGCCGCCAAACCCCCCGTCGAAGGTGAGGAGTAACGCCATGGACTTCGTCGAATCGGATGAGATGCAGATGCTGCGGGAGGCGGTGAGCTCGATCGCCTCCAAGTTCGGGCACGAGTACTACGTGGCCAAGGCCCATGCCGACGAGCGCACCGACGAGCTGTGGCGGGAGGTGGCCGAGGCGGGCTTCATCGGGGTCAACGTGCCCGAGGAGTACGGAGGAGGCGGCGGGGGCATCACCGAGCTGGCCGCCGTTCAGGAGGAGCTGGCCGCGGCGGGATGTCCGTTGTTGGTGATCGTGGTGTCGGCGGCCATCTGCGTCACCATCATCGCCAAATTCGGCACGGAGGAACAGAAGCAGCGTTGGCTTCCCGGGTTCGCCACCGGCGAGCTCAAGATGGCCTTCGCCATCACCGAGCCCGACGCCGGGTCGAACTCCCACAACCTTTCGCTCACCGCATCCAAAGACGGCGACATCTACCGACTCAACGGTTCGAAGTACTACATATCCGGCGTCGACGAGTGCCAGGCCATTCTGGTGGTGACCCGTTCGGGGGTCGACCCCGACACGGGCAGAGGCCAACTGTCTCTCTTCGTGGTGGACACCGACGCCCCCGGACTCGACAAGCAGGTGCTGCCGGTCGAGATCACCGCGCCGGAAAAGCAGTACACCCTGTTCTTCGACAACGTCGAAGTGGAGGCCGACCGGCTCCTCGGCGCCGAAGGAGAAGGACTGCGCCAGGTGTTCTTCGGCCTCAACCCCGAGCGCATCCTGTCGGCGGCCACGGCCAACGGCATCGGACGCTACGCGCTGGGCAAGGCAGCGGACTACGCCATCAGCCGCGAGGTGTGGGGCACCCCGATCGGACGCCACCAGGGCATCTCCCACCCACTGGCCAAGTGCAAGATCGAGGTCGAGCTGGCCCGGCTGATGACCGACAAGGCAGCCTGGCTGTGCGATTTCGCCGGCGACACGCCAGAGGCCGGCGAGGCGGCCAACATGGCCAAGTACTCGGCAGCGGAGGCGGCGCTGGCCGCGCTCGACCAGGCCATCCAGACCCACGGCGGTAACGGCATGTCATCGGAGTACGGACTGGCCGACCTGTGGGGCATGACCCGGCTGCTGCGGATCGCACCGGTCAGCCGCGAGATGATCCTCAACTTCGTGGCCCAGCACTCGTTGGGTTTGCCCAAGCCTGGGACTGCCCAAGTCCACCGACGGCTTGGGCCTGACGGCGGACTCGGCGCTGATCCCCCGTGACGCCGTCTGGGCGGATCTGGAGTGCTGACCGCGGCGCACTCCCGTAGAGACTCCCTGGGCTCGTCGGGCGACCTCTATGACCCAGGTCCAGTAGCTGTTTCCCGCGCGCACCGGGAATTGGTCGAGCCGCCTCGATTCCGCTGACGAAACCCGTCCCTGCCTGCTCAAGTCCGGGGTCCGAACGGTCGATCATGCCTGGTGCAGGTGGAATTACGCCTATTTACGCCGGTCGTAGGTACGTACCCTGCCATATAGAGCAATGGCTGAAGAATCTAAACCCCACAGGTCACGGAGATGGTCGTTGAACCCCTCATGGCCTGCGCCCGTACCGCCACAGAGTTCAGGGCCGGCAGTCTGATGACGGCATCACCCTGGTCGAAGTGATGCTGGCCTTCATCATCCTGATGATCACCATGGTCCCCATGGGTTACCTGCTCACGTCCACCGTCCAGGCGTCCACCACGCACGTCAGCGGAGGCGGCTTTGCAGCTGGCCGATTCCTGGATGGAGATCCTGTCCAACACAACTCCGCCGTCCGACCCGCCAGACCTACGACGGACGGTAACCGTTGTCACCGGGCACGCTCAGCCGCTCACCACCGCCCCGGCCGGCGCCAGAAACCCCAACGCCACACTGGCTGGCACCACTTTCGTTTCCTCGGCCAGCTACGACTGCATCCATCAACAGCGCCGGACAGGCTGACTCTGCGCACAGCCACCGACCCTCGAGTGATCGAGTTACAGGTCACGGTGTCGTGGGGCGGGCCCCTTCACAATCTCCAGTCGGTCACAGACTCCACCAACATCGATTATCCAAAGCCCGGCCTCCAGACCGAGGGCTTCATCTCGCTGCAGCTTGAACAACGACGGCGAGACTGACGTTCACGGGAACTCGTTCAACGCCTGAGCCCGATTCGGTGCGATCACGAGACGGCCGGGCCCAAATGACACCGCTCTCACCCTGTCGCCCAATCCCGATTCTTGAACCCTGATGCCAATGGCTGCGTGTTCGCGCAGGTCCCGGTTGGTACGTATTCGGTGTCAGTCGGCCAACCCACTTACCGGAACCCTCCCCCTTTATTCGGGCTCGCCTCCTTTTGTCAATACCAGCCGCCGCCTCCGACAACGCGCGACCAACCAAACCGTTACCGTCACCGCGGAGCAAACTGTTTCGCTCGACGAGTTCGACGAAGGCCTCGACACAGCCATCTCCTACGGTGGAGCGACGGCCTAGATGGCGGTGTCGAATGCCCAACGCTGCCGGGCTCACCTGCCTGGCACAGGAAATGGGACGGCTACGGCGACGGCGGCATGGGGTGGCTCGTCGACGTGGTCATCGACCACGCTCCCGGACGTGACCAACCTGAACCAGGTGGCCTGCACGTCGGCCAGTTCACCCACCTGCGTCGGCGTGGGCGACAGTTCGAGCGGGGGCATCATCCTGACCACCACGTCGGACCTCGGTACTACCACGGCCGACCCCGTTCCGTCCGGTCGTCACTGACATCACCCAAGTGACGTGCCCTTCGGCCAACGGCTGCTATGCCCTGGGCACGAACGCCTCAGGCCCGGTTCTGTTGGCCGGAGCCGTAGGTCAGACCGCGCCGCAGCGATACCTGGGTAGAGGTGGCGCCACCCATCGACAACCTTCACCAGCCTCTCGTCCATTGCCTGCCCGACGTCGTCGACATGCGAGCTGACCGGATCGGCCGTCGTCGGATCGGCGCCAGCGGCGGCGGACATCCTGCGCCTGGACGGCGATCCGGCCTCTCTTGCCACCAACTCCGGATGGACGCCCACCTTTACCACCGACTCGCTGCCGACAGTCAGTAACGTCAGTACGGTCAGCTCCCTCGGGGAAGTCGCGCGCCCGACCCGACCGAGTGCCTTGCCGTTGCCACCGGCGATTCCACCAGCCCTACTGATCCGACCATCCTGTCCGCCACCATCGGATCCAGTGGGGCCAGTACCTGGTCGGGCGAGAGCTTCCCATCCGGAGGGTCATCGATCACCGGTCTCTCCTGTACGACGACCACCTGCGTGGCCATCGGAACCACGCCGGGGCCCACGGTTGCACTGGCCGCAGTGTGGACAGTCGATCTCACTGCATCGCCGCCACGGTGGACGTTGATCCCTACCGGGGTCAGTGGCATTCCGTCCTCCGTCCTGGCCGTCACCTCGGTGGCATGCGGACAGCCAGCCAGCGGGGACACCGCCGACTGTGCCATCACCACGGCAACCAACCTGGCTGCACCGGGGCAACTGCTCGAAGGTTCGTTGACCCACGGAGCATGGGTATGGAACTTCTCCACCCCTCCGTCGGGCGCCAGTGTCCTCTACTACACCGGGGTTGCCTGCGAGGCCCAGCCAGCGCGCATTCGATGTGTGTCGCCGCTGGGGCGACGTCCAGCGGGCCGATCATCGCTACGGCGTCCCACGGCCCGTGGGATACGTGGACGACACAGACACCTACTTCACTGCCCGAGAGAACTGGCGAACACCACAGGGACGTCGCCACTAAGCGCCACGGTGACCGGCATTCCCCTCGAGATTACCCCGGCCGGAATCTCCAACTGGACCACACCGGTGACCGCCGGAGGCACACCCAATGCCAGCCAACTTCCCGATGTCCTCTATCCCTACGCCAGCGGTTACTCGCTCGTCGCGGGAGATTGCTCGGCCGAAGCCAACAGCACATCGATCGCCTCATTGACCGCGCACCCGGAGGAACGGCCACGGCAAGCGTCCCCTTGGGGCTCCTTCCGTTCCAGGTGGTCAACGCCAGCGGGGCACCGGTCAGCGGCGCCACCGTCGTGATCACGTCCACCTCATGTGGAGCCGACGGAGACCAGTACACATTGCCGGTCACCGACGCTGACGGGCTGACCCAAACAGCCGTTCCATTCGGCAACTACAGCTACACCGTCAAGGTGGGGGCGACCATCACTTCGCCGACCACCACCTTCACCGTCAATGCCAACTCGGTGAGCATTCCGGAAACGCAAGGACCGCCGACCGTCCCAGGTATTCCTTACTATCTGCCCGGTCCTGTCCAGGTGCCTTCCTCATGACGATCACCCGTGCCCTGAGTCACACCCCGACCAACGTGAACCAAACGGCTCGACCTCTCGGGCCAGTTCAAAGGCCCGCCCGCGACGACACGGGCATGACCCTCACCGAGCTCCTGATCGCCTCCACCCTTCTGCTGGTTCTGCTCACGGTGGTCATGACCTCAATGAGCCTGGTCAGCCGGGTGACTGACAACGTGAGCTCGCAGTACGAGGAAAACGACCAAGCTCTGCCGGCGCTGGCCCCGATGCAGTCGCTCGTACGGGCCGAGGTCGAACCCGGTCCTACGACATTTATCGGGGCTCCGACTCCCGGCTTCGGGGTCGATACGCCGTCCGGGGTGCTGGGAACGCCCGACCAAATCAGCGGGATCGGCAACTTCGCCCTCACCTTCTACGCCAACATCGGCACCGCTTATCACAACGTGACCGGCACAGGAACAACTGCGGGTCCGGTCATGATCGTCGCCGAGGAGCTCGACTCAAGTGGCAACCCGGTCACGTCGGCCAGCACGTGCTCGACGACCACCCTCTGCAGTTTCCAGGTGAGGGAGTACCTGCCCCACGTCCACAACGACAGCGGAGTCTCGAGCTGTCCGTTTACCACCTCGATTGCGCCACCTCCGACGCCGGATCCAACGCCACCTCACCCGTGTCAGTACAGCTCGAACTACACGCTCATCACCGACGTGTCCGACGTCATCAACAATCCCTCCCAGGTGTCGGTGGCGGGCCGACCCAACCCATCTTCACCTATGACCTCCTCGACACCGTGAACGACCTGGCCTTCCAGCTCACCTCTCCGGAAGTGCAGAGCGGCACCATTCAGCTGACCACTAGTCGCGGCTATCCCGCACCGGGCACCAACACCGTCAGCCTGACCTCCTGTGCGGCGCCCAGTGGGGCCTACCCCACGTGCCCGGCGGATGCTATCCAGAGCGTCGGTATCGACCTCATGATCGGGGTCAAAGGATCGGGAGACAACGGCAACGTCGAAAACCAGACGATCGTCTACCGCTATCCCGAAAGCCCCGATTCTTCGACCTATCCATACCAATACTCCGGCACGGTGGGGTGACCGTTATGTCTCACAACCGCACATCTAGTTGCATGCGTCGGTGTCTCGACGCCATCCATCGACGGAAGGCGGCCGCTTCCGAACTGGGTCAGACGGCGATCGTCGCCGTGTTGGCCATAACCATGTTGTGCTCAACAATCGGATTGGTCCTGGTCAACACCGTCCACAGTCCTTTAACCTCCAGCGCGGCATCGGTGCAGATCTATGCGAATCGGGCACTCGAAGCCGGCGAAAATGCCTACCTCGACGCCATCAACACCAACCCTAGCCTGGCCCAGTGCAGTACCGCCCTAAAGGCACCGGGACCTGTAGCGGCCTCAAGTACGGCCAGTGGAACCAGGTCGAAAGCGCGCAACGTCTGGTGCCGACGCGCGAGTATTACGCATTCGGTAATCCTCAGCCGAGTTCAGCCCACCACCCATGCGCTCGTAAGCCTCTCCGTGGAGATCGTCGGTGCGGCCAACGACAACTCCGCACAACGGCTACCTCTTCGACCAGGAGACGATCACAGTCACGCCGAAGAACGGATTTCTCGACAACGTCTGGTGGTCCAACTATGAGTCGTACAGTCCACAGGGAACTACTCGACCTGTAACTACAACTGGGCTCTCAACTACAACATCTCGAACAGCAACGTCGACTGTTCAGACAGGTCTACTTCGGCCCAGGTGACTATCTCTTCGGACCGGTCTTCACCAACGACTCCGTTTTCGTCAGCGGGAATGGTGCCACTTCAAGCTCACCGTCATTCGGCAATCCCTCGCCACCGTCCCCAGCGGCTGCGGTCCCCTCGGCGGTAACCACCGCGGACCCCAACTGTCTGTTCGTCGACAACAGACGGGAACGATGGAATAAATGGGAGCCACTCCACCTGCGCCAATGTCACGTCCGATGTCGCTCTGTACGACGCGGCCAATAGCTCCTACGGCAATCCCCAGGAACCGCCCCCCACCACCGACGCTTCGTTAGGTGTCATAGCGAGTGTGAACGGCTGCCTCTATTCCGGTCCGACCCAGATCACTCTTTCGAAGGGAGGCAGTGGTGGGCTGATGACAGTCAGCAGCCCAGACACGCCGTACTTGAACGGTCAGGACAGCAACAATACTCCTGGGAACCCGAACGATTGCCCGACCGACGGAACCACCGCCGTTCCGCTTCCGGCCAACGGAGTCGTCTTCGTCGAGAACGCCACGCCAGCCGAGACCAAGGCGTGGGCCAACCCTTTGACGGACCCGTCGTGAACACGGTCACCAATGTCACCTCCAATCCCACCAATCCGGCCGCCGGTGCCACCAATGTGCAACTTACCGCCACCGTCACGTCGGCCAGCAACCAGATCCCCACCGGTGCGACGGTGACCTTCAGCCACGCCACGTGCAGGACCACCTCAGGTTCGCCGGCACAGTGCACCGCATGGAACGGGTCCACCAACATCGGCGGGAGCTGCTCCGGGGCATCGCTCGGGGCCGTCACAGCCGTCACCCCAGCGACCAACCCACCCACCTACACCGCAGGCGACCTGCCAGGCAAGCGAGTCAGCCAAAGTCGGAGACACCTTTTCTGCTTCCTACAGCGGAGGGACGTACACCTCGGCTTCGTCGGGGAGTGTAGGCCAGACCAACAACTACAGCCCGTCGACGACATACGGCCCTGATTCCCAGGTGACAGCGAGGAGCGGAACCCCCGCTCCAAAGCAATGCGCCCAACCTGCTACTACGGTGAGACGAGCTCACCCGACTCGGAAGGTGACGCCTTCGTCAATGGATCGCTTTCGGGAGAGCTCACAATTGGGACGGCCAATAACGTCGTCGTTGACGGAAACGTCACCTACGCCGACTGCACCAACTCCATTTGGACGACGACACCCGCTCAGAGTCTTGTCAGTGCCCCTTCGGAGGGTCTGTGCCCGTACGTTCCGGGGGGACCGAATGACTCCCTGGGTCTCATCGCCGACAAGTACGTCGAGGTGAATCGGCCGATCCTGGCGACCTCGAGCGACAACAATCCCAACAATCAAATGGTGCTTCCCACGTGTGCGTCGCCCGCGGCGATCTGCGATCCCTCCGGACCCCAGCCCGACTCCGAGCCCAACGGCATCACCATCGATGCGGCTGTTCTGGCGCTCACCCAGTCGTTCGTGGTGAACAACTACCAAGCCAGCGGCACCGAGTACCAAGCCAGCCCAATTGAGGGAGATCTGTTCGTTTACGGTTCCATCCAGCAATTTGCCCGCGGCCCGGTCGGAAATTTCGACGGCGGCGGACTGACCAACGGCTACCAGAAGCACTACACCTGGGATCCCCTTCTCAATTTCGTCTCGCCCCCGAGCTACTTGGCGCCCACGACGGCCCCATGGTCCCTCGGATCGGTGGCCGCCAACCCCAACACGGGCACTGTCACTGTGTGCCCGCCGCTCCAGGACCCGTACGGGCAGACCGGTTCCATCACCCAGTACTGCTCCGGCGCCACCGGCCTCCCCGGCTTCCCGTCGAGCACCGCGCCGTCGTCTCCGACGGGTGTGACCGCCAGCGAGTCAAACGGGGTGGTGACGGTCACCTGGACCGATCCCTCTTCCAACGGAGGGTCGCCCATCACCCACTACACGGTGAGCCCCAGTCGACAGTGCTCGACATGCGTGGGCACCACCGTGCCCGGCGCCAGCGCCACTTCGACGACCATCACCGGATTGACCGCTGGCTCGCAATTCACGTTCACGTTGACCGCCACCAATACCAACGGCACCAGTAACCCGTCGACTGCCTCCAACCCCGTCATCATCCCGACCGCTCCGTCGGCACCCACCGCCGTGACCGCCACGGTCAACGCCAGCGGTACGGTGTCCGTGGGATGGACGGCGTCGGACGACGGGTCGCCCATCACCAGTTCCACCGTGACCGCCAGTCCGGCCTGCCCGAGCTGCACGGGGACCACGGTGAGCGGAACGGGCTCGACGGCCACCATCACCGGCCTCACACCGGGGACCACCTACACCTTCACGGTGACCGACATCAACGGCATCGGTACGAGCCCGTCGTCGTCGCCGTCCAACTCGATCACCGCGCCGTCCAAGCCGGCGGCACCGACCATCGGCACCGCCACCGCGGGCAACACCCAGGCCACGGTGAACTGGACAGCGCCAGCCAATACCGGGGGCATTCCCATTACCGGCTACGTGGTCACCCCCTACAAGGCCGGCGTGGCCCAGGCCACGCAGACCTTCAACACGACGGCCACCACTGACACGGTCGTCGGGCTGACCAACCTGAGCTCGTACACCTTTACGGTGGCGGCCATCAACGGCCTCGGTACCGGGCCGGCCTCGGGCCAGTCCAATGCCGTCACCCCAGCCGCGCCCCCAGGTGCTCCCACCATCGGGACGGCCACGGCGGGTGTCAACTCAGCCACCGTCGCATGGACGGCGCCGTCCAACAACGGCGGGTCGGCCATCACCGGCTACGTGGTCACCCCCTACCTCAACGGAACCACCGCCCAGACGGCCCAGACCTTCAACTCCACGGCCACCACTGAGACGGTGACCGGGCTGACCGCCAACACCAGTTACACCTTCAAGGTGGCCGCATTCAACGCCATCGGGACCGGCAACCAATCAGCGGCGTCCAATTCGATCACCACACCGAAGACAGCTCCGGGGGCGCCCACCATCGGCACCGCCACCTCGGGCAACGCCCAGGTCTCGCTCAACTGGACGGCTCCGACCGTCACCGGTGGATCGGCCATCACCGGTTATGTGGTAACGCCCTACATCGGCGGTGTGGCTCAGGCCACCCAGACCTTCAACAACGCGGCCACCACCGAAACGGTGACCGGCCTGACCAACGGCACCGCCTACACCTTCACGGTGGCCGCTATCAACGCCATCGGGACGGGGGCTGCCTCGGCCCAGTCCAGCGCCGTCACCCCGGCCACCGTTCCGGGGGCTCCGACCATCGGCACCGCCACCTTCGGCAACGCCTCGGCCACCGTGACCTGGACGGCACCGGCCAGCAACGGCGGCGCGGCCATAACCGGCTACGTGGTCACCCCCTACAAGGCCGGCGTGGCCCAGGCCACCCAGACCTTCAACTCGACGGCCACCACCGAGACGGCCACCGGTCTGACCAACGGCTCCAGCTACACCTTCAAGGTGGCCGCCATCAACAGCGTCGGTACCGGAGCCCAGTCGGCGGCGTCCAACGCCGTCACCCCGGCCACCGTTCCGGGGGCCCCGACCATTACGGCCACCGTGCCGGCCAACACCTCGGTGGCCATCACCTGGACAGCACCGGCCTCCAACGGGGGCTCGGCCATCACCGGCTACGTGGTCACCCCCTACATCGGCGGTGTGGCCCAGGCCACCCAGACCTTCAACTCGACGGCCACCACCGAGACGGCCACCGGCCTGACCAACGGCACCGCCTACACCTTCAAGGTGGCGGCCATCAATGCCATCGGCACCGGAGCCCAGTCGGCCGCCTCGGCCACGGCAACCCCGGCCACCGTTCCGGGGGCGCCCACCATCGGCACAGCCACGGCCGGTGTCGGATCGGCCACCGTCACCTGGACGGCCCCGGCCAACAACGGTGGGGCGGCCATCACCGGTTACACCGTCACCCCCTATAAGGCCGGTGTGGCCCAAGCCATTCAGAACTTCAGCTCGACCGCCACCACCGAAACGGTGACCGGGCTGGCCAACAACACCGCCTATACCTTCGCGGTGGCGGCGGTCAACGGCATGGGCACGGGAAGCAACTCGGCCCAGTCCAACTCGGTGACCACCCCGACCACCCCGGGTGC
>CAVSII010000011.1:0-161939 GCA_963727955.1 uncultured Acidimicrobiaceae bacterium
GTCCGGTCGAACGTCAAGGCGCTCAGCGCCGATCCCATCGCCGGACGGCGGGTGGCCACCCTGCGCCCCGAGGTGGTGCGGGTGACCATGGCCCGATGGCGGGACGCCGGGGCCGGGGTGTCGGTGGTCTCCGGCCGCTTCCGGGTGCTGCGATCCGCTGTCGGTTGGGCCCAGTCCGAATCGATCATCGATCGGAACCCGCTCCGGGACATGCGGGGCCCGCCACGGCCGGGCACCCGAATGCACGTCCCCGAACAGGATGTCCTGGCCCTGCTCCGCATGTCCGAGGTGTTGGTGGAAAAGGCAGAGGCGTCAAGGGACAGTTCGGTGAGTTCGTTGAACGCGCTGCACAAAGCCGAGCAGGTCCGACTGCTGACGCGGCTGGCAGCCGACTCCGGGGCCCGTCGGGGAGAGTTGGCTGCGTTGAAGTTCAGCGATCTGGACGGCAGGGTTCTGCACATTGAGCGGGGTGTCTCCGGTGAACAGATCGGTCCCACCAAGACCAAGCGGACCCGCAGGCTCACCCTCGGCCGGACTACCGTCGAACTGTGGCGAGCCAGCGAAGGAACCTGGAGTCGACGAGCAGAGGGTGCTCCCTTTGGCGAGTGGGTGTTCTCGCGAGATATAGACCACCAACGGCGCCTAACCGCCGACGGTATGGGCCACTGGTTCGCCGAGCTGTGTGCGGAGGCCGACCTGGTCGGTGTCAGCCTCCATCGCCTGCGCCACTCAGTGGCCACCTTCCTGGTCGGCCGGGGCGAGCTCCTCCGGGCTCAACACAGGCTCGGTCATCGCGATCCGTCCACGACCCTGCGGAACTACGCCCATGCCCTTCCGTTGGAAGACGGTGAGGTGGCGGACGATATCGACGTGATGCTGGGTGCAGTCGTGGAGTCGGAGTCGACGTCGCCGTCTGCGACGGCTGGCGCCGAGCCATCGTCGCCTCATGGCCCCGATATGTCCCCGTCCGTAGGGCTCGGTCCGTGATTCGGTAGAACCACGGCCGTGTCTCGCCACACCCCAATTGGATGGCGTGTGTGATGGCAGCACGCGGGCCGGTCGCCACCAGGTCGTCTACTGTTCGGGCTTGGTGGACAGTACGACCGATGGTCTGATTCGGATGGCTGCTTTTACGTGGTTGGCCGATCTGCGGCAGATCTATGGCGATGTCGTGCCTTTCTCCGAACTCCAGAAGGGCTTCCCGTTCCGGAACGGCCAGGTTCGGGTGCTGGGGCCTCAGGGAATCTTCATTCCCCAAGGGGGATATGTGCCTCTGTCCATCACCACGGCCCCTCCCAAGTCGGGAAAGGTTCGTCCCTACGACGACCAGATTGGCGATGACCATCTGCTCCGCTACAAGTACCGGGGAGAGGACGTCAACCATCGGGAGAACGCAGGTCTCCGGAGGGCAATGGTCGAGAAGCTGCCGCTGATCTACTTCTGGGGGATTGCAGTCGGTCAGTACTTCCCGGTGTGGCCGGCGTTCGTGGAGGCTGACGACCCAGGATCGCTCACGTTCACCATCGGCTTTGATGCTGAACAGAGCTTGGGTGGCCATGAGTTGGTGGAAGCCGGCGCCGAGGCGAGACGTGCGGACGTCACCCAGGAACGGCTCGTTCGCGTCCATCAAGCTCAGTTCCGCCAGAGGGTCCTGGTCGCCTACCGCTCCTCATGTGCCATCTGCCGACTCCGGCACACCGAACTTCTGGATGCTGCCCACATCTTGCCCGACGGCCATCCCCGGGGCGAGCCGATCGTTCCGAACGGACTCGCACTCTGCAAGATCCACCACGCCGCGTTCGACAGGAACATCCTCGGTATTCGCCCCGACCTGCAGATCGAAGTCCGTTCGGACATCCTCGAAGAAGTCGACGGACCAATGCTGCGGTATGGCTTGCAGGCTTGCGACAAGCAGCAGCTTCTCATCCCACGGCGTCTAGACGACAAGCCACGGCCTGAGTTCTTGGAGGAGCGGTTCGAGGAGTTTCGGCAAGCCGGTTGAGAATGTGTGCCGGCTGAGGGGCGAACCGGTGAGGCTCAGACGTTCCGAATTTGCTCGTGTCACTCCGACCAGTAGCGGGCCTTCTCGGGGAGGAGCCAGCGGATGCCGCCGGCGGGTTCTGCGATATCTCCTCGGTAGCGAGGGATGAAGTGAAGATGGGCGTGGGAGACAGTCTGGCCGGCTACCTCGCCGCAGTTGATTCCCAGGTTCACTCCCTCGAAGCCCAACTCGTCGATGAGCCGTCGATGGAGATCAGCGGCCAGGGCGAGCATCTGGGACTGTTCGTCCGGAGTCAGGCCGAAGAAATCCGGCTCGTGGCGGTGGGGAACTATCAGCGTGTGGCCCGGACTGATCGGGTAGGCATCCGGGAAGGTAGCTGCCAGTGGAGTTGCCAGCCCAACCTTCCCTTCCTCGATCCGAAGGCAGAACGGGCACTGGTCAGATTCCACGATTCGAGGCTACGACGGAATGAGAGCCCCACGCCTCGAGTGTGGGCCACAATGAGCCGTGCTCCATGACGACGGGATAGCGGCAGCCACCGGGACCGGATTCGCCGAACGTCTGCTGGAAGTCATCGATTCGGGCCGACGCACCGCTACGTACAAGCTTGCCCTCCTGCTGGCAATCCTCGACCTCTGCTCCCTTCACAGCGACGCAGACGGGTTCGCTCCGACGGACCTCACCACACGTGACCTCGCCGAACAGGTGGCCAGCCTCTACTGGGTGCAGGTGGCTCCGTTTCGCCTGGAGGCTTCGTCCGAGGCACTCGACCTACGCCAGATCACCAACAAGAGCTCCCTCGTCATCGATGCCGTTCGAGGGTTCCGTGCGGTGGCCGAGCCGGCGGGTGCTACATCGCTGTGGATTGCGCGCCAGCGTTTCCCATCCGAGTACAGCGGTGTCATCGACCGCATCGAGCGCACGCTGGCTGAGCAGCCACTGCCCAGACTGCAGACGGTCGGCACCAGCGAGACCGTGTTCCCATTCATCTATGACCTCGGGCCTGACTGGGGAGCCAACCAGCATTTCTCCGTGCAACGGCTTCGCAGCCACGGACCGAGGGGCCCGGTCATTCCGATGCTCCCCGGCGCAGGCGACGAACTGGTGCGGCTGGCACCGTTGATCCGACCCCTGGTCGAGCTTCACTGGACCCGAATGGTCGCCCGCCTCAACGGGGTGGCCACCGTCGAGGAGGATCTGCGTCACCACCTCTTCGGATCTCCTCGGATCGTTCCGTCCAAGATGCTGCGTGACGGGCTACGGGATCTCCAGGACAATCGGTGCTTCTACTGTGACCGACCGCTCGTGGCGGTCACGGAAGTCGACCACTTCATACCCCGGGTGCGATCCGCAAACGACTCTGTGGAGAATTTCGTCTTGACCGATCGGGGCTGCAACGGCGACAAGAGCGATCTGCTTGCCGCACCCGGGTTCGTCGCCAATTGGACCCACCGCAATCGGGAGCAGGCGGCGGGGCTCGCTCTCATCGCCGAGATGGCCGCAGTGGAGAGTGACCCAGCAGGCACTCTGGCGGTGGCGAGGTCGATCTACGCACACCTCCCGCCCGGGGGCGTTCCGATGTGGCATGGGCGGAAACGAGTCGTTGTTGCTGATCCGGCGCTTGTCCTTGCCGCACTGGAGTAGAGGCGAACTCCTGCGTCGAGCTGGAGGGGACTCACCCTTCGTAGAAGATCGACGGATTGAGGATCTGGCTCTCCCAGAGCAGATCCCGGTCAGCCTGCGTGAGGCGGGCCTGGTCAGCAGCGTCACTCCACTCGGCCCGGATCAACGCCACGACCCGGTCGACGATCTCTTGGGCCTCGACTCGGTCAAGTAGATAGAGGTGAGCGGCGTCCACAAGTAGCGCCAGCCGGGATCGCCGCTCACCGTCTGGGCCGTAGGCCATGGCCTGGCTCGCCTCACCCGTCGAACGTTGTTGGGGGCACAGGTCGTAGGCGGGCGTGAGCGTCAACCGCTCGGCTCGTCCATCCCAGAAGGCGGCGTGGTTTCGGGCGTGGTCATCGGTGTTGCCGACGCAGATATTGAAGGCGATCCGGGAGAAGAGTTCCTGCAGCGTGGACGCCGCATCGGTGAATCGCAGACGGATCGCCTCACTCAGCCCTGTGTACGTCGCATACCTGGCCCAACGTTCGTCGAGTTGCAGGATGGTCAGTGCGCTCACGGTCAGCCTGCGTTCACCCTCTTTCGTGGTTCGATCGAATCGATCGACGAGGAGAACGTCGGAATGCAGGCAGCGGACGACTTCGGCGGGTGCGACGCGTACCCCGGCGCGACGGGCGAGGTCCATGGCCGCCCCCTCGGCGTTGACGACCGGGTAGGTGTCCGAGCGTTGAGCGAACTTGGCGATCAGCTTCCGGCCGTCCGGGCCGGTGAGGAGGGCCTTGGGGCGTGCCCCACCCAGTGACGAACCGTGGAGAAGAGCCAGTTCGAGGTCGGGGCTCACGGGTAGGCCGGCCTCCATCAGATCAGCGGCCGTCAGCAACTCCTCCAACGGGGCGTGGGTGATGCGGGGCTCGTAGACCGTGGGACTGGCCTGGAAGTCGAGCGCCCCGAACCGGTCGGTTCCCGATTCGAGGAGGTAGGTCAGAAGCCCGAGCTGTTCTGCGGCCTCAGCCCCCAGACGGTGGAGGATGACCCGCTGCCCCCAGCTGTCGGGACCGGAGTCGGCGATGCACCCTGGAGCGCGGATGCCGTCCAGTGGATAGAGGGTCCCATCCCCGAGGGGAAGCTCGGGCAGGAAGAGTGGCACCCGCTCCGGTCGCTCGAGGTAGCTGCGGCCGTAGATGAACGTGACCACATCCCCGACGAGATCCAGGCGCCCGGCCACAACCGGTTCGCTTCTCCCGGGTAGCCACACCCAGACGAATGCCTGGTCGTGTTCAGAACTCATTCGACGGCGGGTCGCGACGGTCGACGATCCTGCCGGGCAGTAGCGCCAGCCGGTCCTCCTGGCGGCGGAGAATGGCCGGGAGTTCGGCGGGATCAGGAGCGAACAGGCTGACGCCGACGAGGCCCGCCACCTCGAAGGCGGTGCCGATGGCGACGGTCGGGTCCCCGTGTTCCACCTTGCTCAGGGTTGTCGTAGTGACATGGGCCCGGTCGGCGAGGTCCCGGGCTGTCATGCGACGGCTCCGGCGCGCCGCCGCAACCTGCAGACCTAGTACCCGGACGGCGTCGAGTGTCTGGGGTAGGTAGGCATAGGTACGCTTCACTCGGATCACCTCCAGATCACATTATAGTGTGTTTAGTGATAACGAAAAATACTTTATTTCCAACTGAGCACGTTCGAGGCTCGTGGCAGAACGAGCGACGCCGCGTCGGTCGCCTCTCGAGGCTGGTGAAGGCCACCAGGGTTCTGCCACGGACCGCCGGGTGCGTTACGCAGAAAACTCCGGCCCAAGTACCGGGCACCAGCGCGAGCTCGACGCCGACCGGTGCCCCTGGGAGAGTTACTAGTCTGTATTCGTGGTGCCACGAATAGCGAACGCTCCCGGGCTAACCGAGGCTCTTGAGCAGGCGGGCATCTCCCCTGTTCAGATGGCCGGCGACCGTGTCGAGATCGCCGGAGTGCCTTTTGCCGTCAACGAACGGAAGGTCGTGCGCGAAAGCGATGCACGCCTCCTTGCTCACATGCATGAGGAAGACGGGGGAGCAGCGACGATCATCGTCGCTGACCGGATCTCAACAGCGGCAAGAGAGGAGCTGAGCCGGGCGGGCCTGGCCTGGTTCGATCGAAGGGGGCACCTCTGGGTCAAGACTCCTGGCCTCTTCGTCAATGCCGAAGTGTCTTCAGGATCAGTGGTGCCTTCCCGAAGGGTCGTCAGCGTCTTCAGAGGAACAGGTCTCGATGTGGCCATGGCACTTCTCGTCAACCCGGAGGAGCCACGGGGCGTGCATGCCGTTGCCCGACAGATCGATCGCTCTCCGGGCCGGGTGTCGGAGATCCTGTCCGAGCTTCGGAGCCAGGGGTTGGTGGGTTCGGACAACAGGGCGTTCGTACCTGAGTTGTTCTGGGCCATAGCCGAGGATTGGAGGCCCCGCTGGCATCCGATGCCTCAAGCTCCACCTCCCGACCCGCCCGATCGGTTCCGACTGAGTGGGACCCTCGGTGCCGTCGCTCTCGGTGCACCCGTGGCCGCCGGCCCCGCTGGAGGGTGGCCCAGGCTCTATGTTGCCGACGACACCGACCTGGCCACGGTGGTTGGTGCCTACGGCGCTCCCTCCGGTTGGACGGGATCAGAGATCGCGGTCTGCCCGTCACGATACGGGTTCACCCTGACCTCCTCGAAGAGTCGAGACGGCTTCCTTGTGGCCAGCGGCCTGATCGTCGCCCTCGACCTCGCCCAGGACCGGGCCCGCGGGCGCGAGATACTCGAAGGCTGGAACCCTCAGGAGACCGTCCGTGTCTGGTGAGCTCCGGGTTGGCAGCGCTGGTGACATCTCTGGCCGCGTTGACCGAAGCCGTGCCGACCGGAGAGTTCGCCGTGATCGGCGGTCTGGCCGTTCTCGCCCGACTCCAGGGCGCTCGTCGGGTGACCTATGACCTCGACACCGTCGCCACACAGCATGGTGACGAGCTGACCGCCGTTGAGACCGTCATCAGCACCGACGGCGTCGATGGCCTCCTGCTCGGTACGAAGATCGACTGCATTGCCGTTGGAGACGTGCCGGCGACCGATATCCCACCGGACTTCCTGCCCGAGGGGGAGGCAGACCGCATTTTCATTCTGGCTCATCGTTGGGCCCTCGACACTGCTGAGGACCTCAGGCTCATCGCCGAAGAGGGCGGAGAGGTGGTAGCCGAGGCTCGGTGCCGAATCGCTACCCCGGCAAGCCTGGTGGCCATGAAGCTCCAGTCCGCTCCGAAGCGCCGTGCCGCGCGAGCGGAGAAGGCCGGAGGGGACTACCTCGATCTGTTCCGACTTACCTCGCACCCCGAAATAACCCGAGCGATTACTGAGGCGTTGCGCCATGCTCCCCACGACCTCGGCTCCTGGTGTCAACGGGAGATCAGACGGTGCATGATCGATGAGGCAGACCGGACACCGGGAATCATTGTCCGATCCGGGGTGGGTGAATCGAACACTCCGAGTGTGGATCAGATACGGCGTACAGGGCAGTCCCTCGGAGACTGGCTACTGGGAGAGAATTCAGCGATTCCGAAACCTTCTGACTTCGCGGGCGAGCACGGCGTCACGAGAGACCGATGAGCCCCACCTTGTTAGCTCCTTATCTCCCCATCTCCCTATCTCCTTGGCCCGAGGACCCCGCCGACCTCACAGGTCCTCCAGAAGTCGATCCACGACCTGCTCCTCGAAGACGGCCACGCCTGATTCGGCCATGGTGGGCGCAAGGGCACTGTCCCACGGCGACTCGGTCCGACGACCGGTAAGTGGGATGCCGCCTCCTCCGTCACGCACCACCGACCGGTAGTCGTCGGCACCGAATTGCCAGGGTGAGACCTCCAACCGGCGACGCAACGTCGAGAAGATGGAGAGGCCGGCCCAGTCGAAGTCGCCGTGGTAGCGGAGGGGGCAGCCAGCTGCAGCCAGCCGCTCCAGCAGTACCAGGCCAGCCGTGCTCGGAACCCCCTCCAAGCACACCAAGGTGGCCGACTCTTCGCCCAGGCGATCGGCTGCTGTCGCCAGCACGGCGGGGTTCTCGCAGCAGAAGATGGTGGTGGCCGATTCGGGCTCGAGCTCGCCCGCCGACACTTGACGGAGGGTGAGCCGGATCGGCTCACCGAAGTCAGCATGATCGCGGACCATGCCGCCGATCAATTCGGACGACCCCCGGGGGCGGAGGTTCATCACTAGGACGTGGCAAGACAGGTCATCGCAGACGACCCCGGCCGCCTGCCACGCGGCCCGCCACTCGCCGGCGTCCTGGGGTGGTGGTTCATCGGCCAACGAACCCAGCGCGTGCAGGACCAGCGTCCCCGTCGGACGACCGCGATCGAGGCCGTGGGCGTCACCCGTCGTCTCGGCGGCCAGCACAGCGAGACCGATGCCGTCCCCAGGCAGGCGGGCCAGCACATCGAGTGCCTGGCCGACCAGACGCTCGACCCCGTCCACTCCGGCCAGCCGGCTGGCCAGACCCGATCGCCGCAGGTCCGAGAGCCAGTCGGCGAGACGGGGGTCGACGATGACGGCCGGGTGGGCAACGAGCCCCGACCACGTCGTGGCCTGTCGAAATGCAGTCGCCTCCTTCTCGGCCCGCCGATCACGCAGCGGGCCCCCGAGGGCGACCAGGACGTCGATGAGCCCATGGCCGGCGCTGCTGGTCCGCAGGACGAGGTCCAGGGCATCGAGGCGCACCCGGGCCTCTCGCCGTGGTCTCACGACGCCCAGCAGGCCGGCCACGGCGGAGGCTTCGTCCCGAGTCAACTTCTTAAGCACCAGTGGCGTCCCGTAGAGGGTCAACCCGTTTCCCTCCAGCCGGCGACGGGCGGCCCGCCACAGCTTGTCGAGGTCCGGGCCGGCCAGCAGCTCTGCGACCTCGGGGTCGACTGACTCCCACCCGGTCACCACGGGATGCTCACAGGGAGAGCCCCGTCGTCTTGGTCGGGCGCGGTGGCACCAGCGTCAGCGTCCGCTCCTCCACCAGGGCACCGCCGTCCCAGCGCATGGGCAAGGAGCTGACCCCCTCGGCCGGCGGCCGCCGCAACAGGTCGTAGATCATCACTCCCGGTACCTGCTCGTAGGCCCCCCACAGCTCGTGCCCGGTCATGATCACGTCAAGGTCGAACCGGACCAGCAGGCCCATGAGGTCGGCCCGCATGCCTTCGTCGATGCCGGCGAACGCTTCGTCCAGAGCGATCAGACGCGGCGCTCCGTCTCCGGCCGCGTTGTAGTGGGCGGCCGCAGCGGCGAACAGGGGGAGGTGCAGGGAGACCGACTGCTCGCCTCCGGAGAGGCTGCGGAACACCGACCGGGTCAGCTGCCTGCTCCCCCCGGTCGGTAGCACCAGGAACGGCACGAAGGAGTGCCAGGCCCGGTAGTCGAACACCCTGCTCAGCACCGCTTCGTAGCCCGCTCCCGGGTTGGCCGCCCGCTCCTCGGCGATGGCGCCAGCGAAGAACCTGCGCAGGCGCTCGCGCTCGTCGGGGCCCAGCAGCTCGGGCGTCTTCCTGAGCAGTTCCATGGCGTCCTGCTGAGCCGTCGAGGTCTGATCGAGCTGCCATCGGAGCCGGACCCGGAGCCCACTGGCCGTGGGTGTGTCGCGCAGGCATGCGTTGATGTCCTCCACCAGCTCGTGCCGCGTTGTTGAGCAGATCCCGGAGCGCCTCCGACACCCGGGTGAGCAGGTGGCGTTCGAAGATCTCCTGGTCGCGCTCGTCGAGGAGCTCCTCGTGCTGGGCCACCTGTGCGGCCAGCTCGCGGGCCAGCTGGAGTACCGAGATCGTCCCTGTCTCCGAGGTCACCTGCACGATCCCCACCCCATCGTCGTGGATCTGGGCGGGCTCGAACCCGTTCTGGAGGCCGTCCATGAGGACCCGGTAGGCAATGTCCAGCCGGTTGGTGGCGGCCCGGACCGACTCGGGTCCCGCCTCCACGTTGGCGGTGGCCTGGACCACGAACCGGCACAGCTCGACCAGATCACCCGACGGTGCGGTCGCCGCCCCCTCTCCGTCCACGTCAGCATCGCCGCCCCTCCGGTCGTCCCCGTCTCCCTCCGAGACGGCGTCCCACACTTCGGCCCGGGTCAGCACGGCGGCGCTCGACCGCTGTACCTCGACGCTCCGGTCCGCCCGCTCCACCGCATCGTTGGCCGAGACGGCCAGGGACCTGGCCGATCCGACTCCCTCGCTCCGGGCGATGGTGGCCTCGGTCATCGTTTCCACTTCACCCTTCCGAGTGACCAGCTCGTCCTCGAGCTCCTGGCGCCGTCGCAGGGGTGCCTCGGCGTCAGGGCCCAGTTGGCGGCGCATCTCGGTGACCCGCGCCGCCAGCCCATCGGCCCGTTCCTCGGCCGCCCGGTGCTCGTGCTGGCGTCGGTCCAGAGCCTCCTGGCATCGGTGCATCCGACCGGTCACCTCGTCGGCCTGCCGGACCAGATGGGCGGCCCGGTCGACCAGCCGCAGCAGCCCCCCCACCAGCTCCTCGTAGCCGCGGACCGCCGAGGTGGCGCCCTCGAGCCCGTCGGCGTCGGTGGGCAGGCCGAGCCGAGCCGCCTCCGTCCGCACCACCTCCGCGGCCTGAGCGGCCTCCGTGCGGCGTTCGACGGCCGCGCTCCGGTCACGCTCGGCAATGACCTTTCGCTCGGAGGCCACGGTCGCGGCACGGTCCCGGTCCGCTCTGGCCGCAACGACCGCATCGGAACTCGGCAGCGACGCTTCGGCCGTATCGAGCTCGGCGAGCCGGCCCTCGACGCTGCGACGCTCCTCGTCCAGGGCTACGAGTACCGAGTCGACGCCGGCCACCATGGCATCGAGTGCAGCCAGCCGATGCTTCCTGCGGGTCTCCCGGGCCGTCGACCCGATGAACTCCGCGGTGCCCTTGGCGTACCGGCCGCTCAGTGGCCCGAGCGAGAACCGACCGTCGGGGAGGATGCCTATACCTGTGTCGGACAGGGGGATGGACCGGAGCACGGCGGTGACGACCTCGAAGTCCAGGCCCGAACCCGGGGCCGGGTCGGCGATGAGCACGTCGTGGAGGGACGGGCCGTCCGTGGCCGGGCCGGCAACCAGCCAGGCATCGAGTTCGGTGCTGCCAGGAGGGGGCCCGGATCCCAACTGGTCCCTCGACACCCAGGCGTCGAGCAGGCCCGCAGCGTGAAGTGCGGCCTCGATGCCCGAGCGGTCATGCTCGGTTACTCCCTCCCGGAAGTCGCAGCAGGCAAAGAGCGGCGCCCCGGACCGGCCGGCGCGGTCGGCCGGTCGGACGGCGAGCCTGTCGGGAGCGGGAAGGGGATCGTCGGCGACCCGGTTCCGCTCCTCCACCAACGTTCGGCGTTCGTCGGCCGTCGTCTCACGGCGATCACCGATTCGAGCCAGGGCGACACCGAGCTCCTGCCGTTTGGGTCCCAACAGCCCGGTCAACGCCTCGGACAGCGTGGCGTTCGCCTCACCGCCACCGCTACCGGCGACGTCGATGAGGAGCTGCCCTTCAGCGAAGGTCAGCGCACCGATCGACCCGTTCCACACCCGGATCGCATCGACCAGGGTGGCCACCGCGTCACTGAGCACCCCCTCCGCAGAGTCCCGCAGCGAGGCGGCATCCTCGGCCGCTCCGCCGGAGGCACCGGCGCGCTCCTCGGCATCGGTCGCCCTCTGGGCTGCGGACCGGGAGGACTCGATGACCCGGCGGACCTGGCTGATCTCGTCCAGACGAAAGGTCGCCGGCGACCGGAGGGAGATGTCCAGACCAGCTACGAAGAGCTCTTCCCGCCGTGCCGACCACGACACCCCTGCCGAGTCGGCCGCCCGAGCCGTGTCGGCGAATTGCCGGTCGACCTCGGCCTCGACGGCGCGCAGCTCCCCCGCCACGCGCTCAACCTCGTTGGCCACTCCGTCCCGTAGCCGGACCGCTTCGTCTGCCAGGCCGGCGGCCCCGTCCGCCTGCTTCCGGGCATCGGAGGCCTGGTCGGCCAGCGTGATCAGCGCCGCCGCGTCCCGGAAGGCCGGTGATTCGAGAACGGCGCGCAAACGCTCCTCGGCCCGGCTCAACTGTCGGCCGGACTCGTCCCGGGCCCGCTCGATCTCCTCCAGGTCGGTCATCGCCTGGGCCAGGGCCCGCTCCGAGTCGGCCAGCTGGGAGCGCGCCCGTCGGCTGGCCCGCACGGCCTCGAGCAGACCGTCGGCTCGGGTACGGGCCACGATGCGGAGGTAGGACCGGTAGAGCGGGCAGAAGTCGTCGACAGCTCGTTCGGCGCGGCGGAGCCGCAAGAGGTCGTTCTTCACTGCTTCGAGGTCCTCGAAGCTGGCCGCCACCTCGGCCACCAGGGTGTCGGGGACCGGAGGGAGGCCCTGGGTGAGCACGGCCGAGAGTTCCTCGGGGTGGAGCTTGCCGGCCAGGTGGGGCCGGCGCAGGACCAGTAGGAGGTCGACCAGGTGGCGGTAGCGTGCGGGTCCGATCCCGAACAGCGCTCGGTCCACGGCGTCCCGGTAGGACTCGGCGGTGTCGTGGACGGCGTCGCTCCCGAGTGCTTCGACCAGCTGGGCCCTGGTCATAGGAGTGCCCTCCGGCACCAGATCGAGGTCCTCTCCTGGCCGCCGGTCAGTAACGAAGAACCAGGCCTCGGCGTCCCGTTGGACCGAGGCACGGGCGCCGCAGCCGATGATGAGGTACCGGTCGCCCCGCGACAGCTCCATCCAGACGTACCCGGTCCGCTGGTCACGCCGGAAGCGGGCACCTGTTCCCTCCTCCTTCTGTTCGGAGAGCAGGAGGGTCTTCATCGACCGACCGCCCCCGAATGGGTCCATTCGGCCCGAGCTCATGATGGCATCGAAGACGAAGGGCACCAGCAGGGCCAGCGCGTTGGACTTCCCCGACCCGTTCGGACCCCGAAGGATCAGCCGCCCGTCGACGAAGTGGAACTCCTGGTCGTCGTACTCCCAGATGTTGCGGATCCCCACCCGGGTGGGTCGCCACCGCTCCACACCGCGGTCCCCGGAACCGGTGACGTCACCCATGGTCGGCTCCGGACGTCCCGGCAACCCCGAAGAGGGTCGGCACCGGGTCGGGCAGCCGCACCTCCGCCCGGTAGCGGGCCATGGCGGGCCGGACGATGAGGTCATCGCCGTCCGTTCGGACCAGGTCCAGACGGCCCAGCAGTCCGAGGGCGTCGCGGCGGAGCCGTGGGTGGTCGTCCCGGTAGTCGGCGGTGAACCGGTCCCCGAACGCCTCGACCACCCGTTCCCACGCCCCCTCACCGGCGGTGGCCCCGATACGCCGCCCGGGCTCCGGGGTGTCCGAGATCGTCTCGCCACCCGACTCGGCGAGTCGCAAGGCGTCCTCCACGAGCTCACCGCCGAAGAGGAGGGCGGCGTGGGCCACGGCCCCGCTGCCGGGGAAGGTGATGGCCGAGGGGGCCTCGATCAGGGCCATGCCCTCGGATCGGATCTCCAGCCACCGCCCTGTCAGCCGCTCGATCTCGTCGCGCAGGCGCCCCCGCCGGTGCCGGGCGAACGCTTGCTCCTCCTCACCGAGCTCGTCAAAGTAGACGGTGGGCTGCAGCAGGAGGCGCCGTATGACCTGGTGGCGCACTCTGGCCGCTGCCCCGTCGGGCGTGGCCGGGTACGACTCGACCAGGAAGTCCTCGGGGGTGTCGACGCCGGCCAGCACCGTCGGAGGTGACACCAGCAGGTGGCCGGCGGCGTCGGAGTCGACGTCGTAGAGGGCGTCGCCCCCGTGCTCCTGCGATGTGGTGAGGAAGGCGTCGGTCGCCCCGTCGACCACGGTCAGGACCCCGAGCTGCTCGAGGGCGCCAACGGCGTCGACGAACGCCCGACGCTGCTCGAATACCGTGAGGTCCACGGGAAGCGTGTCGTCACCAGCCCGGATCCTCGTCACCTCGTCGGCCATTGCCGAGATGGTGGTCTGAATCCCGACGGACTCCAGCGCAGACAGAACGAGGCACCAGTAGGCGTAGGCCCAGGGGGAGAAGGGTCGGCCGGTACGCGACAGCGCCGGTCTCGCTGCGCTCGCTTCGGCCGGCCGTCGGAGCAGCCGTGCGCACCGGGCCCCGAGGTCGAGCCGCCAGCGGCACATCCGCCAGAACTCGTTACGCAGCGGCTCCTCGAACCGGCGGATCAGCGCCAGTGCTCCGGGATCCGGCCAAGCCTCTGTCACCAGGGGATGGGCCAGCAGGGTCCGGGCCGCCTGCTGGAAGTCCTCCCGCTCGGTGACGTCCAGTTGTGCGGCTACCCGGGCCGTCCCCACCGTCATGCCCGCTGTACCTCGAGCGCGAGCCCGTCCAGGGTGAGGGCGCCCCCCGGCCCGTGCACGTGGGTGGTCACATCCGCCGTGGCCAGAGACAGGCGGACCCCCTCCGCCTCGACCTCGACGGCGAACTCACCGGCCAGTGGTCGGCGGTGCAGCCCCCGGTCCAGCAGCTCGAGGAGGAGGGCGAACTCGCCCCGGGGCAGGCGACGGTCCTCCACCGGGCGGGCCCCGAGACCCGAGGCCGCCTCGGCCCGGGCGGCCCGGTACCGGCCGTGCTCGTCGGCGAGTCCTTCCTTGACTCCGGAGAAGTCGTCCGCCGGCCGGGGCGGAGGGGGTGCTGCTCGCTTGCCGTAACGGCGCAGGGTGACCGGCACCTCGACCGGGTCGGCCTCCCACCAACTCGCGCCACCGGACTCGGCGTCGGGGTCGATCATGGCGGCGGCCAGATGGATGGGCTGGGCCAGGCCGAAGGAAGCGTCGAACAGCCGGTGGGCCTCGTCGGCGTCACTCCGCAGGAACCACCGGGCCAGGTGGCGGAGCTCTGACGCCCGCGTGATGGGACGGGTGGCGCTCTCGGTCAGGCGCCGTAGGAGGGCCATAAGATCGCGAATAGCTGACGTCGTGGCTCCCGAAAGCTCTTCCACCCCGGACGGGCGTCCGAGGCCGGGCCGGAACCAGGCCACCAGGCCCTCCCACCGGTCGTTCCAGCGGGCCGCCAGGTCGACGTCGACGAACAGTCCGGCCGAGTCGTCCCCTTCGGTCGCCAGTTGCACGACGCGGTCCACTCCCCGCCGCTCCACATCGCTGATCCGGGCGGCGATGGTCAACCGGTGGCGGATCACCTCGTCGAGGAACTGCTGAAGGTAGTCGATGAGGAGGTGTTTGTAGGCCAGGAACCGCTCCGGGGCGACCTCGTGCTCCCGCCGGAGCTCTCCCATGGTGGCGTGGAAGTCCCGGGCGTTGGCCGCCAGGTCGCGCAGAGAGCCGTCGAGGTCGCGTAGCCGGAGGTAGGTGGCGGTGGCGTCACCTTCGTCGACTGCCGCGGCCAGGTCCTCAAGGTTCTCCCGGATGTCCCGGAATAGGGCGCGCTGCAGCGAGCCGGACTGCTCGGCGGCGCCCAGGACGCGGACGACGGCGTCGTGGGCGGCCTGTCCCGCCGGGGTCAGGTGCCACAGCTCACGCCGCCGCCGGAACTCCTCCAGCCGGGCCACCCGGTTGGTGTCCTGGGTCCAGGTGACCGCTCCCCAGTCTTCGAGCTGGACCAACTGTTGGGCCAGGTGGGAAACGTCGTGTCCCGCCTCCGACAGCTCAGCGGCGAGCTGCTCGGTCCGCACCTCCACCTGGTAGCGCTCCTTGGCCGCCACCAGCACGGAGAGGATGGCGGCGTAGATCGGGGCAGAGGGCTCGACGGCCGCTCGCAGGACCTGGAGCTGGTCCAGCTCGTCGGCATCGAGGAGGCGTTCGTGCAGGTGAGGTCGGCCAATGCCGCCGTGCGCCGGCACGCCGGCCACCGGGGTCTCTGTGGTCTCGGTCGGCGGGAGGCCGTTCCCATTCATGTCTCGGATCGATCCGGTTTCAACGCCGAGCCGTTCGGGTGGGTCGAGCGCGTTGGTCATCGTGGACAGCGTATGCAGCGCTTGTCCCTGCGACGAACACAACGTGCCTGGTTGCCCGGCCACATCGCCGCTGTGGGAGTCGGGAGGGGCAGAAGTCCGAGATGGGTCTCATGGTATTTTCGTTCGTGCCCGCACGAATAACGAATAGTCCTCGGCTGGGCGGGCGGCGGTGTGCCCGTCCCGCTACGGGTGGTCGGTACCGGCTCAGCTCCCGGACCACGACTTCCCGGTGGCCAATCATGTCGTCGTCGCGCTGGACCTGGCCCAGGATCGCGGTCGGGGCCGGGAGATCCTCGAAGGATGGAATCCGGAAGGCCACGTTCGTGTCTGGTGAGATCCTCCTTCTCGATGGGCCGGGTGGGCCGGCGTCAGTGAGCCTCGGCGACCCTGGCCAAGAGATCCTCCACCAAGGCGCTGAGCGATCCGGCGATCGTCTCTTCAGGCTCGCTGCCGCCTGCTGCTCGGACCGCCATCAGCACACCCTCGGCTGAGGGTGACCCGAAGAGGCCGGGAAGCTGTGCGATGGCCTCATGGGTCACGCTGGCCGACACCTCGGTATCGCTGAGGAGCGCCAGTCGTGCCGCAAGCTGATCGGTGTCGACCGCCCGGAGCAGCCGGAGCACATCGAGGGCATCCTTGTCGCGAACCCGATCCTGGGCGCCGACCCGCTCGGAGATCTTGTGGACCTTGGCCACCAGAAGAGCACCCGGACCGGCCACCCAGATCTCCGTCTCTCGGCTGTCCGCTGAGTCGAGGGCAGAAATGATGGCCCCGGTCCCTGTCCACGGCGGCACCTTCGAGACCCTTCGCTCGTCGTGCTGCCCGATTGCCATGCGTGCCCAGCCTGGCTCCTCGAGAACCCGGACCAGAGAGCGCTTCAGGAACCATGAGGTCGATGTAGATCCCGCTCGGGCTCAGCCAACCACCGGGATGTTCTCGGGGAGTGAATCCGTGGCCGGCCAGCAGGTCGCCGAGGAGTGGGCTGTCGGCCAACTCACCGGGAGTGATGCTCAAATCGGCATCCGTCGTGTACTCGGGTCCTCCAACGTCGGCATCGCCAGTGTGGACATAGACCGCCTGTGCTCCGACCAGCACCACCGCGTCCAGATGAGGCGTCAGTGCATCAAGAGCGTCGAGCAGTGCTGAGCGTGCCCGTACATAGAGGGGATCAGGTTCGCCAGGCAGCTTCGTTCCCCTTCATCCAGAGCAGTAGTTCTTCACCTTCGGACGGCTCCCGGCCCGGCCCGGTCAAGAGGTCAACTGCCACCTGGCTGGGGGACGCGGTCACCAGGTCCTCCCGAACCGATGTTCGCTCGAACACCACGGGGTCGTAGGGTTCGATCAGGAGCACATTGCCACCTTCGTCCACAGGCCTGAGTCCAAGGCGGTCGGCGATCTCCCTGGGGTTCTCGACGTAGAGCACCGCCGTGCGTGTGGGAGAAATGGGGGCGAATCCCTGAGCCGCCAACGACGAGGTGACCGCATACGGCCAGTCTGCCTTCTTCAGTTTGGCCGTCACCGCCGAAAGGCCCCGGGGTTCGAGATAGGCGCTGGCCGTGTTGGACCGCCTCAGCTCGTAGTCGCGGCTCCATCGTCGAATGGTTCCCGACCAGTCCAGTTCCTCCACTCCGCCGCGTGCGTTTCTGGTCACGAGAGCGTCCTCCTCGAGGAGGTCGATGGTTCGAGACAGGGTCGCCGGAGAGACACCGGCCCGAGACCCGAGATCGCGCACACCGAAAGGCGCACGGAAGTCGACCAGCGCTCTCACCGCACGCCCAGCGCCTCGACCACGGAGCGAACGGAGTGGCCGGCCCTCAGACCACGGGTTCCTGGTGGCACCCATCACGTTCACGAACAGGCCGGGTCGTTGGGCGGAGAGCCGGAGGTTCCCGGTGGTGTCGACGTAGTTGACACCCCGTTCGGTCAACCACTCAATGGGCCGTGGGCCCAGGTACGCGGCAGCCACTAGGGGTAGCGCCGTCCCTTCGGCTACCGCGGGCGTGCGGTTGAGTCGATCGACGGCGACCAGGAGCGTCTGTGCGCTGGGCGACCTCATGACCTTGATGGCAAACGTCGCCTCCTCTCCGCTGGGAGAAGTGATCGTCAGGCTGCTGTCAGTACCCGAAGATCTGGAACTCGCTTGCCGCGTGGATGTCAACGTCCACTGGTTGGGGAGCGCGCCCGCGACGGTTTGTTGGGCACCGTTGAGGATCTGGGCAGTCGAGGTAGGGCTCGTGTTCGGCAATGTCCGTAGACTTCCGAGAGGAGGGAAGAGCTGATCTCTTCCACGCTGTCGTTTCAAGAAGTAGTGTGTTTCACACTAGAGGAAACGAAGCAGTAAGTGAAACGACGGTTGTCTTTCAACGATGGTCGGCATGAGCGGAAATGGCGCCACACAACGGGGAACCAGGTGTTGTCAAAACCTTCTGATTCGGTCGCCTTGTCGGCGAAAAAAGCCAACAATTTAGCCAACAATTGGGTCCCAGAGCGTCCCGATGCGTCTCACCCAATTTCACGGTCCGAAGTTCATACCCCATCTGACCTGCATATTTGCGACCAATTGGGACTTGCCGGGCCCCGGTAAAACGACCCCGAGGCGCGCTACGGATCAGAAGGTTGCAGGTTCGAATCCTGCCGAGCGCGCTCTGTGATGTGGCGAGACATCGGAGACAGATGCCTCAGGACATCGTAGACAACAAGGGACTGCCGGTCAGGGAAGAGGCTGGTAGTCCTTTGTCGTCTCCAGGGTGAGGCGGCGAGCGGGGACCGTCGATCCCGAGGATGCGGACGTCCCGGCCGGCCACGAGGAGGATGACCCGCCAGCCGGCGTAAGCCCGACCGATGCCGATGTGGTGAAGCCGGCTCGTATAGCGGAGGGTGACGCTGCCGGTCTTGTCGACCTTGTCCCGACGGACCCGGTAGCCGGCAGTGTCGATGTTCGGTCCACTCGGCAGTGCCTTTTCCCGGACGGTAAAGGCCTCGAGCGGTGTCCTGCGCCGGAGGGCTCGATGGGGGCGGAGTTCGTGGTAGTAGGCGACGAAGCGATCGAGCTGACCCTGGAGCTGTCGCTTGGTTGCGACCGGGTCCTGTTTGGCCAGGTGCTTCTTCAGGGTCTGGTGGAAGCGCTCCACCTTGCCCTGCCTATGGGTCACACTTTCCAGTCGGTAGCTGACAGATGCGTGTGGTCTGCCGGGCACCGATTGAAGCATAACGACCGACCGGGTGGCATCGGGCGAGTGCGTCACGAACGCAGGTGCGTCACGAAGGCCGAGACGAGGAGTCAGACAGCAGGTGCCTTTCAGAAGCTAACGTTGGTCTTGGGGCCAGTCACCTCTCGGGGCCAGTTACCGTGAACGTCGATGAGGACGTCACATCTCCTGACCAGCCGATGAGGGTGACCGGCCCCGTGCTGGCGCCCGGAGGAACCGTCACCACCAGCTTCTTGTCGGTCTCCGAGACGATGGACGCCTCGAGGCCGCCGATGAGCCCTCCGCCGACGGGATCACCGTCGATGACCACCGCACTCACCTGGAAGAGGTTGGTCCCCATGATGGTCAGGTTGGACCCCGGTGCAGCACCCTTCCTGGGCGAGAGCTTCTTGATCGTCTCTTTCTGAGGCCCGACCGTGAGGGTGATTGTTTCGTTCACCGGCAAGATCACCGTCGTCCCCACCGCGTTGCCATTGACGACCACCGATTTCACGCATGGGGCTACTGCCTTTTTGGTGCACTTCTTGACCAGGATGTCCTGGCCCACCACCGGCGACTGGGATGCACCCTGTGCGCTTGCCAGCGTGCGGGCGGATCCACTCGAAACTGCGTCGACATCCACACATACCGTCTCCTGTGGACGAAGCACACCAACAAACCCTCCCTGGAATGCGTTTACGAGGCCTACGGAGAGCGCGGAGCCGCCACTGGCGGCGCTCTCGTTCTCGTTGATCGTTTGCTGTGCCTGCGAGTAGCTCATGGCGTCAGGACAACTGTCCACTGCGCTGCTGGTAGCGGGTACACCCTCGGCCACAGACGCCGTGTACGTGCACGCGGTGCAGTCAGAGCTCACCGTCGACGACAGGGTCGTCGACCCATACTGGATTGCGGGAATCGGACAGCTGGGCGAGGTGCAGGATACGTCGACAGGTGGTGTCGATGTCGAGTAGGTGAACTGGTCTGCCGACGTGGCGGCACTGGAACCGAAGTAGTACTGCTCACCCTGGTTCAGCGCGGTGTTCACGATAATGTCGTAGGTCCCGGCCGACTGGGCCGGCAGGGTGGCGGTGAGCGAGGTCCCGTTCGGGTTGACCGTGACGTTCGTGGCCGCGACTCCACCGATGTACACCTCGGTCTGCCCCGGCCAGAAGCCCGTCCCGGTGACGGTCACCGTGGTCGGCCCGGAGGTGGATCCGATATCCGGAGTCACGGCGGACACGGTCGGATATTCAACCGCCGCATTAGACGGGTTGAGATAGACCGTGGCCATGTCGGTGGCCTGTGGGTTGCCGTTGCTGCTCGCCGTCTGGCCCGTGTACACCTGCCCGGTCGACGACGTCCCCGTCGAGTCCGTCTCGGTGACGGACGCCACCAGTCCGGACGAGGTGTCCGTGTAGGTGTGGGTGGCCGACGGGGTCGTGGTGGTCTCGGTGGTGCCGTCGCCGAAGTTCCAGGCGTAGGAGGCGATGGTCCCGTAGGCCACCGTCGAGGGCGATGCGTCGAAGCTCATGGTCGAGTTGCCCAGGGCGGAGACGTGCATGTGGGCGATGGGTGCCTGGTCGGGCGTGATGGCGATGGCGATCGGATTGGTCCCCTCGGTCCCGAGGGAGATCGGGGCACCGGCCGTGCCCGACGCCAGATCCACCGGGACGAGGTTGCCGCCCGTCAGGTCGGTCACGAAGGCGGTCGAGCCGTCCGGGGTGATGGCCACGGCATAGGCCGAGTTGGTGCCGAGGTTGATTGGCGTCCCGGGGGCATTGGTGTCGGCTACCGGGATCGGGAGGAGGGCACCCTTGTTGGTGGTGAACGGGCTGTAGGCGACGTAGGCGGTCGATCCGTTAGGGGTGATGGCAACTCCCTCGGGATCATTGAGCGCCGCCACTGTTGTTCCGGTATCGGTGGCCGGATTGACTACGTCCACATTGTTGTCCTGGGGACTGGTGCCGACCACCGTGGCGCCGTCGGGGGTGATGGCCGATGCGAAGCCGCTGGGCGAATCTCCCGGCTGAGTCGAATTGGTGGAGAGATCGAGTTGGATGCCTGATTCGTAGGCCCGGCCGACATAGGCGGTGGAGCCGTCAGGAGTGATGGCGATGGACGTCGGAGCCCCTCCCACAGGAATGGGCGTGCCGGCCGTGTCGGTCACGAGGTTGATGGGGGTGATGGTGTCGTTGTTGTAGTTGCCCACATACGCAGTCGATCCGTTGGGCGTGATGGCGATGGCATCGGGCCCGGACCCTACCGGAATCGCCGTACCCGCCATGTTCGTCGAGAGGTCGATAGGGGTGACGAAGCCGGGAGCGGTGTTGGTGGTGCCCTCGTCGGTGACGTAGGCGGTGGTGGCATCAGGCGTGATGGCGATGGCCGAGGGACCACTTCCGACGGCGATCGGGGTGCCTACCGCATCGGTCGCCGTGTTAACGGGGATGACGGCTTCGGTGGCGTTGCTCACGACATAGGCGGTCCAGGCTGGCGGGGTAACCGCGGCGGCCGGTGGAGCAGACAGCGATCCACCGACCAAGGAGATGGCCACCGACCCCCCGAATACCAGGGATCCGGCCAGCAGCGTCCGGCAATACTTTCGGAATCGACTCACCATGGAACAACACCCTCCGCTCTATTGGGGTGCCATTTCGGCCAGTCCCCAACCAGCATCAATTTGTCGCCGTCGATTTATCTTGACGATTCGTTGTTTCTCCGGAGTTACCGCTGCGTGCCAGGGACCCTGACCTGGGATTACGCTAGGATCTTGAACTGGACGGAAGGAGGCGGGGGTGGAGTTCAGGGTGCTGGGGTCGCTTCAGGTCATCGGACCAGACTCGATCCCGATCGACCTGACGAGCACCTCCCAGCGCCGCCTGGTCTGCTTGCTCCTGGTTCGAGCTTCCGTGGTGTCGGCTGACGCATTGGCCGAGCATCTGCAGCTTTCGCCGGGCGCCCTGCGGACCACGGTCAGCCGGCTTCGCCGGCTCCTCGGCTCCGACGCGCTAGTGAGCGTTCCCCCCGGTTACGAGCTGCGTGCCGATGCTGTCGACGCTCGGAATTTCGAGGACTGCCTGGCGCGGGCAGCGGTGGCCGACGATGGCACCGGGGCGAGCCGGCTCCTGGAGGAGGCCATCTCCATGTGGCGAGGCGACGCTTACGCCGAATTCGCCCATGAGTCGTGGGCCCTCGGCGAGTCGAGACGCCTCGCCGAGCTGCGAGCGGGAGCCGTCGAGGATTTGGCCGTGTTCCTGCTCGAGACCGGGAAGTGGAGCGCGGCCATCGCCAGGCTCGAACCCCTCATCGCCACCCATCCCTTTCGCGATCGGCCACGGGGCCTGTTGATGCGCGCCCTGGCCGACTGCGGGCGCCGGGTCGATGCCCTCCGGGCTTTTCAGGACTACCGGAGGTTCCTCATCGACGAGGTCGGCACCGAACCGTCCCCCGAGTTGGTCGCCCTCGATCGTGCTATCGCCCGCCAAGGCGAGCCCACGGCGTCGATACCGACGGCCACGACACAGAGCACAAGCGACGTCACCGTGCTGTTTACCGACTTCATCGACTCCACCGGCTGGGCGTCACGTCTTTCGCCCGGTCTTGTCGACAAGTTCCGGCGGCACCACTTCTCCATTTTGCGCCAGGCGGTGGCCGAAGAGGGCGGTTCCGAAGTGAAGCGCACCGGGGACGGGGTCATGGTGGTTTTCGATACGGCGGCAGCGGCCTTGTCGTGCGCGGTGGCCATGCAGCAGGGGGTCGAACACGACAATCGTGCCCAGAGACAGGCGGTCGGGCTGCGAGTCGGGCTGAGCCGGGGGAACATCACCACCGAAGACGACGATCGCTTCGGGAACCCGGTCGTCGAGGCGGCCGGGCTGTGCATGGCGAGCCGCGGTGGGCAAATCCTGGCCGCCGATAGCGTGCGAGCCTTCGCTGGTCGACGCAGCCCCCACCGCTACTACAGCCTGGGTCGTCTGGATCTGCATAGCATCCCCGATCCGGTGGAGACCGTCGAGGTGCTCTGGGAGTCTGTCGCAGGGCCCGTTGTAAACGAGGTGCCACTACCTCTTCGCTTGGGGCGCCGCCCTGCTGGCGTCATTGTCGGACGCGAGACCGAACTCGAAGTTGTGGCTGAGAGCGCCAAACGTGTCTCCGAAGGTGAGGGACGCGAAGTACTGCTCGTATCGGGCGAGGCCGGTCTGGGCAAGACGACTCTCGTAGCCGAGGGGGCCCGGGGCGCCTTCGCCGCCGGTGCCTGTGTGCTCGCTGGGCATTGCGAGGAGAACCTCGCCACCCCCTACCAGCTATTCGCCGGGACGATCGGGTACTACGTCACCCACTGTGCCGAAGACGAGCTATGGGAACATGTCAAGGCACACGGGTCGGAACTGGCTCGGCTGGTACCGGCCCTGGCCACCCGGATTCCGGATCTTCCCCCATCGAGGGCAACCGATTTCGACACCGAGCGCTATCTGCTCTTCGCGGCGGTGGTGGGATTGCTGTCTCAGGCTTCTGAACATCGGCCCGTCGTGCTCGTGCTCGACGACCTGCAGTGGGCCGATGCCGGCAGCTTGGAGTTACTGGGTCATCTGATCGCCAGCGACCAGCCCATGGCCGTCCTGGTGCTCGGGACTTACCGCGATACTGAGCTGTCACAATCCCATCCTTTGCTGTACACGCTGGCTGCGCTGCAAAGACAGGTCAAAGTGACCCGCCTCGAACTCACCGGTCTTTCCAACACGGCGGTGGTGGCCCTCATGGAGGCGATGACGGGTGATGCGCTCGATGAGGCCGGCGTGAGCCTTGCCCAGGCGGTGCGCCGCGAAACAGACGGCAACCCCTTCTTTGTGAGCGAGGTCCTCCGCCACCTGTGGGAGACGGGTGCTATCTATCCCGACAGCGCCGGTCGGTGGGAGGCCATCGACAAGATCGAACACGTGGGATTGCCCGTCAGCGTCAAAGAAGTGATCGGCGCCCGCATCGGCCGGCTGGGGGTCGCTGGGCGAATTCTGTCGATGGCGGCAGTGATCGGCCGGGACTTCGACATTGACCTCTTGGCTCTGGCCGCCGATCTGCCGGAGGAAGAGCTGCTCGATCTACTCGACATGGCGGCGGCCGCGGCCCTGGTACGTGAAGGGCGGGGGCGCCCAGGGCAGTACACCTTCGCCCACGCCCTCATCCAACACACCCTGTACGAAGAACTGGGGCCCACCCGCAGAGCCCGGGCCCACCGGCGTGTCGGCGAGGCGTTGGAGCAGCTGTGCGGGACTCTCCCCGGGCCTCGGGTGAGTGAACTTGCCCGCCACTGGTTCAACGGCCGTCAGTCTGGCGACCGGACCAAGGCACTCGACTACTCGCGCCAGGCGGCTGACGCCGCACTCGAAGCGTTGGCCCCCGCCGACGCTCTGAGGTACTACACCCAGGCCCTCGATCTCTACGGTGAGGTCGACGACCCTGATCGCGCCCTTGGGATCGACCTCGGCATCGGCGTCGGCATCGCCCAGCGCCAGACGGGTGACCCTGCCTTTCGCGAGACCCTTCTTGGGGCCAGCCACCAAGCCGGGGACATCGGCGATACGGACCGCCTTGTCCTGGCGGCCCTGGCTAACAACCGTGGCTGGTACTCCGCTGGAGGCGTGCTCGACGCCGACAGAATCGAAGTTCTGGAAATGACCCTCGATCGGCTGTCAACCGAGGACCGCGACCGACCTCTGGTGCTCGCTACGTTGTGCTCGGAATTGGCTTACGGGACCCCGCTGGAACGACGCCGAGCCCTGGCCGACGAGGCGCTGACGCTTGCCATGGCGTCGGGTGACGATGCCATCATCGTCCGGGTCCTCAACAGCATCTTCTACGCGCTCAACGTGCCCGTCCTCCTGGAACAGGCCATGGGCAGGACTGCGGACGCCGTCGCTCGTGCAGAACGCGTCGATGACGCCATGGCCCGCTTCTTGGCCTTGCGCACCCGGCACATTGTTGCCTACGTCGCGGGGGATATCGGAGAGATGGACCGTTGCATTGCGGCCATGGGACTGGTCGCTGAGCAGCTTGACCAACCGATGATGCACTGGACGGTGGCGTATGCCCGCGCCACACGGACATTGATTTCGGGCGACATCGAAGAGGCGGAGAAGCTCGTGTTCAAGGCACTCCAACTGGGTACCGACAGCGGGCAACCAGACACCAACGTGTTTTTCGGCGTGCAACTCATGGCAATAAACCTCCAGAAGGGAACGCTCATCGAGCTGGTTCCGTTCATCGAGCAACTGGCGACTGAGATCACCGAGAATTTGCATGAGGTAAAGGCAGCGCTGGTTCTCGCCCTGGCCGATGGCGACCGCACAGACGAAGTGCGCCAACTGCTGGAGGAGTTCGTCGGTACCGGCTTCAGTTTTCTTGTCGATGCCTCTTGGAGCATCGGGATGTGCGGCTTCGCTGAGGGTGCTATCGAGGTAGGGGATCCTCGGTTTGCTCGTCCCCTGTTCGATCAGCTGGCGCCATGGGCCGACCAGTGGTGCACGACCGGGATCACTGCTCAGGGTCCGATTGGTCACTACGTCGGTGGACTTGCCACCGTGCTCGGCCGCTTCGATGAAGCAGACACTCACTTTGCCCAGGCTGCGTCCATGAGTACCCGCGCCCGAGCAAAGTTCTTTGGGGCCCGGACCGACCTGCTGTGGGGGAGGATGCTCGCTGTTCGCGACGCCCCAGAGGATGTCGGTAGGGCTCGGGCTCTCCTCACCGAGGCGCACACCGTGGCCCGGGCCAACGGCTACGGGAACGTCGAACGTCGAGCTGCGGCGGCGCTCCAAATGCTTGAAGCCCGATGATCGCGAGGGTCTCCCCGCCATTGCCAGCCTATTGACGTGGTGGCCGTAGGCGGCTGGGGGACAGTGTCCATGGGCCAGAGTACGACAGCAAGGTGCTCAGGAACGGCCGGGGAGAAAACGATCTTCTATTCGAGCCTCCGTGGGGAATGGATCCGCACATTTCGACCATGCCAACGGTTACCGCAATCAGACCTGGATAAGCTCGATCCCTGGGATGGCGTCATAGTCCTGATCCTGGGTGACTACCGGGATCTGCTGCACAAGGGCGGTAGCCGCTACGAGGGCGTCCAGGATCGGTATCCGCCGCCCATCGGTACGCAGGGCTGCGACGATTCGCGCCAACTGGCGCGCCACCTCCGCGTCGACCGGCAACGGGTCCCACGTCGACTCGACCGCCGAGAGCGTTGCCACCCGCGCCGGTCGATCAGCATCGCTGGCCATGAGCACACCGACAGTCAGCTCGGCGATGGTCACCACCGACACCTCGGTCTCGGTCACCCCGTACATCTCACCAAGGGGTCGTCCCGATTCCGTGGCGACAAAGAACGAGGTGTCGAGGAGGGCCCTCATACGTCGTCGGTCGTATCCGACAACAGACCCCGAACCTCCCGGAGGAGCCTTCGGTCGGCCGTGTGACGAGATGCGATGGCCAAAGCCTCGTCCGCCGGTACCGTCCACCGCCGGCGCAAAGGCACAATTTCTGCGACCGGACGCCGGTCGACGGTAACCGTCAACCGCTCGCCCGCCTCGACCCGCCGGAGCACTTCGCTGACTGTATTCCGCAGGTCGCGGACCGAAATCGAGCTACCCATGGCCTGATCGTAGCACATAAGGCTACATGTGTACATCTAATTGGACGGGACTGACGTAGAACGCCGCTTGGGCCGGCGGTAGGTCATTGCCAGATCTCCCTGGGGGCACGATGGCATCCGGGAAGCTGGGCGCTGAAGTCCTCCAGCCCTTCCCGGTTGCCTGTGCGCCGTCGGAGGTCGGTCACGATGCGTAGAGCGACTGGGTCGCAGCCAACGCTGGCCAGATGTTCACGGAGCAGATCGGTGGCTCGACTGACATTGCCGGCGGCCGCGGTGCAGACCACTTCAATGTGATGGCGTTCCCAGCTCATCGGGCGGCCGCCGGTGGGACTTAGGGATGCTTCGGTGTAGGCGGCGAGATCGGCGACGGCGAGCCCGAAGCCCGGATCGGCCATGACCGCGTGACGGAGGGCCTTCATGGTGCCGGACGCGTCCGCAGCCTGTTGTGCTTGGCGATAAAAGGAGGCGGCCTGGAGGTTGGTCGTTACCACCCGACCGTGGTCCTCGACGGCGGGACCGGAAGAGGCTGGTTGGCTGCGACGGGCGTTGGGCCATTCTAGGTCGCGATGCATGACTATCAGGTTGCGCTTGTGACCTGAGGCTGCCCTGAGGTGGTGCTGAGGTGCCAGCGCCGAGGATTGAGATGGCAACCTTTGAAAAGGACTCGAGATGCGGCTTCGCTGGCTCAGGTAGCGGTTGGTGTGAACCGAGTGGCGAGTGCCACCAGATCTGGCTCGTCGGTGAGGGAGCGATGCGAGGGACCTGAGGCTCGCTGTCGGGCCAACGCCACGAAACTGTCGGTGTTCCGTCGAGTGGGATCTGCGATCGCGTTGGCTGCGGCCAGGGCGGAATCGGCGAGCAGTTGGGATTCGGGATCCCCGATTGCCTTTGCCGCTCTGACGGCATCTGCCGCGAAGAGGGCTGCTGCGGCGGTTTGATCTGCACCGATCGCCCACCAGGCCAGTCCCGCCAGCACTCGGGCTTGACCGGCGGGAAGGTCGGCGTCCCGGTAACGCTCAGCGGCAGTCTCGAGCAGACCTCTCGCCCGTGAAAGGTCACCGAGGTGACGGGCGACGGCCGCTTGGCCGACCATGGCGTCGGCCGAAAGCCACGGGTTGTAGCAGCACCCGATCGCCTCTTGGTAGAGATGGTCGGCGGTGGTGGCGTCACCTTGTCTGGCCCGCACACCAGCCAAAGAGACGAGGCAAAAGGGAAGGTAGGGATGCTGCTCGGTCGCCCGGCACCGTTCCAACAGCGCTTCGTACGTGACTGACGCGGCCTCGAAATCACCTTTTGCCGCGGCAACTCCGGCGAGGGCGTTCAGTGCATTAACCACCAGCAAAACCTCACCTGCTGCGTCGAAGCGCCCAATGCTCGAGAGGGCCGCCGCCTCCGCCTCGTCGAGACGCCCAAACGACGCCATATTCCAGCTGACCAACATGTCGTGTGTACCGAGAAGCCACCCGTGCTCATGAGGCCCGAGGTGCATCTGGGTCTCCATTGTGTCGTGCTGACCGGGTAGCCACCGCTGGTCATCAGGGCCGAGCAGCATCTGTGCTTCCGCCAGAGCTTCCAGCGACCGGCTGAATTGGTGGGCGCGTATCAGTACCGACGCTCCAAGCAGGAGCGCCTCGGCCAGGCGGATAGGGTCGCCCCCCGGCCTCAAGACGGCAATCGCCTCTTCACATTCGACGACACCCGCCGCCGGGCTGAACGACATGCCCACGCAGTAGCCGTGCCAGACGAGGGCGGTGGCGTGCAGCTCAGCACGGCATTTCCCTTCGGCACCCAGCGCGCTGGCTAACCAACGGGCGCCTTCGGCAAAATCACTGTTGACGAACCACAGCCAGGCCATCCCGGAGACCATGGACAGTGCGGCATCGATGTTTCCGGTGCCCAAATGCCAATCGATCGCAGCTTTCAGATTGCCCAACTCCGGGGTTAGGCGTTCGCTCCACTCCGGCGCTCCGGCACCTCGTAGGCGTTCGTTGGCATTCTCGGCGAAGTGGCGGTAGTAGCCGGCGTGTCTGGTGCGAACCGTGTCGGCCTTGTCGGAGTCGTCGAGACGGGCGGTGCCGTACTCCCACAACGTCTGCAGCTGAGTGAACCGAGTCTCGCCGGGTGTCGGGGCCGTGACGAGGGACTTGTCCACCAGGCGAGTCATGACGTCGAGGACGTCGGTGCTCGGGAGCTCGTCATCGCTGCAGACGGCCTCGACTGCTTCGAGCTCGCAGCCGCCAACGAAGACCGACAGGCGAGCGAACAGCCGCCGCTCGTCTTCGAAGAGGAGGTCGTAGCTCCAGTCCACGACGGCACGCAGCGTCTGTTGGCGGGGCAACGCGGTGCGGGCGCCGCGGGTGAGCAGCGCAAAGCGGTCGTCGAGTCGCTGGGCCAGCGTGGACAGAGGGAGGGCTCGAAGGCGGGCGGCGGCGAGCTCGATGGCCAGGGGCAGGCCATCGAGTCGTTGGCAAATGCCATCGATGATCGCTTTGGTCGGGCCGCCGCCTTCGAATCCTGGCTGGACCGCACGAGCCCGATCCACGAAGAGTTCGATGGCAGCCGCGGATGCCAGACCGGCTATGGGTATGAGGATCTCGCCAGGAACTCCAAGTGGTTCGCGACTGGTGGCCACTAGGCGAAGACCGGGTACCTTTCCGACCAGGGTGTGGGCGAGGCGCGCAGCCTCGTCGATGACGTGTTCGCAGTTGTCGAGGACGACCACGAGCGAGCGGCCGGCGAGGTGGCGGGCGATGAGTTCGGCCGTCGATCCAGAGGGCTGGGCGTCACCCGGAGGCCGGGCGGCTCCGAGCGTGCCGACCGCGGCCGGGGCGACCCCTTCGGGATCAGTGACGCCAGCGAGTTCGATCAGCCAGGTGCCGCCCGAGTGCTGTTCCCGCAAGCGGGCCGCGGCCTCGACGGCCAGACGGGTCTTGCCCACTCCACCGGGTCCGATCAGTGTGACCAAGCGGCTGGAGGCAATCGCTTCTGCCACCTGTTCCAGTTCGGCGTCGCGCCCGAGAAATCTGCTTAGAGCGCGCGCCATTAGGCGACTGCCATCGAGTCCCAGCGCTTCGACCACTTGACCAGCTTGACGGTGATGATCAGGGCGACGGCCAGTGCGAACTGGGCCAGACGGTGGGCGCTGAATCGGTCGGTGTTCCTCCTCAGTTGGCCGAAGTTACTCAGCCAGGAGTTGGTGCGCTCGACCGGCCAGCGCAGACCCATGGGCTGGGGCTTGGGTCCCTCGGTCGACCCCCGTTTGCGTTTCTTGGCGATCACGGCGTCGGTGATGCCGCGCTCAACGAGGCGAGTGCGGGTGAGGTCGGAGTCATAACCCCGGTCGAGCCACAGCGTCTCGATCTCACTCAGCAGGCCACGCTGGCCGACATCGTCCAGAGTCGGTGCGAGCAGGATGGAGTCGTTGCGGTTGGCTCCTTCGGCGACCCAGCCGATGGGTACTCCGTTGGTGTCGGTGGCAACCGACCACTTCCATCCGGTCTTGCCCCGGTCGGTCGGGTTGGGCCCGGTCCCCTCACCACCCATCGGTGCCTTGTGCAGTGACCCGTCGACTGACACCTCGGAGAGGTCGAGGCCGATCACCTTGTCGAACCCATTGATGGCTTCTTCGACCAGGTGTTGGAATGCACCGGCGGCCACCCACTCGTCCCGGCGGCGACGCAGGGTGGTCTCGCTTCCTTTACCCAGCCTGCCGGCCACGTCCCAGGAGCACCCGGTGACCAGCCGGAACAAGATGGCCTCGAAGCAGTCCCGGTCCGAGATCCGAGGACGGTGACAGCCCAGGGGGTGGGTGGTTTCCCCGCGTTTGGGCAGGTAGGCGGCAAAAGACTGCCAGATGGCGTCGACGACGGTCGGTGCGAGTGCAAGCATGGGACCTCCACTGGTTCGTTGGTGTTGGGACGCAGCCGGATCATGTCCGGTCCGACACAACGACCGGTGGACCTTTTTGCCTGGTCATGGGTGGTCCACCGCCGCGGCACACCCGGCGGTGACAATGGCCCCAGAGGAGGTGGCCATGGCCAAGATCAGACGGAACGGACCCTGCCCGTGCGGGAGCGGAAGCAAAGCAAAGCGCTGCTGCTATGGGAACGACGGGGCCCTGGAGATTCACCACCTTCCTGCCGAGCTCTGCGAAGAGGTGATCCCGGACCTGAAGCGAATCGACAGGGACGAGTTCCGGGCTCTCTTTGACGAGCTGCTCTATCTGCCGGAGATCGACACGTCACTCCAGCAGCGCCTTGGGATCCTCACGCCCGACATGGACCGTGCCATCAGCGCCCTCCAGGAGGACGATGTCGAGGTATTCGACGAAGTGCTGGACAAGGTGGTGGCGGACGTCGACTCGCCGGGGCGTCGCATCGAGCTGGCTCAAGCAGTCCTCACACTGCGAGACGAGGGACGCATCCCCTCCGAACTCGCTGCAGCCGCCGTTCTCGAACTCGACGGCAAGGAGTCGACCCTGTTCCTCTCCTCGGTGGCCGAGTCGCTGGCCGTCCTAGCCGGAGACCGGCGTACGCCCGCTGGGATCCTCGTAGCCACCCGATAGCCAGCAGGTACAGCCCCCGGCGCCCCGCTCGCCTACCTATTGGCGGCGCTCTTAGTGGTTCGGGCAGGTTGCCTGGTACCGACGCCAGCGCCCGCGGACGGGGCGCTGGCGGTTGCTCGGCGACGAGGGACGGGTCGTGGTCAAGGACGCGGGTTTCCAACTCGCGCAGGCTCGAGCCCGGGTCGACTCCGAGCTCGTCTACCAGGTGGTCACGGATTTCGGTGTAGGCCCGCAACGCCTCGGCTTGGCGTCCCGCTCGGTAGAGCGCCAACATGAGCAGCTCCCAAAGGCGCTCGCGTAGCGGGTGGTCGCGGCACAGCGCTTCTAGCTCGCCCACCAGCTCGTTGTGATGGCCAAGCGCCAGGTCCGCTTCGACTCGGTACTCGGTTGCCACCAGGGCTAACTCGTTTAAATGGGCCCGCTCGGCGTCGGCGAAGCCGGCATAGGCGAACTCGGACAGCGGCTCACCGCGCCGCAACCGGAGGGCGTCACCGAGCACGGCGGACGCCTGGGCCGCTTCGCCCTCGGTGCTGAGGCGGCGCCCTTCGGCCACCAAGTCCTCGAATCGGGCTGCGTCCAGGTCAGCGGCACTGATATCGAGTGCGTAGCCGGATTCGGAGGTGACGATAGCGGAGGCTCCGAGGGTCCGGCGCAGTTGGACGATCTGTGCCTGTAGGGCGTTGGTCGGCTTCGCCGTCTGCCCGTCGCCCCAGAGCTGGTCGATCAGACGATCGGCGCTGACCGGATTCCCTCGGTTGAGCGCCAGGATAGCCAGGAGGGCCCGTTGCTTGGCGCCACGAACGGGTACTGCCACGCCCCCTCTGACCACCTCGAACTCGCCCAAGAGCTTCACTTCCACGCTCCCACGGTACGACCGATGGCCAGGTGCGGCCTGATTGAGCTGACTTGCGCACCTCAGGCCCACGTCAGCAGGACCTCAGGCACCGAGCGCAGGCTGCCTCCAGGACCAAGAACATCGAGGAAAGGAAGCACCATGATCGAGGCAAACCACCTGACCAAGCGCTACGGCAAGACCGTGGCTGTCGATGAGGTCTCCTTTACAGTCAAGCCCGGGCAGGTGACCGGTTTCCTCGGCCCGAACGGGGCTGGCAAGTCGACCACCATGCGCATGATCCTGGGCCTCGACACCCCGACTTCAGGCGAAGTCCGCGTGGACGGCAAGCCCTACAGCCAGCTGGCCGACCCCCTCCGGTCGGTCGGGGCGCTCCTGGACGCCAAAGCCATCGTCGGTGGCCGTAGTGCCGCCAACCACCTCATGTGGCTGGCCGACAGCAATGGCATCCCCCACCGACGCGTCGCCGAGGTACTTGACATCGTCGGGCTCAGCGACGTGGCCGGAAAGCGGGTCGGGACTTTCTCGCTTGGCATGAACCAGAGGCTCGGCATCGCTGGAGCGCTACTCGGCGACCCCGAGACGGTGATGTTCGACGAGCCGATCAACGGGCTCGACCCCGAAGGCATCCTCTGGATCCGCAACCTGATGAAGTCCCTGGCATCACAAGGCCGCACGGTGTTCCTCTCGAGCCACCTGATGAGCGAGATGGCCCAGACCGCCGATCACCTGATCGTGATCGGTCGGGGCCGCATCATTGCCGATGCCGGTACCGGTGAGTTCATCAACCGGCACACGGCGTCGAGTGTTCGGGTCCGGGCCGTGGAGCAGACCGATCTGGCCGAGGTTCTGACTCAGCGCGGCGCGTTGATCGAGCGTGGATCTGACGGCGCCATGGTCGTGACCGGAATGGACTCCGCCACCATCGGCGCCGCCGCTCGTTCCCATGACATCACCCTCGTCGAGCTGGCCCCACTGGGATCGTCGCTCGAAGACGCCTATTTCGACCTGACCAAGGACCAAACCGACTACCACGCCGGCCAACTGGTCGGCGCAACCAAAGGAGCCTGATATGAGCACTACGACCCAGACCATCGACACGATTCTCTTCACACCCCCCGCTCCATCGGAGCGGACTCCCAGGATCCGCAGGATCGTCAAGGCGGAGTGGACCAAGCTGCGCACCCTGCCCTCCACCTGGAGGACAGTGGTCATGGCCCTTGTCATTTCGGTTGCCCTCGGGGCGATCCTCTGTGTCTCCCAAGTCCAGCAGTGGTCGAAGATGACGGCCGGGCAGCGCCAAACGTTCGACCCAACCGCCTGTTCCCTCTTCGGCATTGTGTTCGTCGGTGCCGTGCTGATTGCGGCCCTTGGAGTACGGGCTATGACTTCCGAGTATGTGACGGGGATGATTCGGTCTACCTTTGCCGCTACGCCCAACAGGCGGCGGGTACTTGCAGCTAAGGCCGGGATCATTGCGGTATTCGTGTTCCCGGTGGCGCTGCTGACTTCAGTGATCAGCTTTGAAGTGGGCCAGCGGATCTTCACCAGCAAGCACCTCGCTGTGTCCTTTACTCACCCCGGCGTCCTCCAAGCGGTCGTGTTCTGTGCCCTGGCAGTGACCCTTGTTGCCGTCATGGGAGTCGGACTCGGCGGCCTCATACGACACACCGCAGCCGCGACCACGACACTGGTCCTGGTCATCGTGGGAGGCGTCACGCTCGGTCAATTGCTTCCGGCAGGCCTTCGCCAATACGTGCCTGGGACTGCGCTGCAGGCCGCCATCACGGTGAACCACTCAGCGGGACTTCTACGGCCGGGCACTGCCGTCTTGGTCCTCGGTATCTATGCCGCAATCGCATTAGCGGGGGCCTGCATCCGGATGTCCCAGGGCGACGCCTGAACTTCGAGCTCCGATCGACCACCCGAAAGGAAGAACAATGATCGAGGAAAACCACCCGACCAATCGGTACGGCGAGACCGTGGCCGTCGACCAATCAGAACCGCTGGTCCAAGGACCACGGACATTCACCTGGGTCCTGGCCGGCTGCCTTTTCGCAGCCGCATCGATCATGATGTCCAAGGACGCGATCGACTACGAGGTGAAGCGCTCGCTCTCGCTCGGCTCGTGACCAGGGTCGAGCCAGGCCAGGCGATGGGTGCCCTGAGACGGAGAAGCCAGTCGTCGGGTGGGAGAACCGCAGATCGCACACCCAGCGGAAAACCATCTACGGCGAGACGATGTGCCGGTGATCACCGACTCTTGAGGAACCGGGGTCTGCTTTCGTTGAGGTCGACCTGTTCAGGTTCGATCGGAGCTCCGAATCTCACATTCGTATACGGCAGTCCAATCACGGACCGCTCAGCGGGCAGTCATCAGGTCTGCCCACCACTTGGGCTCGGGCCGGAACGGGGTGGCTGATCGGCCGATGGCGTCGGTGTCGAACCGGTATACCAAGCCGGCGGCGGGCTGGGCTCGACGTAGCTCGTCGCTCCAGCCTTCCGTGGCGGTGGTGACGAAGAGTCGATCAAGCCTTGGGCCTCCGAAGGCGCATGAGGTGGACTGAGGGGTAGGGACGCGGAGTACTTCGCGCAACAGACCGTTAGAGGCGTAGCGGTGGACCCGTCCGCCGCCGTAGATGGCCACCCAGATGTCGCCGTTGGCGTCGACGGTGAGGCCATCGGGTGCGCCGACCTCTTGGGGGAGGGTGGCCAGCACCCGACCATTCGAAATCGTGGCCGTTTCGGCATGGAACTCGAAAGCATGAATGACGCGTGGTCCGCTATCGGCCAGATACATAGTGGCGCCGTCGGGGCTCCATCCCAGGCCGTTCGAAATGGTCAGATCCCCGAGCACGAGTTCGATCTGGCCATCGCCGCTGAGGCGGTAGAGAGCCCCACCGCCGGGATGGAAATCTTCGGCCACGGCGCCCACCCAAAAGCGGCCTTGAGGGTCACAGGCGCCGTCGTTCATCCTTGTACCCTCGGGGGCGAATTCTGCAATTGGCTGCAGGTCCCCTTGTGCGGACAGGTGCATGAGGCCCTGGCCCGCAGCCACGATCCAGCCGTCGTCGTCCTGTACAGGGGCAATGGCTCCCACCGTGCCGGGCACCTGATAGGCCCGCACCAGGTCGAGCCCGTCATCCTCGTCGATGCGGCCGCGATAGATCCGGCCGAGCAGGATATCCACGGCCAATATTTCATTCCGGCGCGAGTCCCATCTCAGACCTTCTCCAAGCACGGCTTGAGTGAATGTGCACGCCACTGCCTCGCCTGTCACGACGGGATCGATTCCAGACACCAGAACTCAACTGCAGCGGCGCTCCTCATGGCCGGCAGGCATCGCGCAGGGCACCTCGATATCCAACCAAATGGAAGCGCGCTACTCATCTGGCCCGAGATAGCTCCACACGGGGGGAAACCGGCCGATCTCGAGCTCCGAGCAGATTTTTTGAGCTGCCATGGTGATTCCCTCGGTGAAGGTGGGAAAGGCGAAAGGAAGTTCTGCGACTTGCTCGACGGTCATTCCCGCCGCCATACAGGCCACGACAACCTGGATGATCTCGGCGGAATACTCCCCCAGCACGTGCGCGCCGAGGATGGTTGTGTCATTTCGGTCGGCGATGAGTTTGCAGAATCCCTCGTCGCGGCCATCTGCCACCGGCCGCAGCAGGTCGTCATACCGTGCAACACCCACTGCGATGTCATGACGGCGAGCCGCTACGGGCTCAGTGAGGCCGACCCCGCCGTACTCCGGGTCCGTGAAGCTGGCGCTTGGCACTACGTCGTAGCTGACCTGGCGGGTCGGGCCCAGAAGAGCGTTCTCAGCAGCGACGCGGCCCTCGAGACGGGCCACCTGGACCAGCATGGATCGGCCGTTGACGTCGCCCGGGGCGAAGACGTGATCGACTTCGGTGCGTAGGTAATCGTCGACCGGGATTCCCTCCCGTTGGGCCTTGATTCCCGCGGCCCGGAGGCCCAACCGTTCGATATTGGGAGGCCATCCGACGGCAAAAAACACTGCATCCACGGTGGTCTCTCCATCTCCAGAGGAGCTCGCGTGTTGGATGATGAGCTGACCTTGTAGTGATCGTATGGCGTTCACCATGGTATTGGTGCGCGTTTCGATGGCCTTGCGCTGGAACGCCCGTTGCAGTTCGACGGAGATGTCTGGGTCGGCCTGCGGCACAATTGCTGGACTCGCTTCGAACAGACTGACGCGGGTGCCCAGGTCAGCCAAAATCGAGGCGATCTGACAGCCGGTGTCGGCTGCGCCAACGACGGCAGCGGCCGCAGGTAGGGCTGTGAGCGATCGAAGGTCACTGTAGGTAAGGGCATGTTCGCTCCCGGGGATGTCCAGGCTTCCGGCATGTCCTCCAACGGCCACGATTATGCGCTCTGCCCGCCAAGTGCGGCCGTCGTTTGCAGTGAGCGTGTAGGGATCGGTGAAATGGGCGGGTCCCAGGTGCTCGACAAGGTCGATACCGTTGTGGCGCAAGTGGTCGGCTAAATGTTTCTTCTCGAAGGCGTGGCGGGCCACCCGATCGCTGTTGGCCAGGATGGCCTCGAGGTTAGGTCGCGGAGGAGGCCCTTCGAGCCCAAAAGTTGACCATGAGGTCCAGTCGCGGGCCAGTCTGGCTGCGCGAGCCAGGGTGCGCACTGGCCCCGGTCCCCTGTTGAGGTTGGTACCGCCGACCTGGTCGGCCTCCAGCAGGGTGACCCGCGCTCCCAGGTGGCGCGCCTGGACGGCAGCAGTGACGCCGGCAGGGCCGCCCCCGACTATGAGTAGGTCAATCTCGTTGGTCATGCCGGATGGGTGCGCGTGGAGTTGTGGCACCTACCAGCTAAGGCGCGGCTGTGGTGAGCAGTGGCTGATGCGCTGATCGGTCTTACCGGGCCGGTGATCCCAGTATGCGTCTTCGAGCTGTCGAACATTTCATCGGCCGCTCTCTGCCGCGTGCCGATCGAGGCCTTGGTGTGGTCATGCTCAATTGTGCGGATCTTGGAAGATGGGTTCACGGGCTTCGTTGAAGACGCCGATACTTTCGTTGCGGCTGGGTGGATGGCGGTGCACCAGTGGGCCTCCATCATGACGTCATTGTGATGACGTGCTCGAGCGGAGCGCCTCGCTTGTGCGGAAGGCCTACTTGACTGGATGGCGGTTGGTGAGTTGTCTCGCCATCCGCCGGGTGGGAGCGCCCCTCAGCTAGCCAGAATCTTCGACTTTTGCGCCTCGAACTCGGCGTCGGTTATGACCCCCTTGGTCTTAAGGTCGGCCAACTTGGACAGCTGGTCGGCGGCGCCTCCGTCGGCTCCGGCCGTCTGGCGGACGTACTGGTCGAAGGCCTTTTGCTGTTGCGCCGTCTCGGCTGCCGCACGCTCATGCATCTTGTCCCCCCTGGCGATGAGGTACACGAACACCCCGAGGAAGGGCAGGATGATCACGAAGATCACCCACAGCGCCTTGGCCAACCCGCCCATGTCGTGGCTGCGGAAGATGTCGACGAACACCATGATCAGCAGCCATATCCAGATGAAGAACAAAAAGAAGTACAGCATCGTCAGAAAGAAATCGAGGATTGGGTATTGATAGCTGGCGAGAAGCACTCTTTCTCCCTAAGTTAGATTTCCTGGTTCAACGGTTCGCCGTCGAACGGCAGTCTCGGAAACCGACGTCGGTTCACGAAGCAAGGATCTTCGCCTTCTGCGTCTCGAACTCGGCGTCGGTGAGAATGCCCTGAGACTTGAGATCGGCGAGGTCCTTCAGCTGTGCGACGGAATCTCGACCGGGCGCCGCTGCCACCGGCGGAGGGGCGTACTGTTGTTGTTGCACAGACTGCTGCTCGTTTTGTTGTGCCCACCGATTCCCCTGCCGACGCGAGACCCGGTTCGACACGGCTGTTGCCGTTCCGGCTACGACTGCTGTGCGTGCGATACCTCTGAGAAGTGGCATCTCTCCCCTTTCTTCGTTCGATCAGGCGTCGGTCGCGTTCAGGGCTGTAACCAGATCGTCCAGAGGGATGTATCCAGCTGAAACAAGCTCGGCTTTGCCGCCACGTAACGCCTGGATGAACGGCGTCGCCCAGCGGTTCTCAAAAATCAAGATCCCAGCCGAAGAACCGGGTTCGATCACTGACGCCGCCTCGGTAAGGTCGCTCTGATCGAGCAGACCCGATGAAGCACCCGCGAAAACTGCGAGGTCGAACTGCCCGTCGAGATCGATGTCCTGGAGTTCGAGGACTTGCATCGATCCATCGGGATGTCGAGTTACGAACATGAGATCGAGGATTCTGACCACCCCGCGGTCGACCAGGTCAAGAAGGGCCGCGAAGCCGTCGCCGGTCATTTTGTTGCCAGGGTATTCAACGACCAGATAGCTGATCGGGCCAAGCGCGTCTGTTTCGCTTGCCATCGTGCCGCCCCTTTCTGGTTGGCGAACGGTGTCTGACAAAAAAGCTCTGACTGATTGTTGCAAGAACCGTCGCACCTGTCTAGTGCTCTTTTCCTCCGAGCGTCACGTCCGGATTACTGAAAGCGATGAGCCGGGCACCGCAATCGGGCGGTAACAACTCATTGCGTCACGGACTGGCCGGAGCGAGTTGGCTCTACCGCCGCCGTCCCGTCTGCAGATGTGTCTCGATCGGAAATCGGCCCTTGTCAACGGAACGACTTCCCGCCCGATGTCGCCTGTGTCTTGACATGCAGCTGTGACATATCTCATGAAATCCGGCACTGCCGAGCGGACCACAACCAGCCCGTTACGGCACTCAAGGCGGTGTCGGACGCAACGGATCCGTCTGGGCCCGCTCGGATCTTCTTGGGAACTTGCGTCATCGAAGTCTCGCCAGATGACTCCGCCGGCCACGAAATTCGGATCGTCCCATCGGCCACTAGATCTCGGCTTGACGGCGACCCTTCTTCCGCCGAAGTTCGGAATAAATGATCCAGCCGACCAGCGTCACCATCCAGAAGCTCACCAACCGGAAGACCAACACGGACCCCAGCGCCTCCGCCGATCCCATTCCCGAGGCGACCAGCCCGGCGGTCAGCACGGCCTCGGTCACCCCCAAGCCACCGGGCGTCAGGTTGAAACTGCTGGCGGTGGCGCCAGCGCAGTAGACGAGGATCACCTTCGTCCACGGCACAGTGGCTCCCACGGCAAGGATCGAGGCCGCCAGACAGGCCACGCTGGCCAGCCAATTGATGAAGGACAGGAGGGTTGTCTGCACCCAATCGCGTGGACGCATCCGAAATGCGGACAGCGTGTCGAGGGCAAGTTGCGCCACGTCCCCAGGTTCTCCCACCGGACGACCTCTGACTCGCTGTGAGATGCGGACAAGCTGAGCCCCCAGTCGAACGATCACTCTTCGCGAATGCTGTCGGTGGAGGGCCAGCACCCCAATAACCGTGGCAGCCACGATGGCTGCACCACCGAGTACACCACCGAAGGTGGCTGCCGGATCGCCCGAGACGGTCGCTCCGATGGCTATGAGGACGACCCACACCAGATTGGAGATCAATCCGGAGATCAATAGCGCCCAGCCGGCTGGTGCCGGGTCGTCGGCCACTTGACGAAACCGACTGAAGCTGAAGACGCTTCCTGCCCCCGGACCGACGAGCGGGAGCGAGACGGAGATCGCATTGCCGGCCAGGGCGGTAGCCGCCATCGAGGGGATCGATGCGTGAACGCCAGCCGCCCGTAGGACGATCCGCTGAGTCCGGGCGAAAGCCATCATCGAGAGCAACTCAAATGCCCCAGCAGCGAGCAGCCAGACCCATTCGGCTCTCCGCACAACGCCGAGGGATTGGCTCACGGTCGTATGCTCAAACCACCCAAAGGCGATCAACGCTCCGAGGATTAGGATTTCTGCGGCGATGCGGAGCGGTCGTCGACGACGCGGTCCCTTCCACCGATGGCCTTCTACCGACCCGATCGTTTCGTCGGCTGGGGAAACCGCGTCACCCACGGCGAATGCACCACGGGCAGACTCCAGATCCCCGCCGGGGATCCGGGAGACTGATAGTGCCGTGGTCGAACGAAGGAGTGGGCAGTCCTGGCATGAAGATGATTGAGGTTCAGGCGATCGGACTCAACCTAGGGCGGCCTCCCGGAACATCGTTCACGTGGACACGCCTCGTAGCATCCAGGGAAGCCATGGCCGCCGGCTGAACGGCCCCGGTGCCGGGGGCTGACCCGGGCGAGTAACCCGATGTTGTCCAACAACGCGGCGTGCTCCGTGGAACATACGGTCTGGATCTGGCTCGGCTGATAGTCGATACCACCAGGGCGGCGTTCTGAGGAGCAAGAAGCGGGTGCGTCTTGGTCTACGCCAAGGTTGTCGGGGAAGCCTCCGTATGCCCCGGTCGATCATCGAGGACATATAGGACGACGACATCGTTGGTCACTACCTCGAGGTTCCGCCCGGGGATCTGGCCCGCAGGGTGAGCAACTGCACCCGCTCGGTTCCGTGTTGCCCGGCCGGCGTGGTGAGTGTGCCGTAGCGGAGGAGGGTGGCGATGATGGTGGCCCTCTCGGATACGTGCCAGTGCGAAAGGACGACCCACACCCGCCCACCCGGTGTGGTTGCGGCCATGCGCACCGCTGTCCGGACCGCCTCGACCTCGGCAGCCGTCGAGGTGGCTGTGGCCACCACCACCCTGTCGGTCGCGGGATAGGTGACCCGGAAGTTGTTGGCCAGGGTGTCGGCCGCTACCAGCTCGGGCTGTGCAGGCCAATAGACGCCCAGACCGAACCCAGCGTCGACGTTGGCCACCACCACGTCGCCGGGGTGCACGCCGGCCCGTATGGCGGCGATCTGTGCGGGCACGTCCTCGAGTGGCGTCGTGGTGTCGACGGCCACCCGGTCAGCCTTGACCATGGGGACGGTCAGGGCCACCAGCAGCGCGGCGACGGCCGCGGTCCCGGCCACGGCGAGGATGGGCCGGTAGTGGGCCGGTGCCTTCCTGACGAGGAATATGGCGAACCGGACGATCCCGGAGACCCCGACCATGGCCACGACGGTGAGGATGACGGTAAACCACGTGGACGTCCGCGGGTCCCACAGCGGATAGAGGTGGAGGCCGGCCGCGGCGACCTGCCCCACGGTGACGACAGGCACGACGAGGGCGACGGTGGGCAGGCCGACCCGGATCAAGGTAACCAGGCCCGCGAGCACGAGGGCGAAGACAACCAGCGAGGGACCCATGCCCACACCCTGTAGCTCGGCCCCGGCCCGGAAGTGGACGAAGTGGACCAGGGTGGCGAAACCCTGGTCGGTGGGAATGTAGAGAGCACCCCAGTACGCCCGCAGGGAGGGCGTATCGGCGGGGCGGACGACGGTGAGGAAGACGAGGAGGTCGAAGGCCAGGGTGGCGGCCCCGACTGCGATCAGGGCTCTGAGGCGCTGGCCATCCCGCCGGGCGAGGAGGACGACAGCCAGGACCAGGAGCACCGCCGCCCCGAGGAGCACGGCGACATTGCTGATGAGCGTGCTGAGCGCCATCACAACCCCCAGGGCCACCAGACGCCGCTGAGACCACTGTCGCTCCAGCCGGGCCAGCATCCACAGGATGAGAAGTGCATCGCACACCTCCGCTGTGTACTGCTTGAGATCGTGACGGATGAGCATGGCTGATCCGAGGGCTACACCGGTCGCCACCAGAATGGCAGTGAGCCGGCTCCCCCGGTCGACCTCCCGACCGAGCAACCACGCCGGCACTACGGCAGCCACCGTGAAGGCCAGGGCCAGCAGGCGCAGACCCTGAGGCGAGCTGTGAGGTACGACTCGCAGCAGGAGCGTAAAGAGAACCGGAGTGCTCGCCGTCAGCCTCAGGACCTGGTCAACCGGGGCCCGCAGGGACACGGCCACCCAGTTCTCGTCCACCCACAGCGGTTGGCTCAACATGCGGTGTGGGTCGTGGGCGATGGTAGCGGCCGCCATGAGGGCCAGCACGATCGCCGAACTCAGCTTCCAGCCGGAAGGGAGCCGGCGCCTCGGGGGGGATGTGAGGGTGCGGTCGTCCCCCGATCGAAGGAGCGTCGCCGGGTCGGGCGAGACCGAATCAGACCTTGGCTCTGTCTCGTCCTCCACGCCTAGGGCCACGGACGACAAGGGTAGTGACGGAGATGGGACCCCGATGGATCAGGTATGACCCGGCCGCTATCGCCTCGGGAGACCTGGTTCCAGTGCTCGTTCATCGAGGGCCGGTGGGTGTCGGAGCCCGGCCCGACCTCCTTCGTGCTCGATCACTGTTGGGCCTGAGCGCCGCCCGCCTGTCGGCGGCGCGCCCACAACTCGACCCGTCTCGCCTCGGTCATCGTGGCACCGAGGCCTTCGGCGCCGGTGAGGTTAGCGTCGGTGAGGTCGGTACTCATGAGGTTCGCCCCGGTCAGGTTGGCCCCGGTGAGATCAGCCACACTCATGTCCGCTCCGGCCAGGTCGGCCTCCCTCAAGTTGGCGCCCGTCAGGTTCGCTCCGGACAGGTCGGCGTCGGTCAGGTCAGCCCCCCTCAGATCTGCGCCGGTCAAGTCGGCGCCGTTCAGACTGGCATTGGCCAGCGTGGCCAGGTAGAGGCTGGCGCCAGCCAGTTGGGCGCCGCCCAGGTCAGCTCCGGCGAGGTTTCGGCCCCGAAGATCAGCGCCACTCAGATCGTCCTCAGGTGCCACCTTGGCTGTGGGGTTTTCTTGTTCCACGCTCTGATCCTCGGACCCGCCCACGACCAAGGCGTGGTCAGCTTTGCCATATTCGGTGCCGGCCAAGTTGGCACCGGTCAGGTTGGCGCTGGTGAGGTCGACGCCTGTCAGGTTGGCACTGGTCAGGTCACTGTCGGTCAAGTCGGCGTTTGTCACGTCGCTGTCGATCAGGTTGGCGCCCGTCAGATTGGCGCACGTCAGATCGGTATCGGTCAGGGTGGCCCCTTTCAGCGTGGCCACGATGAGATCGGCGCCCGACAGGTCAGCACTGGCCAAGATGGCGTTGGTGAGGTTGGCCAGGCTCAGGTCGGCTCCGCTCAGATTGGCACCGGTCAGCTCGGCGGCGGTCAGGTCCGCACCATAAAGATTGGCACCGGTCAGATTTGCGCTGGTCAGATCGGCGCCATAAAGGTCGGCGAGGCTCAGATCGGCGTTGACCATGTCGGCACCACGGAGTTCGGCCCCCCGGAGGTTGGCACCGTTCAGATTTTGGCTTTTGACACCCTTACCACCGAGGTCGTCCTGTGGTCGAAGATCAGCGCCGCTCATATCACCCCGTTCTCGCCCGTCATTGGCTCCGGCGGCGCCGCAAAAAGGCGTTCGCCGCCGGTCCAAGCCCGGACGTCCCCTTATCTGTCTTTCACCTTGTGACTATCGGCAACTTCCCGCTGAGAGATAAGTGCGAGTTCGGCAGAACCGGCAGGGGACGGATCCCATTTGGTCACGGGCCCTCGGCGAAGAGCCCCGAGTGGAGATCGTGCCCGACTGTTGCTTGGCCATGGCCACCGAGAGCCGGTCCTCGGGGCTGATCAGATACGACTGGTCGTCCAACCCCTGGCCCCGCACCCGTGGAGTAGGTGGTTATCCCCTTCGGCCCGATAACGGCCGGCAGCGTCACCACTACGCGGCACAATGCAATGGTGATCGTCCTCCATGCAGCGTGGCTGCCCGCTGAGGGTCGTCTGGCCTTGTGGGCCGAGGACGGTGGCAGACCACGAACGGCACCGGCCCGGCGGGGACGACCACCCCGGCAACTCCGTCCGCCACCCCATCCGTTCGCTCTGGATGCCGACGGCATCCGACGTGCCGTCACCGAGCTCGGCGGGTCCGAGGTCGGCACTCCGATGGCAGTGGGCGAGACCGAATTCGTCCTCATGCTGCCCGTCGATGACGGAGGGCCGGCCGGCTCCCCGTGGCTGGAGGACGTGACCGCCCACCCGCTGCCCGACCGCCCCGACTCCTCCGGCCCCGCGACCCCACCGGGGCCTCTGGCCGCATGGATCATCCCGGGCCTGGTCCTTGAGTGGTCAGAGGCCCTCACCGTCCCGTCGAGGTTGGTGGCCGTGGCCGGCGACCCGCTCGGTCTCCCGACCTCGGAGGCTTCGGATATTGCCGTGGCCAGCGACCTCCGCTTCGCCGCCCGCGCCGTAGAGGTGGCACTGGAGTTGATCACCCGGGGCCGTGTGCTGCCGACTCTGGAGCCCACCCCCGACGGATGGGTGGCCCGGTGGCGCCCGGTCATCGACGGGCTCGACCGTGGTCGGATCGAGGCGCTGCGGTGGGCGCTCCCCGCTTCACTGGTGGCTGCCCGTGACGACGGCCGAAGGCAGGACCCGGTCGACGGCGTTCCCGAGGTGGAGACGACCGACGAGGCCCTCCGCTCTCTGATGTGGGGCTTCACCGACGCCCTGGCACGCCGGCTGGTCGCCGAACGACGAACCGCCAAACGGCGACCCGCCGGCCGACGACGCAGGCCAGAGGCACCGGGAGTCGTCGACGCCTGGCTGGGCGCCCTGGCCTCCCCCGACGGCGTGGTGGAGGAGGACGGCGACGGGCTGGCGGCACTGGCCGGAAGGCTCGGTGACTGGCAGGCGACGGCGGCGACCCAGGCCGAACCGGTGCGGACCTGCTTCCGGATCGTCCCCCCCGCGGACCCCCCCGACATTCCAGGAGCGGAGACCGACGATCACCGTCCCGACCGGCCGACACCCCGCCGTGGGAAGGCGGCCGCTCCGGCCATGGACGAGTGGCGGATCGAGTTCGACCTGCAGGCTGTGGATGATCCGAGTCTGCTGGTCACCGCCGACGCGGTGTGGAGTGACGGTCCTGAGCTGACCGCCCTGGAGCGCCACGTCGCCCACCCCGACGAGCATCTCCTGCGCGGCCTCGGCCGGGCCGCCCGGCTGGTCCCCTCGCTCGGTCCGGCCCTGGCTGACATGGCCCCGACCGGCCAGTCCACCGACGCCGGGGGCATCCTGGCCTTCCTGCGTGACGGCGCCCCGGTACTGGAGGAGGCGGGATTCGGGGTGATGGCGCCACCGTGGTGGCGATCGTCCCGGGCCCGGCTGGCCCTCCGGCTGAAGGTCCGGACGGGCACGAAGACCGCAGGCCCTGCTGGCGCCATCGGGCTGAAGGGGCTCTGTGACATCCGGTGGGAGGCGGTGCTCGGGGACAACACCCTGGGGCTCAGCGAGCTCCGTCAGCTGGCCCGTCTCAAGCAGCCGCTGGTCCGGCTGCGCGGCCAGTGGGTGGAGCTGCACGAGGAGGATCTGGCTGCCGCCATCACCGCGGTGGCCAAGAGGGGCGCCACCGCCGACCGGTTGACGGCTGGCCAGGTGCTGCAGACCGGTCTCGGTCTCGAGCAGACCCCGGGTGGCCTCCCGGTTGACTCGGTGGAGGCGGACGGTTGGCTCGGAGACCTGCTCGCCGGGGCGGACGACCGGCGCCTCCGGGGCATTCCGACGCCGCAGGGCTTCGCCGGCCAGTTGCGGCCGTACCAGGAGCGCGGGCTCGGATGGCTGGCCTTCCTCGGCGACCTCGGTCTCGGGGCCTGCCTGGCCGACGACATGGGACTGGGCAAGACAGCCCAGCTCCTGGCTCTGCTGGTCGATGAGCGTGCCGGCGGGGGCGAGGCGGCGGCTGGCCGATCGGCACACACGACGGCCCGGACCAGGCAGCGACCCCACACCTCGGCCCTGGGCCCGACCCTCGTGCTGTGCCCCATGTCCCTGGTCGGGAACTGGCAGCGCGAGGTCGCTCGCTTCGCCCCGAAACTGTCGGTCTACGTCCATCACGGCCCGGCCCGCCTGGGCGGGAAGGCCTTCACCCGCCACGCCGGCGCGGTGGACCTCGTCCTCTCCACTTACGGCCTGGCCGCCCGCGACCAGCAACTGCTGGCCACGGTGCCATGGCGGCGGATGGTGCTCGACGAGGCCCAGCAGATCAAAAACAGCGCAGCCCGGACCACCCAGAGTGTCCGGGCCATTCCGGCCGAACGCCGTATCGCCATGACCGGCACGCCCGTCGAGAATCGACTGTCCGAGCTGTGGTCGATCATGCAGTTTCTCAACCCGGGCATGCTGGGCTCGGAGAGGGCCTTTCGCGACCGGTTCGCTGTTCCCATCGAGCGCGACGGCGACGACGAGGCCGCCGCCCGTCTCCGACACATCACCGGCCCCTTCGTGCTCCGCCGTCTGAAGACGGACCGGTCGATCATCACCGACCTGCCCGATAAGCTCGAGATGAAGGAGTTCTGCAACCTGACCCGTGAACAGGCCACTCTCTACCAGGCCGTTGTCGATGACATGCTGGCCCGCATCGACGAAGCCGAGGGCATCGAACGTCGGGGCCTTGTTCTCGCCACCATGTTGAAGCTCAAGCAGGTGTGCAACCACCCCGCCCATTTCCTGGGCGACGGTTCGTCGATCAGCGGTCGCTCGGGAAAGGTGTCGCGCCTCGTCGAGGTGCTGGAGGAGGCGGTGGCCGAAGGCGACCGGTCGCTCGTCTTCACCCAGTTCACCGAGATGGGGGACATGCTCGAGCGCCACCTGCGCCAGCGGTTGGGTTGCAGGGTCCTCTGGTTGCACGGCGGCGTGCCCAAGAAGAAGCGGGACGCCATGGTCGAGCAGTTCCAGGGCGGAGCAGGCGCGCCGGTGTTCCTGCTCTCGCTCAAGGCCGGGGGCACCGGCCTGAACCTGACGGGGGCGACCCACGTGGTCCACTTCGACCGTTGGTGGAACCCGGCCGTGGAGGACCAGGCCACCGACCGGGCCTTCCGCATCGGCCAGAAACGTAACGTCCAGGTGCGGAAGTTCATCTGCGGGGGAACCCTCGAGGAGCGGATCGACACCATGATCGAGGCGAAGCGCGCCCTGGCCGACCGGATCGTCGGATCGGGAGAGGGCTGGATCACCGAGCTGTCCACCGAGCAGCTCCGTCAGGTGGTCGCCCTCTCGGCTGACGCGGTGGGGGAGGACTGATGGCCCCCCGCCGCCCGAGCTCGCGTCGTCCGACGGGACGGTCCGGGCGTCCCGCTGACGGATGGTGGCCGCCCCCCTCCAAGCCCATCGCCGTCGAAGGTGGTCTGCAGGCCCGCAGCCGGCGGGGCCGGATCGGCGAAACCTGGTGGTCGCAGCGGTTCATCGCCGTACTCGAGGCGTTCGGCATGGGCGGCCGTCTACAGCGGGGCAAGCGCTATGCCCGGACGGGCCAGGTGCTCTCGATGGAGGTGACTGCAGGGCAGGTGAAGGCCTCGGTGCAGGGGTCACGGACCAAGCCCTACCGGGTGTTCATCGAGACCGACGTACTTACCAGCTCCGAGTGGGACGCCATCGAGGCGGTCATGGCGTCGAGCGCTGTCTTCGCGGCCAGGCTGCTGGCCGACGAGATGCCCGAGGAGATCGAGGAGGCCTTCGCCGAATCGTCGACCTCGCTGTTCCCGACCTCGCTCGACGAGATCACCTCGGCCTGTTCCTGCCCGGACTGGGAGAACCCGTGCAAGCACATCGCCGCCGTCTACTACCTGTTGGCCGAGGCCTTCGACGCCGACCCCTTCCTCATCCTGGCCTGGCGCGGACGGGCGAAGGACGAGCTGCTCACCGGTCTGCGGGCCCGCCGGCGGAGTTCGGACCCGGACGGCAGAGAACCATCACGTGGCGCGGCCCGCTCGGGTGCCACCGGTCCGTTCGGCTGGCCGGCGGTCGATGCCGAGCACGCCGCCCCGCGAAGGGACGCCCACTCCACCTTCACCTGGGGGACGGACGCCGATCTGGCGCCCATCACGACCCGGCCCCGTCTGGCCGTTGCCCCCGATCTGATCCTCCGTCAGCTCGACCCCGCCCCGCTCGGCTCAGATGGGGCGCGGATTGCCGAGGACCTCCGCGCCATGTACGACGTGATCACCACCGGTGCGGCGACTCTGGCCGGTGACGAGGAGTCGGAGGCGTAAAGGAACAGGCGGAGAGACTCCGCAGTGGGCCTCAGGCGGCCCGTGCGTTGCGCCCCAGGCCGGTGGTGCCGATGGACGACGCATATCGATTGTCCATCACTTCAGGATGTTGACGGCCCGGGCGATCACGAGGCCCAACACAGCCAGACAAGCCGTTGCCTGCACCGCCATGGCCAGCTTTGCCCAGCGAGAAAGGGGCATCACATCGGTAGGGCTGAAGGCGGTGGCGTTGGTGAAACCGAGGTACAGGTAGTCGAAGAACTCGGGTCGCCACCCCGGACGAGCCACGTGGGAGTTGAGGTGCTCGGGAAAAGCGAAATCCGGATATTCCGGAGCAGCACACGCTCGGGTCTCCGGACCTCCGCTATCGAGCTCCCAGTAGAGGAAGGAGAAGGTGATGATCACATAGACCCACACGAGGGACCCGACCCGCAGCAGCTGGCCCGGAGAATTGGTCTCGGGTCCCCCCCGGATGAGATCGACCACCAGTCGCACGGTGACTGCAGCGGCTCCGGCAATCAGAAGGGCGACGAGTCCGATGGAAAGGGCCCGAACGAAGGTCGACCGACGGTCGATCCTTCCCGGGTCGGCGATGACCAGGGCAATGAGAAGGAGGGCTTCGACGACCGGGATGATCCATTGCGGTCCCAGACTGAATCTCGGGGGGAGGAGAAACGGCAAGACCATGGCAACGACCAGGGTGACAGCCATCGGCCAGCGCTTTTCTCCAACGACGGGGAGGCTTGTCGTGTTCATCTGCTGACCGCCGACCAGTCGGCCGTGGTGCCCGTCTGTGACGCAGCCGAACCTGCCCTGGCAAGCCCGGCACACGGACCCTTCTTCACCCCTAGCTCACGACTCACCGTGGTGCGCAGGTACGAAATCCACGTTTCACCGACTACCAGAGTGGTAGTCGTCGATCCACTTCTGGGGAACCCGTGCCGGCATCCGCACTTTCGATCGGAAAAGGAATCTCGGTACCAACCACAACGCCGTGGCCACCAAGGACAGCAACAAGACGATCATGACGAGGATCACTCCACAGTCCTTGGTCCCGATCCCACCCGCAGGACTCCGTCGAGGAGGGGCCGACCGGTCGAACGTTGTTCCATGATGATCTCCCCACGAGCGATCGCCGGGCTGCGCCGTCGCCGACCTTGTCTGCACGGTCACCTTTCCACCACCACCGACTCGGTTCGTCACCCAGTTCGGGTGATTCGGTACAGATTGTCGGACGCCAGGATCCCCGTGATCCAATCGGGGGAGGAGCTGTGAATCCCGACTCTTTCCGGTCATCGCCGTCATCGGGGCGACAGCCGCCGATCGCCGCCCATGGGGCCTAGCCCCATCGTGGATGGGAGCACGGCAATGGCGCGTCGTCAACGCTACCCGACGGTATATGTGGTTGTCGGCCCAGCCAGCGCGGGGTGCGAGCTCCGGAGCGGTCGCTACCCCGGGCTGGAGGCACCCCTCGTCGATCGACGCCCGGCATACAGACCCAGGAGTCCGACCAACGCCAAGGCGATCAACACCACGACGAGAGCCACCAACGTGGTGGGGTTGGTCCACACCACCAGAACCAGCAGCCCCAGGCCGAGGATGCTCCACTGCAGGCCGGTGCGGTGGCGGACGGCGAAGCTGTGCACGGGGCCTTCGGTCATCCAACCCGGTCGGGTCCCCCCGGCCACCCACGCCCGGACGTGGCGATTGCCGGCGATCAGGGCAACGATGGCGATAAAAGCAGCCACGATGAGGATGACGCGCACCGCTTGCCGCAATGCGGCCGTGACGGTGTCGAGCACCGCTTGATTGGCTGCCAGCGACTGGTTCGGGCTCAGACCCGACAGGTACTGGTTCCGGGCCACCGCCATGACCACGAGAATAAGGGCCATCGACAGGGCCAGGCCGGTGGCGGCGCGCACCAGCCCACGGCGCCGGTTGGGGGTCAACACGACCACACCGGCGAAGCCCAACAAGGTGATGATGGGTAACACGACGGCCACATCGTTGAGCAGTTTGGTGACCTTCTGGACCTTGGCCAGATCCTTCGATTGGAACAGTACGTAGTCGAGCCCCTTCACCGCTGGCACCTTGTTGAACACAGTGATGCCTTTGGCGTCCAGTTTCTCCTTGACATTGGCCTCCACCTGGCTGAGGTCGATGGTGACCGTGCCGTTCTTCGAGCTGACCGAGCCCTCGCTCGACCCGGTCAGAACGGCAACGAGCTGCTTGTGGGAAGCGCGGTTGGCGGCCACCCATATCTGGTAGAATTGCTTGGACTGGACCGCCTTGAGGGCGAGCTCATTGGTGGCGGTTTCGAGTTCCGAGGTGATCGGCGTGGCCAGAAATCCGGCCTTGGCGGGCAGCGCCTCCTTGACCCGGGTCTCGACATCGATTCGGGTGATCAGGTTCGCACTGACCTGTTTCGCCACCTGGGTCTGGATGGCCGGGTCGCTGGCCAGAGGGGCCACCGTGTTCACATAGGTGTCGGTGTTCAGCAACTGGTTGCGGGCGAACACGGTCACCACCGAAAGCACCGCGAGGACGCAGGCCACCACCACGACCACCCATGACGAGATGCGCCTCCACCGGGCACCGCGCCCGGAGCTTGCCTCCATCCCATTGGCGCCCTCGGATCCGCCGGCGGCGCCTCCGCTCCCGCTTGGCGCATCGGTCATCACGTGACGATCACGTAGATGCTCTTGCCGACCAGCCAGAAACCGAGCACCAATGAAATAACGATGATGACCTGGTCGGTGTGGGTGTCGATCCAGGTTCTGGTCGAAGCCAGGAACGCCTGGCACTTTTCCGGTCGGAAGGCGGCGTAAAGCTCCATGGCCAGGTAAACGGCAGTGGCCACCACGCAGAACAGGAACAATGCGATGTAGCTCTGCCACGACGACAACTTGGCTTCGGTGATGGTGGCAACCCCGGCGGCGACCAGTCCCCAGGGCTGGGTCAGAGGGCCCAGGCCCATGGCGTACCACGGCGACATGTTGTCGATGCCGGTCTGCCACTTGGGCGTCTTCTTCGGCTTCTTGGGCTTTCCCATCCTCCGCCACTGCCGAATGGCGATGAGCACGAGGACGACGCCGATGGCGATCTTTACGGCAAGGGCGGCGAGGGATGGTGCCGTACTCGGTTTGGGCGGTTTGTTGCCGGTCAGCAGCACAGTCCCGGCCACCACGACGGCCAGCGAGAGAAGCCATCCGAAGATGAAAGCGGCCCCCTTCCGTACCCCACCCTTGGACGCCAGTATGAGGATGAAGGCCGTGAGGGGGATCGGCTCGAGCGTGACGACCAGACCGATGATGACCAGATCGAGAATCACGCTGGCGTAGCGCTCCTTGACAGTGCTGGGCCCAACGTGGAGACCCACGCCGGCTGAGTCCGGTTCCCGACCATGAGACCGAGGTAGGACCCCCGTTCAAGTTGAGACTCAGTCATTGCTCTGGCGAAACTTGCGCACAAAGACCACCACCAACAAGACGGCCATGACGGCGAAGACGATTCCCCCTATGTAGTAGTACACGGAGCTCCTTTTTGTTCCATCTCTGCGGGCGGCCGAGTTGTGGCGGACTCAGGCGAGAATCTTCGCCTTCTGGGTTTCGAACTCGGCGTCGGTGAGGACGCCCTGTTGCTTGAGGTCGGCCAGCTTGGCCAGCTGCTCCGCGGTCGAGCTTCCGGTACCCGCCGTCTCCTTGACGTAGCTATCGAAGGCCTTCTGCTGTTGAGCCGCCTGGGCTGCAGCCCGCTCGTGCATCTTGCCGCCCCGAGCGATGAGATACACGAAGATGCCGAGGAACGGAAGGATGATGACGAAGAGAACCCACAGCATCTTGGCGCCGCCACCCAGGTCCTGACTTCGGAAGATGTCCGAGAAGACAATGATGAGAAGCCAGAACCAGATGAAGAAGACAAAGAGACCCAGCATCGTGCCGAACAGGTCGGCAAGGGGGTAGGTATAGGCGATCATCGATCGTTCTCCTTATTTTGTCGTAGCTAAAGCCTGAACGTCTACCGACTGGCACTCACTCCTGCTCCGGCGTGGCGGAGCATCGATGAACCAGCCTTGCGCGCAGACGCGTAGAAACGTGCAGGGAGATCGAACCACGGTTGGGCGGGAGGGTCATCACCCTTGAGGGGTGACTTCGAAACCCGGTCGACCTGGCCCAGGCCCCCGGAGGTCGAACTCGACCCGATTCCACCGCCCCGGCTCAGAGGTTCAAAGAACCCCGATCTCCCGGGCTCGAATGATGGCACCATTCCGGTTGGCCACCTCCAGCTTCCGGTAGATGTGAGCCATATGGGTCTTGATGGTGTTGACCGACACGTAGAAGTGTTCGGCGAGCTCGGTATTGGTGTACCGGCTCGGCAGGTACGAGAGAATTTCGAGCTCTCGGTCGGTCAGTGGATCGACAAGAACCTCTACCGGTGAAGGCGAGCTGACCTCCCGGGCCCGCTTGAGGACCCTCTGGCCAAAGGTCGATCGCTGCATATCGGGATGTCCGGAGATCAGCCGCAGAACTGTCGAACCTGCCCGCACGAATACTTCGACCAGGACGTGGCGCTCGGCCTCGGCCATAGCTTCGGCAAGGTGTGTCCGGGCGTCGTCAGCAGACCCGTCGGCGTCCGCCAACCATGCCAACAACAGCAGACCCTCGACGGTGGCCAGTGGCTCGGCCGGATCCAGGGAGCTCCGAATCGGGTGGATCAGCTTGCGGGCGAGGTCATGGTGGCCGAGCGTGAGAGCCGCCGCCGCGTGCTCGAAGGTAGCCGCCGCTGCGTGCGAGGCCGTAGCGTTGAATGTGCGCAGGGCCTGCTCAGGTGCTCCGCCGAGGCGTAGCAACCGGCTCTGAAGAGCAAGCAGCCGACCGGCCACGATCGGTGGTGGAGGTGCGCCAAGGTCATTCCTGGTCGACAGGGCAGTGGTCATAGCCTGATCTCGCTGACCCTCTGCTTCTTGAAGCAGCGCGCCTTCGAGGTGGCCGAACCACGAGAGTTGACTGCGCCGATTCGCTTCGGCCCTCAACGTACCCTCATGGAGTGAGAGAGAGGCGCGGCCAGGCTCCCCACGTTCCAAGGCGGCCAGTGCGGAGGCCAGATAGGCGTCGGCGGCGGACGGATGAGCCAACAGGCCGACCTCTCGGGCAATAGCCAGCGCCTCGTCCGACAACGCGCTGGCTCGTTTGGTGTTGCCACACCAGGCCTCCAGCAGCCCGAGGGAGCCGAGGCCGCTGACCTTCCAGATCGGATACGTCGCCCCTCTGGTCGCCAGTCCCCGGTCGAGCCAGTCCCGGGCCTGATCGATGGCTCCGGCTTGCAAATGCGCACGCCCACAGGACAGAACGGTTACCGTCTCGAGGGACGGGGGGCGTGTCAGGTCCATGAAGTTGGGGATTGGTGCGTCGCCGAGGTGGTTGAGCAGGTCGAGGGCGTGGACAGCCATGTCGACGGAGACATCGGGGCGGGATCGCCACTGGGCCAGGGAGGCCAGGAAGACTTGGGCACACACCCGCTCGCCGTCGGTGGCTTCGATGTCGGTCGCCACTCGCCCGAGGATGTCCTCTGCACCGGCCGCTTGTCCCTCGAGCCCCTTCAGGATGCCCAAGAGGAGACTGACGTCGCGCCTTCCCTTCCGCGCTGACTCGGGGACCAGGGAGATCCAGCGCAGGACCGTGGCCATCTCCCCCCTCTCGAACACCTCCGAGCCCCGGGTCATGATGACCTCGAGCGCCTCGGTCCATTTGCGGGCGCCGAGCAGATATTCGACTCCGGTGTCCACTTCGCCTCGCTCGAGGTGCCATGAGGCGGCTCGTGTCAGCAAATCGGACTCCCTGGCGGGGTGTTCCGCTCGCAGGGTGAAGCGCAGCATGTCGCGAAAGAGATGGTGAAACCGAAACCACCGGCGGCGGGTGTCCAACGACACCAGGAACATTGATTCCCGTTCCAACTGATCGAGCACAAGTTGCGCGTTCGTCTGGCCTGTCAGGTGGGTTACCAGGTCAGCGCACATGGCGTCGAGCACCGAAATGCCGAGGAGAAGGTCGCGCCGGTCGTCCGGCAGAGATCGGAGGACTTCCTCGCTGAGGTAGTCAGCGATCAGTCGGTCGTCTCCGCTGAACTGGGTGATGAACTCGTCTGAGTCGTTGTAGAGCCTGAGCGTCATGCCGGCCAACTGCAGTCCGGCAGCCCATCCTTCGGTCCGCGCGACCAGGGCGGCCACCCGGTCGGCCCCCAAGGAGCGACCGGTGATGTATTCGAGGAGCAGGGCGGAGTCGGCGTCGTCGAGGGCCAAGTCGGCTTGGCGGATCTCGATCAGCTCCTGGTTGAGCCGGTGCCGACTCCAGGCGATGGGCAGGTCGGTCCGGGTCGACAGGACCAGGTGGATATTGGGGGGAACAAGATGGGCGAGGCTGCCGAGGTCGGCGATGAGCGTGGAATTCGACAGATGGTGGAGGTCGTCGAGGACGATGACCACCTCGGGGAGCTCGGCCAGCTGGGTCTCCAGCGCTTCGAGCAAAGGGGCCCCCAGCCCGCCACCGTGCAGGGACACCAGGTTGGCCAGGTCGGCGAAGTCGGGGTTGACGGTGGCCAGACCCCGGAGCAATCGGTGGGAGAAGCGGACCGGGTCGTCGTCGTCGGGACCGATCTCGACCCAGACAAAAGCCAGCTCAGGATGAGTAATTGCCCACTGGGCGAGGAGGACCGTCTTTCCTGCCCCGGCTGGAGCCACGATCAGGGTAAGTGAGCGGGTGAGTGCCGCGTCCAGCTGGCGCCGGAGACGGGTGCGATCCACCGCGTGGGCCGGAACGACTGGGAATGCAACCATGATCGACTTGTTCCTTCAGCCGAGACGCATCAGTGTGCCACGAATGTCAGTTTCGAACCACTGCGGACCGATTCCCTTCCGGGCGACAGGAGACATCACCCTCCCAGGGTGACGACACCGTTGGCCGACTGTCCCACTATGGGCACGGGAATGGTCCGCCACCACCATCGATCGATGAGCCAACAATGCGAGTCCGGATGTCCTGATCTCCACCATGCAGGGTCGCTCCCCGTCGACAAATCGTGTCGCCGTAGCCGCCCGACCCTTCAACGAGCAGTACCTTCACTACCGGAAAGGCCCACGTTGAGTGCGAGGAGCTTTGAAGTCGTCGTCAGAGGCAGACTGAGCCCGACGTTGACTGCGGCGATCGAGGGGTTCGAGGTCAGTCGTTGTGAAGACGGATTGACCCACCTGGTCGGCTGGGTGCCGGACCAAGCGCGCCTCCACAGCACACTCGAACTGCTTCGGGACCTCAATATCGAACTGATCTCGGTCAATCCGGTGCCGGCGCGCCAACCCGACGCACTCGATCGCCTGGGCTGAACTGACCGAGAAGAGACTCCATTGGCTGACTGTGTGCGGACCAACCTGCCCACTTCCCACGTGGACCCTGCCGGTGCGATCGCCAGAGGCGCCAGCGCCACGCACGCTGTACTGAGCGAGCCCGCACGCCTCTCCACCGCGTGCGTCGCCCCCGCCGTCGGCTTCACCAGGCGGGTTGTGGATGTCTACCGGGGAGGACGGCACTGAGAACCGCCAGGACGTCCGGCAATCAGGAGGCGAAGGTTCGGCCCGGCCCCGTCGACCCCAGACTGATCGAGTACACGCGTGGAACGCGCCGCTACCTGGTGGTCACGGTGTTGCTGGGGGGTCTCACCGCCGCCCTGGTGGTGGCCCAGGCCTGGCTTATCGCCAACACGGTGGCCCGGGTCGTCAACGGGCACCAGGCGCTGGCCCAGGTCCGCACTCTGGCAACCCTGCTCCTGGCGGTGATCGTGGGCCGAGCCGCGGTGGGCTGGGTCGGTGAGCGCACGGCCGCCCGAGCCTCGTCGGCGGCCAAGTCGGACCTCCGTCAGGCCCTGGTCGAGCGCATCGCACGACTGGGACCTGCCGGCATCGACCGCCAGCGTCCGGGCAGCCTGGTTGTGTTGGCCACCAGCGGGATCGACGCCCTCGATGCCTACTTCGCCCGCTATCTGCCCCAGCTTTTCCTGGCCGTGATCGTGCCGGTCACCGTCATCGTGGTGGTGGTCGGGGCCGACTGGGTCTCCGCTGCGCTCATCGCCGTGACCGTCCCCCTGATCCCCGTGTTCATGGTGCTGGTGGGCGCCTCGACGAAGACCCGCATGGCGCGTCAGGCCCGCCTTCTCCAGCGGCTGGCCGGCCACTTCCTCGACGTGGTGGCCGGGCTGCCCACCCTGAGGGTCTTCGGCCGGGCCAGAGCCCAGGTGGCCGCGGTACGCGACGTGACCGACCGCTACCGGTCGGCGACCATGGCCACGCTCAAGGTGGCGTTCCTTTCCTCGCTCATCCTCGAGCTCCTCGCCACCTTTTCGGTGGCCCTTGTGGCCGTGGCCGTGGGGCTGCGACTGCTCGGTGGCCACCTCGGCCTGGCTACCGCCCTCTTCGTCCTCATCCTGGCCCCCGAGGCTTACCTACCGCTACGCCTGCTGGGCACCAACTATCACGCCAGCGCCGAGGGGATGAGGGCCGCCGGCGAGGTCTTCTCCGTGCTCGAACAGCCGTTGCCGGTCCGGGGCACCTCGCGCCATGTGCCCGACCCCGCCCGATCAGCCCTCCGGGTTGAACGGCTCGAAGTCTGGTACCCGGGGCGGGCGTTGCCGGCGTTGCGGGAGGTGACCCTGGCCGTCGGCCCCGGCGAGGTGGTGGCCATCACCGGGCCCAGCGGTTGCGGCAAATCGACGCTGGTGGGTGTCCTGCTGGGTTTGGCTCCCACCTACAGCGGATCGGTCAAGGTGGGTGAGTCCGAGCTGGCCGACCTCGACCCCGACGCCTGGCGGGCCCGGGTGGCCTGGGTGCCCCAGCGACCGCATTTGTTCGCCTGTTCGATCATCGACAACGTGCGGCTCGGACGACCCGATGCCAACGACGACGAGGTGGGGTCCGCCCTGGCCGACGCCGGCCTCGACCGGGTGGTGGCCCGGCTGCCCGAGGGCCTCCAGACCAGGCTGGGCGAGGACGGGGCCGGCCTGTCGGCGGGGGAGCGTCAGCGGGTAGCGCTGGCCCGGGCCTTCCTGCGGGATGCGCCGCTGCTGCTGCTCGACGAGCCGACCGCCAATCTCGATGGCCGCACCGAGCAAAGCGTGCTGGCCGCCGTGCGACGGCTCATGACCGGACGCACCGTGGTCATCGTGGCCCACCGGCCCTCCCTGATAGCGCTGGCTGACCGGGTGGTTGACCTGGCACCGGCACTGGCGCCAATGGCGGCGCGGTGAAGGAGGTGGGCACCGACCCGATGGGGCACGGGGATCTCGCCTCTTTGGGCCGGACCCTGGACATGGCCCGGCCCGCCTCGGGTCGGATCGTCCTGGCCACCCTGCTCGGTGCGGCTGCCATAGCTGCGGACATCGGTCTCATCGGCACGGCGGCGTGGCTCATCTCCCGAGCGGCACAGCACCCGAACGAGTCGGCGCTAGCCGTGGCCATCGTGGCTGTCCAGTTCTTCGGGCTCTCACGCGGCTTCTTCCGATATGAGGAACGGCTGGTCGGCCACGATGCCGCCTTCCGGCTGCTGGCCGACCTCAGAGTGCGGGTGTACAAACGTCTGGAGCAGCTGGCCCCGTCCGGACTGCCCTTGTTCCGGCGGGGCGACTTGTTGACCCGGATTGTCAGTGACGTCGACTCGTTGCAGGATCTGGTCATTCGGGTGATCCCCCCGTTCGGCAGTTGCGTGGTGGTGGGCTCGCTTACTGTCGTCCTGCTGTGGTGGATGCTGCCTGCTGCCGGCGTCATCCTGGCCGTCTGCCTGCTGGTGGCGGGCACGGTCCCGCCCTGGCTGAGCGGCCGGCTGGCCCGGCGTGGCGAGGCCACGTTCGCCCAGGTACGCGGCAATCTGGGGGCGGCCATGGTGGACCTCACCGAGGGCGCGGCCGAGCTCGTGGCGTTTGGAGGGACCGACGCCCAGGTCCGGACCATTCGGGACCAGGACGCCGAGCTCACTGCCATCGCCGCCTCCAGCGCCGGGACGGCCGGCGTCGGTCTGGCTCTCACCACAGTCCTGGCCGGATTGGCCTGTTGGGGCTGTCTGATGGTGGGTATCCCGGCCGTGTCGTCTGGCCACCTGAACGGGACCGAGCTGGCCGTCATCACTCTGATCCCGCTGGCCGCCTTCGAGCTGGTGGTGGGTCTTCCCGTTGCCGCCCAGGCCCTCCAGCGGGTGCGTCAGGCCGCCGCCCGGGTGTTCGACGTGACCGATGCGGTCGTGTTGGTCGTCGATCCCCGGGTCGCCCTCCCGGTCCCCCGGCATTCCTACGATCTGGAGGTCGAGGGGGTCTGGGCCACGTATCCAGGAGCGGCCGCTCCGGCGCTCCGTGGCCTCGACCTCTCGCTTCCCTCCGGCAAGCGGGTGGCTGTCCTCGGGCCGAGCGGGGCGGGAAAGTCGACCCTGGCCGCCGTCCTGCTCCGCTTCCTGCCCTGGCAGGCCGGCTCGGTCACGCTGGGCGGGACGCCAATCGACCGGCTCTGCGCCGATGACCTGCGCACCGTGGTCGGGATGGTCGGTCAAGATGCGTACCTCTTCGACACGACCATCGCCGAAAATCTCCGGGTCGGGAAGCGCAACGCCACTGAGGCCGAGCTGGGCGAGGTGCTCGCCCGGGTCGGCCTGGCCGACTGGCTAGGAGCGCTGCCACGGGGCTTGGCCACCGAGGTGGGAGGGCACGGGGCACGGGTGTCGGGCGGTCAACGGCAACGGCTGACCGTGGCCCGTGCCCTACTGGCCGACTTCCCTGTCCTGGTGCTCGACGAACCCGCCGAGCACCTGGACACAACGGCGGCCGACGCACTGACCGCCGACCTTCTGGACATAACCGCAGGGCGCTCGTTGGTACTCATCACCCACCGGCTCTGCGGGCTGGAGTCGGTCGACGAGATCGTGGTGATGGACGAGGGCCGGGTGATCGAGCGGGGCACCCACGACCAACTGCTGGGCCTGGCCGGCAGGTACTCCCGCCTGTGGTGGGAGGAGATGAGGACCGAGAGTTTCGCCCCTCCCTATCGCGGGGCCTCAATCGAAGCACCACCCCAGCACGACATGCCACAACCCATGGTCGCCGCCTCCGGGGGCACCCTGAACGACGGGACTCTGATCTCATGACCAACGACCTGGCCCGATGGCAGTTCGCCACCACCAGCATCTACCACTTCCTCTTCGTCCCGGTCACCATCGGACTGGCCTTTCTGGTGGCCTTGCTGCAAACCAGCTGGTACCGCAACGACAACCCGGTGTTCAAGCGGCTCACCAAGTTCTTCGGAACCCTACTCCTGATCAACGTGGCGGTGGGTGTGGTCACCGGTCTGGTCCAGGAATTCGAGTTCGGCATGAACTGGTCGAACTACTCCCGCTTCGTCGGCAACATCTTCGGCGGGCCGCTGGCCATGGAGGGCCTGGTGGCCTTCTTCCTCGAATCCACCTTCCTCGGTCTGTGGATCTTCGGATGGGACCGTCTGTCGAAGAAGGTTCACCTGGCCTGCATCTGGCTGGTGGCCGGGGCGTCCATGGTGTCGGCACTGTTCATCATGGCGGCCAACTCGTGGATGCAGCACCCAGTGGGCTATGTGATGAACGCCCAACACCAGCCTCAGCTCAACGACGTCTGGGCCCTGTTCACCAACCCGGTGTTCCTGTGGGCCTACCCCCACGTCGTCCTGGCCTCCCTGGTGACCGGGGCCATCATCATGCTGGCCGTCTCCGCCTGGCACTTGAAGAGGAAGAGTGCGGTCGAGGCCTTCCGCCGCACGGCCATCATCTCCCTCGCCGTCCTCACCCCGGCCGTCTTCGTCAACATGTTCATCGGCAGCGAGCTCGGGGTGGTCGAAGGCAAGTACCAACCGATGAAGATCGCCGCCGCCGAGGCCCTGTGGAACACCTGCCCGTCCCACTGCTCGTTCTCCGCCTTCCAGACCGGGGGAGGGAACAACGATCCTACCCCCACCAAGATCATCGAGATCCCCGACCTCCTGTCCATCCTGGCCACCAACCACGTCGACGGCGAGGTCCAGGGCATGAACAACCTGCAGGCCCAGTACGTCAAGGAGTACGGACCGGGTAACTACATCCCCAACGTCTTCATCCAGTACTGGGGGATGCGGGTGATGGCCTACCTGGCCGCCATCATCGCCCTGTTCGCACTCTGGGGACTGTGGCTCATAAGGCGGAAGAGGTTGGACAAGGCCAAGTGGTTCCTCTACATCGCCCCCTGGTTCGCCATCACCCCGTTCCTGATGAACACGGCAGGGTGGTTGCTGACCGAGAGCGGCCGCCAGCCCTGGATCGTCCAGGGCCTCATGAAGACGTCCCAGGCCAACTCAGCGTCGGTGACCGCTACCGATATCGGGATCAGCCTGACCGTATTCGTGCTGCTCTACGTGGCTCTGGGCGTGGCCGACGCCTACCTGATGATCCACTACGGCCGCAAGGAACTCGAACCGCCCGCCGAACAGCGACCCGGCGGTGACGATGGCGAGGGCGACACCGACGACGGTCGGTCGGAGGAGTCTGAAGACGACCGGGTCCCGGCCCTCATCTACTAGGAGACGACCATGGTGCACCTCAACAACTTCTGGTATGTGATCATCGCCGTCTTCTGGGTGGGGTTCTTCGTCCTCGAGGGATTCGACTTCGGTGTGGGGATGCTGCACTCGTTCATCGGCCGCGACGATGCCGAGCGACGCATCGCCGTCAACACCATCGGTCCCACGTGGGACGGCAACGAAATGTGGTTGGTGATAGCCGGCGCGGCTACTTTCGCCGCCTTCCCATCCTGGTACGCCACCATGTTCTCCACCTTCTACCTGGTTCTGGTGGTGGTCCTGCTCGCTCTCATCGTGCGGGGCGTCTCCTTCGAGTACAACCGCAAGATCGACGATTCCCGATGGCGATCCACCTGGCGGTGCTCACTGACTGTCGGCAGCCTGCTCATTCCGCTGTTGCTCGGCACCGCTCTGGGTGATCTGCTCCACGGGCTGCCCATCGACTCCGCCCACAACTACACCGGCACCTTCTCCGGACTACTGGTTCCCTTCGGGCTCTACACCGGCGTCACCCTCACCGTGCTGTCCCTCTTCCTCGGCGCCGCTTTCCTGACCCTCAAGACCAGCGACGACCTCCACGACCGGGCGGCCCGACTGTCCGGTCGCCTGGGTTGGTTGGCCGCGGTGGTCACCTTCGGGTGGCTGACGTGGATCCACGTGGGATTGGGGGTCGGCTTCCTCCCCAATCCGCTTCAGGTCCTGGCTCTTGCGGCGGTGGTCGGCGCCGCCTTGTTCGCCGAGTCCCGCTCGGAAGGTTGGGCCTTCGCCGCCGGCGCCACTGCCATGGGCAGCGTGGTCGGTTCGATGTTCTTCGAGCTCTTCCCCCGGGTGATGGTGTCCAGTACCAACACCGCCTACAACCTGACCGTGGCCAACTCGGCCAGCAACTCCTACACGCTGAAGGTGATGACGGTGGTGGCACTGGTCACCTTCCCGGTGGTGCTGGCCTACCAGGGGTGGAGTCTCTACGTCTTCCGGAAGAGAATTGTCGGACCGAGGTCAACCGATCGATCGTCTGCGGCCCCGACCGAGCACGGTGGCGTTCCTTCGAGCGTCGCCGAGGTCGCCCCGGTCACAGAGTGAGCAGGCGGTCGTCGGTCGGTCCAATGCGGAGGAGAACGCGGTCGAGCTGCCCGGTATCTCATCGGTCCCCCAACGCCGCAGTGGCTGTCGGGTTCCCTGTCACCATGTGAAATCGTCCTAATTGGGTGATGGCGGCGACCCGGGCGGGCGCGACCGTGGTTCCATGGTCAACCACGATCCCGGCCAGGCGGCGGCTCCGTCGGCCAAGCAGCCGTCAACTGGCCATTTGTCGGCAGATGAACGAGTGGCCCTGGGTAAGCAAGGGCGGACGGTCGCTCCCAGAGCTGAGCATGAAGGATGGGAGCCCTCTCCGGACCGACCCGATCCGGTGGCCCTTCTCGAGAGCCAGGCGAAATCGCGGGTTCAGGAACTGGTGCCCATTCGCTACGGCCGGATGTTGGTCTCGCCCTTCACCTTCTACCGGGGAGCGGCCCTGATCATGGCCTCCGATCTGGCGGCGACGCCACGATCGGGCTTGACCGTCCAGGCCTGCGGGGATGCCCACTTGAGCAACTTCGGCGTTTTCGCCTCGGCCGAGCGGACCCTGGTGTTCGACGTCAACGACTTCGACGAAACGCTGCCCGGTCCATGGGAGTGGGACGTGAAGAGGCTGGCGGCAAGCCTGGCCATCGCCGGAAGGGACCGAGGATTCTCCGATCGGGAACGGGCTGTGGCGGTACTCGATGCCGTTGCCGGTTACCGGACGGAGATGGCCAAGCTGGCCGCCCAGGGCGATCTCGACGTGTGGTACGCCCACATGGACATTGAGAAGGTGCTCGCCGAGCTCGGCGACGAGTTGGGCCTGACCGGCAAGAAGACGGACAAGTCGCTGAGCAAGGCCAAGGCTCAAGCGGAAAAGAACCTGGCCAAGGCCCGGACACGCGACAGTATGCAGGCGCTGGGCAAGCTCACCGAAGTGGTCGACGGTAAGACCCGGTTCGTCAGCGATCCTCCGTTGCTGGTCCCCGTCGAAGAACTCGTCTCCGAAGAGCGAGGTGCCGCCCTCACCGAATGGATGCATGACCTGCTCCGTGGCTATCGGCACACCCTCCAGAGCGATCGGCGCCACTTCCTCGACCAGTTCCGGTTCGTCAGCATCGCCCGGAAGGTGGTCGGCGTCGGAAGTGTCGGCACCCGGGCCTGGGTCATCCTGATGGTGGGGAGCGACGGAACAGAACCGCTCCTTTTGCAGGCCAAGGAGGCCCAAGCCTCGGTGTTGGCGGAGTTCGTGGGCGAAAGCCAGTACACCAATCAGGGCGAACGGGTCGTGGCCGGCCAGCACCTGATGCAGGCCTCGAGCGACATCCTTCTCGGTTGGGAGCAGGTCGAGGGCATCGATGGGGTGCAGCGAGACTTCTATATTCGTCAACTGCGCGATTGGAAGGGATCGGCCGACACCGATCGGATGACCCCTCAGTCGATGGCCGTCTACGGACGGCTGTGCGGCTGGACTCTGGCCCGAGCCCATGCCCGGTCCGGTGACCGGATCGCCATCGCTGCCTACCTGGGATCGGGCAAATCATTCGACAACGCCATCGCCTCGTTCTCAGAGTCCTACGCCGACCAGAACCAGCGAGACTACGACGCCCTGCAAAAGGCCGCAGCCCAGGGTCGCATCAAGGTCGAGTCCGGATTGTGAAGGCTTGTCTCGCTTCCCGCCCACCGTGTATGCGCTGTGCAAAGTGATCGATTTCTCTCTGGCCAGGGGCATGGCTCACGAGGAAGTGCTAGAAGCGGCCGGAGGTGGCACACTCCTACTCGACCGCTCGGGCGGGGAGTCATGCCGACTAACCGTTTCAATCACCCGATGAGGATGAGGACATCAGCAGTAGTCAACCGTAATCTGAAACAACACGAAGGCGAGGACAGGATCACATGACCTTAGGACCAGTCGAATACATCATCGTAGGGTTCCCCGGAAACAAGTTCAGCGGCGAGATCGCCCCTGAACTGATTGCGCTCGTCGAATCGGGAACGGTGAGGATCCTCGATCTGATCTTCATCGGCAAGGACACCGATGGTTCCATCGTCAGTTTCGAGATCGACGAGCTCGACGCGCTGGCTGGCTTTTCCGGGTTGGACGGAGAGGTGGGCGGTCTGATCAGCCCGGAGGATATCGAGTACGCCGCTGCTGCACTCGAGCCGAACTCCTCGGCTGCGCTGTTGATCTGGGAGGATGTGTGGGCGGCACCTTTCGCCGAAGCCGTCCGCAACTCCGACGGGGTGCTGCTCGAGGGCGCTCGCATACCATACGAGCTGATCGCGCCCATCCTCGCAGACCTGCCGCCGGCAGTCTGAGCTACACGAAGACAGGAGATTCGAAATGATGATGAGAAGGCGACCCATCGCACGGATGGCCGTTCGCACCACCGCCGTGGTAGGCACCGCCGCGGTGGTAGGCGGCCACATGGCCAATAAGCAGGCGGCCCAGGCCCAACAGCAGCAGGCCCAGCAGCCAGAAGCTCCTGCAGCTGCTCCGGCTCCGGCACCTGCAGCAGCTGCGCCCGACACCATCGGGCAGCTCACGCAGTTGGCCGCGCTGAAGGACTCCGGGGCCCTGACCGAGGCGGAGTTCGAGGCAGAGAAAGCCAAGATTTTGGGATAGGGCGGCTTGCGTGTTCGGGCCGTGACCACAACAGGATGCCCGAACGAGGTCTGATTGCCACTCGACTTAATCGTTTGCGGGAAGTGCGCCCGTGAGCGTTCGCCACTGTAAAAGCCATCAGGCTCAGCGGCACGCTCGCATTTGACGGGCGATCCGGAGTTGGAGCGCCATGGGAGGAACGTGGGCCTGCTGGAATGTCATGGTCAGCGCCCGCTGTCCCCCGGCATTCGGCCGTGGCCGAGGGCGAGTCCGGAGGGCCCGGTCACCTCTCGATGCGCCCCGTTCCCGTGTTAGCGCCGGCGCCAGCCTCGTCGTTGATCGGGTTGACCGAAATCAGCTCGATGTTGAGGTCGCGAAGAAGTTGGAACAGACCGTGGATCCTTGACTGGTCTGGCACGGGTCCGACGAGATGACTCAGGCCGTCAGTGCAGTGCGTTACCTCGAAGCCTCCGAGCGCCGCCCTCAGGGTGGGACTCAACCTTCCGCGCACGACAATCTCGAACATTTCGATGGACAAGGAGCTTCCTCTCAGCCTCTGGTGGTGGTAATTCCCGAAAGCGCGACCTCCGGTTATGCGCTAGCTATCGAAGGTTCGGCCTGCTTGCCGTTCGAAGCTTGGGTTCGAACGTCTCACGTCGTCTCGTCGGAGTCTGCAGGCGCGACCAAAGGACGGAATGCCGAACCGCCGGTTCGAGAATTAGTGCCCTCTGCCGCCCCAAGCTGCCACTCGGAATCGGACACATTTGAACAGTTGGACATAAGCCCAACATTCAACTCTGATAAAAATCGGCTAAGCGTGCGGCTGCGGGAATGTACCCATCTGAACCATGTCCATGGATCTCGAACGACCTTCGACGAAGATCGGCGGTTGGCAGCAAGCAGCACCCTCGGCTCGTTCACCGGTAGGGCTGGTGACCAACCCGATCTGGCCGGAGTCACCCACAACGGGTGACGATTTCGCCGTTAGTGCTTGCCACCATGGACCACGTGCAGATCGGTCTAATCCCGTAAGTGCGCCATCTTGGGGTGGGCCTTTGCGGACAAGGAGAGCACTTTGTGGTTCGCCGTGGTAATTATCGGCGCAATCATCTGGATTCTCATTGTCTTCTGGCCGGCGCGGGGGGCCCGTCGAAAAGGTCACGGCTTCTTCGGGTTCTTTTTGCCGAGCCTTGTGTGCTTCCCCCTGGCGCTGATCATGGCTTATGTGGTCAGAGACCGGGTGCAGCCTGGGCTCAGTCTGAGCTGACGGCCTGCTCGACGGCCACCAAGCACACGTGAGCAACACCGCGGAGAACTCGGAGCCGAGCACGCCTGCTTCTCCAGCACCGCCTTCAGCCTCTCCAGACCCGATGGCCCTGCTGAGGACACGGAGCTATATCCAGCTGCTGGTTTTGGCCGGGCTCATCGGGATTCCGGTGTCGGCGGTCGCCTACTTCTTCTTGAAATTCGTGGCCCTGCTCCAGAACTGGATCTTCGCGTCGATCCCCAAGGAGGTCGGATTTTCCGGTACTCCGTCGTGGTGGCCGCTCCCGGTATTGGCGATCGCCGGCGTCCTCGTGGGTGCCACCATCCGGTACCTCCCGGGAACCTCCGGGCACAAGCCGGCCGAGGGGTTCAAGGCGGGTGGCGCGCCCACTGCCGTCGAGCTCCCCGGAGTGATTCTGGCCTCGTTGGCCACGCTCGCCCTGGGCGTGGTGCTCGGTCCCGAGGCACCTTTGATCGCCATCGGTGGGGGCCTCGGGGCCCTGGCCGTCCATCTGGTCAAGAAGGACGCCCCTCCCATGGCCGCCGTAGTGATCGCCTCCGCCGGCAGCTTTGCTGCCATATCGGCCTTGCTGGGGTCCCCCATCCTCGGTGCCTTCCTCCTGATGGAGGCGGCCGGCCTGGGCGGTCCGGTGCTCGGCCTTGTCCTTGTGCCCGGACTGCTGGCCGCTGGCATTGGCACTCTCATCTTCATCGGCCTGGACTCGCTGACCGGGTTCGGAAGCTTCTCTCTGGCCATTCCAGGGCTTCCTCCCTTCAGCCATCCGACTGGAGCGATGTTCCTCTGGGCCATCGCCTTCGGACTGGTGGCGTCGCTTTTGGGTACCGCCATCCGACTCCTTGGACTGGTTCTCCAGCCAGTAGTGGAGCGCCGGATGATTCTCCTGACGCCGTTGGTGGGGACGGGAGTTGCCGCTCTGGCCATTGTCTTCGCCGAGGTAAGCGGCCACGGGGTCTCCGAGGTGCTCTTCTCCGGGCAGTCGGCCCTTCCGGGCTTGGTCCTCCATCCGTCGGCCTGGACGGTAGGGGCTCTCTTGCTTCTCGTGGTCTGCAAATCCGCGGCCTATGGGCTGTCCCTCTCCAGCTTCAGGGGCGGTCCCGTATTCCCATCGTTGTTCATCGGAGGTGCCATCGGCGTAGCCGCCTCCCACCTGCCCGGACTCTCGGTGGTACCCGCAGTGGCCATCGGAATCGGGGCGATGGCCACGGTCATGCTCAAGCTGCCCCTGACGTCCACGCTGTTGGCCACTGTATTGCTGTCCAGTGACGGGCTGAGTGTCGCTCCCCTCGTCATCGTGGCGGTGGTGGTGGCCTATGCGTCCAGTGCCTGGTTACCCCAGGTTCCTCAGGATCTCGTCAAACGACGGCCCTCCGAGTCGGTGTCATCACCATCCAGTCCACAGAAAGCGAACTCCGGACCATGACGTGACAACCGGCCTACGAGCCAACGATCCGACGTCTGCCTTTGCTATGGCGCTGGTTGGATGACGATCGCCGCTAACCACGTGGGTCGTTCGGTGGAGGTGTGAAAGCAACCTGGTGATCGAGGTGCGTGCTAAAGGGAAGCAGTCCATGCTGTCGGTCCGGTCACCTCAACCTGGTCATAATGGCGAGCGGCTCTCCGGATCGGGGGACCGATCAATCCCAAATCGAAGCGCCAACGACATGTCGACACCAACACACAGCCGGCCCCGACGGTCACTGGGCCGGAGAGCACTTGTCTTCGTGTCGGTGGGAGCCGTCATCGGATCGGGCTGGCTGTTTTCCTCGTTCGACGCTGGTCAGATCGCTGGTGGGGGTGGCGCCGTCACCGCCTGGATCTTGGGCATCGCACTCGTGGTCGTCCTGGCCTTCGTCCACGCCGAGCTCGGGACGATGTTCCCGGTTGACGGTGGAACGGCGCGGTTCCCGCTCTACGCCTTCGGTCGGGTCACCGGGTTCTTTTCGGGATGGTTCGCCTGGATCAGCAGTGTGTGCGTACCGGCGATCGAGACCGAAGCCGCTCTGCGCTACGTCGGGAACTACGTCCCCTCTCTGATCTCGGAATCCCCGGGCGTGGTGCGGCTGACACACCTCGGCCAGCTGGCTGCCGTGTTCGTGTTGCTGGGGTTCACCGCCTTGAACGCGGCCGGCATGAAATGGTTCCGCGAGACGAACACCATCGTTGTCTGGTGGAAGATCGCCGTCCCGCTCATTGTGGCGGTCGCTTTCGTCGTCCATGGATTCGACCGTCACAACTTCGCCGTGGGTGGTCTTTTCCCAACGGATGCGCACGGCGTGCTGGCGGCCGTCAGCACCGGAGGTGTTGTCTTCGCCCTGCTGGGCTTCGAGCAGGCGGTGGAGCTGGGTGGGGAGTCGCAACATCCTCAACGCAACGTCCCCTGGGCCGTCATCGGCTCGGTCGTGATCGCCGGGGCTGTCTATCTGATCGTGCAGATCGCGTTCATCGGTGCCATTCCCCATGGCGATCTGATCGGCGGCTGGCACGAACTGCGCTTCCGCGGTGACTTCGGCCCGCTGGCCGGACTCTCCGGGGTCATCGGCCTGACGGCCATCGCTTACCTGGTCTACGCCGACGCCATCATCTCACCGGCCGGATCGGGCATGACCTTCTCCGCCACCGCGTCGCGGCTCCCGTTCGCGCTGGCTCGCGAGGGCTATCTGCCTGGCTGGCTCGGAACCCTCAATCGGCGGGACGTGCCCTTCCGGAGCTTGTGTCTCTGTTTCGTGACCCAACTGGTCATCATCTTTCTGCTTCCGGACTGGGGCAGCTTGCTGGCTTTCATCACCGCTGCCACGGTGCTCGTCTACGCCACCGCCCCGCTTGCCCTCGGGGTGCTTCGCCGTACGGCACCGGACCTTCCCCGTCCCTACCGCTTGCGCTTCGCCCCGCTGACCGCACCGGCTGCATTCGTCATCGCCAACCTCCTCTTGATATGGGTTGGATGGACGACCAATTTTCGGCTTTTTCTGGTGGTGGCCTTCGGTGCGTTCATTGTGGGTTTGCTGGCGCTGGTTCGACCCCAATCCCGCCACCCGGGGTTCGAATGGTTGGCGGCCTCCTGGATCGTGCCGTATGCAGGAGCTATGTGCGTCGTGAGCTATCTCTCCCCCTATGGGGGTGGGCGGGCCACGCTTTCGGACTGGGAGTGCGCGGTCGTCGTGGCCATCGTCAGTCTTGCTATCTACGTCCTGGCCCTACACCTGGGCACCATGGCAGATCGCCGGTTGGCCGACATCGACCGACCCGTCTCCCGTTGGTATTTCTTGGACATGCCGGCGGAGGACCCGGAGGACTCCGAATAACGGCGCCTTGGCGATGCCTGGGGTGGGCTCAACCGTCGGCGCTGCTCCGTGTCGCCATCCCGATCCTCGGCTCCCGGTGAATGGTCAGCCCCGAGTGGGATCGGCGAGGTAGGACAGGAGGGCGTGACGGCGTCGATGGGCCCACCATGCCCCCAACCGGTGGCCACCGAAGGCACAGATCGCAGCCACAGCACAGGCCAGCGCCACGCCCCATCCGAGGTAGCGGTCGGGGAGCTTCTGGGACAGTCCGTGCGTCGATGTGAAACCCCACAACAGCAGGGATGGAAGCATGACCAGGACGGCGAGGAGGGGAACGAGCCCGTACGGCGTGACCACCAATGCCAGCCAGCGCAGGAGCTTTCGACGCAGTGGGAGTCGGTGCTCCCACCGGTAGCGAATTGGCTGCGGATGGTAGGGAAAGCGGATCCCGACCAGTCCGGACAGTCCGAGTACGCCGAACGGAACCACCCCGATCCAGATGACCGTGTACAAGGTTGCCAGCAAATTGTGGGACAGGATGCCGTTGACGAGAGCGACGATCAGGCACACGGGTGTGACGAGGGTCCAGAGGACGATGTTCTTGCCGTATAGCAATCTGCGGAACATCACCGGGTGGTCGAGAGCTGCAGTCACCCTCTCGACATCCGGACCGAGGACATTGGTAGCGGGCACGTCTGAGTACATCCAAGCGGCCAACACGAGGGCAAAGGCCAGCGTGCCGTGCAGCGTGAACACCTTGTCCTTGAGGCCGGTGGGCAAGAAGAACCAGGCCGAGCTCATCAGTGCGCCATTGACCGCCACCGTGATGAATGTCTCATAGGGAGCGCGGAGCGAGCGGGCAAACTCTTGTCGCACGGCACTTCGGAGGGTGACGGGAAGAGGCGAATGGGCGGGCTCGGTCACCGGCCACGTCGTATTTGCCATGTCCGGACCATACAAGGTGCCTCACGCTGGACGGGATGTGCCGCGGTTTTGCCGTTGTGGAAGGCCTCGATCGCAATGACTGCCATCACGGTCGATGACGGTCGCCCAACAGATACCCACCGGCGGCTGTTCGATGGCTCAGGCTGCCGGCCGAGGGGGGTTCGGCCGACAGCCTGAGCTCATCGTCGATAGGGCGTCAACAGACCGCCGTTCGATTCCTGCTCTCCCAGGCTCGTCCCGGAAAGCGTTTGGCCTCAGTCTTCGACGAGTGCAAGGGGTGGAAGTCGAAGAGGAGGAAGATCGTCGGAGCGCGCTCGACGGTTCTGTTCGGCCACGGCCGAGGCCCGCATCCGCGCCGGCTCGTCCACCCAGGGCTGTTCGATGAAGGTGATGCCAGTCAACGCCGGCGAGTAGACATGGATGGTCGTGGCGTCTGCGCCTGACCGATTGCAAAGATCGTGGACGAAGGCTGGATCCGCGCACGTGGACCCCCCCGTCCCAGTACCCGGACCCTTGATATCGAATCCTTTGAATAGTCCGAGTAGATCTCGACAAGTTCACCATCGATGACATGCATGACGCTTCGCGTCTCGCCGTGATCGTGGGACGGGAGCCCGGATCCATCCGGCCAGGTGATCAGCCACACTTCGTAGAAGGAGGTGGCCAGGAGGAGGACCGAGCGGGGGTTGGCCGAATCGCCCCCGAGGGGGACCGGTTCTTGGACACGGGCCAAGCCCAGGGCGATAGCCCGAAGTGCGCCGAAGGAAATCGAACCAGTCGGTCGAGAACCCCGACGACCTATGGCCTGGCCGGCGGGGTGACGGGCCTCGTCGGGATCGTGCCGGCTTATCGATGGGAATGGAAGGTTTTCGGGCGTGAAATTCGGGAGGGCAATGTCTGCGGGCACGGTGGTCTCTCCACAGTCGAGGACGTTGGGGCTGGGCCACGGCGGTAGGGAAATGTCGTTGTCAGGACCAACGTTTGTCGAAGGTCATGCTGCTCTGTTGCCCCCCCAGGTGTCGTTGGGGTTTCGCACGGTCGATCCGCACACCAGTGTAATGAACAATAGCCGACTAAACAAGTCGATTTTATAGGCTGAAAGCGAAACTGCCCTCCGTGATCACCTGAACGAGACCGGCGGATCCCGGGACCAGCTCACGAGTGCCGATCAGAGGCCGCCTCCAGGGCCTGACACAAATCGCTGATCAGGTCGGTCCCGAGCTCCAAACCCACGGAGAGTCGCAGGAGGGCCGGGTCGACGGCCAGTGGGGAATCGACCAGCGAGGCGTGGGTCATCCGATGCGGGTGGTCGATGAGCGACTCGACGGCCCCCAGTGACTCGGCCAGCGTGAAGATCCGGGTCGAGTTGGCAACGGCGATGGCCGCCCTCTCGCCCCCTCGCACGGTGAACGAGACCATGCCTCCGAAGGCCCTCATCTGGGTCGTGGCCGTGGCATGCCCGGTGTGACCGGGGAGACCGGGGAAGTAGAGACGCTCGACGGCTGGGTGGGTGGCCAGAACCTCGGCCACCGCGGCGGCGTTCTCACAGTGTCTGTCCATGCGAACGGCCAACGTCTTGATACCTCGCAGAACGAGGAAGCAGTCGAACGGCCCCGGGACTGCCCCCGTAGCGTTCTGGAGAGTGGCTACTTTTTCGGCCACGGACTCGTTCGAGGTGGCCACGAATCCCCCGACCACGTCACTGTGGCCGCTCAGGTACTTGGTGGTGGAATGGACCACGACATCGGCGCCGTGGGCCACGGGCCGTTGGAGGTAGGGCGTGGCGAACGTGTTGTCCACCACCACCAGCGCGTTCCGGCCGTGGGCCATCTCTGTCACCGCATCGATGTCGGTGACAGAGAGCTGAGGGTTGGAGGGGGTCTCTATCCAGACCATGCGGGTAGACGATCGCCATGCGGCCCGGATGCTATCTGGGTCGTACAGTGCGACAGGGGTGAACTCGAGACCGATCAGGGAGTGCACCTGGTCCAGCAGCCTGTAGGTGCCACCGTAGAGCTCGTTACCGATGATGACGTGATCCCCAGGCGCCAAGCAGCGGAACACTGCGTCCTCGGCGGCCAACCCGCTGGCGAAGGCGGCGCCGTAGGTGGTTCCCTCGAGGTCGGCCAGGCAGGTTTCGAGGGCGGTCCGTGTCGGATTGCCCGTCCGGCTGTATTCGAAAGCCTGGTGGGCTCCCACCTCGGGCTGGGCAAAGGTCGATGTCTGGAAGATCGGGGTCACGACCGCTCCGGTGGACTCTTCGGGCATCTGACCAGCGTGGATGGCACGCGTCTCGAACCCGAGCCCGACAGTTGGATCTGTCCCCGGTGCTCCCCCTCCAACCGGAGGAACCTTCTCGTCGGTCATCTAATGGCTCCCGAGGAAGCTCAACAGGTCGGAGCGAGTGAGGATCCCGATGGGGTGCCCGCCATCGAGGACGAGCACTGCGCTGGTTCCCTCCAGCCGTGCGGCGATGCCGTCCACCGTCTCGCTGTGACCCACGGTGTCCATGGGTGGCCCCATCACGGAGCTGACCGGTTGGTCGAACGCCTCCGCATTGTGCAACGTGTGCTCGAGCAGCTGCCTGTCGGACACCGATCCCACCACTTCGGCAAGGGCCAGCGGTGGCTCTGCTTTGACCACGGGGACCTGGGACACTCCGTACTCCTGGAGCAGGGCGATGGCGGCCCGCACGGTCTCTTCGGGGTGAACGTGGACCAGCGGCGGGTAGCGGTCTCCCTTGGCAGCCAGCACCGCCTCGGCAGTCTCACCTTGGGCTCGCCCGAACCCGTGGTCCGCCATCCAACGGTCGTCGTAGAGCTTCGACAGATAGCCGCGGCCCGAATCGGGAACGAGCACGACGACCACGTCGTCGGGTCCGAGGTCCTTGCCGATATGCAGAGCCGCCCACACCGCCGTCCCGCAGGAACCACCCACAATGATCCCCTCGTCCCTGGTCACTCGTCGGGCGGTCAGAAATGAGTCGCTGTCGGACACGGCCACCACCTTGTCCACCGTGGAGGGGTCATAGGTGGTGGGCCAGAAGTCCTCGCCGATCCCTTCGACCAGATACGGTCGACCGCCTCCACCCGAGTAGATGGAGCCCTCCGGGTCGGCCGCTATGACCTGGATCGCCGGGTTCTGAGCCTTGAGGTAGCGGCCGACGCCACTGATCGTGCCGCCTGTGCCCACCCCGGCCACAAAGTGGGTGACCCGGCCGGCAGTCTGGCGCCAGATCTCCGGACCGGTCGACAGTTCGTGGGCGGAAGGATTGGCCGCATTGCGGTACTGGTTGGGTTGGAAGGCGCCCGGGGTCTCCGCGGTGATCCGATCGGCCACCGAGTAGTACGAATCGGGGTGTCCCGGGTCGACGGCAGTGGGACAGACCACCACCTTGGCGCCGAAGGCCCGGAGCAGCTGGCGCTTCTCCTCGGCGATCTTGTCCGGCATGGTGAAGATGCAGCTGTAGCCCCGCTGGGCGGCGATCATAGCCAGTCCGACCCCGGTATTTCCCGAGGTCGGCTCGACGATGGTGCTGCCCCGCCGGAGCAGCCCCTCCGCCTCGGCCGCTCGGATCATGGCCAGTGCGGGGCGGTCCTTCACACTCCCCCCTGGATTGAGGTACTCGAGCTTGGCCAGGAGATGGCATCGAAGATGGCGACCGGTCCGGTTGAGGCGCACCAGCGGCGTGTTGCCGACGAGATCGATCAGACTCTCGGACACCTCCATCTGCGGACCCGGATCGGTCGCTGGCCACGTCTCGACACCGGGAGCGACCACAACCGGCTCGTCGGCGAACAGAACCACCGGCAGCCCGGCCTCATGGATCCGGCGAGCCACCGCAACGGTTGTATCGCCGTCGCCGATGACGCCCACCAGTCGGGGGATATGAACGCGCAGATCGGCGATCAGTGATGTCGTCTCGAGCGGGTCGACCAGCCGCATGATCTCGCCGGCTCTGGCCTCAAGAGGATAGGGGGGAGTGGCCCCACCCATTACGACCAGGATATCGACGCTGGGGCCCGGCACGGGTCCGGCCTACCCGCAGCCGAAGGACATGAGAACGAGCACCATGAACAAGGATGCTACCGACCGTCGGTCACACAACGGACATCTTGCGGTGGCGGTCGCAGAAGAACTCGGTCGGCTTGTTTGAAACTCGTTGGCACTGATCCCGCTGGCCACCGAGACTCGGTTGTGCAGTCAGGGTTGGCCCGCACATTCGGCTTCGCCCCGAGACGGCCGAACTGGTTGATGGCATAGCCTGGGCGGCATGGTGACGTGGGATGCCATCCGAGCTCGGTGCGATGTTCGGTCCTACGACGACCGGGCGATCGCACCGGAGCACCTCGATCGGATTCTGGAAGCTGGATGGCGTTCGCCCTCGGCGTCGAACCGCCAGAAATGGGACTTCATCCTGGTGACCGATCCGGACCAGTTACGGGAGCTGTCGACGGTCTGGGTCGGAGCCGGACACCTGGCCGCGGCCAAGGCGGCGATCGTCCTCGTCCTCTCCGAACCCGAGGCCGAGCGCTTTCGAGTGATCGATCAGTACGACCTGGGGAAGGCCACCATGGCCATGATGTTGGCTGCCGCAGACCTGGTATCGGGATCGGTCATTCGGCCGTTGGGGACCAGGAAGGATGTCGGCGAATAGTGGGAGTACCACCAGACCACACCGTCGCCTACATGGTCGCACGCGGTTACCCGGCCGGTCGGCCGCTACATCCCGATCAACAAACCCGACAGACGACCCTTCGACGAAGTAGTTCACCGCCATCACTGGTGAGGGGCTTCTTGTCGGCGTGTTTGTCGGAGGGCATCACCTGACCCGACAGTACGGCGGCACTTCAGCGCTCGAGCTCCCGGCCCAGAACGTGCCCCACGAAGGCCGGCGGAGGCTCGCCGGCCACCAACTGCGCAATCTCGACTTGGGTCTCGTCGGTGTTCCCAAGCTCCTTGGCCACGGCCATCACATTGGTGTAGGCGTCCCAGACGTCGGTACTCGTGATCTCGTATCCGTAGCCCTCGACCAACCAGCGGAGCGCCAGCATTCCCGCCGCCCGGGCGAAGTCCGGCTGTGTGACAGCAAAGTCACGCGCTGCCCGGGTGAGCGTCTTAGGGTCGCAGGGGCCGCTGCCGGCGAGGGCAAGAGCTTCCTCGTAGAGACCGGCGTCCTTGGCAGCCGCGAACCACTTGGCCTCCTTGCCGGGAGATGCCCTCACCAGGTCTGTCAGTAACTGGTTGCTGGGCTTGTCCGGGTATTTCTTGGCAGTGGCCCGGAACGTGGCCAGATAGGTCGCACAGCGGTTCGCCCGCACGCCGTAGCGGCGGTAGGCCTCCTCGACGAGGCCCGAGGAGAGCAGGATCTCCTCACAAACGGCGTCCACATCGCCTTCGTTGGTCCACGGTCCGCGAGATGCCTCGGCGTACCGGATCGCCTCGGATTTCTTGCCCATGGCGACCAGCGCCTTCACCGCCCACCGCTTGTATGGCCAGATGGCATCGCCTTCAAATAGGTCGACGATCTCCTCATACCGTTCCGACCGGTAAAGCGCGCTCAGGCAAGCGGTTGTCCCGTGGAAGAAAGCGTGTAGCGACGGATCGGGACTGAGGGCCGTGCGCGTGGCCTCCATCAGTTGGTCGGCCCATCCGGACGCCAGTTGGCGCGAGCCGCAGAGTTCGCCCCAGTAGTCGGCCAGGGACTCGATGTACGGCATCTGATCGGCCGCATGGGCCGCCCAGAGACGTTCGAGCCAACGCTGGCGCGTCTTCGTGTCGACGTCGACCATCGAGATAATCGGGACCAACTCGTTGATGGCGTGGTTGACGGCCGTTCCGAGTGCGCCAGACGAGCTGTCTACGTGCTCGAGCGCAGGGGAGAGGCGTTCGATGAGCAGCACCGCGCCGTCGGCCGCATGGGCGGGATCACTGCGGGCGACTTTCTTGACCTCACCCACCGCTTCCTTGACACGCCGGACGGCCAGCTGGGAGCTTCTCCATCCAAAGGCCCCCCGGCGAAGGCGTGCCCTGAATTCCCATCGGTGGGCACCTGAGTCACTGGCGCCTTTCGTCGGTCCCATTGCACGGATGGTATGAGACCAGCCCTGGGCACGCATAGGAAACTCGACCATCGGGTCGCCGGTCGCGGATTCCGCTCCGGTAAGCACCACCGAAGCTCAGATCACCTCGTGAAAGGGCTGCGGGCGCACGTCCAGAGGCTGGCCGGCCCGGCGCTCCCTCCTCATTCAGAAAGCCCCCCAGGAATGTTTCTTAGGAGGCCTTCGCCGTGATTTCCTTGCCGGCCGGGTTGAGCACGTACCACAGCCCACCGGTGCTGTTGATGCCTTGGCCGGTGGCCTGTCCAGGTACCGAGTCACCCTGCCAGAGGTAGAGCGGCCACCCGTTGTAGGTGACCTGGAGTGTGCCGTCGGTGCGCTTGGTGGAACCGAGCAGCGCAGGTTTCACCCCGGGGCCGTAGATGGGGGTGTCAGTGCCGGTCAGCAGCAGCGGGGGCCATGCCGCGGCGCAGGCGCCGTAGCAGGTCGACACGCCGGACTGCTTGTCCGGGACGAACAGGTAGAGGGTGAAGCCGTTGCCAGCCACCAGGACGGTACCGAGTCCGGACACGGTGCCCGTCTTCACCTCGTAGAGGGGTGGGGTGCCCGAGGTGGGTGCCGGCGCGGCCGCCACTCCCGAGGTCTTGGTGGTCGCTGCTGTCGTGGCCGTGGTGGACGGACCCTTCGTGGTGGTGGTCGAAGTGGATGAGCTGCTGCATGCAGCCAACCCAGTCCCCAGCCCAACCAGGACGGCGGCAGTCAATAGGCCGGCCCGTCGTCGGCCGCTGGCCCGGGCCCTGAAGGGGTAACGGAAGCCATCCGGGGCGGGTTGGCAGGTGGTGGACAGGAACACGGGCCGTTATTCTCCGCCGGGGGCTCAGGCCGCGGGCACCGACGGTGGTCTGCCGGTGGCGGATAGGGCCGATGTGGCGGTCCGGGCGCGGTGGAAGCCCCTTCCGCCGCTGCCGCCGTGGCTCGTCCACACTGTGGCCGCGTGCGGGTTGAGGGGCACCGTGGAGACCAGGCCGAGGCACATCTCGTCGGAGGATCCGTCCCCCCACACCACGTACCGTGGCGGCAGCTTGCGCAGCTGGGGCAGCTGCTGGCGTAGCTGTGGGTTATAGGTGCAGCTCACCTCGATCTTGTCGCCCGGAACGATCTTGACCCAGTGGGCTAGGTTGTAGCCCCGCTGGTAATGGAAATTGAAATCGGGCACGTTGAGGAGGGTCTTCTGGGTAGGGGTCCCCGGATTGAGGATGATCCGCAAGCTAGCGCCGGTCAGGTGCATGTGGGCTCCGAGGCGCACGACATAGCCAGGTTGATAGACGGGCCAGGTGCACTGGGTGGTGTCGCTGGTCGGCGGGTCGACCGGGTTCCGTCCGCAGAGGCTTTCGATGGTGTCGTCGAAGAACACAGCGCTCTCCCCGAACCGCTGGCCCAGGTAGGCCAAGGCCGCCGGTCGGCTGCACAGCGGACCGGTCACCCCGGCGGGGCAGCCGTAGTCGGGTGGGGCTATGTCGAGGCTCAGGGACTCGGGGCGTAGTTTGGCGGCGGCCGGCACCGTCTTGAGCTGCAACCACGGCTGGACCGGCTTGTCCCCGACCAGCCCATTGAAATGGACCTGCATGATGACCATGCTGCCGGCCGGCAGCGGGGTACCGGTGGTGAGTGGCTCTTTGTCCATGCCGGCGCCGGGGGCCCAGGCACTGAGCCACGGAAAGTTCCCCAGTCCGGCCAGGCTGTTCCCATCGACGGGGGACTCGCCGAAGCAACTCCAACCTTTGTCACCCGGGTTGTTCGCCTCCGCCGCCGCCACCTCGTTGGGCGGGACGAGGAAGAGGATGGCGTGGTGCACCTCGACCCGGGACCGACCCGAGCCCGGGTAGAACTCCGATGCCACGACGTACGAGTTGGCGGTCACGTGGGGGTTCAGCAGGATGCAGTGGTAGTCATCGGTGCTGCCCTTGGTGAACACCGGCTTGTAAGGGTGGGGCATGGTCAGGGTGAGCGTCTTCACCGGCTGGCCGTCGATCCGGGCTGTCGTGCTGGCCTTGGCCGACGTGCTGGCCTGGGCCGACATGCTGGCCAGGCCGACCCCGAGGCCGGCCGCCACCACAGCCACCACAGCCACCACAGCCACCACAGCACGGGGTCGTTTGCTGTGCCTAGTCCCGGGCTGAGCTTCGTTCACGGTCGTCCCTTGTGGCCTGCTGTTGAGATGGCGCCTGCGGTTGAGATGGAGGAGGTGGGGCACGGAGGTCGGAACGTCATTTACCCCCGTCCCCGCGCACCCCCCATTCGTGATCCGGCTTCAGCTTACTCCTGATCGATTTGGAGAGTCCGGCGGTCTCTCGAGGCAACGGATTGTGCTATCGATGTGCCACCTGGCCCCCTGCCACGATTGTTAGTGTCCGGCAGGGAAGATCATCACGAAATGCGACGCCTAACCCCATTCATCCAACCAGGCCCCGATTGCTTCTGCCCTGCACGCCAACAGACTCGCGACGCTCACCGAAAACGCAGCCTGGTGACCCATCGGATTTGGGCCTGGCCCCGGCCAGCGTGGCCGACTGCCCCATCGGAAGCGGCGGAGCTGCGTCGGTGCGCGACCCTCTGATCCGGTTGTCCGGTGAGACGGCCACCGAACAGCGGCGGGTCGGACACCCTTGAACCACCTGTGGAGTCAGCCCCTCAGGGGCGGTAGGCCAACAAGAGGGTTGCCGCAGTGGCGACGGTAACCATGCCCGCCGTGGCGGCGTTCCAGCCGGTCCGAAAGGCGGCGCCCCGATGGCCCAGAACCATCCTGGTCATATGCATCTACGGTGCGCTGGCCACCATCGCCTACTTCCCGTCATGGCCTGGAGACCCGAGCCGCCTCCCGATCTGTCCTTGTGGCGATCAGGCACAGATCGGGTGGTTCTTGTGGTGGACGCCATTCGCCGTTGCCCATCTGCACAGTCCTCTGTACTCGAACTTCATCGACTATCCGTCCGGCGTCAATCTGGCCCAAAACACCCTGGCCCCCCTGTTGGGGTTGGTGTCTGCGCCGATCACGGCCCTCTTCGGACCGGTGTCCGCGACCACCTTCATGCTGTGGCTGGCCATCACCGCCTCCGCCTCATCATGTTTTTTGGTCCTGCGTCGATGGGTCCGGTGGGTTCCTGCCGCCTTCGCCGGTGGCCTTTTCTACGGTGCCTCGCCCTTTATGGCCGGTCAGTCGACAGACCACCTTCACCAGACGTTCGTGCCGTTTCCGCCGCTTATTCTGCTTGCGCTCTACGAGTTGGTGGTGCGGCAGAAGGACAGTCCCCGGAAATGGGGCCTCATCCTCGGGGTGGCCTCAGTCGGTCAATTTCTGATTTCTCCGGAGATCCTGCTCACCTCGGGGGTGATGGCGGCGGTGGGGATCGTCGCTCTGGCCCTGGTCCGCCGTCACCAGGTGGCCGCCAAGGCCCAGCACGTGGTCCGCGGCCTGGGCTGGGCTGGGCTGATCGTCCTGCCCGTTGTCGCTTATCCCATCTATTTCCTGTTTGAGGGCACTGGCCACTACGTCGGTGCGGCGCACACCGCCGGTGGTTATCCGGCCGACCTGCTCGGCCCGCTGGTTCCCGACTCCTATCAGCTGGCGGCTCCGGCTTCACTGGCGACCCGGGCAGACCAGTTCATCCATGGTGACATCTCTGAGAACGGGAGCTACCTCGGCATACCGATGCTTCTGTTCCTCGGGTACCTGGTCATCCGATGGTGGCGGGTGGGCTGGATTCGCTTCGCCGCTTTCATGGCGCTGGTGGCTTTCGTATTTTCCTTGGGACCGAGGCTGACCATCGACGGGCACGTCACCTCGATCCGTCTTCCCTTCGATGTGCTCGAGCACCTACCGGTGTTTCCCGGCCTCATCGACGCCCGGATCTCCCTCTACACCGATCTGTTCGTGGCCGTCATGCTGGCCGTCGGCATCGACCAGTGGTGGGGGCGACGCCACCGGTCGCTGACTGCCGACCCCGAGGGCGAGCCCCGCCGTCGACGCCGACACGCCGCCGCCGGCCGACGCACGAGTACAGCGGGCACCCTCGTGGCCCTGGTGGTGACCGCCGTTGTCACCGTCTCGGTATTGCCGAACTGGCCGATCCCGGTCTTCGCAGTAGACGTGCCCGCCTACTTCTCGTCGAACATGACCGGCAACATCGCCCCCGGTACCGTCACGCTGGCTTATCCCTATCCGGCCTACCCTTACATCCAAGCGATGCTGTGGCAGGCCACCGACAGCACCGGGTTCCGCCTCGTGGGCGGCTATGCCCTGGTTGCCAGCGCGGCCGGACAGTCGGTCGACGATCCCTTCCCTCCGGGCCCCGACGCTGTCCCCGCCTCCTTGGTGGCCGACTTTGTGGGCGGCAGTCCCTCGGCTGTCATCGCCGGGACACCGTCCACTCCCCCGACACCTTCCCAGGTGGATGCGTTCCTGGTCCGCAACCATGTGGGAGCGGTTGTGTTCCAGGACGTCGGGGCCAACCCGCAGGCTGCCCATGCGCTCATCGCCTCCGCCCTGGGGAAGCCCACCTACCGAGGAGGAGGGGTCGAGATCTGGTCCGACGTGGGGCGGCTTATCCGGACCCACTCGGTGCCGGACACGGCACCCTGACCGACCATTGACCGCCAGTCAGCCGGATCGCCACTGCGCCACTGCTCTCGTGAGCTGAGTGGCGAACGAAGTGGCCAGGGCCGGGTCAGCGAAGTGGTCGGCGGCGAATCGTTGATTGAACTGACGTTCGGCCTCGACTTCGGGACCGCCAGCCAGGATCTCGATGACGTGACGGACGATGTCATCCTGTTGTGCGTACGTCCGGCGGTTGGGGCCGGCCACCAGTGCCGCCTCGGGCTGGTCGGGCATTACGACCGACGTTCCGGCGTACATGCCCTCGATGATCGACCGGGGCATCCCGAAGGGCCCGCCCGGGTGCTTGGTGTAGACGACCGCGGCAGTGTGTGCCAGCAAGTCGATCACCTGGTCGTGGGGTACATCGACGGAGAGCATGATCGATGCGCCCGTCTCCCGGATCAGTTCGCGGATGAGAGCAGGTTCTTCCTCGAACTGGTCGGTAATGCCAACCACGATCCGGCAGTCGACACCCTTTTTGGCCAGCTGGGCGAAGGCGCCGACCAGAGTGGGCCAGTCTTTCTTCGGCAGCCCAGCGGACGCCGACAAGACGATGGTCCTCTCCGGGCTGGCTTCGGGAAAGTTCTCTGCAGTGGTGAGAAGGGCTACGAGACTGTGGGCCCCGGCGATTCGTCTGGCATGGTGGGGATAAGCCCACGTTCCGACGCAAAGCGGGTGGGTCCGGACACGCTTGATGACCTCAGGATCGAAATCGAAGGAATGCACCCGAAAGGCGAAGGGCAAGCCGATCGCCGAGAGCTCCTCGAGACGTTCAATGGCAAATGACGACCAATACAGGAAGAGAACATCAGGCTCGAACTCGCGCACTGCCGTGCTCACGTCCGTGTACACCGGCTCGGTCACTTTGACCGGTGATGGGGACCAACGATCGGTGCACCAGGCGAGCACGGCCCCGTTGTCGGTCAGAGCTTTCATCTCCTCGCCGATGTAGGTCTCCGGAACCAGTGGAAACAGCGCGTTGTAAGCGAGCACGCGGAGGGGTCGCCTCTGCAGCACTCGGGTCCGCACTTCGGCGTCGGCCTCGATCCGTCGGCGAGATCGAGTGATCCGGTTGGGCGCTGACGTGGTGTAAATCGAGGCCACGACGGGCAGCGGGAGGGGCGACCGGTCCTCGGTGAGCCGCAGGATGAGATCCCAGTCTCCCAACGCCTCGAGTGACTCGTCGAAGTGTGCCTCGGGAAGAGAACGACGGTGGGCGATCACACCCAGATCGATGAAGTTGCCCTGCTCGAGGCGGCTCCGTTCGAAGGATTCGAAGTGAAGATAAGGCAGGGCTTCTTGATTCGATTCGCGGTCGACATCCCTCACCCTGGCGCCATACAGGAGCTCCACTTCAGGATGACGCTCGTAGGCCCACGCCACGGCCTTCAACCAGAGTGGTTGCATGACGTTGTCGTCATCGAGGTAACAGGTGATCTCCCCCGTCGATACCGCCAGACCGGCATTGCGGGCGGCGCCCACGCCTCGATGAGGCTGCGTCACGACGACTATCCGCTCATCCTCCGACGAGAGTCGCGCCAGCAGTTCCGGCGTGCCGTCCGTGCTCCCGTCGTCGACGATGACCAGCTCCCAGTGGGGGTACTCCTGGGCGCGCACAGAATCCACGGCACGACGAAGCAGCTCATGGCGGTTATAGGTGGCAAGCAAGACGGATATTCGAGTCGTGTTGGCCAACCGAGCGGCGCCAACCCAGGTGGTCACAGGTCCGATCTGTGCGGCGAGTTCGGCCAGTTCGGATCGGCGATCGATCTCTCCTAGTTTGAGGTGCATCGACGCTTCGACATTGCCGCGGGCATCGATACTGGCAGCCAGTCGCCCCTCGGTGGCGTCGAGTCGCGCTTCGGTGGCGGCGAGCTGTTCCTGGGTGGCGGTGAGCTGCCCGTGGGCCGCACCGAGCGCCGTCTGTGTTGCTGCAAACTGCCCCACCAGCTGCGAGTGAGCCGTCTCCAGCCCCGACAGCCTCGATTCGAGCGTCCCGATCCGGTTCGAGTCGATGTCGTCCAGCTCGAGATCGTGGCGCACGCGGGTTACAAGGGCCCGGCGACCACCCTCCGTCCTCGACCCATGACGGATGGCCCGCAACTCCTGGTTGGCCAGGCTGATTACCCGCCGTAGGCGCATGCATGCTCCCTGTGCTGACCCGAATTCGATCGGACGCTACCAGTCCACGAGGCGCTCCTTGTCGGCCTCCCGTGTCGAGGACAGCCGGGTGAGAGTGGCTCCATCATCGTTTGACTCGGGAACGATGGCGAGAGGCTGAAGTGGGCCCGATGAGCACCCGCAGTCAGGCGATCCAGGTCGATCTCGGTAAAGGCCAGGCCCAGCGCTGGCTACAGGTCTGTGGCCTCCTTCTGGTCCTCGTGACGCACGCGGAACACCAGATGGTGGACCTGCATCCCCACCCCGGTCATGCCGACCGGTTCGACCCGAACCGACCGGCGAAGGCCCGAAGGGGAAGGTCGGCACTGGTGAGAAGGCCAGGGGGCGCATCGCACACCGCCCCGATCGAGTTGAGGGCTGGTAGTCCGGTAATGGTCATCCCGATGGAGGCGAAGGTGCGGGCGTCGAACGGGGTACCGTCGGCGGGGAAGATCATGTGCCGGTTCACGATGTTGGGATCCCCTTTGACGGTGGTGATGTAGCACCCCTGGATCTTCCATTTAGGCACAGTGTCGGGCACCATCTGCCATTCCAGGTGGGTCTCGATTTTGGGCTCGTCGCCCACCATGCCCTTGAATTTTGACAGGCTGGCGCCCACCGATCCCTTGGCCAGCTGCCACCAGCCCAGGTCGACGTCCTGTTGGCAGGCACCCAGCTCACATTCGTAGACGACGTCGTCGATCGTCACCCCGAGGCAGTCGGCCATCAGATAGATGGCGTCAGCGAAGACGGTGCACCCCTTCTCCAACATGCCCGGGACGCGGCCATCGTCGACCGGCAGCCCGTAGCCGCAGTTCTTCCATGTGTCGACGGAGTGGTGGCAGGACACATCCACCGACTCCAGCACGGTGAGGTGGTCCACTCGACCCATGCCGGCGGTGCTGACCACCGAGAGGATGTTGGCGAGACCCGGGTTCATGCCCGTGCCGTAAAAGGTGGCATGGCCTTTACGGCAGGCTGCCTCGATGACCTCGGTGGGCCTCCGACCTGAGGGCAGGGGGAAATTGTGGTCTCGGTGGTGGCCGGTGATCCAGTCGGCGGTGGAGACAATGTTGATCCCGGCCTCCAGTACCGTCTCGAACAGCTCTATGTCGGGCCATACCCCGTTGAAGTTCACGCAGTCCGGCGCCGTCGACACGATGTCCTCCACCTTGTCGGTGGCCACCACGCCGACGGGATCGATGCCGACAATCTCCCCGGCGTCGCGCCCCACCTTTTCGGGCGAGTAGCAGTGGAGACCGACCAGCTCCAGATCCGGATGGTCTCGGAGCCGGGTGATCATCTCCGAGCCGACGTTGCCGGTTGCGACCTGGAAGACGCGGTGCTGTGGGTGTGTGCTCACGGGTGGACCCTCCTTGACGCTTGCCCCACGATCACAGCACATCCGCCCCGGACGATCACAGCCCACCCGCCCAGCCTGTGGTCAGCCGGGTTCGACACCTGCGGCGACCGGGCTGGCCGTCTCGGTATGACCCGATCCGGTCTGCTGATCCGGAGCAGCGCCGGAGGCGACGAGCCACTCCCCGACGACCGAAGCGGTGCAGGCAACCAGGTTGGCAGCGAACACGATGCTGAAACGGACCGACGAGATGGCGCTCGAGGACCCGTCGCCTGGCCATGCCTTGCTCTGAATGAGCCACCAGAGCAGAAGAACGGCGAACACCCCCACCTCCCTTCGGTCGAAGGGACGGGTGGTGAGAACCCTGGTTCCCCACAGCCAGAGCAGGGGAAGGCCGAGAACTGTATAGGCCATATGAGACACAGGGAGCAGGAGCACGATGCACAGGGTGATGTTCCAGGTACACATGGCTGCGTCCCCCCGTGTTCGGAGGGCCAGGATCAGAAGGGCGACGACCCAGGCCAGCAACACGGCCTCCGCCGCTAGCTGCGCGGGATGCGAAACAAACAGAGGGCGAGCCAACCCGCTGTGGGAGAAGAGGAGCTTGGGTATCCCCCAGACCGAGTTGCTGACGAGCGACTGCTGGCGAGCGTCGAACACCACTTTGACGAATGAGACAAGACCCGAGCCTCCGCCGAAAGCAAGAGCAAGCACCGGCGCCAGCGCGAGGGTGATCACGAGAGCGATCAGGCTGCGGCGCCGGTCGGTTGCTCCACGTTGGAACAAGCTGACGGCGATGACGGCCGGCCAGGCCTTGATAAGACCGGCCACTCCCAGCAGGGCCCCCCTCGTTGCCGGCCACGATCGGCTGACCGCCCAGGTAGAGATCATCAGGGTGAGGAGAACGAAAATGTCGGACTGTCCGATGAAGAGGCCGTAGGTAACAGGCCAGAAATGCACCGCGGTGGCGGCGCACGCCAGAAAGACAAAGGGTTGGACCCACGACGAGAGGCGCTTGGCCTGGGTAGCTACAAAAATGGCGGCGCTCAGCACCAGCGCTACGACCTCCAGAGCCGTCCAGGCTTTCCAGAGGGTGTTGACAGAGATGTGGCTGAACGGAGCGAGGATCAGAGCGATGGTAGGGGGGTAGACGTAGGGGTAGGGCGTGGATCGCTTCCCGCTGTAGGGGCTGTGTCCGGCGGCGACCAGGCGTGCGGCGGCCACGAAAGTGCGGAAGTCGAAGCCGCCGTGTCCGGCGACCGTGCCGTGATACCGGTGGTAGGCGAGCGCCGCCACGATGGCGGCGGCAACAATCCACAAGGAGATAACCAGCGCATTAGCACGGAGCCACCGCACGGGTTCAGTCTGACACGCGCATCGACGAGTCCACTGTCATTGCGCGCTGTAGGCCGGTCACCAGACCGGGATGTCGACCGTTGAACACCTCGCTCGGAGCGTCGCCGAACTCGGAGTCGGCCCGAGCCAGATGCGATGGTCCTTCGTAAAACATTGCCCCTCCGCCTGCCCCCAAAGGACCGATTAGGTCGGAACTGCTCCGATCACGTTGTCAACATGAATGCCCAGACCGGGGAGCGACCCTTTGTTGACGGCATCTCCGAAACTGAACACGCCGCCGTCGCTTCCAATCAGGTTGTAGCCGTGACTGTCGGGAGACACGACGATGCCGACGACGTTGGTGACACCGACGCCCAGCGCCGGGAGGTCGCCGTAGTTTCCGGCATCGCCGAACGGAGTGACGGCACCGTTGGCGCCAACCACCCAGTACCCGTGGCCGTCGTCGGTAGCGGTGATACCCACTGCTCCCGGCGGCGCATTGCCGTAGTAGTGAGCATCTCCGAAGGCGTAAACAGCGCCATTGGACCCGATCAGCCAGTATCCGTTGTCATCGGCAGTGGCCGCGATGCCGACGATGTCATCTACGTGAACGCCGATTCCGGGCAGCGATTTCTCAAAGGGCGCATCGAAGCTGAAGACGCCGCCGTCGGAACCGACCAGAAAGTAGCCCTGATCGTTGATGGTTGGGACGATCCCCACGATGTTGTTTACGTGGACGCCGAGTCCGGGCAACGAATTGGCAAAGTGAGCGTGGAAGGCAAATACCCCGCCGTCGGATCCGACCAGGAAGTAGCCGTTGTCTGCAGCTGTGGTCACTATGCCGGTGATGTCGTTCACGTGGATACCGAGTCCAGGCAGTGAGCCGTAGAAGCCACCCTTGAAGACGAAGACGCCACCGTCAGAACCAACCAGGTCGTACCCGTTGGAGCTGGCGGAATTCGGGGGATTGGGCGAGGGAGGGGAAGTTGAGCCACCCGTAGGGGGAGGACTGATCAGCGGGAGGGAGCTGTAGTCCATGGCTCCCTGATAATCAGATAAACCGTAGACCGTGACAAGTTGCGAGAATTTAGTTAGCGCAACTTTGCCAGTCGGGTTAACTGTGGTCGATGTCCCCGCATCCCACACCTCACCATTGCCCGCGTAGATACCGGTATGCGCGTAGTTGTTCATAGCACCGCCAAAGAACACAGCATCACCAGGATCTAACGAATCAACATCGTCCGCCTCAGTCGACAGCGGTTGAATCCACGTCCCGGGATACCCATTGGGATAGGTGTCGTTCGCATTTGCTTGCGGAATCTCGACACCAGTCGCCTGGTAAACGGCAAACATGGCAAGGCTCATGCAACTGTAACCAGGAGCGGAGCAAACAGATCCACTGGTTTGCAAAGTCGGACCATCGTACCCACCACCGCCGTCGCAGTAAGCAACGCCGTTCTCGTGCGCTGCCCAGCCCGCAATGCCCTCGCCAGTCGACGATCCGCTTGCGGTTGCTGGGTGCACACCAATAGCCGCTGCGATGGCGACCAATGAAAACAGAACCAGCCCGGCCGCGGCCATCCGCCTGATCTGTGTACCTAACGAGTGCCCTGAAGGCATCAAACAACCCCTCCGACGGAGACGACGGTTCAACCAGTCGCTCAAATTTACCAGTGTCAACGGCCTGCGGAAATGGGCGATTTGTATAGTCAATGCCGGATCAGGCTCGACATCGACGACGAAATGAACGGAAACGACAAGATCGCCATTCTGGGTCGCCCTTGTGGTGTTTGAGGCGCAGCAGGCTTCGTCACATACGACGGGCCTGCTGGTCGACTGAGGGGCAAAGCCCATCGCCGCCAGCATTTCCTACTTCCGGGCAGGAAATGAAGCCACGGTCGGGTCGGCTACCCACCCCGGGCCAGCGGCTCTTCGGCCGCCAGGTCGGTCCGAAAAACCATTCGACAAAGTGACGACCACTCCCGGTGGGGATACCGCCACTAGGCCGAGCGAACGCCCTAACGGGGTTTCAATTTCGTGCCGCGCTCGGTACGGTTAGGCGCGCGGAACAACCGCGTACTGCTTCCAGTTGGAGATGTCGGATGCCCACAAGACCCACAAGCGGCGGGTTGGCTGTACGAGTGGCCGTAGCCCTACTGCTTCTTATCTCTTTGGCCGGCGTTGCCATCTCGATTGACGTTCATTCGGCCACGGCGGACGCTTCGCATGCGGCCAGGGCGGACGCTTCGCATTCGGCCACGGCAGACGCTCCGACAACTGGTGCACAGATAGCCGCTGAGGCTGCGTCTCAAGCCGGTGTTCCTTACTGTGACACTGGTGGTGGGTACGGCGGTCCGACTTTGCAAACCAGTGGATCTGTTTGCTCTGCTCCTGGTTACAGCTGCATGAGCCTCGCCATGTTTGCCGTTTACCAAGTGACTAATAACAAGATTCCGCAAGCAAATGCGAACGACACCTATCCCATTGGATATGCCGGAACGTGGATTAAACCGCTGTCGACTGAGGCGGACGATGTTGATTCGTTAGATCCTGGTGATGCTGTGTTCTTTGGCGGTGCTATGAACAACTACGCGCATACCGGTATCTACGCAGGCAATAGTGAGGTGTGGGATGCAGGGACATCGACCTCGGCTAACCCGACCGGTGAAGTTGCGCAAACTGCGTTCTCGGAACTTGTCACGGTCTACGGGTTATCTGATTATCAGGGAGCGATGCGCTATGGAACCAGTTCGTCGCCACCACTCAGCGTCACGACCAGCTCCCTTCCCGCCGCCACCATCGGCACGAAGTATGTGGGCGCGCAGCTGACGGCAACCGGCGGGACCACGCCCTACAGGTGGAAGGTCAGCGGTCTGCCCAAGGGACTCAAAACGTCCGCCATGACGGGGCTCATCAAAGGAAAGGTGACGAATTCCAAACGTCACCCCCAGGCCGCCGGTTCGTATTCGGTCACGGTTACTGCAACTGACAGCGCCAGTGACCAGGCGTCGGCGACGCTCACCCTCAAACTCGACGCTGCCTCATAGGGCGCGCCGACGGCGTTGGACCGCCCGATGGGTGGGGCTTAGTCGCACCTAGGGCACGCTCACCCGGGCGGCAGGCTCGGCGACGGCAAAGCCACAGTTTCGGTGCTACGTCTCGGCACTCGAGCCAGATCTCATCCCCCTGAGGAGACGACGGTCAGCGGCCGAGTCCCTTGCGGGTGACCTCCTTCTCCTTTTTGGCTTGGCGCTTCTCTTTCAGCGTCTTGCCGGACTTTTTAGAGGTGGTCTTGCGGGGAGACTTGTCGGTCATGTCAACCCCCTTCCCTGCACGAACATTAGCCCCTGGCGCCGGTGCCGTCGCCGTCGATCGGTGACCCCCGATCGTCGGCAATCGTGAACCCGTGGTATGCGGAAGAGGTGGTGGGCTGGGTGTACCGTTTTCGGTAGCTCATTGGGAGCACCAGCGTCCCCGCTTACGGTGACAAGATCGAGGGTTCCGATGGGACCGAGCAGCAGGATCCAGATTGCCGGATCAGCTGATCAGGGCCACGGGGGCGGGTCCACAGGCAGCGAGCACGACGATCCGGAAAAGGCGCCTCACCACGCAGACCAGTCGGAGTCTCGTCAGTGCGGACGGTGTCGGCAGCACTTTCCCCTCGACGTCTCGTTGTCGCCGCAACCGAAGTGGTGGGCCTGTTCGCCCTGTCGTCTCAAACTGTTCGGCTCCGAATGACGGTCGGGGCCTACGACACCGGCATGGATCTCCTGGTCGAAGCGGCCGAGGGGCTCGATATGGCCGCTAGTGCGTGCGACGCCGCCGAGGACGCCGCCCTGTTCTCGTCACTGGCCGATCGCATCCGTCGTTACCTGGCCGTAAGTCGCCCGAGCACGACACTGGGAATGCCCCGGATCCCGTCGGGCGAGAACCGGCTCAAGGATGAGAGCGTGATCCACCGGTCCGGGGCCAGCCAACCTTCGCACATACGGGTCATCGCCGACACGGTCGAAGCCGAATGATCCGCTGGACCGGCCGGACGGCTCCGCCCAGCCCGGTGGTGCGACCGCCGATAATGCGGTGGCCGGTGGCCTCTCCGGGTGCGGGTCAACGCTCAGAGTGCGAATGAATCGTCCGGGGCCACGTCCCAAGGTGACGGTGCGTTGTTTTTTCTGGACATCTCGGATCTCCTGATCGGCAAAACGCTTAGCCTGGCAGATGTACCTCCGAGTTCTCGATTGGCCAGCACATCGCTCTCTCGAGGCACTCGAGAGGGGCAACCTCGATGTGGTGGGTTCGCGGCCATCAGGGAGTACTCGGATGGCTATCGCATGGAAGCACCATCGATCCCATGGGTCGGTTGATCAGAAAGCCTTACGCCTAGCCGCCATACGGGCCATCGTGGACCTGGCCGAAGCCGAAGGCGACGAGATCCACGACGTCGTCGCCGAGGCGTTGGTGGTCCTCGGTGCGTCCGAGGAGGAACTCGCCGCGGCAATGCTGGGTGGACGCCATGGGCCCGTTCGATAAAACCCGGGCTCATGCCGCCAAAACGGGTGCCGTTGGTTACTCGCCGAGGTGGTTACTCGCCGAGGCTTCGGCGCAGGGCGGCCAGCGAATCGCTGAGCTCTGCTATCTGGTCCCGAAGATCCGCCACCTCTGACTCGAGTGCGTCGATGCGGATCCCCGCGTCACCCCGGTTCGGTCCACCATCGGTGTCGGATCCAGCATCGACGAGCTCATGCGACGAGTGGGAGACAGGTGCCGGAGTGCCACTCGGTTCCGTGGCCAGCAGTTGCTGCCACCGCTCTTCCTTCTGACCCGGCCGCCGGGGTTGTAGTCGCACCAGCGGCTCGGGCTGGCCGGCGAGCACCTCGATCTCGTTCTGCACCGCCGTCAGCGATTCGAAGCCTGCCATGCGTTCGGTGCGGCCTCTCAGCTCGCCCAGGGTTTGTGGGCCTCTGAGCAGCAGCATGGCCAACAGCGCCATTCGAGCAGCATCGAGGCCGTAAGCCTCATCGAGAACGTGCCGGTAGCGAGTCACCGACTTCCCGTGGGAAGGCAGAACGAACCGCACCAGGTGGAGATCCTTCAACTCTTGGAGAGCCTGCTGCACCGTGTCCTCGGCCAACGCCATCACCGGCTCGCGGTTGGTGGCCTGGTTGCACGCCAGCGAAAGGGCGTTGAGGGTGAGGGGGTACTGCTGGGGGGTGGTGAGCTGCTTCTCCACCAGGCTCCCGAGTACCCGTCCGGCTTCCGGCGTGATGGTCACCCGGCTGAGATTAACCGGCCGAAGTGGCGACCCACGAGCCGATGGTCCACTGTGGACCCCGGTGGGTGGCTGCGTCCGCGCGACTCGAATGAGTTCGGACAACGGGGCGGGCGAGGGGCATCACGGCGAAGGGATCCCTGATCTCATCCGGAGGACATTCGGCCATGACCGAGTGGTCGGTGCGGCTCAGGCCCTCTTCTCGTTACCTGGCATGGCGCCGACGACCTGGCATCATTTCGGGGTCGGCTGGATGAGAGCCGGTCCGCAGGATGTCCGAGCACGAAGCAAAGAAGGATGACGCCAGATGGGATTCCGAGTGATTCAGTGGGCGACCGGTGGGGTCGGTCGGGCCGCCATCGAAGGGGTCCTCGACCACCCCGACCTCGAACTGGCGGGGGCTTGGGTCCACAGCCCGGACAAGGAGGGGATCGATCTCGGTACCCTCGTGGACCGGGAGCCTCTTGGGGTGATGGCCACCGGCGACGTGGCCGCCCTTTTGGACCTGGAGGCCGACTGCGTTCTCTACAGCCCGTTCATGGCCGATCCCAGCGTTGTCACCGCCATCCTCGAGTCGGGCAAGAACGTGGTCACACCGCTCGGCTGGTTCTATCCGCCGGCGGAAGAGCGGGACCGCATGGATGCTGTGGCTACAGCTGCCGGGGTGACACTGCACGGGACGGGGATCCACCCGGGCGGGATCACCGAGCGGTTCCCATTGATGGTCTCGGCCTTGTCAGGATCGATCACCCATGTTCGGGCCGAGGAGTTCTCTGACATCCGGACGTATGGAGCCCCGGATGTCGTACGTGACTGGATGCTGTTCGGCAAGACCCCGGAGGAGGCCCGGGCCAGCATCATGGTCGACGCACTGGGAGGTGGCTTCCGTCAGTCGCTCTTCATGGTCGCCGACGAGCTGGGCTTCGACATCGAGCCGAAGCTGCGCACCACCCATGAGATGGCGGTGGCCACGGCTCCCATCGATTCACCGATCGGCCCCATCCAGCCGGGGACGGTGGCGGCCCAGAGGTTCGTGTGGGAAGCACAGGTCGACGGCCAGCCCGTGGTCACCGCTGCCGTCAACTGGCTGATGGGCCAAGGCCATCTCGACCCGGCCTGGGAGTTCGGCCAAGGGGGCGAGCGCTTCGAAGTCGAGATAACCGGCGACCCGAGCTGCCTGACCACCTTCAAGAAACTGCACCCGGCCACCGTCGAAGCCGGCCTCATCCGCAACCCGGGCATCGTTGCCACCGCTTTGCATTGCGTGAATGCCATCCCCTACGTGTGCCGTGCCGCCCCTGGGCTCCTGACCTATCTCGATCTGCCCCTGGTGGCCGGCCGCGCTGCCTTCGGTCTCCACCGGAGCCGGCCGGCGTGATCCTCGACCGTTTTTCTCTGGAGGGCAAAGTCGGCATTGTCACCGGTGCGGGCCTGGGCATCGGTCGGGGGATCGCCATCGGACTGGCCGAGGCCGGTGCCGACGTGGCCGTGGCCGCCCGGACTCCGTCGGACCTGGAGGAGGTGGCCCGGCACATCCGCTCGCTGGGTCGCCGCGCCTTGATCGTGCCCACCGACGTGACCGATGCCGCCGCCTGTGACCACCTGGTGGCCACCACCGTCGATGAGTTCTCGCGATTGGACGTCCTAGTCAACAATGCGGGCGGGGCCATGCCCCGGGCGGCCATGGACACCAGCGAGGGATTCATGGCCCGAACATTCGCGTTCAACGTGACCGCTCCTCTGACGCTCATCAAGCTTGCCGCCCGCCAGATGGTCGATACCGTCGGCCACGGGGCGGTGGTCAACATCTCTTCCCGCTCGGCCAGTATGACCCAGACCATGTTCGTGGCCTACGGTGCGGCGAAGGCCGCCCTCGACCGTCTGACCCGGAACATCGCACCCGAGTTGGCTCCGAGGGTGCGGGTGAACGCCATCGACGTGGGAGGGGTCGCCACCCGGTCGCTCGAGATCGTCCTCACTGACGACGATCTTCGGCGACAGTTCATCGAAGGCACGCCGATGCACCGTCCCGGTGAACCCGAGGACATCGCTTGTGCCGTTCTCTATCTCGTCTCGGATGCGTCCTCATGGGTCACCGGCAAGGTGTTCGAGATCGACGGCGGGACCGAATCACCTTCCGTGGCGGTAGCGCCGCCGGGTCTCGAACCCACTCGGCCGGGTACCTCTTGATGATCCGGCTACCTGCTCCGACGGCCCGCCCCTATGCGGAGGACTAACCGAGCGAGTCAGGATCGATGCCGACGCCGTCGGCCGCACTGCTGGCATAGGCGGCCAGAGCGAAGCGCAACACGGAGACTGCCTCCTCGCCGCTCCACATCAACGGACCCTCGCCGGTGTGCAGCCATCGCAGCCAGTGACGTCCCGAATCCCTGAAGCTGCTGGCCCAGTCGTCGTCCAACGCATGATAGGAGCGCATCTCCCCGTCGACATAGACCTCCATGCTGGGCTGTTGAATACCACGCCCGGTGCAGCGGTTGACCCGGGCGAAGCCTCGGCGGCCGGTGACCTCCCAGCGTTCGTCGTTGGTGTAGTAATCGGAACGGAGGTACATATCGGGTGCGAGGGTGATGTCCCACACACCACGGATGCCGTTGTGGTGCTCCCAGACCAGAGTGGTGGGTGCGTCGATCTCGATGCCGGGCACGACTTCCGTCCCGCCCACCCAGGCCCGCACTTCCTTGATGGGACCGAACAGCCAGAGGGCCGTCGACAGCTTGTGCCAGCCATCATCGAACACGAGGATCCCGCGTCCCACCTTCATCTGGTCGAACTGCCATTTGTAACTGCTGCCGGGGACCTCCCAGCCCCCGTGCCCGCTGGCCACCATCTTCAGGTGGTAGCCACTGATTTCGCCGATCTCACCGGACTCGACGATCTCCTTGAGCCGGATCAGCGGGGGGTAGAAGATGTAATTCTCCATGACCCTCAGCTGACGCCCACTGGCTTCGGCGGCGTCGAGCATCTGTCGGGCACTGGCAAGGTCATTGCACATCGGCTTCTGCAGATTCACGTGCCAGCCGTGTCCGAGGAGCTCGCTGACACCGTCCACGTGCAACGGGATGGGCAGAAGGGCTTCGACCGTATCGATTTCGAGTCCACTGACGGCCAGCTCGGTGATGGACGAGAAGGTCCGAGCTGTCGGCCAGTCGGACTGTCGTTGAGTACGTCGCTTCTCGCTCGGATCGACGAGCGCCACCACCTCGACATCGGGATTGTCGAGGTAGGCACGTACATTGAGGTCGTAGATACGCCCAAGTCCGACGAAGGCGGCTCGTACCGGTCGGTCATAGGGTGCAAAGGCCATCGTCTGTCGGTCTCCTCCAGTGCATCGGGAACCGTGGTCCCGCTCGTGTGCCGGACTGAGGCGGGTCGGGTTCGGTCGCACGCACACTATGCGAAGTCGCACTCGCCCAGCAGCCGGTGGGCCACGGCGTCCACACGGATGGTGGCGCGGTGATGACCGCACGACGCCCCCCGCTCGAAGAGTCGTCGGAGAGCCGGTCTATATTGCAGTCATCGTGTTGTCGAGTCTCCGCCCTTTGGCCATCGCCGGTGACGGTCGCCGGCCGCTGGCCGTCCGCTGACCACGGTCCCGTTGTGGGCCTTCCTCCTCCGGCCCCCGGCCGTACCGCAGTCGTCACCGGTGCTTCATCGGGCATCGGCGAGGCCATAGCCCGTGAATTGGCCCATCGGGGCTACGGCGTCGTCCTCGTCGCCCGCAGTGTCGAGAAACTGGAAATCCTGGCCGCCGAGCTCACCGCTGGCGGGGTCCGGGCCGAGGTTCTCCCTACCGATCTGTCCAACCGGAGCGCCCGCGCTGAGCTGCTGGGACACGTCGAGCGGCTCGGGCTCATCCCCGACATCCTGGTCAACAACGCCGGACTTTCGACCCTCGGGCCGGTCGCCGGGTCGGACCCCGAAGCCGAAATGCTCATGATCGAAGTCGATGTGGTGGCGGTGGCCGATCTGTGCAGCCGGTTTCTCCCCGGCATGGTCGAACGGAAACGGGCGCGGTGCTCAACGTCTCGTCCACCGGTGCGTTCCAGCCGCTGCCCGGTCAGGCCGGGTACGGCGCCGGAAAGGCCTTCGTGTTGTCCTACACCGAGAGCCTGAGCGGCGAACTGCGCGGTACCGGTGTCACCGTGTCGGCCTTGTGCCCCGGGCCGGTGGACACCGGGTTCGGCGAGAGGGCGGGATTCTCCAAGGAGGACGCGGAATCAGCCCTGCCCGGCATCTTGTGGGAGTCCCCGGAGACAGTGGCCACAGTGGGGATCGACGCCCTCGACAAGAGCCGGGTGGTGGCCATCCCCGGCCTGGCCAATCGTGTATCGGCCGGCATCGCCCGCTTCGTCCCGAACCGGCTCCTGGTCCGGGTGGTGGCCAAAAACCACCCCGGCCTACGCCGGTGACCGCTTCGAACGGCGCCGGTAGCCGATGAGACACGGTTCGGCCGAGCGGGCCACCCCACCGATCTGAGCGCGAACGGGACGGGGTCGTTCGACCCAGCCCGGTTCGAAGTCGAACGCGTCGAGAAGGCCGATGAGCACCGTCGTCATGGCCGACAGTGAGTAGGGCTGGGCCGGGCAGGTGTGCCGCCCGTGCCCGAACACGGTGACCAGCTCGACGGCGGCCAGCGACGAGGTGTCGGCCAGGCGCCGTCGGTTCCAGCGGTGGGGGTCCCAGTCAGACAGCCCCGGCCCCGAGCTGGTATTGGTGAGTGGGAGCAACGTGGCCACGGTGACGCCGCGGTCGATGTGGTGAACGGCTTCCCCCGTGTCGAGGGTCACCGGCTCGGTCACGTAGCGGGCCATGATCGACCTCTGCGCCAGCCGGGTCGATTCGAGCGAGCACATCTCGGTGAACGATCGGTCCCCTGATCGCACCCGTTCCATGTCATCGGGGTGGTCCAGCAGATCGACCACGGCCCAGCCGAGGGCGGCGAAGAGGTTCGACATCGATGCGATGTGGATGAGGGCGACATCCTTGGCCACGCCGGCGGCACGCTGGTCGGAGGGTGCGTCCCGCCACTGTTCGGCGATCCGGACGAAGAGGGGGTGGTCTCTCTCGTGACCGGGCAGATCGAGCAGGGCCGCGCCCAGGTCGGTGGTGACGGCGGCCAGCGCATCGATCTCGGCCGACTTCTGGGAGGAGGCCACCGCGGCCATGGCATCCGGATGAACGAAGGCGTCGGCGCCGTCGAGGACGTCGAAGGCCCGGGTCAATCGGTCGAACCGGCTTCCGTCGGACGACCCCGGACCTCCCCACGAGGCCAGTCCCACCCGGTGGCCGAGCCTGCGGGTGAGGGTGAACACCTCGGCCTCGCTGGTCGTTCCCAGGTCGGCCACCGTCGCTGCCAGCGCCCGTTGCACGTTGGTCAGGTAATCGGCCACGTCGCCCCGTCCGAAGAGCTGGTGAGGCAGGGTCCGGCGACCGACAAAGAGGACGTCGGGCAATTTGCGGCGGAGCATGCGCCAGTCGGCCATGGCCTTGCTGGCTCGTTCCTCGGGCAGGGCGTAGAAGCTTCTGACGCCGGTGGGGGAGAAGGTGAACAGGTAGCGATCCTCCCCACTGTCGACGACGAAGGTGTCGCCCCGAGCCCGCCTGGCCTCGCTCAGGGCGACGACCGGGTCCTCGACGGGAACGTCCCACGGCAGACCGAGTCCGGTGGCCAGCGGTGGCATCGGTGAAATCGACGGAGGATGCGGAGGAGTCATCTCCCGGTCTTCCTCGGGCCGGGGGGCCGGAGACAAACCGGGCCACCGCCGATCGGGCCGATCACCGGGCTCCTCTACCGTTCAGACCTGTTTGGGAGGGTGCGACTCGATGGCCCCGAGGAGGGTGCGCAGGTCGCCGGTCAACCGTTCGAGCAGTGCCCGGTCTGCGCCGGAGAAGATCTGCTTCTCCGACTCGTTCTTGGTGGCGATCACGTGATCGGCCTGCTTCAACCCGTCGGCTGTCAGCGAGACGAGCACCTGGCGTCGATCATCCGGATCCACTTCCCGGATGACCCAGCCGCGCTTCTCCAACCGGTCCACCCGGTTGGTGATGGCCCCCGAGGTGACCTGTGACTCGCGTTGGAGGTCGCCGGCGCTCCGGCGGTTGCCGGGGGCGCGCTTGAGCGACATCAGCACCTCGATCTCCCAGTACTCGTCCACGCCGTGGGCGTCCAGATTGGACCGGATGGCCCGCTCGAGGTGCAGCCAGGCCCGGCGCAGGCGCATGGCCAGCGTCTTGGCCGTCACGTCCAGGTCGGGGTTCTCCTTCTTCCAGAACTCGGCGACTTCGTCTATCTCATCTCGAGCAGGTTCGGAGGCCACGGGAACAAATCGTACTTTCTTCAACGTTGAACCACTTGACCGATCTCTTAATACAGAATATCTTGATGTTAAGAGAATAATCCCTGACCGAGGAGTCCGACCGTGGACGAGATCAGATCACGCCTTCGCCAGGTTCCGACGTGGGCCGTCCTGGCCATCTGCTGCGCCGCCCAGTTCATGGTGGTGTTGGACGTGGCCATCGTGAACGTGGCCCTCCCCCAGATGAGGGAGAGCCTCGGGCTGTCGGTGGTCGGTGAGCAGTGGGTGGTCAACGCCTACACCCTGACCTTCGCCGGGTTCCTGATGCTGGGCGGCCGGGCCGCCGACCTCTTCGGGCGGCGACGGGTCTTCATCATCGGGCTCACTGTCTTCACCGTCTGCAGCCTCATCGGCGGACTGGCCCAAAGCGGTGCGTGGCTCATCACGGCCCGGGCGGCCCAGGGCATCGGGGGCGCCATCCTGGCCCCGGCCACCCTCAGCATCCTGGTCACCACGTTCACCGATCCCGGCGAACGGCGCCGGGCCCTCGGTGCCTGGTCGGCCACCGCGGCCAGCGGGGCGGCGGTCGGCGTGCTGGCCGGGGGCGTGCTGACCAGCCTGCTCGACTGGCGGTGGGTGCTCTTCGTCAATGTGCCCATCGGCGTCGTCCTTTTGGCCGGCGCCTGGCTGGCCCTGCCCCGTGGCGAACAGATCGGCCCTCGCAAGGCGCTCGATCTCACCGGGGCGGTCACCGTGACGGCCGGGCTGGCCGTCCTCGTCTACGGCATCGTCAGCACCGATGTCCATCCGTGGGGTTCGCTCAGGACCCTGGTCACCCTGGCCGTCGGCCTTGTCCTGCTGGTCGCCTTCTTCGTCACCGAGACCCGGTTCGCCAAGGATCCTCTGATCCCCCTGTCCATCTTCAAGCGCCGCTCGTTGTCGGTGGCCAACGGCATCGCCGTCACCATCGGGGCGGCCATCTTCGGCACCTACTTCTTCCTCTCGCTCTTCCTCCAGAACGTGGACGGGTACAGCCCCCTGCGCGCCGGTTTGGCTTTCCTGCCCGTTGGCCTGTCCACCCTCACCGGGGCTCTGGTCGGCTCCCGTCTGGTGCAGACCCTCGGCGCACGCAACCAGCTCATCGTGGGACCGGGTCTGGCTGCCGCCGGGCTCCTCTGGCTGTCCATGGTGGGGGCCGGCGACTCCTACCTGGTCCACGTCCTCGGCCCGGTGATTCTCATCGGCCTGGGTATCGGCATGTCGTTCGTCCCCATGACACTGGCGGCCACCGCCGGCGTCCCGGTGCACGAGGCAGGACTGGCATCGGGGTTGATCAACACCACCCGGCAGATCGGCGGGGCCCTCGGTCTGGCCATCATGGCCACACTGGCCTCCAGCATCGCCGCCGACCACGGGTTGGGTCGACAGGCCGTGGATGTGTCGCTGACCTCCGGCTACCGGGCGGCCTTCGCCGTCGCCGGGTGCGGCCTGATCGTCGGAGCAGGACTGGCCACGTTGCTGCCCCGGCACTCTTCGCCGGCTGAGGCACAGAGCGCTCCCACCGTCACAGACATGGAACTTCCCGAGGTACAGCCGGAGGACGATCTGGTCGTGGTGGAGATGTGAAACGGCTGCTCGACCCCGGCCGGTTCAGGGGATGAGGACGATCTTTCCCAGGGTGTGCCCCTTCTCCAGCACCTCGTAGGCGGCGGCCACCTGGTCCAGGGGATAGGTGGCGGCGATGGGAATCTCGATGGAGCCCGAAGCCACCAGGTTGGCCATATCGGAGAGGACTCCCACATTGGAGGAGGTGGCGCTGCCCTCGGCCTTGGCCCCGATCTGCTCCGCCTTCTCGAAGGCGGCGATCGTCTCGATGCGTTCGGGGGGGAGTCCGAGCTCGACGGCGAGATCGAGGTACTCGGGACCGAAGAGATCAATGAAGGCGTCGATGCCGTCGGGTGCCGACGCCCGCAGTCGGTCGGCCAGGCCGTCCCCGTAGGGCACCTGGACGACGCCGTGGGCGGCGAGCCAGTCGGCGTGGGTGGCCGAGGCGATGCCCAAGACGTGAACATCCCGCAGCCCGAGCAGCTGTACGACGACGGTCCCGACTCCGCCGGCGGCCGCCGACACGACCACCGTCTGACCCTCCTTTGGATCGACGGCCCGCACCGCGGCGTAGGCCGTACACCCGACGACGTACAGGGAGCCGGCCACCGCCCAGCTCAGCGCCGGAGGTTTGGGGATCAGCTGGTCGATCGGCACGGCCACGTGGGTGGCCTGACTGGAGCGTTGCAGGGAGAAGCCCAACACCTCGTCGCCCACGGCGAACTGGTCGACGCCGCCACCGAGGGCGTACACCACACCGGCGAGATCGCTGCCTTCGCCGGACGGAAAGGTGGCCGGCCACCGCTCTTGCATCGCCCCGGCCCGGATTTTGGCCTCCCCGGGATTGATCGCCGCTGCCCGGACGGCCACGACGACCTCCCCCGGGGCCGGGGTGGGCACGGGTATGTCGGCCACGTAGAGGACGTCCCTGCCGCCGTAGTGATCGAAGCGGACCGCACGTGCCTTCACTTCATCTGTCATCCCGGTCTCCTCCCTGGTTATCCGGCCGAGCAGTAGAACCTGGGCCACGGGCCGATCCGGCCTGGCCGGACGCTCACTCCGAGCCGTTCTACATACGACCCATGCTGTCGGATCCGAGCGTAGGTGGACCCCGTTCCTTCCGAGTCCTATCCCACCGACCACCGGTTACACCGGAGAGATCGATCGCCGCCTTCGGGTGGGTCAGAGACCCAGGCTTGCCCCCGGCACGCTCGTCCGGTCCCATCAAGACACCGCCTGTCTGAACACACGGGTGGCCCAGGCCATGACCAGGGTGCACAGCGGCACCAGGACGGCGAAGGCCTGCCAGACGGCCGGATCGGTGAGATGGCCCACGGCCAGGGCACGGGCTGCCACCACCAGGTAGTAGAGGGGGTTGACGTGGGCCAGTACCCGCAGCCACAGAGGGCCGAGGGAGATGGGAAGGAGCACGCCGGCCAACAGCAGGATGGGGAGGTTGATCCCGTTGATGATGGCGGCGAAGCTGCTGATGTCCTTGGTGACCAGCGCGGTGGCGGTCGAGAAGGCACCCATGAGTGCGGCCAGCAACCAGAGGAGCACGGTCAGGATGACCAGCCCGGCCCAGTGGATGGTGAACCCGAACCCGTAGCCCACGGCCACCACCACGGCGTCGAACACCGTCATCATGACCAGACCGGAGAGAAGGGGGCCGGCCAGGATGGCGAACCGGCTGGCCGGGGTCACCCGTAGCCGTTCGATGAGCCCGGACTGGAGTTCGAAGATGGTCCCGAACCCGGCGCTACTCCCGCTGGCAAAGGCCAGCAGGGCCAGTATCCCCGGGAGGAACACGTCCAGCACGGTCCCGGTGGGGAAGCCGCGGACGCCCGGCAGCTCTTTGAGGAGGGGAGTGAACAGGACCAGGTAGAGGATGGGCGTCGAGAAACCCACGAAGAGCCACACCGGATTGCGCAGCATCTGCCGGGTGTACCGCTGGAACAGAAGGCCGGTATCGCGGGCGGTTTTCATACGGCCACCTCCTTGGTCACGTCGGTTCCGGCGTCGCGCAGCGACCGTCCGGTCTGAGCCAGAAACACGTCGTCGAGAGTGGGCTCGGAGAGCCGCATCGACTTGATGGCGATCCTCTCCCCGTCGAGGAGGCGAAGGATCTGGGGGAGGGCGGTGCTGCCGTCCTCCACATAAAGCCGCACTTCGTCCCCCTCACCGGTGATCTCCCGGACGAAGGGCTGTTCTCCCAGCACCACCCGGGCCCGGTCGGCGGTCCCCTCGACGTCCCGCAGGCTCATCACCACCGACTCTCCCGACACACGCCGTTTGAGGTCGCGGGGCGTCCCCTCGATGATGATCTCGCCGTGGTCCATGATCATGAGACGGTCGCACAGGGCATCGGCCTCCTCGAGGTAGTGGGTGGTGAGAAAGATGGTCGTCCCCCGGTCGCGGAGATGGCGGACGTGGTCCCACAGGTTGGCCCGGTTCTGGGGATCGAGGCCGGTGCTCGGCTCGTCGAGGAACAGGACCTCGGGTTGGTGAATGATGCCGAGGGCGATGTCCAGTCGACGGCGTTGGCCGCCGGAGTAGGTCTTCGCCCGCCGGTCGGCGAACTCGGCCAGATCGAGGATCTCCATCAACGCCTCGGTGCGCTGTTTGACCGAGGCGAGGTCGCCTCCGTAGAGCCGGCCCTGCAGCGTGAGGTTCTCCCGGCCGGTGGCCAGATCGTCGGCACCGCCCAGCTGGCTCACGTACCCGATGCGCGACCTGACCTCCTCGGGCTGGCGGGCCACATCGAACCCGGCCACCGTGGCCACCCCGGCGTCGATAGGGAGGAGGGTGGTCAGCATGCGCAGTGTGGTCGTCTTGCCCGCTCCGTTGGGACCGAGGAATCCGAAGATCTCCCCCCGGTTCACTTCGATGCTGACCCCGTTGACGGCGGTGACCATTCCCCTGGGCGAGCGGAACGATTTGCGCAGCCCTTCGGTGGCGATGATCCTGTCGGCGGGTGAACCGCTTCCGATGTGCGTGCTCATGTGTCCTCACTTTCCGGGCGCCCGTCACCCAGCGGTGCAGGTGTCAATCGAGGGTCGCCTGTCGTCTCGTGGACAGCCCGCCACCAGTCGAGGCCTTCCAGCGATCCCGACTCGATGTCGGCGATCAGCCGGCGAACGTAGGTGAGCTCGGTCTCCCGCAGCAGGTTGCGGAACTCGTCCTCGACCCAGAAGAGCCGGGGGAGACCGGCCTTCTCCACGAACTCCCGCGAGGCGTGGGCGCGGGCCATCTCGACCTCGAGAGCCTGGGCCCGCTCAGCCAGCAGTGCAGCCACGTCGCCGGGGGGAAGGGCGGGGAGGAACGAGAGTGCTGCCTCAAAGGCCGGATAGTCCTTGACCGGAGTGGAGATGAGGTCGGTGAGCCAATCGTGTGTTTCGATCTGGCCGCTGTCGGTCAGGGCGTAGACCGTGCGCTCGGGGAGCCGACCGGCGCGCATCGTCTCCTGGGCTGCGATGAGTCCCCGTTTCTCGAGCGAGGCGACCACCGCGTAGAGCGACCCGTAGTTGAGACGCACGCTCTCGTGCTTGTTGCGCTGACGGAGGGTGGTCGCCACCTCGTAGGGGTGCATCGGTCGTTCGTAGAGACAGATGAGCACCGCCAGAGCCAGCGGGTTGCTGCGGTTTCGAGATGCCATCGTGCTCCCGTTCAGGGTCCGGTTCGGTTCCACTCAGGTTCGGTTTGAAGAGTACTCTGGATAGAGTATACGAAAAGGGGCGCCTGTCATGGCTGTGGCGCCCCATCGACCGGGCCCCGTTGGCCCGGCAGGAGAACCAGTGGGAGTGTGTCGCACATGAGTTGTGGCGTCGGCCGCTGCTGTCGCGTCGGATGAGCGGGGGAGTCGAGCACGTCGACGTTCTGGTGGTGGGCGCCGGCCTGTCCGGCGTTGCCGCCGCCCACTACGTGCAGACCCATTGTCGTTGGGCGTCTTACGTGGTCCTCGAGGCCCGACCGGTCATCGGGGGCACCTGGGATCTGTTCCGGTATCCGGGCATCCGCTCCGACTCGGACATGTTCACCCTCGGCTATTCGTTCCACCCCTGGGAGGGGAAGCAGTCGATCGTCGAGGGCCATGCCATTCTCGACTACATCGAGGACGTGGCCACCGGGGAGGGGATCGATTCCCACATCCGGTTCGATCATCGGGTCCTCGAGGCGGCCTGGTCTTCCCGCGACTCCCGCTGGACGGTCTCCGCCCGGCGGGGGGAGACGGGCGAGCTGATCGAGATGACCTGCAGCTTCATCTTCTCCTGCATCGGCTACTACCGCTACGACCAGGGGTACCAGCCCGCCTTCGCCGGTGTGGACCGGTTTGCCGGGCCCATCGTCCACCCCCAGCAGTGGACGGTGGATACTGACTACGCCGGTAAGAGGGTGGTGGTCATCGGAAGCGGGGCCACCGCGGTCACGCTGATCCCCTCGCTGGCTGCATCGGCCGCGCACGTGACCATGCTGCAGAGGTCGCCTGGCTACCTTCTCTCCCAGCCTGCCGTGGACCCGCTCACGGAATTGCTGCGGCGGGTGTTACCTCCGCCCTACTTCGGCTGGACGGTGCGATGGTTCAAGGCGCTGACCTCCCAGGCCTTCTTCCAGTTGAGCAGGCGTCGACCGGCACTGGTGAAACGGATGTTGCGCAAGCAGCTCGAACGCCTCCTCCCCGAAGGCTATGACATCGACGCCAATTTCACGCCTCGTTACAACCCTTGGGATCAGCGGTTGTGCGTAACGCCGGACGGCGACTTCTTCGCCGCCATACGGTCGGGTGCCGTGTCGGTCGTGACCGACCAGATCGAGACCTTCACCGAAGGCGGGATCCTCCTCACATCCGGCACCGAGCTTCCGGCCGACCTGGTGGTCACCGCCACCGGGCTCGAGCTGCTGTTCCTCGGGGGCATCGTCCTCACCGTCGACGGCCAGACCGTCGATCCGGCCGACAAGCTCACCTACAAAGGCATGATGCTCCAGGACGTGCCCAACCTGGCCATCGCCATCGGCTACACCAATGCCTCGTGGACGCTCAAATGCGAGCTCACCTGTGACTACGTCTGCCGTCTCCTCAACGCCATGCGGGCCCGGGGGGTTCGCCGGTGTGTGCCCGTCAACCGGGATCCGTCGGTTGTTTCTCGCCCGCTGCTCGGGCTGGACTCGGGTTACATCCAACGGGCCACCGACCGGTTCCCCAAGCAGGGTTCGAGGTTCCCGTGGAAGCTCCACCAGAGTTATGTGCGGGACTACCTCACGACCAAGAAGCGCAGCGTCGAGGATGAGGGCATGGCGTTCTCCTGACCGACGATCTCACCGCTGTTTGTGATCCGAGGCCGACTGGCGGCCCGAGCCAACCCGGCCGCATGCCCCATCACGACCGTGAGCTCCGGATCCCCAGGCTCCAGGCCATGGTGGTGACGGCGTAGTCGAAGAGCAGCTCGGGGTTGGCCACGATGTCGTCGAAGCGCCCGAACAGTTCGAAGTTGATCTGCCCGAACAGTTGAGCCCACGCCAACAGGGCATGGGCCACGGCGGCCAGGGGAACCCCGGGCAGAGCCCCCTGCGCCACAGGACGCACATCCGACGCCAACGAACGGGGAAGTGGCGGGCCGTCGGGGGGATCGAGCTCACCCGAGCGTTGGGCGTCGACGAGCAGGCCGGCCAGTACCAGCGTGACCCGGGTGGCGGGGCCCAGGGTGACCTCGGGAGCCTGGTAGCCGGGGACCGGTGAGCCGTAGAGGAGCACGTACTCGTGCGGATGGTCGAGGGCCCACTGGCGGATGGCCCGGCACACGTCGCGCCATCGGACCAGAGCCCGACCGCCGACGCCGGCAGCTGCTTCGGCCACGTCTCCGAGGGAATCGTAAGCCTCGACGATCAGAGCGGTGAGCAACTCGTCGCGCGAGGCGAAGTAGCGGTACATGGCCGAGGAGGCCATGCCCAGCTGGCGGGCCACCGCCCGGAGGGACAGCGCTCCCGCTCCCACCTCGGCCAGCTGCCTGCGGGCTTCGGCCACGATGTCGGCGGTCACCGCCTCCCGGGCCCGCTGGCGGGCGTTGGGCACGACTCGGTTGGGTTCCATGGATCCCAGCATGGCACAAATCGAGAGCACTAACCATGAAATAAGAGCACTGCTCTTGACTTTGGCCTTCATCTATGTGAACATCGCTCACAGAAAGAGAGCACCGCTCACAGAGTGGTCCGATCGCCGGGAGAAAACCATGGATCAGGTCAATGTGTTCGAGCGCTGGGGCCGGACCGTGCACCGCCGGCGCCGGCTCGTGCTGTCGGTCGCCTCGCTGGCCGTGGTGTTCGCCGTGGTGTGGGGCACCGGGGTGTTCGGCCAGCTGCAGGCGGCCGGTGGTTTCTACGCACCGAACAGCCCCAGCCAGAAGGCGGCCACCCTGGCTTCCAGCGCCTTCGGCCGGGATGCGGGCGACGTGGTCGTCCTCTATGGGAGCCGGAGAGAGGCGGTGCGGACGCCGGCCTTCCGGGCCGCCGTCGAGCACACCCTTTCCGTGCTGCCCCACGCCGATGTGATGTCGGCTACAACCTACTGGTCTACCGGGTCGACCCGGTTCATCAGCACCGACGGTCATGAGACCGACGCCGTCCTCGAGCTGCGGGGCACCACCGACACGGCCCGTCAGAACAGCTACGACGCCATCAAGACCCGTCTGGGGGCACGGGGTATCCACACCACTGTCGGCGGTCTGGTGCCGACCGACGAGACAATCAGCAACCAGACCACCAAAGACATAGGGCGGGCCGAAAGCCTGTCCTTCCCCGTCCTTCTGGTCCTGCTCCTTCTCATCTTCGGAAGCCTGACGGCCGCCGGGCTCCCTCTGGCCATCGGTGCTGTCGGGATCCTCGGTTCGTTCACCGCCCTTCGGATCCTCACCCTCTTCACGTCGGTCTCGATCTTTTCGGCCAATATCACGACCATCCTCGGCCTGGGTCTGGCCATCGACTACGGCCTGTTCATGGTCAGTCGATTCCGCGAGGAGCTGCGGCTCCAGAGCTCAGTGGAGCGAGCCGTGGCCCGAACGGTGGCCACCGCCGGTCGCACTGTGGTCTTCTCCGGGGTCACCGTGGCCATCGCCCTGGCCAGTCTGATGCTGTTCCCCGAGACCTTTCTACGGTCCATGGGCTACGGAGGCGTCCTGACCGTGGCGGTCGACGTGCTCGCCGCCCTGACCGTCCTTCCCGCCCTCCTGTCCCTCCTCGGACCGAAGGTCAACTCGCTGCGCATCCGTCCCGCCGTCAGAAGTGCGCCGGCGCCGGTGGAGGGCGGCGGTTGGTACCGATTGGCCCATCGGGTCATGCGCCGACCGGTGGCCTTCACCGCGGTGATCGTGATCGTCCTCCTGGCCCTGGGGTCCCCCTTCCTGAGGGTGGCCTGGGGTGGGACGGACGCAACCGTGCTGCCGACCAGCGCCGCCCCCCGGGTGGTGACCGAAGCCCTCAGCCGCGACTTCCCCGGCAATCCCACCACTCCGATCGAGGCGCTGATGACCTTCGCCGGTCCGGTGGCCGGCTCTCCGGGGAGGACCGCTGCGCTGGCCTCGTACCAGGGCGAACTGGCCCACGTCCCCGGGGTGAGCGCCGCCCAGGTGACCGGTGTGCGCGGTGACCATGCTCGGGTGGACATGAGCTTCGCTCCCGGTCCGAACTCGCCGGCAGCCGAAACCATCGTCCACCTGATCCGTGCCGCAGCCCCCCCTGCCGGCGCCACCGTGGTGGTCGGCGGCCAGACGGCCGAGCTGGTCGACACCCTGGCCAGCCTGTCGGCCACCCTGCCCTGGATGGTGCTGGTGGTGGTGCTGGCCACCTTCGTCATGCTGTTCCTGGCTTTCGGATCGGTCATCCTGCCCCTCAAGGCGATCATCATGAACGTGCTTTCGCTGACCGTCATGTTCGGAGTGCTGGTGTGGGTGTTCCAGGAAGGTCATCTCGCCGGTGTCCTGCACTTCACCCCCAACGGGACGATCAACCCGACCATGCCTATCCTCATGTTCGCCATCATGTTCGGGTTGTCCATGGACTATGAGGTGTTCCTCCTCTCCCGGATCCGCGAGCACTATCTCGCCACCGCCGACAACACCGAAGCCATCGCCGTCGGGCTGCAACGCACCGGCTCCATCATCACCAGTGCTGCTCTGTTGCTGATGATCGTGGTCGCTCCCTTCGCCCTGTCGGGCGTGACCTTCACCAAAATGATGGGGGTGGGCATGATCGTGGCCCTGGTGGTGGACGCCACCATCATCCGGGTGCTGCTGGTACCGGCCACCATGAAGCTTCTGGGCCGGGCCAACTGGTGGGCGCCCGCCCCGTTGCGACGTCTGCACGACCGGATGGGGATCGACGAGGGGATAGACCAAAGAAGGGTCGACGAGGGGATCGACCAGGGGAGTGAGTCGATGCCGGCTCTTCCCCAGCCTTCCATCCCCGTGGTGCCCGTGCCGGTGGCGGTTTAGCTGCGGCCGGGCGCCAACCGGTGGCATACGACAGACTGACCTCCGATGGATACGCCCGAAAGTCACTACGCCAAGAGAGACGGGCTGCACATCGGCTACCAGGTATGGGGTGAGCGTTCTCCCGACATCCTGGACATGGGCTGCGGCACCTACATCTCCATCGACGAGGTGGGGGAGCACACCGGGTGGCGCCGCTACGTCGAGCGGATCGCCGAATGTGGGCGGGTCATCCGCTTCGACCCGGACGGGATCGGTCTGTCGGACACCCCCGCCGATCTCGGCGAGCTCACGCTGGAGGCGTGGATGGATGACGCCCGGGCGGCGATGGACGCCGTGGGTTCGGAACGGGCCGTCGTTCTGGCCGCGGGGAGTTCGTCGCTGCTGGGTCTCCTCTTCGCCGCCCGGCATCCCGAGCGCACCGAGTCGTTGATCATCATCAACGGGACGGCCCGGTACCTGCAAGCCGACGACTATCCCTTTGGGGTCCCCGTCGGGCGGATGGACGCCTTTCGGGCCGGACTCGACCCGGATGGTGACGGGCCGGAGAGCCAGAGCCTGAGCGACCTACACCTCTTCGCTCCCTCCGCCGCCAACGATCCTGATTTCGGACGTTGGTGGTCACGGGCATCAAAGCACGGGGCTGCTCCGGCCACAGCCTCCGTGTTGGGCGAGCTCACCGCATCGTCGGACGTACGCTCCCTTCTCCCCCACATCGCCGCACCGACACTGGTCCTGCACCGGAGGGACTCTTTGGCTCCGACCATCGATCACGGCCGCTACATCGCCGACCACGTCCCCGGAGCCCGTCTGGTCGACCTCCCGGGCGACGACGTTGTCCCCTTTGCCGGGGACGTGGACGCTCTGGTCGACGAGATCCAGGAGTTCATCACCGGAAACCGTTACGGACCTACCCCCGAGCGGGTCCTGGCCACCATTCTCTTCACCGACATTGTCGACTCCACTGGCACGGCGGCCCGGATGGGTGACCGCCCGTGGACCCAGGTTCTTGCCGATCACGGCGCACTGGTGCGCCGACAAATCGAGCACTTCGAAGGTCAGCTGGTGAAGGACACCGGCGACGGAGTCCTGGCCCTCTTCGACGGGACGACCCGGGCCATCCGCTGTGCCCTCATGATCCGCGACGGAGCCAACCACCTCGGGATCCAGGTGCGGGCCGGTCTGCATGCCGGGGAGGTCGAGCGGCGTGGTCACGATGTGAGTGGCATCGCCGTGCACGTGGCGGCCCGGGTGGTGGCGGAGGGAGAGGCGGGCGAGGTGATGGTGACCAACACCGTGGTCGACTTGGTGGAGGGAGCCGGTGTCTCCTTCGCCGATCGGGGAGTCCGGGAGCTCAAGGGTGTGCCCGGACATCGACACCTCTGGTCGGTCACAGCCACCTGACGGGGGCGCAGGGACAACCGAGCGAGCACCGAACCGAAGGAGCTATGACCACCCGCCCACAACCTCTGGGTCCACCCGTGCGGGCCGGGGACATCCCCGTGGCTCACACCCCACCGGGTGGCTATGGGCCCACCATGCCACCGCCGGTCCTGGCCACCTGCACCGAACCACTGGTGAACGGGGCCCCCGATCTGCGGGGAACCTGGCGGGCCGGCTCGGTACTGGTCGATGGGGCCGAGATCGCAAAACATCCAGTACATGGTCATGTCCAGCGGATCGAGCAGTGCGGCGACCGGCTGGTGGTGACCGCCGGGGGAGTGGTGCATGACATGCGCTGCGACGGCACCGAGGCCCACGGTGTCCATGACGTGGCCGAGTTCGATTTCACCACTCCGATCACCGTGGTGGCCAGCTTCGAGGAGGGGGTCCACGTGTTGCGCCCGGGTCGGCCTCCCCGGCATCGAGGTCACCCGCCGGCTCGACGGTCCCCTTCTCATCTGGACCTACCTGGGTCTCACCGCCGTGCTCGCGCCCATCGGTCCACCGCTCTGATCCGACGTCATGGACGTGATGATGTCCGTGTCACCCGGGTGACAGACGTTGAACCCAACCGGGCGCACAATGGATTTGTTGGACGAGGCAGCAAGGTGAGGAGCAGACCATGAGCAACTTTCGTCTGAGGATCGAAGTTCTGGAATCGGCAGTGGAGTGGGAAGATCGGGAAGTCACCTCAGGGGCCCTCCGTCCGGTACGCCCGGTGGCGGCCACGGCGACGGCGACGGGGCTTCGCCTTCCGGTGCGGGCCTGAGCCACTGTCCGGGGCCCGGCACCGGGCTGGCCATCTCGCAACCGGCGTGAGCCCGCCACCGGAGTGGGTTCGGACACGTCGGCAAGGTTCTCGGGGCGGGGTGTTGGCGGGTGGCGGAACCCCGCCCCGAGGTGTTCGCCGCCTCCTTCGATGGGTGGCGCTGGCGGAGGGGTTGCCGACGGGGAAGAATGCCCTGGTACCCCATGCCAACCCCGAGACGTGAATCCCGAGGCAGACCCCGTTATTCAGCCAGGCGGCCCCTGGCCGCCACCGCCGCAGTGGCTGCGGTGGTCGCAGTGGCGACCCTGTTGGTGCTCTCATCGGGCGTGAGCGCGGCCGCCGCTTCCGCCGGGCCCGCCGTCGGGTCCGGGTCGACCGGCTCATCGTCCGGCACCTCGGTGGGTGCGTCGTCAAAGCCGGTCACCGATCCCGACGCCCTGGTCAATCCCTTCATCGGCACCAATGACGGCGGCGATACCTTCCCCGGGGCCGATGTCCCCTTCGGTATGGTCCAATGGAGTCCCGACACGGTCGACCGGCCCGACGGCGGGGGATACGAATACCGCAGCAAGTCGATCATCGGTTACAGCCTCACCCATCTGTCGGGCCCGGGCTGTAGCGCCGAAGGTGATCTCCCGATCCTGCCCACCCTCGGTGCCATCCCGAAGAATCCGACAGCCGCCACCGAGCCGCTGGTCCACAGCGACGAGTCGGCCTCACCGGGCTACTACCAGCTGGATGCCGGAGGCATCGACACCCAGCTGACCACCACGACCCGCTCGGGAATGGCCGAGTTCACCTTTCCGCCGGACACATCCGTCGGCAACCTCCTCTTCAAGCTGGGAGACAGTCAAAACGAGGCGACATCCTCACACTTCTCGGTGGTGAGCGACGACGAGGTCCAAGGTCAGGTAACAAGCGGCTACTTCTGCGGTGCCTCCAACATCTACACGCTCAACTTCGACATGGTGTTCGACCATCCCTTCGCCACGTCGGGTTCATGGGCCACCAACCCGGCCGGCGACTATGTGAGCTTCGACACCGCCTCATATCCGGCCATCGAGGCCAAGGTCGGCATCTCCTATGTCAGCGTGGCCAACGCTGTGCAGAACCGCACCACGGAGAACCGCGGCTGGAATTTCACCGCAGTTCGCAATGCCGCAGCCAAGTCGTGGACGTCGATGCTCGACAAGATCGCGGTGGGAGGGGGCACCGCCACCCAACAGACCGTCTTCTACACTTCGCTGTACCACTCGCTTCTCGATCCCAGTGTCTTCAGTGATGTCAATGGCCAGTACCTGGGGGCGGACGGCACGGTCCACACGGTCGCTCCTCCCCAGACGGCTCAGTACGCCAACTACTCGGGGTGGGACATCTACCGGAGCGAGATTCAGCTCGAGGCGATGCTGGCCCCTCAACAGACCAACGACATCGTCACTTCCATGCTCAACGATTACGCCCAGAGCGGCCAGCTCCCCAAGTGGGACGAGGACAACGGGGAGACGTACATCATGGTGGGCGATCCCGCCGACAGCATCATCGCCGATGCCTACGCCTTCGGAGCCACCGATTTCGACGCTCCCCAGGCGCTGTCCGACATGGAGACCGAGGCCGAGGTTCCGAGCGACATTCGCCCGGGGCTCAGCTATGACCAGACCGACGGCTATCTGCCCATCGACGGGACCTACGGCTGTTGCAACTTCTACGGCCCGGTCTCGACCCAGCAGGAGTACGACACGGCCGACAACTCGATCGCCGAACTGGCCGCCGCCCTGGGCGACACCCAGACCGCCCGGACGTTCGCCGTTCGCGCCCAGAACTGGCAGAACGTGTTCAACCCGGGCACCGGGTTCCTGCAGCCGAAGGAGGCGGCGGGGATGTTCCAACCCGGGTTCGCCCCCACGTCGCAGAACGGCTTCGTCGAGGCCGACTCCTATGTCTACACGGCCATGATCCCCTTCGACGTGAGCGGCCTGATCGCCGCTTCTGGCGGGGATGGGGCGTGGGTGCAATTCCTGAACGGCCTCACCTCCAGCGTCACCGCCCAGGGCCCCACGCAGATCCAGATGGGTGACGAGCCGTCCTTCGACATCCCCTGGGAGTACGACTACGCCGGCGACCCGGCCCGAACCCAAGAGGTGGTCCGAGAGATCCAGGACCGGCTCTTCACTGACACGCCCGGTGGCCTGGCCGGCAACGACGACCTGGGCGCCATGAGCTCGTGGTACGTGTGGTCAGCCCTGGGCGCCTACCCGGAAACGCCCGGCTCCGCCGATGTGGCCCTGGGCAGTCCTCTCTTTCCCACTATTACCGTGGCCCTGGCCGACGGTAAGACCCTCACCGAATCTGCGCCCGCCGCCACCACCACGTCGCCCTACGTCGACGCCCTCACCTTCGGCGGAGCGCCGTTGCCGGCTTCCACCCTGCCCGCGGGTGTGTTTGCCGCCGGTGGCCAGCTTTCCTGGACCCTCGGGGCCACGCCCACCGATTGGGCCACCGCCCCCGGCGACGGGCCACCCTCCAGCGTCGAGGGTCTGTTGCCCGCCCTCGGATACCTGCCGGGCGGAGACGACGGCGAGGTGGTGGTGAGCCCGGGCGGAACGGCATCACTGGCAGTGGGGATCCAGAGCATGTCGGGCACCGGCCAACAGGTCAGGTGGAGCGCCTCGGCGGCGTCCGGTTCGGGGATGACCATGACCCCGGACACCGGCGTCCTGACCGTGTCCAGTGAGGCCAAGGCCACCGAGACGATGGATGTGCACGTGCCGGCGGGACTGGCCGATGGTCAGTACTCGGTGACCGTGGCCTTGAGGGCGGCCGGGATCTCGCTGCCCGCCGTGGTGGCTGTCATCGACGTGGCCTGAACCCCGGCCCTCATCCGTTGACGACGGTGAGGGTGAAGGCCTGGGTGGCGGTCTGGGTCGAGGACCGGCTCTTGAAGGTGGCGGTGATGGTGATGCTGTACACACCGGTGGCCTTGCTGCCGGCGGTGCCGTAGATGAAGGCGGTGCGGAACTGGTTGACGAAGGAGATGCCTTTGGGCAGTGTGCCGGTCATGGAGAGCTTGGGTGCCGGGGTTCCCGATGTGGTCACGGTGAACGAAAAGGGCGCGCCCACGGTGGCTGTGGCCCTGTCGGCGCTGGTGATGGCCGCAGGCAGCACGGGCTCGACCGATCCGATGTCGCACCCCACCGCCTGGGGGCGGGCAACTCCTCGCTGGTCGGTACCGGGGCACAGGATGACGCCGTCCACGAACGTGTCGAGCGGTATCCGGTCGAGGGCTGGGCTGGTCGGACCGGGCGCCTGGGTCTCCGTGGTCCCTCCGTTGTCAGCCAGCGGGCCGAGGTCCGGGTCGGTCTCCGGCAGGCTGTTCTGGCCTGCGGTGAACCCGCAGGTTCCGTCATCGGACAGGTTGTAACCGGCATCGGTCACGGTTCCCGAGCAGTCCCCAGACCGACCTCCGGCCACGATGGTGCCGGCCACGGTGGTCGTGGCCCCGCTTCCGCTGAAGATGCCACCGCCCCCGACAGGGGCGGTGTTGGCGGCAATGGTGCTGCTGGACAGCAGGAGCGAACTTCCGTTGAAGATGCCGCCACCGCCACCACCGCCCGTCTGAACGGCGTTGCCCGACACGGTGTCGACCGCCATCGTGAGTGTTCCTTCGTTGAGGACGCCGGCGCCCGCCTGGGTGGCGCTGTTGGTCGACAACGTGCTGTCGTTGACGGCGGCCGTGCCGAAGTTGAGAAGAGCTCCTCCGAACCCGGCACTGTTGTCGGTAAAGGTGCTGTCGTCAACGGTGAGCGTGCCGCCGTTGTCGATGGCCCCGCCCGAGCTGGCTTTGTTGCCGGAAAGGGTGCTGTCGTCAACGGTGAGCGTGCCGCCGTTGTCGATACCGCCGCCAGCTGCGGCGCTGCCGTCTTCGACCGTCATCCCCGACAGGACCAGGGTGCCACTCACACCGACATCGATGACAGCCGACGAATGGTCGCCGCTCAGCACCAAGGAGGCCGCCCCTGGTCCGGAGATGTCCAGGTCGCCGTCGATGGATAGCGGCGCCGTCAGTTCGATGGGCGTGGTGGGCGGGCACGAAGCGGTCACCTTGATCTTCTGCCCCGATCGGGCCCGGGCCACCTCGAAGGGGAGCGATCCGCGCACCGAGGCCGAGCCCGCGCAGGTGGTCACCGGCTGGGCCGCTCCGGCCACAGGTGTGGCCAGGACGGTCACCGGCACGGCCACCACCCCGGTCATCATCACCCCCGATACCACCCACCGGGCGGCTCTCCCCCGCGTCACACGGACATGATGACATGCCACCTGGTGGCCGGCTCGGCTCCGACGCCTGCGTTCAGGCCATCGGCCAGAGCGCGTCCGTCACCACCCGGTGTCGTTGACCAGTACGGCGGCCCCGTTGACCCTGTCGTGGGCCAGGTCCCGCAAGGCCTGGTCGGCCTGGGCCATGGGATAGGGAACGGCAGACACCTGAACCGGAACCCGTGCCGCCTTGGCCAGAAAGGTGGAGCCGTCGGTGCGGGTGTTGGCCGTCACACTGCACAGCGTCCTCTCCTCGAAGAGGGAGCGCTGGTAGTCGAGGGAAGGGATGTCACTCAGATGGATGCCGGCGATGGCCAGGGTGCCGCCCCGGTCGAGGGCCTGGAGGGCCACGGGTACCAGCGATCCGACCGGGGCGAAGAGTATGGCGGCGTCGAGTGGTTCGGGGGGGACGGCGTCGTCACCGCCGGCGCTGGTCGCGCCCAGCTCGAGGGCCAGAGCCTGAGCCTCGGGCGAACGGGTGAGCACGTGGACCCGGGCCCCTCCGGCCAGGGCGATCTGGGCGGTCAGGTGGGCTGATCCACCGAATCCGTAGATTCCCAGTGCCCCGCCGGCCGGGAGGTGGGCCCGTTCCAGAGCCCGGTAGCCGATGATGCCCGCACACAGGAGTGGAGCCGCTTCCTCGTCGCTGAAGGTGTCGGGCAGGGGGTAGACGTAGTGCTCATCGGCCACCACGTATTCGGCGTACCCCCCATCGACGTCCCACCCCGTGAAAAGGGGATCGGTACAGAGGTTCTCACGCCCGGCCAGACAGAACCGGCACCGCCCGCAGGTGTGGGCCAGCCACGGAACGCCGACCCTGTCGCCGACGGCAAACCGGTCGGACCCCTCGCCCAGGCGGTCGACCCGACCGACCACCTCGTGGCCCGGGATCACACGGGTGTGTCGGGGGAGGAGGTCACCCTCAGCCAGATGGAGGTCGGTTCGGCACACACCGCACACCCTGACGTGGATGCGGACCTGCCCGCCGACCGGTTCGGGGTCCTCCCGCTCCACCCGGAGGAGGGGGGATCCGTCAACCGGCCCCGGCTGGTCGACCGCCCAGGCCTGCATCCGACGTGGTCCGCCCTCTCAGGCCGAGGTGGCGTTCCCCTGGGGCTCGGTGGCATCGAGGGCGACCGCCAGAGTGTCAGCGGCGGCGGTATCTGCACCGGCCCGATCGTCCCGGCCTTCGCCGCTGGTTTTGGCCGCCGCACAGGGATCGCAGACGAAGGAACCGGCCATCGTTCTGGTCGGCCGCCGCTCGCCACAAGCGGCGCAGCGGTGGCCGATGAAGATGAGCTTGTCGGGCGAGGGGAGGGGCATGGCCAGGCTCTCCAAACGGGCCCGGGTCCATTCGCTGAGCAGCCACGACGGCGCTCCGTCCACCGTGCCGTGCTCGACAAGGCCGTAGGCCTGCATGTCCCGGAGGAGGGCGTCGAAGCGCGAGTCCGACGGGCTGAGTTCGTCGAAGGTCATGTCCATCCTCCACACCGGGTCGTGGGTAGAGAAACCGGGCTGGTTCTACGGCGTGTCGTGGTCATCGGCATCTCGGTTGGGGTCGGATCGGTTAGGGCAGTACCAACATACCCCCGACCAAACCTTAAAGTTCGGTCGACGCACGGAGCGGCTCGCCGTCGACAATGAGAGGATGACGGAGACGTCACCCGAGTGCGCCTCCGAGGGTGGATCGACAGCGAGCAAGGGAGTGTGTCTGCCATGAACCAACCGACCAAGCCCGTGGCCGTCCTGTTCGATGTGGACGAGACTCTGGTGCACACCGGAGGGGCAGGGGCGAGGAGCTGGAAGGCGGCCTTCGACAAGCTCTACGGGGTTCCCGCCGACATCGGCGTCCACACTTCGGCCGGTGAAACCGATCCACAGGTGGCCCGCGAGACCTTCGTGGGCGTGCTCGGCCGCCAACCCAGCGACGACGAACTCGACCGCCTCTACGCCCAGTACCTCCTCCATTTGGCGGACGACATCGTGGCGGCCGAGCAGTACCGGGTCCTTCCCGGGGCCGAGCAGACCCTGGTGGCCCTGGGTGAGGCCGGCGTCATGCTCGGTCTGGTGTCGGGGGCCATGGAAGGGGCGGCCCGGACCAAGCTGGTACCGGCCAACCTCAACCGCTTCTTCATCTTCGGCGCCTACGGATCGGATTCGCCGGACCGGGGCGAGCTCACCCACATCGGTGTCCAAAAGGCGGCCACTCTCCACCGGAACCTCGAGCCGGCCCAGGTGTTCGTGGTGGGTGACACCCCGCGTGACATCGAGGCGGCAAAGGTGGCCGGTGCCGTGTCGGTCGGGATGGCCACCGGTCACTACTCGGTGGAGGAGCTGACCGCCGCCGGCGCCGACTTCGTGCTGAGCTCCCTCGAGCAGACCTTTCCCGGACTGTGAAGAAGGGCTCCTGATGGGCCCCGACGATCTCGTCCTGTGTTCGGGAACGCTGAGGCGACCCCTCCCTTTTGCTGAACGTCTGGACGCGGCAGCGGATGCCGGCTTCAGCGCCGTGTCGCTGTGGGGTCGGGACGTGGCTGCAGCCGAGGCCGAAGGCCTCGACCACGCCGACATGCGGGCCATGCTGGCTGATCACGGTCTGGCCGTTGCCGAAATGGACCCGGCCTGGTGGTGGCTTCCGGGGGCCTCGGATATCCGCATTCCCCCCGAGGCCGACAGCGAGGATGTCTTCTGCTTCGGCGAGCGGGAGCTGTTCGCCATGGCCGGGGCGCTCGGGGCCCGGTCGGTCAACGCCGTCGACGTCTTCGGCGGCGCCTGGGACACAGATGGGGCGGCCGAGGCGTTCGCCGGTCTCTGCATCCGAGCTGCTGAATACGGCCTCCTGGTCCACCTCGAGTGGTTGCCGTGGTCGAAGATCCCTGATCTGACCACCGCCCTGGCCGTCGTGGACAGGGCCGGCCAGCCCAACGGCGGGCTCAACATCGACGCCTGGCACGTGGTCCGGTCCGGTACCGCGCTCGATGACCTGGGCCGTGTACCCGGCCACCGCATCCTCGGGATCCAGCTGTGCGACGGACCGATCGAGTCGGAAGACAACCTGATCGAGGCCACCCTCCACCGACGCCAGCTTCCCGGGGAGGGGCAGTTCGACATGGACGGCATCGTGACCGCTGTGCTGGCCACCGGGACCACGGCCCCTTGGGGCATCGAGGTGTTCTCCGATGAACTCCACGAGCTTCCTGCTGGCGACGCCGCCCGGGCCGCCGGTCGGGCCCTCCGGGCCGTCCGGGTCGACCGCCGATGAGCGGGGCCGTCGTCATCGGCACCGGGTTCGGGTGCATCACCCACGTGCGGGCCCTGCGGGCGGCCGGCTTCGAGGTGGTCGCCCTGGTCGGCCGGGACGAGGACAAAACGGCCCGGCGTGCCGGCCTGCTCGGTGTTCCGGTGAGCCTGTCCTCCGTGGACGAGGCCCTCGCCCTCGACGGGGTGGATGCGGTGACTGTGGCTACCCCGCCCCATACCCACGCACCCATCGCACTGGCCGCCATCGCCGCCGGTAAGCACGTGATCTGCGAGAAGCCCTTTGCCCGCCATGCGGCCGAGGGGCGCCGGGTGCTGCGGGCGGCCGAGGAGGCGGGCGTGGTGCACCTGCTCGGGTGCGAGTTCCGGTGGGACCCGGGCCAGGCCCTGCTGGCCCAGGCGGTGGCCACCGGCCAGGTGGGAGAGCCCCGCCTGGCCACGGTGATCATGCACGTCCCCCTGTTGGCCGACCGGTCGGCAGAGGTGCCGGCGTGGTGGGCGGACGCCGACCAAGGAGGAGGGTGGCTGGGCGCACACGGCTCCCAGATCATCGATCAGGTCCGGGTGACCCTCGGCGAGTTCGAGTCGGTGAGTGCGTCACTTCCTCATGTGGCTGACAATGCCATGACCGCCGAGGACGCCTTCGTCGTTCATTTCCGCCTGCGGTCGGGCGCGGTTGGCACCCTCCAGAGCACAGCCGGCGACTGGGGCCCGCCGGTGGTCGTGACCCGGGCGACCGGCTCTGCCGGCACCGCCTGGATCGAGGGCGTGGGATCGACGGTCAGAGTGGCCGACCGATCAGGGACCCGTACCCTGCCGGTTCCCGACGAACTGTCCTCCCCGTCCCCGCCACCGCTCCCCGCCGGTCTGGTCACGACCGCCTACGAGCGGATGATCGCCCACGGTACGGACTTCGGCCCTTACACCCGGTTGGCCGAAGTGCTCCGCAGTCGGATGGAGGGCCTCCCTGACCCGGTGGGACCGCAGCCGGCCACCTTTGTCGACGGGGTCCGGAACATGGCAGTGGTCGACGCCGTGCGCCGATCTGCGGCCGAGCGGTCGTGGGTGGCAGTGGACGACGGGCTGGCCTGAGCCTCGCCACCCCGCAGGGCTGGCCTGAGCCACGCCACCCCGCAGGGTGCCTGGGTCAGGAAATGGGCGGGGCGGTCGAGGTCGCCCGCCGGTGTGGTTCGGAGTGATCCCAGTCGGCCAGCAGCGTACGGAGGGCGGTGAGCAGGATGAGAGGCTGATCGAGCATGGCGTGGTGCCCTGCCTCGGGGATGACGATGACCGGCGTGACCCGGCCCAGCTCCTCGTACATCGAACGACCGATATCGGCGGTGACCAGTCCGTGCTCCGACCGCAGCAGGGCGAACCGGCAGCGCACCCGGGACAGGTAGGGGAGGGCCACCCCCCGGATGCCTCCGCCGAATTGGGCGAACACCAACCGGTCGAACTTCCACTGCCATCCGTCACCGACGGCCCTGACCGAGCGGCGGGCCACGTGGTCGATCACGTAGTCGAGGTAGTAGTCCTGGGCCGGGACGGTACGGAAATGACGTACGGCGTCGTCCACCGTCGGGTAGACCCTGGGCCGGCCGAACGCCTGCCGGAGGCGGTAGGCGTCGATCTCCGGATCGGGCTCGGTGACCGGCGAATCGCACACGATGGCCCCGCTCAAACCATCGGGGTGGCGTGCCGCCGTTGCGATGGTGACGAAGCCTCCCATGCTGTGACCGATGATGACCGGGGGACCGTCGATGCGCCCGATGGCGGCCATCGCCATGACCTCGTCGGTCCACTGCTCGAGCGAATACTCGCTCCGGTGACCGCTGTCCCCGTGGCCCGACAGGTCGAGGCAGATCACTCGGAAGTCGGTGCTGAAGGTGGCGGCCACGTGGGTCCACCAGTGGGCGTGGGCCCCGCCCCCGTGCACGAACAACAGCCCCCGTCTACCCGGCTGCCCACAGGCCAGACCGTGGATGGTGCAGCCGTCGACCTCGACCTCGATGTCCTCTTGAGGGACGCCCAGCGCCCGCACGAACCACGCCGGTGAACCGGCCAGGGGCCCAGCCGGTGGGGGCGATCTCGTCACGCCCGCGCCGGTGGGCTCAGACCGATGCCCGGGCGGTCAGCGTCGGCTCGCCCGGGACGCCGTCGCGATAGTGGACCGTCCGGTACCGGACGGCGGGTACGCGCACGCCTCCCAGCCACTCGCCCGTCAGGTTGAGCGGATCGGCCCCGGCCACCACGACGTCATCTCCCCGGGTGGTCTCTCGCCGCACGTCGGCCAGCAGCGCCACCGCCTCGGGCAGGGCGTACTGCTCGCCGGACATGCCGGCTACGAAGCGGCCCCCCATCACCTGGCCGCGGGCTTCGAGGCGGCGGAGGGCGCGGATGACGTCGCGCCAGGGGACACGGTACGACTCGCGCGACCAGATCTCCCACGCCACCATCCCCCACCGGGCCAGCAGCTGCCAGGCCACCGCCTCGGCCAGTTCCTCGGACGCCGGTCCGCCGGTCACCTCGGCGTCGAAGACCTCGGGTTCGGGCAGGAGTGACCAACGTCCCTCTCCGACGCCGGATCCCACCACGCTGCGTTGGCGACCGAGGGCGACACGCCTGTCCGATCGGCGCCGAACCGCTGACCGTTGCCGCCGACGGGTGGCCAGCAGCGAGCGCACGGCAGAAAAGGCGTCGGCCGTCACCATGCCTCGGGCCACCAGATCCCACAGACCCTCGTCGACTTCGGTGCTCAACCGACCCGACGCGGTGGCCAGTTCGGAGCGGAAGCACGCCCCGCGCTGGCGAAGGGCGGCCAGGATGTCCGCCGAGGCACCGGCCGCTGGGGTGGTCGGTGCCCGATCCGCCCGTACGGCGGCCAGCATCCAGCTCAGATCGGGTCGGGTGACGATGGCCAGCGGAGTGGCCGGCGAGGGTGTCGCCGAGCCCCGTCGACCAAGGGCCGGCACCGACGGATCAACCGGGGCCGAAGCCGGTCCAGTCCCCGCCGGTCCAGTGCCCGCCGGTCCAGTGCCCGCCGGTCCAGTCCCCGCCGGTCCAGTCCCCGCCGGTCCAGTCCCCGCCGGTCCTGTGTCATCGGCCACGACCCCCGCCTCCCCGTCGGCGGTCTGTTCGCGTTCGGGACGTGGCGTCAGCCGACCCCATGCCACCTCGCCGGCCAGGCACAGCTCGTCGAGCCACCGGGGGTCGTAGTTGGCCACCCGGGCCGGTAGGACATGGCGTTCCCACTCGCCCGCTGCCACCTCGAGCCCCTGCAGTTGCTCGATGACGGCCAGCAGCCCGGCTCGCCCTTCGGCCTGCGTGCCGTGGGCCACGTGCTGCCAGCAGGCCAGGAATCGCACGAAATCGGCGACGCTGGCTGGTTCGACCTGACGCCGTCGTCGGGTACGGCTGGCACCGTGGAGCCGTACCAAAAGGTGGCGGGCGCACCACCGTCCGTCTGGGAGCTCGATGGCCGATCCGACTCCTTCCAGACGGCCCAGTCCGGTGCGGGCCCGGCCGACGGTCATTGGTGCGCCGAGGACCGAGCCGGTCGGAAGGGGCCCTTCGGCCACCAGCTGTTCGACGGTCACCGGTCCCGAGATCTCGAGGTGACCGCCGATGCACTCGGCCACCGCGTCGTCGCTGTCGACCATCGGGTCGGCGAGCGAGAGGACGATCAGCTCGGCCCTGTCTCGCCGTTCGGTCGGTGTCCACGCACCCCCGATCAGGCTGGCCCGCCCCTCGGCCTCCAGTTGCTCGAACCATTCCTGCCAGGCGGCCACCGGTCGGCACAGAACCAGCGAGCAGAGGAGCTCGTGCAGTTCGTCGGCATCACGCGGTCGGGGCCGGGCCTGGTCGAGCACCTCGGCCACAGCGCCGGGGTCGAGTGGGCCGAGCTCGGACGGATCGACGGGCAGACCGGAGGGCAGTCCGTTGGGACCGAGGGGACCAAGACCTCTGGCCAGGGGCACGGCTCGCGTCCTCCGCTCCTCGAGGGGAGCACCGTCCAGGAAGGTGTATGGCCGCCCGCTCAGGATGCCGTGGGCCAACGGGGATGCCTCGGCTGATTCGACCAGGTGGATCCCGACACGGCCCGCCTCCACCTCGGCCAGCAGGGTGCTCAGACCGTCGGCGTCGAGCGGCTCGGTGAGACAGTCGTCGACCGTCTGGCGGACCAGCACGTGATCGGGGACGGGTACCGGACCGGGACCGGCGTTCTCCTGACAGGCGGCCAGGGCCGGCCAGGCCGCGGCCAGCAAGTCATCGGCCTCCATGCGCTGGAGATGGATGGGACGTCGCTGACCCCCACACGAGCGGGGTACCACCAATGCCCGGTTGAGGTTCCATCGCCACCGGGAGGCCAGCATCGGATGGGGCAGCACGGCCTGGGTGAGGACGTCGGTGACCGTGCCGCTGTGCAGCATGGTCGGCACCTGGCTCAGCGGGAAGCTGTGCTGCGGGCCGAGGGAGAGGACGACGGTGTCGTCGTCGGCCGCCGCCTGCAACTCGAAATCGAAGGACACGCAGAACCTCTTGCGCAGGGCCAGCCCGAAAGCCCGGTTGATGCGTCCCCCGTAGGGCGAGTGGACGATGAGCTGGGTTCCCTCGCTCTCGTCGAAGACCCGCTCGATGACCAGGCGATCCCGGGTGGGGAGAGCGCCCAGGGCGGCCAGACCGGCCCCCAGGTAGGCGACCACCTGGGTGGCCACCTCTTCGGACACCCCGGCCGTCCGACGCACCACCTGACGGGCGGTGTCACCGTCCCCCGCCCCCAGGAGGGGCTCGAGCTCGGCCCGGAGTGATCCCACCTCGGCCGACAACTCGGCGGTCCGGGCGGGAGCCTCCCCCAGCCAGAAGGGGATGGTCGGCGGGAGGTCGCCGGCATCGTGGACGCGCACTGTTCCCGTTTCGACCTTCACCACCCGCCACGAGTGGGTGCCCAGTAGGAAGATGTCTCCGGCGGTGGCCTCGACGGCAAAGTCCTCGTGGACCGATCCCACCGTGACGCCGTCGGGGTCGAGGACGACTCGGTAGTCGCCGGTCTCGGGTATGGCTCCTCCGCTGGTCAGGGCGGCCAGTTTGGCGCCCCGCCGGGGTCGGAGCCGCCCGTTGACGGCGTCGTGGTGGAGGTGGGCGCCCCGCCGGCCGCGTCCGGTCGGGATGCCCCACGAGACCATGTCGACCACCTCGTCGAACGTCTCACGGGCCAGGTCGGCGTAAGGAGCGGCGTGGCGCACCAGGTCGTAGAGAGGGCCGACCTCCCACTCACCGGCCGCCGCCACCTCGGCCACCACCTGCTGGGCGAGGACGTCCAGAGGAGCGGTCGGAGGTTGCAGGACGTCGAGATGTCCGGCCCGGACTCCGGCCAGGAGCGCCGTGCACTCGACCAGCTCATCGCGGGTGAGTGGGTAGAGGCGCCCGGCGGGCGTGCCCTCCCGGTGGTGATTGGCCCGTCCCACCCGTTGGAGGAAGGTGCCGATGGCCCGGGGCGACCCGATCTGGCACACCAGCTCGACCGGTCCGACGTCGATGCCCAGCTCGAGCGAAGCGGTGGCCACCAGGGCTCGCAGATCACCGGCCCGCAGTCGCTGTTCCACGATCCGGCGCCGTGCGGCCGACAAACTGCCATGGTGGGCGGCCACCTGCAGAGCGGCATCCACCCGGTCGACGTGGGGGAGGGCGCCACCGGCGGTCCCGAGGTCGTCGTCGGAAGGCCGATCGGCGGCGTCGGGGGATCCCAGCCGTAGGGCCAGTTGATGGGCGACCCGCTCGGCCATCTTGCGGGTGTTGACGAAGACCAGGGTGGTGCGGTGCTCGAGTACGCGGGCGGCGATGCGATCGAGGACGTCGCCCATCTGCTGTCCGCTGGCCACCGCCTCCAACTCACTCCCGGGAAGCTCGATGTCCACGTCGAGCTGGCGTTGGTGGCCGCAGTCGACGATGGCGGTCGGCGGTCGGCCGGGATCGACACCCGAGAGGAGGCGAGCCACGACCTCCAAGGGGCGTTGGGTGGCCGACAGTCCGATGCGCTGGAGCCGCACCCCCTGCTCGGCCGTGAGCCGGCTCAGGCGTTCGAGACTGAGGGCGAGGTGTGAACCGCGTTTGTCGCGGGCCAGGGTGTGGACCTCATCGACGATGACGGTATGGGCGCTCTGCAACATGAGGCGCGACGACGCCGCCGTCAGGAGCAGGTAGAGGGACTCGGGCGTGGTGACGAGCAGGTCCGGCGGCGACCGACGCATGGCTGCTCGTTCGGATGGGGGCGTGTCGCCCGTTCGCACGGCGATGGTGAGATCGGGGGAGTCCATCCCTAGGCGCTCCGCCTCCTCGGCGATGCCGGCCAGGGGCACCTGCAGGTTCTCGTGCACGTCGACGGCGAGGGCCCGGAGCGGCGAGACGTAGATGACCCCGGGCCCCGTCGGTTTCGGCGCGGCCCCCTGGCCGCGGCTCACCTGGGCCCGGTAGGCGGCGTCGATGGCCACCAGGAACCCGGTGAGGGTCTTGCCGGTGCCGGTGGGCGAGGCCACCAGCACGTCGTTGCCCGATCGGATGTGCGGCCACGCCTGGCGTTGGGGCTCGGTCGGTCCCGCAGGGAAGCGCCGCCGGAACCAGCTGGCCACAGCAGGGTGGAAGGTGTGGAGGATCGAGTCGGCGGGCAGCTGGTCGAGTCCGGCCAGCAGGGGCGTGGCCTCCAGTTGTGGTTGGACGGGCGTCGCCATCGACCGGTGGGTGGGCGCGTCAGTTGGCCCGGACGGGGGGCCGGCGTCGGCCCGGAGGGTGCGGGAGGGAGGGGCCACTTCGGTAGTCCACACTACGGGTGTGCCACCCGGCGGCGAGCGCTCCGCAGGAGGGAGCGAGCGCTCCGCAGGAGGGAGAAGGAGGGAGGTCAGGCCTCATCCGGGGGGACAAAGGGGGCATCCCGCTCCTTGGTCGCCTGTTTGAGCCCGACCTCGGCCGCCCGGGCCGCGAATTCCCGGGCTGGCGGTGATCGGTGGGCCACGGCGTCGTTGAGAGCGGCGAAGCGTTGCAGCTGGGAGCGGCCCATGAGCTCCACCCCCTCGTTGATGACCCGCTTGTTCGCCGCCAGCAGTTCCCGGCCGACCAGCGCCATCCGCTGGGCCAACGCCAGCACCGTGTCGTCGAGGTCGGCTGCCGGCACCGCCGTCAGGACCAGCCCGATGGTGGCCGCCTCCCTGCCGCTCACCGTGTCCCCGGTGAACAGCAGCCTCTTGGTCCACTGCGGACCGAGGTGGTAGAGCCACATGTTGGTGGGGGGTACCCCCATCGAGCGCACCGGAGGGAATCCGATGCGGGCGTCGTCGGCCGCCACCACCAGGTCACAGTGCAGGGCCAGGTCGGTGCCACCGGCCAGACAGTTTCCGTGGACCTGGGCGATGACCGGGATGGCGCACTGCCATACCTTCGACCACGACGAGCCCAGGTCGAGCATGGCGGTCACGTCATTCCCGATCCCACCTCCCCCGACCGGGCCCGGTTGGGCGTCCTCGGGGAGGACGCCATAGCCGGACGAGAACGACCGCCCCGATCCACGGATGATGACCACACGGGTGTCGGGGTCGGATTCGGCATCGGCCACACCGGCCACCACCTCGCCGATGCAACGGGCCGTGAGCGGATTGTGCTGGGCGCTCCGGTTGAGGGTGAGGCGCCGCACCGGTCCGATCCGTTCGACCAGGACGGCCGGCTCTCCCGGGCTGGTCGGATCGGCCATCATCGTCCTCCGATCGGATGGTTATCGCCGTGGGACAGTTCCGTTTTGTCGGAGGCACTGTCCTCGGATGGGAGAAGGCGCACCACGACTTTTCCGGCGGCGTTGCGGGGCAAGGTGTCCACGATGTGCAGAGTGCGCGGCACCTTGTAGGCGGCCAGCCGTTCGAGGAGGAACGTCCGCAGGTCGTCACCGGTGGTGTTGGCGTGGTCCCGCAGCACGACCCAGGCTCCCACATCCTCGCCCAGCACTTGGTGGGGGACACCGGCCACCACCGCTTCGATCACCGACGGATGCCCAAAGAGCGCCTCCTCGACCTCGCCCGGCACCACGTTGTGTCCACCCCGGATGATGATGTCCTTGGAACGGCCGGTGATCCAGAGGAATCCGTCGTCGTCTCGATAGCCGAGATCCCCGGTGGACAGCCAACCACTCTTCCAGGTCCGTGCCGTCGCCGGTCCGTCCCGGTAGTACTGCCGCGCCGATCCCGGGCCCCGCACGGTGATCTCACCGACCGTTCCGGCCTCCACTTCCGCCCCCGCCTCGTCCACGATCCGGATCTCGACGCCGGCCAGAGGCAGGCCGGCCGATCCCAGATGGCGTCCCCTGTCGCCGGCCGGGGCCCGGGTGACGGCGCCGAATTCGGTGAGGCCGTAACCAACCAACACATCGCCGCCCGGCATCCGTTGGCCCAGACGCAGCAGTGTGGCTTTGGCCACGGGAGCTCCTCCGAGGGTGAGGGCAAACAGACTGGAGAGGTCGGCGTCGTCAAAATCGGGATGTGCCACGAGGAGCTGGGCCATGGCCGGAACGATGAATGCGGCTACCGGCCGGCGCCGGCCGACCAGCGACAGCCAGCGGCCGGCATCGAAGCGGGGCAGGTACCAGCCGGTCAGCCCGCCGCTCATCGGTCCGGTGACCAGAAGGGCACCACTGGTGGTGGAGAAGGGCGATGCGGTCAGGAAACCAAGGCCGCTCCATGCCGGGGTGCGGGCCGGGGGTGGGTCGGAACCCTGGCGGATGAGTACGCCTTTGGGCCGCCCGGTGGTGCCCGACGTGTACATGATGTCCGTCCAACGGGCCCCGGGATCCCGGTCGGTAGGTGTGGCGTCGGGGTCCGACACGGTGTCGAGGTCGATGGGGTCCCCCACGGACCGGGCCGTCCTCGCCGAACCGCCCGTGGTGGCCGTCAGCCGGAGGCCGCTCGCTCCGGCCACCAGCTCGGCCCAGGGGGTGCCGTTCTCCGTGATGGTGCTGGCCAGAACGGCGGCCGGCTGGGCGTGGTCCAGGATGGCCCGGAGCTCCGGTGCCGCCAGCCGGGTGTTGAGGGGGACGGCCACCGCGCCGGCGCGGTGGACGGCCACATAGGTCGTGAGCCAGGCCAAGGGCTCGTCGGGATTGATGGCGATGACAACGCGCTCCTCGGGGTCCAGCCCGTGCCGGGTCAGCCCGCGTGCCAGCCGGTTGGCCGCCGTGTCCCATTCCCCAAAGGTGAGCTCCGTCCCGTCGGCCAGATTGACCCAGGCCACCTCGTGTGGATGGGTGGTAGCCCTGGCGGCGACCGGGTCGGGCCCGCCACTCAATACGGCTCACATCCCTCGAGGATGCGACGGGGGTTGTCGACCATCATGGTCACGATGTCACGCTCGCTGATTCCCGAGCGACGCATGAGGGGGAGCACGTCATCGGGGATGTGTGTCCACCGCCAGTCCTTCCAGGCGTTGGCCACGGCCGGTGGGAACCAATCGACATGACACATGGCGTCGTGTGAGAGGACGATGCGATCGGCGTGGCCGCGGTCACACAGGACTTTGACCGACGCCACTCTGTCCTCCACCGGAATGGTGCCGATGCCGAAGTGGTCGAAACCGAGGTAGGAACCGTTGGCCAGCAGAGCTTCGTGGTAGGAGGTGTCGACAGTGCCGCCCGAGTGGCCGATCACCACGTGGGACAGGTCCACGCCCTCTTCCGACAGGATCCGCTGCTGCTCGAGGCCCCAGGGCTGAGGTGGGGTCGGGGTGTGGGTGGTGATCGGCACCCCTGTCTGGCGGTGGGCCTGGGCGACGGCCCGCAGCACCCGCTCGACCCCGGGGGTGATGCCGGCCTTGTCGGTTGCGCATTTGAGGATGGCGGCACGCACCCCACTGTCACCGATGCCTTGGCGGATCTCGCGGATGAAGAGCTCGGTCATGGGCTCCGGTCCGCCCAGCAGGGCGCCCGGACCCCGGAAGTGGAAGAACATGGGCACGTCGTTGTAGGTGTAGACGCCGGTGGCGGCGACGATGTTGATCTCCGGTACCTGTTCGGCCACCGACACGATGCGCGGGATGAATCTCCCGAGGCCGATGACGGTGAGGTCGACGATGGTGTCGATCCCACTCAGCTTGAGTTCCCTCAATCGGCGGACGGCCAGGGCCCGGGCTCCTTCCTCATCCCACTCGACTGAGGTTTTCTCGATCTCCGGGCTGAGCACGAAGACGTGCTCGTGCATGAGTGTCTGACCGAGGTCGCTCCCCTCGACCGGTCCACCTACCGTGTTGACCTGAGCCATGGCTCCCCCCTTCGTCAGGCACCGACCCGAGGCCATCGGACCCGAGATGCCCGGGTGTCGAGGCACGAGCCGGCACCGGGGCCACCGGATCGTATCGCCGGCGCCGGCGCCGGCGTCGTGCTCCCCGGTGAGCCGAGCCACGGCCGCTGCCGGCGAAGATCGACCAACCCGGCCCTTCGTGCACCGAAGGGCGGCAGCCGCAAAGATACCGGCATGCGAGAGCACCGTTACTCGTTCGAGATGCCCCATCCGGCCGCACGGATCTGGGCGCTGTTCCAGGATTACGACCGGTGGGCCGACTACGCACCCATGGTCAAACGGGTCGAAGTCCTCTATCCGGGGGACGACGACCACAACGGGCGGTTGCGGAGGGTGATCTTCGCCATGCCTTTCGGCAGAGAGGGCCGAGCGCTGGAACTGGTCACCGACGTCGAGCCTGAGCGTGGCTACACCTACACCATGATCTCCGACCGCCCGGGCAACGACCAGATCGGCCATGTCCGGCTCGAACCGATCGACGGCGCTCGCACCCGCTTCCTGTTCGACGAGACGTACAACCTCACTTCCTGGCCGTGGCGCTGGTTCGAGGGGCCCATCTACCGGTTCATCAACAAGAAGAACGAGGACAGCATGAGGAGGGCCTCGCAGTGGTTGACCGATCATCCCGAGTACCGAGCGGACCTGGGCTCGACCTGACCGCCCTTCTCTTCTCCTACCGACGCGATGTCGTGCTCGCCACCGTCATCCGGGAGTCCCCGTCGCCGGCGATCCCCCGGTGTGGACACGATCATGGAGGTCGGTGACAACGGCGAGGACGGCGGCCACCACCGCTCCGCCCAGGACCACGGCCGCTATGCCGACGGCGCCACTCAGGGGACCGGCGACGATGGCACCGAGCGGCACCGTTCCCCCGAAGGCCATCACCCAGAGCGCCATCACCCGGCCACGGACGGCGTCGTCGAGCCGGTTCTGGAGAACGGTGGCCAGCGACGTGACTGTCACGAAGTAGAACAGCCCGAGTAGAAAGGCCACCGGGTAGGCGGGTGCGGCTGTCCTCAACAGGCCGAAGGCCACCATGGTGAAGGCGAAGCCACCCAGTCCGACCCGGACCATTCCCTCGAGCGAACGCCTGGCCAGAAACGTGCCGATGGAGAGCGCTCCGACCACCGCCCCGGCACCGAAGGTGGCGTAGAGCAGACCATAGGCCACTGTGTTTTCGGCAACCCCGAGGTCGTTGTGCGCCAGTACGGGCATGAGGACGGCGATGGGAAGGCAGAAGAAGGAGAAGACCACCATGGTGCCCAGACACCGACCCACCACCCGGTCGTGGCGGGCGACGCCGAAACCTTCGACCAGTCGCCGCCAACCGCTTTGGGCGCTGCGCTGTACCACCGGCAGATGGACGGTCACCAGTACCCCGATGAGAGCGGCATAGGACACGGCGTTGCCGACGAAGACCCAGGGAACGCCCACCTTGGCGTAGAGCACGCCGCCGATGGCCGGTCCGATGACACGGGAGAGGTTCATATTGGCCGAGTTGAGCGATACGGCCCCGGGAAGGTCCCTGCGATCCACCAGGGTGGGGATGAGGGCTGAATAGGTTGGGGAGTAGAAGGCCTGGCCGATCCCGCTGGCCAGAGCGGCCACGAACAGGGCGTCGATCCGAGGGTCGTGAGCCTGGGTCAGCCAGGCCATGACCAGGGCCACCGCACTCTGCTCCACGGTCACGATCACCAACACCCACCGCCTCTCGAAGCGGTCGGCAGCCATTCCCCCCAGAGGGGCCAGCAGGAAGGACGGACCGAGCTGGGCCAGGGTCATCAGCCCCACGTCGGTCGATGATCCGGTGACGTGGAAGACGAAAGCAGCCAGGATGACCGTCTGCATCCAACTTCCGATGTTGGAGACCAGTGCGGCCAGGAAGACCCGGCGGAAGACCGGGTAGGAGAGGGCGGCGCGGGCCCCTCCCGGTTGGATGGTCCGATCGCCCTCGAGGAGGGCGTCCTCGACGTCGTCCGCTCCGGAATCGAGCGCCGTGGGTTCTCGTTCCGGGGAGGTGTCGGGCAAGGTCCGTCAATCTAGACGGGGCCCCGGCGGGGCCTCGGAGGATCAGCCGTCGGCTTCGGTCACCAGGTCGAGCAGCGACTGTCCGGTCATGGCGAACATGTCTTCATCGTCGGAGCGGCGCCAGACTTCGAGGAGTCCGACGGAGAGCGGGTCGCAGCCGTAGCGCATGGGGCCAGCATCGTCGACGATGGCATCCACGATCAGGACGGCGGCGGCTTCGGGTGACGACACCAGGGGATCGGCAGCTTCCCGCCGCAGTGCGGTCGCCTGGTCGGCCATCGACCGGTAGCGCTCGAACCGGGTGGCAGCCGCTTCCCCGGTGCTGAGCTGGAACATGTCGGTGTCGATGGGACCCGGGAGGATCTCGACCACCCGGATACCGAACGGGGCCACCTCCACCCGCAGGCTCTCGCCGAAGGCAGAGACAGCGGCCTTGGTGGCCCGATAGGCCGAATAGAACGGGACCGAGGCCAGAATCGACGACGAGGATACGTTGCACACCACAGCCGGGCGGTTGGCCCGCAGAACCGGTATGGCCGCTTGGGTGAGGGCGACCAGTCCGAACACGTTGGTCTCGAAGAGCCTTCGCCAATCGGCCAGGCTCCCGTGCTCGACCGGCAGGTAGTCGGAGTCCACTCCGGCGTTGTTGACGAGCACTCGCAGATCAGCGGGCAGTCGGTAGCTGTCCGGGTCGGTGACGTCCATACGCTCAACTGAAATGCGCCCCTGGCCGGCGGCGACCAGACCGTCGCCGTCGTCGGGGTTGCGCATGGCAGCCACGGTGTCGAAGCCCCGATGAGCCAACTCGAGGGCCACGGATCGACCGATTCCCCGACTGGCCCCGGTCACCAGTGCGCTTCCCCCTGCTTCCACGGCTCGCTCCTTGTATTCGGTCTTGTGCTCGGTGTCGTGTCCGATGGCCCCGCCCGATCCTGCTCGCCCCGCTGCCCGGGCACGGCCGAGTCTCTCAAAACGGGATCAGCCGTGCCCGGCCCGCCCCATCCTCAGTCGGAGCAACTCATCCGTCGGGCAGGAGGTACCGGGATCCCGGTCCAAAGGTGGCGGCCACGTCGTCGGGATTGGAAAGGGCGCAGGTGCGCAGGGAGAGGCAGCCGCATCCGATGCAGCTGGTCAAGCCCGAGCGCAGCGCCTCGAGCAGCCCGATGCGGTGGTCGATGCGCTGGCGCCAGCCCCGGGTCAGTCGCTGCCAATCCTGCGCGTTGGGTGCCTTGTCGGCAGGCAGCTCGGCCAGGGCCTCGACGATCTCGTCGAGGCTGAGCCCGACCCGCTGGGCGATGCGGATGAAGGCGATGCGACGCAGCACGTCCCGCCGGAATCGCCGTTGCCCACCCGCAGTGCGCTCGGCCCGGAGGAGACCCTGGCGCTCATAGAAGCGGATGGCCGACGCGGCCAGACCGCTGCGCTCGGCCACCTCGCCGATGGTGATCATGTCGTCCACTCCGGCCTCCTTTCGGACAATCGGTGTGCTGGCGTGGTGCCAGTCTCACGACACCCCTTGACTTAAACATTACTTTAACCTTTATGGTTTGCTTTGACGCCGAACAGAGCGTGTGAAAGCGAGGAACCATGCCCATCGCCATCGTTACGGGAGCTTCGATCGGATTCGGTCGTGCTCTGGCCACCGACCTGGCCAAGGACGGATGGAGTCTGGTGGTCGACGGGCGGCGTCCCCAGCTCCTGGCCGACACCGCTGAACTTCTGAGCGGTTTGGGGACGGACGTGAGGTCGGTGAGCGGCGATGTGGCTGACCCCCGACACCGGGCGGCGTTGACGGCGGCCGCCGGAGAACTCGGTGGACTCGATCTGTTGGTCAACAACGCCAGCACCCTGGGCCCGAGCCCCCTACCCCACCTGGAGGATCTGACACCGGAGGTGCTGAGGCAGGTCTACGAGGTGAACGTCATCGCTCCGTGGGCACTGACCCAACTGACCCTGCCCCTCCTCCGGCGCTCTCACGGCACCATCATCTCGGTGAGCTCGGACGCCGCCGTCGAGGCGTACGCGGGGTGGGGTGGATACGGATCGTCCAAGGCCGCCCTCGACCAGCTGTTCCACGTGTGGGGGGCCGAGCAGCCGGACCTGCACGTGTACCAGTTCGACCCCGGGGACATGCGCACGGAAATGCACCAGGCCGCCTTCCCCGGCGAGGACATCTCCGATCGGCCCGAGCCCGAAGCGGCGGTGGCCCCACTCCGACGCCTGATGGCGTCGGGGGCGCCGAGCGGGCGGTACCGCGCCGACCATCGGGATCAGGCATGAGGGCGCTGGCCGAGCCGCCGCCCCGGCTCACCTATGAACTGCCGCCGGAACTGGCGGCATCGGAACCGCCCGAGGCCCGCGGTCTCACCCGCGACGCCGTGCGCATGTTGGTGGCCACCCGGAGCGACGGATCACTGGTACCCAGCTCCTTCTCCTTTCTTCCCCGCTTTCTCGACCCCGGTGACGTGCTGGTGATCAACACCTCGGGCACCCTGCCGGCGGCCTTCGACGCCGTGGCCGACACCGTCCCCCTCGTCGTCCATCTGTCCACCCAACTCGACCGGAGGCGATGGGTGGTCGAGCCGCGCCGGGTACAGGGTGGGGTGACCGAGCGCTGGATGGGTCCCCTGCCGGACCATCGGTTGAGCCTGGCCGGGGGGGCCACCCTCACCCTCGACCATCCCTACGGTGGCGGCCAAAGACTGTGGGCGGCCACCTTCCGAGGGCTGCAACCGATGCTTCGCTGGCTGACCGTCAACGGGCGGCCCATCCGCTACAGCTACGTCGACCGGGCGTGGCCTCTCGAGACCTACCAGAACGTCTACGCCACCGAACCCGGGAGTGCGGAGATGCCCAGTGCGGGACGACCCTTCACACCGGCGGTGATCACCCGTCTGGTGGCCAAGGGGGTCATCGTGACGCCGGTCGTCCTCCACACCGGGGTGGCCTCGCTCGAAGCAGATGAGCTGCCCTACCCCGAAAAGGTGGCGGTGCCGGCAGCGACGGCCGAGCTGGTCAATGCCGCCCACCGCCGCCATCAGCGGGTGGTGGCCGTGGGCACCACCGTCGTGCGGGCTCTGGAGACCTCGGTCGGCCCGGACGGGCTGGCTCACCCGTACCACGGGTGGACCGAGCGGGTGGTCTCGCCCGAGCATCCCGTCGTTGTCACCGACGGGCTGCTCACCGGATGGCACGAACCGGCCTCGTCCCATTTGCTGATGCTCGAGGCCATCGCCGGCATCGACCTACTCAGGGTCTCGTACGCCACAGGGCTGGCCGAGGGCTACCGGTGGCACGAGTTCGGCGATGTCCACCTCATACTGCCGTAGGAGTGAGCCCAGCCCGTTGGTCGGTGATTGACGCTCCGGTGGGGCCGACCGTACGATGCAGCCGATCGGCCCACAGATCGGTGCCACAGGAGGCCTGGCGGTGCGGAAGTGTCCCAGACTCTTAGTTGGCGGTGAACGGGTCGGGCCCTGGTCGGACCAGACGGTCGGCGTGATCGAGGTCCACTCCGGAACGGCCACCGGCCGGATCGACGATGCCGGCGGTGCCGACAGGCTCGGAGGCCGCCCGACGTGAGCGCACCCTACGAGGCCAGCATCGAGCACTATCCGCTGTCCGGCCCGGATGAGTTCATGATCCACAACCACCCACATCCCCTACGGGTGATGTGGACCTCGGATCTGCAGGCCTACGAGAGGGTGTGGTTCACCAGCCAGGACAAAACCGGCGATCTGCTGGTGGTCAGCGGCATGGGCTTCTACCCCAACCTGGGTACGGCTGAGGCCTTTGCCATCGTCAACGTGCGTGGGAGCCACACCACCGTGCGGGCCCACCGCAAGCTGGGGCTCAACCGCATGGACATGAGTGTCGGCCCCCTCCGCTACGACCTGGTCGAGCCTTTCCGGCAGTGGCGGCTGCGCCTGGAGGAGAACGAGCTCGGCATCGCATTCGACATCTCGTGGTTCGACACCAAGCGACCGGTCTACCGGCTGATCGGAGGAGGCATGTTCATCGGCACCCGACCGTTCTCGGGCGTGGCCGGCTACGACGGCTTCGGCCGGCAGTCGGGATGGGTCGCCGCTTTCGGCGAGCGGTTCGAGCTGACACCGGACGGGAATCTGGGAACCCGGGACCACCATTGGGGGACCCGCGACGGGGTGGGCGGGCCGGCGTTGTGGAGTGGTCGGCAGCACCCGCATTCGGGTGAGTGGGTCGAGTTCGGGGAGTTCGGGGTGTGGGGCGACCACATTCTCTACAACCTCGGGGACCAACGACGGGGAAGTGGCACCCTGCGGGGGAGACGGCACCGCCTGCGCTTCGAGCCCGATACCCGGCTGCTGTTGTCCGGCGAGGTCGATCTCGTCTTCGAATCGGGAGAGGAGAAGACCATGTCCTTCGAGCGGTTGGGCCACCAGATCGCCTTCCTGCGTTGCGGGATGTACGGCGGCCCCAACGGGGGTACCCCGGGCGACGACATCTGGCAGGGCATGGATGTGGGCGAGCGGGTGGACGGTGAGACCTATGACGTCAGCGACCCGGGGGTCCGCAGTCGTATCTGTGGGCTCGACCAGCACCATGCCCGATTCGAGTGTGACGGCGAGATCACCTATGGGATCATCGAGCCTTACGACACCCTCTGTTACGACATGGCCAGCAGCGGGCTCGGTGGTTTCTCGCTGCTGGAGTGAGCCATCGACGGCGGGGGCCCGTCCGGCCTACCGGAGGGATGGACGTGAGGAATAGCGGCGAGCCGACGACGAGCGGCGACGGGAGGGGGCAGTGACCAACGACGAGGAGGTCGACCTCTCCTTCAGTCTCTCGACCCCCGGTTTCTTCCTCAGCCCCGACTATTTCGACACCCTGGGCCGGCTCCGGCGTCACCGGCCCGTGCACCGGACGGCGGACGGGCTGCTGGCCGTCAGCCGTTACGACGACGTCCGGGCCATCAGCCGCGACCCCGACCGATTCGTCTCCGGACGGGGTGTCCTCATCAACGATCCACTCCGTGACCCCGGTGCCACCGGACAGGAGAACACCTGGTCCATCTTGCATCTCGACCCCCCGGTCCACGCCACCTACCGGACCCTGGTCAATCGGCAGTTCACGCCGCGGGCGGTTGCCGTGCTGGCCGATCGCATCCGTCGGGAGGTCGTCTCGGTGCTCGAGTCGACACCGGTCGGTGAGGTGTTCGACTTCGTCGACACGGTGGCCGCCCCCATCCCCATAGCCGTCATTGCCGACATGTTCGGCATCCCCGATGCCGACCGCTCGCTGTTCCGCCGGTGGTCGGACGCGGTCATCGAGAGCACCGATCGTACGGAGGCTGAACGGGCCGACGAGTTGGGTGAGATGGCCGTCTTCCTGCTCGAGCACATCGACTCGCCCGCTACCCGGTCCAACGATCTGCTCGACCTGCTCAAATCGACCGCCCTCGACGGTCGTCCGCTGACCCGGTCCGAGATCATGGGTTTCTGCATGACCCTCCTGGTGGCCGGCAACGAGACGACCCGCACCCTCATGAGTGGCGGGGTCGAGGCTCTCGGCCGTCATCCCGACCAATGGGCCGAGCTGGCCGGGGACCGGTCGCTGGTGCCCGGGGCGGTGGAGGAGATGCTGCGCTGGGTCACCCCCATCCAGGCCTTCGGTCGGACCGCCGCGGTCGACGTCGACGTTGCCGGGTTCTCCGTTGCCGCCGGCGAATTCGTCGTTCTCCTCTATGCCTCGGCCAACCGGGACGAGTCGATCTTCGGTTCCACGGCGGACCGGTTCGTCGTCACCCGCCCGACCCAACCGACCCATCTGGCCTTCGGGTTCGGCGAACACGTGTGCATCGGGGCCAGCCTGGCCCGGCTCGAGGCGCGGATCTTCTTCGAGGAATTCCTGGGTCGGTTTGCCGGCCCCGAGCTGTGTGGCGAACCGGTCTATACGCTCTCAACATTGGTGCGGAGTGCCCGGTCCCTGCCCGTGCGTCTGACCCACGCCTGACCTGCGTCTGACCACGAGGGCCCGCCTCCGCCCCGACCCTCTTCGGTCGAACCGGTCGGAGCAGGGTCAGGATCAGAAGGTCAGGAGGTGGGCGCGGCCGTGGGCTTCGAACTCATGGGCCAGGGAGTCGACGTCGTCCGGTGTCATGAGTGTGTAGGCGTCGCCCCGGCCCGCACGGTGCCATACCGGGTCGGAGGTGCTCCACGGGGCTGACCGGAGCGGCCTCTTGTCCACCTTGTCGGTGGCGGTTACCGGAAGGGCGTCGACGATGCGCACGTACCGGGGGGCCCACTTGGTTCCGAGGTCGGGCTGAGCGGCCAGAAAGGAGCGGAAGGCGACCGGCTCGAAACGGGCCTCCGGCGCCATCTCCATGGCCGCCATGACCTGGTCGCCGGTTCGGCTGTCCGGTACGGCGTACACGGCCACTCCCCGCACACCGGGGAACCGACCGAGGATGCGCTCCACCGGTGCTGCGGCAAAGTTCTCACTGTCGACCCGGAGCCAGTCGCCGGTGCGGCCGGCGAAGTAGAAGATCCCATCCTCGTCCCGGTAGCCGAGGTCGCCGGACCAGTACCACCCGTTGCGGGAGCGCTCGGCCTCGGCTTCCGGGTTGTTGTAGTAGCCCTCGAAGTTGGCCAGCGCCGCCCGCCCCACCATCTCGCCGATGGCCTCGCCGGGGTTGGACAAACGGCCGCCGGCGTCGAAAACGGCGCGAGGGCGCTCCTCGCCGGTGTCCGTGTCGACCACGGCCACGTCGTCGCTGTCGCGGGACCGGCCGAGGGCACCGGGCCGGCCGTCGGGGACCGGCTGCAGCACGATGGCGTTCTCGCTGGATCCGTATCCCTCGAAGAGAGGCACGCCGAATCGCTCGGTGAACGCCGCTTTGTCGGCGGCCGACGTCTCGGGTCCGAGGACGAAGCGGAGCCGGTGGTCGCGGTCGTTGGGGGTCGGGGGCGTGGCCACGACGTGGGAGATGGCCCGACCCACGGTATTGAAGTAGGTGGCTCCCACGGCACGGACGTCGGTCAGCAGGCCCGAGGCCGAAAAGCGTCGCCGCAGGGCGAGGGTGGCTCCACTGGCCAAGGCCGGAAAGACGGCGGCGGACAGGGCGTTGCCGTGGAAGAGAGGCATGGCCGAGTAGATGACGTCATCCGGTGTGAAACCCATACGGGCGGCGGCCCGGGCGGCCCGCCCCTGGGTCATCCGGACGGCCTTGGGCCCTCCGGTCGACCCCGAGGTGAAGATGAGCAGGTACAGATCCTGGGGAGAAGGCGGTGGCGAACGGGGCGACGCCGCTGGCGCATTGTCCAGCGAATGTCCGTAGTGGCCGCTGTCCACCACCAGGATGCGATCCGGTCCGATGCCCAGTTCGAGACCTTCGAGAAGGTGATGGTGAGCCGTGTCGGTGATGATCAGCTGGCAGTCGGTACGGGTGATGTCGGCAGCCAGTTCGGCGCCACGCCGGGTCGGGTTGATGCCCACGATCACCGCGCCCACCCGGGCCGCGGCGGCCAGCAGGAAGATGTACTCCGGCGTGTTGTCGAGGAGGACGCCGATGTGGAAGGGACCGTCGTGGCGCAGCCGGTGCAAGAGGGACCCCCGCCGATCGGCCTCGTCGACCACCTGTCGCCAGGTCCACCGGTCGCCTTCGAAGAGGAGGCCGTGGTCGTCGTCGCCGGCCCGCAGGCCGACCAGTTCGGCAGCAGTGGTCACGCCTGCCGGCATCAGCCGATCCGCTCCCTGATCAGGTCGAGGACAGGGTTGTCGTCGATGGGAAGAAGAACGGGCTCTCCGGCATCACGGCGGAGATAGCCGAGGCGGGTCATGATCGCCGCGCTCCGCACCATGGCCAATGTCTCGTACCACTCGAGATGGCTGACTTCCCGCCCGATGGCCGTCTCGAAGACACGGACGGTCTCTGCCCGATCGGGGAACCCGGCCAGGCGCTCACCGAACAGCCGGTGCATGGTGATGTCGAGACTGGTGAACCAGGCCAGGTCGTGCTCGGGGGCGCCGATCGAGGTCATGTCCCAGTCGAGCACCGCCCGGGGAGCCAGATCGTCACCCACGATCATGTTCTCGAAGCGGACGTCGCCCCACAGCAGAGCCGGAGGCGGCTCGTCGGTCGGGAGGTGACGTGCACACCACGCCAGCCCGTCGACCAGGGTGGCCACCGGGTGGCCACCGCTCGACCAGAGCAGGTAGTCCTCCCAGAAAGCCAGTTCGGCCGGGTTGTTGCGTCGGGACACGCCATCCACCGTGCTCACCTCGGCCCGGTGGATGGTGGCCAGCGTGGTCACGAAATTGCGGTACAGGCGGTCGCGGTCGCTTTCACTCCGGCTACGCAACCAGTCGTCACGGTGGGCCAGTGGGCCGATGATGTGGCCCTCGACCAGCGGCATGACGATGAAGGGTGCGCCCAGCCAGCCGATGTCGGTCTCAAGAAGGGGGTCGGCCACCGGCACCCCGGCTTCGGCCGCTGCCGTCTGCGCCTGCCACTGGGCGGCCAGGTCGTAGTGCCGGAAGGACCCGGCGCGGTCCGGCGCCATGCGGATGACGAACGATTCCCGACGACCGGTCGAGGCCCAGGCGGCGTCGACCACGAGGGTCTCACTCGAGTAGCCGCCGGACGGTCGGCGCAGGTCGGACAGCGTGATGTCGGAGCCAGCGCTATCAGGTGCTGCTCGGCGGTCGGCCAGCCACCGGGTGAACCCCTCGGCCAGAGCCACGTCCTCTTTGTGCCCGGTCGTCATCTGCTGGCTGCCTGTTCCTTTTGATCATCGGTCGATGGGTGAGCTACCCGGTTGTCGAAAATGTCGGAGTGGTCATCGACCGCACCACGGTACTGCCCGCACGCCTGTCGGCACCGCTGCCAGGCGTGTCGGGGCGCCCCCTCAGGCAGGCCGGTCGGCCTCAGGCCGGTGCCGGCCTGCTCAAGGCGACCGCTGGCCGTGACGATGACTCCGTATGCGACGGAGCTCCCTCGTCCGGCTGGCCACTGCTCTTGTCGCCGTCACGGTCGCCCTGGTCGTGGTGGTGACCGACGTGAGCGTCGACAGTGCCAAGGCTGCCACCCCTGCCGGTTGGCACATCGTGAACGGCGCCTCTGTCGATCAGCAGAACAGCAACATCCTTCTGGGCTCGACCTGCGCCAACGCCTGGAATTGCTGGATCGTGGGCATGAGCTTCGTCAGCATCAACAACGGCAACCCCACCGACCTCTTCGAGCACTGGAACGGATCGGCATGGGCCGCTGCCACCACTGGCAATCCTCCCGGGGAGATCCTGTCCGGGCTGTTCTCGGTGGCCTGTGCCACCTCCTCGGACTGCTGGGCGGTCGGCGCCCAGAAGTCGGAAAAAGGAACAGCCCCGGTTCCACTGGTCGAGCACTGGAACGGAGCCACCTGGTCGTCGGTGGCCGCCCCTTCTACCAGCGGATACCTGACCTCGGTCACCTGCGTGGCCTCGACCGATTGCTGGGCGGCGGGAACATCGGTGACCGACGACGGGCAGAGCGATCCTCTGCACGGCATGCTCGACCACTGGAACGGATCGACCTGGACCACCGTGGCTAGCCAACCGTCGGGACAGGCACGCGATCAGTTCAACGCCGTCGACTGCACCAGCGCGTCCAACTGCTGGACGGTCGGATTCGCCGGACCCAACGGTCTGGCCAACAACTTTCTCCCCAACATCATGCCCCAGGTGTCGGGGGCCAATGCTTTCATCGAACATTGGAACGGCACGTCCTGGACGGTCACCTCGGCCCCAGGTGCGGCCAGCCCGCTCGGGACGTACCTCAACAGCGTGACCTGCGCCACACCCACCCTGTGCTGGGCCGTCGGTTCCGACATGGGGGCTGACGGCAACCCCTCCTCCACGCTGGTCGACGCCTGGAACGGCAGCAGCTGGACGACGGTGGCCAGCCCCGACCCTTCGTCGGGCGGGAGCCTGTTAACCGCCGTCACCTGTATCGATGCCTCGAACTGCTGGGCCTCGGGGGCCGTCGGCCTGGGCGGCGGAGGCGGAGGAGGCGACACGCCCAATCCGATGATCGCCGTCTGGAACGGCTCGACCTGGTCGGTCGATCCCAGCCCCAGTGCCGCCGCTTTCGGCTACCTCAACGACGTGTCGTGCTCCGGCGGGAGTGGATGCTTCGCCCTCGGTTTTGCCGCCACCGACACCGGCAAAGCCACCCAGATCAATCCCCTGACCGAACAGATGGTGCGTCCTCCTTCGACCAACCAGGGACTTTTCCTGTCCGGGTCAGATGGGGGAGTCTTCACCTTCGGCACGGCCGCCTTCCGCGGCTCGATGGGCGGCGCTCGACTGAGCGCGCCGGTGGTGGGGGTGGCTTCGACCCCGGACGGCGGCGGTTACTGGCTGGTGGGCTCGGACGGCGGCGTGTTCGCCTTCGGCGACGCCCACTTCTACGGCTCCATGGGCGGCACCCGTCTGAGCGCGCCGGTGGTGGGCATGGCCGCCACCCCGGACGGCGGCGGTTACTGGCTGGTGGGTTCCGACGGCGGCGTCTTCGCCTTCGGTGACGCCCACTTCTACGGCTCGATGGGTGGGACCCATCTGAGCGCGCCGGTGGTGGGCATGGCCGCCACCCCGGACGGCGGCGGTTACTGGCTGGTGGGTTCCGACGGCGGCGTCTTCGCCTTCGGTGACGCTTCCTTTGCCGGGTCCCTGGGCGCCCTTCATCTCAGCGCCCCCGTCGTGTCCATGGCCGCCACCCCCGACGGCGGTGGTTACTGGTTGGTGGGCTCCGACGGTGGCGTTTTCGCCTTCGGTGACGCCGGTTACGACGGGTCGGTCCCGGGTCAGGGCCTGGTCCCTGCCGCCCCGGTGGTCGGCGTGGCCGTCACCCCCGATGGCGGTGGTTACTGGCTGGTCGGCGCTGACGGTGGTGTCTACGCCTACGGCGACGCCCGTTTCATGGGATCGCTGGTCGGTCTCAAGCTGGCTGCACCGGTGACCGGCGTGAGCCCGGCTGCTTAGGGTCGCCCGGCTAACCGGTCCCCGAGCCGCCGGGGTCACCGGTCACCGGTTAGCGGTCACCGTTTAGCGGGACATGACGTCGCGGATGGCGACGGCGATGGAACCGGAGGAGGGCATGACCGCCTCCTCCAGCGCGGGAGCGGATCCGATGGGAGCGAAGGCGGCACCGATCCGTCGCACCGGCGCGTCGAGCTGGCCGAACAATTCTTCGGCGATGGTGCTGGCCACCTCGGCGCCGAATCCGCCGAACCGGGTGGCGTGGTGGGCGACGACCGCCCGTCGGGTGCGGGCCACCGAGCCGAGCACCGTGGCCACATCCAGCGGAACCAGAGTGCGCAGGTCCACCACCTCGACCTCGATGCCTTCTTGGGCCACGGCCTCGGCCGCGGCCAGAGCGTCGCGCACGGTACGCCCGTAGGTGACCACAGTCACATCGTCGCCGACCCGTTTTATGTCGGCCGAGCCGATGGGGACGCGCACGTCTCCTTCGGGAACGGGACCGGTCGTCCCGTACAGAGCCACGTTCTCGATGACCACGCAGGGGTCGTCGTCGAAGATGCACGAGCTGAGGAGTCCCTTGGCGTCGGCCGGGGTGGACGGGACGACCACCTTGAGCCCGGGGATGTGGGTGAGCCAGCTCTCCAGCGTCTGGGAGTGGGTGGCTCCCGAGCCGATTCCTCCGAACACCGCCGTTCTCACCGTCAGGGGCACCGACAGCCGTCCACCCGACATGAACCGGGCTTTGGCGGCGTGATTGACCAGCTGGTCGAGGGCGATGCTGATGAAGTCCATGATCATGACCTCGGCCACCGGCCGCATCCCGGCCATGGCCGCCCCGATGGCCGCCCCCACGATGGCTGCCTCGGAAATCGGGGTGTCCCGCACCCGTTCGGTGCCGTGGGCGGAGGACAGTCCCCGGGTCACCTGGGAGATGCCCCCTCCCGGATCAGCCAGATCCTCGCCGATGAGGAAGACCGAGGGGTCCTCGGCCAGGGCCAGGTCGAGGGCGGCGTTGAGGGCGTCGCGCATGCTGATGGTGGTCGTGGCGTCGGAGCCGGCGGCATCGTCGGGCATCGCTACCCGCCCCCTGGTGCGTAGATGTCGACGAAGGCCTGGTCGGGATCGGGCGGCTCGGCGGCCAGGGCGGCGGAAAAGGCTTCCTCGACCGCGGATCGAGCCTCGTCGTCGATCTTTTGGGCGGTCTCCCCGTCGAGCAAGCCGTCGGTCAGGAGGCGGAGCCGGTAGCGGGCCACCGGCTCGTCCCGTCGGGCTTGCTCGAGCTCGGCGGCCGGTATGTAGCGCATGGGGTCGCCGAAATAGTGGCCCCACAGACGAAAGGTCATGCACTCGAGGAGAGTTGGGCCACCACCCCTTCGGGCCCGGTCGACGGCGGAGGCCAGGGCGGGGTAGACGGCGTCGGGGTCGTTCCCGTCCACCTTGGTGCCGGGCATCCCGTAACCCCGGGCCCGGTCGGCCACGTCTTCGACCGGTTGCGCTTCGGCTGTCGGTGTCATTTCGGCGTAGCGGTTGTTCTGGCACAGGAAGACGATGGGTAGGTCCCACAGAGCGGCCAGGTTGACCGCTTCGTGGAAGGAGCCGGTGCCGGTGGCGCCGTCGCCGAAGCTGGCCACCGCCACCTGATCGGACCCCCGCATCCTGGCGGCCAGGGCCACACCCACGGCGATGGGCACCCCCGACCCGACGATGCCGGTGGACAGCACCAGGCCCGAAGAGGGATGGGCGATGTGCATGGCACCGCCCTTGCCGGCGTTGACTCCGGTGCTGCGGGTGAGGATTTCGGCCACCAGCGGACCGAGCGGTACGCCCTTGGTGATCTGATCGTGCAGGCCGCGGTAAGTGCTGACCAGCGCATCCTCGGGGCGGAGAACGGCACCGAGGGCGGCGGCGATCGCCTCCTGACCGGTGGCGGGCCAGTAGGTGCAGGCGAACTCACCGGCGCTCAGGCCGCGGCGCAGGCGGTCGTCGCAGGCCCGGACCAGCGTCATGAGCTCGTACATCCGGCGCCTGTCGCCCGGTGGAGGCTCGGCTGTCGACACGTCGGTCACCGGTGTTCTCCCGACGGTGCCAGGAGGTTCACGACCGTGCCCTGGCATAGGAGGCGGCGTGCTGGCCGGCCAGTCGTCCCCACACCAGGGCCATGCCGATCGAGGTGCCGCCCCCGTAGTAAGCGGGACCGGCCGGACTGGCAATCACGTTGCCGGCGCCGTACAGACCGGGGATGGGGCGGTCGTGCACATGGAGTACCCGTCCGTCACCATCCACCCTCGGCCCGCCTTTGGTGCCCACCGTGCCGATGTGGATGGGGAGGGCGTAGAACGGACCCCGTTCGACGGTGCCCAGGTTCGGGTGGGGTGCGGTCGGATCGCCGTGGAAACGGTCGTAGGCGCTCGAACCCCGCCCGAAGTCGCCGTCGCAGCCCTCCTTTACGAAGTGGTTCCACCGTGCCACCGTGGCCGTCAGGCCGACCGGATCGATGCCCACCTTTTGGGCCAGTCCCTCGAGGTCGGCCCCCACCGGGAGCCACTCGGGATCGGGGGCGCCGGGCCGGACCGTGGCCAGCGGGTACCGCGACCGGTACTGGCTGTCCACCACCACCCAGCAGGGCAGGTGGCGTGGGGCGTACTGGTTGGCGTCGAAGGAGAAGAAGGCCTTGACCATGTCGTTGTAGTTGGCCGCTTCGTTGACGAAGCGCTGACCGAACCGATCGACCAGTATCGAGTGGGGGGCGGTGCGTTCGACCCCGACGAAGCGGGCCAGGGGCCGGCCCTCGTAGGTGTCGTCGGGGACCGAGGAGGCGGGATACCACCAGGCTTCGGTCATGTTGGCCAGGTCGGCGCCCACGTCCATGGCCATGAGCAGTCCGTCCCCCTCGTTGGCCGGCGGGCTGTGGGGATGGGTCAGCGGACCGGGGAGGAAGCGTGAGCGGAGAGTGGCGTTCCATTCGTATCCGCCGCTGGCCAGTACGACTGCCGTTGTAGGCACCTCGGACCGCCGGCCCTGACTCTCGACCACCAGTCCTTTGACCCGATCGCCGTCCATGGTGATCTCAGCCGCCCTTGTCTCCAGCAGCGGCGCCATGCCGCGGGCCAGACAGGCCTCGAGCAGGCCACCGATGAGAGCCTGGCCGCACGCCACCCGGTGGTCGGCCACTCTCTGCTGCACAGCGGCGGCGTCGAACCGTTCTGGCGTGAAGGTCGGTCGCCACTCGACGGTGGCCTCCTGGAGGGTGATGGGCAGGCCCAGCACGGGCGCCGGGCGGAGGTGCCCGGCCCACTGTTCCAGCCGGCCGGTGTCGTAGAGGTCGGGCTCGAGCATGCGGCCGGAGGACTTGGCCCCCTCCATTTCGGGGTGGTAGTCCGGCCACGACATGGCGTGCAGCCGCACCGGGGTGTCCTTCTCCAGTGCGGCCACGATGCCAGGCCCGAGGTCGACGTAGCGCTCCAATAATTGGTGGGGTGTTCGGCCCGCTGTCATCCGACCCATGTAGGCCAGCGCCTCGTGGCGGGAGTCGTCGACGCCGAAGGGACCCATGAGGTGGTTCTGGGGCATCCATATCCCCCCACCCGAAACCGCCGTGGTGCCTCCGACCGACGAGGTGCGCTCGACCACGGCCACCCGGGCTCCCTGGTCGTGGGCGGTGATGGCGGCGGCCAGGGCCGCCGCCCCGGTGCCGACGACCACCACGTCGGCCTGGGAGGGGAGCGGAGACGAGAGAGGAGAGGGGAAGACCATCGAAGGATCGCTCACCGCTCTACGAGGCCAGGTAGCGGTCGAGCTGGCGGTGCATGTTGACGATGCCGGCCTCGTAGGTGTGGGACAGACGCAGACCCTCGAACCCCTGGCTGTGGATGCCGCGTTGCTGCCGCCCGATGTTGGAGAAGTCCTGCAGGGGGATACGGGGCCAGTGGTCGGTGTCGTCCGGTGCGAACGGACCCTGGCGCACCGCCCTCGGCGTCTCGTCGCCGGCGGCGGGGATGGTCAGCGACCACAACTCGAACAGGCAGGATTCCGGGTCGGTTCCGTTCGGGCGCACCCGGTAGACCAGGGCGTTGCCGTACTGGGGGAGGATGAAGTAGTTGGGGAACATGAAGAACATGCCTCCCCACCGGGCCAGGGCGGCGGGGTCCGGGGGAGGGAGCGGGATCCCGGCGCCGACCGCATACGCATAGAGGGCCTTGACCATCTCGGCGCCGAAAGTGCTGTCCTCGGGGATGGGGCGGTGTCGCATGGCTTCGATGACGTGGACTTCACGGTCGAGGGTCATGGCCTCGAGCCCGCTGTTCAACAGATGGACTGATTCGATGATGGCGTCCATCTCGCTGACACCGACCTGGGCCCCTTTTTTGGCCTGGGCGTTGGGGCGGAGCTGGAAACTGGAATGCCCGTGCGGATGGACGCTGTAGACGAGGCTGTCGGGGTCGTACTGCTCAGGGTGACCGAGAGTCAGCTGGGGGTGGGTCTGGGGGACGTGGTAACCCTCCAAGAAGGCCTCCTGGGCCAGCTTCCAGTTGGCCGGGAGGACGGCTGCCTTCCACCAGTCGACCCGCATGTCGGCCACCCCGAGGGGATCCAGCAAGCCGGGCATGGGATCGAGTGCCTCGAGCAGAGGTGGAGCCGTGGGGTCGAGATTGATCCAGGCACAGGCCGCCCAGATCTCGACACGGGCCTCCCGCAAACACAGCTCTTCGGGGGTGAGGAGGGCCGGGTCGAAGGTGTGGGCGCCATAGACGAAGGTGTTCTCCCCCCCGAGGTTCCACGACCAGCCGTGGAAGGGGCAGACGATCCGACCGCGGTCGAAGGTCCCGGCCCCCGTGGCCAGCTGGGTGGCCCGGTGACGGCAGGCGTTGAGATAGGCCTTCACCTGGTCCCCGTCGACCCGGACCAGCAGCACGGACTGGTCGGCCACGGTGTACTCGACGTAGTCGCCGGGCGCCGGGATCTCCTCCAGTCGGCAGGCCATCTGCCAGGCGCGTGGCCACAGCCGTTGGTCCTCGAGGGTGGCGAAGGCCGGGTCGTAGTAACGCTCGGCGGCCACGAAGTCGGAGCGGTCCATGGCGTGGGGAACGCTCTGGCACCCGCCGGCCGCCGCTTCCGCTGTGGTTGCCGCCGGGTGGAGATCGATGTCAGTCACCGTCGGATCCGTTCGTGGCCGACAGGATGGTGATCTTGCGCTCGGTGAAGCGCCATCGCCGGTCGTCCCGCACCAGCTGGTCGTAGTAACGGCCGGCGGCGATGATGGCCATCCCGTCGACTGTGGGCCGGACGAAGACGTAGTTGGTGCTGGCCGAGGCGGATGGGCCGTCGACCTGGACGAGGGTTCCGGAAATCATGTGGATCCCTCGGCTTTCGGCCGGTTGCACCGACCGCATGTAGGTCACGATGCCGGGGCGGCCGGTCGTGACCTGTCCCATCACCTCCAGCTGGGCGTCCTCGGTGAAGAGCTCACCCCACTCGTCGAACCGGCCGTCGTCACAGAGCTGGCCGTACTGGGCGAGGGTCCGCCTGATCTGGTCCTCGTCGTCGTTCACCGGTCCTCCCCTTGGCGTCATGATATGTCCCGCCTCCGCCGTGCTGCTGAGGATGGGGACACTCGATGGCGGCTACTCGATCTCGCCGATGACCTCGCCGATCGGGTAGGTCTCACCTTCCGTTCCGATGTGGCGGAGGACGCCATCCACCGGGGCGGCCACCTCGTTCTCGACCTTGTCCGTCTCCAGCAGGTACATGGGCTCATCCTGTCGGATGGGGGAACCGTCGTCGACCAGCCAGCTGGCCAGGGTCCCTTCGGTCATCTCCATGCCGAGCTTGGGGATGCGGATCTCGATCGCCGTCGTCCTTTCGGGAGCGAGAGGACCGCGGCGCGGCCGTCCCGGGGTTGTAGGGGTGGGCCCACACTACAAGTCCTGCCTGCCTCGGTAACGGGCCATCGGGGCACGGTCGTGCCCGTGGCGCACCCCGGCACCGGCCGGCACACGGCGCCGCCCCCCGGGGAACGGTCGTCTCTCCTTTGCTAGCTTCATGCCCGACATCACTCCGTTGCCGGTGGCTTCCGCCCCACCCCGGCGCCAACGTCGTGGAACGGTGGATCCGGAGTGGTGCATCGCACGTCCGCATTCGACAGGAGCACGCCATGGAGACCCGCAAGCTGGAGACGGCCATCTACGAGAAGGACGGCCCGGTCGCCTGGATCACGTTGGACTACCAGGAGAAGGCCAATATCCAGTCCTCCCGCCTGGTCTTCGACGTCGACATCTGCCTCGACGATGCCGACAAGGACTACGACATCAAGGTGGTGATCATCAAGGCCAACGGCCCCGGCTTCAGCGGTGGCCACGTGGTGACCGGGACGCCGGGCACCGAGATGCGGGAGATCGACGAGTCCACGGCCAAGCTGGGGAGTCCGTGGAAGGGGCAATGGGAGATCTACGGCACCCCGGTCATGAAACTCTGGGAGTTTCCCAAGGTGACCATCGCCCAGGTCCACGGATACTGCCTCGGTGGTGGAACGGTGTGGGGCCTCCTCACCGACATGACGGTGGCCTCCGACGATGCCTACTTCCAGTTCCCCGTCCTCCAGGGGATGGCCATGCCCTGTATGGAGACCGGCATCGAGCCCTGGTTGTTCATGAACTGGAAGCGGGCTTCCGAATTCATGTACACCGCCCAGGAGCTCAGCGCGGCCGAGGCCAAGGAGATCGGGCTCATCAACCGCGTGGTGTCGTCGGACCGGCTCGAGGACGAGGTCAACGAACTTGCCTTTCACGTTGCCCAGGCTCCGCTGACCACGCTGATGGCGGCCAAGGCCAACATTCGGCGGGCGTGGGAGATGATGGGGATCCGCACCCATCTCCAGCAGTCGAACGATCTTCTGACGGTGGCCACGTCGGCCACCGATGTCAAGGAGTACATCCGCGACGTGTTTCAGGCTGGTTTGCGCCCCCGCGAGGCGTCGAAGCGCAACGCCGAACGGGCCAAGGTGCTGGCGGCCGAGTCAAAGGCACGCCGGGCGGCCGCCTCCTGACCGAATGGTCGGGAGATCTTCGAAGAAACCGACAGAGATCAGTCCTCCGCTGGTCGGATGGCCGTTACATCCGCCGCAGGTCGGACGGCCGTCACAATTGAACTGCTGTCAAAGGTCTGTCACGCCCGGGGCGTCCGGGCTGGCAAGCCGAATCGCTGGCGGATGGCTGCCTGGACCTCGTCCACCGGGCGGGTGGCGTCGAAAGTGGCCACAAACTCCTTCTGTTCGAACAGCTCGATGAGGGGTTTGGTCTCCTCGTGGTACTTGGCCACCCGAACGGCCAGTGCCTCGGGGTTGTCGTCATCGCGGGCCACCAGTGGTCCTCCGCATACGTCACAGGTGTCCGGCCTCTCGGGACGATGGGCGATGAGGTTGTAGTCCAGTCCGCACTGGGAACACAGCCGGCGGGCCATGACCCGACGCGACACCTCCTCATCGGGCAGGTCGAGGTTGATGACCCCGTCGATGTCGTAGCTCTCGAGGAAGAATTGGGCCTGACGGGCGGTGCGCGGGAACCCGTCAATGATGAACCCGAAGTTCCAGTTGTGCTCGGCCAGCCTTTGTCGTACGACGGTTTCGACCAGCTCATCGCCGACCAGATGCCCGCTGGCCATCACCCGGGTGACCTGGGCACCCAGCTTGGTGTGGTGCTGGACGTTCCACCGGAACATCCCCCCGACGTTCACGTGTTCGATGTCGAGATCCGCGGCCAGCAGGGCGGCCTGGGTGCCCTTGCCGCTGCCCTGGATGCCCATGATGATGAATTTGCGCATGCGTCTACCGGTTGTGGGCGGACGGGCGGCAAGCGCCGGTCATCGCACCGTGTAGCGCCGCGGAACCCATGTCTGGCTGTCGATAGGGGGTCGCTCGTAAGCCCGGAGCTGGCGGGGGGGCAGCTCGATCTTGGAGTGGGGGACGGCGTCGTAGGGGACGATCTCAAGGAAGTGGCTGATGATGTTGAGCCGGGCGGTCTTCTTGTCGTCGGCGTCGACGACGTGCCACGGAGCCTCTTTGATGTCCGTGTACACGAACATCTCGTCTTTGGCCTCGGCATAGTCGACCCACCGGGCCCGGGCCTCGAGGTCCATGGGGCTCAACTTCCACCGCTTGCCGGGGTTGGAGATGCGAGCGTTGAAGCGCCGCTCCTGCTCCTCGTCGCTCAGCGAGAGCCAGTACTTGATCAGGATGATCCCCGACCGGACCAGTGCCCGCTCGAGCTCCGGACAAGTCCGGAAGAATTCAGCCTGCTCCTCCTCGCTGCAGAACCCCATCACCCTCTCGACACCGGCCCGGTTGTACCAACTGCGGTCGAACAGGACGATCTCGCCGGCGGCGGGCAGATGGGTGATGTAGCGCTGGAAGTACCACTGCGAGCGCTCACGCTCGGTGGGGGTGCCGAGGGCGACCACCCGACAGAAACGGGCATTGAGTCGCTCGGTGATCCGCTTGATGGTGCCGCCCTTGCCGGCTGTGTCCCTTCCCTCGAAGATGACCATGACCGCCAGGCCTTTGTGGATGATCCACTCCTGCATCCGCACCAGCTCGGTCTGGAGCCGGAGGAGCTCCTTTTCGTAGTCGGACTTGGCCACCACTTTGGGCGCGGCGGTAGTGGCCGGATCGCTCTTCGGGCTGCTCACACTGGGTTCCACTACCCAGACGAGCGTAGTGACAACGGCCCCGCCCGACAATCCTGTTGGCCCCGGGGAGATGTGGTGGCGGTGTTCCAACACCAGCTCAAGGGCTGCGGTGTACCGTGCCCACCACCGGAGGCCGCCCGACCAACGGCGAAGATGGTGGTGCGCAGACGACGGCGGTGACGGTGGGGATCAGCGGAGGGCGACAGCGGAGGACGGAGAGAGAGGAGGCAAGAGTGGAGACCCAGCGGTCGGGTTCCGACAAAGGCGGAGCCGACGACAACGACGACCAAGCCAGCAGTGCTCAAGCCACCACTGACCAAGCCACCAATAACAAGGTGCGGGTGGCGGCCTTCTGGCAGACCCTCTACGACCGGGACTGGGCCGGACTCCGCCGCTTCTTTTGGGCCCAGAGCGAGTACACCGACGTCCCCTCACCACCCGACGACGTGGCCCGCGGTCCCGACCAGATCGAAGCCCGGCTCCGACTCGGGCTGGAGCGCCTTTCGGGCTACGAGCATGGGCTCCGTCTGATGGTGGCCCAAGGCAACGTGGTGGTGACCGAGCACACGGAGACCTGGCACTGGCACACCGGCGAGCAGGTGACCCTCCCCTTCGTGTCGGTCCAGGAGCTGAGCGAGATGATCATCGTCCGGTGGTGGGACTACTGGGATCTGCAGACCCTGATGAACGCCGCGCCAGCCTGGTGGATCGAACACATCGCCCAGGGCTACACCTGAACGCACGTGTGGTTGTTCCCGCCCGTGGTCTTCGGCCTGCTGTCCGGTTATCTCTCGAAACCGTGTTGATCCTCGGTCACCGGTGCTATTAGCGCTGCGCTCCCCCATCCCTGGCAACCGGGTCTGGGGGAGCGGCGCGTCCGGGGGTCCTAACGGACCAACCTGCGATTGGTGCCGGTTCCTCACTGAGTTGGCCACCCTGCTGAGTGAGTTGTGGTGCTTGGTAACGGCGATGCGACCTCGTTGAGAGAGCTGCGCAAGACGGAAGTTTTTGAAATGTGCATTCCCGGTTGACTTCCAATGTGATCCGGTTTAACTTAATGCCAGTAATCCACTAGGTTTTGTCGGGTATGGGTTAGGGGCCTTCAGCTTCCTTGAGGTCGGTCGACCGTGTCCTGGCGACGAACAAGGAGCTTGCATGAAAACCTTCCTGCGAAACAGGGGAATCCGCCTGATCGCCGCCCTGGCCATCGCCACCGGCACTGCCGGCGTGGCCAGCCTGACCGCCCTGAGCACCACCCCGGCCTCGGCCGATCCGTCCTCGGTGACCGGCTATGTGGGGGTGGGCGCCGACGTCACCCAGGACTTCTTCGATTCGCTGTCGGGGGCGGGCCAGCCAGACTCGGCCAACACGCAGTTCTATACCCCCCTGGCTTCCTCTCCGGCTAGCAACTCACGGACCATCCAGTCCTTTGACGCCTTCCCGACCGGTGGTTCGACGCTCAATCCGGGTTGCATCACCACCAAGTTCGGCGGCCCGACCTTCGACCGGCCCAACTCCACCACCAACGGCATCTCTGCCCTGGTGGCCGACATCAACGGCACCGGATGGGAGAATCCCATTGCCGCGCAATCGTGCACCGGCGCCGAGGTGAGCATGACCGGTCAGGTCGACTTCGCCCGGGCCGCCCGGGGTCCGAAGACAAGCGGGAGCTTGCTCACCTTCATCCCCTACGGTCGGGATGCGGTGTCGGTTCTCGTCTTCGACCACGGGGATGGCGTCCTCAACTCGCTGACCACGGCCCAACTCACCTCCATCTACTCGAGTTCCACCGGGACGACCAGCATTGGCGGTGACAGCGTCGAAGGATGTTTGACCATCACCGGTTCCTCCCCACGGTCGAACCTGGAGACGGCCATCGGCGTCTCGGACACGACGGCTGAAGGCGAAGCCCTGCAGGACAGCTGCGACCAGATCCAGCAGAACAGCGGCAACGCCTTCTACTCCGCCGTTTCCAGCCTGCCGAGCGGGACCGACGCCGTCATCCCCATCTCGACGGGCGACTGGATTGCCCAGAACAACGGGGTGGCCGTGGACGAATCGAATACCGCCCGGAGCAATGGCCTCACCCTGGCCTCGATCACCGGCATAGGTGCGCCTTTCCAGGGTTCGGGCACCAGCTTGCGGCCCGTAACCGCCTACTACGAGAGCTCCTACGGTTACAACCTCAACACGGTGGTGTCCACCAACGAGATCACCAGCGGCAACACTCTCTACAACAAGGGGCTGGTCAGCCTGTTCGTCGGATCGAGCTCGTCGCTGTGCGCCTCGGCGTTCCAGTCGCAGATGAACAACTTCGGGTTCGACGACCTCCAAGGCTCGGAAGGGACCTGTGGGTCCGGCACCGAGGGCAACAGCTAAGCCCCGCCCGACACCACACCCACACCACCAGAGTGAAGGAATAAGGACACCATGTTTGAAGAACGCGCCCCTAAGACAGCCCCCAGCACCCCGATCGGGTCCTCCCGGACCCGATCGGGGAGGACACTACGCACCGGGCTGGTGGTCGTGGCCACCCTGCTCGCCAGCTGCGCCGCCTTGGTGGTGGCCGATGCGGGGCCGTCCGCCGCCTCCACACTTAACGGTGTGGCCACCACGGTCAATCCGTCGAATGGCGACTTCCTGGCCTCTGGCGGCTCTGATACCCCGTTCACCCTTTCCCTTCCGCACATCGCCGCCTGCTCGGGTGACACCGCCCACGACGGCTACAACGTGTGGAGCTATCTGGTCGAAAAGTCGGCGAAGATCGGTTCGACCACCTTCAGCGGTGCGTCCGGTCCCTCCCAGGGCTACGGCCTCTACGACAACACCGGCACCTACTACGGCCCGGCCAACACCGCCATCAACACCGGCCAGGTCACCCAGATCCCCGACTTCGAGTGGGGACCGGCCATCGCCGGCGACGGCATCCTGTCCAAGATCCTCTACACCGGCAAGAAGAGCGGGATCTGGGAAGGCGGGCTGGCCTGCGCCAACAGCTCCGGCATGCTGACCGACAACTGGAACGTGCAGTTCACCTTCACCAAGAGCACGAGCGATCCCAACGGGTTCACCTGGTCGGCCGTGCCCGGTCCCGAGGGTGACACCTTCGCCACCATCACCTCGGCCGACAGCGCCACCTTTCCCGAAGGATCAAGCGGCTCGTTCACCCCCACGGCCTCGGGCACCCCGACCCCGACCATCACCGAGAGGGGTACTTTGCCCACCGGGGTCACCTTCTCCGGAGGGGAGCTGACCGGCAATCCGACACAGTCCGGCAGCTTCCCCATCACCTTCACCGCCACCAACGGGATCGGCAACCCGGGCACGCAGGCCTTCACGCTGAACGTTGCCGCCCCGTTCGAGATCACCACCATGTCGCTGCCGGCCGCCACCATCGGTACGGCCTACAGCGCAACAGTGGCGGCCTCGGGAGGCACCAAGCCCTACTCGTGGAAGGCCAAGGGCCTGCCCAAGGGCCTGAAGATCAGTAAGACCACCGGGGTGATAGCTGGAAAGCCAGCGGCGAAGGACGTGGCCAAGACGTACTCGGTGGCGGTCACGGTCACCGACAAGGCCAAGCCCAAGGGAACGGCGACCAAGACCCTCTCGCTCGTACTCAACGCCGCCTAGGTCACCGGACGTGCCAGCCGGGTTTCCTGGCTGGCACGTCCGAGAGGCTCAGGCCATGGTGGCGATGATCTCCTCGATGATGCCGATGGTGGTGTCCGGGTGGAGGAGGGCCAGCCTCGCCACCGACTCGCCCTCCCACCGTGTGGGTACGACGAAACCGATCTGTTCCGTCAGGATCCGCGACGACCAGTCTTCGTAGTCCTCGAGCCCCCAGCCGATCCTGCGGAAGAGCACCACCGACAGCTCCGGTCGGCGCACCAGCTCGACGTGGGGCGTGCGTTCGATGAGGTCGGCCGACTCCTGGGTGACCGACAGGACAGTCTCGATGGCATCGCGGTAGGCGTCGGTGCCGTTGACGGCCAACGAGAACCACAGCGGGAGACCGCGGGCCCTCCGGGTCAGGTGGTAGGCGTAGTCGCTCGGGTTCCACTCGCCCGGGGTGCCGGTGTGGAGCACGTCAAGGTAGGAGGCGTCCTGGGCGTGGACGGCCTTGGCCAGGTTCGGTTGGCGGTAGATGAGGGCGGCACAGTCGAACGGGGCGAACAGCCACTTGTGCGGGTCCACCACCAGAGAGTCGACCCGTTCGATCCCGTCGAAGCGCCGGCGGACCGACGGGGCGAACAGAGCAGCACAGCCGTAGGCGCCGTCGACGTGGAACCAGAGGGTCCGTTCGACGGCGACGTCGGCCACCCCGTCGAGGTCGTCGATGATGCCGGCGTTGGTGGTGCCTCCGGTGGCCACCACCCCGATGGCGTCCTCTCCCCGCGGGTGGCTGTCCAGTGCGGCCCGGAGGCCCTCGCCGGTCAGTCGGTGGTCGTCGCACGGCACCAGCAGTGACTCGACCCCCAGGACGGTCAGGGCCTTGCCTACCGACGAGTGGGCTTCCTCGCTGATGGCGATGAGCGGCCGGTCAGGCGCTTGTCCCCCCCGGCGATGGGCGGCCGTGTCCCGGGCCACCATGAGGGCCGACAGGTTGCCGGCCGATCCCCCGGCCACGAAGCATCCGCCGGCCCCCGCCGGCAGCCCGGCCACGTCGGAGAGCACCCGCAGAGCCTGGTTTTCGGCGCTGACCGGGCCGGCCGCTTCCATCCAGGACGTGGCCTGCAGGGACGAACAGGCCACCACCATGTCGAACAGGAGCGCCGCCTTGGTCGGCGCCGCCGGTATGAAGGAGAGGAAGCGGGGGCTGTCGCACGAGACGATGGCCGTGGCCAGCTCGGTGTCGAAGACCTCCATGATCCGGCGGGGATCGGTTCCCTCCGGTGTGATGAGACCGGCCAGACTGGCTTCCAACGACGAGGTCCGGGCCCCCCCGAAGTCCAGGGGCACCGGGTCGACAGCCAACCTCCAGCGGCAGTAGTCGAGGATCAGGGTGGTCATCTGTTCGTCGTAGACGAACATCGGATTGCGCATGGCGTCCTTTCGGTCCCTACCGAGGGGCCCCATGATCGCAGACATCACCTCGACCCTCCCGGCCGGGCCGAGTCGCCGTCGGGGGACCCGCCCTTTTGTTCGTGCTCCGATCCGCCCGGGGCCCTTTGGTGCACGGACACCGCGTAGGCCCCTCCGTCGTAAGGATCCCCGGACCAGGTAGCCCACCGACCGGTGCAGGCCAGGCCCACCCGGTGGCAATCCCTGTCGTAGTCGTCCAGCCCGTAGTGGCGGTCCAACTGGAAGCCGGCTACCAACCGGCCACCCTCGGCCAGGTGGCGGGCGCAACCGGCTACCAGAGCGGATCGGGACTCCTCGCCGGCGAACAGCGGGACGTTTCCGGCCATCACCACCACATCGAAACGTCGGGCCAGGTCGGTGACGGCCATGTCCCCGATGATCCAGTCGAGCTCGGGCGACAGGCGCCGTGCCGTGGCGATCATCGAGGGGTCGAGGTCGACGCCGACCGTGTCGACGCCCCGCCGGGCCAGCTCCCTGGCCACCCGTCCCGTACCGCAACCGGCATCGAGCACCGTGGCCGGCTTCCAGCGCGCCACGAATGCCGCTTCGCCGTGAACATCGGCACCCGAGGCGGCCAGGGAGTCGAAGCGCTCCTGGTAGCTCTCCCCGTCCCAGCTGCTGACCGGTTGATCGTCGCTGGTCACGGGGCCGGCCAGCCCCTCACCCCGACAGAGACCACAGCGTCGGTTGCGCCTCCTGTTGGTGGTCGAGCGGGTCGTACCCCGGAAGCCGCTCCATGGCCGTGTCCAGATAGACCTTGGCTTCGGGCGGCTGGGCGAACCGACCATGACTCCAACGGATCTCGACGTGACCGGCAACCGTGCCGGTCGCCCCCGACTGACGGTCGCGGGTGGTGAAGGTCCAGTCCACCCGGGGTTGGCCGGCGACGGCGGGAGCCACTGCGAAATCCACCAGTTCGAAGTTCTCCCGCCAGTCCCACGGGCTGGCGATGCGGAACCGCGCCGGTCGGCCGCTCCGGCGGTCCATGCCCAGGATGAAGTAGGGAGCGCTCCCTATCCGTAAGAGGCGCCACAGCATGGTCTCGCCGGCGATCCCGCTGGCCTCCAGTCGCTCGGTCCAGCGCCGGGACGAGGCAACGCTCACCGCACGACACAACGCCGCGTAGGCCTCACGCGAAGGCGTGTCCGGGTAGGAGCGCCCGGACACGGCCACCCGGAGGGCGGCGAGCTCTTCTCTGCTGCACTCTGCCGGTAGCGCCGGAAGGTGATCCAGGCCGGTGGCGGCCAGGCAGGTCCGGTAGAGCGAGACGTACTCGTCGGGGGCCACCGTCTGGTACCAGTCGTTGCGATCCCACGTGCCCGAGGTGGCCAGCAGGCCATCGAAGAGCCGGGCCGGCGAGGTGTTGGCCAGGATGTCGGATTCGTACTTACAGCTGATCAGGTACACGTGATCGACCCGCAGGTCGATCGGTGCCACCTCATCGCCGGGCGGCCGGCGGCCCCCGGTCCACTCCACGACCAGGGGCGACCGGCCCCGGAGGCCGTCTCGTGCCTCGAGAAAGGCCCGGCCGTTGGCAAAGGCTGAGTGCAGCTCGTCGCCCAGTCGGGGGCTGGCCACGATCGTATCGAGCAGGTCCCAGACGTGATCGGCTATCCGGAGTTGGTCGGGACGGTCGGCCAGCGCATCCCGCGGGTCGGGGTAGGGGAGGGTGCCGAGGGCTGTTCCCAGCTCGGTGATAGTGGTGCGGTCATCGGGCATGGAGTCGGATGCCACATCGCAGGCTGCTCAAGGTGTTCGGCTCCTCATCGTCGGCTCGGGCGCCGTCGTCATCGGAATTCATGTGCCCTTTTTTGCGTAGCCGCGCAGCCGGCTGGTGCAGGCCGGATCGAGCAGTATCAGAGCATCGGTGACCGGCGCCGTGCCCGGGTCACCCTGCACGGCACGGAGAGCTTTGCCACCGGCCGACCGGGGGGCGGGGAGATCGGTGGACAGGAGCACCAGCGGGCCGAGGTCGGCGCGTTGCGGATCGGTCCGTCGGGCCTCCTGGAGGACACTGGCCTTGCCCAGCGCCCGCCACAGCACATCCGGTCGCCGCAGACCCGGACGGGTGGCTGATAGCCGCCTGAAAGGTCGAACAGCCAGGTTCCGCCATTCCTGTCGCGAGCCCGGAAGTCGAGGGCTATCCCCAGATCGCTAAAGGTCACGTCACATTCGATGTTTGGATACACATGCCGAGAGGGTGGCGTGGGCGATCTCCCGGGCCTTGCGTCCCCGTCGGACGGCCACCGATAGGTCACCGACATCCTCGTCATCGGCCATCAAGGCCGCCGTCGCCACCGTGACCCGGGTCGCGACCCGGTCAGGACCTCTTGGCGTTCGGCGGCAATGCGCTCCTCCGCCGGGCGACGTAGCCCTCGTCCGTATCAAACCCGATGTAGTGGCGCTCGGTCCGGACGGCGGCCACCGCCATCGACCCCGAGCCCATGAACGGATCCAGGACGAGGTCGCCGCGGTAGGTGTAGAGCTCTATCGTGGAGCGGGGTAACTCCACCGGGAAGGGAGCAGGGTGACCGATCCGGGTGGCGGACTCGGTGGGGATGTCCAGACATCGGTGGTGGCGTCGATGAACTCGTCCATGGTGATGGTCCCCTGGCTGGGAAGACCGGCTTCGGCTCTCCGTTCGGGCGTCGGGCGCGGTCGAATCGCCCCTTTGCGCCACCACGATTCTCTCCGACACATCTCGCAGCACCGGATTGCCCGGCCTCTGGTAGGTGCCCGGCACACGAGCCCCGGCCGCATGGCTCTTCTGCCAGAGGATCTCGGCCCGCATCAGGAACCCGAGTCGTTCGAGCAGGTCGGTGACATCCCGTGACAGTGAGCGGTAGGGCTTCCGTCCCAGATTGGCCACATTGACGGCAATCCGCCCGCCCGGTTCGAGCTTGGCGAAACACCGGGCGAACACGTCGTGCAGCATGCCAAGGTAGGCGGCAAAGTCGGCCGGGACATGCCCGACCCCGAGCACGGCCTCGTACTCCTTCCCCGCGAAGTACGGCGGCGACGTCACTACCAGGGCAACCGAAATGTCGGCCACCTGATCGCCGTTACCCATCTGGCGGGCGTCGCCCGTCCAGATGGTGTCGAGGGCGACAGGGGGATCGCCGTGTCGTCGTCGCTGACATGGGACGCGGTGAACCGGGCGTAGAAGGACGACGAGTACGTCGGCCTCCGCCGGCCTACGCCGAATGAGGACGTCGCCGTCGGACGTCGACGGGACGAGGGTCTGACCGGTTCGACGTTGGTCATCGGGATCGATCGGGTTTCTGTCGTCCCCGACAGGGGGATGGACAAGAGGGGGTGGCGGTTGGCAGCCGGGGGTCGGATCGGAGTCACACAGGGGATCATCGGAACGAGGTGTGACCGGTGCCCTCCACCGCACCGAGGCTAGGTGGCCCCGGCGGCGCCGGGGATGGAACGGACCCGCCTCAGGTAGCGAAATACTCGCTGACTGACTCCCCGACGGCCACGCACTGGGAGGTCGAAGCGCAGCTCACAGCGCTCAGCGGTTGGGGGGTCGACACCAACGACGATCGTGACCACGGCCTGTGGGCGGACCCGGTGAGAATCATGACTCCCTGGTCGGCCACGGTGGCCACCGAGGTGTCCACAGCCACGCAGGTGTTGATGGCCGTGCAGGAGATGCCGGCCAATGATGCCACTGACCCGCTGACCGGTTGCTGGGCCCAAATGGCTCCTCCGTTGGCGGTGGTGAGGATCACTCCGTGGCCGAGCGGGGGTCGACCAACGAGGAAGAGGTCGTCCTACCGCCGTGCACCGGACCCCGGGTACGCCGACCGGGGGGAGGGGAGGGGTAGTCGTCGTGGGGGGAGCGGTCGTTGTCGTGGCCACGGGAGCAGTGGTCGACGAACCGGGGCTTCCGGCCACGGTGGTGGACCCCGGAAGGGCACCGCTGCCCGTCGTGGCCCCGACGATGCAGGCGATCCCGTTGAGGAGTCCGGTGCCGGGGGGGATGGGGAGGGCGGTCCAGCTGGCTCCGCCGTCGGTGGTGAGGGCGATGGCCCCGCTGACCGCGCCGGCCGCCGTTGTTGAGCGGGCGGTGACCCAGCAGTCCTGATCGTTTGAACAGGCGACGTCTCGGGCTCCGGTCATTCCGACCGGCAACGCTCCTGCCTGTGTCCACGCCGAGCCGGTCGACGTCGCAATTAGGGCGGCGTCGCCCATGGCGGTCGCCCCGACGGCCACACACCGGCCGTCGGTCATGCAGGTCACCGCCGACATCTCGAGCACGCCGGGAGGCGTGGCCACTTGCGCCCATGTGTGGCCGCCGTCAACGGTGTCGATGATGGCCGCCTGGGTGGTGGTCGATTGGGCGCCTTGGCCGACCGCCGTACAGCGGTGGATGTCGCTGCACCCGACGGCCGAGAGATAGCTGACGGTTCCCGGAACGTTCTGACCGGTCCACCGCGCCCCTCCGTCATCGGTGCCGGCCATGGCCGCACCGTTGGGGCTCCACTGACACCCACAGTGGAACCGGTGGCCCCAGCAGTGAGTTGCACCCAGACAGGCCAGTGAGGTGAGTGAGTTGACCGGGACGGGAAGAGCCACCCGGTGAGTGTCCCCACCCACGGCGAGTCGGCTCCGAAGGTCGAGGGGGGAGCGACACCGTCGGAAGATGCGGACGTGCAGGCCGACGCCGCCGCTACCAGCGCCAGTGACAGGACCACTCCCAAGCGGAGCGGTCGGGCCGAACGGGGTGGGTCCCACCACCTTTGGCCGACCGTCCTTCCGCCGATCGTCGTCTGCCACCGGTGCCGTCGTCACCCGTGTCTGGGTACGGATGGTGGCGCTGGGTGGAAGAGTGGCCGCCTCCCCGCCGGGCAGGCGTCGGGATGTCACTACCGTCGGCGGGCTCAGCGAACTTTGATGACGTCGGTATGGGCCACTTTGTCGTGGAATCCCTGCCGCCGGCGGTCCCACAGAGGGGAGAGGGCAGCGACCAGGGTGTAGACCGAGGCGATGACGCCGATGAGCGGGAGCCAGCCGATCACGATCCCCGGGTAGAGGACGAGGATGCGGAGTCCGGCCCGGACCGGGTCGATGCGCCCGCCGGTGGCCTCGTCCCGCACGGCGATCCCGAGCGCCATCTGCCCACGGTCTGGCCGTTCTCGCTGCCGTTGAGAAGGGCGAAGTAGACCAGATCGATGACGGCGAACACGATGGCCAGAACGATCAGGCTGGCCCGCCAGTGGGTCAGGTAGAGACCGTTCCCACTGCCGGAGCCGACGATGATGGCGACCAGGATCGAGTGGGTACCCCGAGGATGAGCCCGTCGATGATGATGGCCACCAGCCGTTGCCACCAGGCAGCCAGGGGTCGTCCGAACCGATCCACCGGGCCGGGGACGGATCCGTCGCCGGAACTCGGGGGAGGCGGGCTGGATGGCGCCCCCCAGGCCGGAGGCGGACCGGGGGCCGGACTGCTGGCGGGGGAGGCATGGGCGGGGCGGCGGGGGGGGGCGGTGCCGAGGCGGGGGGGTTCCCGGTTCGGGGGAAGCGGAATCGGCTGGCGATCCGTCGCCGTCAGCGGGAGGTGTCAGATCACTCACAATGGACCACGCTCACTCTTGCTCGTCCGAGCGACCCGCCGGCCGGCCGGTTCACCCCTTTCCAGAAGATCTTGCCACGCCGGCGCCCGACAATCGATGACGCTCGGCCATCCTCTTTGCCGTCTAGCGTTTGTCGGTGGTCTTGGTCGCAGGCTCCAGCGCCCGTTCACCGTGCTCAGCCGACGGACCGGCCCCATCGTGAACATCGTTGACATCGTCGTCCTCGCCGTCGTCGCCCTGGCCGCCATTCGCGGGCTTCGACTGGGTGCCATCGTGCAGGTCCTTTCCTTTGGTGGCCTCTTCATCGGCCTCTACCTGGGCGCCCTGCTGGCCTCGGTCACCGTGGATTGGGTGCAGTCTCCCTCCATGCGGACAGTGGTGGCCCTGGTAACCATGCTGGTGGCGGGAGCACTGGGGGGCGCTGCCGGTCGGGTGGTGGGGAGCACCGTTTTCGCCCCGTCCACCGGGGAAAACTGGGACTGATCGACTCGGTGTTGGGAATGGGGGTGGGGGCGGTGGCTTCGCTGCTGGTGGTCTGGCTGTTGGCCAGCACTCTGGCCAACAGTTCGTGGGACAGCCTCAATGCGTCCATCGCCAACTCGCGGATCATCCGATCCATCGACAACGCCCTTCCCGCCCCACCGTCGGTCTTCTCCCGGGTCCAGAGCTTCCTCTCGGCCGAGGGGTTTCCTCCAGTCTTCGCCCAGCTGGCCCCGGCGTCCGCCGGCCCGGTGTCCCTGCCCGGCAATGCCGCCCTCCAGGCGGCCGTCAATCACGCCGGCCCATCCACGGTCAAGATCGTGGGCGAAGGATGTGGACAGATCCAGGAAGGATCGGGCTTCGTGGTTGCCCCCGGGGTGGTGGTGACCAATGCCCACGTGATAGCCGGCATCACCCATCCCATGGTCGAGGACGAACCGGCTCGCATCCCACCACTGTCCTTTCCTTCGACTCTTCATTCGATCTGGCCGTGTTACGGGTAGACGGCCTGCAGGATCCCGCCCTGACCCTCGATCCGTCCCAGGTGCCGCGGGGCACCCAGGGCGCCGTGCTCGGATATCCGGGCGGTGGTCCGTTCACCGTGGACCCCGCCGGGGTGATGGCCGGCTTCGACGCCGAGGGCCGCGACATCTACGGGAGGGGGCTCACCCTCCGCAACGTCTACGAGATCCAGGCCCTGGTTCGTCCCGGTAACTCGGGAGGCCCGCTGGTCGAAACCGACGGCGAGGTGGTGGGCGTGGTCTTCTCCCGCTCGACCACCAACGACGACGTCGGTTATGCCCTGGCTTCGCCGGGGGTGCTGTCGCGGGTGGAGGCGGCGGCGGGGTCCACTCACGCCGTGGGGACCGGACCCTGCACATCGGACTGAAACCGGCGGGGAGGTCTGCCCACAGGCGGGGTGGTGCGGCTAAACATGGACATGACGCTCAGCATTGAGGACTACGGCATCATCGGTGACCTGCACACCGCGGCCCTGGTCGGGCGGGACGGGTCCATCGACTGGCTCTGCCTTCCTCGATTCGATTCCTCCGCCTGCTTCGCCAAACTGCTCGGTGACGACGACAACGGCTCGTGGCGGATTGCTCCCAAGGGGTCTCACGAGGCCGTCCACCGTCACTACCGGGGCGACACTCTCGTCCTCGAGTTGGAGTTCGTGACCGACGAGGGCTCGGTGCGGGTGGTCGACTGCATGCCCATCCGCCAGACCCATCCCGAGGTGGTTCGGCTGGTCGAAGGCATCCGCGGCAAGGTCACCATGGAGATGAGCCTGACCATCCGCTTCGGGTACGGGCAGGTCATTCCCTGGGTGCGCAAGACGGACGGCACCCTCAATGCCATCGCCGGACCCGACGGTCTGTCGCTGTGACGCCGGCCACCTGCAAGGGTCAGGACTTCTCGACGGTGGCCGAGTTCACGGTGTGGGAGGGCCAGCAGATCCCCTTCTCGTTGAGCTGGTACCTGGCCAGCGATGAACCGCCGCGTCCCATCGACGCCGGCTACGCCATTCAGGACACCGAACTGTGGTGGACCGACTGGGCATCACAGTGCACCTACGAGGGCGAGTACCGCGAGGCGGTGCTGCGGTCGCTGATCACCCTCAAGGCCCTCACCTATGAGCCCACCGGGGGCATCGTCGCCGCCGCCACAACGTCTCTGCCGGAGACTCTGGGCGGCAACCGGAACTGGGACTACCGGTTCTGTTGGCTGCGCGACGCCACCCTCACCCTCGAGTCCCTGATGCGGGGCGGCTTTGACCAGGAGGCGATGGCGTGGCGGAACCGGCTCCTGCGGGCCAGCGCCGGCGATCGATCGCAGATGCAGATCATGTACGGGGCGGCCGGCGAACGCCGGCTCGACGAATGGGAGGTCGATCGGCTCCCCGGCTACAGGGGCTCGACCCCGGTGCGCATCGGCAATGCCGCCGCCGGCCAGTTCCAGTTGGATGTTGACGGGGAGGTCATGTCGGCGTTGTACGAGTCGGCGGACGCGGCCGACGCCGGAGCCGGCGGGGACGACCCCACGTGGGACTTCCAACTCTCGCTGATGAAGTTCCTCGAGGAGGGATGGCGCGAGCCCGATGACGGCATCTGGGAGGTCCGCGGGCCGTGCCGTTATTTCACCCACTCCAAGGTGATGGCCTGGGTGGCCATCGACCGGGCCATCAAGATGGCGGAGAAGATCACTTCCCCGGTCCGGTCGACCGCTGGAAGAAGGTGCGTGAGGAGATCCACGACCAGGTGTGCGACCAGGGT
>CAVSII010000012.1:0-213222 GCA_963727955.1 uncultured Acidimicrobiaceae bacterium
TAACGAGCGAACGGCGATGAACGATTCGGGTGGAATCTCACCCGTCGCCACAACCGCACCGCGAGCCGGAGCCAGATACTCGATAGAGGCTCGCTTGATCACCGTGTAGGACCGTGCGGCGAGCTCCAACATGCCAGCCACGACTGCTCCTGCCCCGGCAACTTCGGCCAAGGCATAGAGGATCGGGGCATTCACCGTCCCGTTGTGATTGAGGTGCACCGCTGGGGATCGAGCCGGATGACGGCCCTGCCTTCACCGGCGTTGAGGGGATCGATGCCGAGGAACTTGATCCAGGCCATCTCGGTGAACTGATCCGTGGAGTCGGCCGCCGGAACGGTCCCCCCTCGGATTCAGCCATCTTCTATGCCTCTTGGCGAGCTGTTGGCATGGACTCAACATTGCACTTGATCCGCTTCAAGGTCCCGAGGAGGTAAACGATCTGGGATTCGTTCACACCCAAATAGTGCCAAGCAGCCGACTTCCGTGCCCCAATAATCCGGTGATCTTGGGCAGAGCAAGATCAGCGGATTAGAGATCGCTGAGGTGAACCGGCCTGGGTTTGACGGAGACTCTTTTGTTTGGTTCTCTCATGCCGCGTTGGCTTGAGATTGGTGACGATAGTCGGCTTCGAACTCGGCCGGCGTCTGGTCGTCGAGCTCTGAGTGGAGTCGCTCCTCGTTGAACCACGACACCCATGCGCAGGTCGCGGTTTCGAGGTCGTCGAGCCCCTTCCACGGGCCGCCGTTGGCCGCGAGGGCGGCCGGGTTGCGGTGCAGCTCGGTCTTGAAGATCCCCATCACCGACTCGGCCATGGCGTTGTCGAAACTGTCGCCCATGGTGCCGATCGAGGGGGCCGCTCCGACGTCGCTGAGGCGTTCGGTGTAGCCGATGGAGGTGTACTGGCTTCCGGCGTCGGTGTGGCAGACAAGGCCGTCCAGCGTGGTGTTGCGCCGGGTCCATGCCGCCATGTTGAGCGCGTCGATCACGAGCTCGGCGGTCATCGAACGGGCGGCCTTCCAGCCGACCAGGCGACGCGAGTAGACGTCGATGATGAAGGCGACGTAGACGATGCCCGACCACGTCGAGCAGTAGGTGAAGTCCGCCACCCAGAGGGCATCGGGTCGGTCGGCGGTGAAGTTGCGTTTCACCAGATCGGGCGCCCGGGGGTTGGCCGGGTCGGGCTTGGTGGTGAAGCGCTTCTTGGCCCGGCTGGCGCCCTGCATGTCGTTGGCTCGCATGAGGCGAGCCACCTGGTCCCGCCCGGCCTCGATGCCGGCCCTTTGGGCCGCCTTCCAGAGCTTGCGCCGTCCGTAGACCGAGTAGTTGTGTATCCACAACGCCACCAACAGCGGCGCCAGGACGGCGTCCCGGAGCGCTCGGGCTGAGGGCGGGCGGACCTTGGCGTCGTAGTAGGTGGAGGGGGCGACCTGGAGGACCTCGCAGATCGACTCGACCCCCCATCGACACCCACCGGACTCACGGTCGCGGTGGGCGTCGATGAAGGCGGCTACTTCGTGCGTCGGCGGTCGAGTTCCGCCCCAAAAAAACTGGCTGCCGCCTGCAAGATGTCGTTGGCTCGGTGGAGCTCCTTGACCTCTTTGCGCAGCCTGACCAGCTCGTCGTGCTCGACCGCAGTCAACCCGGGCTGACGTCCGGCATCAACCTCGGCCTGCTTCACCCACAGCCGCAAAGACTCCGTGCCGACGCCCAACTGGCGGGCGACCCGGGAGATCACCCCCTGATCGCCCGGGTCCTCGAGCCGGAGCTCGCGGACCATGCGCACGGCACGCTCCTTCAGTTCAGGCGGATACCGCTTCGATGACGGTCGCTTCTTGTCCATAACTCCATCCTCGCTTCCAAGGTATGGAGTCTCCGGGGATCCCAGGCCGGTTCAAGGATTGCCAGGTAGGCCATCTGTCAACTCGGAACCCCTGCCATTCTCACCTTGTGCCCATGAGGCCCCTGAAACTAGAACCGCTCAAAAGCGTGGACGCAATGATGCCTAGCGGCAGGACTCCCCAGTAGCCGAGTGGATGGCCGACATTGCCGAAGAAGAGCATCAGTAGCCAAGTGGCAGGAAAGGTGGCGACAAGAAATACGAAGATGGCAAACAAGATGGCTCTGATCATGGTTGTCACTCCTCACGATGTAAGGCCCGACGCAGGATCGAGAGTAGTGCGACCATCGCTTGCGCAGGGCGACCCGACTTTTCCCCGGGGTTGTGCGGCACACTTGCCGGGTGGCTCGGACACGCATTCTGGAGCCTCAGGGACTGCTGGCTATCACACTGACCGTCGATCGGCGGCCCATCGTTGTTCGTTCCAGATGCACATCCCTGAAGCCGAGATCGCGGCATCGATCGGCGAAGGCAGTCGCCTGTTCGTCGGTCCAGCCATGGTTTGCGTGGCCTTTGGACCCTGGTTGAGCCCTCCGCTCGATGGCCACCAAACGGCCGCCGGGGCGGAGCACGCGGCGTACCTCTCGAAGTCCATCGTCGATGTTCGACCAGTGGTGAACGGTGGCGATCGACCATACGACCGGAGCAGAATCGTCAGGCAGAGGGATCGCCTCCGCGACACCTGCGATGTATCGCACGTTCGCAAGACGCCGGGTTAGAAATCTCGCGCTTCGAAGCATGACGGGCGCTGGATCGATTCCGATGACCTTCGCACCCAGTCGGGCTCCGTAGCGGACCGCGACGCCGGGGCCACACCCAACGTCCACGACCACGTCGCCCGATTCCATGCCGCTCAGCCGTACAACAAGCAGGGCATCGCCCTTGCGACCGAAGGTCATACTGAGGGCGGCGATGAGCCCAGCGACACCGGCAAAGTCGGGGTAGTTGGCATGGTGATTGGGCGGTGCCTGCTGTTCGTCCACTTCTCCACCTTGACAGTTGAACCCAGCTTCAAGTCAAGTGGGATGATGAATGAGCCACTTCTTACTATCGGGGAAGTTGCCAAACGAGCCCAGGTGGCCACGTCGGCGATCCGCTACTACGAACGTCGGGGCGTGCTGGTCGCCGATGCCCGAACCTCCGGACAGCGCAGATACCGTGTGGCGACCCTCCGAAGACTTGTCTTCATAGGAATGCTCCAGGACGCGGGCCTGGCTCTAGAAGACATCACCGGAATCCTCGAAGCAGCGAACGTTGCTGAATGGAAAGCCATCGCCAGGCAACGACTCAAAGCTCTCGACGACCAGATTGCCATATTGCAGAAAGCCCGTGACTACCTCTCCGGCGCGTTGCTCTGCCGGTATGACCACCCGGCGACAGGCTGCAAGATCATGGGTGCTGAAATCGATCGCCGACTGGCAGAGGGTGAGGTCGCTCCGACGCCTGGGGCATAAGTGTCAGGCAGGCACATGGGGCGGTGTTAGGTAGCACAATTAAACCGCTCCCGATTCGGCGGCATTGGTGACTTTCGGCCCTGTCGGGCCGTCCCGGCTCTTTCTACGATCTGTGGAAGTTCGCACAGCAACTTTAAGGGGAAGATGAAGATCATCGAAGTATTCGCCGACATCTGGTGCCCGTTTGCACATGTTGGGATCCGCTGCGTCGTTGAGCGCAGGAACCAGCTCTGCCGCGAAGATACTGTTCTGTGCGTGCGGGCATGGCCTCTCGAACTCGTCAACGAGGCTCCCCTCGATCCCACAACTACCGCGCGCCACGTTCAAGAGCTGCGAACTCAAGTAGCTCCTGATCTCTTCCAAGGGTTCGAACCAGGTCATTTTCCGACGACCACGCTTCCTGCCCTGGCTTGGGTTAACGCCGCTTACGAGACGGATGTGAAGAAAGGGGAGGCGGTGAGTCTTGCCCTCAGGAGCGCTCTCTTCGAAGGCGGCATTGACATTTCGGATCCCGACGCACTTCTCGAAATCCTTCGTTCTGAAGGAATCGACTCATTCGATGCAACCAATCAGCAGGCTGTGTTGGCTGACTGGTCGGAAGGAAGGACACGGGGTGTAAAGGGATCGCCACATTTCTTTTGTGGAGATGCCGATGCATTCTGTCCATCGCTCGACATCTTCAAGGATGGAACGGGGCATCTTCAGGTCAAACGCAACATGGAGGTCTTGGATGCGTTCTTGGAGAGCTGCTTTAAAAGCTAAGGGTCCACCCTAGAATAAGACGCGAGATGTAACCTTGAGGTGTGGAGCTGTCCCCCGAAGGTCTTGCCGGGTTCTTCGAGACAGTGTTGCCACACCTCGACGAGCGCCAAAAGCGCGTGCTTGCCGGTGCCATGGTCGAAGCACTCGATCGCGGCGGACAGGCTCGTGTGGCCGAGGCGTCGGGGATGAGCACCTCGACGGTGAACAAGGCCGTGCACGAGGTCCGTGGCGGCATCGAGGTCTCCGATCGTCGTCGTGCCCCCGGAGGTGGGGCCAAGCAGGCGGTCGAGATCCAGCCCGGACTGCTCGAGGTGCTCGACGAACTCGTCTATCCCGAGACGCGGGGCACGCCGATGTCGCATCTGCGCTGGACGTCGAAGTCGACCTATGACCTGGCCGACGAGCTGGTGCGACGAGGTTTTGTGGCCTCCGCCGAACTGGTCAGGCGTCTGCTCCATCAGATGGGCTACTCCTTGCAGGCGCCGGCCAAGGCCAAGGAGGGGACGGCCCATCCCGATCGTGACGCCCAGTTCGGTTATCTCAACAAAGCGGTCTCGCGCTTCGTCAAGGAACGCCAACCGGTGATCAGCGTCGACACCAAGAAGAAGGAGCTCATCGGCGAATACACCAACGGCGGGAGCGAATGGCACCCCCAAGGTGCCCCAACCCGGGTGGCCGTCCATGACTTCGTCGACCCCGAAGTCGGCCGCGCCATTCCCTATGGCATCTATGACCTCACCAACGACGAGGGGTGGGTGTCGGTCGGCGACACCGCCGATACCGCCGAGTTCGCCGTCGAATCGATACGTCGGTGGTGGAATCAGATGGGTGCGGGCCGCTTCCCCGACGCGGCCAAGCTACTGATCACCGCCGATGCCGGGGGATCCAACGGCTACCGGGTCCGGGCCTGGAAGGCCCAGCTCGCCACGCTGGCCGCCGAGACAGGCCTCGAGATCACCGTCGTGCACTACCCGCCCGGAACATCGAAGTGGAACAAGATCGAGCACCGAATGTTCTCCTTCATCTCCATGAACTGGCGCGGTCGGCCGCTGACCGACATCCGCACGATCGTCGAGCTCATCGCGGCGACCAAGACCAAGGGCGGTTTGACGGTCCAGGCCAGCTACGACTCGGAGTGGTATCCAACCGGAGTCAAGGTCACCGACAAGGAACTGGCCGCCCTACCGCTCACGCCGCACAAGTGGCATGGTGACTGGAACTACACCATCGCAGCGGCATGATGTCGCGATCTATTCCGCGGCGGGCCCTAAGCTTGCGATTAAACCTTCGCCCTAGCCGCTGACAGCCTCCTGCAAGAGGAGCTCGGCGGCTTTCGCATCGACTTTGCGTATCTGATCGAGCAGGGCACGGATGCGACGGTCATTGCCGATCCACTCCTTATAGAGCTGAGCTTCTCGTTCTGTCAGTCGCTTGGTCACCGTCTTGCCGTTCACCTTCGCGGTCCACTGCCAGTAGGGCCCGTGTGGTGTGGGCGGCTCAGCGGTGCATCGACAGCCGACCGATGTGCAGTGGGTGAACCGGCGGGTCACACTCCCGGCCGCCACGATCCCGACCTCGGCGATCTGGGCAGCGAGCTCCCGGTGCCGTCGGTCGTACTCCTCCAGCCGCTGCTCGATGGTCGTCCGGGCCATGCCACTCCTTGTGTCCACGTCCAGCATCCCTCATCGGGTAGCAGACAGTAAGCATACTGTCTGCATGAGACACGCCGACCCCGCCACCGACGAGCTGGCCGGGTTCCGCTCGTCGTTCCACCGCTGCCTCGCCCCCTGGGGCGACGCCCTCTTCGAGCTCTGTGACGCGGTCCTGTGCTCGCCGGCGCCGGTGGGCTCGGTGCCCGCCCTCAGCCTCGAGCCGGAGTTCCGCCGATCGCACGGCAGTCTCTACAAGTCCCTGGCCGATGGGGCCATGGACGATGCCCTCCTGCGCCAACTGTTCGTCGAGCATGCCCCGAGGGGGTGGCCCTTGGTCTTCGCCGTCGATGCCTCGACCTGGGACCGCTGCGACGCCGAATGCAGCCCCGAGCGGGGCTTCCACTACTCGGCGTCCAAGCATTCGGCCGGGAAGCCCATCGTGGCCGGGTGGTCCTATCAGTGGATCAGTCAGCTGAACTGGGCCCCCGACAGCTGGACTGCTCCCCTCGATGCCCTGCGCATCAGCCCGTCCATGGATGCGGGGTCCGCCACTGTCGATCAGGTGAAGCGCCTCGTCGGTCTGTTGCCCGACGGCGAGGACGTCCCCCTGTTCGTCTTCGACGCCGGTTACGACGGAGTGGCCCTCGGCCACGGCCTCAACGACACCCGAGCCCAGGTGCTGGTGCGCATCGCCTCCACCCGGGTCTTCCATCCCGACCCCGAGCCCCGTCGTGACGGGACCGTCGGACGCCCCCGGCGCCACGGGCCGCGTTTCGTGCTGTCCGACCAAGCGACCTGGCCAGTCCCTGACGCCGAGCTCACCACGTCCGACCGCCGCTACGGCGCCGTGACGGTGCAGGCCTGGCACAACCTCCACCCGAAGCTGCACGGCCGGGGGCGCTGGCGGGACTGCGACGAACCCCCGATCATCACGGGCAGTGTGATCAGGGTCGAGGTCGAGCACCTGCCCAAACCGATCGGACGCGTCAAGAAGACGCTCTGGCTGTGGTGGTCCGGTGAAGGCGAGCCCGACCTCGATCTCTGCTGGCGGGCCTACCTCCGCCGGTTTGACATCGAGCACACCTTCCGGTTCACAAAAGGGACGTTGGGATGGACAACACCATCGCTGCAGTCGCCAGAACAGGCCGACCGATGGACATGGGTCGTAATCGCCGCTTACACCCAACTCCGTCTCGCCCGTCAGCTCGTCGAGGACCTTCGCCTGCCTTGGGAGCCGAGATGCGACCCGGAGAAGCTCACTCCAGCGCGAGTCCGAAGGGGGTTTCGACGACTGCGTGCAACCCTCGGCACACCCGCCCATCCACCGAAATCCTCGACGCCCGGTCCGGGACGGCCAAAAGGCACCCGAAGACCGCCCAGAACCCGTTATCCCGCAGTCAAAAAGGCGGCATGAGCCGGCCTTCAAGGTTTAATTGCAAGCTAAGGCTCGTCACCGACCGAGGCTTCGCTTCGTCACTCGGCCAGATGTTGCACGCCTAGTTCCCCCGGGCCGGCGTTCGGGGGCAGGGAATTCGAATGTCCTATCCAGCCTACACTTCAAGTTGTGAAGATTCCGATAGTCTGCAGTCTTCATCCGAGCGATGCCAGATCTCAATTCGGCGAGTGGCAGGAGATGCTCCGCCGAGTCATGCTTGGTGCTGAGCGTGTATCACCGACCCGGCTTGAACTCGCTCTCTCACCTGATGCCGACCTCGGGTCAGTCGTCAGCCTCGCTCAGCGTGAGGCTGCATGCTGCGCCTTCTTCTCATTCGCCATTGAAATTCAGGCAGATCGTCTCGTTTTGGTGGTCGAAGTGCCGAATGATGCCGTCGAGATTCTCGATCAGCTGATCTCCAGCACCGCCACTTAGCCTTCACTGGCTTTTCGGCACCGCACCCGACCCGGGAGCTAAAGGCAGTGAGCCTGACGGACTGGATACAGAGAACTCCCGTTACCGTTTCACTGTTTTCTAAGTATTTACATGTCCCGGACCGCCGGTCAAAAGCCGTTTGTCACCCGTTGCGGCCTAGTACCACTCTCGGTACGGTTGACCCCATGGCAGGGACGAGAAGGCAGTTCTCCACTGCAACGGTCGTCATCGCATTGGGACTGTCCAGTGCGTTCGCAGTGTCGCCCCCGGTAGGTGCGGTGGACAGCCCAGTTGGAGCTGTCGGGGCCTCGGCCGCCACGCCGGGCTGGGAGACGGCGGAGGGATGGGCTCGGAGCGTCAGCGCCGACTCACCGACCGACGCATGGATGGTCCAGTACTGCAACGGGGTCAAAACATGCAAGGACAACGTCGTCACCTCCAGCCTGATGCACTGGGACGGCACATCGTGGTCCAGCACCACCTCCTTGTACGGCTGGGATTTCAACAGCGTGATCGCTGAGTCGCCAGGCGAGGCCTGGGCTGCAGGCGACAACGAGTTCGCTCCCGCCGGTGCCACAGCCATCGTTCTTCACTGGGATGGTGCACACTGGACGAACGCTGCCCTAGCGGGGGCTGTGGTCGACAGCAACCTGTCAGCCCTGAGCGCGGATTCGCCGACGGACGCCTGGGCCGTCGGCTACCACGACACGGCCGACGGGAGGGCAGAAACGCTTATTCTGCACGGGAACGGCACTACCTGGTCGCAGGTTCCGAGCCCCAGCCCGGGCTCAGACTCATACTTACTCACCTCGGTAAGCGCCGTCTCCAGCACAGACGCCTGGGCCGTCGGCTACTCCATAGATCCGACAGGAGCCACTAACGCCTTCATCGTTCACTGGAACGGGTCCAACTGGCTGCAATTCGCCAGCCCCACCTCGCCGTCGGCCGACTGCGTTCTCAACGCGGTGAGCGCCACCACGGGCGGGGCATGGGCCGTGGGCACCACCGGGAAGGGTGATCCTTCCTACGCCCCGTTGGTTCTGCGCCTGAACGGAGGGAAATGGTCGGAGGTAAACAGCCCCGATCCCGGAGGAACCGTCACCCTGCTCAACGCCGTCAGCGCTGTGAATCCAGCTGACGCCTGGATCGTCGGCGATTACTGCACGAACGACAACTGCGGAGGGAATAGTTGCACCGGGAGTGATTGCGGAACCGAATACGGTCTCATCGAGCACTGGAACGGTCACGTGTGGGCAGAGGTGAAGGCGCCTGACCCGAGCACGTCGTCGTACAACGAGCTTTTCGCCCTGACCACCGACGGCGCATCCGATGCCTGGGCCGTCGGCCTCGACCAAGGGACACGAGGAAACAAGACACTTACCCTGCGCTGGAATGGAAAGCGCTGGTCGAACTTCTGGCCGGGTTGAGTTCACACGTAGACGCCCTGCGCTCGGGAATACCTGGGAGCGAAGGCAAGTCCACGAACGACGCAATCAGGGACACGTTCCGGACGGCCCACCTCTGGCATAAGTGCCTTGGCACATGCAACTTCCGCGAGCACGGACGTCGTTAAGCCACTGGATCCCGCTGAGATCCCCAGAGCCACAAGGGCCGATCATCGGTCCGGGCTTGCGGGGAAGGCGGATGGGAGTCAAGCCCTTCGAACTCATCCACAATGAGTCCGACGGCTCTTCCGGCTGATCAGTGTCGTTTGCCAGTCACATGGGACCAGTTGATCGCTGGTTTTGCCAGTGACATGGGACCACCCTCTTTGCCAGTTATGGGACCACCCTGAGGATCCACCGACGCCGGCCGAAAAGACATTCGGCTGGGCCTTTCAAGCCGCTGGCGAGGAGGCCCCATGGCGTTTCGGGAGGTATCGGTGGTCCAGATCAAAGAAGCACTGCGGCGCTGGCTGAAAGATGAGGGAGAGCGCCCCATCGCCCACGGCGTCGGCGTGGATCGAAAGACGGTCAGGCGTTATATCGCCGCTGCCATCGATCTCGGAGTTGACCGCTCCGGCGGCGAGGAGCAGCTGAGTGAAGAGCTGATCGGCCAGGTGGTCGAGCGGGTCCGCCCCCACCGCCCCGACGGCCATGGTGAGGCCTGGCGCAAGTTGCTGGCCGAAGAAGAGCACATTAAGGAGTGGCTGCAGGCGTCGTGATCTTCGAGATGACCTCCAAGCACTTTGACCTTGAGGAGTACTTCCTCGAGCTCACCACCCCAACCACAGAGCCAATCACCCAAGGAGCCCTACGATGAACAACCTCATTCATGCCGAGCTGTTGAAGTTGCGCACAACTCGGATGATCTATGGCTTGGCATTCGCCGCGCTGGCCTTCGCCTCCATTACCGTGATCGGGGCTATAACCAGCGCCGGGAAAGCGAGTGGCGGTCCGGCGCTGAGCACAGGCGGAGGCATCAGCCACGTGATGTCAGCCGGATCATCTGACGGCATCATCGTCCTAGTCATCAGAATCTTGATAATGGCCGGGGAGCTTTACCACAGCACGGCGACCTCAGCATTTCTCGTGTCTCCCGAGCGTGAAAAGGTGGTGGGCGCCAAGATCGTCGCTGCCGCCCTCGTCGGAGCCGGAATCGCCATAGCCTCGGCCGTCCTCACGTTGGCCATCTCCATCCCATGGCTGGCGACCGAACATATCCATCTTCAGTTCGTCAGCCACAGCGTCGGAGTGGTTCTGCTTGGCGGCATCGCCGCCACGACGATCTACGGAGCTGTCGGAGTGGGTGTGGGATCGTTGATCCGCAATCAGACGGCAACTGTGGTCGTCGCCCTGGCCTGGTTCGTGGTCGCCGAAAACCTCCTGGTCGGTTTCGCTCCCGAGGTCGGCAGGTGGATCCCCGGTGGCGCGGCTGGTTCTCTCCGAACAGTCTCCGGCCTCGATGGCGTTAGCAATGGCCTTCTGCCTATGTGGGCCGGTGGGTTGCTCTTTGTCTGCTACGGACTGGTCTTCGCTGCCGGTGCCGCCCGGTTCACAATGAGACGGGACGTCGCTTAGGGCGGCCGCTTTGCAGCGAAGGTCCTGTCTTGCGTCGACGATTGCTCGGCCACCTCATCCGAATGCCGGTGAGGTGGCCGAGTCCGTTGTCAGTGCCGAGTCTTATCCAGCAAAAGTGGTATCCCACTTTGAGGGTGTAATAATCAAGTGAGGCATGCCTCCGATGTGCCTGGGCAGTTCGCGGAGCGCGAGCACCGATCGCTTCTTAGCGAAAAATATCGACCCTCAGCCGGTGTTCCGGGACCCCAGCGACACCGGACAACTCAGTCTCCTCTTGCTCTAGACGGTCTCCGCCCGCTGGCGCACCAAGGCCATTCCATCCCCTTGCAACTCGTCGAGGCCAGCGACCCTCCCGCTCATGGCAAGGACGAATGCCTCGATAGGTCCATTGACCTCCTTGCCCTCGCCGGACGACCAATCAGCATCGGTCGCCATCACTCGAAGACCAGCGAAGAGCTTTTGGCCGACAAAGAAACGGCTGGACAGGAGATCCGAGGCCACCAGAACCACCCGGCTCCCGGGGATTGAGTGGCCTCGATGCAGCGGCCGCCTGATGTCGAGCGAGTGGATGATGATGCCTTCGAGCATCGACATCGACGAGAGCCCAGGAAGGTGGGTACGTGTAGGCACCACAGTCCGGAAGGCATCGATCAGTTCCTGCTCTGTCGAGCTGCCTCTGCGACAAGCGTCGGTGGCAATGAACTTGTTGATTCGGAGCCCTGATCCGACCGTGCCCACAATCAGCTTCGGGATTGACATCGTGGTCTCGCTGATCAAGTGACCAACCACGTCACGGACCCGCCACTCGGCGCACAGGGATTGCATATTCCACTCAAACGGGGTGAGCGTCTCAAGCAGCCCAAGCAAGGACTCGCGCTCATCGTGGACATCGATCCACACGTCGGTGACGACTGACATCTGGTACCTCCGGGGGAGCGGACAGGGACTTTTCCGCTGTCCTGGTCTAACACGTGGACTTGAGAAACCTTTGGTGCTGGTGAACTACCGGGGCATGCGCGCTGCGCGCGGGATCGACGGAACGGCGGCAGTCCCGCCTGCGGGACCCCTGCGAGGCTTAGGTGGGCGTGGCTCCCGGTACGAGCCCGGTCTGGTATGCGAGCACGACGACTTGGACGCGGTCGCGGAGGCCGAGTTTCTGGAGAATGTGCGTGACGTGGGTCTTGACGGTCGTTTCGCTGATGTAGATCTCCGCGCCGATCTCTGCGTTGGACAGGCCGCGGGCGATGAGCCGGAGGATGTCTTGCTCGCGTGCGGTGAGCTCGTCGAGTTCTTTCGGCGGCTCGTGGCGGGGGATGCGGGTGAATTGGTTGATCACGCGTTTGGTGATCGCGGGTGAGAGGAGCGCGTCTCCAGCGGCGACGATGCGGACCGCCTCGATCAGCTGTTCGGGTGGGTCGTCTTTGAGCACGAATCCACTCGCACCGGCGCTGAGTGCTTCGTAGATGTATTCGTCGAGTCCGAAGGTGGTGAGGATCAGGATCCGTGCAGTGTTGTCAGTGGCAAGGATCCGGCGGGTGGCCTGGAGCCCGTCGAGCTCTGGCATGCGAATGTCCATCAGAATCACGGTCGGGTCAAACCGCTCGGCCATGGCCACCGCTTCCAGTCCGTTGCTTGCTTCGGCGACGACTTCCATGTCTTGTTCGCCGGCGAGCAGCATTCTGAAGCCGGCGCGGACCATGGACTGGTCGTCGGCGATGAGGACTCGGATCGTCATGGCCGGCCTGGGGTGAGTGGGAGGCGGGTGCTGAGAGTGAACCCGCCGCCGTTTGTCGTACCTGCAGTCATCTCGCCACCGTAGAGTCTGACGCGCTCGCGGATGCCGATCAGTCCGTGGCCGTAGCCGTCGCTCGGCGTCGCGCCGGTGCCGTCGTCGCACACTTCGATCCCTACCTCGTCCGACGCATACCGGACGGTGACCTCCGCGTGGCTGGCGCGGGCGTGCTTGAGCGCGTTGGTGAGACCCTCCTGAACAATCCGATAGGCGGAGAGGTCGATCCCTGGCGGGAGCGGGAAACGCTCCCCGGCGAGGTGCAGCTCGACGGGCAGCCCGGCGCGGCCGATCTCCTTGATCAACGAGTCGAGGCCGTCAAGGCCGGGCTGAGGCGCGAGCTCTAGGCCGTCACCGTCACTGCGCATCACACTGAGCAGTCGGCGCATCTCCGCCAGCGCGCCGCGCCCGGCCTGCTCGACACCCCTGAGGGCATCGCGATCCTCGGCCATCGCGTCGGGGAGATGGTGCCTGACAGCGCCGACTTGCAGCACCATCACGCTGACGGCGTGCGCGACGATGTCGTGCAGCTCGCGCGCGATCCGCGCCCGCTCCTCGGCCACGGCGACGCGCGTCGCTGCATCCCGCTCCTGCTCGGCCTGTGTCGCATGTGACTCCGCCACCTCTGCCTGCTCGGCCCGCGCCCGGACGGCAAGGCCTGCAACCCAGGCGACGGCGAAGTCGACGGGAATGAAGACGAGCTGGTTGACCGAGTGTCCGGGGATGTTGTAGATGAGAGTCGCCGCAGCGCCGACCACGATGGCCAGTCCGAGGCCGGCCCGCCGGACGTCCCGAAGGTTCCCGAGCAGGAATGCGGCCACCAGCCCCATCAGGAAGAGGGACTCGGGGTACGGGATCAGCAGCGGGTCGACGAACGAGATTCCCGCGGCCAAAAGCCAGTACGCCGCCGGTCCGGCGAACGGAAACCATCGCCGCGCGAAAAGGGGTAGCACCAGGATGGCGAGCGCGGGAAGGCAGAACCACAGCGTCGTTGTCGGAGCTCCGGACGAGCCGCTTCCGAGCACCACGTCAAGGATGGCCACGATCGCCAGCAGCGCGATCAGCAGGTCGAACCAGTAGGTGCGGGCGAGATGTTCGATTCGGCTCACGCACTGAACGTACTCCGCCCCCTTTGTCCCCGCCTCCTACCCAAGTAGGAGTCGAAATCGTCGGATGGTAGGAGCCGCAATCCGGCCTCCGGCCGATGCCGATCTCGCGATCGCACCTTAGGTTCGCTACATGGCACGACGAGGGTCGACGAAAGGAAGAACAATGATCGAGGAAAACCGCCCGACCAATCGGTACGGCGAGACCGTGGCCGTCGACCAACCAGAACCGCTGGTCCAAGGACCACGGACATTCACCTGGGCACGAATCGTTGCCCTGCTGATGACCATCGTCCTATTAACTGGACTTATCTACCTGCGATTCTCGTCCAGCTCGGCAGCAATTTCAGTCCCGCAGGGGGCGCACGCCGGCCAGCTGGCCATGCACCCGTGCACCTACGCGACCGAGCAGGGTGCGATGCCCGCGGACTGCGGCACGTTGGTGGTGCCCGAGAACCGGGCGGACCCCCGGTCGCGCCTGATCGCGCTGCCGGTGACCCGGGTCATGGCTCGCTCATCCCACCCGTTGGCGCCAATCTTCCATCTCAACGGCGGCCCGGGCATAACCAACATGACGTTCCCCCAAGCGAGCCGCCTGGCCGCAGAGCACGATGTCGTCATGGTCGGCTACCGCGGCGTCGACGGCTCTTCGGTGCTGAACTGTCCCGAGGTGACGGCGGCGCTGGAGAACTCGGCTGACTACCTCGGCAAAGCGTCGCTGAGCGCGTACTCCCAGGCCTTCGCCTCGTGCGCGCAGCGGCTTGAGCGAAGCGGCGTTGACCTCGCCGGCTATACGCTGGCCGAGCAGGCTGACGACATCGAAGCCGCTCGCGTGGCCCTCGGCTACAAGCGCATCGACCTGCTCAGCGAGAGCGCCGGGACCCGTCTGGCCATGATCTACCAGTGGCGGTACCCGAACAGTGTCGACCGCTCGGTGATGGTCGGGGTCAACCCGCCCGGAAACTACATTTACAGCGGAGCCGAGATCGATCAGGGGATCGAGCGTTACTCGGCGCTGTGCGCCAACCAGCCTGCCTGCCGTGCCCGCACCGGCAACCTCGCCGCCAGCGTGAAGCACACGGCGGCACATATGCCGAGCAGTTGGTTATCCCTGCCGATCAAGCCGGGCAACGCCCTGGTCGGGACGTTCCTCGGGCTCACGGAGGCGAACTCGAACAGCGGTTCGATACTGTCCGGGCCGATGACCCTCGACTCGTGGATCGCCGCCGCCCACGGCGATCCGAGCGGCCTGTGGCTACTGTCGTGGCTGTCCGGTGTCGTCCTCCCCCAGTCCTTCACCTGGGGCGAGTTGGCAAGCATCGGGATGGCCGACGCGCAGCCCGTCGAGCGCTACTTCAGCTCCGGCGCCGACCGGGGCTCGATCATCGGCAATCCCCTCGGGGAGTTCTTGTGGGGGGCAGGAGGCATGGCTCACGCCTGGCCGGCCAACCCGGGCGAGAACCAGTACACCAGCGTGCAGAACTCAAGCGTCCCGACGCTGCTCATCGGCGGGACGCTCGACTTCGAGACGCCGGCCCAGAACGCCACGAAGGAGCTGCTGCCGCACCTTTCCAACGGGCATCAGGTCATCCTGTCCGGGCTCGGGCACGTGGACGACTTCGACGCCTACGAGCCGAGCGCCAGTACGCAGTTGCTGACCACGTTCTACGCCACCGGCCAGGTCGACACGTCCCGCTACACCCCGAACGTGGTCACCTTCGCCACACCGCAATCGCAGGCAGCGATTGCCAAGGACATCCTCGGGTTTATGATCGGCTTCGCCTTGTTGGCAGTGGTCTGGCTCGTGGTGTTGGCGATCCGGATCCGCCGCCGAGGCGGTACCGGCCGCAAGACGGGCGCATGGATCCGTTCGGCCGGTCCGATCGTGTTCGGACTCGGCGGATGGTTCCTCGGCGAACTGCTGGTACTGCGGTTCTGGCCGAGCCGGGCGGTCCCCGACCAGCTGCTGGCAGGGGTCTCGATCGCCGTGCCGATCTGGCTCGGGGTCTACGCCGGCTGGGTCCGCACCGACACGCCGAAGGCGATGCGGGCCAAGGGCATCGGTGCCGCCGGTGTCGGTGCGATGGTCGGAGCCGCACTCGGTTTCCACGACGTCAGCGGGGTCGTGGCGTTGATCACGACGATCATCGGTGCGGCGGTCGTGTCGAACCTCGGCCTGCTCGTGCTCGACATCTGGACTGAGCGGGCCGCCTCTCGGGGAGCGGCCGCTCCGGTCGTGGATGTGTCGGAGGCGGAGCACCTGGAGCCGGAGCACCTGGAGCCGGAGCACCTGGAGCCGGCCCTGCACTGATCGCCCGAACCGTGTCGGGGAATCTTTGGAGGATTCCCCGACACGCGAACCACAGCCCTCGGGCTCACCCGTAGTGAGTCCGATTCCTGCCCTAGTTCTGCCCTAATGTTTCGGCGTTTTTGCAGGCATGGCCAATTATCCGGGTTGTCAGAAGTGCCGTCTCACTTCGATTTTTGCCGTCTGACACCGTATGGCTCGCGGTCTGAGTCGCATTAGCAGTGAGTCCGACTCGGCCGCTCTCGCACCTATCCGTGCCTGGTCAACGGTACTTTTTCCCATCTACCGACTAGCCAGAATTCCGCCATGTCCTACTCCTGTCCTAATCCCACTGACTGGTTCGCTGCTGGACGGACCGCAAAGCGGGAGACCGGAATAGGACACAACACCGGCAATCATACGGCGCCGGAAGAACGTCGGAACGAGAACCAAGCGTTTGACGGTTGTGCGTCGTTGTGGACGGCAAGTAGAACGAAGGTTCCGAGGAGCAGAGGGCGCGGCACGAAAATACGACGCCCGTTGGACGCGCAATCGGCTACCCGCCGAAACGCGTACGCACCTTCGGGTGACCTGCAATATTAAACATCTTCCTATCAACGACGGCGACATGTCCCTTCGATCCAACAATGACAGCTCGGTTGGGATCTGTGGGACCTGATCGAGCCGATGGTGGATGCGGCCGCTCAGTCCGACAGAGCGAGAAAACGTCTCGCGAGGTGCAGAAGTTGGCTTCGGAGCCTGTCATCATCAAGGTCGACACATAGGGGATGAATTGCTGCGCCGCTGATCGCTGCCATCAGCATCGCGGTCTCAATCTGTTGATCTGGCCCGGTGTCGTCGCCCATGAGCATTCGATTCATCCGCACCATGACACGCCGGAACGTCTTATTCTTCCGAAATAGTCGAGCGATGACGGGATCGTTGAGGATTATGCTCGTCGTTCGGCGACGCTCGACAGCAAGGTCGACGATATGGGATAAAAGTGCGTCGCGTGCGTCGGACCAAGAGGCCTCCTGCTCTGCGGCGTCAATAGTCGCCTCAAGCCACGCGAGTTCCTCCTCGGCGGCCGCCGAGACGATCTCTTCCTTGGTGTTGAACTGGTGGTACACGGCCGCCTTCGTGACGCCGATCTTGTCGGCAATCATCTGCAAGGAGGTTCCTCCTACTCCGTTTTCGGCGAAGAGGTCGAGAGCCGCCGAGATAATACGGACCTGTGCCGGGGTAGGAGCCACACCATCGGTACGCCGATTGGTCACAGCTCTGCTCCGGCTCACACCAGGATGTTAGGGGGTCAGGTGAGCCACACGATCAGTTGCGGTATAACGCCGATGAAGAGATGCTGCGCGCAGAGCGGAAGCGGCGGCCGGCTCGACGTACTGGACGCCGCCGAAGCGGAGACTGCAGCCAGTTGCGTCCGTGACGCTCCCAACTAGTGACCCGATTCAGAGATTCGTTGGCAGTATCCAGCCAGGGACTCCAGGATCTCGTCTGCGGTCTTGCGCCACACGAACGGACGAGGGTCTTCATTCCACGTTGCCGTCCACTGGCGGAGGTCCTTCTCGAGTGACTGGACGCTGCGGTGGGCCGAACGCTGCAGGAGTTTGCGGGTCAGTTCTGCGAACCAGCGTTCCACCAGGTTGAGCCAGGACGAGCTGGTCGGTGTGAAGTGAAAGTGGAAACGGGGATGCCGCAACAGCCACGTCCTGATGGCTGGTGTCTTGTGCGTCGAAGAGTTGTCGAGGACGACATGGACCTCGAGGTCAGCAGGAACCGCCTTGTCGATCTCCGTGAGGAACTGCTTGAACTCCTCGGCCCGATGACGCCGCCTCGTCGTGGCAATCACTTCACCGGTGGCGACGTTCAAAGCCGCGAATAGATCCGTCACGCCGTTGCGCTTGTAGTCGTGGGTGCGACGCTCCACCTGACCGGGTCGCATCGGAAGAATGGGTTGAGTCCGGTCGAGGGCCTGGATGCCGGTTTTCTCATCGACACAGCACACGACGGCGTGTTCGGGCGGATTCATGTAGATGCCGACAACGTCACGGACCTTCTCGATGAACAGGGGATCTTCCGAGAGTTTGAACGTGTCCGTGGCCCAGGGCTTCAGCCCGAACGCTTTCCACATGCGGGCAACCGTCGGCTGGCTCATGCCGGTGGCCCTGGCCATGTCCCGAGTGGACCAGTGGGTCGCACCTTTGGGCTTCTCGGTCAGCGTCTTCACGATGAGCGCTTCAACGTCATCATCGCCGAACTTGCGTGGGACTCCAGGTCTGGGCTCGTCGTGCAGCCCCTCGAGCCGGTCAGCAGCGAAGCGGTTCCGCCACTTCCTGACCGTGGCGACATTCACCTCGAGCCGTTCTGCCACCTCGGAGTTACCCAGACCGTCGGCACAGGCGAGCACGATGCGACACCGCAAGGCAAGGGACTGCTCGCTTTTCGGCCGCCTGGCCCACCGCTCAAGAGTTGCTCGCTCGTCATCACTCAGCACCACTTCGACCGGTGCGGGTCCTCGTTTTCCCATCGCTGCCTCCCATCGTCGCTGACAATGGGAGGAACGCGCACGATGACAGGGAAATTCCCTAATCAGTCAAGAACTTACGAATCGGGTCACTAGTGCCTCGCCCGAGGGTTTCTCCGCCTTCACAGCTCACAGGTTCTCGCGTTCAGTAGAGGTAGATGACCACGATGGCAAGCCACAGGCCACCGACCCAGCCCACCGTGCAGTAGCGCAGCCAGCGAGGGGCATCCCGGACCTCCATGAAGCTCCAGATGATGCACAGCATCTTTACGGCGGCGAGTGCGAGAACCGTCATGGCCTCGGCGGTGCTGCTCGTGAAAGGTCCCCCCGAGATGTGAGCGGCCAGCAGCGCCGATACCAGTGTCAGCACGAGGGTGAGGCCCCAGACGGCGTTGACACGGCTACTCGGAGTTTGGAGCCGATTCATCGCATCAGGTAGAGCAAGGCGAAGATTCCGATCCAGAGAAGATCGACCATGTGCCAGTAGACGGCACCGGACTCGATGATCCACGAGCGGGAGGGCACGGGTGAGCGGAGTTCGCGATTTACCACGACCAAGATGATCAGACCGAGGAGGACGTGGAACAGGTGGATGCCAGTGAGCATGAAATAGAACATGAAGAAGTCGTTTCGGGTCAACGTGTATCCATGGCTGATCAGATAGGCCCATTCGAACGCCTTGATGGCGACGAAAACGGCGCCGAGGAGTGCGCCGTAAGAGATCAGTCGGCGTGACCGCTCTCTGTCGCCTCTTCGAGCGGCCTGCACGGCCAGGGCAACGAAGCGGGAGCTGGTCAGGAGAACCATTGTGTTGACTGTGCCGGCGATCAGGCTCAGATGTTGCTGCGAGGCCAGGAACACCCTCGTCTCTTGGTGTCGGTACACCATGAAGATGACGTAGTAGGCCCCGAAGAAGACCAGATCACCCAGGACGAAGATCCAGATATTGAGATCCCCGAGGAGTCGCTCCGTCTTTGCGGTCGGCGGAGATGGCGCAATGTCTTGCAGCATCCTTCAGTCCGGCACCAGCTCGTCGACGGGCTGAAGTTCGATTGCCTTTCGGACCTGGAAGATCAGGCAGGTGAGGAAGATGCCGAAGATCACCGTTCCCTCGTAGAAGGCGATCGCACCGTTCCAGGCAAACGGGCCCTTCTTAAATATGAAGACCGGCGCCGCCAACAACTCAGTGACAATCTGCCAGACCCCCATGTACCCCAGCCACCTCGGGAAGATGTTGTTCTTGTCGAGCAGGACAGCCAGGCTGAATATGCAGTAGTTGGCGAGGAAGCATCCCAGTGAGCCGACAAAAGTCAACAGAGCGGTGTCGTAGGAGAGGGCGATCAAGTGGGGGTTGCGGTCAGGCCGGAACACCGCCACCAGGAAGAAGATGGCGCAGAAGAGGCACCCGGGAATGGCGCCGACGGCCAAGGTGGCAATGTACCCGTAAGCAAAGACGGGACTGACGGACATCCGCTTCATCTGGTAAGCGACGAGCCCATTGGAGATGCTGCCGAGCCCGATCACGCCCATGAGTAAGGCGAAGCCAATTTTGATAGTCGTGGCATGGGCATGAAAGAAGGCCAGGATTTGGGGCACCGAGAGCCCGGGTGACGGTGGCGGCATCACATGGGCCAAAAGCACGAAAATGACGCCGAAGAAGGTGTAGAACACCGGCAAAATCCACCAGCAGATCCACAGGTCCAGTTTCTCTCGGTGTGCCGCCTCGGTGACTGGTCGGTCGGCCGAGCCGGTACCGATCTGCGCGTTCGTCATCGTGCTACGCCACCGCAACGGGAGCAGTGGCCGAGGCAGGGCGTTCCGTCCTCTCGCGCCGGATTGCTGAGTGGAGCACGAAGAACATGACGACCAGAAAGACGGCGTAGGCGATGATCCGTAACCAGAACGACACCAAGCCGTTCCAGGCCAAGGGACCGCTCTGCACTACCGCAGCGCAGACAGATGGCGCCATCACGAGGGCGATGCCGAAACTGAAATAGGCGACCCAACGGGGAAAGATCGGCCTGGGCTGAACATCGAGTAGCACGGCCAGCCCGAGGCAGAGATTCTGAGCGATGATCATGCCTACCGGCGCGGTGAAGGTGATCCAGGCCAGATCGTTGAGTAGCATGATCAGTTGGGGATCGCGGTCGGGTCGGAAGGCTGCTATCAACCAGAAGAGATCGGCAATGGCGAAGAGGGTGGCACCGGTGGCAGCCGCGCTCAGATAGCAGTAGGCCAGCACCTGGGTGGGCGTGGCCATGCGCTTCATTTGATAAACGATGACCATGAAAAATGGCAAGAGCATGATGGCGCAGAGATTGAAGATGATCATGCTGGTGCGGATCATCGTGACGTTCCGAGCGTAGAATTGAGCCACATTTGCTGCGCTCATGCCCGGTGACATCGGCGGGAAAAACCCGGGGAACAGGATGAACGCCACGAGCAAGAATGCGCCGAAGACGACGGCCAGCCACAGGCTGACTGACTGGGCGTCGATTGTTCGACGGTCACCACGCGTCGGGCCGCTGGCCGTCTCCAGTAGGGGTGCGCCGGAGGATGTCGCGATCTCTGTCACTCGGTTCCCCCTGAGCTGACGCCAAAAAGGACTAGGGCGAAAGTAGTCGAACGGCTATCCTGGACACAAGTGCGATCCGCATCTGCCAGCCTCGCTAGAACCTCTGCCTCGAGCCAAAGCCAGATCATCGGATGTGCCCCCCGCACCCTGGCGCTGACGGCCGGGCCGCCTTAAAACGCTGTTGCTGCCCAACTCAATCTCACCGAGTCGGGTGGATCAGAAGGGCGATCCCACTCTGAGCCGCTCCGGTTACGACGGACGGCTCCTCGAATTTCAGGGGAGGATGCGCCGCTCGCGAAAGTGAGCAGTCGCTACGGCGACGGGCGGGTTCCATGGGTGCCATCTAGTGCCGATAGACCCAAAGTCAATGAGAGCCTCCTACCGATAGGTGGCATCCACATATGTAGGTCGACAAACTCCAGACTCGTTGATGTTCACGGTGATCCAGCACGAGCAGACTCAAGTCGGGCATGCTGGAATCGTGGGTGAAGACCGATCGGTACCGGACGCCGAAGAGCTCGAACGACTGGGCGTGCACGATCCGTCTGCGACCGACGCCATTGATCGGCTTGAGCTCATTCGATACGTATTGGCTCTTGGGGCTGACCTCGAGGAGGTCACCGCCTCGACTGACCTCGAGGAACTGGCACTGGATATCAACCTGCGGCCTCGCGGACCGTTGACCTTGGGCGAGGTGGTTAAGGCTCTCGAGATCGAGCTGGGTATGGCGCAGCGTCTGTGCACGGCTCTCGGGCTCTCCACTAATCCGGATGAGCGAATGACGGTGGACGAGGCTGAAACTATTCGCCTCCTCGCTGTCGATGGCACCGAATTGCTCGGTGAAGAAGCAACAATGCAGCTCGCTTGAGTCACCGGTGGCGCCATGGCGCGTGTCGCCGAGACTCTCCTTGGGGGATTCCGACTCAAGTTCCAGTTGCCACGGAGAGATCTAGGTACGCGATCTGTGGACTTCATCGAGGAGTATTCAGGGTTAGGACAGACACTGCTGCACACGTTCGTCCGTAGCTTGGATGCCCTGCTACGCCGACAGATAGTGGCGGTGGCGGAACGGGTGTGGTCGACGGACGAAGAGCGATCGGCGGTGACGCTCCATCGCACTGTTGGATTTGTCGACCTCGTTGGTTACACCGAGGCGTCTGCCTCGCTTTCCGTCCGTGAACTGAGCGCGGTGCTCATTGAGTTTGATGAGCGCACCGCGGCGGCCGTAGCGCGGAGAAACGGACAGATCGTAAAGACAATCGGGGATGAGGCAATGTTTGTCACGGAAGATGCTACAGACGCCTGTCGAATCGCCTTAGACCTCGTACAGGTTTTCCAGCAAAATCCCTTACCACTGGTAAGGGTCGGTCTAGCTACGGGAGAGATGGTGTCTGTCTTCGGTGATCTTTACGGACCCGATGTCAACTTGGCGGCTCGACTGGTTAGCGCCGGCTGATCCAGGTTCCGTTGTCGCGTCTGAGCAAACCCGAGAATCCGTCAGCGACTTCTTGTTTGACGCTCTTCCCGGTCTCATGCTGAAGGGCTTTCCGAACCCGACTACGGCTCACGTACTTCGCCAGTAGAGGCGGAGGCATTTGCGCCAACCTGCAGCATGAAACCAGCCAACCTGGAACCTGACCCTGATCACAGAGGGATGCCTGCCGTCTCATGAATGATCCTGTCGTTACATACCCGGTGATCAGACGCTGCCCAGGCGGCGACTGATCGAGCGGATTAGGGGCGGGATTCGGCCAGAAGCTCGATGCGTCGGGCGAGATTGACAGCATGGTCATCCAGCCGCTCATAGAAGCGGGCTAGCAACGTCACCTGGGCAGCGATGGTGACCGGCATCTTCTCTGCTTCCACCTCTCGGGTCAGGCTCTGGTGGAGGGTGTCCATCTCCTCGTCTGCCTTGTCCAGGCGATCGCCGATGCGCCCCGCTCGCCGAACGCATCGGCGGCCTCCTGCCACATCTCGTTGGCAACCTCAGTCATGAGCTGCACGATGCCTCGGCTCCTCGGCACCCGCCTCCGACTCGCCTCCGGAAGACGCGATCGTGGCCAAGTTCGTCGCGGCATACGAGGCCTCCGATCTCGATTCGCTTGTGGCACTTCTGACCGATGACGTCTTCATCTCGATGCCGCCGCTGCCCTTCGAGTACGAAGGCCATGAGCCGGCCAAACGCTTTTTCGCCGGCATCTTCGGCTCAGGCCGCAAGTTCGACCTCGTGTCGACGCGAGCCAACGGCCAGCCGGCTTTCGGTGCCTATGTGCGAGACCCAACGGGCTCCAGTCATGGGGTCGGCCTCTTTGTCCTGACTCTCACCGGAGACCGGATCTGCGCCCTGACCCGCTTCGAAAACAGTGTGCTCCCGTGGTTCGGGCTGCCTCGATCGCTCCCAAACTGGCGGACTGCGCCGGAAGGTCAGCGATTGGGTCAGTACCAGGAATCTCACCACCCCCCCGCAGGGCGTTGAACAAGTTCGTCTTCGACCGGAACAGCCGCGCGTTGACCAGGTCTCAGGTGAACCGCCTCAGAGAAACAGTCGGACTACGTGTTGGTGTCGCCGGAGGGAACGAGGTCGGGATCGGGAAGCGCAGCTGCAGGGGCTCCCGTGTTCGACGGTTCGGGCAATTCGTCGGCGACTGTATAGCTGGTCATCGAAAGAGAACCGTACGTATAACCGTCCACTAGCACCGCCGCGGCGGAGCCGGCAGCACGGGCCAAGCCCGCTATGTAGAGGAGGGGTATGAAATGGTCGGGTGTCGGCACGGCGATGCCGAAATCGTTGTGACCTCGCAGCGCGACCAGGTCTTGGGGGGAGGACGTCATGTGAGTGCGCACTGCGTCATCGAAACGCTGGGCCCAGTCGAACCCACCGTCGGGTTGATTCCAATCGACGCGGCCAAGGTTATGGACGACGTTGCCGCTGCCGATGATGAGCACGCCCCGTTGGCGTAGGGACGCCAGGTTGGCACCGAGCTCGAGGTGGTACTCGAATGTCTCTTGCGCGTTGATCGACAACTGGACAACCGGAATGTCGGCATCTGGGAAGGCATGGACCAGCACCGACCAGGTGCCGTGGTCGAGACCCCAACTGTCGTGATCGAGCCCGACCCACGTCGGCTTGGCGATTTCGGCGACCTCTTCCGCCAGGGCGAAGTCACCCGGCGCCGTGTACTGCACGGAATAGAGCTCATCGGGGAATCCGTAGAAATCGTGAATCGTCGTCGGTCTATCCATGGCGGTAACCGCCGAGAGGTTGACATACCAGTGAGCAGAGATCACCAGGATGCCCCGCGGAAGAGGAACACTCGCACCAAACGCTCGCCAAGCGTCGGTGTAGCGGTTGTTCTCAAGCGCATTCATCGGGATCCCGTGCCCCAGGAACGCGGCCGGCATCAGCTCTGGCCCGCTGTGACCAGTCGAGGTCTCGGACTCCAGTGGAACTTCATCTCCCATCCCTAGAGTGTTACCCAACCAGACTCTTGCCGACCCACCGTCCGTCGACAAGGGTCTACTAACGATGTCCCCGTACTCAGTGGTCGTGGCGGATCAGCATGACCGCACACGGTGCGTGGTGGGCTACGTAGTCGCTGACCGAATCACCGAAGAGTCGGCTCAACCAACGCTTGGTGGACGAGCCGACCACGAGCACGTCTGCCTTCATTTCCGTGGCCACTCGCACGATGGCTATGCCCGCCTTTTCATCGTCCGGAACCAGACGAACCTCCGCCCCGGTCCCGAGCACCGAGGCGGTGCGATCGAGGGCGGCCTGCCCTTCGGCTTTTGCCCTTTTCCAATCCTTGTCCGCCTGCTTGTAAGTGATATCGGGACCCTCTATGCCCCCCGCGTCACTCATGGGGTCCTCGTATTCGGGGATGACCGCTACGAGCACGACGTGAGCCCCGGGGCGAAGCAGGTCCATGGCCCGCCGAGCCGCGTCGATCGCTGACTCGGATCCGTCGGTTGCCACCAGGATGTTCATGTGTCCCTCCTTTGATGGATGGGTCCACTTCGAGTGGGCATCATCCCTCGGACCCGTGCCCTTTCCCGATTTTGCCAAAGCAGGCTGTCTCTCACCACTGATCCGGCCCTCAGAATGAGAGCGGTCAATCACGGGCTCGATCCTGTGAGCACGAACGTAGACCTCACTTTCATGTGATCAAGACTTTTCCTGGTCCAACGATGGGCCATTGGCCTCACCGATTCTGCCCGTAGCCGGCGGGGAATAATCCTCGCCGACCCGGCGGTCGAGGACACCCCGATCCGAAGAAGCGTCGGCCTCGATCACCTGTCCATGGAGTGAATCTTGTCCACCGTTATTGTCACTATCACCCGAATCTGATCGCGCCCGCTATACCACTGATACGGACCTCCGGTGTAACGCTGGGCAAGGAGCTCGATGTGCTCCGCCCCACCCTCGGTAGTGATGTTCGTGACACGCCCTCGGACGGCAAAGTAACGGGAGGCGTCAGCGGCATCGCAGACGGCGACACAGACACGCGGGTCTCGCCGTGTGTTGCGCACCTTCTGATGGGTCTGAACCGTGTTGATGACTATATGGTCACCATCGGTGTCGGCCCAGATCTGGGTCGTTTGCGGCGAGCCGTCGGGCATCAAGGTGGTGACGAAGCACGGGTTCCGACCCGTCAATAACTCGACGAGCCGGTCGGGGAGCTCCACGCGGATGACGATAGTGCAGTGTGGTTGTGTTCCCACCGACCGGTGATCTGCGACGCACCCATCGAGCGACCACGCGGTTGAAGCAGCGGGTCGCGGCGCTCCCCGGCTCACAACCCGCACTTGATCGTCCATAGGAGGATGGTGGGGAGGCACCCTCTGGACCGTGCGCCCTTGCCAACTGCTGCTTCAGCCGCCTCCCAGCATCCACTAGTGGATCGAAAAGTCGTCCTAACGTATATCCCTGGAATCGCCCCGAATGAGACGGAACTATTTCGGGCGGTCCGAGATGACAAAAAGGGAGGGATTATGGAAGAAAAAGGTGAAGGCTGGATCGTGTTCGCAGCGGTGGTGCTCGCTGTCGCTGGGATCATGAGAGTCTTTGATGCCATCTGGGCATTCCGCTATCACGGCGTGCTCCCTCAGAACTTCGAGGACGCAATATTCGGGCACAGCTTGAAAACCTACGGCTGGGTCTACCTCATCGTTGCCATCATCCTCATTGTCTGCGCAGGCGGGGTCCTGGCACGATCACAGATCAGCCGCTGGATCGGGATCTTCGCGGGGGCCGTCATGGCCATCAGCGCCATCTGGTGGATGCCCTTCTACCCGGTCTGGTCGCTGGCGTACATCTTCGTGGGCATCCTGGTCATCTACGGCCTGGCCGTCTACGGGAGTCGCGAGCTAGCGCCCTAGGGCTTCTGTCCAGCAGTAGCGGCGACGGCCCCCGGTTTCGGCTGGGGCCTCTTCGCGTTCGCTTCCCGGTGTTCGGAAGTGGTGGGACGGTGCTGTCCCAGTGGCGTTGGGACATGGGCGCTCCTCCCCTACTCGCCGGTGAATCAAAACTCCGCCTGCCACGAGCCCTCGGTGTGGACAACCTCCCAATAACGCTCAGCAATGCGTTCAGGGTCGAACGGCGTACCGGCAACCATCTGTCCGTCGATGGTGAGGGTAGCCACTCGGATACCGTCGGGCTCCAGGTCGGCCCCGAGCATGGAAGCGGCCGATCGAAGAGCGGCTTTGCCGAGGGAGACCGTGGCCAGGGCTGGGATGATCGGCAAACCCGCCCCCGGTGACGATCATGGTGCTGGATCCCGCCACCTTCATTGCTGGAGACGCCGCCTGGGCGACGACGATGGCCCCAATGACATCGACTGTATAGGCCTCCTGCAAGTGGGCGATGCTCGAACTCAACAGTTGATCCGGCGCACCCATGACCGCGTTGTAGATGATGGCTCGGCGCACCGTCTCCACGGTAGAGCTCTGCCATGCGGGCACCCAGGCCCTCGGGGTCGCTTGCGTCCGCCTCGATTGTGCCGATCTCAGCGCCGGTGTCGGCCAAGCCGCCGGCCAGATGAGCTAGCCCGTCGGTGCTCCGTGCAACCAATGTGACCCGGTAACCTCCGACGGCGAAACGGCGAGCCACGGTCAAGCCCAGGCCCGGTCCCGACCAGTAGCAGGTGACGGCGGTCGACGGCGCCGACGTCCACTGCCTCGTCATTGCGGATTCCTTCACGGTCGCTGGTCGGCGCGTCATTCATGAGGGCTCCTGACTCGATCGAGATGGCTTTCCCAGCCAGCGTAGGCCCGGCTGTGACCGGTGGCACCGGAGTGACCCAGCTGATGGGCCAGAAGTGATCCTCAACGCTCGGACAGGACTCGACCCAGCTGCTTGACCGACATCGGGGGGTGTCCCGGAGTCTTGTATCCCGGACGCAGGCCGTCGAGGGCGAGCTCCAGGAACCGCCGCGACGTGCCCGGGGCGTCCTCGTCGCAGAGGTCGCCGAGGGCACGCACCGACATCAGCGTGACTACCAGATCGGTCCCGACGACATCGGGCCGAACGGTGCCCGCCCGCTGGCTGGCCTCGAGGACCCGCCCGATGAGCGGCATCGAGGCAGCCAGAGCGCGGTCGGCCTCTCCCCCGCTCCAGGGCCTCCGTGAGGTTGCGGCGCGCCAACAGCTCGGAACCTCCACACATCGCCGGATGAACTCGAAGACCGCTACGCTCGGAGCCACCTCCCGGAGGACTTCGTTGGCGATCTGGCGGGTCCGCTCCGTCGCCGCGTCGACCACAGCGGCGAAGAGGTCGGCCTTGTTCGGGAACCGCCGGTAGAGGGTCCCGATCCCGACCTCGGCCCGGGCGGCGATCTGCTCCATCGACGCCTCGTAGCCGTACTCGGCGAAGACGTCACGAGCCGCCACCAAGATGCGGGCCAGGTTGAGCTCGGCGTCCCGGCGCAGCGGCCTGGCTCCGGTTGTCCCGTCCGCCATGTCGGCTTTCCGCCGGCCCACGTCAGTCTTCGGCGACATAGCCAATGGCCCCGACGACCACCTCAGCCTCGGCGGTCAGGGCGGGGTGTGACTCGCTGAGGACGACGGAAGGGCGGCTGCGGGCTGGGATCATGAGGGCGGCGATCGCCGCCACCACCAGGGCCCCGCCGCAGACAACGAAGGCCAGAACGTAGCCGTGCTCCCTCGGGTAGCCGTGGACCAGTGCGCCACTTACGATCAGACTCGTGGCTATGGCGGTGCCCAGTGCAGCACCGATATTCCGGACGTTGGTGTTCATGCCGGTGGCCACCCCGGTCTGACCGGGTGGCACGGCCTCGACGATCAGGTTCGACATGGAGGCGTAGCCGAAGGCCACGCCAATGCCCAACAACCCTGCAGCCACGTAGATGTTCCAGGGTTCACCGTGGGCAACGGCCAAAAATCCGTAACTGGCAGCGGCGAAGAGCGCCCCCATGATCAAGATCGGCTTGGAACCGATGGCAACGGTCAGGCGACCGGTCAGCGGAGCGATCACGAGCATGGCCACGGCAAAGGGCAGAAGGAATAGTCCTGACTGGGTCACCGATGCGCCGAAGCCATAGCCCACTCGAGACGGAGTCTGGGCGAATTGGGGCACGACGATGAACATGGCGAACATCCCAAACCCGAACAGCAGAGCGGCCAGGTTTGTGCTCCACACGGCCGGAATTCTCATCATCTTCATGTCGACCATCGGTGTATCCGAACGCGACTCCGAACGGATCCAGCACGGGATCAACACTGCTGTGGCGGCAAAGAGACCCAGCACCGAGGCACTCTTCCATCCCCATATCGGCCCATAGGAAAGGGCCAGCAGTCCGGTAATCAGCCAGGCCGACATGATCGAGGCGCCGATCCAGTTGACCCGACCGGAGGACCGAACCGGCGACTCGGGCACAAACAGGAATGTGGTCACGGTCGCTCCAATGGAGAGGACCAAGGGGATCCAGAACAACCAGTGGTACGAGAGGTGCACGATGATGGGGCCGGAGAGGACGATCCCGGTGCCCACTCCCACTCCCAGGATGGCCGAGAGCACTCCGATGGCTCCAGCCACCTTCTCGGCGGGGAACTCGTCACGGATGATCCCGAATGCCAGTGGGAAGACCGCCCCGCCAGCTCCCTGGACGATCCGGCCGGCCAGCATCACCGGAAAGGTTGTGGCCAGAGCGCTGATCAGCGTGCCCACTGACAGCGTGACCAGCACGAGGACGATCATCTTCTCCTTGCCGACCATGTCGCCGATCCGGCCGAGGATCGGCGTGGCGATCGCCGCACTGAGCAGATAGCCCGTCAGCAGCCAGGTGGCACCGGTCGTGGTGGTGTGCAGGGTGTGCTCGAGCAGCGGGATGGCCGGAATGATGAGCGACTGCAGAAGGCTGAAGGCGAGGGCCGCCGTCGCCAGCACGGCGAACGTCGCCCCGTAATGGATGCGCTTCTCCACCGTCTCTCTCCCGCACTCGAATTGCGGAATAAGTGATTCCGCTTGTGCTGAAGGTAGCAGAAGCGGAACGACGAGTTCCACTTGGGATCACGGCTAGGCATGTCGCTACGGTAGGTGTCGGGGAAGGGCACCAGGAGACGGGAGTGACCGTGGTTGGCGAACAGACCGTTGCTCCGGAGAGCAGTGCCGTGCGGGTCGCCCTCTGGCGAGCCTTGCATGTCCAGATCGACCCGCCGCCCCATGTACTCGACGACGAGATCGGTCTTGTGTTGGCCGCACCCGAGGACGGTTGGCGCCACCGCCCGGACATGGATCCGATCGGCACTCGTTGGTTTCGTGCCAGCATTGTTGCCCGTGCCCGATTCGTGGAGGATCTGGTTGGCGAAGAAGCGGATCGAGGCGTTACCCAGTACGTCATCTTGGGGGCCGGTCTTGACGCCTTCGCCCAACGCAGGTCAGAGATGGCCTCTCGTCTCACGGTCTTCGAGGTCGACCAACCAGGCCCCCAGGCATGGAAGACCCAGCGCCTGATCGAGCTGGGTTTCGGTGTCCCCGACTGGCTGCGGTTGGTGCCGGTCGACTTCGAAGCAGCCGGGCCGTGGTGGGATCAGGTGGTCGCCGCCGGCTTTGATCCCGACCGGCCGGCAGTGGTCGTCTCCACCGGCGTCTCCATGTACCTCACCAAAGAGGCCAATGAGGCCTCTATGCGCGAGATCGCCGGGAGGCTGGCCCCCGGGTCGACTCTGGCAATGACGTTCCTTTTGCCCACCGCACTCGTCGATGACGCCCTTCGACCTGGTTTCGAAGCAGCTGAGAGAGGTGCGCGGGCGGCCGGAACGCCCTTCATCAGCTTCTACAACCCGGGGGAAGTGTCGGAAGTTGCCCGACGGGCCGGATTCCAAAGCGCACAGCACATCTCGGCGGCCATGCTCAACGAGCGCTACTTCGCCAACAGGACGGATGGCCTGCAGACACTCAGAGGAGAAGAACTGCTGGTAGCGACGGCGTAGGCCTCCCTCGTGGGGAGTCACATCGATCCCACTCGGGTGGGCATGTCGCATTCAGTTCCGGTGCCCGCCAGGTAGCGTTCACCACCGGGGAGCGGCCTCCGGTGCACGTCCCCTAGCGATTGAGACTTAACGACCAATACTTCTCAGCAACGATCTTCTCGTCGAAGGCCGGATCCTTCCTTAGGGCACGAAGCTGGGACTTGTACCCCTCGACTGCGCCCGACTTCGGGTCCATTTCCCCAAGCTCTGGGGCGATCTCCGTGAGTTGGAACCCGGTGCCGTCATAGGCATCGAACGCCACACGGTGATGTTCTCCAAGCACGTCGTTCGGACCGTAAGGAAGGTCCTCGTAGACGATCCAGTCCACAGGGGCGTGGGCGTTGGCGGCGACAAGAGCGGCGATGCGGCGAACCTCCTCGTGATCGGGATGCAGGAGACCGAGTGGTATCACACACGTCTCGGGCATCAGCTCCGCCAATGCGGACTCGATTCCTTCCCTGATGATCCTCGTACGTTCTGGCTGAAGTCCGTACTGGAAGTCAAGGCCTCCTAGAGGTAGCTGGAGACCGCCCAATCTCGCCAATGCTGTGGCGTCCTCTGACAAGCGTGCTGCCATCACGTCCTCTCCGAGGGAGAAACCGCAGTCTGCGTCCCACCCGGTGAGGGCCGTCCACTCAGCCGGCCTACCGGCAAGTGCGGTGAGAACGGTGCATCCAGGACGGATCGCCATGAAACGCCCGCAGCTGAGGACAGCATCGTCGAGGTGGGGTGAGATCAGAAGGGCTGGCGGTCGCTCGGTGTCTGGCACCCACACAGGTTAGGTACTCATCAGCTACGGGAGCGATTGGCGGGTGTCCCGCCGCTTCAGCGACCGACCGATGTCGTACAAGCAAGAGGGAGGACCTGAGTAAGGTCTCCCTCTTGTCCTTTGCCTGGTCTCGCACGCGGACCAACCGACGTCGTCATCGATCTACTGTCGTACGTGCATCACCGTACGCACGTCCAGGTCATGGAAGATCCGCTCCCCTGTCAGTAAGGCGTTGATCTTGTCGGCGTATTCGCCTGTAACCGGATCGTCGGAGTTCCTCATCGCTTCCTCATATGAGTCGAACTCCACAATGACGAAGTAATGACCGGGTCGTTTTCGGTCCTCGGTGATCGTGGCCTTGGATGCCAGAAGGGCATCGCCGCGCATCTCCTGAAAGCTCTTCATCAGAGTCTCCAGCTCATCGATCCGGGACGTCTCAAATTCCATGATCTGCACAAAACCCGCCATGACAATCTCCAATCATTTGTCGGTCCGATACCAAACCTACTCCGAGGTGAAGGCACCTGCCCCGTGACGATCCGACGCCAAAACGGGAGAATTGCAGCCGAGGGAGGGGTGACATCAGGGGCGTGGTGAGCGGTGCGACCACCGGAGGCCGGATGACGTCTGGGCCACCCGAGGCTCGCCCTTGGTGTACGCACTTGACGGCGCGTCGTGAGCCACGAGGCAAACCGGCCCATCGGTTCTGGCCGTCGTCTATGGGCAACCTGATGGGTTCATGCGGTGATGTCCTGTACCGGCTGTGACAACAGGCAGAACTCGTTGCCCTCGGGATCAGCCAGCACCACCCAGGAGACATCGGCCGACTGTCCCACATCGACCGGGGAGGCGCCGAGCTCGAGCAGGCGCTGAAGCTCCTCGGCCGTGGTGACACCATCTGCCCGGAGGTCAAGATGCAGTCGGTTCTTCACGCTCTTGGTCTCCGGAACGGGCAGAACGTCGATCACCGGCCACGAGCCGTCGGGCGCACCGATGCTCACTCCCCCGTCGGACTGGTCGACGATCTGCCATCCGAGGACCGAACACCAGAAGTCGGCCACAGCCCGGGGGTCAGCGGCGTCTATGACAACGGAGGCAAGTCGACTGGTCATGTTCGGACGATATCAACCGGCGTCGATCCTGGGCAGAATAGGTGGATGCCACCAATTCGCACTCGGGCCATGACTGCTGCGGAATTCGAAACACTCCGAGGTCGGCTGATTCGGGAGTATGCGGGCGCGCACGTAGCCGCCGGCAACTGGACCGCCGAAGCAGCCGAGAGCCGCGCCGCCGAACAGACCGGCCAACTCCTCCCGCAGGGCGTCGACACCCCGGGGGTGCTGATGCTGGTGGCCGAGACGCCCGAGGGGATGGGGGTCGGGCATCTGTGGCTGGCGCTCGAGCGAGAAGCAGGAAACGGTGGCGGCGCCTGGATCTACGACATCGAGATCGTGCCTGAACAGCGTGGGCGGGGATATGGCCGAGCGCTACTGGGTGCGGCAGAGGAAAGGGCGGCACGACACGGCGCCGATTCGATCGGCCTCAATGTGTTTGGGACCAACCTGGTGGCACGGGATCTCTACCAGTCGGCCGGCTACAGCGTGGCCACGATGCAGTTGAGGAAGGTACTCCACTCAGCTGCCGAAGGAGGCGAGGATGGCTGAGGCCAGCTCTCCCGGCCGGGTGAATTGAGGCCAATGACCGGTGGGAAGGTCGACGATTTCCACATCGGTGATCCGGGACAGTTCCGACACGAAATCCTCACCATCGGCGATCCAACCACGGAGTCTGTCGGCTGAGAACGCACAGGCGATCACTGTGACGGGGACCCCAAACCGCCGGTCGCTCGTCAGGGTCTGCTGATCCCGTGCCACTCCGGCCGGTTCTGGAACGGCGATGCGCCGGAACATCGAACGCAGGTCAGCATCGAGATCGATGAGGTCTTCCTCGTCGAATTCCGCCCAATCGGGAAGAGGAATTTCGCCGTCCACCGCGGTGAGATCGGTGTTGCTCGAGTCGCCGGCCGCCAGTGGAAGGCTGTCGACATAGACCACCCGGACAACCCTCTGGGGACGAGAATCCGCTACCGCGTGGGCAATGGCGCCACCACCACTGTGCCCGACGAGGACGACCGGTTCGGCGATGGCATCGACCGCTGCGATCACGGCATCGACGTGGTCCCTGAGGCCGATGCCGGCACGCACCGATTCGACCGACGCCAGCCCGGGGAGGGTCAGGGCGTGCACGGTGTGACCGGCGTCCCGGAGCGGCGCGGCCACCTCCTCCCAGGTGAAACCGCCAAGCCAGAAGCCGGGAATCAGGACAATCTGCATCCCGTCAATTTACCAGAGGGGCTCGGTGGCCTCCGTCGTCGGTTCCGCCCATCGGGGATGGAAGGGGAGCTGCATGCGGCGAAGCCAGAAGGCAGGGGTGGGTCGCCGTCCAACGCGCTCGGGCAGGAACGCCCGGCGCCGTCACCCCGGCGGCTTCACTCGTAGGCCATGGCATCGGAATCGCGTAACCGGGTACCCATGGTCTTGAGGAGCTTGTGGGCCATGCTCGGGCTCGCTCGCAGGATCTTCTGGAAATGACGCTGCATCAGCACCAGCAGAGTCATGTCGGTGTCACAGACGACGGAGGCGGATCTCGGTTTGTCGTCCAGCAACGAGAGCTCGCCGAAATAGTCTCCAGGGCCGATCGACGCGATCTCCTGCTCACCACGTTTCACGGTTGCCCGTCCGGCTACCACGACGAAGAACATGAGCCCGGGCTGGCCTTCTTCGACCAAGAGCCTCCCTGTGGGCACGGTGACTTCCTTGAGCACCTTTTGGATCCGGCGTAGTTCCGCTTGGGTGCAACCCGAGAACAGCCAGATTCGCTTGAGGTCCCGATTCTCCGCGTCCTCACGCATGACAGGAGGATATCGGAGTGGGGGATACCGGCGCCGCTTCCTGCCAGCGGCGTCAAGCGATACGACCATTCCGGCGGCATGGACACCGGGCATGCCGCCAGGCTCAGTTGGCCGGCCGGTCCCGCCGGCCGGTTACCCGGCCACCGGTTTGAGTGCCTCTGTTATGTCGTTGATGGCGGCCTGCTCGGCATCGCTCACATCCTGGCCGTGCTCCCGATGAGCAGAGGCCACTTTCTGGGACAGCGTGATGATGAACCGGCGGTATTCGTCGACCTCCTGGGGTGTGGCCTTGCCCTCGAGCAGTGCCACCGAATCGCGCAGGTGCGCCAGGGCGTGCTGCTTGAGCTCGTCGGGCGAGTGGTAGTGGGTGTGATCCCGTTCCGGCTTGGCCGCAACGATGGCGTCGAGGAGTTCGCTCTCCCCGTGGTGCTGGCGGGCCTCGACGTAGGCCTTGGCCATGGCCACGCTCTCCCGGAACATCCCCCCTCTCTGCGCCGTGACCACGATCATTCCGGCGCTGGGGGGCGCCTCCAGGATGAGCTGCCATTCGTCGTTGGTGAAATCAGACTTGGCTGTCATTGGCCTCCGTTCTCGAGCAATCGGGTCCCCGCCCGCAGGGCACACCGTAGCGACTGTATCCAGGCGGGCAAACCGGAGGCCCTCCCGTCCCCATCCACCTGTTCGGTGTGTGATGGCCCACGAGGCCGCGGCGGATGCCCTGTCGTCGAGATTGCCCGGAGCGAGCGCCGAACGCCCGCCGAACGGCGCGGCGTCGGGTCCCCTCCGAACTCGGACATCAGGTGTTGGTGGAACCCCGTCACTAGTATCCGGGTGGTGACTGAGGCCGACCAGGCGGGGCGGGGCGCACCCATCACCGGGCTTTCCCATTTCCAGCTGGTGGTGACGGACGTAGGGGCAAGTGCCCGGTGGTACGAAGCTGCGCTCGGTCTGGTTCCCTTGGCCGAGGATCTCGACATCGGATACATCGCCCTCAGACATCGGGAGGCAAAGTTGGTCGTGGTATTGACCGAGGGCCAGGAGCCCGGCAACCGGGGGTCGGCACCGGCCAACGGGCTCTTGGACCATCTGGCCTTCGCCGTACCGGACGGCATCTCGTTGGGTGAATGGGCCGCCCACCTCACCGAGGTGGGCATCGATCACAACGGCATCGTTCTGGAGAACGGTCACCCTTCCCTTCAGCTGCGCGACCCGGACGGCGTGGCCATCGAGTTGGTTGCTCCCTGATCACCATTCCGGACTTCGTGCCACCGACGATCGGGTTTTGCGGTCCCGTGTCACAGTTGAGCCGCCGCCTCCGTAGCGATCCTTTCGAAGACATCGACATCGGAGGCGAAGACGGAGTCGGGCACCGGCCAGTGGACAACGATTTCGGTGATGCCGAGGGCCCGGTAGCGGCCGGCCCAGTCGACAAAGGCGTGCAGGGAGCCGAGCGGATGTTCGGAGGTGATGCCGTGGAGCAGGATCTTGTCGAGGGCGGGATAGCTGGCACCCTGTTCGGCGCAGGCTGCCTCCAGTAATTGCATCTGGGCCCGCACCGTCTCGGGGGCCCGGTCGGCCGTGGCATCGGCCGCATGCACCGGGTGGCCATAGGTGACAAACCCCTGCCCGTAACGGGCGACGAGCGCCATGGCTCTGGGACCGGCCGCCGCCACCACCAGCGGAACCCTGGGCTTCTGTACGCAGCCGGGGATCATCCGGGCCTCCTCGGCCGAGTAGAAGGCGCCCTCCGAGGTGGTGGCGGGCTGGCGGAGGAGCCGGTCCAGCAATCCCACGAACTCGGAAAAGCGCTCGCTGCGCTCCCCCGGCGACCAGGGCCCCCGGCCGAGCACGGTGGCATCGAATCCGGTCCCCCCGGAGCCGATGCCGACGGTCAGCCGCCCGTTCGAAATGTCGTCCAACGACATGATCTCCTTGGCCAGAGGGACCGGATGGCGGTAGTTCGGCGAGGTCACCAGGGTGCCGATGCGAATCCGGTCTGTAGCCAGCGCCGCCGCGGTGAGCGTGGGGACGGCCCCGTACCACGGGCGGTCGCGAAAGCTTTGCCACGAGAGATGGTCGTAGGTGTAGGCAGCGTGGAATCCGATCTCTTCGGCCCGGCGCCACACCCGTACGCCTTCGGACCAAGGGTAGATGGGAAGGATGACCGTGCTGATGCGCATCGTCAGCTCCTTTCGTCGTGGGCCAGGCGGCGGGAGATGGGATCGAAGGCGTAGTAGACGACCAGCCCGCCATGCACGGCCAGACAGGCGTACGGACTGATGAATGCGACCCCGATGGGAACGATGTAGACCGCCGATCCGGCGGTGAAGGCGACAGTGCACATGGTCCTCTGCGACTCGGGGAAATCCTCCCGGAGGAGACGGCGGCCCACCGATGCGTAGAGCCACAAACCGGCCCAGATGAGGGCGTTGATCAACATGACCAGGCTGTAGAAGACGGCCGCGGTAGTCGCTCCCCGTCCCCGACTGAGGGCTACGCCGAACACCTCGGTGGGGTAGGGCAGGAACACGATGGTCATGAGGAGGAGGACGTTCATGTAGAACATCCCGCGGTCGATCATCCGGATATGGGTGAAGACTGTGTGGTGGTTCAGCCACATGATGCCGATGACCAGGAAACTCACGACATAGGCAGCCAGCGATGGCCACCGTTCGAAGAGCTGGTGGGAGAGGTGCGCGTAGTCGACGGGCTGAGCGATGGTCAGGACCAGAAGGGTGATGGCGATGGCGAAGACTCCGTCGCTGAAGGCCTCCACCCGCCCTCTGTTCACGCCCCCACATCCTCTGGCCGCGGCTGTCCCGACCGGGGCTGACCGTCCTCCCGAACCGATGATGGTGGAGGTAGTCGGCCCCGCACCTCAAGCCGGTCGTCGGGTCACGACCGTCGTCCGGGCGGGGCGAGGTGGATCCGAACTGCTGTCCGTCTGGGCGGGTTGGTCGTGATCGCTCCATGCCAGGGGTAGCAACGGGGCTCCGGGGTGAGCTTCTACCCGACGCTCGGCCTCGTCGGCTTCAGCCAACGTCGCCTCCAGCTGGTGGCGGAGCCGCTCGATCTCCTCTTCGTTGCTTTCGACCAGGTGGTGGGCGACGGTCGCGGGAATTACATCGCCGTCCGTCTCCGTCGTCCGCTGCCGCCCCTGCTCACTCATGGGCAAGGGCGCTCGGAGCATCGAGGAACCGCCAGATGTCCTCGGCCCCGGGCGTGAGGCGCAGCCGGGCCAAAGGGGGGTCGCTTCCCGGATCGTCGGAGGAGCCCCGCTCCCCGTCGGGCCAGAAGCCGGCCCCCGACGGCCAACCGGTAGCCCCCAACGAGCCGCCGGACGGTTCGATGCCCCACCCTCCGGAATGACCATCGATGGGATCGACCTCGGCCGGATCGCCGCCGGCGATGTCGTGGTGGGCGTCGCCCTCGTGCGAGATCAGGTACTGCTCGTCCATCTCGGCCTGGGCAATCCGCTTGCGAGCCTCGGCAATGGCCTGGCGGAGGCGCGCCTGCTCGTCACCGGCCGCCCGTAGATAGGCCTCCACGGATGCTCGGGTGTAGGCCTCGGTGGCCTCGGGCTGGCGGAACGGGGTCATCGGCTCAGATCAACCTCGGCACGGCGAGGCAGTGACCAAGTATACCGAGCCGAAATCCAGATCGTCAGGGCCAGATCCCAGCGGGTAGGCCGGTCAGCCGAAGCGACCGTGGACGTAGTCGAGGGTCCGGGGATCCAGTGGCGCGTCGAACATGGCATCGGTGGGCCCGTGCTCGATGATGTACCCCGGGGTCCCCTGCTCGGCCAGGAAGAAGGCCGTGTAGTCCGACACACGCTGGGCCTGTTGCATGTTGTGGGTCACGATCACGATGGTGACTTCCGTGCGCAGCTCTTCGATGGTGGTCTCGATCCGCCTGGTCGAGGTGGGATCGAGGGCGGAACACGGTTCGTCCATCAGGAGCACCCGGGGTCGGATGGCCAGAGCACGGGCGATGCACAGACGCTGCTGCTGACCACCCGACAGGGCTCCCCCCGGCTGACGCAGACGGCTGTTCACCTCTTTCCACAGCCCGGCGCTCACCAGACAGCTCTCCACGATCTCATCCCGGGCATCCTGGTCCTTACGCGTACCGGTCAGTCGCAGCCCGGCCAGCACGTTGTCGTAGATGGACATGGCCGGAAAGGGATTGGGCTTCTGGAACACCATGCCGATGTGCCGTCGGGCCTCGGTGAGTTTGCGGTCGGGTGCGTAGATATCCACACCGTCCAGGAGGACGTCGCCGGCCATGGCGGCCGACGGTATGAGCTCGTGCATCCGGTTGAGGATGCGGAGGAAGGTCGACTTGCCACAACCGGAGGGGCCGATGAGGGCGGTCACCTGCCGCGACTCCATGACCAACGACACCCTGTCGAGGACATTGTGGTCACCGAACCAGGCCGATACCTCACGCGCTTCGAGCCGCGCTGCCTGGTACAGGTCTTTGGTGACCGGTGACAAATCTGGGCGTGTATCGAGCGACATCGGCGTCACATCCTCATGCTGGGGGCGGTTGACATCCAAGCAATAGAAAGGTTCCTTAGCGATGGGCGGAGCATCACAGGAGATTGGGGAGGAGTCGGGCTATCTGGTCCACGACGAACATCCACAGGAGGACCAGAGGGGCAGTGAAGATGATCCAGGCCTGGGCATGTCCGCGGCGCCGCCACACCCACACCGCGCCGGCGAAAACGGCCACCAACGCCACCGACAACAGACCCAGTAACCAGAGGGTGCCGGTGTCCAGTCCCATCGGCCTCTGGCTGTCGGGGACTGTGTGAACGGCCGGAGGATAGGCGGCGAGGGCCGGTCCCACCTTGTCGGCATCGACGTAGACCACCCCCGAGGGCACGAAGGCGGTGCCCGAGGCCGTCCCCAGCGTGAGCCGGGCCCGGGTGGCCGGGGCCAGGCGCTCCCGGGTACCGCCCGGTCGCACATCGACCACCCGGAAGACCGAGGTGCCCACCTGGGTCACCACGGTGATGCGGGCCCCCTTGCGGAGGTCGGCGATGTGCCCGAACGGACCGCCGTAGGCGGCCTGCCGGCCCAGGATGACACTGGTCCCGGCCCCCCCGGGAAAGACCGTCGAAAGGTAGTGCCCCGGACCGTCAGCCAGAACGGCCCCCGTCGTCCCCTCCAGCACCACCTGCTTCACCCCGATGGAGGGAATCTGGATGGTGGCTATCGGCGTGCCGAGAGCGATCGGTTGGTGACGCTTCCCGCAGGCGGCCTGTCCACAGGGCCCGGTCGGAGCGGTGCCCAGCGCCAGCTCCGGTCGGAGCCGGTTGTACAGATCGACTTGGGCCGAGTGGTGCTGGAGCCGGCTCACGTAGGCCAGCTGGATCACCAGACCGATCGACACCGCGGCCAGGATGGCCAGGGCGGCACGCACGATGTGGAGCGGCATCTTGGGTCGTTTGGTCGGTTCGGCGGGCGCCGTCCCGAGGTGGCCGGTGGCGTCGAACTGTTCCTGCAGCCGGGCTGCCTCATCGGGATGGCCGACCGCCGACTGCTCCCCCGGGCTGCCCGGGGTGGGTACCAGGAGCATCTCGCGCTCCAAGGCCGTCTGGGTCGCCGTCATCGGGCCGCCAATGCCTTCAGGAGGGCAGCGATCCCCGCTCCTACGACGAGCACGGCGGCAGCCAGGATCGCGATGACCGGAAGGTCGGCTCCCCCCGCTGTGTCAACCGCCCCCGCCGGAGCGGAACCGGTGGGGGCGGGGGCGTTGGCCGTGGCCCCGACGGAAGTGGACCCGCCGGGTTGCGGTCCGGCGGTCGACGACCCTGTACCGGCCACGGCCACCGGGCGGGCCGGTGCCCCGGTGGTCGATGTCGAACCCGATGGGGATGTCGCCCACGTGCCGCCGACACTGTTCGGCAGGGCGGAGGTGGAGGCGGAGGTGGAGGTGGAGGGATCCACCGTCCAGTCGAAGCCACGGGCGTCGCCGGCGTCCGCATCGAACGTGACCTGGGTGTTCCAGTCGTTCGACACCGCGCCGTGGGCGGTGGCGCAGGCCAGACCGGTCTCCCACACACCGGTAGACCCGTCGTAGAGGAGCTGAGAGAGGGCGAGCGGACCACCACCGCTGCGCACCAGGGATCCCCATGTGAAATCGTTGGGGACGCCCACAATTTGGCCGGTCTTGAAAGCCGTGTTGATGGCACCGTAGTAGGTGCTGGTGGTGTTCACGATCCCGTACCCCGCCGAGGGCCCCTGGACGAAGCGGACGGTCGACAGGTCAGTGCCCTTCCTCTCCAGGTAACTGTAGACGTGGTAACCGTCGTGGGCCGTGTCCCCCGAGCACGAGGCACGGGCGGGAAGGGCAACGGTGAACAGTGAGGCCGATCCGCCTGACCGCAGTGGTGTGGCGGCCGTGTCCCCGGGTGGGGCCAGCGTGGCCACCCCACCGGCTGACGCGGCGTGGGCGGGATCGGCGATCAATAGGGCCAGCGACCCGGCGGCAATGGGCACGGCCGCACAAAGGGAGACGCCTCGTAGGGTTCGGGAAAGGACCATCAGATCTCGGTCTCCGCCTCGTCTGAGCCGGGCCCGGGGGCATCCGCTTCTGCGGCGGGACGACCGGCGACCTTGAGGACGACAGCACCGAGGGCTGCCAGTAGCCCGAACAAGAGGAGCAGAGGGAGGATCCAGCGCAGAGCACCCACCGGCAGCCCGATGACCCGGACCGCGCTCAGGGCGGCCGGCCCGATCGTCCGGGGCCGCTCACGACCAGCTGCCTTGGCCAACCGCTCGGCCGCCAGGATCTGGGGGGCGGGAGCGGTAGACGACAGTCCGGCGGCCTCTGTGCTCGAACCGTTGGTACTGGTGGACGCCTGCTTCGCAGCCGTGGTTGTCGGCTTGGTAGACGCGCTCGGATAAACAGGGGGGTGCTCGATGGCGTCGGCGGCGGCCAGTGTCTGGGTCACCAGCGACGAGGGCAGCGGGACATAGCCGCCGGGCAGGTTGCCGGGGTCGACACCCTGTACCTGACCCGGGCCGGCGGCGTACTGGAGAAAGGCGGCGTAATTGTTCCGGGCCGACTGGCTGAGCTTTTCGGGAGTGGCGGCGGCGTAGGTGAGCATGGTCAGGGGATAGGCGTCGGCCGCCGTCGAAGAAGGGTCGGTCTCCAGGACGTCGGGCACCGAGCTCTTGACCATGGCCTGCTCTCCGGCCAGGATGCTGGCCGAGTCGGGGTCCACAAAGGTGGGATCGGTGTCCTCGCCGGCCGGACTCAGGCTGGCCGTCTGCAAGCCGTAGCGGGCGGCGGAGGCCGAGTCGGTCACCGAGATGACCAGGTCGTTTCCGGTGATCTGTGGACCGTTGGCCGTCCACGCCGTGTCCGGTGTATTGGCCGGATTGAATGTTGTCTTGCCGCCGTCATTGGCCGTGGCCGCGGCCTGGGCGGCGGCCGTCATCGACAGGACGTAGGGCGACCAGTCCTGGATGCAGATCGACCGGGCGGGCGTGTTCCGGGGGTTAGTCCACGTCGGGCACATGCGAGTCACACCACGGGTCGCTCTTCGGGTAGTTCTCCGGTGCGGTGCTCTGGGCGATCAGGTTCTTGTAGTACGGGTTCACCACCATGCCCCATGGGTCGGGCTGACCGCTCAGCCAGGCCCGGGCCGACGGGTCGGCGAGCACCCACTTCCAGAGGGTGGTGGCCGCGTCCGAACTACCTTCCTCCACCACCATGCTGGCGGCATCGATCTGCTGCGCGGTGGTCATCAACTCGAACTCGGGGTTGTACTGGAGGAAGTCAGGATCGTTGAAAATGCTGATCGGGTTCTTTTGCACCCACTGGTAAGCGGCGTTGGTGGTGCGGGCCACGCCTTTGAGCTCGGCCTGATAGGACTCGGTCAGCACCTTGGCCACCAGGCGCGGGGTTAGATACAGGTTTTGCACCCGGGAGTTGGCGTTGTCTTCTTCGTACTGGTCTACGGTCCCGTCCGGCTCGACGTTGGGGACCCTCTGGATGTTGAAGGCGATGACCGCACCGGAAAGGGTGAGGGGGGCGTAATCCACCGGGTTGTCGGAACCTGTGGCGCCGGCGGGGATGGGATCGGAGAAGACCGACATGCCCACCGACCCGTAGGACGGGTTGGTCAGGTTTTCACGGGCCTGGTCGTCGTCGTTGGTGAGATAGCTGTAGGGCTGTGCCCCGGGCAGATCGCAGAGGGCGGGTTCCCAGCTGGACACGGCCGGTGAGGCCAGCTCACTCCCCTCGATCTCTTGAGATTCGGCGTCGATGGAGCAGCTCGAACCGACCGGATTGAACTTCAACGGGATGGCGATCCGGTTGGCCCATGCTTCGGGGGTGAGCGGTGAGGTCGTGAGTGAGGACGGATCGATACCAGGAGGGTTCTCTGTCGACGCGTCGCTCCGCGGAACGACCACGAGCCAACACTGAGGAGTCGTGGTCCCGCCGCCGGCCGTCGGCTGCACGCTCTGACCGCAGCCGAGCCCGGGCGCTCCGAGACCGGTGTCGACGTCAAACAATGTTTGCCCTGTTTCGTCCGACAAGGTTCGGGCGAAATCGACTTCGTTGGTGGTGCCGAAGCTGAAGTACGGATTGAGCCAGTAGTCGAGGGGGGCGTTGGGATTTTCGTCGAAGGCATAGTTGGCCTGCTGCTTTACAACAGTCCCGTCAACCGCTTGAAATGGCTGGACGACCAGACCGTTTCCGTCGAGGCACGGTGCGGCGTCGGTAGCCGGATCGGTTTTGCACTCTGGCGTTGACGGCGAATAGGTGCTCCAATCCGGCTCCGTCACCTCGCGGGAGTATTCGTATCCGGGCGCCGACACGGGATAGCTGGCGGATGAGCTGCTTTCGCCGCCGAATTCGCATTGTGATGGCAGTGGGCCCGGATCGGAAGGGTCGGGGGGATCCGACGACTGTGGATTGCCCCAGCACTCAAAGATCTGGACGTAATTGCCGTTGAACGATCCCGGTTGATTGCTCTGCGTGGTAACCCCTCCCGTCCAGGACAGGGATATGGCCTGGTCGGTGAGGTTCTGTGTCTGGTTGACGGAAAGTTTGAAATTGGCGTAGGGCTGGCCCGGGGCGAAAAGAGGACCGGTCCCGGTGACATTGCTCACCGCCGACTGCGTCGACGGGAGGGACGAGACGATCCCCTGGCTCCAGTTGTCCAGGTAGGTGTACTGGTCGGCCGGTGAGGTCGGCGACGTGCCCTCTTCGGTGGTGACGGTCACGTCGACCGTCCCCTGGCCGGCCGGCGCCGCGGCCGTGATGCTGGTGGCCGAGTTGACCTGGAAGCTGAGGGCGGGTTGGGGGGGATTCGTTTCGAATGTGACCTGGCTGGCAACGAACCGAGTGTCGCTGGCGTCGTACCCGACGAAGCCGGTCCCGTTGATGGTCACCATGGCCCCGCCGACATTCGGTCCCGAGCTGGGAGCACTGATGCTGGTCACCGTGGGCGCCGGGGTGACCGTGACACTGGGGTCGGACGTCGCACTGCTCTGCGCCTCGGGGAGGAGGATGATCGACAGAACCAGAGCCAGGGCACCGAGGACGAGGGCCAACCGCCGAAGGCGACCGGGCCCCGACCCGCTCACGACGCTCCGGTTGTGCCCGGCGTAAGTGTTGTGCCCGTCGGAAGGACGGTGCCGGCCCGAGGACCTGGCGCCCGAGGGAGGAGTGGGGCGCGTCATGTCTTACTGTCCGTCCGACGAGCCGATATCCGTCTGGGGATGAACATGACGGCCGCGGCCACCGCCGCGAACCACCCGGGAATGAGAACGACGGCCAGCACCAGGAGCGCCACCAGCAGCATGAGGTACTGGTCCCACGACCACCCGGTGGCCACGGTCAACGTGGCCGGGAGCGGCTGGGGCTTGGCATCGATCGAACTGCCGGCGGCGTCGGATCCCGTACACGCGGCAGCGCTGGCCGCGCACGACTGAGCCGACGCGCCTCCGGCGGTGGCGTCCGCCGCTCCGGTGGCCGTCGTGCCTGCGGTGGTCGTCCCGCCGGAGGCACCCGACGAGCCCGACGAACCTGATACCCCCGTCGCCGCGGCCAGTGGGGAGCCGGCGCTGACCGGCGTCGATACCGCCGCCGCACCGCCGGTGCCCGTCGTGCACTGGGTGGGTCCCTGCTTGTCACAGGCGGGGGGGTAAGGCGCCGTCTCGGCCAGCAGGTTCGCCCCCGACGGGGTGAACGTCGGGTTGTTGCAACTCTGGATGTTGATGTTCTGAACCACCGCTCCTGGTATCTGGCGGATCTGGTTGAAGCTGTCCTCCACCAGGTTGATGGGCATCGGTGAATAGCCGAGGGCAGCCGACTGCTGCTGGCCCTGGCACATGGCGTAGTACGAGAAGGCGGCCAGTGTCGCCCCCTTGGCCGTGCTGAAGCTCGACGTGCTGGTGATCTTGATGGGCAGGATCAGATAGCTGTAAGAAGAAAGGGGATAGGTGCGGGGATCCGGGTCGGTGTACACGCCGGAGAGATTCTCGGTGAGATAGGTGGCGGGGTCGTTGGGGTCCGAGGTATCCACCTTGGCGGACAACAGGGAGACAGCCACGTTCTGCGGCGTGGGCTCGGTGTAGTAGCCCGCCGAGTTGAGCATCTGAGCCACCGGGAAGTGGTCGGACAGGGCGTAGGAGTAGTTCACGTAGCCGATGGAACCGTCGGCGTAGCTCTGCGAGACGTAACCGGCCACCCCCAGGTCGCCCGACTGGGCGATCATGGCGCCGGCCGTTGGATAGAAGGAGGTCGGACCACAGGCTGGGGCCCGACCCGACGTGGCGCAGTAGGCGTTCCAGACCGAGGGGTACTGGCTGATCATCCATTCGGTGAGCTCGTAACTGTCGCCGGCCCCGTCGGAGCGGACCACGGGGACGATCGACTGGTTGGGCAGGGTGAGCCCCGGGTTGTCGGCGGCCAGCGCCGGATTGTCCCAGTTGGTGATCTGACCGGTGAAGATCTTGGCGATGTTCTCTCCGGAAAGCCGGAGGTTGGTGACCTGCTGGCCGTCGATCTTGAGGTTGTACATGAAGACGGTGCCGCCGGCGGTGATGGGCATGTAGGCGTAGGAGCCGGACTGGGGGTGCTCGGGTGCCGATCCGTCGGTCGGGTCGGTCTGGAAGGGGATATCGGTGGCGGCGAAGTCGGTGAGGCCGCTGATGTAGTCCTCCCGACCCTGGGTGGAGCCATTGGCCGTGAAGTTGACCCTCATCCCGAACTGCTGCACGTCGGCGATCCACTGGTCCAGGGCATTGGCCGACCAGGAGGATCCTTCGCCGGAGATGGGGACGTAGCCGGTGGCGCCGGCGGGCAGGGCGCCGACCAGGAGGACGGCGAGAACCGCCACCAGGGTGGCCAGCAGGCCGCGCAGGGCACGGTGCCGGTGCCGGTGCCGGGGGCCGCCGGTGGCCCGAGCGGCGATCATGCCAGACCCTCGGGGGCGGGGCCGGGGCGGCGGCGGATCACCGTGGTCCGGGCGGTCGGGGCGGAGGCGGCGACATCGGCCGACGCCGGTGCGCCTTGCTTGCGGTTGAACCTCTCCAGGTCCTTGGCCGACGAGGCAAGGACCCGACGGCGAGCCCGAGGTGAGAGGTGGCCCGGTCCCCATCCGCCGATCTTGCGGGCCACCAAGAACAGGACGATGACCACCAGGAGGAGGAACGAGGCACAGCCGAAGGCGCGGCTGGTGTAGGCGGGCACCCCGGCCTGCACCAGCTTGAGTGTCTCCAGCGGGAGCGAGACCATCGGCCCGTGGAGGGGGTTGGCGTTCATGTAACTGGTGAAGCCGGCGGTGAGGAGGACCGGCGAGGCCTCGCCGATGGATCGGGCGATTCCCAGGATGACGGCGGTGGCCAGGCCGGAGCGGGCCGTGGGGATGACCACCTGCCACTCACCCCGCCACCCCGGTGCCCCCAACGCCGCCGCTGCCTCACGCAGGTTCCCGGGTACCAGACGTAGGGCCAGATCGGAGGCCCGGATGATGTACGGCAGCATCATGACGCTCAAAGCCAGGGCGGCGGCCAGCCCCGACCGCCCGAACCCGAACTCGAGGATCCAGGCCGCGTAGATGAAGAGGCCGGCCAGAATGCTGGGTAGGGCGGTCATGGCCTCGACCACCGTGCGGAAGAAGCGGGAGGGACGGCCCCGGGTCACATCCAGGTACACCGCCCCGACCAGGCCCAGGGGGACAGTGAGCACCACGGCGATCCCGACCATCCAGATGGTGCCCACCAGGGCATGGCCCATGCCGCCTTGGGTGAGCGGGGCCAGTGGTCCCGCCCGCGACATGTCCTGTGTGTAGAAGTTGAGGTGGTCCAGGGCGGCCCAGCCCTTGGCCAGGGTGAAGAAGACCACGGTGCCGAGGGCCCCGAAGGCGATGACTGCACACGATGCCATGAGGACGGTCATGATGGCGTCGCGCACCACCTGCCCGTCGTCGTCGAGGGACACCAGGGTGGCGTAGACGGCCAGAAATGCCAGGTAGCCGACCAGGCAGAGGGCCACCGGTCCCGACAGGGCGGTCAGAAGATCGAGCAGGAAGGCCACCGAGATGCCGGCAACGGCCGCCCCCACCAGGTTGAAAACCTTGGCGCCGCCGAACCCGCCCAGCTTGCGACGCTTCTGAGGAGGCCGTGGCGCAGCGTCGAGCGCCGATGCCCCTTCGGTCCTCTCGGCCAGATTGGTGGTGGTCATCAGTCGTCGCTTTCTGCGCCCGAGCGCGACCGGGCCACGACCGCCGACGCCGAAAAGTTGACGATCAAGGTGAGGGCGAAGAGGGCCAGGCCGGCGGCCATGAGGGCTGACACGCCGAAGGAGGACGACTCCCCCACCAGGTTGGCGATGAGATAAGAGATCGAGTTGCCACCGCTCTGCAGGAAATGGAAATTGGCGGTGTAGACAGGCGAGATGATGAGGATGACCACGATGGTCTCGCCCAGGGCCCGCCCCAGGCCGAGCATGGTCCCGCCGATGATCCCCCCCTTGCCGAAGGGCAGCACCACCGAGCGGATCATCCCCCACCGGGTGGACCCGAGGGCGTAGGCCCCCTCCCGCTCACCCAGAGGCGCCTGCGAGAATGACTCCCGCATGACCGAGGTGAGGATGGGGATCACCATGAGCGAAACGGCCACCCCGGCTACGAAGGTGGAGGCCGTGAATTCGTGCCCGAGATCGGTCGGGTTGGTGGCCCCCGTGCCGTTGACCTTGAAGATCGGGATCCAGCCCAGCCACACCGACAGCCACCGGGAGATGCTGATGATCCGGGTCTGGAGGAAGTAGAGCGCCCACAGGCCGTAGACGACGCTGGGAACGGCCGCCATCAGGTCGACCAACGACACCAGCGGGCGCTTGAGGCGGTCAGGCGCAATCTCGGAGATGAACAGAGCCAACCCGAGCGAGAGGGGGATGGCGATCACCACGGCCACCAGGGCGATGAACAGGGTGTCGGCCATGATGCCGGCGATCCCGAAGTGGTGGATGTCCGGCTCCCACGCCTGGGTGGTCAGGAACTTGAGCTTGGCCACCCGGATGGCCGAGGACGCCTTGATGGCCAGGAAGAGCCCGATGGCGGCAAAAATGGCCAGGACCACCACGCTGCCCGATCGGGTGAGACCCCGGAAGACGCGGTCGCCGGTTCCCGGCTTGGCGATGACGGCGCGCCGCTCACGATCGAGAGGTGCGACCTCGTCGGTGCGGGGCGTGACGGTGGTGGCCACCTTGGCTACCGCCCCGCCGGTGCGGGCAGTCGTTGGGCGCTGTCCGGAGCGACCGGAGGCGAGGTCGGCCCGTGCCCGTCATCCGCTTCCGGGTCTGCCCGTCCCCGGCGACGACTCAGGACGATGGCCAGAGCGCCCAAGAGGACGGCCACGACGAGAAGCGTGATGCCGACCACCGTCCGCGTGTTGTTGGAGCTGGCGGGCGGAGCTGCCACCACCCGCCAGGTGAAACCGCCCGGGTCGGCGGAGGTCCGGGTGAAGGCGATCTGGGTGTTCCAGTAGTTGGTCACCGCCCCGTGCACATCGGCGCACAGGATGCCGCCCTCCCAGGTGGCCTTCTTGACGCCGTGAGGAAACAACTCGCCGAGGTAGGCGGAGTAGCGCGTCCAGCTGAACTGCGGGAGCGTCATCACCTGCCCGGTGCCCTCGGCTGTGTCGACGGGGCCGAAGTAGGCCCCGTAGGAGATGTACCCGTACCACCGACTCGGGAACTCCCCCCTGTAAGCGGCTTCGGTGGGGTTGTGACCGGCGGGAATCAGGTAGCTGTAGACATGGAAGCCCTGGTGGGCCGTGTCGCCCGGGCAGCTGGCGCCGGAGGGCAGGCCCACCCCGTAGGCGGTCCCCGATCCGCCCGAGTCGAGAGGTGCCCCGGTGTTCGGCTGGATGATCGTCGCCGTCCCGGTGGTGGCTGCCCAGGCCGTGGCCGGCGCGGCCGCCAGCCACAAAGCGCACACCACCGGCAACCCGATGGCCGCCCACAAGCTCAGGACACCCCGCTCCCCCGTGTCGGGCGAGACACGAAGCCGCGGGAGGCGTGGCGAGAGACGACGACGGACGCCCGAGTGCCCTGCCGGGCCCGGGCTTCCCTCAACCCTGGCGACGGTGTCGACCTCCACCGGTTGGCCCGCCCTCGTCAGTTCGCACCGTAGAAGGGCGCACCGAAGGCGAAGACGCCGCCGTCGCCGCCCGCCAGCCAGTAGCCGCCGGTGGCGCTGTCGGCGGCCGCACCCACGATCGGCTTGTTGAGGGTGACCCCACCCAGCGATCCGTGGAAGCGGGCGTTACCGAAGGCGAAGACACCGCCGTCGGCGGCCACCAGCCAGTAACCGGCTCCGGTGGACGTGGTGGCGATGCTCACGATGGGCTTGTTGAGGGTGACGTTGCCCAACGATCCGTGGAAGCTGGCGTTACCGAAGGCGAACACACCACCGTCGGCAGCCACCAGCCAGTAACCACCACCGGTGGGTGTGCCGGCGATCCCCACGATCGGCTTGTTGAGGGTGATGCCACCCAGCGATCCGTGGAAGCGGGCGTTACCGAAGGCGAAGACACCACCGTCGGCAGCCACCAGCCAGTAGCCACCACCGGTGGGTGTGCCGGCGATCCCCACGATGGGCTTGTTGAGGGTGACCCCACCCAGCGATCCGTGGAAGCCGGCGTCACCGAACGAGAAGACGCCACCATCGGCGCCCACCAACCAGTAACCCTGGCCGCTGGGCGTGGCCGCCATGCCCACGATGGGCGAGTTGAGTGTGGTGCCGGCCAGCGAGCCGTGGGTCCGGGCCGAACCGAAGGGGGCCACGTCGCCGGCGGAGTCGGTCAGCCAGTAACCGGTGCCACCGGGGGCAGCAGCCGCACCCACCACGTTCCCGTTGAGGGTGGTGGGCGCCTTGACCGGCGGAGGACTGACCACGGTGAGGGTGAAGGATTGGACCGCCGGGGACCCGATCCCGTTGGTGGCGGTGAAGGTGACGGGGAAGGTGCCGGTGGCCGACGGGTTGCCCGACAGCACGCCGTTGGCGGCCACGAAGGTGACCCCGGCGGGCAGCGTGCCCGACTGGGCCAGGGTCGGTGTCGGTGTTCCGCCAGCCCTCACCGTGAACGAGTTGGCCTGGCCCGTGGTGAACGAGGCCGAGGCGGCCGACGTGAAGGCGGGCGGAGCCTCGACGGTGAGGGTGAAGTGCTGCACGGCGTTAGGAACAGCTCCGTTGGCGGCGGTGAAGGTGATGGGGAAGATGCCACCGGCGGTCGGTGTGCCGCTCAGCGAGCCGGCGCTGAAGGTGACCCCGGCGGGCAGGGCTCCCGACTCGCTGATGGTCGGGGTCGGGGTGCCGGTGGCCGTCGGGGTGAAGGTGCCGGCCGTTCCCACCGAGAAGGTGGTGGCGGCGGCCGACGTGATCACCGGAACCGAGGCCACCGTCAGCGTGAAGTCCTGGGTGGCGTCGGGTGAGATCCCGTTGCTGGCGGTGAAGGTGATCGGGAAGGAACCGGTGGCTGTAGCGGTTCCGGTGAGCTTGCCACCGGTGAAGGTCACGCCTGCGGGCAGGGTGCCGGCCTGGCCGAAGGTCGGGGCCGGGAAGCCGGTGGCCACCGGCGTGAACGAGCTGTCCACTCCCTCGGTGAAGGTGGCGCTGGCCGCCGACGTGATGGTCGGCGGACCGTCGACGGTCAGCACGAAGGCCTGGACGGCGTTGGGTGTGAAGCCGTTGGCGGCGGTGAAGTTGATCGGGAAGCTGCCGGTCACCGTGGGGGTGCCGGTGAGCTCGGTGCCGTTGTAGGTGACGCCGGCAGGCAGGGCTCCCGACTCGGTGATGACCGGCGTGGGGGTGCCGGTGGCCACCGGGGTGAAGCTGCCGGCGGTCCCCTTGGTGAAGCTGGTGCTGGCCGCCGAGGTGATGTCGGGCGGAATGCCCACGGTCAGCGTGAAGTCCTGGGTGGCGTTGGGCGTGAAGCCGTTGGCCGCGGTGAAGGTGATCGGGAAGGTACCGGTCTGGGTGGGTGTGCCGGTGAGCTCGGTTCCGCTATAGGTCACCCCGGTGGGGAGAGGGCCGGCCTCGGTGATGGTCGGGGCCGGGGTCCCGGTGGCCGTCGGAGTGAAGGTGGAGGCCACGCCCTCGGTGAAGGCGGCGCTGTCAGCCGAGGTGAAGCTCGGGGCCCCGCCGACCGACAGCGTGAAGTCCTGGGTGGCGTTGGACGGGATCCCGTTGGCCGCGGTGAAGGTGATCGGGAAGGTGCCGCTCTCGGTCGGGGTGCCGGTGAGCTCGGTGCCGTTGTAGGTGACGCCGGTGGGCAGGGGACCCGACTCGGTGATGGTCGGGGTGGGGGTGCCGGTGGCCACCGGGGTGAAGCTGCCGGCGGCGCCCTTGGTGAAGCTGGCACTGTCAGGTGAGGTGAACGTCGGGGGGGTCCCCACGGTCAGCGTGAAGTCCTGGGTGGCGTTGGGCGAGATCCCGTTGCTGGCTGTGAAGGTGATGGGGAAAGTGCCGGCCTGGGTGGGCGTGCCGGTGAGCTCGGTGCCGTTATAGGTGACCCCGGTGGGCAGGGTGCCCGACTCGGTGATGGTGGGGGTCGGCGACCCGGTGGCCACCGGCGTGAAGGTACTGGCCACGCCCTCGGCGAAGCCGGTGCTGGCCGGTGATGTGAAGGACGGGGGTCCTCCCACGGTGAGTGCAAAAGCCTGGGTGCCCGGATTGCCGATGCCGTTGGTGGCGGTGAAGGTGATGGGGAAGGTGCCGGCCTGGGTCGGGGTGCCGGTCAGCTTGCCCCCGGTGAAGCTGACCCCGGTGGGCAGGGTGCCCGACTCGGTGATGGTCGGGGTGGGTGTGCCCTTAGCCGTGGGCGTGAAACTGCTGGCGGCTCCCTCGGTGAAGCTGGCGCTGTCGGCCGAGGTGATGGCGGCGAAGCTGCTGCCGGCCGGACCCGGGATGGCCGTCCAGGTATACCCGTTCGGGTCGGTGCCACTGGCGTTGAAGGTGAACTGCACGTTCCAGTTGTCGGTAAGGGTGCCCGCACTGTTGGCGCAGGCGATGCCTCCTTCCCAAATACCACTCGTGTCGTCGGTATAGAGCACCTGACTGGATGAGAGTGCCAGTCCCCACTCGAACTGGGGGAGCTGGGTGATCTGGCCGGTGTTGATAGCCGTCTCGAGCGGTCCGACGTAGGTGCCCGTGTTGTCGAAGAGGCCCAGACCCTGGGAGGGACCGCTTTTCCCGCTGAATGTCGTATCGCCGATGGTGGCGCCTTGCTCGACCAGGTACGTCCATACGTCGTAGCCGTCGTGGGCGGTGTCGCCCGTGCAGTGGGCCTGAGGGGGAAGAGAAATATTGAAAAGGGTGTCCGACCCGCCCGTGGCCAGAAAGTCGCTATTGGCAGGATTCACGGGGGTGGCGACGGCGTTGAGCGTGGCCGCTGACGAAGGGGTGGCCGCGGCCACCACCAGCGTGGCCGCGCCCAGGGCGACAGCCGCCACTGCGGTCAGGGTGATCCGGATCGATCGGGTCAAGGTGGACCGGCTTTCTGTTCTCACGCTGCTCTCTTCTCGCACTCTCGGTACTGCTGATCGGACGTTGGTGGCCTGTCGGACACCGACATGTGGCGCTGTGTCAGCTGATTACCTGCGGTTTGTTTCCTGACTCTGTCTCTGTGCCTTGTGTTGTGGTTCATGTGCCTTGTGTTGTGGCCCCTCACGAGCAGGGGCGGGCCCGCCGGCGAAAGGGACGGCCGACCCCGTGACCACGCTCCTACGGTGCCCGCACGCGTCGGAAGGTCGCTGGTGGCGTGCACCTACGCCGTCTCCTCGGCGCAAGGCGTATGCCATGACGATCCCCCCTCGACGTCGGGGCCACGACCACCGCTCAGCGGTCGAATGCCCCAAGAGCTTCTCGAACTCGATAAAGCCTAGCTAATTACTAAACATGGTGGAAAGCTAAACTTACGAGGAGAAAACCCACCCTGTCAAGGGCGGCCCTGCCACGAACACCGGATTCTCCCTGCTCGGAGGTGGTCGAAGGGCCGCACAGACACCGACCACGGTGCCGCAGCGGCTTCGATCCACCAATTTCTGCCGGCCTGCGGTTGCGCCCGGGCCTCGCGCGTGGTTTGCTATTAGCACTCGACAGTGCAGAGTGCTAACGACACGGAGGAACACCTGATGGCCAAATTGATCACGTTCGACGAGGAGGCCCGTCGGTCCCTGGAGAGCGGGATGAACAAGCTCGCCGACGCCGTACGCGTCACCCTCGGACCCAAAGGCCGCAACGTCGTCCTTGACAAGAAGTGGGGCGCTCCCACCATCACCAATGACGGCGTTTCCATCGCCAAGGACATCGAGCTCGAAGACCCGTTCGAGAGGATCGGCGCCGAGCTCGTCAAGGAAGTGGCGAAGAAGACCGACGACGTGGCCGGCGACGGCACCACTACCGCCACCGTCCTGGCCTGGGCCATGGTCCACGAAGGACTGCGCAATGTGGCCGCTGGAGCCAACCCCATGTCGCTCAAGAAGGGCATCGAGGCCGGTGTCGAGTCGGCCGTGGCCTCCCTGCGGGGCATCGCCAAAGAGACCGACTCGAAGAGCCAGATCGCCCAGGTGGCTTCCATTTCCGCCGCCGATCCCGAGATCGGCGAGATGATCTCCGAGGCCATCGACAAGGTAGGCAAGGACGGGGTCATCACCGTCGAGGAGTCCCAGACCTTCGGGATGGACATGGACCTGGTCGAGGGCATGCGCTTCGACAAGGGCTACATCTCCCCCTATTTCGTCACCGATCCCGAGCGGATGGAGGCAGCCCTGGAGGACGCCTACATCCTCCTGGTCGGCTCCAAGATCACCGCCGTGCGCGACCTCCTCCCTCTGTTGGAGAAGGTCATGCAGGGTGGGAAGCCCCTGGTCATCATCGCCGAGGATCTCGAAGGCGAGGCACTGGCCACCCTGGTGGTGAACAAGATCCGGGGAACGTTCCGGAGCGTCGCCGTCAAGGCCCCCGGCTTCGGTGAGCGTCGCAAGGCCATGCTCCAGGACATCGCCATCCTCACCGGCGGCCAGGTCGTCACCGAGGAAGTGGGTCTCAAGCTCGAGAACGTGGGGCTCGACCTGCTGGGCACGGCCCGCAAGGTGGTCGTGACCAAGGACGAGACCACCATCGTCGAGGGCGGTGGTTCGGATGAGGAGATCAAGGGCCGGATCAGCCAGATCAAGACCGAGATCGACAACACCGACTCGGACTACGACCGCGAGAAGCTGCAGGAGCGGCTGGCCAAGCTGTCCGGCGGGGTCGCCGTCATCAAGGTGGGTGCCGCCACCGAGGTGGAGCTGAAGGAGAAGAAGCACCGCATCGAGGATGCCGTCTCCACCACCAAAGCGGCCATCGAGGAGGGCGTGGTACCCGGTGGGGGCGTCGCCCTGCTCCGGGCCCAGGCCGGGGTGCTCGAACTGGCCGACAAGATGGAGGGCGACGAGGCCACCGGAGCCCGCATCGTGGCTCGCGCCGTGGAGGAGCCCCTCAAGCAGATCGCCGTCAATGCCGGCCTCGAGGGTGGCGTCATCGTCGACAAGGTGCGCAACCTCAAGAAGCCGACCGAGGGTCTGAATGCCGCCACCGGCGAGTACGAGGACCTGTTCAAGACGGGCGTCATCGACGCAGTGAAGGTGACCCGGTCGGCGTTGCAGAACGCCGCCTCGATCGCCGCCCTGTTCCTCACCACCGAAGCGGTCATCGTCGACAAGCCCGAAGAGTCCGCCGGGGCCATGCCCGGTGGAGGGATGGACGACTTCTAGGAGGCCTCTCAATACGGGCCGGTACAGGCTTGACCAGAGGAGGGCGCCCAGGCGGGCGCCCTCCTCTTTTTCTCTTTCCTTCCCTTCCCTCTTGTCGCTTTCCTTCTTTATTGTCGTGTTTTGTGCTGGCTTGTGGTGCTGGCTTGTGGTGCTGGCTTGTGGTGCTGGCTTGTGGTGCTGGCTTGTGGTGCTGGCTTGTGGTGCTGGCTTGTGGTGCTGGCTTGTGGTGCTGGCTTGTCGTGCTGGCCCTCTTGTCGCACTGGCCCCCTCTTGGCGCACTGGCCCCGGCACGGTCCGCCTCTTTCCGCGCACCGGTTGGACCTCCCTAGACTGGCGGGGTGACCGAACCCCTGACTCCCTCCACCGGATGGGGGGTTCTCCACCTCTTCTGCCGGATACCGCCGATCCCACCGTCTGTGCAGGAGGACACCAAGGTCGGTCTCGACCGCGATGCCGTCATCCAGGCCGTCAAATCGGCGGAGTCCGAGGGTGTCCAGGTGGTGACGGCGGCCATCCTGGGACACAGGGCCGACGTCGGCTTCATGGCCCTGGCCGAGGACCTCTGGCGACTCCGCAGCCTCCAGTCCGACCTTCAGGCCGCCGGCTTGATGGTGGTCGGCTCCTACGTGTCCCTCACCGAGATCTCCGAGTACGCGGCCGGCATCCCCGACGAGATGAAGCAGAGCAGGCTGTACCCGCAGCTCCCGCCCGAGGGAAAGCCGGCCTTCTGCTTCTACCCCATGTCGAAGCGGCGGGGGGAGAGCGACACCTCAAACAACTGGTACTCACTTCCCTTCGAGGAGCGCAAGGCTCTCATGTACGGGCACGGGGCAGTGGGGCGCCAGTTTGCCGGCCGGATCCTCCAGGTGATCACCGGCTCGACCGGTATCGACGACTGGGAGTGGGGGGTCACGCTTTTCGGCGTCCGTCCTGACGACCTCAAGGACTGCGTCTACACCATGCGGTTCGATGAGGGGTCGGCCCGGTTCGCCGAGTTCGGCCCCTTCTACGCCGGCATGGTGGCGCCGATCGAAGCTGTGCTGGACCAGGTGACCCGCAATGGGTGAGCCGGCACGGGGTGGGCTCCTCCCCGCCCTACGCCAGGAGCTCGAGAGGATCGGCCCGATGGTCGTGGCCTTCAGCGGGGGCGCCGACTCGGCCTTTTTGGCTTGGGTGGCCACTGACACGCTGGGCGCCCACCAGGTGCGCTGTGCCACGGCCGTCTCTCCGTCACTGGCCCCCGACCAGCTGGCCGACTGCCGGACGCTGGCCGCCGAATGGGGCCTCTCCTATACCGAGGTCGAGACGGGCGAGCTGGCCGACCCGGCCTACGCGGCCAACGACGGCTCACGGTGTTACCACTGCAAGACCTCGCTCCTCCAGGCGTTGGCCACCTTCGACCGGGAGATCGACAGGGGCGGTCCACCCACCGTCGTCCTCGGCGTGAACCTCGACGATCTGGACGATCACCGCCCCGGCCAACGGGCCGCCACCGAGCGAGGTGCCCTCTTCCCCCTGGTGACGGCCGGGTTCACCAAGGACGACGTGCGATCGTGCTCGCGGGCCCTCGGGCTGCGCACATGGGACAAGCCGGCAGCGGCCTGCCTGGCATCCCGGGTTCCCTACGGGACGCCGGTGACGGCGGACACCCTCCGCGTCGTGGCCGAGGCCGAGGCAGGTCTGCGGGAACTCGGCTTCAAGCACCTCCGGGTCCGTCACTACGGAGACACCGCTCGGATCGAAGTCCGCCCCGAGGACATGGCCGGGGTGGTAGCGAACCGGCAGGCCGTCAGTCGGGCGGTTCACCGCGCCGGGTACCGCTATGTGACACTCGATCTCGACGGATTCCGCTCCGGCAATCTCAACGAGGCCCTGCCCGGCCGCGAGCCGGTGGCTCTCGTGGGGCGGCGCCGGTGATCGGCGTCCGGGTCCGTCTGACCTTCCCCGAGGAGCTGGTGCGCGAGCCGATCATCGCCCGCATGGTCAAGGAGTTGGACATCGTCCCCAACATCCGCCGGGCCGACGTCGGCGAGCACAGCGGTTGGATCGTGTGCGAACTGGACGGTGACGCGGGGACCGTGGACAAGGCCCTGGCCTGGCTGCGGACCGAGGGCGTCCGGGTCGATCTGCTCGGCGACGTCGTCGAGAGCTGAGAGGCGGCGGCTGAGCGTGGGCGACGGCTGAGGTGGGGGACGATATACCGGCGATAAGCCGCCATACCGTGGTGGACGCAGAGCAAACCTCTGCCGAGATGGGCCATCCACCGGACGCCGACCTGTTGGCCGCCAATCGTCGTAACTGGGACGAGCGCGTCGCCGTCCACATGGCTTCACGGTTCTACGACGTCGATCAGTGGCTGGCTGAACGGCCCGGACCCCGCTCGAGGGAGCTCGACGCCCTGGGGGACCCGGCCGGTCTCGACCTCGTCCATCTGCAGTGCCACTTCGGCCTCGACACCCTGGCCTGGGCCGACGCCGGGGCCCGGGTCACCGGACTCGACTTCTCGCCGGAAGCGGTGCAGGCCGCCCGCCACCTGTCGGTGCGGGCCGGACTCGACGATCGGTCGGCGTTCGTGTGCGCCGATGTGTACGACGCTGCCCGAGTCCTGGCCCCCCAGTCCTTCGACATCGTCTATGTGAGCCTCGGCGCCCTGGTCTGGATCCCCAGCGTGGGCCGATGGGCCGACCAGGTGGCGACACTGGCCCGACCTGGAGGGCGGCTCTACCTCCACGAGATCCACCCGGTGGCCTGGTCACTGGCCTACGAGTCACCGACTCTGGCCCACACCTACTTCGAAGAGTCCGACCCCTACGTGGACGACTCCGCCGAGACGTACACGGACGCCGACCGGCCTCTGGTCAACACCCGGACGTACGAGTGGAACCACGGCATCGGCGAGGTGGTCATGGCGCTCATCAGCCGTGGTATGCGGATCGACCGCCTCGAGGAGCACGATTGGACCGTAGATCAGCAATTCCCTTGGCTGGTCGAGACCTCGCCCCACGTGTGGACGACCGAGCCCGGCATGCCCCGCATCCCTCTCAGCTACACCGTGGTGGCCACCCGGGACGGCTGACCCGTGGCCCGGCCGCTCAGGAACCGCTCAGGGCTGGTCGGGAGTGCTGGTCGGCAACCTGTCGGGGGCGGGCCGGGCGCCCGTCAGGAGAGCGGTCGGTCAGGGTTGTCCTGGGGTCCGGATGGTCCAACCCGCGCCTGAAACCTTGCGGGGCTCGTAGAACAAGCACCCCTCCGGGCAGGCGAAGGGGAGCTGTTCGTTCGCCCCCATCCGGCACCGCTCGAGTTTCTCCTCGTGGGCGGTGGTCTGCATCACGTAATGGCGACAGTCCTCTTTTACGGCCACACCCCATTGTGCCTGATAGATCGCGCTTCGCGTCGTCAGCGGGGTGGTCGCGTGACCGTGGGGTAGCGTCGGGTACGTGGAACCCGCGCCCTCCACCAAACAGCTCCTGAGGTGGAGCGAGGCTCTCGCCGGCATCGCCCGTACCGGTTTGGGCTTTACCGAGTCTCTCTACGAACAGGAGCGATTCGAGGAGATCCTGCGGGTGGCGGCCGACATCCGGACATCCGTCGAACTCGGGTCTGATGATGTCGAGGACGCCGAAGGCCTGGTCGAGGAGTGGCTGGGTTCGGTGGGCGAGGGGGTTCCGGGCTACATCACACCCAAGGTGGCCGTCGGGGCGGCGGTGGGGAATGACAACGGGGAGATCCTGCTGGTCCAGCGGGCCGACTCCGGCGTGTGGCTCTACCCCACCGGTTGGGCTGACGTGGGCTATTCGGCCGCCGAGGTCGTGGTCAAGGAGGTGGAGGAGGAAACCGGCATCGATGTCGAGGTCGTCCGCCTCATCGCCGTGCTCGATGGTCTGCGCATCGGCATCAGCCGCATTCCTCTCTATTCGCTGGTCTTCCAGTGCCGGCCTGTCGGGGGCGAGCTGAAAGCCCACCCGCTCGAGTGCGCCGACGTCGGTTGGTTCTCCTACGACGATCTGCCCTTCCCGTTGGCCGGAGCCGAGCGCTGGGGCCGTCACGTCTTCGCCGCCCTGCGGGGCGAGCCGGTCGAGGTGCTCTATGACCCGGTGCGCTCGCCTGTCTGGCGGGGAGATCCCGACAAGGCCTGACGGCCGCCACCCGAGCCCATCCCGCCGACCCACATCACCACTTTCGGGGTGACCGGTGCTGGCTACACTCCCACCCTGTGACAGCTCGACGGGCCGACACCATGCACCCCGGGGCTGGCCGGTGAACGGCGAGTCAGCCACTGGGCTCACGGTGACCGAAGCAACCGAGCCGAGCACTGAGCTGCTCGAGGCCTTCGCCCGCCTCATTCCTCAGCTGTCCTCCAGCTCGCCTCCCCCTGGCCCCGACGAGCTGGCCGCCCTGGTGGGCGCCGAAGCTTCCGTGGTCCTCGTGGCCCGCGATGACCAGGGAACCATCGTGGGGTCACTGACCCTGGCCCTCTTCCGGGTCCCGACCGGCATGCGAGCCTGGATAGAGGATGTCGTGGTAGACGAGTCCGCCCGCGGTGCCGGTGCCGGTGCCGCTTTGGTGGCGGTTGCCCTGGAAAGGGCCGATGCCGCCGGAGCCCGCACCGTCGACCTCACTTCCCGCCCCAGCCGGCAGGCGGCCAATCGCCTCTACCAGCGGCTCGGGTTCGAGCCTCGCACCACCAACGTGTACCGCTACACCGTGGGAGGAGCCGACCAGGGTTGATCGGCGGCCTCCGATTGAGCCCGCTGGTGGCCGATTGAGCCCGCTGGCTCAGTCAGGGATCTGCGAAGAGAGACAGAAGGGATGTCCCGCAGGGTCGATCATCACCCGCCATCGGTCCGGCGACGGTTGCTCGACAGCCCGGACGGCCCCAAGGGCCAGGGCCGTCGTTTCGGCTCTGTCGAGGTCGTCCACGGCCAGGTCCAGATGGATCTGCTTTGGGCTGCCGGCCTCCTCCGGCCAGTCCGGAGTGCGGTGGTTCGGGACGCGCACCGCCGAGATCCACACTCCGTCGGTGCGCACAGCAACGAAATCGTCACTCCGAAAGGCCACTTCACCGCCCAGGAGATCGGCCCAGAAGTTACCCAGAGCCGACGGATCGTCGCAGTCGAAGGAGATCGAACCCAGTCGAATTTCGGTCACGGCACGATGGTAACCCGGCGGGGTCGACCTCCTGCTGCCCTGGCCTCTGCTGCCCTGGCCTCTGCCGCCCTGGCCTCTGCCGCCCTGGCCTCTGCTGCCCTGGCCTCTGCCGCCCTGGCCTCTGCTGCCCTGGCCTCTGCTGCCCTGGCCTCTGCTGCCCTGGCCTCCGCCCGTGTGGTCAGCCCACTTTGAGAAGATCCACCACAAATACGAGGGTGTCGTTGGCGGCGATGCCGGAGCCGGGCGAAGACGATCCGTAGCCGAGCGAGGGGGGGATGATCAGCTCGCGGCGCCCGCCCACCTTCATCCCTACCACTCCCTCGTCCCATCCTTTGATGACCTGTCCCTCACCCAACGCGAAGGTGAAGGGCTGACTGGTCCATGAGGCCTGGATTACCTTGTCCGCCGAATATGTGGCCAACACGTACTGGACGGTGACCGTGTCGCCCGGCTCGGCGGTGGCACCGGTTCCCACGATCAGATCGGCACTCTCGAGCTGGGTCGGACGGGTTCCCGACGGCACCGTCACCGTCGGCTCCTTGCCCGGTGTTCCCGCCGGGGACCGATCCTGGACGGGAATGGTGGCGATCGCCGCAGAACCGCCTGTCGAACTCGGCGTCGACGTGGCGTTCGACCCGGCTGTGCTGGTCGTTGTCGAACTCGACGACGAACTGCTGCAGCCGGCCAGCCCGAGCGCCGAAACCGCTATCACGGCGAGGGACCACGTGCGCAGACCATGCATGGATCAAGCTCCTTTATGACTCCGTCGGGGAGGCGGTTGAGCGTCAGGGACCCCCTGCCGCCAAGCCAAGACGGTAGTCGGACCGGGACCGCCGGTGGTATCACCGTCTCCGGCCGGCAGCTCCGGCCGCGTGACTGGCACACCCTCCTGGCACCATCGGATCATGACGCTGCAGAAGCTCAGACGAGTAGCGGAGGAGCTCCGGGCGGTTCTGGCCGATTTCGATCCGGAACGACTGACCGGACCAGATGCGGCTCACATGCTCTCGGCCTTCTCGGAGATCGAGAAGCTGGCCTCGGGTGGCAAGCTCCTCTCCGCCCGGCGCGTGGAGACGTCCAATGTCTGGCGCCGCAAAGGCCATCGCTCCGCCGCCGCCCATGTGGCCGAGGCCACCGGGGTCGGTCTCGGGCCGGCCATCCACGCCCTGAAGGCAGCCCGCCAGCTCGGTTCGCTGCCCACCACCGAAGAGGCAGTGCGCGACGGGCGTCTCTCGGAGGTCCAGGTGAAGGAGATCACCGACGCCGCCATACGCCAACCCGAGGCCGAGCGGGAGTTGGTGGATACAGCCCAAAAGGAGCCGCTCAATCTGCTGAAGTTGCGTTGCCGCCGGGTGAAGGCAACCCAGGGCGACCAGCACGCGGCCTACGCGGCCATCCATCGATCGCGATTCCTCCGCCATTGGACGGATGACGATGGAGCCGTTCGCTTCGACGCTCGACTGACGCCCGACGAAGGGGCCCGGTTGGTGGCCTCGTTGAAGACGGAGGCCGAACGGCTGGCTGTCGAGGCCCGGCGGGCTGGTCTCGACGAGCCGCGGCGCGCCCTCGCTGCTGACGCCTTGGTCCGTCTCACCTGTGGAACCAGGCGCCGCCAAGCAAGGGAACCGAGGGGCGACACCAACCTCAAGGCGGCGGGCGGATCGGGAGCAGGATCGGGTGGCGGTGGGAACGGAGCTGGCCGACGGAGCGATCCAGCCACCGGCCCCGTTCGGGGAGGCGGGTGTGCCGAATCGGGCCCCACCGCCATGGTGCATGTCCGAGTCGATCATCGGGCTCTCATGCGAGGCACGCTGCGCAAAGGCGAGATATGCGAGATACCGGGCATCGGCCCCATCCCGGTAGAAGTCGCCCGCCGCCTGGCCGCCGATTCGATCCTCAGTGTGTTGGTGACCGACGGAGTAGACGTGACGGCGGTGGCACACGCCGGACGGACCATCCCGGCATCGGTGAAAAGGGCACTCATCGAACGCGATCCGGTCTGTGTGGTTCCCGGCTGCCAAACGGCCGAGGGCCTCGAGATCGACCACGTCGACCCCTTCGGCCAGGGAGGGCAGACCAGTCTGGCCAACTTGGCCCGATTGTGTCACTGGCATCACTACCTCAAGACGCATCAGCGCCATCGACTCGAACGAACCGCTGATGGATGGCGATGGCTGTCACCCGACCAAGCTCCGCCGGACGATGTGCCCGCCAATCTGTCGGGCTGAAGGACGATCCGCCGCCCTCCGGGCCGGATTCCACTGGGTTTCTTCCGTCCTGGTCACCTCGGCCCGTCGACAACGGCGGCCGCGACCGGCTTTCGCCCGTCGCAACGCCGTGGCCACGCCGTGGCCAGTCAGGCCGTGTCGTCGCTCGGCGAAACCGGCGAGCCCGGCGAGCCAGGAGCGGTGGGGTGTGGCCCGGCGCCCGACGAGAACAGATGGCCATCAGAAGCCAACCGGTCAAGCGGGCGTCGGATGCTCTGGTTATCGGACGGGGCCATCCTCGGGCCACCCTCAACCGACCGCCATAGCGCCTCGGCTCGGAAGGCAACCTCCCGCAAGGGCATCCCGGTACGCCGGGCCGCCCGAGCCACGTCATCGTGTTCAGCCTTGACTCCGGTCGCACTCACCTTGAGCCTGATCAGCTGTCCCTCGATCCACACCGACTCGCTGGACCGTGCCGCCGGCCAGCGCTCGGCCAACGTCACCCGGACGCCGAGCGATCCCGTCGTCCGTCGGAGCACACTCCGCAGCGAGGTCACCATGGACGGGTCGCAGAGCACCTGCACCACCGTGCCGGGACGACCCTTCTTCATCACCACCGGTGTCAGCCAGGCATCGTGGGCCCCGGCATCGAGAAGCACGCCAACGGCATGGGCCAGCTGCTCGCCGGTGGCGTCATCGACGTTGGCGGCGAGGAGGGCCACCGGTTGCCCAGCGTCGGCATCGGCATCGGCGCTGCCGGCATGGGCAGCGCCGGCTTCGTCCGTGCCGTCCCCGCCCATTTCGACCGCCGACAGGCCGGCGCCGAATCGGGGAACGGTCGACCCGCTCTGTCGCTCGACCTGCACGCCCGTCACGACCTGGGTGCAGTTGGGGAGCTCCCCGAGTTCGCGAGCGCCAGCACCGAATCCCTGCCCGGTCACCCTCATGGCCGGCATCGGCCCGTACCCAGAGCACAGCCCGGCGAGCAGCGCCGCACCGGTGGGGGTGGTCAGCTCGACCCCGATGCGGCGGCCCCAGGTGGGGACGCCTTCGAGGAGCGCCACCACGGCCGGGGCGGGATTGGGCAGCATTCCGTGGGCTGCACGGATCATCCCCAGCCCGGTGGCCACCGGGCTGGCCCGCACCTCGTCGATCCCGAGCACTTCCAGAGCGGCTGCCGTTCCCACCACGTCGACGATGGTGTCGTGCCCCCCGACCTCGTGGAAGTGGACCTGGTCGACCGGCCGGCGGTGGAGCTTGGCCTCCACGTCAGCCAGCGCCGCGAAAGTGTCCAGGGCCCGGCCCGCCACCCGATCGGGGAGGCGGGCCTCCTCGATCAGACCCACGATGTGGGCGTAGGTGCGGACGACCACGTTGTCGTGCACGGACACCACGGCGCGCGAGGCAGCGACACCACCCCGCAAGACGGGCTCCACTTCGAGGGCCCAACCACCCAGGGGGAGCCGCTCGAGGAGGGTCAGGACCTCCGACAGGTCGGCACCGGCATCGAGCAGGCTGCCGAGCGCCATGTCGCCGGCGATACCGGCGAAGCAATGGAACCAGGCCACCGATCGCTCGCCGGACGGCGACAGGGAGGCGCTGTCGCTCACGGGAGCATCCGGGCGACGGCGCAGGCGGCCCCGAACCCGTTGTCGATCCCGACCACCGTGATCCCCGCGGCGCACGAGGCATGCATGGCCAGTAGGGCAGTCACGCCTTCGAGGGCTGAGCCGTAGCCGGTGCTGGTGGGAACGGCGACGACCGGGGCCGGGGTGATCCCACCGACCACGCTGGCCAAGGCTCCCTCCATGCCGGCCACCACAACAACGGCGTCGGCGTCGGCCAACTCGTCGGCTGACGCCAGCAGCCGGTGCACGCCGGCAACGCCGCAGTCGGCCAGCAGGGATGCGTGCAGGCCCAGAGCGGCCAGGGTGGCCCGACATTCACCGGCGACGGGAAGATCGGAGGTGCCGGCGGTGATCACCAGTGGCCGGGTCGGGCGGCGGGCGGCGGGCCGCCACACCACCGTCGACAGTTCCCCCCGGGTCCGATCAGCTCCGGTGGCCTGACCGGTGACGGTCCGCCGACCGCCCGGGTTGTCTACCATGGCCATCTCGACCTGGGCGGCGTCGGCTCGGGTGAGAATGACCGGGTCACCGGTCCGGAAAGCCGCTTCGGCCGCAGGGTCTCCGTCCTCCCCCCGGTCGTCCCGGCCGTCACCCAGGTTCGCTCCCCGGAACCCCTCGGCGAGAAGCTCCCCCACAATGGAGGAGCATTGGCGGGGCGTCTTGCCCTGACCGTAGACCGCCTCGGGCAGTCCCTGACGGAGGCTGCGATGGTGATCGACCTTGGCAAAACCGAGGTCGGCGAAGGGCAGCCGACGGAGCCGGTGAACAGCCTCATCAGGGCTGCAGGCTCCCGATCGCACCTCTTCCATGAGGCGCTGCAGTCCGAGTTCGTCCATGACCTTCACTATCCTGCCTGGGTATGAGTGACGCCGCATCCCGTGACGACCGGCCGGAGGCGACCAGGCGCATCGGATTCCTGGGTCCGGAGGGCACATTCACCGAGGAGGCGCTACTGAGCGAAACAGACTACGCCTCTGCGCAGGTCATCCCCTTCGGGTCGCTCAGCGAGGTCCTCGAATCGGTGCAGAGCGGACACGTCGATCTGGCCTTCGTGCCCATGGAGAACGCCATCGAGGGAACCGTGCGCGACATCATCGACAGCCTGGTCTTCGACGTGGAGCTGCGGATCCAGCGAGAAGTGGTCCTGGACGTCCACCTCCACCTGATGGCCGCGCCGGGCACCAAACTGATCGACGTCGAGCGGGTGGCGTCGATTCCCATGGCCACGGCCCAGTGTCGGGCATTCCTCTCCCAGCAGCTGACGACAGCCGAGTTGCTGGCCACCTACTCGACTGCCGAGGCGGCCAGGCTGCTCGGCCAGGGCGATCCCCTCATGACGGCACGGCCCACCGCCGCCATCGCCCCCCGGTTGGCGGCCAAGCTCTACGGGCTCGAGATACTGGCGGAGGACATCGAGGACCATCCCGACAACCAGACCCGGTTCGTTTCGCTGGCCCGGTCCGGCATTCCCGCACCGACCGGCCACGACCGGACCAGCATCGCCTGCTTTCAGAACAGCGACCACCCGGGCAGCCTCTATGGCATCCTCGGCCAGTTCGCCGCCCGCAACATCAACCTCAGCAAACTCGAGTCACGTCCCACAAAACAGGCCCTCGGCGATTACTGCTTCATCATTGACTTCGAGGGCCACATTGCCGACGCCGTGGTCAGCGACTGTCTCCGTGATCTCCACGCCGAGTTGGCCGGCGTCAAATTCCTCGGGTCCTATCCCGCCGCGGGGCCTGCCGGTCCGGCCATCCGGCGTGAGGTCGATTCGTCGCAGCGCCAGGCCGGCCTGTGGATCGACAATCTGCATGCCGAAGTTGGTGCCGACAGGACCATGTGAGCCCTCGGCCGAGTCCGGTCCGACGGCTACCCTGACATCCAGGGAGGGATGGCAGAGCGGACAAATGCGCGGCTCTTGAAAAGCCGTGAGGTGCAAGCCTCCGTGGGTTCGAATCCCACTCCCTCCGCTCATCTGATGACGCGCCACATAAGCAACTATGTGGCGCGTCATCGTGTACGCCCAGCTCATGGCCTGCGCTGGAAGTCGATTGCGAGCCATCGGACCTGGCGGCTGCCTACCGGTGGCTTGGCTAGGCCTGAACGAGAGCATCCGTAAGTGGATTGATGCCGACAAGCTTTCCAGCCATTGCCGGATCAAGCTGGTAACGGATGGCAAGCGCCTTGGGCGAGTGATACGCCACTCTGGTTTGCCCATTGTCATCCCACACCAAGACTTTTAGTGGAAGATCAAGGGCTGAAAGTGGCTCAGCTTCCATCACCGGAGTCCCCTGGAGCGGGCTGCCGAAGATCACCAATCTGGTTTCTCGCAACTCGAGCCCGACATCGAGAGCTTCGGCCCTCTGATCGATGACAGCGAAGAGCTTTAGTCCCTTGGCTCCAATGAGCTCGACGAGGCGCGAGACGGTGTCGGCAACTGAACGGGGGCTAGCTTTCGAAACGATCTCCAACTGGTTGACTGCCTGTTCTGATTCGGGCATGGCTTCGACTCCTCCTCCTCAAGGTGTGACTTCTCATCACTCCACCCGGACAGTCGGGACATCGAAGGAATGCTCGATCCTCGTCACAAGGGGTTTGGTGAACATTCCACAACGACGACCTCTCAAAGAGAACTCTCTATTTTTCGCCGGGGCTACCGACCCGCAGGATATTCCCGACTGTCCCGAGGTCTGCGCCGGGATCACGAACCCTGAGCGCGGTCCTGGAGACCGGCGACGTTCTGGGCAGTGGACGTAACCTGTTGCAGGCGGATGGCCACCCGAACCGGCTTGGTGGCGATGATGGGGCTGCTCCCCGTACCGAGTTGCCCGCTCGTGTTGTCACCCCAGGCCCATAGCCGGCCTGAGCGATCGATGGCATAGCTGGCGAAACCGCCGGAGCTGACCTTGACGAAGGTCACGCCATGGGGCACGTCGACGCGCAGCGGGACGTCCGAGCTCACCCTCGTGCCATCACCGAGCTGGCCCCGATCGTTGTCACCCCAGGCCCACGCCGAGCCGTTGGCCAGGATGGCAACCGTCTGCCCGTTTTTGGCCCCGCTCCCGCCCTGGAACACCTGCCGTACGGCGGCGGGGAGCACGACCCGTACCGGGACTGCGCTGTAGGAGGTTGTGCCGTTGCCCAGCTGGCCGGCGGCGTTGTAGCCCCAGTTGTAATAGGAGCCGGTGCTGAGGAGCACCCCCGATCCCTCCCACGACGAGGTCAGTGCCGTCGCCCGCGCCGTGCTGGGCAGGCCGACGACGGGGACGGGAGTAGAGCTGTTGGCGGTGGAGCCGGTGCCGAGGACGCCGTACGCACCTGAGCCACAGGCATAGACCTTTGACCCCGAGGAGAAGAGCGCGTGCGTGCGTGCCCCTGTGGCCAGAGTTACATTGCCGAGTGGGAGCTCGCTCGGACGGAGCTCCATGAGACCGGACAGGCACAGGTCGCCGCTGACGTTGAAGCCCCATCCCCAGACGTGGCCGTGCGAATCGATGGCCAACGCACCGTCGAACGGCATGGGGTTGGCCAACGAAACGATCCGGACGCCGGCGGGAAAATCGACCCTCACCGCTCGGGTCGAGTAAGCGGGGCTGGTGCCGTTGCCGAGCTCGCCGTAGCTGGCCACCCCCCAGGCCCACACCGTCCCTGTCGAGGTCAGGGCGTAACCGTCGGAGTTGGACGTGGCGATCTGCACGACCTGGCCTGCGATTCCAGGGACGGGAGTGGGCCTATCGAGCTGCAGTTGCTTGATGGCGCCTCGATTCCCGACCACGCCAAACCTGTAGACGACGGTGGTGGAGGGGGGCCGGGAACCAGCGCTCCCTGATCCGCAAGCGGTGAGCACCAGAGCCGACACCAGAACCAGAGCTGCGGCACGCGGCCGCCACCCACGTGTGGAAGCGCTAGGGACCTGCATGTTCAAAGTATCGGGGAGGGCTACTGGATTGTCAACCTAGTTTACAGTCTGCTAACATCTCTTGCGTGGATTCCGAGGTGCCTCCGTCGGATACGGACCTCGGAGCCGACAACGTGGACGGGTCGTCATCGTTCGGCCTCGGACCGGCGCTACGACGTGCCTGGATCGGCTATCAAATCCGACTCGACACAGCCATGGCCGATGCAGGATTCGGCGAGCGGAGATTCCCCGATGGCCGGGTCCTCAGGCTGTGCTCGGGACAATCCGGTTCGACCATCTCGGCCATAGGACGCGAACTTGGCATCACCCGCCAAGGAGCCAGCAAGGTCGTCGGGCACCTCCGCGATCGTGGTTACGTCGCGGTCGCCGACTCGGCGACCAGCAGGAGGGAAAAGTCAGTGACCCTGACCGCCAGCGGGAACGGCTACCTCCGGGCGCAGCGAGCGGCTGCCCGGGCCATCGAGAACGACCTGGCGGCCACGCTTGGAAGACAGGGGTTTTCCGGACTGTTCGCCTTGCTCGACGCGCTCGACGCGCTCGACGATGGCGAGCAGGTGCGGATCCGCACGTACCTTCGCCACTCGTCCCGGCTGTGAGAGCCGCTCCGTGAGCCCGTGAGGGCTTTCGCTCAAACGGCCCCACGGGGTTGGGGTCACCGACTCCGATGATGCCCAACTTCTCGTCACACCGCAGGCCGATCGCCACTATTTCGCCTAATCAGTGCCAATCACGCCAACTGATCGACGCCAGCAGAGCCAGCGCCTATCTCTCACCCAGTTCCGGAGCCCCTTCGAGTGCCTTGGTCAGCAACCCCTGAAGCTCGAGTCGCTCACGACTGCTGAGTGAGGCGAGCACGTCGTCTTCCACACTCTCGATACCGCGTTCGGCATTCTCAAACGCGCCCAATCCCTCATCGGTGATCTCTACGAGATGTCGGCGTCGGTCAGCAGGATCGCGGCGCCGGTAGGCAAAGCCCCTCGACTCGAGCTCGTTGAGCAGGAGTACAAGATTGTTGGGATCGATGCACAGAGTCTCGCTGAGATCCTGCTGCGGGATGGGACTGTGCTCGCGAAGGTGGGCCAGCGTCACGAACTCCTTCAACCGCATCCCCAGGAGTTCCTCCGAGGTGCGGCGATAGACGACTCGGGCGAGCTGGGTCAACAACACCGTGACTCCAGGCGTCGTCGTGGTTGACATGAGCGGGATTATAGCCGATGAATCGACTATCACGTCGACTTGACACTCATTATCTTAGTGACTATCAATGCCTGGGGAACCTGAGTTCTGTCATGACCAAGGAGTCCGCCATCCCCTCGTCCCTCACTTCTTTCGTACACGACCGCCGCCGCTGGATCGCGCTCATCATCGTCTGCTTTGCGATGTTGATGAACATCCTGGACCAGACGATCGTGAACGTGGCACTGCCCACCATCCAGCGCGACCTGCACTTCACCCAGGCCTCACTGGCCTGGGTGATCGACGCCTACCTGATCACGTTTGCCGGCACTCTCCTGCTGGCCGGTCGCCTCGGCGACCTCATCGGCCGGAAAAAGGTCTTCCTGGTGGGCGTGGCCTTGTTCACTTCGGCCTCGTTGGCCTGTGGCGCGGCCGACAGCCAGATCCTGCTCATCTCGGCCCGGTTCGTCCAAGGGCTGGGCGCAGCCCTTTCCTCCTCGGTCATCCTGGCCATCATCGTGGCTGATTTCCCGATCCCCCGGGAGCGGGCCAAAGCCATGAGCTCGTACATCATCGTCGCCGTGGGGGGCGGGTCATTGGGACTTCTGGTCGGCGGTTACGTGACCCAGGCACTCAGCTGGCACTGGATCTTCTTCATCAACATTCCCATCGGCGTCGCCACGTTCGTGGCCGGGGCGGTGCTGATCGAGGAAAACGCCGGCCTCGGGTTTCGCGCCGGACTGGACATAGGTGGCGCCGTCCTCAGCACCGCCGGGCTCATGCTGGCGGTCTACGCCATTGTCAGCTCGAGCCAGTACGGCTGGAATTCGAGCCACACCTTTACCTTCGGCGCGGCAGCGGTGGTGGTCCTGGCGGCCTTCTTCCTGCTCGAGAGTCGACTGGCCACGCCGATGATTCCGATGCCCGTGGTGCGCTCTCCCGGCCTGCTCTCCTCCAGCCTGGTGAGAGGCCTGATGGTGGTCGGCATGTACAGCACCTTCTTCATCGGTGTCCTGTACTTCCAGCACGTGCTGGGATACGACCCGATTCGGACAGGCCTGGCCTTCCTCCCCCAGACGCTCTGCGTGGCGCTGATGTCCGCCGGACTGACCACCCGCATCATGAACAGGTTGCAGCCGAAATGGACCGCATTGATGGGTCTCGCTGTCCTCGGTGTGGGTCTCACCCTGTTCATCACCTCGGGCGTCCATACCGCCTACTTCCCGCATATCTTCGTGGCCGTGTTGATGGTCGGTCTGGGTGCGGCGACGGCATTCACCCCCTTGCTGACCATGGCGGTGGCACGGGTTCCGGCCAAGGACGCCGGAATCGGCTCGGGAATCGTCAATGTGTCCCAACAGGTATCCGCGGCACTGTCGGTGGCCGTCCTCGGGGCGGTGTCCAGTAGCCGGACGGTTACTCTGCTCGCCCAGGGACGGTCGGAAGTCAATGCGCTGGACGGCGGCTATCGCCTGGCCTTCACCATCGCTCTGGCCAGCGTTCTGCTCGGATTCGTGATCGGCCTGGTCATTCTCAAATCGAACAGTGCCCAGGACGGACAGCCGGAGACAACCGATGCCTCAGAGGCGGCGGTGGCCGAGACGATGATCGCCGAGGTTCTCTGATCCGGGACCTCCACCGGATACCAGCGCCCCGTGTCATACATCCGGCGTTGTCATGCAAATCCCGCACATGCATGTGGCGTTGCCTGTCCGGCGCATGAGCGGAATGCTCCTCTAATGCTGTGCCCTATCAGAGTTCGTTCAGCCGTCTACGTGACTGAGCCGTTCGACCAGGAAGGCCCGCTCGACCGCGTTCTCGCAGAGCAACAAGGCCTCCTCGTAGGCGGCACGGGACTCGGCGACCCGGCCCAGTCGTCTGAGGAAGTCGGCCCGCGCTGATGCCAAATAGGTGTAGGTGGCCAGCAGGGGCTCGGTGGCCAGAGCGTCCAGCGCGGCCAGTCCTGCGTCGGGCCCGAACGCCAGGCCGATGGCCACGGCCCGGTTGAGGGCGACCACGGGAGACGGCCACAGCTCAACCAAAAGGTCGTAGAGCCCCACGATTTCGCCCCAGTCGGTTGCGTCCCACGACGGAGCTTCGTCGTGGACGGCGGCGATGGCGGCCATGAGGGCGAATCGCCCCGGTGGTCGGCGGCACAGGGCTTCACGCACGAGCTCGAGACCCTCCCCGATGGCGACGTGATCCCAATGGGACCGGTCCTGGTCGGCCAGAAGCACCAGCTGGTCGTCACCTCCCACCCGCGACGCCTGGCGGGCGTCGGTCAAAAGGATGAGGGCCAGCAGTCCGGCCACGTCGGCGTCGTCCGGCAGCAACTTCCGCAGCAGTCGGGCCAGGTCAAGCGACCGCTCCACCAGGTCCCGTCGGCCGAGGTCGGCACCCTCCGGTGCCGTGTGCCCGGTCGAGTAGAGCAGATGCAAAACGGTGAGCACGGCGTCAATGCGGATGGGAAGGTCGTCGACGGACGGCACCCGGTAGGGGATGCGGGCAATGGCGATCTTCTTCTTGGCCCGGGTGATGCGGGCCGCCATGGTCGACTCGCTGACCAGGAACGCCCGGCCCACCTCGGCGGTGGTGAGTCCGCAAACCAGACGTAGCGTGAGCGCCACCTGGGCGTCGAGGGCGATGGCGGGGTGGCAGCACGTGAAGATCAGCCGGAGTCGATCGTCCACGATGTCGGGCTCGTCGAGCTCGCCAGGGCCGACCACGGCCACCGATTCGACCAGTAGAGGCAGGACCCGGTCATGGGTCACGCCCCGGCGAGCCACGTCGATGGCCCGGCGTCGGGCCACGGTGGTCAGCCAGGCACCGGGTTTCGCGGGGATACCCTCGGTGGACCAGGTGGCCAGCGCCCGGGCATAGGCATCCTGGACGCATTCTTCAGCCAAGTCGATGTCCCTTGTGACCCGGACCGTGGCGGCCAGCACGAAGGCCCACTCCCGTCGGTGTGCGTCAGCCACCGCTGCCTCCACCGACGCGTGCATGAGGCGATGGGCGCCGCTCAGCTGAACGTCCTGATCGGCCTGACCTCAACCCCGCCGGCAGGCATCGGCACCTGCTTGGCCAGCGTCAAGGCCTCGTCCAGATCGGCTGCCTCCACCAGGTAATAGCCGCCCAGCGCCTCTTTGGTCTCCGCAAAGGCGCCGTCGGTGACCACGAACTCGCCGGAGGAGTCCTGGCGTACCGACGTCGCCGTCGCAGTCGACTGCAGTGCGTTGCCACCCCGCAAGGCGGAGGCGTTGCGCTCGCCGAACACCTGATGGCCCTTCATCATCTGGTCGAATGACCCGGGCTCCGGATTGTCCAATGCAGCCTCGTCCCCGTAAATAAGGATCAGATACTCGGCCATGGTGATCTCCTCTCGTGATTGGCCCCGCCTTCGGGACCTCCTACTGACTACGACGGTCGAGAACGACCCCGATCGACAACTCTGCCCAGAATTGTCGACCCGTTCCACTTAAGGCCGTAGAAATCGGGGTTCGGCCGTGACGATCGGGCTCGTCCCAGTAGACCTGATCGCCGGTCGGGCTGCCGATCGGCCGCCCAACCGGTTGGCCTCATCCCCGGAATCGACGGTCGCACCAGGTCATCCGTGGGCCGGGCTGTCCCCCTCGGGCCGTGCCTCCGGTCGGGGTCCGCGGGTGGCGTCCGCCACATCTCGCGCGTATTCCCGAAGCGGCTCGTTGGTCCGTTGGGAATACTTCCGCAAGGCAGTGAAGGCTGCCGACTCGGAGATCCCGTCCCGCTCCATGATCGCTCCCTGGGCCTGGGCGATCGTCTTGCGGGTCCGCAATGCCCGCTGCAGGCGGTTCGAACGTGAATCCGCTCTCGGGTGTGCCTCAACCTCCGAGAGAATGGCGGAGGTTTCGGCGGCGAGGACAGAGGCCACGTGCTGGTCGGCGGATACGAACACAGCCGGTGTCCGGGAGTAGATGTTGATTGCTCCCACCGGTCTCTCCACTGTCATGAGAGGGAAGGAAAGGATCGAATTGATGCCAAGGGCGCGTGCTCGGGGGGTGAAGATCGGCCATCTCTGCTCCTCGCTGAGAGAACCGCTGTAGAACTCCCGTCCTTCTGCCGAGGCATCAACACACGGGCCTTGCCCCGATGCGTACTGATGCCCGTCCATGTCCAGAACCGTTTGATCGGTGGCGGCAATGGTCGTCAGAATCCCGTGGCGCCGCAGGGAGATACTGGCGCCGTCAGCGCCGCCCACAAGCTTTTTGGCCAGGGCAACAGTCAGCCGCAAGGCACCGTGTGTCCCGTGACCCGGCGCCCCATCCACGACCGATCGGTTGAGCTCGTCGAACAGATCACCCGGTCTCGTGGCACTGCGCATGTCGAACAGGCGGAGGGCCTGGTCGTAGTCGAGGAACGCCGATTGATGCCCGAAAGGATCGGGAACGTTCAAACCGTCGAGCCCGGAGGCCTCGAGAGAAGCCCGCACGGCGCCATTTGAACAGCGGACCGTGAGTTGACCCTTATGTCCGGCGATTTGCCTGGCCGCCCGAGCCAGCACGGTGAAACCCGTGGGGATGACCGAGCTCACCCCGGACAGGTCGACCACTATCCAGAGACAGCCACCGGCCATCGCCGCTTCGAGCATGGTGCTGAGCTCGGCGGCGGCCGGTCCGGCAAGCTGACCCCGCACGGCGATGACGGCGTGGTCTTCGCCCAACTCGGCTCCGATGACGAAGTGGCCACGGGAGTCGGTGCCTTCAACCACCTGACACACCCCGCCGGATCGACCGTCGAGAACCGCCGGGGCCTTGGCCTTGCTCTCCCATCCAACGTCCCAGAGCGGGCGGATGTCGATGTGCCATCCAGCCGGTGGAGGCTGAGGTAAAAACAGTGTTTCTCCGTTTTCGCATCGTGTCACCAGCGCACAAAGTCCGAGCGACATCGACACGCGGGTCGAGCTCGCCGCTCATCCCGGACCCAGACGGGTGGTTGCGTCGGGCTCTTCGCGTCTCCCGAACAGCCGAGAGACTCGGTGACTCAGCGTTGGACCGGCCTGCCTTCGATGGCGCCACGGATGGCAGCAGGCGAAGGGGGTATCGTCCTACGGCGCTCACGTCGGCAATCGTCCGGTCATCAGGAGGCTGGGCAGTCGACCGGCCCGGTGGCGAATCGGCCGCCGCTCGCCGGTCTCGACGTACTACTCACCCTGGTCTTCTTGCACATAGGGAACCGGATGGTTGCCGCCGAGCTCGACGAAGCGTTCGTTGAGTGCGTGAGCGATCACGTCGTGGTCGTAGGGACTCGGAGCGAGGGCACCGAACAGAAAGGCTTCGAGCTGAAGGGCGGAGCTCATGCCGCCGAGCTCGAAGTACCGGAGCCAGAGCTCCTCCTGGCTGAGCTCAGCGTCCCGCCGGAATTTGTCGAGCATGTCGTGACTGGGTGAGCTCACGAGAACCGCCGTCCACCCGACACTCTCCCGGGCCACGCCCGGCAGAATTCAGTTCCGTACCCGGTCCGATGGCGCCGCCGCTCATCACAGTCCGGCGAAGAAGGGTCACCCACATCGGTGAAGTTGTTCGACAGCGGGGTCATCGACAATGTGTCGCGTCCTGGGTATGTCGGTCCCTCGCTGTAGAAGGCAAGTAAAATCTACCACGCCGCAAAGGAACACAGATCTGGGCGACCACCCTGCTCCCCTGCCAAAGCCATCCGTTTTCAGAGGTACGCCGTTCACCCGGTATCCGGACGCTCCCCGGTGTCGACCAGGCTCTGAGCAATGTCCCGAAGCTTCAAATTGAGGTGTTGGGAAGCACGACGGAGGATATCGAACGCTTGCGCGGAGGTGATGCGTTCGCGCTCCATCAAGATGCCTTTGGCCTCCCCGATGATTTCTCTTGTCACCAGAGCGGAATTGAGATTGGAGGCAACCCGCATCTCGGTCTCGTGCTCCTCAGCCGCGGTGATGGCGGCGCCGGCCAGGTGGGCCAAAAGAAGTCCTCGACCTCTGTCCATGACCCCGAAAGCAGACGGATAGCGGGCGAAGAGGGCGAGACTTCCGGATACTCCCGCCATAGCGAAGGGGAGTCCCAACAGACTTCGGATATTCCTCTCTCGCGCTTCCGAAACCCATTCGATCTGAGTACCTTCGATCAAATCCTCGTTGTAATAGATGGACTCTTCACGAATCGACGCAAAGAACAAAGAATCTCCTGAGAGATTCCTCAACGCTTCGAGCTCGAGGACGTCCGGATGGGTAGAGGCCCGGATGGTGGCGACCCCATGATCGAGGAGAATGATGCCGGCGAAGTCACAGCCTTCGATGGTGGTGGTTGCCAACTCCATGACACTGTCGAGCGTCTGCTCGACTGTGTCAGCAGAAAACAGGAGATCGACCATGGCCGACATGGCATCGGCCAGCCCCGCAACTGCATTCTCATCCTCAATGGGAATATCGCTACCGGCCATGCAGTCTTCTTCGGTTGGATCCGCCTGCGTGGCATCATCCCACTCATGCTCTACGGCCGCAAAGGTAGACCGCCGACTGTCGCCTCTGCCGCTCACCATGCGACGACGTCGGCCGTGCTCGACCCTCGCCGGCTGGCCACGACGGTCGATTACAGGGACGGGGTCTGATCTGACCTGGGTTTATCCTCCCTACAGAACAGTGGAGCAAATTCACCGGATGGTATGAAGCGGCAAACGACATCCTCCGACGCGCCGCGGCTTCGTAAGCAGGACCCCTTTTGCGTCGGCGGCGGCAACCCCGTGATCGGGCTCGGACGGCCGTCCAGAGGTCGCTCCTCAGGCACGCCGGGCCGGCAGCAAGTTGAAGGTGATTGGTTGATGGGGATGGCCGTCTGAATCCATGGTGATGCCCGTCTGATGGGATGGCGGGCTCAGCTTGACCTCAGGGTCGGCCCAGGTTGGGCTCAGGTGAAATAGATCAAACCGAAGGTCCGATCACCAAATCTTAAGGTGGTCTAGGGATCTTCCAAGGGCCGTCCAAGGTGGGTCGACAAAGGTGGCGTGGGTGGAGTTCCACCCTGTGGCTGCCAAACCCCACGCGGTTCGGCTCCTCGGCCATCAGCCCGTTCTGGATGGCGTGCGCGCCCTGGCATGGATGGCAGTCTTTGCCAGCCATGCCGGGCTTGCACCCGAACTCGCCGTCGGGCAGGTTGCCATGTTTGTCTTCTTCGGCCTGAGTGGTTTTCTCATTACGGCGATGCTTTCCGAGGAGAAGGACCTCCGCGGACGCATCAACCTGTTCCATTTCTATGTGCGGCGCGCCCTTCGGCTCGTGCCGGCACTGGTGGTGTTCCTTCTCATCTGGCTGCTGGTCGTCATCTTTTTCGGCCATGACGCATGGATGACGTCGGTACCGGGGGCCGGAACGGGCACCGGCGAGCCGATATCGGTGGCCATCGAAGGGGTGGGAGCTGGAATCACCTACCTCACCAACTGGTGCGGATTGTTCGGGCTCTTCACCGGTTACGTCCCGTTGGGGCACCTCTGGTCCCTGGCCGTCGAGGAGCAGTTCTACCTCTTCTGGGCACCTCTCCTTGTCTTTCTACTCAGTCGTTCTCGCAGCATCGCCGTGGTGGGAACCTGTCTTCTGGCCATCGCTTCGTTCCTCGATGTCATCTGGTTGCATCATGCTCACGCCACCACGACGTTGGTCTTCTACAGCACCGATACCCGATCGGGAGCTTTCTTAGCCGGAGCCGCTCTCGGCCTCTTGTGGTCCCGGCGACCCGCCATCGGCGGGTGGTGGGGCCGTACGTCCACGCCAGCAATCGTCGTCACCATCGGTTCGCTCGTGTTCGGCGGCTGGATCTTCGATCATCCGAGTTCGGCGTTCGTCTACGGGACGGCCTGGATCGCCGTCTCCGTCGCTGCCCCTCTGATGGTGGTCGTCCTGGTCAATCGGCGGCGACAGCGGCCATCCTGGTTGGCCAGCCCGGCAATGACCTATGTAGGGCGACGGTCCTATGCCCTCTACCTCTGGCACTACGTCTGGTTGACGTGGCTGAGGAGCCTGGGATTCTCCGGCGTGTTGATCGCCCTGTTGGCCACGTTGGCCTGCGCCGAATTGTCGTGGCGGGTGGTCGAGTCCCCGTTCCTGCGCATGAAGCGGAGCTTGGTCGCCGACAAGCCTGCCGCTCCGATCGACGTCGTCGAGGCCGAGGAAGCCGGGGTAGCGGCGGGCAACCCGACCATGAGGCCCTTGGCCGGCATCGCCCTCTGACCCGCCGACCGAGCCGTTGGCGGCGGCAGAGCCCACCTACGGCGCTGGGCCCGCGCCGGCAGGCGATCGCCGGGTGGCGGGACCCCGGTGGCGGGACAGAGCATTGGGTCGGACCCACCGGGTTGACATCCGAAGTTAGGCGGGCCTAAGTTTAGGGACACCTAATGTTAGGCTCGCCTAATAATGCCAACCTACCTCTCGCTCGCCACGGTCGTTTTCCGGACTGGATCGGCTCGATCCTTCAGCACTGATCGCTACGCGAGCAGGGCCAGCCGCTTCGGGGAGTTCTCGTCCGACGCCGACCGGCGACCACTAACCAGATCCCGACCATGACGCGCCTGTCCGGCCCCACCCTCATCGCCGTGGGCATCGTCTTGGGTGGATCTCTCCTGCTCGACGCCTGCGGTTCTTCGAGCGCATCTCCGACCAGGACGGCGGTCGCTTCCGGTTCGTGCACCCAGATCAACGCCGTGCTCAGCGACGGCCCGGATCCTGACGCCGACCCCGTCGGCTACGCACAGGCCCAAATCCTGCCTCTCCGCCAGATATCCACCTCCAACGACAAGCTCCGCGCCGCCATCGAAGATCTCGGTGCCGCTTATAAGGCCGTCGTGGCTACCAACAACTCGGGCGCCTCCAAACAGCAGGTCAGCGCCGCTTCCAACCAGGTCGATGCCCTCTGTCCGGGGGCAACGTCATGAGCCTGATGGTGTGTGCCGGCCGTCACGTTCACCGAGCGGCAACGAGGAGGCGTCCATGAAAAACGAGGAGGCGTCCATGAGGAGGCACTGGGGATGGGCGGCCGTGGCGGTGGTGGCCACCGGTGTCCTGCTCGCCGCATGCGGAGGATCATCGTCGGCATCCGGTCAGTCGATCACCCTCTACAGCGGGCAGCACGTCCAGACCACCGACTCGTTGGTGGCCGGATTCGAAAAGGCCACCGGGATCACCGTGAACGTACGCAGCGACGACGAGGACACTCTGGCCAACGAGGTGGTCACCGAAGGGTCGAACTCCCCCGCTGACGTCATCTACACCGAGAACACACCGGCTCTCGAGTACCTCCAGTCCAAGGGGCTGCTGGCCAAGGTCGACCCGTCGACTCTGGCCCTCACGCCGAGCAAGTACAACTCGCCAGCAGGTGACTGGGTCGGCGTGTCGGCGCGGGTCAGCGTGCTGATCTACAACCCCAGTCTCATTGCCAAGGGACAACTCCCCACCTCTGTACTCCAGTTGGCTAACCCCCGTTACCAGGGAAAATTGGCCTTCGCAGCCGGAGAGACCGATTTTCAACCCATCGTCACATCGGTCGTCCACACCTACGGAGACCCTGCGGCGCTCAAATGGTTGGAGGGGATCAAGAACAACGCCGGCAGCCACATCTATCCCGACAACGAGACGATCGCCGACGAGGTGAACCGGGGCGCCGTGGCCTTCGGTGTGGTCAATCAGTACTACTGGTACCGGATGCGTGCCGAGCTCGGGGCGTCGAACATCCACTCCGACATCACCTACTTCGCCCCCTACGACCCCGGATACGTCCTCGACATCTCCCCGGCCGCCGTTCTCAAGTCGTCCAAGAACCAGGCGGCCGCTCAGAAATTTCTTGCCTACCTCGTCTCCAAAGCAGGGCAAGAGACCATCGCTCACTCGATCAGCTTCGAGTACCCGATCGCCTCGGGAGTGACCACCAGCCAACCGGAGACCCCATTCGGTCAATTACAGCCGAACCCCATCACCACCGCCCAACTGGGGGATGGTTCCACGGCCATCAACCTGCTCAAGCAGGCCGGCCTGCTGTGACCGGTCACCGAGCCGATCCGACAGCCGGCCGAACAGGGACAGACGATGGCCACCGGGACGACTGAGCGCACGGCTCCGGCTCCGACTCCGGCTCCGGCTCCGGTCGAGTCGACCGTCCGACGACGTAAGGCACGGCCGCGGGCACTCCTGGCCATGAGCCTGGCGGTGGCCCTGTTGCTCTTGACGCCGCTGGCCTTCCTCCTCATCGAGTCCAGCGGGGTGGGTTTCACCACCATCGTTCACCTGATATGGCGCCCACTGACCGCCACACTGCTCTGGAACACCGTCCAACTGACCGTGGTGGTCACGGTGCTGTGCGCCATCATCGGGACCCTCACCGCCTGGTGCGTGGAGTGCACGGACCTCCCGGGGCGCCGTATCTGGGCGGTGCTGGTCGTCGTGCCCTTCGCCATCCCCGACTTCGTCGTCAGCTTCGGGTGGGCGTCCATCAGCACATGGGTGGAAGGGTTTCGGGGCGCAGTCCTGGTCATGACCCTCGCCGTCTACCCGCTGGTCTATCTTCCGGTGGCGGCCAGCTTCCGTAGCGCCGATCCGAGCATGGAGGAGGTCGCCCACAGCCTGGGGCTGGGTCCGATCCGTACGTTCCTACGGGTAGTCATTGGGCAGGCCCGCACGGCCATCCTCGGGGGCTGTGTTCTGGTCGCCCTTGTCATCTTGGCCGAGTACGGCGCCTTCGAGATCCTCGGCTACCGGACCTTCACCACCGAGATCTTCACCGCGTTCAATTCCTTCGACGTCCCCACGGCGTGCGCTCTCGCCCTGGTCCTGGTCGTACTCAGCATCCTGGTCCTGGGCGGCGACGTCCTGGCCCGGGGACGAGGCCAGTTGGTCCGGGTCGATCCGTTCGCACAGCGGGTCCGCCGTCAACACCGTCTGGGCCGAGCCACGGTGCCGGTCCTCATCGGATTCGTAGCTCTGGTCGGTCTGGCCCTCGGCGTGCCCATCGGGACCAGCGTCTACTGGATGTTCGAGGGAGGAGCCCACTCGCTCACCGGGGTGTCACTGCTCAGCGCCGCCTTGCACACCGCCGGCTACGCCGCCGCCGCCGGCATCCTGGCTACCGTGCTCTCGCTGCCGGTGGCCCTCCTGGCCGTCAGGCACCGTCTCCGGGTGGGCCGCATGCTCGAGCGCAGCACGTACCTGGTGCTGGCCCTCCCGGGCGTGGTCATCGCCTTCGCCCTCAGCTACTTCACCGAGCGCTATCTGGGGGGATTCGGCTATCAGCAGGCCCCGCTGCTCATCATCGCCTATGCCATCCTCTTCTTCCCGTTGGCTCTGGTCGGCGTCCGGGCCTCCGTGGCCTACGCGCCGGTCCGCCTGGAAGAAACGGCCCGGTCCCTAGGTCAAGGTCGGCTGGCTGTGCTCATCCGGGTCACGCTCCCGCTGGTCGGTCCCGGACTGGCCGCCTCCTTCTGCCTGGTCTTTCTGGCCACCGTGACCGAGCTCACGGCTACGCTCATTCTCATTCCCACCGGCGTACAGACCTTGGCCACGCAGTTCTGGGCCTACCAGCAGAACCTTTCCTATGGACAAGCCGCACCCTTCGCCCTGGTGATCATCGCTGTGGCCGCCCTGCCCAGTTACTTCCTCGGGCGCTACTTCGACCGGCTCCCCACCAACGCCACGAGGCCGGCATGACATCGGCCGCCACCGACCTGATCGTCACCGGTCTCACGAAGGGATTCGGACAACAGTCGGTGCTGAAGGGGCTCGATCTCGAGGTACCCGCCGGAACAATCACCGCCGTGCTCGGTCCGTCCGGAAGCGGGAAGACCACCCTCCTCCGGGTTCTGGCCGGCTTCGAACGACCGGACGGAGGGACCGTCACCATCGGTGGCGAAGTTGTCGACGACGACCAGCACCACCAACCCACCGAGCGTCGTCACATCGGCTATGTCCCGCAAGAAGGCAGCCTCTTCCCTCACCTCAACGTCAGAAAAAACGTGGGCTTCGGCCTGGCCCGTCGCCAGCGGTCGGGAAAGCGGGTGGGCGAGCTTCTCGATGCCGCCGGCCTGGACGGCCTGGCCGAGCGCTACCCGCACCAACTGTCCGGGGGACAACAGCAAAGGGTGGCACTGGCCCGGGCGCTGGCCCTCATGCCCCGGTTGCTCCTGTTGGACGAGCCGTTCGCCTCCCTCGATGCAAACATGCGGGCGACGGTGCGGGCCGACGTCGAGCAGATCCTGCGTCAGAACGGGACCACGGCCATTCTGGTCACCCACGACCAGGACGAGGCCCTCTCCGTTGCCGATCTTGTGGCCGTGCTACGTGGTGGCGCCATCGCCCAGGTGGCGGCGCCACAAGACCTGTACTCGCATCCCCGTGATCCCGATCTGGCCCAATTCGTGGGGGAAGCCAACCTGGTGGTGGGCGTGGCCAGGAATGACGTGGTGGTCACCGCGCTCGGTCCGGTGACCATGGAGTCATCGGCGGCCCTGGGTTCCGGGAGTCGTCTCACCGTCCTGGTCCGACCCGAGCAGATCGAGGTCCATCCCGGCTCAGAGGGCCCGGGGGCACCCGGACGGGTGGTCAGCACCGATTTCTACGGTCACGACGCCGTCGTCCATGTGACCCTCGGCGAGGAGCAGGGGGCGACCCCGGTGGTGGCCCGTGTACTGGGCGGGCTCCGGCTGCCACCGGGCTCGCCCGTCACGCTCACCGTGCGCGGCGCGGCCGGAGCGTGGCCCGACCACCTGATCGGTGAACGCGGCCTCGGTGACAGGAGCTCATCGGCCGAAACAGGCGCCCGCCTCGAGGACGGGTCGAAGGCTTCGCCCGCTTAGATCCCCAACGGGGCCGTGCGCAGCTGCCGGCCCAGGTCGTCGTCACCGGTGATTTCAACGCTGGCCGCATCCTGGCGCCCGGATGCGAACAAGAGGTGCTCGCCCGGGGCACCCTCGACCACGATGCGAGGTCCGCTGCCAGCGGTCTTGCTGGCATGGCCCGGGGCGACCAGCTCGATGGTGGCCGGCACCCGCTTGGCCATTCCTCCCGCTCCCACTCGCGACCACAGGGCGTTGGCCAACTCGGGTTCCAGGGGTCGAACGTCCCATACGGGTTGTGCTCGGCGGACGTCCTCGATGTGGATGAACAACTCGGCCGTATTCATGGCCCGGTCGAAGGGCCGGAGGAGCAGCGGAGGACCGGAGCGAACGGCCGACACCAGCTCCTCCCACGACGTACCGTCCCTCCGCCGCCGCCGCACGGTATCGGTGTAGCCGGCCAGGGGCGGCCAGACGATTCCGGGGCCGCTGTCGGGTCGCCGCTCACGCACGACCAGATGGGCAGCCAGATCGGCGGTGGTCCATCCCTCGCACAGGGTGGGCGCGTCAGGACCGACCTCGACCAACAGATCGCAGAGTTCGGCTCGTTCGACCTGTGCCACGTTGACCGCCATCACTGCTCCACCCTACGACCGTTGGGCGTTGACCTTGCCCAGGAACGGGATCAGCCGGCTGAAGAAGGCGTTGGTGGGATAGGCGCCGGCCGGGTCGTTGTGCGAATAGGTGCTCTGGTAGTTGGCCAAGGTGAGATTGGCCATGGGGATGCCCGATTGTTGGGCCAAGATCTGAGCGCCCTGGGGAACCGAGGCTCCACCCAGACGTGCGCCGAAAGCGTAGATCAGCAGGCTCTTCGGGAGGCTGTGACCCATGGTGGCGTCGACGTCGAGCACGCTCTGAGCGGGATTGGCGTTCCCGTTGTCCACGGCACCGGTGTCGTCGGTCAGGCGCTGGGGGAAGTACCACTCAGTGCCGTTGGCGTTTTGGATTCCTTGACCTGAGAACATGGTGGCGAAGCTGTCGATCGGCGTCAGGGCTCCTGCACTGTTCCAGCCGTGGATCGGACCCTGTGCGGCGATGCCCTGGCCGAGGTGGGCCTGAGCGGCGAGCAAACTGGGCGGAGAAGTCGACGCATTGAGGGCGTACCCGTACTGGCCCAGATTGGTGACCCGCACCGCAGGAACGATGTCGGTAGGCAAGAGATCTGAAGTCTGACCCAACGAGGGCGCATTCGGGTCCAAGAGTGCTGACGCTGCTCCTGTCGCCTCGAACAGTCCGGCGTACGGAGCGGTGATCCCGCCGAAGGCGAGCCAGGGGCTGGTGCCCGGGGCGTCGAGCGACTGGAGAGTCTGTGTCGCCGACTGGGCACTCACCGGGGTCGACGTGCTACCCCCATCGATGTAGACCAAGCCGGCCAGTTGGTCGGCTCCGGCGTGGCCGCCGAAGTCCCAGGTGGCGTAAGCCGTGACTACCGATCCGCCGAGCGAGTGGCCGCCGAGCACGACCTTGCCGCCGAGTTTCTTGGCCGCACCGATCACCACATGCAGGTCCTGGACAGCGACGTTCATCCCCCACTGTTTGGCGAACTCGACGGCGGAGCCGGCGACGGGTTCGTAGTGATGGGTGATGCTCGGGTTCTTGAGGTAGCCGAGGTAGTAGTCGAACAGCTGGGTGGTCGTGGCCTTGTGCTCCTTGTACAGGTTGAGCACCGATTGGTCCTCGAGCAGGTTCTCTCGACGTTCGACCGCCCACACCTGCCACCCCGTGGTCTTGGCCACGATCCACTTGGCCAGCGGCACGAAGTAGGCGGCGGCGGCCGAGGTGCCCGGTTCCAGGACCAGGACGTTCTTGGCGCTGGTCGGTCCGACTTTTATGACCCCGACCTTGTTGTACTGGGCGGGGGTCCCCGGCGCGGCGTAGCTCGGCATCCAGGTCACGATGAGAGGGCCCGTCGCGCTGGCCGCCGTCGTCGTGGTCATGGTCGTGGAGCTGGAGCTGGAGCTGCATCCGGCGAGGAGCCCGGCGGCACCGATGATGGCCGTGACCACCGACAATCCCGTCCGGCGCCAGGTAAACGGTTCCCACCGGGTACGCATCGCGGACAACACTAGGTCGCGGTCCGACGTGGACGCGCTGATCGCTCATGACACCGATATCCCCTGACCGACAGACACCGTTGACCCTGCATCCGCTCCTCGGTAGAGTCCTGGCTGTCATGAGCTGACCAGACGGGGAGGGCCAGACGGCCCCGGCTCGCGGCGAAGGAACCGTCCTTCCCACGCGCCAAAGGAGCACCCAATGTCATCTCTCCCCGCCCCCGACCTCCGAGACCTTCCCAAGGCCCATCTGCACGTGCACCTCGAGGGTGCCATGCGTCGCTCGACCTTGTCGGATCTGGCCCGCCACTACGACGCTCGACTTCCCTCGCCGCCGACCACCTTCGGCAGCTTCGCCGATTTCGGCGCGCTGTACTTCGCCGCCACCGGGCTGCTCCGGACCCTCGAGGACCTGGCCCGCCTGGTCGTCGAAGTGGTGGAAGACGCTGCTTCCGCCGGCGCGGTCTGGATCGAACCGGCCGTCCATCTCCCCGACCACAGCCGCCTGGGCGAACCCCAGACGGTGCTCGACGCCCTCCTCGACGCCGGGCGTCTGGCCGAGGAGGCGACCGGGGTCGGGGTCGGGTGGCTGATCACGGCCGATCGCACTTTGGCCCCCACCCTGGCGGTGACCCAGGCAGACATCGCCGTCCGTAACTCGGGGCGAGGGGTGGTGGCTTTCGGATTGGCCAATGACGAATCCGCTTCGCCGCCCGAACTGTTCGCCGACGCCTTTGCCATCGCCAACGACGGCGGGCTGATCGCCGCACCCCATGCCGGTGAGCACCGCGGACCCGAAGCGGTCACATGCGCCCTCGATGTTCTGGGGGCGGACAGGATCCAACACGGCGTCCGGGCCATCGAGGACGACGAGCTGGTCGATCGATTGGCCGGCCAGTCCGTGTGCCTCGACGTGTGTCCAACCTCGAACGTGGCCCTATCGGTCGTACCCGACCTCGCTCATCATCCGCTCCCCATGCTCCTCCAGCGCGGCGTGGCCTGCACCATCAATGCCGACGATCCACTCCTGTTCGGGGTCGATTTGCTCCATGAATACGAAGTAGCCCGCGATGTCCTTCGTCTCGGCAGTGCCGACCTGGCCCGGTGTGCGCGAGCTTCCATCGACCACAGCGGCGCACCCGCCTCCCTCAAGTCGAAGAGCCACGGCTCCATCGACGCCTGGCTGGCCACCGCCCGCACATCGGCTCCGTAATCGCTACTCAGCGGGGCACGTAGTCGAAGGTGTCCGGGTCGGGCCCGGTGCGCTCGTTGCGGTTGAGCCCGCTGATGGCAGCCATGTCGTCCCGCCCGAGCTCGAAGTCGAAGAGGTCGAAGTTCTCCTTGATGCGCGAGGGCGTCACCGATTTGGGAAAGACGATGTCACCGCGCTGGATGTGCCACCGCAGAACCACCTGCGCCGGCGTCCTGCCCGCATTGGCAGCTAGGGCCACGATAGTGGGGTCGTCGAGCACCTTTCCCTGAGCGATCGGCGACCAGGCTTCGGTGGCGATGTGATGATCGGTGTCATAGGCCCGTAGCCCGTCTTGAGTGAGATACGGATGGATCTCGATCTGGTTGACGGCCGGCACCACATCGGTCTCCGCCGCCAGTGGCTCAAGATGGTGTGCCTGAAAATTGGAGACACCGATCGAGCGGGCACGACCGTCGGCCCGGAACTCGATGAGGGTCTGCCAGGTCGAAACGAAGTCCCCGCCGTAAAGGGTGGGGAGCGGCCAGTGGATCAGGAACAGGTCGATATAGTCGAAACCGAGCGCCTCGAGCGTACGCTCGAAGGCAGCTCGCGCCTCGGGTGGCCGGTGGAACCCGTTGTTGAGCTTGCTGGTGACGAACACATCCGATCGTTCGATAACCGAAGCGGCAACGGCCCGTCCGACTTCCGCCTCGTTGCCGTACATTTCGGCGGTGTCGATGTGCCGGTAGCCGATCTCCAGGGCTCGACTCACCGCCGCCTCCGTATCGGCGGGCGGGATCTGGAACACCCCGAAGCCCAGTTGGGGGATCCGCCGTCCGTCGTTGAGGGGGATCCAGGGGACACCACCTGGTAGGTCCTTCTTGTCACCGGCGTCAGTTTCGTGCAGGGCGTCAGTCACTGTTCTTCCTCCTATTCGTCCGTCCCCCGCACATACCCGGTTGTCACCCGGACATTCCCTCCCCCACCATGGCCGGCCACCAGCTTCTGTTGCCGGGTGGACCGGCTTAGCGGGGGGGCGACTCGCCGGGCAGAGCGGCAAACAGCTCGTCGTAGTTACGGAGTCTGGTGGCCAGGGCACCCATGATGCCCAGGGCGAACGTCGATGATTCGTGCACCAAAAAGAGGAAGAGACCACGATCGATCTCCGCCAGCACGGTCTCCGAGGTGGCTACCGCCGTCAGGTTCCGGGGCAACCGGTCGACCAGGGCACGTTCCCCGAAAACGTCCTCAGGTCCCAGATTCGACACCACCACCGAACCCTTGATCAGTTCCACCGAGCCCGAAACGATGCCGTACATGTGGGTCCCGACGTCCCCTTCGGCGTAGATGGTCTCACCGGCCAGCACCGTACGGTGGATCGGAGCGTTGAGGAACAGGCTGTCAGTGGGCACGGAGCTGGCGGGCGCTCGGTCAGGGGCCGACAGCACGCTCAGGGGAGACGGCAGGTTCAGGGGAGACGGCGGGCACGGAAGGCGAGTCTACAGGGGGTGAGGGCGGTCAACGGGGGAAGACCAGCCCCCGGATCCGCCGTCCGAGTGGCGTGTCCGCCCCGGTCGCCCCACCCGGACCGACGGGCCGAGGGCGGCGCTGACAGCTGCGGTGGCCCGTCATCCGTGCTGGAAGAACCGGCCTTCGAGACTACGGACACCAGCCAGAGCGGCCCCGTCGAGCTGGGCGAGATCGTCGTCATCGATGTTCCATCCCAGAGCGCCGGCGTTCTCCTCAGCCTGATGTCGATTCTTGGCACCGGGGATAGGCACCACTCCCTTGGACATCACCCAGTTGAGGGCCACCTGGCTCGGGGTCCGGCCGCCGTTCTTCTCTCCGATACGTCGGAGCTCGGCCACCACGACGTCGACCGACTCCATGGGGTGGTTGGAGAAGGTGCGCTTGCCCGGAGGCGGGTGGGCGGCCGAGTACTTGCCGGTCAGCCGGCCCTGGCCGATCGGTGAATAGGCCAGGGGCAGGACACCGAGCTCCTGGCAGACTCCGAGCAGACCGCCGGTTTCCGGCGATCGGCGGAGGAGGGAAAACTCGATCTGGTTGGTGGCCAGCTTCATCCCTCTCTTGTCCAGTTGCTGACTCAGCGAGCGGGTCTCGGCTGCCGAGTAGTTGGATACACCCACCGCCTTGACCAACCCGGCCCGTTGTGCCGTAGCCAGGGCCTCGGCCATGGCGGCATGCGAACGGAAACTGATCGGACCGTGGATCTGGTAGAGGTCGACCGACGCTACGCCGAGGCGCTCCACCGAGGCCTTCAACGACTTCATGAGGGCGGCGCCGACGTTGACCTTCCAGGGGAAGGGCATGAACTTGGTGGCGATGACCGCTCTGTCCGCCCGCCCGGGGTCCCTGGAGCGTAGGGACCCTATGATGCGCTCGCTTTCGCCCTTCCCGTAGATTTCGGCGGTGTCGAAGAAGGTGACCCCGGCATCGATGGAGGCGTCCCAGGCGTCGGCGATCGAGTCCCTGGTCAGTTCGGTGTCGTAGCCGCCCATGCCCCAGGTGGACCGGTCGCCCCACGCCCAGGTGCCTACGCCCAAAGGTGGGATGGCGATGTCCGTACCGCTCAGGACATACCGGTCCGGGATCATCGATGTACGGTAGCCGCGGTGAGCATCCGCCCGACACAGCAGGTGCACCCACGATGAGCCCCGGCCCACAAAGGAACGGCCCACAAATGCACGACCCACAGCCCGAAGAGGCCGGGTGACCGAGCGGCGTCGCCCGCTCCGGTGCGTCGTCATAGGGGCCGGCATGGCCGGCATCCTTAGCGCCATCAAGCTGACCGAGGCCGGCTTCACTGATTTCACCGTGTACGAGAAAGGCGACCAGGTCGGGGGGACCTGGCGGGAGAACACCTACCCGGGTCTGTCCTGCGACGTTCCCTCCCACCTCTACTCGTACTCCTTCGCCCTCAACCCGGACTGGAGCCACCATTTCTCCCCGGGCGGCGAGATCCGGGCCTACTTCGAACGTGTGGCCCGCGGGTACGGGGTGCTCGATCGGATTCGCTTCAACGAAGAGGTGACCCAATGCACCTTCACCGACGATGGTCAATGGCATCTGGCCGCAGCGTCCGGACAACAGGACATAGCGGACGTGGTGATCGCCGCCACCGGCGTCCTCCACCGTCCTCGCTATCCGGACCTGACCGGGCTGGACACGTTCGCCGGGGCGGCATTCCACAGCGCCCGCTGGGACCACAGTGAGACCATCGACGGACGACGCCTGGGCATCGTCGGTACGGGCTCGACCGCCGTCCAGATCGTCTCATCGGTGGTCGACCGAGTGGCTCGACTGACCCTCTTCCAGCGAACTGCCCAATGGGTGATGCCCCAGGACAATCCCGTGTACTCCGATGAGGACCGCGCCGAACTTCACCTTCACCCCGACAGGCTGGCGGCCCGTTACCAGCACCTGTCCGACATGTTCGATCTCTTCGCTAATGCGGTGGTCGATACCGCATCGCCCGAGATAAGGATGATCGAGCAGGCGTGCCTGGCCAACCTCGAGGAGAACGTGCACGATCCGGAGCTGCGGGAGAAGCTGCGCCCCACCTATCGGGCTGCGTGCAAACGATTGATCATCTCGCCCAATTTTTACGACGCCATCCAGCGGCCCCAGGCCGAAGTGGTGACCGAGACCATCGACCGGGTGGAGCCCGAGGGGATACGCACCAGCGACGGTCGCCTTCACCAGGTGGATGTCCTGGTGCTGGCCACCGGCTTCCACGCTGACTCCTTCATGCGCCCGATGCGGGTCACCGGGCGCAACGGCCGGACGCTGGAGGCGGCCTGGAGCGAACGGCCCGAGGCCTATCTCGCCGTGTCCGTTCCCGATTTCCCCAATTTCTTCATGCTCAATGGTCCCAACGGACCGATCGGGAACTTCTCGCTCATCGAGGTGGCCGAACTGCAGATGGGCTACATCATGCAGATCATCGACGGCCTGGCTCGCCAGAAGTTCCGCCAGGCATCTGCCTCACGGACGGCATTGGCTGACTTTGAGCGGGAGCGGGAGCTGGCCGCCCGGAACACGGTCTGGGTCACCGGATGCAGCAGCTGGTATCTCGACGACCGGGGCATCCCCGGCGGGTGGCCGTGGTCCTTCGTCCGGTTCCGGGAGGACATGCGCTCGCCTGACCTCTCGCACTTCGAGCTGGCCTGAACCCCGGCGAGCCGGCCGCCGGCGTCTGCGGAGGCCTCTATCCCAGTCGGGCCCGTCTCAGTCGGGCACGCCTTCGCCCACCGGGTAGGCGGCTCGTTCCGCCGATCGGGCCATCCGCTGGTAACGGGCGGTCACCAGGGCGAGTTGCTCCTCCATGCGGAGGCTCGCTGTCACCAGCTTGTGGGTCTCCTGGCGAGCCAGGCGGAGCTCCTCCTCATACTGTTGGCGCATGGCGGCAAGACGACGGTCGCTGTGGCCCAGCAGTCCACTGGCCACAGCCTGCAGAGCGACAAAACGGTCGTAGAGATCGACATAGAGGTCCTGGATGGATGTCGCCGCAAGCGCGGGTCCCTCGTTACCATCGGCAGCGGTCAGCGGCGCACCCCGCACCCCTTCCACCACCTCGCGCGTCTTCTCGAGAAAAGCCCGTCCATGCCGCGTGTCGGGTTCGAGGTGGGCTCCCTCGGCCCATTCATTCCACGCATTCACGAAGACGATCCCGTCACCACCGTTGGCACCGCTCTGGCCGCGCACGGCTGCGTCCAGCCACCGCCCGTAGGAATCAGGGTTCGAGCCGTGGAGGATGATCGCCTCCCCGCTCTGTCGCCGGGGGGTGTTGTCCCATCCGGAGGCCACACACGGGTATCGGGTCCACTCGGGCGGGGGCCGCTGCTGGTAGGCCCTGGCCGCCTCGTCGTAGGAGTACACGGAGTGGCTGGCATCGGCTCCGGGGAGGTGGTCGACCGGTTCGACCATCTCCCACATCCCATGGGGCACGAATTCCGCACTGGCGTCAAATCCGAGGTGGGTCGGATCGCCGGCGTACCGACCCGTCTCGAACATGACCAGCCAGGGATCCCTCACCCCCGCATTGGCGCATTCCTCCCGCCACAGGTCGAAGGTGACCTTCGGTTCAGGCAGCAGGTCGGGCCGGTAGATGGTGAGTAGGGGCCGGCCGTGGATCGTGATGTACCTCGGGTCCTTGAACGCTTCGATCAGCCAGCGGATGTGGGCCAGGTCGTCTTCCTGGTCGAAGTTCTGTTCCACCAGCATCTCGTCCGTCGATCCCTGCCAACGTCGGTACCAGCTCTCGTTGGCCCAGCACAACGCGAATGGGAAGTCGGGTGCACCCGAGTGGAGGACCTCGTCGAAGGGACGCTCCAGCATGCGCCGGCCCCCGAACCAGTAGTGGTAATAGAGGAAGCCCGATATCCCATGGCGCCGGGCCAGGTTGGCCTGGCGCTCCCTGGTCTCGGGTACCCGGAGATCGTAGAAGCCCAGTTCGCCGGGAAGATGGGGCTGATTATGACCGGGAAAGAGCGGCTCGGCCCGGGCCACCACCGTCCACTCGGTGAACCCGGAACCGTGCCAGGCGTCATTGTCAGGCACCTGGTGGAATTGCGGCAGGTAGAAGGCGAGTACCTGGGGGAGCTCGTCCCCCGGTCCGTTTTCGGCCACTTCCCGGCTCACCGGCGGGGCGTCAGCCTTCTGCGGCGGCCGAGTCTGATGACGCGTCCGTAGACCCGACGAAGCGGTGCCAGATAGCGGAAGGTTCTGGTGGCGTAGATGGCCTCGATCTCTCGGTCGCTGCCGAGTAGCTCTCCCTCGAGCTCGGTGACCTTCAGGGCCAGCTGCTCCCTCTCCCTCGCAGCGCTCTGCAGTCGTTTGACCTGCAGGGCCAACCGGTCCCTCTCCCGAACCAGTATCCGGAGGTGGCGCACCTCCTCGGCCAGCTCATCCCGATTCCGCAATTCCGCCCGCAACAGGGCGGCCTCCACCTCGTGGCGACGGACCTGGTCGCTCAGGTCCACGATGGTCTCCGACAGAGCGGATAGAGCCTGGTCGCCATTGTCGACGACCGCTTTGACCACGAACTGGTACGACTCGGCTTCGGGGTCTTCGAGAATCCTGTCGATCGTCCCCTGGTCGAAATCGTCGCGTCGCACACCCAGCTCGGATTGGAAGAGAGGGACGACCACTCGCTTGATGTCCACCACGGCCAGCCCCGCCTGACGGCACAGATCCATAAGCGAATCCTTGGTGAAGAAGTGAAGGTGGGTTCGATCGAGCAGTCCCCTCTCGCTGTACTCGAAAGATCCTCGCAACAGGCTGAGCCGGACATCGCCGTGGGCGACGTTGGGAATCGACAGGACCACGAAGCCGGAGGGACTGATGAAGCGGAGTGCCGTCCGCAGCGTCGTCAGAGGATCGCTGAGATGCTCGAGGATGTCGCCGAAAAGAACCGCGTCGAATTTTTCGGCGCTCAGGTGGTCCCACACGTCATCGTGCTCGACGTGCCCGACCACGACCTCTTCGGCCCAGACCTCGGCTGCCCGGGCCGCCTCCGGGTCCACCTCGACCCCGACCACCCGGCAACCCCTGTCGACCAGTGCCTTGGTCACATGGCCGGCGGCACATCCGAACTCGAGGACGGCCTTGTTGAAACCGACCATACCCAGCGCGAAGGCATGAGCGTTGTTACCCGCCTCGGGGTCGACCACCTGCTCGTAGATGAAAGCCAAGCAAATCCCTTCCTCAGGTCACGAATCCTACTCCCAAAGTATCCGGGCGCAGGGGGAGGAAGACCTTGTGGAGACCGCTTTGACCTCGAGTGAGCCCGACGGTCCGCCGACCATTCACATCGGTCCGAGCTGGCCGGCGGTCGCTATATCGATGCCCGACCGGGCCGTTGTCGCCCATGGCGGAACGGGATGTCGGCGGGGCGGGCTGGCACGAACAGACGGAAACAGGCCGAGAGTGGTCCGCTGGCCTAGGTGACCAGTGCTCCTGGGCCAGCAGGCTTCGGGGCAATCCCGCCTCCCGGGCCTCAGCTCTCGCTGGGGCCGCCGCCGGCGGCGAACGGCCGGTCGGGTGAGTCGGCCAGCGACAGGGCGTCCCTCACCGCCCGGGTCACGCAGGCCGCGGTATCGGTCAAAGCGCGCTCCTCGCCGTACTCCTCTGACAGAGACACCACCCGGGCACCCGCTGCTTCGGCCCCCTCCACTGCCTCCCTGTCCGCCCTCCCGGCGATGATCAGCACGGGAATGTTGCGGGCCGACGCGTCGGTCAGCACCGAGCCCACCACCTTCCCCATGAGCGAGGAGGCGTCCAGCGCACCTTCGCCGGTCACCACCGCCCGACTGGCATCGAGCGCCTCGGTAAAGGCCAGAAGCTCACTGACCGCGGTGAAGCCCGATCGGAGCGATCCCCGCAGGGCAAGCACCGCACCGCCGAATCCACCGGCAGCGCCCGCCCCCGGCGCGGTCAGGACATCGACGCCGTAACGGCGCAGGTACTCCCCCGCCACCTGTTCCAACCTCCCTTCCAGCTTCACGACCAGATCGGGATCGGCCCCCTTTTGCGGACCGAACCGGCGGGCCGCCTCGAGGAAACCGACCGACACATCGCAGGCTCCCACCAGTTCGACACCACCCAGTCCGCCGGCCTCCTCGATGACGTCGAGCGCGCCACATCCGCCATCGGTGGTGGCCGAGCCTCCGAGACCCACCACCACCGTCGGACGGTGGCGCCCGGCTCCGACCCGGCCGCCGGAACCGGAAGAAGGGAGTGCATCAGAAGGCGAGGGCTCCTGCCGCAGTTGGCGGGCGGCGGCCACGATGAGCTCCCCGGTTCCTCTGGTGGTGGCGGACCAGGGGTCATTGCCCTGTGCACCCCCGGCCAGCAACAGACCCGATGCCTGTGCCATCTCGATCACAGCCAGGTTGCCGACTTGGAGCCACTGGGCGGTGACCGGCGCGCCGAGTGGGCCCTCCACCTCCAGCTGCCGACGTGTACCCCCCAAGCTACCGAGGGCGTCGAGGAACCCCTCGCCTCCGTCCGAAAGCGGAACCTGGCGTACGTTCCAGCCACGAGCCGACCCTGCCGCGGCGATGGCTTCCGCGGCCTGAGCGGCGGTGATCGTCCCGCGGAACTTGTCCGGTGCCGCCAGCAGTGTGGGCATCTCAGCCCGACGACCCGTACTGGATGGGCACTTGCAGTGTCTGGCTCTGCTGCCATCGACCACCGCTCAAGGCGTACACGTCGAGGACGGAAGAGTGGACGGCGAAGGCGTCGTAGCCACCGGAAGGCGACGCCACCACGGACGACGTTCCCGCCGGTGGGGCGGCGAGGCTCTGCCATCCCCCTGCTGCCGGCTGGAGATCCCAGGCCGAGGGTCGGCCGCTGGACCGTGACGCAGCCACCACGAAACCGCCCGTCGGGGTGGTCCCGGTCGAATCCAGCGAACGACCGGATAGAGCCAACCCCGGCGACCTCGTCCAGGTCCGCAAACCATCAGTGCTCCACACTGCATACAGCGTGGCGTGGCGGCCCGATCCGGTGCTGACCAGGGCGTCGGCACCTGTGGGGGTGCCGATGAGGCGGATCACCTGGACCGGGCTTCCCGAGCCGGCCGGGAGGGTGGGCCCAACCTGCACCCACTGGCTGCCGTTCGGCACGAAGAGACCGGGGCGACTCCCACGGGTACAGGTTGCCCCGACCACGGGGGTGCCCGCTCCCAGGGACACGGGCGAGGAACCCGACCCGGGCGACGTGCCCGAGCCGAACTGTCCCAGCCCGACAGCGGTGATCGTGCTCACGCCGCAGCCCGCGGCCGAGGATTGGCCGGTCAAGGAGTGCGCGCTCACCAGGCGGCGCCACGAGACCAGCCCTCCCCCGCTGGCCACCACGGTTCCGCCGGCCCCGCGGGCCAGTGCGATGGCCGGTCCGCCGGCCGGTGAGGCCAGGGCGTCAGGCACAGGGGGTAAGCCGCTGAGGAGCACTCCTGTGGACCACGTGGCGCCATGGTCGGCGGTGGCCGCCAGGGGGGAGACGGTCAGATCCTGGGAGGGGAGGAAACCCGCCACCGCCGAGCCGCCCACCCCTCGTGAAACGACCAGCCCTCCGTTGCTGGCCACCCCGGGCGGCGTGGCCACCGCCCAGTGCGCACCGGCGCCCGACAGGGTCACCAACTGCCAGAAGGTGTTTACCGGATCGTGGAGATGGCCCATGGCCAGTGAGGCCCATGTGGCCGACGAGGATGACAGCGAGTTCGTCAAAGGGATGCCGGGCGGGGCCTGCGCAGGAACAGCGCCGGTGGGTCCTGGGGAAGAGCACGATGTCATGGCCCAGGCACCCACGGAGATCAGACTCACGACGCTCAGCGTCCGGACGCGTAGGGCGAGGCGGGCCTCACGCCGCCCACGCTTCGAGCTCGTCACGAGTGGGCAAAACGCTGGACTTGGCCGGCCAGGAGGGCCGAGAACGACGACTGGTCCACCGATGTGGCGTCCCCCGGGTCGGCATTGAATATCTCGCGGATCCGACCGTGTCGGTCGATGAGGTAGACGATGTCGCTGTGGTCGACCATGGCGCCCCCCGGTTCGACCAGTGCATCCACCCCGTAGTCACCCCATACCGTCTCCAGCTGGGCGCGTGTCCCGGTCAGGAAGGTCCAGTTGTGCACTTTGTCGAGGCCCTCTTGAACGTCGAATGCGTTGGTCAGAGCCAGCGACCGATAGATGGGATTGGCCACCACCGCCACCAGATCGACTGACGACGACTGCTGCGCACCGAGAATCTGATCGGTCAACCGGAGCTCCTGGGCAATGATCGGACAGTCGGTGGTGCAGACCGGGTCGAGGTAGGTGAGCAGGACGGTATGTCCGGCGTACGAATGAAGCGTACGGGTACTGCCGTTTTGGTCGGTGAGGGTGAATGCCGGCGCCTTGGCATCCACCACGGCCGGTGCTCCGTCCGTGACCTGGGCCACGATGGCGTCAGCCGTCCCGTTGGTAGCGGCCAGAGCCATCGGCGCCGCTCCCAGCAAAACGATGACGATGGCCCCGACGGCAGCCAGGGCACGGGTCAGATAAGAAGGGGTGAGGCCGTCGAGTATCCCTTTCTTTTGGGCGGCCGATGAGGGTGAGGGTGGCCCGACAGCCACGGGCGCCGTGCCTGTCTGGCCGACAGGGAAGCGGACCACTGCCAGGTACCCGGCGACCAAGACGAGGGGTATCGGGATCATCGAGTTCGGATCGGTGCCGACTCCGCCGAAAAAGCCGAAGTCCTGGACGAGAACCCAGGTGGCCAGGCAGGTGAGTCCGCCGGCGATAACGCCCACCCGGAGGTAGGGCTGTCGGGCGGTCATTAAACAGGCACCCATCCCGAAGAGCAGGATCACGACGACCAGGTTGACGGCCCAGCCGTGGGTTGCATCGAACGATGCAAAGGAACGAAGCCACGACGAGAACACCGTGGGCTGGGACAACCGGGCCATCTGGTCGACCGCCACGGCCAATGTCCCCGACCTCGATGAGGAGTGGATGCCACCCGACCAGAAGCCGCGGCCGGGCCAGGCCTGCAGGACGCCGGCGGCAACGAAGAAAACCCCCATTCCCCGTAGCACCCTCTTGCCCAACCTCGGGGTTTCCCAGCTCGACTCACGGAGGGCGATGAGAACCCCGGCCAGCACATAGAAGGCGGCCGATCCGGGAAACCCGAACAGCCAGCTGCTCCCGTGGCCGAGGACGCCGCCGAAGGCCTCGCCCACCACCCAGACCACCACCCCCCACCCGGCACTGACCAGGCCGGCCGCCCGTGACCACAGCCCCCGGGGGGCGACCAGGAGAAAGACCCCGATGCCCACCTGGATCCACACGGTGGCGGCAGCGGCGCTGACCGGATGGTCCGACCACACAGTGGCACCCCAGTTGACCAGGTGCTGGACCCACAACGGGGAGGAGCTGGCCGCCGAGGTGAGCACGCCCGAAGGAAATCCAGCCGGCATCGCCGTCTGAGCTTGGAGGATGCCGTCGAACAGCCACAGGATGCCGAAACCGATCCGCACCACGCGCCGCCCGAGAGGTTCGGGGTAGGGGGCGGTGGGCACCGTCGTGCTGAGGGAGCCGGCGGCCACCGCCCGGCGGTACTGGATGGCTCGGGCCACGTTCCAGGCCAGGGCCAATACGGCGGCCACGCCGAGGATGATGAGGAATTGGTGGTCGAGGGCGGTCCGGAAGGCAGCCACGAGTGGCGATCCGCCCGGACTGTTGCCAACTCCCGCTCCCGGCATGGTCCTACCGCGCCACCGCGGGCCCCAGGATCTCGACCCTGCCGGGTCGGCAAGCCCGCTGCACCCTGTGTCTCACGAGGGCGATTGTAGGTGCACTTTAGGTGGCCCTTACATGCGCCCCACCTGTCGATGGGCCGCCGAGCCGAGAGGCCGGCACCGTCTTGATTCGGGATCGACCGGGCCTCACCCCCGATCGAAAAGGCGAGGAGCGGGGCGAGGTTTGGTTCCTACTCGCCGAACAACAGGCCGTAGTTGGCGCCACGTCGGAGGTGGTGACCACCGTCGATGGCCAGGCTCTCCCCACTGATCCACCCGGACTCGGGCCCGGCCAGGAAGCGAACGGCGGCGGCGATGTCCTCGACCGTCCCCACCCGGCTGATGGGCATCTCGGCCAGATAGTCGTCGAGCAGCGGGCCCCCCGCCGTTATCGGAGCCATCAGCTCGTCGTCGACGATCCCCGGCTGGACGGTGTTCACCCGGACGCCGGTTGGCCCCAGCTCCTCGGCCGCGTACCGGCACAACATGTCGATCGCCGCCTTGGCCGATCCATAGGCCCACAAGTAGCGGTGGGGGAAGGCACCCGCTCCCGACGACATGCCGATGATCGAACCTCCGGGAGCGGGCCGGCCGTCGAAACCGGTGCCTTTTGCCTCGGCCATCATCGGCGCGCCGTGTTTGATGCAGAGAAAGGTTCCGATCAGGTTGAGATCGACCGTGGCCCGTACCTGATCCAGATCGGCGTCGACCATCCCGCCCATGTGCATGGAGCCGCCGGCGTTGGCGAAAAGGATGTCGAGGCGATCCCGTTCCGACGCCGCCACCTCGACTGCGTGGGCAACCTGCTCCTCTACGGTCACATCGGCCACCACGTAACCGGCGGTGCCTCGGGCCGAGCCGGAACGCCCCGAGGTGGCGGCCGTCTCCTCGAGCGCGGCCACCGCCGAGCGGAGCCTGTCCTCCGTGCGCCCGCAGATGGTGACGTGGGCCCCGTCGCCCACCAGGCGGGCGGCCGTTCCCAGCCCGATACCGCTTCCACCACCGGTGACCAGAGCCGACCATCCCTCGATGCCCCGTCCTTCCATGCCCCGTCCTTCCATGCCCCGTCCTTCCATGCCCCGTCCTTCCATGCCCCGCCCTTCCATGCCCCGCCCTTCCATGCCCTGCGCCGAACCGGTCTCAGCTGCCACTGTGCCTCCCTCGTGGTCGGTCGTCATACCCGCAAAGCGGTGCTCGGGCACCGTCACCGCGGATCGGGGTCGGAGCAGAACGTGCTACAGAGTGTCCGGACATAGGTCGCATGTTAGGAGCCGCGCCTCGCTTCATCCTCCCCGATCGCCGGCAGGACGCCACCAGGCAAGCGGTGATGACGACCTGAGACGATGGTGAGGCACTCGAGTGGGAGCACAGCGGGTGGGGCACTGGCGACAACCCGGCCGTACAAAGGAGACAGGGGATGAGCACCCGGCAGTTCAATCTGGCCGATCTGTTCGAGGTTGTGGTCGACACCGTGCCCGATCGACCCGCTCTCATTGCAGGAGAGAGCAGGCTGACCTATCGACAACTCGACGAGCGAGCCAACCGGTTCGCCCACCATCTGGCTTCGCTGGGCGTCGAGCCCGGAGGTCATGTCGGCATCCTGGCCCACAACCGGGCCGAGTGGGCAGAGGCGATGATCGGTTGCTACAAGGCCCGAACCGTGCCCGTCAATCTCAATTTCCGCTATGTGGCGCCCGAACTGCGGTATCTGATCGACAACGCCGATCTCGAAGTCCTGGTATTCGAGAGAGAACTGTTCCCCCTGGTGGCCGAGTCACTGGCCGATGAATTGGAGGTGCAGTCGCCCCACCTCTTGGTTTTCTCCGATGACGACGCAGAGGCCGACATGGGCCCGTCGGTTGTGCCGTACGAACAGGCGCTGGCCTCCTCGGGGCCCGAGCGCGACTTCGCACCTCGTTCCCCCGACGACATCTATGTCCTCTACACCGGCGGCACAACGGGAATGCCCAAAGGAGTCCTGTGGCGTCAAGAAGACATTTTCTTCGCGGCCATGGGCGGTGGCGGGTGGGGTGCGACACCGATCGCCCATGCCGACGAGCTGGCCGGCAGGGTCAACCCGGATGACACCAGGCGGGTGACCATGTTGGTGATGGCTCCCCTGATGCACGGCAACGCCCAATGGGTGATGTGGAACGCCTTCATGATGGGTGCCACCGCAGTTCTCTACACCGAGCACCGCTACGACCCGGACCTGGTGTGGCGACTGGTGAGCGAGGAGAAGGTGGTGTCCATCGGGCTGGTCGGCGACGCCATGGCCCGACCTTTGGCCGATGCGCTGGCGGCGGCCGAACCGGGCACCTACGACACGTCGACGCTGGCGGTGGTCGGGTCGGGCGGCGCCATGCTCTCCTCCACGGTCAAAGCAGAACTGCAGGCCCAGCTGCCCACTGTCATCATCATGGACCGGTTCGGCTCGAGCGAGAGTGGAGCCCAGGGAGCCGTCGACGACGACGCCGCCGGCCCCCGGTTCGTGATGAGCGCCGACACCTCGGTTCTGGATGACGAGTTGAATCCGCTCACGCCGGGGAACGGCAGGATCGGCCGTCTGGCCCGATCCGGACGAATACCGCTCGGTTATTACAAGGACCCGGAGAAGACGGCCGCCACCTTTCCCGTCGATGACCGAGGCGTGCGCTGGTCGATCCCCGGTGACCTGGCGTCGGTCGAGCCTGACGGGACCATCACCGTGCACGGGCGGGGCTCAGCATCCATCAATTCCGGAGGAGAGAAGATCTTCCCAGAGGAAGTAGAGGCCGCCGTCAAGTCGCAACCCGCGGTCCGCGATGCCATCGTGGTGGGTGTGCCCGATGAGCGTTTCGGGGAGCAGGTGGCGGTGGTGGTTTCACCCCGGCGGCCCGGGCACCCTCCGAGCCTCGAGGACCTACAGGCCCATTGCCGAAACTTGATCGCCGGCTACAAGATCCCGCGTCGTCTCGAAGTGGTCGAGGAGCTTCCACTGACGGCGGCCGGTAAACCCGACACCAAGCAGGCACGCGCTCTGTTCTGACCAGAACGGAATCGCACCTCGGTCCGGGTCCCCTTGTCATGAGGAACGGATTGGCCGGCATCTCCACGACCACGAAGGTCTGAGCAGCGACAGCCGCACCCGTTAGTGAAGTACCCGTTGTCCTGTCGACATGGATCCGCAATGATGTGGCCATGGAAGCGGGAACACTCCGATTTGAGGTCGAAAAGACGAAGTTCAGCTTGGGAGCCCTTCTGCGCGACGGGTGGCTGGGGAAGACGTCCACCACCGGCCGCTACGAGAATCCCGTCACCGGACCGTCGGTTGTGGTCCAGAACGCACAGGGTGAGAAGCGAGTTCTTGAGGTGGCCAAGAACGCCAAAGAGGCTCGGGATCGGGCCGACGCCATTGAGAAGGACTACAACACGCTCGACACGGCGCAGTGGTGTGAGCGCTACGACGTTCCGCTTTCCTTCGTCGCCGGGTGATCAGACCACCTCGCCGGTGGCCGGCTTTACGGAGACAGTCGCCGACAACCGGCTCCCGAGACGGCGCGTAGCTCTCTGGAGCTCTTCCCCAATGACGCCCTATCCGAGCTCGGACGAGACGGCCATCGGCTTCTTGCCGCGAGAACTGATCACCGTGGTCACAGTGGCAACGGCCCTCTGCGCAGCGGCCCTCAGGATGCTGTCGTCGACGTCGACCAACCGGAAGATTCCGGCCTCGGGCCACAGCCCGGCAACCCGGGCGGGGACCGGACGGGACGGCAGACGGAGCGAGGCCACCAGAGCCAGAAAACCGAGCTCCTCCTCCCAGGCCATCTGTGGGTGTCCACTCGATACAGAAACCAGTGCGGAGGGGCAATTGCTCAGCCGCCCCGGGCCAGAGGCGAGCTGTTCGGTGGTCAGCGGAAGGCGGAGTTCGCTGCGACCCTTGAGTCGGACGGTGCGGCGGGGGGGACAGGCCCACACATCGTCAGGTCCTCCTATCTGCGTCGCTGTAGGGAGGACGCTCCAGTCGAGCGACGACCACAGTGATGTGGCCCAGGTGACAGCTTCGGCCAGCACCACGGCCCGCGCCCCCAGAGACAGCCCGGCTAGCCAGGGCTCCCAGTGGAAGGTGCGCTGACCCGTTCTGGTCCACTCGGCCACTGCCTCGTCGGCCACCACGGGCGTTGCCTCAGCCGGTGACCGGAAACGACCCGAGACACAGGCGCGCACCACGGCCAGTCCGAGTGACCGACGAGAGAAGGCCGGCTTCCAGGAGAAGGGCTGCGGTGTGGTGGGCAGCGAATCGGGCCGGTAGCGGGCCTGACGGAGAAGCGACAGGTTGACTTCGAGCGGCGCACCATCATCGAGATGGTCGGCGTGAGCGGCAATCCGGGCACTGAGCCGGTCGGCCAAACGGCTGCGGACGGAATCGTCGACGCTGGCCACCGGCTCCGCCACCAGGGCCCGGGTCATTTCGGTCACCCCGATCACCTGTGCTCCCCGCCGGCCCGGCGGTGCATTCCGGACAGATGGCGCTGACCGACTCCGCAGTCGGGCAGGGCGGCACACAGCCCGCACAACCCGTTGGGCGTGCGGCGCGGATCGGCTCCGGTAGACAAGTCCCGTAGAAGTCGGATGCCGGCAAGGGTTCGCCGGGCTGCGCCCACCAACAGGTCCTCGGAGACGGGGTCGACGTCCAGTTCGCCCGTGCGGGTGTAGTAGGTGGCCACCACGAAAGGCGGAGCCGGATTCCGCAGCGACTCGATGAGCGCATAGAAGTGCAGATCGGTCCGGTGCTCGACCCGCCGCACCCCCGACTTGACCTCCACGATGGCTACCGACGCCTGGTCATCGACCGGTCTTCCGATGGCCAGGTCCACCCGGGCCGAGAGCTCGACCGCGCCATTGGCCAGCACGACCCGCAGCGCCTCTTGTGTCCGCGGCATCCAACCCGGGTCCAAGGCGGGCCAGCGGCGAACGATGCCACCGGCCTGGCGCTCGACTTCGGCGTGGAGCTCATCCCGGTCGGCGACGGAAAGCCGCTGGATCCACCCGACCAGGTCCTGTTGGCGGTCGTCCAATGAAAGAGCGGCCAAGGCGTCGGCCACCGGGTCGCCGATGGAGCCCACGGTAACCAGTTGGCGGAAGAGAGCGTCGACCATGGCGCCACAGGCCATGGCCACCGTCGGAGGCCGTTCACCGAACTCGGTGGCGATGTAGTGGGCCTCACAGGCCAACACCCTGGTCAGCCTGTCCTTGGTGACGACCAGGGGCACCGAGCGCTGCCCCCCGTCGACGTCGGCTCGGCCATCGGCCCGGGGAGCGAACCCCTCGGGCTCGCTGTCGTCGGCCAGTCCGCTCTCGAGGCCGCGGCGTAGGGCCACCACCAGGTCGGGGTCGGGCTTAGGGCGTGGCCGGCCCGTGATCCTCAGCCGCTCGAGCAACGCATCACCAGCTAAAGGCTGCCAATCGTGGTCCCGCCACCGGGTGGACGGACCGCTGGGTGTCGGGGTGACGCCGTTGCCCTGTGCCTGGGTGCCCACAGGGTGGCGCCCGGCGGCCCGGCCGGACCCCTCGGCCGGTCCGCGCTGGCCCGAGACCCGGACTCCGGACACGGCAATCGAAAAACCCCGGTGCTCGGCAGCACGATCGACGTCAACCACCTCCATGCGGTCAGTGTGCAGCAAGGGTGTCACACCCGGCCCGGCGCCCTGGCCCCGGTAGCCTCTCCCACTGATGAGTCCCGCTGCGATCACCGCCTTCGCCGTGGTCTTTTCCCTGTTCGTGGTGGCCGCCATCGTCCTGGTGGTGCTCGTGATCCGGTTCACCCTGCAAAGGGCATCGGTGGCCCGGTCGGCCTGGTTGGCTACCGAAGAGGACGAGGAGGACGGTCCCCGAGAGTTGACCGCGCTCGTCCTCGGGGGCGGCGGTACCCGCGGCGCCGTCCAGATCGGGATGCTCCAGGTTCTGGCTGAACACGGATTCGTTCCCGACCGGATCTACGGCTCGTCAGTGGGCGCCGTCAACGGGGTGGCCTTCGCCGGCGACCCGACCCGCCGCGGCGTCGACCGCATGACGGAAACCTGGATCGGCCTGACCCGCGACGCGGTGTATCCCCAGGGCCGGCTGCACGGACCCTGGCTCTATTTCCAACAGCGTGATTCCGTTTACCCCAACACCGGCCTCCGCAAGATCGTGGTCGAGGGAATCAATTTCGAGAGGCTCGAGGACGCGGCCATACCCGTTGAAGTCGTCGCCACCTCGCTCACCGACGGTCGAGAGCGCTGGTTCACCTACGGGTCGGCGGTCGAAGCGGTGCTGGCCTCCTCGGCGGTGCCGGCCATCTTCCCGCCGGTCGAGATCGACGGCGAGCGCTACATCGACGGAGGTGTGGTCAACAACGTGCCCATAAGGCGCGCCATAGATGCCGGCGCCACGCGTATCGTCGTACTGCTCTGCACACCTCCCTGGTTCACCCCGGTGCAGCCGAGGCGCCCGGTCGAGGCCATGTTCAACGCCCTCATGATCTCGATCCACGCCCGCTTCGCCCGGGACCTGGCCCAGCTGCCGGCCGGGGTCGAGGTCATCGTGTGCAGCGGCCAGGAGACCGGAGCGCGCGACTTCGACGACTTCTCGACCACCGAGGCCCTCATCAGCCAAGGACGTCAGGAGGCGTCCGAGGTTCTGCGCCGCTACGGGTTGGGCCTCCCGTTCCCCCTCGACGAAGCCACCACGCCCTCGGCGGCGGACGGGCCCGCACCCTCCGATCCGACCGGATCCTCACCGGTACCGGTGCCCGACGGTCCACCTGACTCACAGGACGGACCGGACGGACTGGGTGAACCGGTGGAGTCGGTCCCGGGCACCCACCCCGAACCCGGTTCGTAACGGCGCACCACCCGGGCCGGCACGCCGGCCACGACGCAGTGGTCGGGGAAGGTACCCCTGACCACCGCCCCGGCCCCGACAACCACGTTCTTCCCCAGTCGGGTGCCGGGCAGAATGACCACGCCGGTTCCCAACCAACTGCCGTTGCCGATCAGGACAGGCACGTCGCTGGGCCACTGGGCGTGGACCACCTGGTCTGGATCTTCGTAACCGTGGTTCTGGTCGGTGATGTAGACGTACGGACCGGTATGGACATCGTCACCGATCTCGAGTTGAAAATGACCGACGATGTGACTACCCCGACCGATCATGCAACGGTCGCCGATACGGACGACCGGGTCAGTGACCATGCTCTGGCCCGGCACCATGCCGGCCGAGATGCTGACATGGGGACCGACCAGGGTGTCGTTCCCTATGGAGATCCACCTCTCGCCGAACAGTGCCCCGGGCGGGAAGGCCAGGCAGCTTCCCGCCCCGAAGCGGCCGAAACGTCGGGCACCTCTGTCGTCAGGGCCGATGGCGCCGTACCGAGCAACAAAGTCCCGCCCTGCGTGGATACCGGCGTTGATCAGGAAATGCCCTCGAGGCCGCCCTTTGGTGGCGGGCGACGACGATTCGGGCACGGTCGCCGCGCCGTTGAGCCCGCGGAAAAATGTTCCATCCGACCAACCGTGGGGCCCCGAACTGCCTCTGGTCACTTCGCGACGCTATCTGAATCCCCCGACGGCGGGCGATCCGGCTCTCCTCCGGTGGGCGTTCAATAGAGTTGATCCATGGTCGAGACCGGGTCGTCCCTGCCGCCGGACAGAGCGATTCTGGGCCGCACCGGGTTCGCCACCGGTTCGACCATCTACGAACGGGCACGACCCACCTATCCGGCCGACGCCGTGGCCCACCTCGAAGAGGCCACCGGGATCGGTACAGGGTCTCGGGTGCTCGACCTTGCCGCCGGAACGGGAAAGCTGACCCGCCAACTGGTGGCCGACGGAGTCACCTGCGTGGCCGTTGAGCCCTCCGCCGCCATGCGGGAGGTCTTCGTCCGCATGGTGCCGGGCACCGCGGTGATAGGAGGTACGGCCGAAATGGTCCCTCTGGCCACCGGGTCCATGGAGGCGGTGGTGGTGGCCCAGGCCTTCCACTGGTTCGAACCTACCCAGGCCCTACCTGAGGTGGTCCGAGTCCTGCGTCCTGGCGGGTCGTTGGCCCTCATCTGGAACGAGCGCGACGAATCGGATCCGGTTATGGCCGAGCTTGTCCGGATCAGCAAATGGGACCAGTGCCAGCCTTACCCGGTCGGGACCGACTTCGGTCAGATCATCGACCGATCGGGCCTGTTCGGCCCGGTCCACCGCGTCAAGTTCGCCTTCGTCCAGAACGTAGACCTCGGCGTGTTCGTCGACCAGGTGGCGTCGCGCAGTTACGTACAGGTGCTCCCCGCACAGGAGCGCACGGCCTTGCTCGACAAGGTGGCCGAGTTCGGTTCGACCCTGGGCCAGCCCATCGCCATCCCCTACATCACCGATCTCTTCTACGCACGGGCCCGCCCGACCTGATAAATGTGTGGGATCGGGCTTGCCAACGGCCGGGCGACCGCCGATCTCCTCTCGGTGAGGGGGGCCGCCCCGTGTGGCCGACGGCCGCCACCGGTCGTGCACAGGAGAGGATCTGGTAGATGGTCAAGTTGACCTGTCTGTTGAAGCGGCGGGAGGGCATGACCCCGGCCGAGTTCCAGGCTTACTGGACCGACCACCACGGGCCCCTGATAGCCAATGGCCGTTGCGGAAGCCACGTCATCCGCTACGAACAGAACCCGCGGGCGCTGGACGACTACCGCGACGACAACGACCGCTCCGGCTACGACGGGGTCACCGTCCAGTGGTTCGCCTCCATGGACGAGTACAACGCCCACATGAACGAGGTCGATTCGCCACAGATGTTCGCCGATATCCCCAAATTCCTCGATCCCGACCATCTCGAGTTCGTCCTCACCGAGGAGCCCCGGGTCATCATCGACGGTGAGGTCAACTGGGCCTCTTGACCTGGCCTTATCCGCCCTGGTCCCGTGCTCCGGCTTCCTTCCCACCCCTGGCTTCACCCCTCGTCGGTCCCGTGTCCCGTGCTGTGGTCCCGTGTCCCGAATCCCGAATGTCAGGGACCCGGGCACGGGCGGGAGCAGGCCCTCGGGGCACCGTGTCCCCCGCCCTCTCCTGTCAGCCCGCCTGACATTGACAATCCCACCGGACCGGACGTACGATCCAATACATCGGACAGCGTGTCCGATCGACTGGAAGGGGCATCCGGCATGCCAGCAACGGCTCTCGACATCAGCAACATCACCTTCGACGACATCGACCTCACCGATTCGAAGGCATTCGCCGGTGGTGTACCCCACGAGTGGTTCGCCTTCCTCCGGAAGAACTCCCCGGTGTGGTGGCAGAAGGAAACGAACGGTCCCGGGTTCTGGGCCGTCACCACCCACGCCGACTGCACCGAGGTCAACCGCGACTACGAACGGTTCTCCTCGGCCCGCAATGCCACCTATATCTGGGAGCTGGCCGCCGATGACCTGGCCCAGCAGCAGATGCTCATGCTCAACATGGATCCGCCGCTGCACACCCGGTACCGCCGCTTGGTGAACAAGGGATTCACTCCCCGGATGGTCAACCAGCTCCACGATCGGATCAATGCCGCGGCCGACACCATCATCGACTCGGTCATCGAAACCGGAAAGGCCGACTTCGTCACCGACATCGCTGCCGAGCTGCCACTGGTGGTGATCGCCGAACTGCTCGGTGTTCCCCACGAAGACCGCCATCGCATGTTCGATTGGTCGAACAGGATGATCGGCAACGAGGACCCCGAGTACCAAGCCGGCGAGGAAGTGGCCGCCCAGGCGGCCATGGAGCTGTACGCCTACGCCTCCGAACTGTTCGCCACAAAGCGAGTGGACCCCCACGACGATCTGATGAGCGTTCTCACCGGCGTGGACATCGAGGGTGAGAAGCTCTCCCAGCTGGAACTCGAACTCTTCTTCCTCCTTCTCACCGTGGCCGGCAACGAGACCACTCGCAATCTCATCTCCGGGGCCATGGCCGCCTTCTTCGACAATCCCGATCAGTGGTCGAAGCTGCGCGACGATCGTTCACTCCTGAATTCGGCGGTGGAAGAAATGTTGCGGTTCGTCACACCGGTGATGAACTTCCGCCGCCAGAGCACCCGGCAATTCGAGCTCGGCGGGCAGACCATCGAAGATGACCAGAAAGTGGTCTTCTTCCACATTTCGGCCAATCGTGACGAGACAGTTTTCGAGGATTCCCAGACGTTCGACATCACCCGTGATCCCAATCCCCACATGGCGTTCGGGGCCGGAGGGCCGCACTTCTGCCTGGGCGCCAATCTGGCCCGCATGGAGATTCGGGTGATGTTCGAGCACCTGCTGGATCGGATGCCCGATCTGCAACTCGACGGTGAGGTGGAGCGGCTGCAGTCTCAATTCATCTGCGGCGTCAAGCACCTCCCCGTCGCCTTCCCCCCCGCGGCGACCATCGCCTCCTGATGGCCACCCGGAAGGCTTCCGAGGACCTCCGTGAGGTCATTCGGGACTTTCGGCGCGACCAGGTCATCGCCGTGGCCCGACGCCTGTTCGGCGAGCGCGGCACAACCGACGTCTCCATGGACGACATCGCCGCCGAAGCCGGTGTGGCCCGCTCGACCGTCTACGTCTATTTCGCCAACCGGGATGAGCTGCTGCGCGCCTGCCTGAAGGGTATGCACGATCAGCTGTTGGAGGACATTGCCGACACCTGGGAAGAGGATGCGGCACCCCCGCGCCGTCTGCAGAGGCTCATCGAGGGCCTGCTGACCCGGATCGACGCCGACCCCGCCTTCTTCCGGCTGGCGCTCATGACGCAGGGAACCGGCGCCCAAGGTGGCGAGGCCGTCGGCAACGAGCTGGCCCTGATCAGCCTCAACGTGGCCCGGCTGATGCGCGACCTCTTTGTCGATGGCGTGGCCACCGGCGACTTCCGACCGATGGAACCCGACATCGCCGTGGAACTGATCGGCCAGCAGATCTACGGGGCCATGTCAGTTCGTGCCAGCGAACCTGTCTCCCGACCAGCGGCCGAAGTGGCCGCCAGTACCTGTTCGTTCATCCTCCACGGCTTGGGGACCTGAGTCCCCGGGCTCATCCTCCGGCGACGGCGGGGACGATCGAAACGGTTTGCCCGTCGGCCACCGGCGTGGCCAGCCCTTCGAGGAAGCGCACGTCCTCGTCGGCCAGGAACACGTTCACGAACCGACGCAGCCCCCCGTCCTGGTCAAAAATCCGCTCGGCAAAGCCGGCGTGGGCGCTGTCGAGCGCCTTGAGCACCTCACCCACAGTTGTGCCCTCGACCGTCACCTCACCGGCGCCGCCGGTGAGCGTGCGCAACTGCGTGGGGATCCTGACGGCGACGCTCATCGGTGAGTCCCTCCGCCGATATCGCCGTTGAGCGACCCGAACTCGTCACCCATGGCCGCAGCAAAAGCCTCCAGGGTGGGGGCGATGGTGGCCGTCGGCCCCACCGAACCGGAAAGGGCCTCGACTGTCTTGAGCCCATGCCCGGTGACCATGACCACAACCCGCTCGTCGGATCGGACCACCCCCTGGTTGACCAACTTGACCAGCGAGGCAATGGTTACCCCGCCGGCCGTTTCGGCGAAGATGCCCTCAGTCCGGGCCAGAAGTCGGATGCCATCGAGTACCTCGTCATCGGTGACCGCGGCGCACGATCCACCTGAGGAACGGATGGTGTCGAGGGCATACCACCCGTCGGCCGGGTTGCCGATGGCCAGCGATTTGGCGATGGTGTTCGGTTTGACCGGACGGATGGCGTCGGTTCCTTCGGCGAAGGCGGTGGCCACCGGCGAGCACCCGACGGCCTGGGCCCCGGAGATGCGGACTGAAGGGTTGACGTCCAGCAGTCCGACCTTGGCCAGCTCTTCGAACCCCTTGGCCACCTTGGTGAGCTGGCTCCCCGATCCGATCGGTACCACCACATGGTCCGGTGCCTGCCACCCCAACTGCTCGGCCACTTCGAACGCCAAGGTCTTCGATCCCTCGGCGTAGTAGGTACGTACGTTGACGTTGACGAACGCCCACGACGGCTGCTCGCTGGTCAGCTCGGCGCAGAGGCGGTTGACGTCGTCGTAACTACCCTCGACGGCGATGACCCGACCCCCGTAGACGGCGGTCATCATCACCTTGGCCGACTCGAGGTCGTGCGGGATGAGAACCACCGACTCCATCCCCGCCCGTGCCGCATGTGCCGCCACCGAGTTGGCCAGGTTGCCGGTGGAGGCGCAGGCGGCGATCTTGAACCCGAGCTGCCTGGCCTTGGTCAGGGCCACCGACACCACCCGGTCCTTGAACGAACCGGTGGGATTGGCCGTGTCGTCCTTGATCCACAACTCGCCCAGTCCCAAGTCGGCGGCCAGCCGATCGGCTCGGACCAGCGGCGTGAACCCGGCACCCAGGTCAACCGGTGCGGCGTCGGACACCGGGAGCAGTTCGGCATATCGCCAAATGGTGCGCGGGCCAGCGGCGATGCTCTCCCGGCTGATGGCGTCGGCCACCCGCTCGTAGTCGTAGGTCACTTCCAGAGGTCCGAAGCAGAAGTCGCACACGTGCAGTGCCTCGGCGGGATAGCCACGTCCACATTCACGGCAGCGCAGCCCAGAAACGAAATCCACGTCAGTCTCCTCATCGCTCGGGCATTGGCACCTGGCGTGGATCCCGATCTGCGGGCAGACCGTTCTTCGCACTCTGGTTGCCGCGGCGTCGCAGGGCCCGGTCCCTCAGCCGCTCTGGATGATGGCATCCATTCTGGACGAAAAGGGCGCCGCCGTCAATGCGGCCACCAGGGCTGCGCCGAGGAGCCGGCCTTCCGCACCCGATCAGCCGCCGACACCGCGCTCGACACCGCCCGTCCACACCATGGGCCAGGGTGAGCGAAGATGGCTTCATGGCCACCGCTCTCACGCCCGGTGAACACGCGGACCGCTTCTCACACTCCCAGTTCGACGCCAAGTTGCTCCTCGAGTGTAAAGGGGACCGACGGATCGCCGTCTGTATACCGGCCCGCAACGAGGCCTCCACGGTCGGCCCCGTGGTCGACGCCATCCTGTCGACCCTCGGAACTTCGGCCGGTGACGTTCCTCTCATCGACGAGGTCGTGGTCACCGACGACGGCTCCACCGACCGAACCGCGGCGGAAGCAGCCGAGGCCGGTGCCCGGGTCATCGCCGCCGAGGCACCGCACGGGGGGAAGGGACAGGCCATGCGATCGGCCCTCCGGGCCACCGATGCCGATCTCATCGCCTTCGTCGACGCCGACGTGACCAATTTCGGGCCCCACTTCGTGACCGGCCTGCTCGGACCTCTTCTGTTCGACGACTCGCTCACCCTGGTCAAGGGCTTCTACAAGCGGCCCCTCCACGGTGAGCCGGACGGCGGGGGCCGGGTGACCGAGCTGATGGCCAAGCCGGTCATCGATGTCCTCTTCCCACACCTGGCCTTCGTCGAGCAGCCTCTGGCCGGCGAGACCGCCGCCCCCCGATGGGTCCTGGACACATGCGGCCTGGCCGACGGCTACGCGGTCGAACTGGCTCTCCTGATCGACGTGGCCGTCCATTTCGGGGTCGAGACAATCGCCCAGGTCGATCTGGGCATGCGAGTGCACCGCAACCGTCCGCTCTCGGAGTTGCGCCCCCAGGCCACCGACATCCTGCGGGCGGCCTTGGCCCGTGCCCCGCTGATCACACCGGACTGAACGGGCCCTCCGGTGCCCCATGGCGAAAGGGTGGCAGGTGCCCCATGGCCACAGGGCCGCCGCTACCGCCGGACCCGCCGGAACCTTTAGGCCGACACGCACGCCGCCTCACGACCGGCTTGGCCATGAGTGGCGGGGGCAGCAGTAACGGCTGCGGCCGAGAGGGCGGGCTGTTGGACCAGCCACTCCGGCTGAGCAAGACCAGCCGGCGCGGTCACGGCAACCGGCGGGCTTCCGACGGAGGACCGGCGTGCCGCCCGACGGCCGGGGATGATCAGGGCGCTCACAGCACCGAGGGCTACGACAGCGGCGCCGACGTAGACCGTCGGTGTCATCCCGGCGACGTAGGACGCTCCGGAGCTGTAGCCGCCATGGGCACTGAAGACGGCACCCAGGACGGCGATACCGAGCACGCCTCCCAGCTCGCGGAAGGCGCTGTTGGCGCCCGAGGCAATGCCCTCCAAAGCGGTGGGAACGGCGGACAGCACCAATGAGGCCAGCGGAACGAAGAACAGGGTCATGCCCAATCCGCTGACCACGAACGGAACCACCATGTCGACATAGGGAGTGTTCGGGGTGACCAACAAGGCCAACCAGGTCAGTCCGGTGGCTTGGAGAACCAGCCCGGACACCACCAGAGGCTTCCCACCCCATCGTTCGGCCATCATGCCCACCACCGGTGCCAGCAACATCGGCATGGCCGTCCACGGCAGCACCCGGATCCCGGCGGCCAGCGGGGAGAGCCCCTGAACGGTCTGCAGGAACTGGGTGAGAAAGAAGATCGAGCCGAACATCCCGAAACTGAACAACATGGCGGTCACGTTGACCGAGGCAAAACCCCGATGGCGGAAGAGGCGGATGTCCAGCATGGGGTGGGCCGAGCGGAGCTCCCAGATCACGAAGGTGACCAGGGCCACCGCCCCGATGACGAACGAGCCGACCACCGACTGGCTGGTCCACCCGTGGTCGTTGCCCCGCACCAAGCCGAGGACCACACCGAACAGTCCGATGCTGACCAGACCGACCCCGACCAGATCGAGACGGGCGCGGGCTCCCCGGGACTCGGACAGCTTCCACCAGGCCAGAGGAGCGAGGACCGCACCGACAGGCACGTTCAACCAGAAGATGTACTGCCACGACCATCCGGTGGTGACGGCCCCGCCCACCAGGGGTCCTATGGCCACGGCGGCACCACCGATGGCCCCCCACAGTCCGAGCGCCATATTGCGGCGGTGGGCAGGGACGGCCGCACTGAGGAGGGTCAGTGACAGGGGCATGATCATGGCGCCGCCGGCACCCTGGATGGCTCGGGCTGTGACCAGAAAGGCGATGTTGGGCGACAGCGCGGCCATGGCCGAGGCGGTGGTGAACAGGATGATGCCGAGGACGAAAATACGGCGACGCCCGAACCGCTCACCCACTGCTGCCGCAGACAGCAACAGGACGGCGAAGGTGAGCGTGTAGGCGTTGACTGTCCACTCCAGACCGGACAGCCCGGCGTGGAGATGGACCCGGATGACGGGCAGGGCCGTCGACACCACCAGGTTGTCGAGCGACGCCATGAACAGGGCCAGACCGGTTATGACCACGGCCCAAACGGCACGGGACGAGGCCCGAGAAGGACGGCCCTCCGCATCGGCCTGACCGGCCGAAGCCGCGCCGACGCCTCGATCCTTCCGCCACAACGGCCGGCGGATTCGACCCGAAGGGGAGGCGGTCCGGCCGGTCCGCCGACCGATAAGCCCCGAGGTAGTTTGTGATTGATCACTAGATACACGGGGCAAAAAGAGAGGAACGGTAAAGGGCTGGTTCGGGCTCATGCAGGGACCTCCGTGGTCGTGGCCTGGTCGGCGCGGTGATGGTTCTCGAGGGCTTGGGTGGCGGCCCGGATGGCCTGGGCCTTCTCGGGTACCGGGCACAGGCTCTGCGCCCAATGATCGGGGAGGGACAGAAGATCGATGGCAGACATGACGTTGATCAGCATTCCCATGGCGAAAAAGGCGCGGAGCTCATCGTCGGAAAGTTGGGTGCGCTCGTTGACCACCTCGGCCAGCACTTCGAAGGTGCGGCGGCAGCTGCGGGCGATATCCGGATCGGCCGGGGCGGCAGCGAAGCCGTGCAGCTGGACCTGGAGGAGCTCGGGATCCTGCATCAGCTCGACATAGGCCTCGCCCATCGCCGCCAGTGCGTCTTCACCCTCGAGCCCCTCGCTGGCCGCGGTGAGACCGGTGATGATCCGATCGGCAACCAGGTCGAAGGTGGCTACGAACAGGTCTTTCTTGGTTCCGAACAACCTGAACAGATAAGGCTGGGAGATGCCGGCCCTGGAGGCGATGGCCTCGGTCGAGGTTCCGGCGTAGCCCGACAGCGCAAATTCGGTGATGGCGGCAGCAAGAACGGCGGTACGCCGTTCTTCGGCCGTCTGACGTGCGGGAACCATCATGGGATGGATTGTAAGTGGTCACTCACTATCAAGTCAACCCCCGGCCCTCCGCTCGCTTTTGAGAGCCAACGGGTAGCGTCCCTGCATGGCCCCGGACGCCACGCCCTCTCTCGGTGCCCTGTCCTTGGCCGACACCGTGCTGGTATCGAACCGGGGGCCTCTGGCCTTCCATGAGGAGAACGGTCGGCCGGTCCCCGGCACCGTAGGTGGCGGCCTGGCCGGGTCGCTCCACCCGCTGGTGGTGGGCACCGGTGCCACCTGGGTGGCCTGCGCCCTCAGCAGGGCCGACCGGGCGGCGGCGGCAGCCGGTCTCATGATCGACGACGGACTGCTGATCGAGCTGGTCGACCCCGATCCCGATCGTTACAGCATGGCCTACAACGTCATCTCCAATGCGACGCTGTGGTACTGCCACCACCACCTCTTCGATGCCGCCCGCCGCCCCCGCGCCGATCGTCGTTGGTGGGAGGCGTGGGACGCGTACAGGGAACTCAACAACCAGTTCGCCCATACGGTGGCCAAGGTCGCCCCGGAAGGCGGTCGGGTGTTGGTGCAGGACTACCACCTCGCTCTGACCGGGACCGAACTGGCCCGCCTTCGACCCGACCTGCACACGGTGTACTTCACCCACACGCCGTTCGCCGACCCCTCCATCCTGCACATGCTGCCGACGTCGGTCAGCACCGAGCTCCTGTCGAGCATGGCCGACTTCGCTGCGTGCGGGTTCCACACAGAGCGGTGGGCCGCCGCCTTCCGCCAGGCCCTGGCCCTTCCCCGGACCGAGGGCGGAACCGGCAGGGCGGACATCTCGACCTTTGTGTCGCCGCTTTCGACCGATGCCGTCAGACTGCGGAAGTCGATGGCCGATCCGGCCGTTCGGACCGCGGCCGCCGCTCTGGAGGACAAGATCGGGGGGCCCGACCGCCAGGTCATCGTCCGGGTCGACAGGATGGAGCTGTCGAAGAACCTGCTCCGTGGGTTCTGGGCTTTCGACGAGCTGCTCGAGAACGAACCGCAGAGGCGGGGGCGGGTGGTCCTGGTAGCCCTGGCCTATCCCACCCGCCAGGGTCTGCCCGACTATCTCGCCTATCAGAACGAGGTCGAATCGACAGTGGACCGGATCAATCAGCGCTGGGCCACACCGGAATGGACGCCGATCGTCCTCGAAGTCGACGACGACTACCCGCGGTCGCTCGCTGCCCTGTCCCGCTACGACGTTCTGCTGGTCAACCCGGTCAGAGACGGTCTGAACCTGGTGGCCAAGGAAGGCCCTCTGATCAACACCCGTAAGGGTGTGCTCGTTCTGTCCCACGAAGCGGGGGCCTTCGCTGAACTGGGGCCGGTGGCTGTTGGCATCAACCCCTTCGATGTGTCCGGCACGGCCACCGCCCTGTCGGCAGCTCTCGACATGGAACAGCCCGAGCGGGCGACCCGTTCCGATCGGCTGGTCGAATTGGTTCTGGCCCGCCGGCCCGCCGACTGGCTACGGGACCAGCTCATCGCAGCCGGCTGAGCGGGAAGGCAACGCGCCGAGCCCCACGCGCCCTGCGACCGATGTTCCCGGTCAGCCGGCGGTAGTGGTCGTCGCCGAATTGTTGCTCAGATCGGGACCGGCGACCACGATGACCTTGGCCGTACCGACCGAGGTCACGGGTGCCGCGCTGGTGTAGGGCACAACCGCTGTGGCCGGCAGGCTCAAGCTCGAGGCGATGGACGCGGCCGAGGCCTCGAACCCGGGCATGTAGTAGACGCTGGAGGTGGTGACATCAGAGGTGGCGTTGCCCGGCGGCAGCATGTCCCACCCACTGGCTTGGATCCGGGCCGAAAGAGCGGCCGCCGCCCCGGTGACGCCCGAGGCGTTGGTGACCAGCACCGGAACCTTGCTCGGCGGCACGGTGGTGGTCGTCGGCGGGGGATGCGCTGTTTTGGATGAATGCGAAGGCTTGGTGGTAGAGGTGGCCGATGTCGATGCCGAAGGGGGAGGCGATGCCGATGCCGACGGCGTCGTCGAAGCGGATGGGTGGATATTGCTGAGGACCAGCACCGTTGCGCCGACAAACAGGATCAGAATGATGCACGCCCGTAGCAAAGGAAACCCACCTGTCCGCCGGCCCGAGCCCCGGTGAGGTTGTCCGTCGTTCTCGGGAGGATCGGCCACTGGGCGCCAGCCTGCCAACCACAGCCGGGAGAAGCAAGGGTTTCCCCCGACATCATCGATTATGACCCTCCCGCCCTTCGTCACCGCCGCCCGGCGAGGGGCCCGTAAGATGGGTCGTGCGGGAGTCGCCCCGACCTCGCAACCGGCCGGTGTGGCGCAGTTGGTAGCGCAGACGACTTGTAATCGTCAGGTCGTGGGTTCGATTCCCACCGCCGGCTCCCTGTGATGTGGCCAGACATCGGAGACGGTTGTGGCCGGACACCATGGACTGTTTCGGCCACCGCGCCGGCGAGAGCCTCCGCTCAGCCGGCGAACGTCCGCTCAGCCCGCTCCGACGGGCTCGACCTCCGGCTCGATCTGCGGAGGTCTCGCCACCGGACGGATCTCCTCGGCCAGGCGAGCGGTGATGACGGGGCGGGCGTTGAAGCTCAGCAGGCTCTCGAGCGAGTAGTAGTGCTTCAGCATGGCGAAGGGGAGTTCCACAGGCAGCCAGATCAGGTCACGGACCTTGCCGTAGTAGATGCAGCACGCCACCACGAAGACCATCTGTGGCAGCACGCGCAATGTCAGGATGATGGCCAGATGGGCGAGGTTGATCTTCCCGCTGGGTTGGATCAACGACTCGGCGATGATGTACATCATGATGGCCAGGCGCAGTGGCGTCAGGAGCCGCTGACCGGTTGACCGCGATCCGAAGAACCAAAAGCGCGGGCCCGAGAGACCGGTCACCACGGGCACGTACCTGGTGAACGACATGGTGCTCCCCCGGTTCCAACGGGTGCGCTGGGCCCGGAGCTGCCGCTGCGTGTTGGGGACGTCCTCGAAGGACCGGATCCTGGTGTCGAGCTGCACCCGGTAGCCGAGTCGTGTGATGGCGGCGGTGAAGTCCTGATCCTCGCCGTACATGCCGTCGACGAAGCCCCCGATCTCCTCGGCCGGAGCACGGCGGAACCCGGTGAAGGTGCCCGGCACGCATACGACACCGTCGACGACGTCCGTGGCCGGACGGACCAGGCCGTAGTTGACGACCAGCTCGAAGAGGCGGGCCCGATCGATCCAGGTGGTGTAGGGCTCCCTCGGCAGGGTGAAGGCACCGACCATGCCGATCTGGGGATCGGAGAGGAAGTACGAGATGGCGTAGGCGAAGGCCTTGCGGTCCACGATGCAGTCCGCGTCCACGCGGAAGACATAGTCGGCGGTGCCCCGAGAGAGTGCCCTGTTTAGTGCGGCCGACTTCCCGTGGTGGCCACCGTGGACGATCTCCCCCGTGGCGAAACGCAGCCGGGTGATCGCCTCCTCGGCCAGGGCGACGGTGTCGTCGGTGGACCCGTCGTCACAGATGATGGCCCGCACCGGCCCGCCGTAGAACTCGGCCGCCTCGTCGATCGACTCCAGGAGGTCGACGATGTTGATCTGCTCGTTGAATGCGGGGGAGATCACCTCGAGAGGGGGCCGCTGGTCGCTCAGGGCCACAGGGCGGTGGTGGACCAGTCTCACCATCCCCAAGAAGAGGACGATGAGCCGCAGGACGTAAGGCCCGCAGCTGATCACGATGGCCACCATGATGATGGCGTTGTGTCCGAAGTGCCGGATCAGGTAGGCGGCCAGGCAGGAGACCACGGCCACCGCCGCCAGGATGGATACGCCGAGAATGATGTCGGCGTTCCAGTCGTGGCCACGCCGTAGGGGGAAGGGGGTCTTCTTGGGGAACTGGAACGAAGTGAATGCCAACCGGAACACGACCAGTCCGGCGATGCCGTACTGGATGAGGAGGGCCAGCACCGGCGTTGGGGCCAAGGGGAATCCCGTCGTCAGTACGAAGATGCCGAAGAACACGTCGGCGACGGCCGAGACGACCAGGAGGATCAGGATGTTCACGAGGATCATGAACCGACGGGCCAGGGAGGCCCGGAAGCAGACGGCGAGCGCCACCCCCGAGGCGATGACGCTCACCTGGAACACCGGTGGCAGCATGTGCACATAGGCGTCCACCAGGGCGGGTTGGGGGATCACCGACAAGAACAGCTGCTCGACCAGGCTGTAGTAGGCATCAACGACGGTGGGGGCACGGAATCCGACCAGGAGCAGGGAGACGAGGAAGCTGACGGCCAGGAACGAGCCACAGCGGGCATAGCTCGGACGGAGGGGAGGCACCATCAGCACCAGCGACCCGGACCCCTGGTCCGAGTCGTCGTAGTTCCTGGACATCGGTTTGAGGACGACCACCGCCAGAATGGCGGCATCGAGCAGCAGCAGGCCGAGGCCCCGCATGTCCACGGTGGTGACGACCGCCAGCACCGCGACGCCTACGACCGGACGGTGGCGGTCATCCCCGGCAGCAGGCCGGGCAGGGTGCGATCGAGTTTGACGATCACCTCGTAGGTGACGGCGGCGCTGTTACCCGTCGGACTGAGCACGACCGCGGTGACGACTCCCTCCTGGGTGAGGTTGAGCACCGAGAAGTTGACCGACACCGCTTGTCCCACCCGGAACTTGCCGATACTCGATTCGGGGACCTGGGCGGTGACCTGTTGGATACCGCCGACGATCTCGACCAGGGGCTCGTCGCCACTGGCCGACGAGGACCCCGACGGCGTGGGCTGGGACGGGAACAGGGAGAATCCGGACGGCTGAGTGGACTGGATCGAGGCGGGGGCCTTGTAGGCGGGGACACCGGCCGGGCCGAGGTTCTCCCCGCTGGAACCGTTGACCTGGGCCACCACACCGGCAGCAGGGGCCACGATGGTGGCTTGCTGCTCCTGTTCTTGGACCTGGTCCATTTGGGCCGTGGCCTGATTCAGTGCGGCCCTGGCCTGGGCCTGGGACTCGGCGTTGGCCGGAGACCGCTGCAATGTCCCTTGGTACTGAGCCAGGTTGAGTGCGGCCTGGGCTGCGTTAACGGTGGCCTGGGCGGTGTTGTCGGCCTGCATGGCCTGGGCCTGGGTGACGGGCACCTGGGCCTGCGCCTTGGCCACGGCGGCCTGGTCGGCGTCGGAGGTGCTCTCGAGCTGCTGGCAGTGGGTGAAGAGGTCCTGGGCCGACAGCAACGCCGGACCGGTGAGACTGGGGTCCGGGGGTACCGGCCCACTGGGGCACGCCTGTGTGTAGAGCGTGTAGTTGCCCTTGGCCACCGCCTCCGAGGAGGTCACTGCACCCTGGGCGGCTGCGATGTTGGCTGCCCCCGTCTGGGTGGTGGCCGTGAGTGCGGCCTGGGCGTTGGCCAGAGCGGTCTGCTGCTGCTGCACCTGCAAACCGTTCTGCTCGTTCTGGGCGTTGGTGAGCTGAGGGGAACTGGCCTGCTGGACGGCCGCCTGGTCGGCCGCCACGACTTGTTGGTCGGCGTGCAGTTGGGCGTCGAGAGTGCCCACGTTCTGGGTGGCGAGGACTTCCCCTGCCGTCACCTGCTGCCCGGGCTTGACGTTGATGGCCACGACCGTGCCCGTGTTGGCGAAGTTCAGGTCGTACACCTTCGAGGTGCTCACCACCGCAGGAAAGGATTGGTCGCCGACGGTGGCGGCGTCCGCCGTGTAGATCCCGGCCACCACGGCGACGGCGGCGATGACCACGGCCAGTGCCAACTGACGCCGACTGATGTGGAGACGTCCTGGATCGCGCTCGGACAGAGCCGGACCGTCGATGACGGCGACACGCGAATGCACCCCGGTCTTCGGACCAGGGGACGTCTGGTCACCGTCGGGTGACGGGGCGGCCCCGTCGGACGACATGGAGCCGGCCCCGTCGGACGACAGGTCGGTGGGCATGCTCAGTGAGGCGTTCATCCCCCTCACCTTCTCGGTCTTGCGCGGGGCCCGGGCCGTCTTCATCGGACCTCCCCGGAGCCGTGGGACCCGACAAGGGGCACCATCGACCCTGTGTGACACCGTCTCATGGTCTCGACAACCTCCGCTTCAACTGTTCGTCCTTGACCCAGGTCACGAGCATGTACGAACCCCCGAGAATGATGAGCAGCACCCCCGCCAGAATTCCGGCCCAGCCGTACCCTTCACGCCCGAAGATGAGACCCCACAGGTCGAGTCCGTTCCGTGTCCCGTCGGTAGCGCTCGTCATCGTCGGGGAAGCGGAATCCGAACCCGGCGTGGTTAACGGGAGGCTGAGCAGGCGGAGCAGCGGTACGCCGGACAGCATGGGTAGCGTTGGGCCCGAAGGGCCGACGCCGAACAACGGCGCCAACTGGACCCGGGCCGGTGAGCTGACCGACTTTCCAAATTCGGCGTCGCCGCTGTAGACAGCCGTCAGGACGTCTCGGCCGACGGGGAGGCTGATCGTCGTGCAACCCGGATTGGTGGCCACGGGCATCTCCTGACAGCCGGTGACGGGGGACCCGTTGCTGAAGAGGCTCACCGAGCCGCCGTAATCGGTGACGACAGCCGCACCGATGTGCACCGCCTCAGCGGGCGCGGCCGACGAGGTGGATACCGTCACCGAGGTGGTCGAGGTTTCCTGGGGGGGTTGGAAGTGTCTGTCGTTGGCCAGGGACCGGAAGGCCGAGTAGCCCGATTTGTCGAGAGGGTAGTGATAGGTGCCCCCTTTGCCTGGCGCGTCGAAGTAGAGCACCCCCCGGATCATCGGGTAGCCGTTGTCGAGCGACTGCTGGACGTCAGACAGGTACGGCCCCTGAGCTCCCGCCAGGGCCGCCGTCTCGGCAATCATCATCGGCTTCCCGAAAGAGTCGAAAGTGGAGTACCAGGAATCGAACAGCTGGGCGAACTGGCCGGCCTTGTAGGCCGTCGAGTTCCGGAGGTATCCGTCCACAGCGATCCAGTCGACGTAGGCCGGCCCCGGGTAGTACTTGATCCAATCCCGGTCCTGACCCCCCGATGCGATGCACCACACGAACGACACGTTGCTGGCCCCGGCGGCCGTGAAGAGGGCATGGATGTGCCGGAAGGCGGCGGCGTAGCCCGCCGGTCCGAGCTTGCCGATGCACGCCTTGTAGTCCGGGGAGTTGGGGAAGTTGAACTCGTAGAACCACCGCAGGAAGACGGGGGCCTTCAGCTGGGCCAGCTCCCTGGCGAAACTGGTGATGAGGGCGTCATCCCGGCCGGAGAGGATGGTGGCGTCGCTCGGACCGCATCGCCAGTCGATCATCGGTGTGGCCCCGTTGGCCAGCACCCTCTCCAACGTCGCCGTCGGCGTCGTAGGCGTCCAGTTCTGGTAGACGTGGACGACCGACAGCGAGCGGCCCAATCCGCTGTTGAACGACGGGAGCGCGCTCAACTCCTGGTTGACCGGGGTCAGCTTGGTTACCGGCAGGGGCCGCACCCACGCCCCGAGGTAGGCCGTCCCAACCGGTGGGATGTAGGGACGCCCCTGTTCGCCCGGCGTCGAGCCCACGGTGACGGCGACCGACGCCGATTCCGACGGAGCGTAGGCCGCGTCCCCGAGGTAGTCGGCCGTGATGTCATTGGCGCCCTCGGGGAGCGACGAGGTCTCGCAACTGCTGGCGTTGATCACCTGCACGTCACTGCACCCGGAGATCGGGGAGCCGTTGTCCCCGAACGACACGCTCCCTCCCCGATCCGATCCGGCCACAGCGGCAGTGATGGTGACGACCTTGCCCATCGGGGGCGAGCCGTCCGAGGCCGAGACCGACGTGGTCGTGGCCGATCGGTCCGGCTGGAAGTAGGGGCTGGCGGACAAGGAATCGAAGGCCGACTGTCCCGCCTGGTCCAGCGTGTAGTCGTAGGGGGCCCCCTGCGGTCCCGGGCCGGGTCCGTCCTGGTAGACGACGGCCTTGATAAGCGGGAAGGCCGTCGGTAGCACCGAACCGAGCAGGTTCAGATAGGTAGGTTGCACCGAGGGCTGCTGACCGGTCATCGCACCCGTGTCCGAGATCATGAGCGGCTTGCCGGAGGAGGAGAAGGCCGCGTACCAGGCGCGGAACCGGTTCTGGACCAGACCGACCGTCGGTGGGGTGGGCGACCTGTCGTAGCCGTCCGCGGCGATCCAGTCAACGAAAGCGCTACCCGGGTAGTAGCCCTTCCAGGTAGCGGCCGGGCTGTCGTTGGTGTCGACCGACCACACGAAGGCCACATTGCCGGCGCCTGCCAGTCTGAACCGGCGGACGATGTCGCGATAGGCCTGCACGTAGCCGGCGGCGCCGGCCTTGCCGATGCACTTGCTCGAATCGCCCGGGTAGGAGCCCGGGTCCGGGAACCATTGGAGCAGCAGCGGAATGTGGATGGCGGCCATCGCCCGCGCCGCGGCTGTGATGGCGACGTTGTCTTTGCCGTCGACCACGTGGGAATCCAGATCGCCGCAGGACCAGTCGATCATGGGAATGGCGCCGGTGGCGTACGCCTGCTCGAGTTGGGTGGCGTTGATCGGCGCGTTCCACGCCTGGTCGAGTTGGACGATGGACGCGGGGCGAGCCAGTCCCTGATCAAGGGCGGCGAGAGCGGCGGGCTCGGGGAGCGAGGTCGTGCTCGGGTCGACGGAGGCACCGAGGTAGGCCTGGCAGGGACCCGGCACGACCGGCTGAAGGCCCGGTCCCGAGGAGGCGGCAGGCGACGGCGCGGTACATGTCGGCGTCGGTGTCGGCGTCGGCGTCGGTGTCGGTGTCGGTGGTGGTGTCGGTGTCGCTGTCGGTTCGACGATCACCGACAAAGGGGCGGAGGTGGAGGGTTGGGAGGCGGCGTCGCCGCTGTAGGCGGCGACGATGCTGTCGGTGCCCACGGGAAGTGTCGACGTGTCACAGCCCGTGGTCGCCGGCACCGGAAGGTTGGCGCAGCCGGTGAGTATGGACCCGTTGACCAGATAGGTAATGGACCCACCGAGGTCGGGAGCCTTCACCGAACCGGCGATGGACACCTGCTGGCCGCTGGTGATGTGGGCAACGGTGGTGCTGATGGTCGTCGAGGACGGCGAGCGGGACGGCTGGAAGTAGGGCGTGCGTGACAGCGCCGAAAACGCGGCCAGCCCGTCCGAGTCGAGAGCCAGCTGGTTCTGGGCCGCCACTTGGGGGGCGTCGACGTAGACCACCCCTTTGATCAGCGGGTACTTTGTGGGCAGGTGTGAGGAGAGCGCGGCGAAGAACTGACGTTGGGACCCGGGCGTGGTCCCGGTGTTCGAGATGAGCAACGGCCTCCCGTAGGTCGAGAACGTCGAGTACCAGGAACCGAATGCCGAGCTCACCCCTCCTGGGTCTCCGGGAGCGGCGGTGGGGCTCTCGTCATCGGCCGCGATCCAGTCGGTGCTGCTCGCCCCGGGATAGAAGCCGGCCCAGTCCGACCTCGAACCCTGCGACGTATCGACGGACCATACGGTGGCCGCGTTGGTAGCGCTGCCGAGGAGTTGGCTGACGTGCTGGAAGGCGGCGACGTAGCCGGCGGCTCCGCCCGCACCCAGGCACGCCTGGGTGGCCGGACTCGACCCGTTGGCATCGGGGAACCAGCGCACCATCACCGGCGCGCCGAGGGAACTCAGCTCATGGGCGAACCGGGTGATGAGCGGGTCGTCTACCCCGGCGGTGACGTTGGCGTCGGTGTCGCCGCACTCCCAGGTGATCATCGGGATGGCGCCGGTGCCGGCCACCCGCCTGAGCTGGGCGATGCCCACCGGAACGCTCCAACTCTGGTCCACCTCGACGATCGACAGCGGACGACCCAGTCCGTGTTCGAAGCTGGGCAGCGAGGCCAGTTCGGCAGCGACACCGCCTGTCCCCCCAACGGGGCGGCCCCACTGAGCGCCTGTCCGGAGGGGTCGACGAAGGCGCCGAGATAGGCCGTGCCGGCCGCCGGCACGACGGGAGGGCTCAATGGCGTCGACGAGCGAACTTTGGGTCCGACCGACGTTCCGGTGACCGGCCCGTTCGGAGTCGTGGTCGCCGGCGCCCCGTAGGTCGGCGTCGCTATGGTCACCATGCCCACCAGGGCGGCGAGAATGGCCACCACCAGTGGCTCCGACCGCCGAAGTCGACCGCAGCCAGGAGGTGCCGTCACGAACCAGACCCCGGAGCCGCGCCCGGTCCATGGGTCCGGCTACCGCCATCGGCGGACTGGCAACATCGGAGTGGCACGCCTGTGGGTTCTGTCGTAGCCCACCCCACCGCGGTGGGAAGTCGTTGCGTGTCTGCTCCCTGGCCCACCGGCGCGCCCCTCGCCTTTCCGTCTGAGTGTCTGCATGGGCACGTGAAGTGCCTCCCGCTCGAAGTCAGAATCTATCAGAGTTTTCACTAAGAGAAGTCAACTAACTACTCTGAGTGGTTAACCGGAGCATTGTGCCGGGTCCGATTTCGTCGACGTGGGACTCGGACGACACCCGAGAACCGTCTTCTCTAATCCGGCCTAGGCCCCCGAGGTGGCCGCGTACGACTCGAGGAACGAGACGGCAGGACCGGCGTCGACCTGTCCGCAGTTGGGGCACTGGGGCGACTGGCCCGGGATGTTCAGCCAGTAGCCGTCGACCAGGGACCTCGTTGCCGCCACCACGCCCGTCAGCGTTGCCGCACTGACCGGACCGCTCCCGGGGATCGAGGTCGTGATGCCGAGCAGGACCACATGGGTGGGAGCGGCCGCCCTGGCCTGGGCGGCCGCCTGACGGACGAACGAGGTGAACCCCGGTTCGTCCTCGGCCTGCTGACCCTGGATCTCGACGATGTCGGAAGCTGCCGCCCCCTGGCCGGCCATGTTGAGGTCCAGGTAGCCGGAGAACTTTCCCCGGCCCGAACCCAGTTGGTTGGAGGATGTGTAGGTCCGATTCAGGATCGGGGAGAGGTTGGCTGCCGGCGTGAAGATCATCTGGAGACCGTGGGCGTGGGCTAGGGCGAGCGCTCGTGCGGCGAAGGTGAACGGTGCCGCCTTTTCATCGGCCGGCGTGGCCGCCCAGGCCTCGTTGTCGTAGAGGACGTACTTGACCCCAGGCTCGATCGTCGAATCCAGGATGGCCGCCTGCATGCTGGTGAAGCTGGCGAAGGACTGCACTTTGGTGGCTAAGGGGACGAGTGAGTCCGGAGCGTTTCCGTGGGGTCGGACGATCAGCAGCGTCCGCGGTGAATTGAAGAGCCCGGTGATGGTGGAGGCAGGAAGACCGTTCCTCTCCAGTAGCGCCAGGGTGAAGTCCTCGATCAGCCAGTACGGACCGGAGGCCGAAGGGTGTGCGGTGGCCGGCGCGGTGGTTGTCGGCGTCGTGGTTGTGGGTGTGGTGGTCCTCGGAAGGTTGGCACTCGACGAATTCGCCCCGCCGCCGCACGAGCAGAACACCACGGCCGACGTGCACAGCGCCGCCACCGTGGCGGACAACCATGGCGCTCGACGAGTCATCGTTCCTCCTGTCCGATGGCGTTGACGGCTCCTACAAGAGCACGGCCGCCCCGGTGTCACCGTCGACAACGACTGCGTTCACGCTACAGCCGGCCGTGCGCAAACCGACGGCGGGTGCGATGGTGCGGGCCCGATGGCGGGCCTCAGTTGGGGACGCAATCAGCGGGGCAACACGGGCAATGCTCGAGGCGCACCAACGGCGAGAGTCCTCTGGTGATCGTCGGGTCGTCGATTCGCTTCCCACCGCCAGCTCCCACTGGTGTTTCGGGATCGGAGACGGATATCCATAAAAATCGTGGACAACCAGGCCTGCCAGTGACAGCAGTGGCTGATCGATCAGTGGGCCCGGGTGAAGGCCCTCTGTGTCACCTCACGGCTCAGATAGTCGCCCTGCGTGGCCAGCGTTCCTGTATCCAGCAGTTGTTGTGCTGCTTCGTACAGCGCTCCGTAGGCCACCCGAGCCAGCGTGCTCCCCACAGAAAGCCGTCTGACGCCGACCTCGGCCAGCTCATCTCGCGATGGTCCCCCCGCCACCATGAGCACGTTGACCGGTCCCCCGACTTCATCGACAATCCGGGCTATGTCGGACAGATCGGTCAATCCCGGCGCATAGACCACGTGGGCCCCCGCGCCACGAAATGCTCTGAGCCGGGCAATCGTGTCGTCCAAATCATCGCGTCCCCGGAGATGGTTCTCTGCCCGTGCCGTCAACAAGAGACCCTCTTCGTTGGCAGCGGCCGCCGCCAGAGTGACACGTTCGGTGGCGATCTCGACCCCCTCGATCCTGCCCCCAAGTGGATTCCAATCCTCGATCGAGCACCCAGACGCTCCCGCCCCTGCCAGGAGCCGAACGGTGGCGGCCACCCCCCCGTCGCTGTCGGGAAAGCACTGTTCGGCGTCAACATTGATCGGCAGCTCTGTCACCGCGTGCAGAGATGCCACGTGGTCGACCAATTCCCCACGGTCACCGGTCATGTCCAACCGACCTCTCGACGCAGCGAAACCGCCGCTCGTCGTGGCCAGTGCAGGGAAGCCGAGAGTATCCAACAGACGACAGGACCCTAAATCAAACGGGTTCGGCATCAGGAACGTTCCGTTCTCATGGAGGGAGCGAAAACGTGAGCGTGCCGTGTCAATGTCCATGGCTGAAGGCTGACCTGGTTCCCCGCTGGGAGCAAGCGGGTTTCCGACATCAACACCCACTGGTAATTGAAACACCCTCGGGACAAGGGCTGTGGGGCAATCGGGGTTCGATCTGGTAGAACCGGGTTGGTGGACGACTACCAGGTTTTGTGGCTGGGTGGAGCTGAGCAGATTGCGCAGGCGGCTGGGGTCACCGCTCGGTCGATGCGGGACAGCCCAAATTCTCTCGCTGTCTCCGACGATCCTTTCGTTCGACTCGAGATGCTCTACAGCACCTTTGGCGAGATGCTCGGCCACGCGCGGGTGGCGGGAATCCGGCGTGGTGACTGCGTCCTCGGCGTGGCCAGCGCCGTCCAGCCGGGAGAGTGCATCGACTCCATGCTTCCCGAGAATTTCCGGACTCTGGATATACCTCCTCCTGACGCCACCGATGCTGCCCGGTTTCTCTACAGCGGGTCCGTCATGGCCGTCCACGATCTCGCTGAGCCCCACTGGCATGTCGGTCCCGTCGGCGTCGAACCGGGATTCCAAGGCATGGGCCTCGGGCGATCCGCCATGAGGCTTCTCTGCCAAGAGTTCGACGAGCACCGCCGACTGGCGTGGCTGGAGACCGACAAGCCGGAGAACGTCCGGTTCTACATCGGCCTCGGCTTCGAAGTGGCGGAGGAGGTGCCGATGCTCACGTCACACTTTTGGTTCATGCGCCGTGAACCACGGTGAACCGACAACGAAGCAGCGAGGCGACGGTCATGCACCGTCTCGGTGATCAGAGAGCGACGGCCCGGCGCCCCAATGGTTCCAGCTGGCGAAAGCCACGACCACACCGCTCACCAGACGGTCGAAGCTACGGTCGATGTCCACACTGAGGCCGAAGCCACCGCCCGACTCGAGGGCGACGAATCCGTGCAGGGCCGATCGGAAGGCTCGGATGGCGTCGATGGCGTCATCGCCCTCGAGTTCGTAGGCGATCAGGACGTCGGCGCAGATCTGTACCACGGCCGCCGCTGCGGCTTCGTCCACCACATCACCTGGGGCGGGAGCGAACTGGGCCGCCTCGTAGCGGCCCGGGTGGATGAGCGCCCAGGCGCGGTAGGCCCGGGACATCGAGTGGATGGCGTCTCCTCCGGACCGTCCGACCGCGGCCCGGGCCAGGACCTCCCCGAGTTCGGCCTTGGCCCGTATCGAGATGCTGCGCTGGAGGCCAGCCATGCTCTCGATGTGCTTGTAGAGCGAGGGTTGGCGGACCCCGAGTCGTTGCGCCAGAGCGGCCAGGGTCAGCTGTCCCAGTCCGACGTCGTCGGCCAAGCGCTCCGCCTCCTCCACCACCCGGTCCTCGGTGAGCCCGGCCCTAGGCACGGGGCTCCGCTGCGGCGAGGAACCGGACAATGGCATCGGCGGAGGCTTCGGGCTGCTGGGACTGGGGATAGTGGCCGGCTTCGGGCACCATGACCGCCGTCCCGTGCAGAGTTTCAGCGATCCAGTGGGCCTCGGCGGTGGGATCGGGGAAGTCGGGGTCGAGCTCACCCATGATGACCACGGTTGGGGCCGTCACGTCACCGAGGCGCGCCTCGGCGGGGGTGTGATCGGTCCTGGCGGTGAGGGAGAAGGCCTTGGCGTAACCGGGCCGGTGCAGGTTGGTGACCAGTCGGTGGCGGTATTCGTCGAAGTCCTCCGGCCGCCGGCCGGCGTAGAGCTTCGGTAGGTACGACTTCCACACTGCCGTGACCCAGGGTCGGGCCATGACCAGTCGGAAGAGGGCACGCTTGACGATGCCGTTGGCACCGTTGCGGACCCAGGGGCCGACCAGCACCAGGCCCGAGACGAGCTCGGGGTGCTCGGCGGCCACCAACACGGCCGCCCCTGCGCCCATGGAGTTACCGACAATGACGGCCGGCCCCCCCAGCTCTTTGATCAGAGCGGTCAGATCGCCGGCGGTGTCCACATCGCCGTAGGAGCCAAAAGTGGTGTCGCTCTGGCCGTGGCCCCGCAGATCGGTGCTGGCCACTCGGTAGCCGGCATGGCGGAGAACGGGAGCGAGATAGCGGTAGGTGCTGCGCAGGTCCCCCATCCCGGGTACGAGCACCACCAGCGGACCGGCGCCGGCAACGTCGTAGCTGATCCGCCCCTCGGAACGGGTCAGGAACTGGACAGGGTGGAGAGGAGTCTGCGGGCTCGTGATCATGTGGCTACTCTACATAGCTTATTAGCTATTATCAATAGCTTCTGCTCCCGATCGGAGGTCGAAGGGGAGTGAACGAGACCGTGGGTCAGTATGGCTGCTGGCTAACCTCCACCGGATGGCGTCCTCCTTCTCGGAATCGGTCAACCGGTATGTCGACCACGCTGCCGAAATCCTCGAGTTGGAGGGGTACATCCGTACCCTTCTGGCCGATACGTACCGCCAGATCGACGTCCAGGTTCCCATCCACGCCGACAACGGCTCGGTCCTCACGTTTCGTGGCTACCGGGTCCAGCACAACGGGGCGCGCGGACCCTTCAAGGGCGGCCTGCGCTTCCATCCCGAAACCGATCTGGACGAGGTGCGGGCTCTCGCTTCGTTGATGACCTGGAAATCGGCCCTGCTCGACCTTCGTCTCGGTGGAGCCAAAGGGGGGATGACGCTCGACCCGGCCTCCCTGTCGCTGCGCGAGCTGGAAGCAGCGACCAGAAGCTTCACCCACGCCATCTCGAGCGTCATCGGTCCCAACGCAGACATCCTGGCGCCCGACGTCAACACTGACGCCCGGGTGATGGGGTGGGTCATGGACGCCTATTCGTCGCAAGCCGGTTGGTCCCCGGCCGTAGTGACAGGCAAACCCCTGGACCTGGGGGGCGTGCCCGGCCGGGTAGAAGCCACCGGTCGGGGTGTCGTCGCCATCACCGCGTCGACCTTGGCCGCCCAGGGCCGGCAGCTGGCCGGTCGACGAGTGGCCGTTCAGGGGTTCGGCAACGTAGGGCGGCATGTGGCCCAGTTCGCGGCCGAGCAGGGGGCGATGGTCGTTGCTGTTTCCGACGTCTCGGGTGGACGCTCGGTGCCCAAAGGCTTCGATGTTCCTTCCCTTCTGGCCACCATGGGGCCCGGTGTTGTGCTGAAGGAGATCTCGATCGGGGACTCCATCACCAACGACGAGCTCCTCGCTCTCGATTGCGATGTCCTTATCCCTGCTGCGCTGGAGAACGCCATCGACGACAAAAACGCGGCCAAGGTGCGGTCACCGCTGGTGGTGGAGGCGGCCAACCATCCGGTTACCCCGGAGGCCGATGCCGTCCTCCGGGACGCCGGAGTGACCGTGGTTCCCGACATTTTGGCCAACGCGGGAGGGGTGACCGGCAGCTACTTCGAGTGGACGGCCAACCTGACGGCCTTCCGGTGGTCGGAGGAACGGTTCAACGAGGAGCTCCTGAGCTTCCTCGCCCGGGCCTTCCAGTCGGTGTGGGAGCGTTCCGTGGAGTGCAAGGTCGACTTGCGCACCGCCGCCTACATGGTCGGGATCGCCCGAGTGGCGGAGGCCGTCCGCCTCCGTGGTCTGGCTTGATCCACCGCCTGTCCTACCCGAGGGCGGGTCGGGAGGCGCGGAAGCGGACCCCGTAGTCGTTGGTGTCCACGGCGATCTGGTCGAAACCGGCGCCGGCGAGACGGTCGACCAGCGTTTCCGGTTGGACCGGGACGCATACGTCGCCGACGTGGAGCTCTCGAAACTCTTCGCTGTCGAGGCTGTCCGTTCCGGCAAAGATCCCTCCGGGCCGCAGGACCCGGGCCACCTCGGCGAACAGCTCGTCCTGAGCGGCAGCGGAAGGAACGTGGTGGAGCATGGTGAAGGACAGTGCGGAGCTGAATCTGTCGTCCGGCAATTCGAGGTCGGTAGCGTCGCCGTGGACGACCACGCATCCGCTGATTCGGGCCGAAAGTGCGCTGGCCAGCCCGGCGTCCACTTCCACGGCGGTCAACCGTGGGACCAGATCGACCAGAACCTCCGTCGTCCGCCCCGGCCCTGGCCCCAGTTCCAGGACGTCGTCCCCCAGTTCGACCCCATCAATCACCCAAGGGATGATCCATTGCTGCACGGCCTCGGCCCACTCGGCCGACGAGCACAACTCCAGATGCTTTTCGTTCATTGATCTCCGAAGGCATTCCCCGATAAGCGGACCAGATCATCCTAAGAGAGCCCGCCGACCACCCGAGACCGGTCGGGTCCGTCGCCACACGATTACTGCGGCCATCTCTCAGCGCCACTGTTTCCCTACTCGTCGGACCACTGTGTTCGTCCTCGGACCACTGTTTCCCTACTCGTCGGACCACTGTGTTCGTCCTCGGACCACTGTGTTCGTACTCCTCGGACCATGTCTTTGTTTTCAAAAATGGCTGGTTTCACCGTCCACAGCCGATATTCAGGAAGACCGCTATCGGTTGTAGACGGTAAATCACCGATTTTCTGGAATTGGCGTACCGAGGGTGGGTCCTCGGGAGAATTCTATCGGCGGGGAGACCGCCGGCCTAGACCTAGACAGCCTGACCCACGGCCACGTTCACCGCCTCGGGCTCACCCTCGAACTGGGCGGCGAGGTCCTCCTCGAAATGATCGGCCGCCGTCTGGTGCGTCAACGTGGCCGTCCATTTCTCTTCGACGTGTCCGTACTTCCAGATCAACAGCGCGCCGGACCAGGTGGCGACGAACAGACCAACGATGACGAAGCCCGCTGTATTGATGTTGAAGTTGGCCATAAAGCTCCAGAAGGCGCCATTCAGGTGCAATTCCGTCGGAAGGAGTCCGAGCACCTCGACGGTGCCGATGAAAAAGCAGATGAACACGGACAACCCGGTGATGGCCAGGTTGTAATAGACCTTACGTACCGGGTTGAAGAACGCCCATCCGTAGGCCACGTTCATGAAGACGCCATCCAGCGTGTCCATCAAGGACATCCCCGCCATAAACAGGACGGGAAGGCACATGATCGAGTACCAGGGCAGCGACTGGGTGGCCAGCAGAGCGGTGGTAGCCAGCAGGGCCACTTCGGTAGCGGTGTCGAAACCCAGGCCGAAGACGACACCCACCGGGTACATCTGCCACTCCTTGGTGATCGATTTCATCCACTTGCCGAAGATCCGGAACATCAGACCGCGGTTCGCCAACTGCTTCTCGAGTTCCTCTTCGTTGAAGTCGCCCTGTCGCATCCTCCGGAACACGGCGAAGATGCCGGCCAGAATGACGATATTGAGAAAGGCGATGAGGTACAGGAAAGTGGCGGAGACGGCGGTGCCGAAGATCCCGCCGAACTGCTCGAGACCCGAACTGTGGTGGGACACCGCCGCGTACACCGATTTTTCGGCGATCACGATGCCGGCCCCGATGACGATCACAATGGTGGAGTGACCCAACGAGAAGAAGTAGCCCACACTGACCGGCTTCTTGCCCTCGTTCATCAGCTTCCGGGTGGTGTTGTCGATGGCTGAAATGTGGTCGGCGTCGAAGGCGTGCCGGAGCCCCAACGTGTAGGCCAGCACCGAGACACCGACCCCCAGTCCCTTGTAGTGGTTCGGAACTACAAAGATGATGAATACGCCAAACCCGATGACGTGGAGCAACAGGATGGACCCGAACATCAGCTTCGTCTGCAACCACTGGCGAGGAGCCATGGACGCCCGAAATTGCCTGAGCTTCTGAACGGGACCTGACGGCTCGGCGTGAACCGGTCTGATGACTTTCACTGGCTCAACCTGCTCGCCCTCCGGCTGACGGTGATGTGACCGTACAGTAGAGGAGATGCGAACAGATTGCAATAGCTTACCCAAACCATCTGCCTCTGATTTGCGTGCCAGCCGTGGTCGCAGTGCCCAACCCAACGGGCCCCACCAGGGAAACTGCAAAGTTCTCGGCTCCATCGCTTGTTGTCGATCATGCCTCTCGCCGGACCAATGACCAGGGCGACCCACCCCGTGGCACCGGTCGACCGATAGAATCGTGTCGTGAACAGGACCGCGCCCGCCGTGGACAACCCGCCGGGGGATACAACCACTTTTGAGGGCGTCCTGGCCCTGGTTCGAGAGCACGGTGGCCGCATCACCTCTTCTCGGCGATTCCTGCTGGAGGCCATTTTTGAATCTCGCGGACACAGCACCGTGGAGGAGCTGGCCACCAAGGTTCAAGCCAAAGCTCCTGATGTGCACGTCTCGACCATCTATCGCAACGTGGAGGAGCTCGAGAAACTGGGAGTCATCGTCCACTCCCACCTCGGACACGGACCGGCCACCTACCATCTGGCCGAAGGTGCCCACTCCCACTTCGTCTGCGAAGTGTGCGGGAAGACCTTTGAGGCACCAGATGCGCTGTTTCGAAGTCTCTCCAAGAACGCCAGAGCCCAGTTCGGGTTCGAGATCAATCCCCACCACTTCGCCGTGTTCGGGCGCTGTCAAGCCTGTCAGTAACCAAGCCAGCAGCACCGGTATGGGTCGGTCGCCCGCTGATGGTCACCCTCCTGGCCAGCAGCTTGAATGTCGTTCGCCGGTTGGGCTGTACGCACGGACACGGGTCAGAGCGCATCGTCGGCCTTGTCGGGTATCGCCCGTCGTTCGAAGTGTCGGAATTCCGGCAGCACCCTGGCCAGCAGGAGAGCACCGGCGATGCAGGCCACCCCGCCCGACACGATGGAGAAAGTGGTCGATGTGGCGGTGGCCACCGCTCCCGATTCGAAGGCGCCAAGTTGGGGGCCTCCCTCGACCACGGCCATCTGCACAGAGGCGATACGGGTGCGAAGGGCTTCGGGCACGGATGACTGGAGGATGGTGGTGCGCAACACGGCCGAGATCACGTCGGCCCAGCCGGCTAGTCCGAGGAGGACCAGAGCGATCCCCAGCGCATGGACCAGCCCGAAGGCGGCGATGGCCGCTCCCCACACGCAGACGGCGATGATGACGATCCGGCCCTGGTGGCGTACCCGATCCAACCAGCTGGTCGTACCCGCCCCCACCAATGCCCCTGCCGCCGGCGCGGCGGGTGCCGCATTTCGAGGCCCACCTGTGGGAACAGGTCGACACGCTGCCCGACAAACACCCCACACACCCACTGTGAACTGATCGACGACATCAACTCCACCCGCCCCCCGTCCGGGGGACCCGGACCCTCTACCGGCTCCGGCCCCGGCCCCGATCCCGATCCCGACTCAGCGGCTGAGCCAGTCAGCGACCACTTTGGCCGAAGTGACACCCTTGGTGGTCACCGTGATGGCACCGTCCGCTCGCCGTGCTGGTCACCGGGGGACCCCCGTTGAGTACGCCGGTCGTGGGTCAGACGGCGGTCACTTAGGTGGACTGATGGTGATCGACCCCTCACTGACCAGGACCTCGGTGGGCCAGGCGATACTGATCGGCCCGGTCTCCGCCCCGTTGGGCACATCGACGCTGATGGCGGTGGCGGTGGCGGTGGCGATCGCCGCGGCGATGGTCGAACCGCCGAGGGAGGTGAAGGCCACCGTGGGGCGGGTGTCCTGGTTGGAGCCGAGGAGGTCGGTCCCCTTGATGGTGAGGGTCTTGCCGATTGTGCCCTTGGCCGACACCGACTTCGGGTTCTCGGTGAGGGTGGCCACGCCGTCGATCCGGAACCTCGGATCGTTGCCAGGTACGATCATGGTCACCTGCACGCCGCCGGGCTCGAGGACGAGGGAGTCGCAGGGGGGGACCGGGGTGGCGCCGCACCTCTTGAGGTAGGCAGGCGGCGGTGTCGAACCTTCGAAGCAGATCTTGATGCCCTTTTTCGACGTTGGTCCGGCAATGAAGTCGGTGACCTGCACATTGGTCGTAGGGACGAAGGTGGAACTGTAGGAGGTGACCGCCTGCCCCAATTTGAATCCCCTGGTCTTGCAGGTCAGCTGGGCCGGACCCGAGGTGACGGTCAAAGTCCCTGACTGCGAGCCGTCGGCCGGCACGGTGACTGTGATGGTCTGGGCCGGCGAGGTGGGCGTGGCCGGGGTGGAGATGTCGGCCTGACAGCTGTTCTCGAGCGTGCAGGGAGTGGTGGCGATGACCACGGTGGAGGAGGCCACAGCGGCGCTCGAGCCGTTCAGGCTGGCGGTCTGGCCGGTAAAGACCTGACCGGTCGATGCTCCGGCGGCGTCGCTCTCGGTCACTGTGGCCGTGTAGGTGCCGTTAGTGGCGTAGGTATGGCTTGTGGTGGGCGTGGTGGTCGACTGGGTGTTCCCGTCGCCGAAGTTCCAGGCGTAGGTCACGATGGGGGAGGACCCCGGGACGGAAGCCGAAGCATCGAAGGAGGTGGTCATGCCTGAGGTCGAGACCGACAGGTTGGCTGAAGGGGCCTGGTCGGGGGTGATGGCGATGCCAACCGGGTCGTCACCCGCGTTGACGGGGGTCCCCGCCGTGTTGCTGGCGGTGTCGATGGGGGTGGCGTCATCGGTGCCGTCCGCCACGTAAGCGGTGGATCCGTCCGGGGTGATGGCGACGGCCTCGGGACTGCTCCCTACGGTGATGGCCGTCCCTGCCACATCGGTGCTGGTGTCGATGGGCGTGACCGTCCCGTCGCCGTTGTTGACCACGTAAGCGGTGGATCCGTCCGGGGTGATGGCGATGGCCACAGGATTGGTCCCCACGAAAATCGGGGAAGAAATGGCCTGGGTGGCGAGGTCGATGGCCGTGACCGTTTGATTGCCGGAGTTGACGACAAAGGCGGTGGACCCGTCCGGGGTGATGGCGATGCCGGTCGGGAAGAAGTTGACCCCGATCGGCGGCTCCGCCGTCCCGGTGGCCACGTCGATGGGCGTCACCGAGGAATCTCCGTAGTTGGTCACATAGGCCATCGTGCCGTCAGGGGTGAAGGCCACCGCCGACGGGTCCTCCCCCACCGGGATGGGCGTCCCCGCCGTCCCGGTGGCCACGTCGATCGGTACGACGGCGTTGTCGCTACCACTGACGGCATAAATGGTGGAGCCGTCCGGGGAGATGGCCAGGGCCGATACCGGATCGACCGTGTCGATAGGCGTGCCCACCGCGTTGGTGTCCGTTTCGATGGGCGTGACTTCGGCCACGCTGTCGGAGGCCACCGGGGCCACATACGCCGTCTGGCCGTTCGGTGTGATGGCGACGGCCCCCGGTTCGTAGGGAGCGAAGTTGAACGGGGTGCCAGCCGTGTTGGTGTCGGTGTCGATGGGTGTGATGGTGTTGGGACCGGGATCGGTGACATAGGCGGTGGTCCCGACGCCGGAGGCCGAGCTCGGAGGGTAGGCGACCGTGCCGCTGTAAGTGACCCCGAGGACGGTCAGCGCATAGCTGTCACCGTTTTTGACCTGCCCGTAACCGGCCAGGGTGTACCCGGAACCCAGGCCAAAGGTGATCTGGTTGTCCGAGTACGAAGAGATGAGCAGCCCGACACAGTCCCCGCCCCCGCCGGAACCCTGGCCCGCCGTCCATCCCTGGGTGTTCTCGGCGAAGTAGAGGTTGTTGGTGTAGTCCGATCCCGTGTAAGGGGGATACACGCAGTCAGAGGTGCCGCCGGCGGGCTGGGGAGTCCCGAGATCGGACTCCGAACCGAAGCCGGATCCCCAGACGGTGATCGTCGGCGAAGCCGGCGTACCGCCGAATGTAACCGCCGAAACGGTTTGGGCACCGGCCGGCCCGGCCGTACCCACCACCGCCGTACCTACGGCACCGATGAGTAGACCCGCGCCCAGTAATACCGCCGCCCCCGCCCGCCACCTGCCCCCTGAGCGACCTCTCAACATCTGCCTCGAACCCTCATGCATTTTGCCCATAACGCACCGCCTCAGCCAGGGTGGCCTTCGTCTGGTCGGTCCCCCGAGGCGCCCTCCGCGGCGTCGTCCAGGGAACCCTTGCCAAGCGGCAAGAGACTACACGGGAATCCGTGGTTGACGCTCGGGAGGTCACCAACTGGCTCCCCCACCCCCCAACGGGTCGGAGGGGCGATGGAAAAACTCCTGAACAGGCCCATCAGCAGCGGTACCGCACCCTCCACGGGGACTTCCGGGTAAGTTCTGTCGTCGACGCCATGCGCATCGCAGTAGGGCGGTCTCGACGATTCCTCACGTGACGACCCCCACGTGGCTGGGAGGAGCGGTATGACGGATCTGCTGATGACGGTGGGGGACCTCACCCTTGCCGACCGGTTCCTGGCCACCCGTTCACTCACCGAATCGTTGGCCTCGCCCTTGTCGGCCGAGGATCAGACCGTCCAGTCGATGCCGGACGTGAGCCCGACCAAATGGCACCGGGCCCACACCACCTGGTTCTTCGAGACGTTCCTGCTCATCCCCAGTCTTTCCGGTTACCAGCCGTTCCATCCCGAGTTCGGCTATCTGTTCAACTCGTACTACGAGGGCGTCGGTGCCCGCCATCCGCGTGCGGAGCGCGGCCTGTTGTCACGCCCCGGCATGGAGGAGATCGCCGAGTACCGGTCGTACGTGGACGAGGCCATGACCTCTCTCCTGGCCAGCTCTCTCCTTCCGGCGTCCACCCCGCTGGTCGAGCTGGGCATCCAGCACGAGCAGCAACACCAAGAGCTGCTGCTGATGGATATCAAGCACGTCCTGTCCCGCAACCCGCTGTTGCCGGCCTACGACGCCGTTCGCCTACCCCCGCCCCGGGATGCACACAACACCACCTGGACCGACCATCCGGAGGGTACCTACCAGATCGGCCACGCCGGCCGGGGATTCTCCTTCGACAACGAACTGCCCCGTCACCCGGTCTACGTCGGCCCGTTCTCCCTGGCCGACCAGGCGGTGACGTGCGGCGAGTGGCAGGACTTCATCGACGACGGGGGCTACCAACGGCCCGAGCTCTGGCTTTCGGACGGCTGGGCCATCCTCCAGTCCGAAGGGTGGGGGTGTCCGCTGTACTGGACATCGGTGGACGGCGAGTGGCACGAGTTCACGCTCGGCGGACTTACCCCGGTGAACCCGGCCCAGCCGGTGTGCCACGTGAGCTACTACGAGGCCGATGCCTACGCCCACTGGGCCGGTGCACGCCTTCCCACCGAAGCCGAATGGGAAGTGGCGGCCCACGGTCGGCCGGTGGAGGGACACTTCCTCGACCAGACCAAGCTGCACCCCGCCCCCCATCCCGAGGGGGAGGCACCGACGCCCTTCGGTGACGTCTGGCAGTGGACCTCGTCGGCCTACAGCCCGTATCCCGGATTCGTGCCGGCCCCGGGGGCAGTCGGTGAGTACAACGGGAAGTTCATGGTCAACCAGTACGTCCTACGCGGCGGCTCGTGCGTGACCCCACCGGACCACATCCGTTCCTCCTACCGCAATTTCTTCCCGCCGCTGGCCCGCTGGCCCTTCACCGGGTTGCGCCTGGCCCGTAACCACTGATCCCGCTGGCAGGACAGTTAGCCGGCACCGACCCCGTTCTGCGCCCGACAGTCCATACCACCGCCGAGCAATGCCACCCAGAGGACCATGACCGTCATACCGCCCACCATCGATGTCCACCTTTCACCCGCCGACTTACGGCGGGCCATGGAGCGGGACGTGCGCGCCGGTCTGGTGGCCGTGCCCAAGGCCATCCCGCCCGTCTACTTCTACGACGACGAGGGCAGCCGGCTGTTCGACAAGATCACCCGGCTTCCGGAGTACTACCCGACCCGTGCCGAACGATCCATCCTCGACGCTCACGCCAAGGACATCGCTGAGCGGGCCGAGGCCGACACGCTGGTCGAACTGGGCGCCGGCACCTGTGACAAATCACGGGTCCTACTCGACGCCCTGCAGTCCACCGGCAGGCTGGCCCGGTTCGTGCCCCTCGATGTGAGCGAATCGACCCTGTGGGCGGCGGCCAACGCCCTGTCGGTGGAGTACCCGGGGACGGCGGTCACCGCCGTAGTCGCCGATTTCCATCTCCACCTCGATCAGCTGCCGGTCGACGGAAACCGGCTGTTCGCCTTCCTCGGAGGCACCATCGGCAACTTCGATGTCGTCCAGCGCCGCGACTTCTTGATTGGGCTGGGCAAGATCATGGGGGCGGGCGACCGACTGCTGCTGGGCACCGACCTGGTCAAGGACGCCGCCACACTGGTGGCGGCCTACGACGACGCCGCCGGGGTGACGGCTGCCTTCAATCGCAACGTGCTCCACGTCCTCAACCGCGAGCTCGGCGCTGATTTCGTCCTCGAGCACTTCGACCACGTGGCCCGCTGGAACCAACGCGAGGAGCGCATCGAGATGTGGCTCCGCTCGACGCGACAGCAGACGGTCCGGGTGGCCGACCTCGGCCTCGACGTCGCCTTTGCCGACGGCGAGGAGATGCTGACCGAGATCAGCACCAAATTCTCACCGGAGGCCCTCGACGCGGAGCTCAACGCATGCGGCTTGGACGTCGAAGCCTCGTGGACCTCGCCGGGTGACGAGTTCCTGGTCACTCTGAGCCGACCCTCGGGCTGACCAGTTCGGCCACCCGAGGACCTACCTCTCGCCCAGCAGATCCTTGACCGCCGCGCCGATGGCCCAATGGAAAGTCGGATAGGCGTAGATCATGTGCCGGAGACGGGTAGTGGGCACCTCGGCATGGACGGCCAGGGCCAGCAGGCCGAGCACCTCACCGCCCCACGGGCCCACCGAGGTGGCGCCGACCAGCACCCCCCGTCCGGCGTCCTCGACCAGCTTGATGTAACCGTCGTTGCCCGCTTTGTGAATCCATCCACGGGCGGAGGTCGGAACATCGGCAGTCCCCACCCGAACCTCCCACCCCTGCCCTCGGGCTTCGCTCTCGTTCATCCCCACCGATCCGATCTCGGGATCGGTGAAGGTCACCCGGGGGACGGCCCGGTAGTCGGCCGGGACCACGGGACGCCCGAGGATGTCGTTGACCACGATGTCCGACTGGTACATGGATATGTGGGTGAACTCCCCCTTGCCGGTCACGTCGCCGATGGCCCACACCCTCTCGGTACCCTCCACCCGCATGTGGTCGTCCACCGGCAAGGAGCGGGCCGCCCCGTCGACGCCGATGGACGAGGCGTTCAGTTGGGCAAGATCGGCGCGGCGACCGGTGGCCACCAGCAGTCGGTCGGACACCACCGGCGAGCTTTCACCCACAGAGACAGTGAAGTGCCGGCCGTCGTGGTGGATCGATGCCACGTTCACACCGGTGCGCACGGTGATTCCCTCGGAGGCGAAAACCCGGGCCAGGAGATCGCCCGATTCGGGTTCTTCCGGACCGACCAGGCGCGGTCCGGCTTCGAGCACGGTCACCTCGGAGCCGAAGCGACGGAACACCTGAGCCAGCTCGACACCCACCGCCCCACCGCCGAGCACGGTCAGCGAGCCCGGGACGTCCTCGGTCTCGACGGCCTGGCGGTTGGTCCAGTAGGGCGTGTCCGCCAGTCCGGCCACCGGCGGGATGTGGGCCCGGGTTCCTATCCCGATCACCACCGCACGCGTCGCCTCGATGACCCGATCGCCGACGATCACCCTCCCCGGCCCGTCGAGCCGTCCCCACCCGCGCACCAGCCGGCCGCCCTTTCCCTCGAACCGGTCGACGGCCACCGTGTCGTCCCAGTCGTCGGTGGCCTCGTCGCGGATGCGGCGGGCCACCGGGGCCCACGCCGGTTGCACGACGGCGGTGCCGGCCATGCCGGGCACCCGCCTGGCCTCGGCCAGCAGGTCGGCGGCACGGACCATCATCTTGGAGGGAACGCACCCCCAATAAGGACACTCACCGCCCACCAGCTCGGCGTCCACCCCCACCACGTCCAGTCCGGCCTCGGCCAGCCGACCGGCTGCATCCTCGCTGCCGGGGCCCATACCCACCACGATCACATCAGCATGCTCGGTCATCTGCTGCTCCCTGGTGGGGTCCGATGTGGCCGGCCCCGGTGCGATCTGTCTGGTCACCGTCGGGTCCACCGACCATCTCCGCCCGGAAAAGCCGACGCCACGGTCTAGCGCATCGACCCCGGCGGCGACGACCACACCCGGAAGGGAAGAGGTCCGCCCGGCGGGGGGTTGGAATCACCATGACGGTGAGAGCGACGTGGAATGGCAAGGTGCTGGCCGAAAGCGCCGGCACGGTCGTGGTCGAAGGGAACCACTACTTCCCGCCCGACGACGTGCGGGCGGAGTACCTCGAGGCCAGTGGCACCCACACCCTGTGCCCCTGGAAGGGGACGGCCAGCTACCGGACGGTGGTGGTCGACGGCGCCCGCAACCAGGACGCCGCCTGGTACTACCCCGAACCCAAGGACGCAGCCAAGGAGATCACCGACAGGGTGGCCTTCTGGAAGGGCGTGGTCGTCGAAGAAGTGGTCTGATCCGGGGAGGATCGGTGGCCGATCGGGGGCGGGTCCGGGCGGCCTGATCGGAGCTGGCACCGAGTGACCGTGTGCGGCCCGAGGCCGACAGCCGAACTCAGCCTGGTTTCCGACCGGCGGGAGTCCCCCGAGCCGATCGTCGTCGGGCCACCTCGAAGCAGGCTATGGCTCCGGCGGTGGCCACGTTGAGAGAGCCGATGGAGCCGTGCTGGGGGATCGAAGCCAGTGCGTCGCATCGCTTGCGGGTCAGAGCGGCCAGACCGTTCCCTTCCGAGCCGACCACCAGGGCAACCGGTTGATCGCCCACGGCCAGGTCGTAAATGGAGTGGCGGGACTCGCCGACCAGACCGACCGTCCAGACCCCCAAGGTGGAGAGGCGTTGGAGGGCGGCCGGTACCCCGGGAACCAGGGTCATGGGCAGGAACTCGATGGCGCCGGCCGCCACCTTGGTCACCGTGGGCGAGAGGAGAACCGACCGGTGGCTGGGCAGGACCACCCCTGTCACGCCGGCACACTCGGCGCTCCGAAGCACCGCCCCCAGGTTGTGGGGATCGGTGATCCCGTCCACCACCAAGAGGAACGGCACCTTGCCCCGGCGGTTCGGCCCACACAGCGCCTCGAGAGACACGCCTTCGACCGGCCGGGCCAGGGCCACCACACCCTGGGCGCCCTCGGTCCGGGCCTGCATGTCGATCCGGCGTTTCGACACCCGTTCGACCCGCACCCGTCGGGCCGCGGCCAGCTCCTCGATCTCGTCCAGGATGGGGGACGTATCCATCCCTTCGGCCATGAGCACCGATCGCACCGGCCGAAGGTTGGCGGCCAGCAGTTCCCTGACGGCCTGACGGCCCTCGACCTGGTCGCCCCCCAGCCCGGCCGCACCGGATCGCTGACGGTTTGCCGTCGGGCTACGCGTCGGCACCGACCGGTTGCCGGTTCGTTCCCCATCGGATGACGACTTCCGTCGGCCGGCGGACGACGAGGAAGCGGAAGCGGACGACGAGGACCTGCGGCGCTCCCCCGATCCCCGAGAGGTTCCCCGGGAAGACCCGCGGGATCCACTGGGCGGCCGGGCCGGGCGGCCACTGCGGGCTCCGCGCCCGCCACCCCGGGGCCGGCCATCGGCCGGACTCATCCAACCCTCCCGACCGGGGAATCCTGGCCCGGGGGAACGGAGGCCACCAGGACGACAGCGCTGCAGCCGATCCCCTCGGCCCGACCCAACGCACCCAGGCCTTCGGCGGTGGTGGCCTTGACGTTGACCGGGCCCCCCAGCACTGCAGCCAGCCGCTCGGCCATGTGGCCCACGTACGGTGCCAAGCGGGGCCTCTCGGCCACCACCGTGCAGTCGGCGTTGGCCAGGACCCATCCGGCCCGGCGCACCCGTTCGACCACCGAAGCCAGGATGACCAGGCTGTCGGCGCCCTCCCAGCGGGCGTCGGTATCGGGGGCGTGGCCACCGATGTCCCCGAGGCCGGCCGCTCCCAGGAGAGCGTCGCCGAGGGCATGGGCCACGGCGTCGGCATCGCTGTGGCCTACGAGGCCCTGGGCGCCTTCACCGGTGATGACCACGCCCCCCAGGACGAGCCGGCGGTCGGCGTCATCGGAGAACCGGTGCACGTCAACTCCCTGGCCGATGCGCAGGGTGGGTCCGGTGCCGCTCACCATTCGGCCGGCACCACACTCATCAGAGCCTCGGCCAGGACCAGGTCTTCGGGCCGGGTCAGCTTGAGATTGTGGGACTCCCCGGCCACCGTGCAGACCGTGGCCCCCAACCCCTCCACCAGCGAAGCGTCGTCGGTGGCCTCGTCAGCCGACCGGTGGGCTCGGCGCAAGGTGCCGGCCACAAAGGCCTGCGGGGTCTGCACCACGACCAGGTCCTCCCTGTCCACCGTGGCCTCCACCACTCCGCCCGCAACCCGCTTGAGGGTGTCGGTGACCGGCAACACGGGAATGGCCCCTTCCACCCCGTCGGCCTCCAGGGCGGCAACCACGGCGGCGAACAGGGCCGGCGTAGCCAGCGGCCGGGCGGCGTCGTGCACGATGATCACCTCCGCTTCAGCGGGCACAGCGGCCAGACCGGCCCGCACCGACCCGGCACGGGTGGTCCCTCCGACCACCTCACGATCGGCACCCACGTCCGGTGCCCGCCACTCCGGGGCGCCGGCCGATGGGGGGGGCACGACCATCACCACGCCGTCGGCCACGGTCCGGGCTGCCGCCACCGATCGCCCGACCACAGATTGCCCGCCCAGAAGCACGAACTGCTTGGGCTCACCGAACCGCCGACCTTCGCCGCCCGCCACCACGATGGCCCACACCGGGCCGGCTCGACTCAGGGAAGCGCCTCGTTGAGCCGAACCTCGGCGGCTTCCTCGTCGACACCGAGGGCAAAGGTCAGCTCGGACACCAGGATCTGACGGGCCCGCTGCAGCATCCGCTTCTCGCCGGCCGATAGGCCTTTGTCCTTGTCGCGGATGGACAGGTTCCGGACCACTTCGGCTACCTGGTAGATATCGCCGGAACGGAGCTTCTCCGAATGGTTCTTGTAGCGACGGGACCAGTTGGTGGGCATCCGGGCCTCCTTCTTGCGAAGGACGGCGAACACCTCCTCGACCTCTTCGTCGTTGATCACTTCGCGCAGGCCGACACCGTCGGTGTTGTCGGCGGGGACCATCAGGGTGAGATCCCCGTAGGCCAGACGCAACACCAGGTACTCCTGTTTCTTGCCGAATGCCTCTTTGGTCTCCCGGCGTTCGACGACCGCCGCACCATGGTGCGGATAGACGACCTTGTCACCGATGTCGAACACCGTGCCTCCTGGCCTTGCGTGCTGATCCCGGGCTCATGGGCGACGTCGGGACCTCGTAGAGCGAGCAAGCCATGGTACACGGTGAGGCCGCTACTCCCGGCGCGGCGGGCGCCGGTGGGCTGTGCGCGGGGCTACTGGTAACGCTCGAAGATGCTGGCCTCGGCCAACCGGGCCAACCCGTCCTTGACCGAGTGGGCCCGGGTCTGGCCCACCCCTTCCACCTGCTCGAGCTCGCCCAACGAGGCCCTCATGATCTGCTGGAGATTGACGAACCGGTCGACGATCCGCTCGATGATGACGTCCGAGAACCGGGGCAGGCGATACAAAAGGCGATATCCGCGGGGTTCGATCCCGGACTCGGTGTCGCTGAAGGCCTCGGGCAGGCCGAGTATCTCCGCCACCCTCCCCGCATCCCCCAGTTCCTCCGACGAGAGGCCGGTGAGCTGGTCGACGATCTGGTCAACCGCCCCGATCCGGTCGCGCCGTTGATCGGCCCCGTGCCGGAAGTAATCCCGCACCACCAGGTGCAGAGCCGGATCTACCCCCTCGACCATTTCGGCAGACTGCAGCCCCACCAACCGGCCGTCATCCCCGAGCTCGACCAGGTACCCCTCCACCTCCTCGGCGATCCGTAGGACCATCTCGGCGGCCTGGACCACGCCCACCACGTCCCCCACCGACACGGTGTCCTCCACCTCGAGTATGGACAGGCCGTTGAGGGCCACGTCGAACCGGTTGCGGAACCGCTGCATGGTAGCCAGGGCCTGATCGGTCCGGTCGTGGAGCCATCCGGTGGGCTGGATGGTGTGCTTGAGGTCGTTGCGGTACACGGCGATGACCGACATGGCCGCCGACACCGACAGGACGGGGACGTCGAGAGACCGGGCCACCCGTTCCGCCGTGCGATGGCGGGTCCCCGTCTCGGTGGTGGGGATGACCGCGTTGGGCATGAGGTGGACGTTGGCCCGGGCGATGCGGGATCCATCGGAGGCCACGATGATGGCCCCGTCCATTTTGGCCAGCTCGGACAAGCGTTGCGGGCTGAACTCGGCGTCGAGCAGGAAGCCGCCCGAGCAGATGGAGAGCACGCCGGGACCGTCCCCGATGACGACCAGAGCCCCCCGCTTGGCCCGCAGGATCCGGTCCAGTCCATCACGCAGCGGACGGCCGGGCGCCACCATGGCCAGAGCATCGCTGAGCGGTGAGCTCTGGCGTTTGATCACAGACGAATGGTAGCGGTCCGGACTCATTCCGGTCCGTAGATGGAGCGATCCCGATCGGACCCTCTGCCGGTCAAAGTCGGCTGCACAGGGGACGGGGTCCGGACCGGCGGCAAACAGCGGTCAGCCGGTGAAACCGCAGGCCTGCATGGCCCCGAGGACCGTGTCCACCCGGAGCAGCTCCATGCCAGCCGGGCCCTCCGGCGACAAAGCGGGAACCACCACCCGGTCGAAGCCCAGCCGATGGGCTTCCTCGAGGCGGCGCGGCATGTTGGTCACTTGGCGGACCTCGCCGGCCAACCCGACCTCGCCCACCGCGGCCAGAGTGGGTGGCAGCACCACCCCGGTGGTCGCCGAGGCCACCGCCAGGGCCACGGCCAAGTCAGCCGCCGGTTCGGTGACCCGGACACCCCCGGCCACCGAAGCGAACACGTCCATGGACAACACCGGGAGATCGGCGTGACGGGCCAGTACGGCCAGCGTCATGGTCAGCCGGCCGGCGTCGAGACCCACGGCTGACCGTTTGGGCTGGGACTGAGCCGTGGAGCAGACCAGGGCCTGTAGTTCGACCAGCAGTGTGCGCCGTCCCTGCAAAGCGGGCAGGGCTACCCCACCGGGTGCCCCCGTCGGGCGGTCACCGAGGAGGAGGCGTCCAGGATCGTCCACCGTGTTGAGGCCGTGGTCGCCCATTTCGAACAGTCCGAGCTCGCCAGTCGGTCCGAATCGGTGCTTGACGGCCAGGAGGAGCCGCAGGGCATGGTGGCGGTCGCCCTCGAAGCTGAGGACGGTGTCGACCATGTGCTCGAGGGTCCGCGGGCCGGCCAGAGATCCGTCCTTGGTCACGTGACCGACCAGCACCGTCGCCACCCGGCGGGCCTTGGCCATGCCGATGAGCTGGTCGGCACACTCGCGGACCTGGGTGACACTGCCCGGGACCCCGGTGGCCCGCCGCTCGCCCAGGACGGCCGGGCCCACCGCCACCGCTTGGATCGAGTCGACGACGACCAGGTCGGGCGCACATTCGACGACGGCCCGGACCACCGCTCCGATGTCGGTGGCCGACAGGATGAGCAGCCCGGGAGGAACCGCACCCAGCCGTTCGGCCCGCAGCCGGACCTGGTGAGCGGACTCCTCGGCCGACACCAGGAGCACCCGTCGCCCGGAGGCGGCCCGGGCCGCCAGCACCTGGAGGAGCAGCGTGGACTTGCCGATACCCGGCTCGCCCCCGAGCAGGGTGACCGAACCGGGCACCAGGCCACCGGCCAGCACCCGGTCGAACTCGGCCAGTCCGGTGGGCAGGGCTGCCGCCTCGGCCAGGTCCACCGAGGAGAGGGGAACAGGGAGGGAAGCCAGGTCCAGTTCGTCGACGGCACGGACCAGAGGTCCGAGATGCTCCTCTTCCACCATGGTGTTCCACTCCCCGCACGACGGGCAGCGGCCCGCCCAACGGGCCGTGTTGGCCCCACAGTCGATGCAGCGGTGGCGCTTGGCCGTCTTTGCCATTCCCGGCATGGTAGGGACCGGGTGTATCGGCCGGGTGGACCACCGGGTTCAACCTGCCACCAGCCGTCGAGGCGGGTGAACGGCCCCGTGGATGCTCAGCCGGCCGACGAGTCGGCCCGGGCCGGCTCAGTCGGCCGAGGAGTCAGCTCCGGCCAGCTCCACCGGCGGGGGCTCGATACCCTCGATGGCGGTGAAGGACAGCCGCTGCTCGCCCACGACCAGGGGCTCGGCGCCCTTGACGTCGTGCGAGGCTGCCATTTCGGGTGTGATGGTCTCCACATCGACGATGATCGTCTCCCCCACCCGGAATTCCTTCCACAGGATCCTCTCCGAGAGGGGATCCTCGACCAGCTGCTGGATGGCCCGACGCAGTGGTCGTGCCCCCAGCTGAGGGTCGTAGCCCTTGTCAGCCAGCAGCTGCTTGGCCGGCGGGGTGAGGGCCAGGCTCAGGCCCTGCAGCTCGAGCTGGTTGGAAAGCCTCTGGATCATGAGGTCGACGATCTCGACGACCTCCACCCGGGACAGCTCGTGGAAGACCACGACCTCGTCGATACGGTTGAGGAATTCGGGCCGGAAGTGGGCCTTCAGAGCCTCGTTGACCTTGGACTTCATCCGCTCGTAGGTCACGGCCTCGGAGTTCTTGGCAAAGCCCACCGACGTCTTGCGCAGGTCGGACGTGCCCAGGTTGGAGGTCATGATCAGCACGGTGTTCTTGAAGTCCACCGACCGACCCTGGGCGTCGGTCAGACGTCCGTCCTCCAGGATCTGCAGCAGGGCGTTGAACACGTCGGCGTGGGCCTTCTCCACCTCGTCGAAGAGCACCACCGAGAAGGGCTTGCGCCGGACGGCCTCGGTCAGCTGGCCGCCCTCTTCGTAACCCACATACCCCGGGGGCGAGCCGACCAGACGACTCACCGTGTGCTTCTCCATGTACTCGGACATGTCCAGCTGGATGAGGGCGTCCTCGTCGTCGAACAGGAACTCGGCCAAGGTCTTGGCCAGCTCGGTCTTCCCCACACCGGTAGGGCCGAGGAAGATGAAGGAGCCACTGGGCCGCTTCGGATCCTTGAGCCCGGCTCGGGTGCGACGGATCGACCGGGCCAGGGCGGCGATGGCCGGCTCCTGTCCGATGACCCGCTTGTGCAGCTCGTCCTCCATGCGGAGAAGCTTGGCTGTCTCCTCTTCCGTCAGCCGGTAGACGGGAATGCCAGTCCAGTTGGCCAGGACCTCGGCGATGACTTCCTCATCGACCACGTCGAACAGGTCGACGCCGTCGGCCCGCCACTCGGCTTCCATGGCCTCTTTGCTCTCGAGGCGATCCTTCTCCTGCTCGGCCAGCTTCTTCGCCTGATCGAAGGCCTGCTTCTCGATGGCGGCTTCCTTGTCGGCCCGGAGACGCGAGATGTCCTCCTCGAGCTTCTTGTAGGCCGGTGGGGTCGTCATCCGACGGATCCTCAGTCGGCTACCCGCCTCGTCGATGAGGTCGATCGCCTTGTCGGGCAGGTAACGGTCGGCCAGGTAGCGGTCGGCCAGGTTGGCCGCGGCTACCAGGGCCTGATCGGTGATGGTCACCGCGTGGTGGGACTCGTACCGGTCACGCAGGCCCTTCAGGATCTCGATGGTGAGGGCAACGTTGGGCTGTTCCACCTTGATCGGTTGGAAACGCCGCTCGAGGGCGGCGTCCTTTTCGAGATGCTTGCGGTACTCGTCGATGGTTGTGGCACCGATGGTCTGGAGCTCGCCGCGGGCCAGCATCGGCTTGAGGATGGAGGCGGCGTCGATGGCACCTTCGGCAGCTCCGGCGCCCACCAATGTGTGCAGCTCATCGATGAAAAGCACGATGTCGCCGCGGGTCCGGATCTCCTTCAGGACCTTCTTGAGCCGTTCCTCGAAGTCGCCCCGGTAGCGGCTGCCCGCCACCAGGGCGCCGAGGTCCAGCGTGTAGAGCTGCTTGCCGGTGAGTGTTTCGGGAACATCGTCGGCCACGATGCGCTGGGCCAGGCCCTCCACGATGGCCGTCTTGCCCACACCGGGCTCCCCGATCAACACGGGGTTGTTCTTGGTGCGGCGCGACAAAACCTGCATCACCCGCTCGATCTCTTTCTCGCGCCCGATGACCGGGTCGAGTTTGTGGTCGCGAGCCAGCGCCGTCAGGTTGCGCCCGAACTGGTCGAGAACCGGCGAACCGGTCGGTGCGTCAGAGGACTGCGAACCCGGCGCACCGGCACCCACCGACTCCTTCCCCTGGTAACCGGAGAGGAGCTGGATGACCTGCTGACGGACGCGGGGCAGATCGGCGCCCAGGCTCTGCAGAACCTGGGCGGCAACGCCCTCGCCCTCCCGCACCAGACCGAGGAGCATGTGCTCGGTTCCGATGTAACTGTGACCGAGCTGCAGCGCCTCGCGCAGGGACAGCTCGAGGACCTTCTTCGCCCGGGGCGTGAAGGGCGGCGACCCGGTCGGGGCGGTGCCGGCCAGCCCGATGGTCTCCTCCACCTTCTCGCGGACAGCCTCCAACGAGACGCCCAGTGACTCGAGCGCCTTGGCGGCAACACCTTCCCCCTCGTGGATCAGGCCGAGAAGAATGTGCTCCGTACCGATGAAACTGTGGTTGAGGAGACGCGCCTCTTCCTGCGCCAGTACAAGAACTCTTCGAGCTCGGTCTGTAAATCGTTCGAACACTCCACCGCCTCCATCCGCGGTTCGGGAACTAGACGAAGTCTACAGGCGTCAGTGCAACTCGCACCCCCACCCGGCGGCTTTTCGGATCGCTTTTTTCGATCATCGGCATCCTGGCCTATCGTCTGTAGGAAGTGAACGTCGTAGAACTCCTGGGACTTCCCGCACTCGAAGATGAGCTCCAGCACCTCGAGCCCCTGCTCGTCGAGTCGGTGACGACCGGGGACGGCTTCCTCGACGAGGTCACCACCCACCTGATGGCAGCCGGCGGAAAGCGGCTACGTCCGGTTCTGGCCCTCGCCACGGCCACGTCGGGTGCTCGTCCGGCCACCGGGGAGGAGCTGTTGGGGGCGGTGGCCGTGGAATTGGTCCACCTGGCCTCCCTCTACCACGACGACGTCATGGACGAGGCCACCGTGCGCCGCAACGTGGAGAGCGTCAACGCCCGCTTCGGCAATCTGGTGGCCATCGTGGCCGGCGACTTCCTTCTGGCCCGCTCGGCCGAGATCGCCGCCGGGCTGGGCACCGAGATCGCCGCCCTTCTGGCCGCCACCCTGGGCGAACTGTGCCGCGGGCAGGTGGCGGAAGTGCACGCCGCCTTTCGTGTGGACCGCAGCACGGCCAGCTACACCCAGGCCATCGCCGGCAAGACTGCGGCGCTCATGGCCACCTCTTGTCGGATCGGGGCGATCACCGGAGGCCGGCCACGTGATGAGGTCGAGCTGTTCACCGAATTCGGCCGCCATTTCGGCATGGCCTTCCAGATCAGGGATGACATCCTCGACATCATCGGGACCGACACCGAGCTGGGGAAGCCGGCCGGCCAGGACGTGGCCGAAGGCATCTACACCCTTCCGGTGCTGCTGGCGCTGGCCGACCCGGCGGTCGGACCAGAGCTCAGACCGCTGCTCGGACAGGCTCTCGGGCATCCTGAGGGCGACAAGGCCCGCTCCATCGTGGCCGCTTCGGACGCGGTCGGAGGGTCGGTGGCCGTGGCCCGGGACTACGCCGAAATGGCTGTCGGCGCCGCCCATTCCGGGCCCTCGTCCGATTTTGCTTCTGGCCTGGCCGCTCTGGCCCGAGCCCTGGTCGAGGACCTGCCTGGCTGAACGACCACACCGGCCACCGGGGAAAATAGCGGGGAGGATATCCCCCTTCCGGCCTACCGACCCGTTGGCGGTCGCCCGTGGTGGCCACGGGCACAGACGATCAAGGGCAATAGATAAGAGCCGAGGGTTATGCGGTGTTGACCCGGGAGGCGGCGCTGACCAGGGAGGCGGCGCTGATCAGTGGCCGGCGCACACCTTGGCTACGTATGCCGATTTGCGGCTTTCCATCTTGGCGTAGCGCTTGCCCAGGCGGGAGCCGTTGGCCTGGTATATGGCGGCCAATTTAGCGAACCAAGCAGCTCGCTTGGTATGGCCGGCCGCCTTGGCCTTGGCTGCCCGGGCCTCGAACTTGAGTGCTCGCTTGTCGAAGCCCTTGCCCGTTTGCCGCAGCTTGAAGCGGGACTTCCCTCCGCTGCAGACTGCCGGCACACTCGACTTGGCGTGGTTGGTCGACGTGGCGTGGCTGGTCGATGGTGCGGTGACGGTGGCCGCACCGGCCTGACCGGTCAGTGCCAGTGGACCCATCGTCAGGGCCGCCAGTACCGCTGCTCCCACGGCCAATCGTCGGGCTAGGTGGCTCCTGATCTGCATGACGTCGTGCTCCTTCTTGTAGGGCCCAGACTGTTTATACCCAGACTGTTCATACCCAGACTGTTCATACCCAGACTGCGGCCGTGCTTGCACTATCGGCACCTGAGGACCGACCTTAATGAGCGGACCTGGGCATGAGACGTCGGCCCCCCGCCCTCTCCGCCGGTTGCCATCCCCACCGACGCAACCGGCTTTGGACCCTGACCATGCTCGACCCCGGCCTCATGACACCGGACCGATGGCGGGAGCGGACACATGGCATGCCGCCTCGATAGCGGCAGAATGCCTGGTCAGACGAGTGTGGGCTCGGGAGCTCTCGAGGCGGGCGATGAGCCTGCCGATACGGTGGGCCCGACGTGGATGCCCGTTGGCGGTCGCCCGATGTTCGGCCGCTGTGAGTCGTGGGAGCCCGGCGGAAATCCGAGCCTCGACCCTCTCGATGCGGGTCAGCACCTTGGTGGCCCGCGCACATTTGATGTGGACGGCGGGAGCAGGCGACGGGGTGGCCGCCCCGGCCGCGCCGGCGGCCCCGAGGGATAGGGTTCCCACGGCCACCATGGCAGCCGCCACCTTCCGGCCTGAGGGGATCGTCCTGCCCATCGGAGCTACCTCCTTGACGTTCCGGTACCTTCCGGCTCATTCCCTTTATGGCCGATCCGGGTGCGGGAAGGGTGAGGGCGGTGTTATGAACCCGTGAGGCCCGGTGCCGTCCGCCCAATGATGTGGCACTCTCTATGCCAATTGGCCTCAGAGGGCCCACAGCCCGGTCTGAAGCGGGGCCAGTCGAAGGGAGGTCAGCTCCGACGGCTGGGTGACGACGCCGAGTTGCGATCGAAGATGATGCGGAGGCCGTGCAGGGTGAGCCACGGTTCCACGTATTCGATCTCCTCGGAATAGGGGGAGATCAGCTCGGAGAGGCCGCCGGTGGCCACCACCGTGCACTCGCCCAAGACGGCTGCGAACCGGCGGCACAACCCGTCGACCTGGGCGGCGAAGCCGTAGAGCGTCCCCGACTGGATCGATTCGACCGTCGACTTCCCGATCACGCTCCTCGGTTCGATGAGCTCGACACGGCGCAGGAGAGCGGCATTGGCGAACAGGGCGTCGAGGCTGATCACCACCCCGGGGACAATGGCGCCACCGAGGTACTCGCCGGCTTCCGAAATGGCATCGAAGGTGGTGGCGGTGCCCAGGTCGACGACGACGCAGGGACCCCCGAACAGGTCGTGGGCTCCGACGGCGTTGGCGATGCGGTCGGCCCCGACCTCTTTGGGGTTGTCGTAGAGGATGGGCATGCCGCTCTTGACCCCTGGCTCCAGGACGACAGCCGGTACGTCGAACCACCGCGACACCATCTGGCGCAGATTGGCGGTGACCAACGGCACCGACGAGGTGACGGCGATCCCCGACACGGTGCTGTCCATGTCCAGACCGTCGAGGTCGAGCAGTTGGGTCAGGAGCAGGGCATGCTCGTCGGCGGTGCGCTCGGCCACCGTCGAGAGACGCCAGTGGTGGGCCAGCCCGGTCGGTTCGTTGCCGTCGCGCGGTCCGGTGTCGGCCACCGCTTCGCCCCGATCGTCGGCGAACAGACCGACCACCGTTTCGGTGTTCCCCACGTCGATGGCCAGCAGCATCTCAGCGCTCCTCCGCACCCGGTGGTAGATCGAACCCGATATCGAGCACCGGTGCGGAGTGGGTGAGCGCCCCCACCGACACCAGGTCGGCTCCGGCCGCGGCCAACAGCGGGGCGCTGTGCAGATCGACCCGGCCGGACACCTCGATGAGGGTCCGGCGACCCGATGCCCGGACCAGGGCCACGCACTCGGCCACCTGGGCCGGGCCCATGTTGTCGAGCATGACCACACTGGCCCCGGCAGCGACGGCCTCGGCCACCTGGTCGGTTCGGTCGCACTCCACTTCCACCATGCGACCCGGCCACAGGTCCTTGGCCAGGGCCACCGCTTCGGTCACGGTCAGGCCGTCACGGTGATTGTCCTTGATCAGGACCGCTTCGGACAGGCTGCCCCGGTGGTTGCGTCCTCCTCCGGCCCGCACGGCGGCCTTCTCGAGGGCGCGCAATCCGGGGGTCGTCTTGCGGGTGTCCAACACTCGGGTCCCGGGATTGGCCTCCTGCACGGCTGTCACGTAGCGCCGGGTGAGGGTGGCCACCCCGGACAGATGTCCCAGAAAATTCGAGGGCCGTCCGCTCGGCGGTGAGCAGCGAGCGCAGCGGGCCGCTGACGGTTGCCACCCGATCACCGGCCACCAAGGCGGCACCGTCTCCGTAGTCCCACCGCACCTCGAGGTCGGGATCGACCTGCCGGAACGTCTCAGTTACACAGGCCGAGCCGGCCAGGACGCCGGGCTGGCGGCTGACCACCGCCAACGTGGTGAAGGCCGTGGCCCGTACCAGCGCGGCCGACAGATCGCCCAGGGGGAGCAGGTCCTCGGCCAGGGCGCGGGCCACCGCCTCGGTCACCGCCTGACCAGGAGGATCGACCGTGATGGTGGCGCCCGTGCCCACCTGGGTGTCGAGGGCCGTCCCGTCCGCCACCACTACCCCGTGGCTTTCGGAACAGGACCACCGTGCCGGTCGTCCGATGGGAGCAGGCCTTCGAGAACGGTGGTGCCGTTCGGGCCGTGGACGATGCGCGTACGCCACCGGTCGGCGGCCGCCGGGTAATCGCTGCGGGCGTGGGCGCCACGGGTCTCGCACCGGAGGGTGGCGGCGGTGAGCACCCTCTCCGCCACGGTGAGGAGGTTGAGCAGTTCGCCGTGGGCCCGGTCGACAGGGGCAGCCGTCCCGACGACGCCGGCCATATCGCTCACCGCGACCCGGGCCGACTCCAGGGAGGCAGCGCTGCGCACGACGCCGGCCCCCTCGATCATGACTCGTTGCAGATGCTCCTGCGTCTTCGATACGTCGGGCCACGGATTCGACACCGTGGCCGATGCGGCCGCGGTGACACCGAGCGACGTGGGCGGGTGGCGGTCGGTGCCGGACTGTTGACCGGCGTTTCCCGGGGAGGCCCGGTGCACCCGGTCGCCCCCACCGAGCAGAGCGCCCATCGCCCCGCTGGGTCGGGCCCCGTCCTGGCCGCCCACGATGGCCTCGGCCAGCCGGGCCCCGAACACCATGCCCTCGAGGAGCGAGTTGGAAGCCAGCCGATTGGCTCCGTGCACCCCGGTGCAGGCCACCTCGCCGGCGGCCCACAGGCCGGGGAGAGCGGTCGCCCCCGAAAGGTCGGTCAGGACCCCACCCGACAGGTAGTGGGCGGCGGGGGCGATGGGCAGCCAGTCGTGCGAGGGATCGAGGCCGATGGCCCGGAGCGAGGCGGCGATGGTAGGAAAACGGGACTCGAACGACGGGAGGTCGGTGGCGTCGAGCCACAGGTTCTCGACCCCCCGGGCCCGCATCCGCTCGGCCATGGCCCGACTGACCACGTCTCGTGGCGCCAGCTCGTCGACGAACCGTTCCCCGCGGGCGTCCCGCAACAGTGCGCCGTGACCGCGCAGCGCCTCCGACAGCAGGGGGCGGGGTATGGCCGGGTGATGGAGGGCGGTGGGGTGAAACTGCATGAACTCGACGTCGGCCACCGGCACCCCAGCCCGGAGGGCCATGGCCACGCCGTCGGCCGTGGCCTCGATCGGGTTGGTGGTGACGGCGAAGAGCTGCCCGGCCCCGCCGGTGGCCAGAACGGTGTGGGTGGCCCGCACTTCGACCACCCTGCCTTCGGCGTCGAGAGCCCGCACCCCGCGGCACCGGCCGCCTTCGACCAAGAGGTCGAGGGCGAACCACTGCTCCAGCACGGCGGCGGCTGTGGCCCGGGTGGCGTCGACCAGGGCCCGCTCCACCTCGGCACCGGTGGCCGCCCCGCCGGCGTGGACGACCCGGGCGGTGGAGTGACCTCCCTCCCGGGCCAGGGCCAGGGCTCCTCCCGGCTGCCTGTCGAAGACGGCCCCCATGGAAATGAGCTCGCGCACCCGGGTGGGCCCCTCGTCCACCAGAACCCGGACGGCGTCGACGTCGCACAGGCCGGCTCCGGCGGCCAGGGTGTCGGCCAGGTGGAGGTCGGTCGAGTCTTCGTCGCCACCGAGCACGGCGGCCACACCCCCCTGAGCCCAACGGGTGGCCGATTGGGAGAGCTCGGCCTTGGTCAGAACCCCCACCCGGACGGTCCCCGGGTGATCCAGACCTTCCCCGGTGGGAGCCAGGGGTGCGGCCAGTCGTACGGCGGCCGACAATCCGGCCACACCGCTGCCCAGGACGAGAACATCGAGAGCGGGCGTGTCCCCGCCAGGCGAACCCACAGCCCGGTCAGCCGGCCGGGGCGGAGGCGGAGGCGGCGGGCAGGCCACGGCGGGTGTCGAGAGTGTGGGTGTCGAGAGTGTTGGGGTCGAGAGCGTGGGGGTCGAGGTTGTCGATGAGCCGGACGGGGCCGACGGTGGCGGCGATCAGAAGGCGGAGAGGGCGCCCCGGCGCACACGTGGTGGCCCGCTCCAGGTCGTCGGCATTGACCGCCGCCACATAGTCGAGCGCCACCTGTGGCTCCAGAGAGACCGCCCGGGCCATGACCACCTCCACGGCATCGGGGTCGGACTCCCCCTGCGCCACCAGGGCGGCCCCCGCTCGGAGGGCGCGGGACAGGACCACGGCGGCCCGCCTCTCCTCCACCGACAGCCGGACGTTCCTGCTGGACAGGGCCAGGCCGTCGTCATCTCGCACCGTGGGGCAACCCACGACCTCGGTGGGGAGACAAAGGTCGCGCACCACCTGGCGGACCAGGGCCAGTTGTTGGAAGTCCTTCTCACCGAAGTAGGCCCGGCACCGGCCGGCCGCGGCCAGCAGCTTGACCACCACGACGGCCACGCCGTCAAAGTGGCCCGGCCGGGACGCCCCCTCCCACCGGCGGGCCAGCGCCGGCACCGACACGGTGGTGGCCGGCCCACCCGGACCGTCGGGGTACATTTCGGCGACCGACGGGGCGAACACCAGATGGGCACCGGCGGCGGCGATCACATCGAGGTCGGCCTCGAAGGTCCGGGGGTACCGGTCGAGGTCGGCGGCATCGCCGAACTGGGTGGGATTCACGAAGATGGACACGGCCACAACGTCGCACTGACGGCCCGCTTCCACGATGAGTGACCGGTGGCCTTCGTGGAGGGCGCCCATGGTGGGGACGACGCCCACCGTCCGACCGGAGAGACGGATGGCGTCCAGAGCCCGGGCGTAGTCGTCGACCGTCTCGAAGACAGCCAGGCGAGAAACAGAACTGCGGCTGGCGGCGGTCGGTGGTGCCACCTCGCTGATCACCGTGCTCATGCCACGTCCTCCTCGGCCAACTCTTCCTGGGCCACACCCACTCCGGGCATGTCCGCCTCTTCCACAGCCACCTCGGCCGTGCAGAGAGTGTCCCCGAAGGCGCCAGTGGCCGGCCGATCCAGGCCGGTCGTCGGTTCGAGCGAGAGGCGCCGAGCCAGCCCGACCAAAGCGTCGTAGGCAGCCAGTTCGCTGCGGTGTCCGGCCATCGACCCCAGCACCCTCCGGTGTCCCTCCACCGTGTCCCAGTCACCCCGGGCCGCCGGACCGGTGAGGGCCCGGCGCGGGCCCAGGCTGAGGGCGTCGTCGGTGGCCGCCCGCATGAGGCCGGCAAAGGCGTCGAGGGGGAGGCCGGCGGTGGCCGCCACCCGCTCGACCTGGCCGATGAGGGCCACCATGTGGTTGGCGGCGATGGCCGCGGCGGCGTGATAGGCGGTGCGGTGGCTGTCCTCGACGGTCACCGCCCTGCCCCCCAGAGCCCCGACGATCTGCCGGGTGACCGGGTCACCGGCCACAGCGAAGGTCACCCCGGAGCCCAGTCGCTGGGCACCGATGGCCGGGTTGGGCAGGGGGACCAGCGGATGGAGCGAACCCCGGCGGGGGTGGGATCCGAGCACTTCGAGCCCCAGCGATCCCGACAGGTGGACAACGACGGTGGTCGGGACCGGAGCGACCAGGGAGGCCACCCGCGCCACCTCATCGTCTGGGGTGGCGACAAACAGCAGGTCGACACCGAAAGCGGCGTCGACCACCGCATGGTGACGACCGAGGATGCCCTTCGGTGTGAAGCCATCCACCGTTCCCAGGGCGGCGGCAAGAGAGCTGCCGGCCCGCCCGGGCCCGATGATACGGAATGTGGTCACGAGACCCCTTTCGACGTTCCAGCCCCCGCAGGGTGCCGTTCGCATCAGAGAATCTTGGTGGATCAGTTCACAGTGTACCCACGACCTCGACCTGGCCACCAGCGGCGGCAATGGCCTCGGCGTCGACCAGGTCGGGAGCCAGCTCGGCCAGGGGGGCCAGGACGAACCGCCGTTCCCGCCACCGGGGATGGGGCACGGTCAGCTCCGGGCTGTCGAGGGCCAGCCCGTCCACCCACAGCACGTCGGCGTCGAGAGTCCGTGGGCCCCAGCGGGCAGCCCGCACCCGACCGGCGGCCGCCTCCAATCGTCGACACTCCTCCAGCAGCCGGTAGGGATCCGTGCCCGGCGCCAGCACCAGCTCCACCACCACGTTGAGATAGGGCCCCTGACCGGGTGGCCCCCCGACAGGGGAGGTCTCGTACACCCGCGATACGGCCGTCACCGGGGCTCGGCTCCCGGCCCGTAGCTGGTCGACGGCCCGGCGCAGGTGGGCCCAGCGGTCTCCGAGATTGGAGCCCAGTCCCAGAAAGGCCCGGACCGACGGCGATTCCTGGCCGGCGATCGTCACCGGCTTCGGGTGATCAGAACCCCGACGGTGGCGATGTCGACAGTGAGCGGGGGCTGCAGTTTGCGCAGGGCCACGCTCACCGCGGTGATGCGGGTATCGCAGGCCAACACGGCCTCCGCCACCGCCGCCGCCAACGCCTCCAGCAGATCGAACGACCGGGCCCCACCCACCACGGTGACCGCAGCATCGGCTACCTCCCCGTAGTCGACGGTGTCGGCCAAGGCGTCGCTCCGGGCGGCGGGGGCCAGGTCCACGGCCAGGTCGAGATCCATCTCGAAGGGTTGGGCCCCGTCTTTCTCCTCGGCCAGCACACCGTGGACGCCGAAGACCCGCACGCCTCGCAGCTGGATGGTGTCTCCGCCCTGCCCGCCCGGTCCGCCCTGCCCGCCGGTCCCCACACCGCCGGCCAAAGCCGTCACCGATGGACTCCTGGCAGCCCCGGAGCGGGACTCACCCGCCGGCGAGCGGGTTGTCGGCTCCGCCGGGCTGCACCGGTGCCGGGGAGAGCTCGGCGGCAAAGGCCACCAGCTCACGACCGCTCGGGCCCATGGGATGGCCGGTCATGTGCTCGAGCACGGTGATGGCCTGGGGACCGTTGGGCAGCCGCTCCGACCAGAGCAGGTAACCGGCCATCACCCCGGTGACCCGGTCGCCGAGCTCCTCTTGGTGGATGAGGACGCGCTCCCCGGCGCCCAGGCGTGTGTGCAGCTCCCGGTAGAGGTCGGCCAGCATGGCACGCGCATCCCCCGACGGCGGAAGAGGAAAGTGCACGCTGGCCATCGACTTCTCCTCGTAGGCCTGCAGATTGTGCGAGGAGGGCAGCAAGGAGACCACCCGGGTGAATCCCTGTACCTGGAGCCAGATGATCTCCTCCTGGCGCCTCACCTTCCGGTGGTTGGGGGCGAAGCCGCCGGGCCGTTCGCTCATGGCCAGTCGGTCCTTGATCACCCAGGTGAAATTGCGAGGGGGGATTCCCGCCGCCCACTTGCCCTTCACGTCGGGACCCCCGCAGACTGGTGGCGGCTGATCCCGCCCGGACCCACCAGCACCGCCGCCTGCACGGTGGCGGCCACGTCGTGGGTCCGCACCATGCGCGCTCCCTGGCTCATGGCCCAGGTGGCGGTGGCCAACGAGCCGGCCAGGCGCTGGTCCACGGCCAGCGGCTGTCCGGGGGCCACAGCGGCCAGATGGCCGAGGAAGGTCTTGCGGCTGGTCCCCACCACTACCGGGTAACCGGTGTTCACCAGGTCCTTCAGGGAGGCCAGCAGACGGACGTTGTGGTCCACGGTCTTGCCGAAGCCGATGCCGGGGTCGATCCACACCTCACCCACCCCGCCGGCCCGGGCTTGGCCGGCCCGCTCGACCAACATCCCGGTCACCTCGGCCACCACGTCGTCGTAGTGCGGATCGGTCTGCATGGTCGTCGGAGTGCCCTGGCGGTGCATGGCCACCCATCCGGCGCCCGTCCGGGCGGCCACCGGCCACAGGGAGGCGGACACGTCGTTGATGAGCGAGGCACCTGCCTCTACGGCTGCCTCGGCCACATCCTCCTTGGTGGTGTCGATGGAGATCCTGACCTGGCCGGCCAGCGCCTCGATGACCGGCACAACCCGGCGCAGCTCCTCGTCGACCGACACCGGATGGGCCCCCGGCCTGGTCGATTCGCCGCCCACGTCGACCACATCGGCCCCCTCTTCGATCAGCACCCGGCCCCGGGCGATGGCCCGATCCCGGTCGGCCCATAGGCCGCCGTCGGAGAACGAGTCGGGGGTGACGTTGAGGATCCCCATCACCAGGGGGTGCTCCTCGGTGTTGCTCGGCTCGGTCATCGGGCCACAGCGTAAACCAGCCCGCGCTGGCCCGCCGCCGGCACTGGAGGCGATCAGCGACCGTGGACGAACGCCATAGCCTCGGCCCGGGTCGAGGCATCGTTGCGGAAGAGACCCCGGACGGCCGAGGTCACCGTGGTGGTACCCGGCTTCTTGACACCGCGCATGGACATGCACAGGTGTTCGGCCTCTACCACCACCAACACCCCTTGGGGGAGGAGGGCTTCCTCGATGGCATCGGCGATCTCGGTGGTCATGCGCTCTTGGACCTGGAGGCGTTTGGCGAAACCGTCCACCAGACGGGCCAGTTTGGAGAGACCGGTGATGCGACCGTCGTCGCCGGGAATGTAGGCCACGTGGGCTCGTCCGATGAAGGGGATCATGTGGTGCTCGCACAACGAGGCGAACGGTATGTCCCGCACCATCACCATTTCGTCGTGTTCGGCGGCGAAGGTGACCTCGAGATGGTCTGCCGGGTTCTCGCCCAACCCGGCGAACAGCTCCACGTAGCTCCGGGCCACCCGTTCCGGCGTCCGGAGTAGTCCGTCGCGGGTGGGGTCCTCACCGATAGCACTGAGAATCTCGAGGATGGCCCGCTCGACGCGGGCGGTGTCGACCGTCACCGGGGGCGTACAGACTCAGGTGGAAGAGCCGGTATGGGCGTGGATGGCCCGGAGATTGCGCAGGCGCTCGTCGACATCAAGGCCATATCCCACCACGAACTCGGCCGGTATGTGAAACCCGACATAGCGAAGATCGATCTCGGTGCGTTGCTGGCCGTCCTTGACCAGGAGGGCACAGACCTCCAGGGTGGCCGGCTCACGGGCCCGCAGATAGCGCTGGAGGTAGCTGAGCGTCAACCCGCTGTCGACGATGTCCTCGACCACCAGCACGTCACGGCCGGACAGGTCGACATCGAGGTCCTTCACGATGCGGACCACACCCGAGGTGCGGGTGGCGCTGCCGTAGGAGGACACGGCCATGAAGTCCACTTCGACCGGAAGGGTAATGGCGCGGGACAGATCGCTCATGAACATGAAAGCGCCCTTCAACACGCCGATCAGCAGAGGCGGGCGGCCGGCGTAGTCGGCGGTGATACGGACCCCGAGCTCCGCTATCCGGGCCTGAAGATCGACTTCGGGGACGATGACTCGGCCGACACCCGGGCCGTGCTCGAAGCTGTCGGACCCACTGAGTGCGGAGTCGTCAGTGGACTCATCCCCTCCAGCCATCACGCCGCGACTGTACCGGAGCGCCGTCGCCGCGCCGCGGGGTGGTGCCGCCCGGGTCGGGCCGGGCCGGCGGTGGGCTCACCGTAAGCCGCCCCCGCGACCGGGACACGCGCTGCCCACCGGGGGTCTCGGTGGCCCGACGCTCCTGGCGGGCCACGGCCAGCACCCGCTCGACAGCGTCGAGCGGTGGCGGGTAGGGACCCTGTCCGGCCAGCCAGTCCCGCACCGTCCGTCGGCCGACGGCCGAGGGCGACGCCGCCAATGAGGCGCCGTCGGCCGGGTCGATCAACGACCCCACCGCCTCGAGGATGTCGGCGTCGCCGGCCAGGGCGTCGGCCTGGCGTACCAGAACGGGAACCACATCACGTCCGGCGATGGCCGAACACAAAGGGATCAGCTCGTGGCGGACCCGGGAGCGGACGAACCGCGGATCCTCATTGCTCGGGTCGTGGACCGGGGCGAGGCCGGCCCGCTCGCACACGTTCACCGTCTCTGACCGACGGAGGGCGAGCAGGGGATGGCGGGGCCCGGCCCGCATGGCGGCCAGCCCGTTCACCCCCGCACCCCGCAGAAGATTGACCAGGACGGTTTCGGCCTGGTCGTCGGCGGTGTGGCCGGTGGCCGCCTCCGGCCCGAGGGCCCGGTGGCGTGCGTCCCGGGCCCGGGCCTCGAGGTTGGGGCCCTCCCCCACCTCCACCCGCACCGAACGGAAGGCGGCACCGAACCGGTCGGCGGCCGCCGCCACCACCTCGGACTCGGCCGCAGACCCGGGGCGCAACCCGTGATCCACATGTACCGCCGTCACCCGACAGTCGGCCACGGTGGCCAGGACCAGGAGCGCCAACGAGTCCGGGCCACCCGACACACCGCACACCAGGGGGGTCCCCGGGGCGGGGAAGGTGCACCGGCTGACCAGCGCCGACGTCAGGTCAGCGAGGGACACCGCTCCCGCGCTCAGCCGGACAGGGCGGGAGCGGCCGCTACCCGCGAGATCCACTCCGAGGGGTTGCGGATCTCCGACAGGGAGGGAAGCCATTCCGGACCGCGCCAGGCCCGGTCCAACAGCTCGGGGCCGCCGGAGTCCTCCACGGCGGCGATGAACCGTTCGCCTTCCTCGTACTGGCGGAGCTTGGCTTCAATGCCGATGAGTTGCTGGAGCAGGCGGGCCGGGCCCCGGGTCTGCTTGCGGCGCTGGCGCAGTACTTCGCTGAAGCGGGCCGCGCTGGGAATGTCCGCCGCCCCGGCCCGATCCATGGTCACGTCACCGTGCCCCTCCAGCAGGCTCATGAGGGCCTGAATGCGGTGCAGGCCCTCGAGCTGCTCGGGGGTCGCCACCAGACCGAGGGCCCCGTTGTCGCGCAACGGGTTGCGCCCGGCGCGGATCTCCTCGGTCATCCGCCGGAGGGCTTCGGCGAAGCGCGACGGGTCAGGCTCGAGGGAGCCGATGCCCTCTTCGACCAACGATACGAAGTAGTCCCGCATCCACGGGATGGCGGTGAACTGACACCGGTGGGTGACCTCGTGGAGGGCCAGCCAAAGCCGGAACTGGCGCGGGTCGAAATCGTGGAGCTGCTCGAGGGCCACGATGTTGGGACCGACGAAATAGACGAGATCCTGATCCTCGACGGCATCCTCGGTGAGCAACAGGTCGTACTGACCGAGGACGCGGGTGGACAGCCAGCCCAACACGGCGCCCATCTGGGCGCCGGTCACCACCCGCCCGGCCGAGGCCAGTGGCCCGGCCAGACGTTCGGTCATCCGGTTGGAGCCGACCACCCGAGCAGGGTCGAGTTTGTCGAGATGGGGGCCGACGAGACGTTGGAAGCTCGAGACGTTGGCATGCACCCACCCGGCGCGATCGGTGACCCGGGCGCGGGCCGGGCCCGAAGCCGACCGGAGCCCGGTGGACGCGGCAACCAGCTCTTCCGCCTCGGTGGTCAGCTCTTCGAAGTCACGCTGGAGGAGATCGAGTCTGTAAGGAGCAGGGAGCCGGCTCCGGTTTCCCACCCATCCGGCCACCCGCTCGGCGGTGTCCCACGCCACCGCCCCGCTGCCCCCGTGGGTCACGTCGCTTCCCCCGGCGCTCATGTCCCCCGACGCCCCTTCCCGTGTGGTCACGTCGACCAGTGTAGGTACAGGTGAACCCCGGGGGCGATCGGTGCCGCCGGCGGCCGAGAACGTTAGCGAGCTGGACCTAGTCGTTCTGGTTGCTGTGCTCTTTGCGAAGAGCCTCGGCCACCCGGTCGATGAGCGCATCGGGCACGTGGTCCCGACACCGGTTGGCGATGACCTTACGCAGCTCGGCTTCGAATCCGTAAGCCCCTACGCAGGGTCCACACAGATCGAGATGGCGGGTGATCTCCAACCGCCTGTGTTCTGTCAGCTCACCGTCGAGATAGAAGTAGAGGCGCTCGATCGTCTCGTCGCAGCCCACGAATCCCGCGGGTGGGTCGTCCCCGTCGCCCTCTGGACCCAACGGACCGCCTGCTCTTCCCGAATCTCCCACTGGTGGCGCTTCTCCCTACCTGGATTCGTCGGTCGCCCCTACGAGGCCCCGTGTCCTTCCGCGATCGACCAACGCCTTCTGCAGCGCTTTTCTTCCGCGGTGGATCCGGCTCATGACCGTACCGATGGGTACATCGGTGATTTCAGCGATCTCCTTGTACGAAAATCCTTCGACGTCAGCCAACAGGACGGCCATGCGGAACGACTCGGGGAGAGCCTCGATGGCTTCTTTCACGTCGGTGTCGGTGAACCGTTCGAGAGCCACGTCCTCCGCACTGCGCCCCAGGCCGGCGCTCGGGTCCCCGGCCAGGTGGTGGTAGAGGTACAGGTCCTCGACGTCCTCGACGTCGGCGATCTCCGGCCGGCGCTTCTTGGCCCGGTAGGTGTTGATGTAGGTGTTGGTGAGAATGCGGTAGAGCCAGGCCTTCAGATTGGTTCCCAGCTCGAAGCTGGCAAAGGCCCGGTAGGCCTTCAGGTAGGTCTCCTGCACCAGATCCTCTGCGTCGGCCGTATTGCGGGTCATCCGAAGCGCTGCCGTGTAGAGCGCAGGCATGTACTCCATAGCGAGGTCGGAGAACACCGCCTGATCGGCCATGGAAGCACCCTACACAGCGGTGGTGACATTCATGACCGCGCCCAAGACCGTGCCCGACCGGGCCCCAGGGGGCGCCACCCCTGACGCCCCTGTACTGTGGGGTGGAAATCGTATTTTCGCTGTACCGGACGGCCCCGAGCGGGACGTGCATGAGACGGCCCCCGACAGGGGACGGAATGAGGGAGGCGCATGATGGAGATCGACGCGATGGTCATGGTCAGCGTGGACGACCACGTCGTGGAGCCACCCAACCTCTTCGAGGGCCGCCTGCCGGCCAAGTACAAGGACCTGGCCCCCACCTTCATCACCAACGAGGACGGCACCGACGCCTGGCTGTACGAGGGCCAGGTGCTCGGCAACGTGGCCCTCAACGCCGTGGCCGGACGGCCCCGCGAGGAGTACGGCCTCGAGCCCACCTCCTTCGACCAGCTCCGCCCGGGCTGTTACGACATCGACGAGCGGGTGAAGGACATGGACGCCAACGGCGTGCTGGGCTCGCTGTGCTTCCCTTCGTTTCCCCAGTTCTGCGGTCAGCTCTTCGCCCGTACGGAGGACAAGGATGTGGCCCTGGCCATGGTGCGGGCCTACAACGACTGGCACATCGACGAATGGTGCGGGACCCATCCCGGACGGTTCATCCCCTGCCCGCTGCCGGCCATTTGGGATCCCGAGGTGTTGGCCGCCGAGGTCCGCCGGACGGCGGCCAAGGGTGCGCACGCCGTCACCTTTTCGGAGAATCCTTCCAAGCTCGGATGGCCGAGCGTCCACTCCGACTACTGGGATCCGTTCTGGCAGGCCTGCAGTGACGAAGCCGTGGTGGTGTGCATGCACATCGGCTCCTCGTCCGACATCGTCATCACCTCGGCCGACGCCCCCATCGACTGTCTCATCACCCTCACCCCCATGAACATCGTGCAGGCTGCGGCCGACCTGGTGTGGTCGCCGGTGCTGCGCAAGTTCCCCGATCTCAAGGTGGCCCTGTCCGAAGGTGGCATCGGCTGGGTGCCTTATTTCCTGGAGCGGATCGACTACAACTACGACCGCCACCACGCCTGGACCGGCCAGGACTACGGCGACCAGCTGCCGAGCGAGGTCTTCAACCGCAACGTGCTGACCTGCTTCATCGACGACAAATTCGGTGTGGCCAGCCGTGAGTTCCTCGACATGGACAACGTCATGTGGGAATGCGACTACCCCCACTCCGACTCGACCTGGCCCGTCGCTCCCGAGACCCTGGCCGACAGCCTGGGTGGCCTCACCGACCACGACATCGACCGGATCAGCCACCTCAACGCCATGCACCATTTCCACTTCGACCCGTTCACCGTCCTCGGCGGTAAGGAGAATTGCACGGTCGGCGCCCTCCGCAAGCGGGCCGAGGGACACGACGTCTCCATCCGGTCGCGGGCGCGGGCGGGCGTCGAGAAGCGCGGGACCCGGTCGGTCGACCTGCTGAGTGCCGCCTCGTCCTCGTGACGGTTCTCACCACCGCAACGGCAACGGCGGCCGTCGCCCTCACCTGCCGCCGGACCACCCGGCGGAACCATCTTCATCACATCGTCTGAACCAAGGGGAATCCGATTCATGGCTGACACACTCGCTGGTATCCGCGTGCTCGAAGTGGCCGCCTGGACCTTCGTCCCGGCCGCCGGAGCCGTTCTGGCCGACTGGGGCGCCGACGTCATCAAGGTGGAGCATCCGGTGACGGGTGACCCGCAACGGGGCCTGGTCTCGATGGGGCTCATCCCCGGTGGCGATGGCGCCGTCAACTACATCATCGAGCAACCCAACCGGGGAAAACGGAGCATCGGGATAGACATCAACACCGAGGGCGGACGTGAAATCCTCTACCGCCTGGCCGAAAAGTCGGACGTGTTCCTGACCAGCTTCCTGCCGGCCGTACGCCAGCGCCTCAAGATCGACGTCGAGCACATCCGGGCCGTCAATCCGACCATCGTCTACGCCCGGGGCTCGGGCCAGGGACCGCTCGGTCCCGACCGTGAGAAGGGCGGCTACGACGGCTGCTCCTACTGGGGTCGGGGCGGTGTGGCCAACGCCCTCACCCCGGGTGACAGTGCCTACCCGGTGGGAGGACGGCCGGCCTTCGGTGACCTGGCCGGGGGCATGGCCATCGCCGGGGGGATCGCCGCCGGGCTCCTGCAGAAGGAGAGAACGGGCGAGGCCCCGGTTATCGACGTCTCCCTGCTGGGCCTGGCCATATGGCAACTCTCCCCTGACGTCGTGGCCTCGCTCCTCTACGGCGGCGACCCCATGCCCAAATTCGACCGCTCCTCTTCCCCCAACCCGTTGGTGGGCAACTACCGGACCAGTGATGACCGGTTCATCACCCTCATGATGCTGCAGTCCGACCGCTTCTGGCCCGACTTCTGCGAGCACATCGACCGGCCCGACCTCATCGACGACCCACGCTTCGCCGACGGCGGGGCCCGGTATACCAACGCCAAGGAGTGTGTGGCCATCCTCGACGAGGTCTTCGCCTCGCGTCCCTACACGGAGTGGAACGAGAAGCTGGCCACCCTGCAGGGCGTGTGGGCCCCCGGCCAACGTCCCAGCGAACTGCCCGACGACCCCATGGTCAAGGCCAACGGCTACCTGTCGACGGTCAACCGGGCCGACGGCAACAGCTACGAACTGGTGGTCAACCCGGTCCAGATGAACGAGACGGCCGACCAGCTGACCCCGGCACCCGAACACGGACAGCACACCGAGGAGATCCTGCTGGAGCTCGGCCTCGACTGGGACGAGATCATCGCCCACAAGGACGCCGGCGCCGTCCTTTGACCGTCGGTCTCCCCGGGCTCTGACGTTCAGGCGTCGACAGCCTCACGGAGCTGCTGACCGGGATTGACGTTGATCAGCACGCCGGCGATCACTGCGGCCAGGACGAAGATCCCCGCCGCCCAGGCACTGGCCGTGGCGTACCCGTGCACCGTCGCCGTGGCTAACAGGTGCGCTCCTTGCCTGTGCCCGGCCAGGTAGGTGGCCGTTGCCGCGGCGGCGATGGTGTTGAGCAGGGCGGTGCCGATGGAGGCCCCGATCTGCTGCGAGGTGTTGGTCATGGCCGAGGTCACCCCCACGTCCTTGGGGTTGGCGTTCTGGGTGGCCGTGCTGATGCAGGGAACGATGGCCAGGCCCAATCCGATGCCCAGGAGTATTTCGCTGGGCAGCACGTGGGTCACGTAGGAGGCCGAGGGGGTGAGGGTGGTGAACAGGGCGACACCGGCGGCTGACAACAGGAGGCCGGGCACCACCAGAAGGCGGGTGCGCACGTGCGGCATGAGGCGACTGGCCAGTTGGGTCGCCGCCAGTCCGTTGAGAACCAGCAGGGGGAGGAAGGCCACGCCGGTCTTGAGGGCCGAGTAGTGGTCGATGGTCTGCAGGAGGTAGGTGAGGAAGAGGAAGGTGCCGAACATCCCGGTGACAGCCAGCATGATGGTCAGGAACGACCCGGCTCGGTTGCGGTTTCGCAGGACGCGCAGCGGGAGGAGCGGATGGGGACCCTTGCTCTGCCACAGGATGAAGGCGGCCAGGAGCACGCCGGCGAGGATGAGGGCCACGATGACATCGGTGCTGCCCCACCCGCTCGTGCCCGCTTCGCCCAGCCCGTAGACGAGAGAGACCAGGCCACCGCAGCCGAGGACCACGCCGAGCACGTCGAGCCGCACGCCGCGCACTCCCTGGCGCTTCGGGATCATGGTGAAGGCTCCCACCAGTACCAGTGCGGCAATGGGCAGATTGACGTACAGGCACCATCGCCAGTCCACGTACTCCGTCAGGAAACCACCGAGGATGAGCCCGAACGCCGACCCGGCGATGGCAATGGTGGCGTAGATCCCGAAAGCCCGCCCTCGTTCCAACGGGTCGGTGAAGGTCGACGTGAGGAGGGACAGCACCGACGGTGCCAACAAGGCCCCGAACAGACCTTGCAAGCCGCGGGCCCCGATCAACATCAGAGTGGTCTGGGCGGCGCCACCCACGGCGGAGGCCAGAGCGAAGCCGAGGACGCCGGTCATGAGTACGCGCTTCGGCCCGAACATGTCGGCGATACGCCCGCCGAGGAGGAGGAAGCCGCCGAAGGCCAGCGTGTAAGCCGTCACCACCCACTGTCGATCTGTGTTGGAGAACCCCAGTGAGTGCTGCGCCGAGGGGAGGGCGATGATCATGATGGTCGAATCAAGCACCACCATCAGCTGGGCGCCGGCGATGACCACCAGGATCCACCAGTGGGCGCGCGTCGACGTGTCGGCCACCGCTCCTCCGGCTGACGTCGGCGCGACTTCGATGGCCGGCAGACGCTCGAGATCGGTCACCGGGACTGTTCCCTTCGGTTCCGCCCTCCGACCATCAGGCCGAAGGCGATAGCCGACATCCGCACATCCTTGCTCACCGCCGTGCCGGCTTGGCAGGGCCGAGCGCCGTATGGGAGTGGCATGGTCCCTCCACGGTCAGGATCGAAGGCGATCACGGTCGAGTCAGAATCCGGGGAACACCCGACGGAGGATGTCGAGAAGGTCGACGTCGCCTCCGACGACCGGTGTGTGGGCAGGGTCGAGACGTCCGTACACCAGCCGCACCAGGGCCTCGGCCGGCATCTCGAGAAGGTCAACGCCGCCCTCGGTTGCCGCCTCACCCGCCGCTTTCAGCGCCATCGATTCGCTGTCCTCACCGGTCAGCAGCCACCGCCGGGAGGGACCGGTGGTGGTGATGAGGGCTCGGACCGCCACATCCGGAGGTCGGACCACCCGACCGACCAATTCATCGAGGGAGTCGATGATCAGGGCGGTGGCATCGGGAGCGAGCACGGCCTTGTCGTCCAGTGTGACCTGGATGTCCCAGGAGTGCACGACGTGTTCGCGGAGTCGGAGTTGCAAGACATCGGACAGACCACGGTCGGCCCCCATCAGGTCCAAATGCCAGGCGGCTCGGGCTGGCTCGTCGAGGGCCACCACCTCATCGAGGAAGTCCCGATCGACGACCAAGGCGTCGGCCGCCTGGTCGGCCGGGCTCCTGGCGTTCCAGGCCTCCCAGATCGGCTCGAACTCGGCCATACCCGGCGACGGCGCGCCCTCGATACCGGCCCTCACAAACAGGGAGAAGATCTCGGCTCCCGAGCCGAGGTGTGAGAGCACCTGGGCGATGGACCATTCGCTGGCGTAGGAGGGAGCCTCCAACTGGCCGGGAGCGAACGAGCGGACGGTGCCGGCCAACCTCTCGTGCGACGAGAGAGCCGCCGACAGCCAGGGGTCGACCGCCGAAGGGGCGGTCATGCCGCCACGCCGGTAGCGCCGGTGGCAGGTCGTGCACGAACCGCGGGAGGGGGCAGACCGGGCATGGTCGCACTCTATCCAGAAGCAGCCAACGGTCGACCGTCAGTCCACGGCGTCACGGCACCACGGCGTCCTGCACCGGCGCCCGCCGACCGGCTGCCGGTTGTGCACGGCGACCGCCGGTTATCATGAGCGGACGATCGACGGGAACGTCATCAACACCGGGAGAAGGCGCCGGCGTCTGTTGGGCGTGACGGGCACGGCCGGAGCCCTGGTGGCGGCGACGCTCGTGGGCGCCGTCCTGGTCGTCTGTGCTGCGAGCGCCGCCACTCCGCCCTCCAAAGATGCGGTCCCGAGAACGCCGCCCGCCGCCCTCGAAGCGGTGGCGTGCCCTACTGCGGCGACATGTATCACTGTCGGTGGGGCCGGAGGGATCAGCGTCAGCCACGACCGTGGACGGAAATGGTCCACGGTGGCCGTTCCCACCAAGAACTATCTCTTCGGCGTTTCCTGCCCGACGGCGACCGGCTGCGTCGCCGTCGGCGATGCCGGAACTGCGCTGGTCACCACCGATGGCGGACGGAAGTGGAGACAGCACAAGACCGGCGTGGACGTCCCCCTCAGCGGGGTCGACTGTCCCGACAGGCGGTACTGCGTCGCCGTCGGCGAGGGAGACACAGTGCTGGTGTCGAAGGACGGGGGCCTCCGATGGCGTGTCGTCCACCGGGGTGTGGGCGTCCTCGACGGGGTGGGCTGCAGCTCATCGATGCGCTGCGCCGCCGTGACCAGCGCCGCCACCCAGGATCTGTCGACCACCACGGGCACCAGCTGGGCGAGCACGCCCGTACCCTTCTCGGTTCTCGACGGGTTAGAGGCCATGAACGGGGTCGGCTGTCATCTCCGACTGTGCGTGGGGGTCGGTGCACGCGGCCTGATCGCCGTGTCGTCCGACTCCGGCTCGCAGTGGTCGCCCACCCCACCGGTCACGTCGGCCACCCTCGAAGCGACCAGTTGTCCCACCGCTCTCCGCTGTGTGGCGGTGGGCACCGCCGGCACCGTCCTGCGTACCGTCGATGCCGGTGCCTCCTGGGTGGCGGAATCCTCCCCCACCGGCCAGACCCTGCTCGGTGTCGACTGTCCGAGCGTGGACGACTGCGTGGCGGCGGGGAGCGGCGGCACCGTGCTCACCTCGTCCGACGGCGGTGTCCTCTGGGCCTTGCGCCGAGGCCGGCCGGTGCCGTCGGCCACAGTGCGGGTGCTGGTGGTCGGCGACTCCTTCGCCCACACGCTGGCCATGGGCCTGGCCGGCAACGCCTCGGCCTACGGAGTCACCCTGTTCGACGGGTCGCTGGACGGCTGCGCCCTGGCCCGAGGCAGTCCGATCCTGCTCGGCCCCACGCCGTACCCGGTGAGCGGGCCCTGTGCGCCCACCGGACCGGGATGGCCGGCCCAGTACCAGACAGACGTGGCCACAGACAGACCGGATCTGTCCCTTCTCGTTCTCGGCCCCTGGGACCTCTCGACCCGCTTCATCGACGGCACCTGGCAAGCCCCCGGCCAGACCGGCTTCGATGCGTACTACTTCGGTCAGCTCCTCACCGGCGTGGCCATCCTGTCGGCCGACGGTGGGCGGGTGGCCATCACCACGGTTCCCGATGTGCGCACAGCGGGAGCCGAGCTGTGCGTCCCGCCACCCCCGTCCTCCCCCGGGTGTCCCACCGCCGAACAGCGGGTGGCGGCTCTCAACGCCGTGGCCCGGACCGTGGCCGACGGTTCCTCCGACCGGGTGACCCTGATCGATCTGCACGGGAAGCTGGACCCCCGGGACACCTTCGAGAGCACCATCGACGGTGTGGCGGTGCGGGCCGCCGACGGTGTCCACCTGAGCGCACCCGGTGGCCAATGGTTGACGCCATGGCTGCTCCCCAAACTCATCGCCGCCACGCACTGAAGACGACCCTCCACCTCGGGGACCGACGGACCGATCCTGCCTATAGTCAGACGGAGAATCGTGAGGCAGGGACGCCCGCCGGGTCGGTGCAATCGGGCTGACGGGCGAAGAGAAGTCAGCCGAGGACTGAGGGGGACGCTCATGCGCACCTGGGGAGCGAGTGGGGCCGGTGCCACCCTGCGACGGGCACAAGCCGCCTCGGCCTATGGGCGACGCCATGGCTGCAGCGTCGACGAGGCCGACGAAGTCGTTCAGCAAAGACTGTCCCGACGCCAGTTCCTGGTCGGTGCCGGGGCGGTGGCAGCCGCCACCACCCTGTGGGCATCGCCGGCGGGCGCCGATCCACGCCGGTCGGCGGTCCACTCCAGCCGGGGACGGCGCCCCCCGACCGGCAGCGTGGTCATCGTGGGTTCCGGAATCGCCGGTCTGGGGTGTGCCTACCGCCTCTGGCTCAGACACGGGATCGCGGCCAGCGTGTACGAGTACAACACATTGGCCGGAGGCCGTATTCGTACGCTCCGCGGCTACTTCGACGACGACCAGCTGGTCGAGGAGCACGCCGAGTTCGTCAACCCGGAGCACACGGCCACGCTGGCCCTGGCCCGAACCTTCGGCCTCTCCCTGGACAACACCGACAAATACCGGCGCGGTACCCACCCACAGGACGAGACGCTCCGCTTCCACGGTAAGCCCTGGTCTCAGAGCCAGGTCAACGACGACTGGCACGCATGGGGATGGAAGCTGTTCCACGACGCCGCCTTCAACACGGCCCCGTGGCCCCAGCTCTACAACGACAACAACCCGGGAGGTCGCCTGCTCGACCACATGTCGGCGACCGAGTGGATCGAGAATTACATCCCGGGCGGAATGGCTTCGGACTTCGGCGCCCTGTGCGTCTCGGCCATCCTCGACGAGTTCGGTGGCCCGCCCGACGAACAGTCGGCCCTCAACCTCGTCTATCTGCTGGGAGAGGACGACAGCACGGCCAACGGGTTCCAGCCCCGCCGGTCGCCGGCACTGGGCGGAGCCGACGAGAAGTGGCACATCCACGGCGGGACCGACCTACTCATCTCCGGACTGATCGACCGCCTACCGGCCGGGACGGTGAACCTCGACCAGGAACTGGTGGCGGTCCGACCCTCCGGTAACGGTTACGCCTGTACCTTCCAGAGCGGCGCCACCACCTACGACGTGGCGGCCGACCACGTGGTGTTGGCCCTGCCCTTCACCCGGTTGCGATCGGTCGACCTCTCGTCCTGCGACATCGCCCCTCTCCACCGGCGGTCCATCGAGGAGGAGCCTCTGGGTTCAAACGCCAAGTTCTTCGTGCAGTGCACCGACCGGGTATGGAACGAGCCGGACCGAGCCGACGGGAATGCCTACTGCCTGGGCCTGGTCCAGGGGGCCTGGGACCCCACCATCTACCAGTCGGGTGCGGCCGGTATCCTGGCCGCCCTGCCCGGGGGGACGGTCGGCCAGGATTGGGGGCCCCGGTACGGGCTGACCACCTATCGGGGAACACCCCCCGACACCATGACCAACGATTACCTGGGTGCCTTCAACGCTCTCTTTGCCGGCGTCAGCCAGGCCTACAACGGACGATCCTTCTTCGTCTGGTCGAGTGGCGACCCCCACATCCTGGGCGCCTACTCCTACCTCAAGGTCGGCCAGTACACCGCCTTCAACGGCATCCAGGGACAGCAGGAGGGGAACCTCCATTTCGCCGGTGAGCAGACGTCGATCAATTTCCAGGGCTACATCGAAGGCGGCCTCCGGAGTGGTTACCGCTGCGCCGACGAGGTCGTGGGCCGGCCAGGACCGGTCGATGACCTGCCTGTGGACAGCGGGTGAGTGCTCGTCTGCCGATCCCGCCAATCCTGCCCAGGTGCCTGGCCGCCGTGGTGGTTCTGGCCGGCGTTCTCACCACGGCATCCGCATCCGCCCATGCGGCCACGCCGGCGGGGACGGGTGGTGGATCGACCGTGGTGATCGGGAGCCAGCACCTCACCGCCTGTGGCTCCGACCCCGCCGTCTACTGCGGGACGCTGCCGGTTCCTCTCGACTACGCCGATCCCGTGAGCCCGGACATCTCGGTGGCCTACCGGTGGTATCCGGCCACCTCGCCTGTCGGGGGTGTGGCCGCCGGTACGGTCATGCCCGTCGAAGGCGGTCCCGGCTACCCGTCCATCGGCTCGGTGGCCTGGGACGAACACCAGGTCGAGGGTCCATCGGGCTACGCCACCATGTACGGCTCCCTGCTCGACAACTGGAACATGCTGGTCGTCGACCTGCGTGGGACGGGGCAGTCGACGCCACTCGACTGTCCGGCCCTGCAGGACTACACAGGACAGGCCAGCGGCACCGCTTTCACGGCCGTCGTGGCGGCCTGTGCCGACAAGCTCGATCACCGGTGGCGGCGTCCCTCCGGGGGCTACTACCAGGCTTCGGATCTCTTCACTTCGGCCCCGGCGGCCGCTGATGTGGCCTCGGTCATCCGCGCCCTGGGGCTGCGCGGGGTCGACCTGTACGGCGATTCCTACGGGTCGTTCTTCGCCCAGGTCTTCGCCAGCCGCTACCCCGCTCTGATCCGATCGGTGGTCCTCGACTCGACCTATCCCACCCAGGACCTCGACCCCTGGTACCGGTCCACCGTCGATTCGATGCCCGCTGATTTCGACACCGCCTGCCTGCGCAGCCCGGCCTGCGCCCAGGCCGCACCGGGGCCGTCCTGGTCGCGTATCGAGGACCTGGCCGGGCGACTGCGGACGGCGCCGGTGGGCGGCACCGTACCCGGTCCGTCCGGCGCCCTCGAGCACGTGACCATGAACGTCGTCGGCCTGGTCGACCTGGTCAACGACGCCGCCGGCGATCCGATCGTCTACCGCGAGCTGGACGCCTCGGCCCGTGCCCTTCTCCTGACCGGTGACCCCGACCCCCTGCTCCGGCTCTACGCCCAGCGACTCGCTTCCGACGAGGCCTACTTCGGCACGCCGGCGGCGGCCTACTCCGGTGAGCTGTACTTCGCCGTGTCCTGTCTCGACTACCCGCAGCTGTTCGACATGTCCCACACAGAAGGGTCCCGACTGACACAGCTGGGCACCGCCGAAAATGAGCTGCCCTCCGGCACCTTCGCCCCTTTCACCACGGCCGAGTGGCTCGACCAGGACCAGTACACCGAGGCCTATACGGCCTGCGCCGGCTGGCCCTCACCGGCCCCGAGCACACCACCCCCCACCACCGGTCAGCCCCTCATGCCGGCGTCGATGCCCATCCTCGTCCTGGGCGGTGAATTCGACACCTGGACGCCACCGTCGGGCGTCCCCCAGGTGCTCGGCCAGCTGGGTGGCCACAGCCGTTTCGTGGAGCTGGCCAACGCCACTCACGTGGTGGGTGAGGGTGACACCGCATGCGGATCCCAACTGGTGCAGTCATTCGTGGCCGATCCGGCCGCCCTCGATGCCATGAACACCTCCTGCGCGGCGGCCGTTCCGCCCATCCGCACCGTCGGGGTCTACGCCCAGTCGTTGGCCGCCGTTCCCCCACTGGCCCCGGGTGCATCCAATCACGGATCGACCACCCTGCTCCGGCTGGGCGCGGTGGCGGTGGCCACCGCCGGTGACGCCCTGGAGCGCCATCTGGCCATCGGTGCCGCCGTCGACCACGGGCTCCACGGAGGTACCGCCCACACCCGGCGGGGCGGGAGGCTCATCACTCTGGACCGGGACGCCCTGGTGCCGAAAGTACCGGTCAGCGGCACGCTGTCGGTGAGTGCCACCGCCGTGTCGGCCACGGTCACCGCCCGGGCCGGTCGGACCTCGGCCACCTTCGAGGTGGCCTGGCCGCTGTCGGGCACCGATGCGGTGGCCCGGGTATCGGGAACGTCATCCCGCACCTCGGTGACCGGCACCACCGACGCTCCCTGACCGCTCCGCCGCCCCGAGGGCCCTGTGGCCCGACGGACGTCGAGCGGATCCCGACACGGGGATCCCGCCTTTGCCACCATGGGGGGCGCCTGCCGCCCGGTCGGGCCTACGGGGAGTCGAAAAACCATGACCACGTCACTGTTCATCTTCGGGGTGCTCGGGGTGGCCAGCACCGCCGCCGCCTTCGTCGGCAACCGGCGCCTCTTCATGGCCGGGGGAGCTGGGCCCGTCTCCCTGCTCGAGACGCTGTATTACGTCATCGGCGCCATCTCCCTGGGTCTGGGTTGGTACTTCAACGTCCGCTACACCCACCAGTACGGGCACAGCGCCAGCTACGTCAACTACACCCGCATGCTGTTCACCAACTGGGCCGCCGATTCGGCGGCCCAGGACTACACCATCGTCAACGTGGTCCTGCTGCCGATGTGGACGATCGTCGACGGTCGTCGTCGGGATCTCCGCATCCCGTGGATCTTCTTCGTGATGAGCCTGTTCACCAGCCTGGCCTTTTCGGTGGCCATGTACCTGGCCTTCATCGAGAGGCAGATCCGCTACAACCGGGCCGCCGAGCCCGAGTCGGCACTGTCGAGAACGGCGTAGCCACAGTTGTATCCGGGGATGAACGTCACCCCCGGGCCGCCGTGACAGCCGGCGCCACACAGGTAGAGACCGTCTACCGGGATCGGACTGTCGGCCCATCCCCGAGGGCCGGGCCGGAACGGTCCCATGAACTCCGGTTGCATGAGACCGTGGCAGAAGTCGCCGCCGGTGCACCCGAACATGAGCTCATAGGTGTAGGCGGGATAGCTGAACTGGCGTTCGATCAGATCGGGGAAGTTGGGTGCCCTGGTGGCGATCTTTTCCACGATGCGCAGAGCCATCTCGTCACGCAGACGGGCCTGCTCCTCATGGGTGGCACCGATCGGGAAGTAGAAGGCGAAGCTGCTGGCCGCGTGCTTCCCCGGTGGGGCCTGACCGGGATCGTCGATGGTGGGGATGGCCAGATTGAAGGAAGGCGACACGGGAACCAGACCGCGCACACAGCCCTCGAAGTCTTCCTGCATCTGCTCGGCCGTGCCGAAGAAGGTGACGTTCCTGCGCAGATCGCCGGTGTTGAGCTCCTCGTAGGGGCCGATGTACTCGGGCAGCCCGCTCAGGGCGAAGTGGAGTTGGAAGTAGGCGGCCCGGTGGTCGATGGCCCCCACCCGCTGGACGAAGGCCTCGGGTAGAGCCTCGGCCTCGAGCAGCTGGGTGAACGTGGCGGTGGGATCGAGATTGGAGACCACGACCGGTGCGGTCACCACTTCTCCGTCGGCCAGGGCCACGCCGGCCACCCGCCCCTCCGAAACCACGATCCGGGAAACCTTGGCGTGACGGCGTATCTCTCCTCCGCTTCCCTCGAACAAGGTCAGCAGGTGCTGCGACATGGTCCCGATCCCGCCCTTCACCTTGGACATGGTGGCGTCGCCCGGTGAGGCCAGGGCGAAGGCCAGACACAGTGCCGAGCCTGGCGAGTAGGGGCCGCGGAAGGTCGAGTTGACGGCCAGAAAGGCCAACATGGAACGGATCTGGGCGTGCTTCTCCCGGTCGGGCAGGAACCGGTCGACCACGTCCATCACGCTGCCGAACATCATGGTGCGGATGGCCTCGCGCTCGGTCTCGTTGGTGGCGCTGGCCCACATGTCGTCGAGCGAGTTGGGCGGCTTGCGCACGTCGAACCGACCCAGGGCCCGGGCCGGCGCCTCGGCCCAGGCGGCGATTTCGGCCATCCCCAGGACCGCCTCCATCCCCACCGTGGCCCCCAGGTGGTCGAGGAGCTTGGCCGGATCGCTGTAGAGCAGGATGGCGGGCTCGTCGGCCGCCCCCAAACTGGCCGACTGGACCTCGGGCTCGTAGATGGGACAGGCGGCGAAACCGAGGTCGTCGAAGATCTCGTTGGGCATGGGGAACTGGATCGACCCGGCCAACTCGAACCGGTACCCGCGCATCAACTCCGTGGAGGTGGCCATGCCCCCGATGAAGTGGTTCTTCTCCAGGCACAGGACCCTCATCCCGCCCCGGGCCATGACGGCCGCCGCCGTCAGTCCGTTGTGCCCCGCCCCTATGACGATGGCGTCGAAATCAGACATCCCGGTGACCGTACTACCTGCACTCCACAGCGGCGCTCCCGCGCCATGGTGCGAGACACGCGGCCGGGTGGCCTCAGGCCACGGCCCCGGCCGGCAGCCGGGCCAGGTTCCGGATGGTCCGGGCACAGGCGCGCGCCACCTCGACCCCCTTCACCTCCAGATGCTGGCTGAAGAAGTGGGCGTGCTCAGAGTGATCGTGGAAATGATGGGGGTGAGGACGGCGGAGATAACAGGCACGTCGGTGTCCAACTGGACACGCATCAGCCCGTTGAGGACCGCCTCGGCCACGAACTCGTGTCGGTAGATACCGCCGTCGACGACCAGCGCGGCGCCCACGATGGCGGCGTAGCGCCCACTGTCGGCCAGCCGCTTGGCATGGAGGGGGATCTCGAAAGCTCCCGGCACGGTGAACAGGTCGACCCGCTGCTCGGTCACCCCCCAGTTGGCCATCTCGCCGAGGAAGGAGCGGTGGCAGTGAGCGACGATGGCCTCGTGCCAGGTGGATTGGACGAACGCCAGCCGGACAGCGGGGTCGAGTCGAGCCGGTTCAGGACTGTCCACCATGTGTCCCCCTTGGGGTCGTTCTGTGTTCGGTGCCGATGTCTGGTGCCGATGTCTGGTGCCGAGGCCCGGTATTGGGTGCCGTAGGCCTCCGTCACCATATTAGAACACGTTCTAGTTCTTGACCACGGCTTCGGTCCGGTTGGCCCCTCCGCGCCCCCCGACGTTCGGTCAGCGGCGGGTACAGCGGCGGATACAGTGCGGGCAAGGAGGTGCCGTCCGTGCGTAGTGGACCAGCGGCTGCCTTGGGGAGTCCTTTCGCAGCCGACCGTCCGCGGTCTCACAGCCTCTCGCAGAAAATGGGTTCGACGATCCGGTTGACCATCACCGGGGAAGCGCCGCCAAAAAGGCGTGGGGTCGGGGATCGGCGTTGACTGAAGACGAACCTTCGTCACCATTGTGGTTCGGGAAGACGGAGAAGGGCCTCGGCTTCGGACCACTGACCTGGCAGGGACGTGCCGCCCTGGCCTTGTACCTCTTCTTGATCGTGGTGGCCGTGTTCACCTACTCGCAACTGGCCCTGACCGCCTTCGTGGTGATCTTTTACACCGTGGCCTTCGGATTCACCGTGGTGGTCAAATCCGACCTCATGAAGAACTGGCCGCCCGGATCCTGATCGGCATCACACCAACGCCGCGGGCCGAAACGGCGACAGGGCCCGTGATGAGCGGCAGTAGAGGCCGCTCAATCGGCCCCGACGGTGTCGACGATCAGCACCGAGCACGGGGCACCGTGGGCCACCGAGTTGGGGATACTCCCGAGCACCCGGCGTACCCCTTTCATCCCCTTGTTGCCCACCACGATCAGGTCGGCGCCGACCTCTTCGGCCACACCCACCAGGGCGTCGACGGGGGCGGCCGACGACGGGTGGAGGGAGGCTTCGAGGCCTCGCTCCTCGGCCACGCCGGCCAGGCTCTCGAGCAGCTGATCGGCCGGGAGGGCCGGGTCAACGTAGCCACCGTGCTCGCTGCGCATCGGCCCCTGCTCCGGATCGTGGGAGGTCACGATGTGAAGAGTCCCTTTGGACATCTGGGCCAGCTCCGCTGCGGCCACGACGGCCTGGCGGGCGGTCGGCGAGCCGTCCGCCCCGACAACGATGGTCTGGAACACGTTTACCATCTCCTCACACTGGGGCGAAGGGTCCGCCCGCCGACGCACACCGGGACGACCAAGGCATGATAGCGATCGACCGGCCAGAACGCTCGCCTCGTGAGGCGAAAGGTGACCGTCCGCACCGGCGGTTCGGACCACCTCACCGGTCGGATCCCATCAGCCGACGGATCCACTGATCCAACTGGACCGGCGTCACCGCTCCGATGATGTGGCCAACCACCCGGCCCGAGCTGTCGATGAAGAAGGTGTTGGGCTCGCCGTTGAGTCCGTAGACAGTGGCGGACACGCGGAAGTCGGCATCGGTGCCGATCGGATAGGTGATGCCATTGCCTTCCACGAAAGGGAGGGCATCGGCCGGCTTGTCAGCCACGTCCACCCCCACAAATTGGAGGGGGGCGCCCTTGGCCTGTTGGGCCGCGGCCGTGCGGGCCAGGAGCGGGGTCTCCGTGCGGCAGGGCGTGCACCACGAGGCGAAGAAGTTGAGGACCACCGGACGGTGACGGTCGCGGCCCAGGGCATCGAGACGGACCGGCGGGCCACCGGTCAGGGAGGGGAGGGTGAAGTCGGGGGCACGGTCACCCACGGCCACCACCGGGCCCGACGTGGAGCCCACCGGCGAATGGGCGCCCAGGCCGACCAGCAGGAGGACGACGAGAGCGATGGCGATGACCGAGCCGACGAGCAGGGCACGCAGCTTTTCGGCTTCCGACCGCCGGCGGCCTGGCGCTGCCTGCCCGGCGCCACGGCCGGGGGCGGCGCCGGCCTCTTGGTCAATGGCTTCTTCGGTGCGGCGCGCGGTCAGGCCGATCACTGACTACTGACCGGGTTCACGCAAACAGTGACATGACGATGGCCAGAATGCAGGCCGAGACGGCGATCCATACCGCGAAATACCGGATGACCCGCACCCGGTACCACCGTCCGTCGCTGTAGCGGCCCTTGCGCGCCCTGTTCCACAGGCCCAAGGCGATGAAGGTCAACAGGATGACGTGGGCCAGCGTGGAGCCCATGAAGAATTCGAAGGTGGAGGCGTAGGCACCGTCGATGGTGGTGAAGGGAAGCGTCTGGAATTGATAGAAGCCGAGGGCGATGGCGGCCAGCAGGGCCACCAGGCCCAGACCGGCCACTCCTGACACCACCCGCCGGTTCTCGTTGTTGCGAACGGCGCGCTCGGTGGTCCAGATGAGCAGGGCGGCCACGACGACCAGGGCGGCGACCCCGGCCGAGTACCAGGGGTTGGCCTTGGCCACCTGGTGGACGATGGGATTGCCGAGTCCGTCGGTGCAGGGATTGGCAGTGGAACACTTGTTGCCGCGCCACATGCCTTCGGTGTTGAGGGCCCGGAGATAGAACCAGGTGAACAGCTCGAGCAGAAGGAACAGCCCGTCGCCGGCGATGAACAGCCAGATGGCCAGGCGCTCTTTGTGGTCGCGTTGCTCGGCTGTCTCGTGTTCGGATTCGTAGTGGGTGTCGTCGCCAGGACCCGTTCCCTCGTCGGGGACGCCTCCGCTGTCGGTGACGGCGACAGCCATCAGCCCTCCCCCTCTGACCCTGGACCCGAGCCGGTCGGCACCAGCTCAGGCTGCTCTTCGGGCTGTTGGGGCTGGACGGCGGGAGTCGGCGGCTCGCCGTAACCGTAGGGATCGGATGTCACCACCGGTTCCACCAGGAAGTTCTCCAGAGGGACCGGGGTGGGTACCTTCCACTCGAGGCTCTTGGCGTGCCACGGATTGGCCGGGGCCTGCTTCCCGTGCCGCCACGAATGGATGAGGGCGTAGAGCAGGACGATCCAACCCAGCATGAGCAGGTAGGCACCGCCGGTGGCCGTCTGATTGGCCCGTAGGAACTCGGGGGCGTAGAAGGCCACCCGGCGGGGCATCCCCTGGAAGCCTTCCCAGAACATGGCGCCGTACGTAACCTGGATCCCGATGGCGATCATCCAGAACGCCACCTTGCCGATGCGCTCGTTAAGCATCCGGCCCGTCATCTTGGGCCACCAGTAGCACAGGGCGGCCGTCGCCCCGATCATGGCCCCACCCAGCAGCGTGTAATGGAAGTGGGCGGTCACGAACATGTCGCCGTGGAAGAACTGGTCGGCGGCGACGTCGGACAGATAGATGCCGGTGACCCCCCCGATGATGAAATTCCACAGGAAGAGGTAGACGAAGTACATCGGTAATCGGGTCCAGATACTGCCCTTCCACAGGGTGCCGATCACGCACAGGAAGATGATTCCGGTAGGTATGGAGATGAGCTCGGTGGTCAGCATGAAGGGGCCGGCCAGATCGGGGGCCCAGCCGGTGGTGAACATGTGGTGGGCCCACACCATGATGGACAGGGCGCAGATGGCCACGAACCCGGCGAGGACCACCTTGTAGCCGAACACCGGTTTTCGGGCGAACGTGCTGGCCACCTCCAACATGGCCGCCACCGGCGGGAGAAGGATCACGTAGACCTCGGGGTGGCCCATGATCCAGAAGATGTTCTCGTACAGCCAGCCGGCGCCGCCCTGGGCCGCCACGAAAAACGAGGTCCCCGTGGCACGGTCGGTGATCACCATCATCATGTCGATGAGGAAGGCGGGCATGGCATAGAGCCCGAGGGCCACCCCGGCCAGAGAGCCCCAGACGAAGATGGGCAGGCGACCCAGGCTCATCCCCTTGGCCCTCATAGTGAAGATGGTCACGATGATGTTCACCGCGGCGATGGTCACCGAGATGGCGAAGGCGATGATGGCGATGGCGAAGGCGTCCATGGCCGGAGGAGCCTGCACAGACAGGGGGGCGTAGGTCGTCCATCCGGCGTTGATCCCCCCCAAGGCGAAGGTGGCCAGCAGCGGGGGGACGGCCGACGCCACCAGCCAGAAGGACAGTGCATTGAGCCGGGGGAAGGCCATGTCCTTGGCCCCGATCATGATGGGCATGATGAAGTTGGTGAAGGGCCCGGTCACCATGATGATGGTGGCGATGATCATGACCATCCCGTGGATGCTGACCACGGCGTTGTAGGTCTGGGTGTCGAGGAAACTCGAATGGTTGCTGACCAGCTGGGTCCGGATCATCATGGCCAGGGTCCCGCCCACGCCGAACAGAACCAAGACCAGGATGAGGTACTGGGTGCCCACCACCTTGTGGTCGGTGGTGAACTTCCAGTAGCGCGCTCTGCCCTCGCTCACACCGGCTGCGTAGAGCTCGTCCTGGTGGGTCTGGTCGTGCCCCATAATCCACCGGATGGGGTGCGTTGAACGAGCCCACCCCTGCGTTGAAACCGATCACCCACGCCACCATGGTGATGGTGACCACCATGTCGGTGCCCCAGTTCGACCCCTGGACGAGGGCGTGGGAGACCAGCCAGCCGATGAAGCCCAGCACGACGCCGCCGGCCAGTCCGGTGCCGAAGTTCTGGCGCCGATAGAACCCTCCGGCCCGGGGGCCGATCGGCGTGTCCTCGAGGAGAGGAGGCGCTACCGCTGTCGTCACGTCGACACCCTTTCCACGCTGCTACCGCCTCGCTGTCTGCACTGTCTGATCTGCCATGGCCCGAGAACCGGGACCCCGCGCCCGTTCAGGACGTCACCTTGGCCGTCTTCCGGGCCACCCTGGCCGACGATCCCTGGGTCTGGAGCCACCTGGAGAACTGAGAGGGGGTCACCACCGCCCCCGAGGCGTCCATGAAGGCGTGGTAGAGCCCGCACAACTGGCTGCACCGGACCTCGAAATTGCCCAACTTGTCGGGAGTGGTCCGGATGACCGTCGTCTCGCCCGGATTGGCGTCGACCTGGACACCGAGGCCCGCCGGCCAGAAACCGTGGGTCACGTCCTCGGAGGTGACGTTGAACTCGACCGGCCGGTTCACCGGCAAGACCAGCGACCGTGACTGCACACCCGTCCCCGGGTAGGCAAAGGTCCACAGCCATTGTTGGCCGGTCACGTTGACCTGGAGGGTGTCCGGGTGGGTGACCTGTTGGGCGCTGTAGACGGCCAGTCCCCAGACCAACAGGACGACGACCAGTACCGACGAGATGATCAGCCAGAGGACGGTCATCGGCCCGTTGCCCCGCATGGGCGGGCCGTCCGGCGGCGGCTCGTCCGGGTCGTCGCTCTTGTGGCGCCACGCCACCAGGCTGTAGGCGGCCACGGCGTAGACGAAGGCGGCCACCGGGGCGGCCAGGACGGTGAACAGGACCATCGTCTGCCAGACGTCGGTTCCCTCCTTGGAGAGGAGATCGGGGAGCAGGTGGTGGGGGGCGTAGATGCCGATCAGGACACCGACGATGGTCATGGCCAGCCAGATCAGGAAGATCTTGCCGGCCGGTCGGGCGAAGAAAGGCTTGCCGCTCAGGATCGAGTCGTCCAGATCCTCCTTGAGCTCCCCCTCGAACTTAAACGACATGGATGAACCCGGACATGTAGCCGAACTCGCCCATCGGGCCGCCGAAGCCGGCGATCATGGTTCCGCAGGGGAACTCGCAGTTCCAGGCGTAGGTACCCGCGCTGCCCGAGACGAAGCTGAACACCACGGTGTTGTACTGGCCGTTGTCCGCCTGGTTGTTACCCCCGACCGCCGGAAGTGGGACGTTGAGAAAGAATCCCGGATCGACTCCGGGGACACCGCGCACGGTGAAGGTATGGCCAACGTTGTTGGGGTTGATGGACGTGACCCTCCTACCGTTGACCACGGCGGTCCCCCCCACCGTGCCCCGGACGGTGGCGAACCACGTGTTGTTGAGAGCCCCGCCCGAGTCGTACTGGCGGGCGTACACCGTGACCAGGGCGTGGGCGGGGACCTGGAAGACGTTGGTCAAGCCGTAGGAAGGCCACGCCGAGTTGCCGCTGGGGTGGATGGCCACGCCGTTCACGAAGCCGCTGGCATCCGGGTAGGTCTGGAACCGCAGCGTCACATGGGGGACCACCCTGCCGTTGACCAGAGCTGTGCCGGCCGACTGCGCCACCTCGGTCCCCGAAGGAGACTTGTAGGTAAGCGAGTAGAAGAGCACGCCGATCCCCACGAAGACGACCAGGGAGATCACGATGGTCAGCACCAGGCCGCCCGCCCGGATATGGCCGTCTTCCTGAGGCGTCTGGCCTTCCGTCGCCTCCATCACCTCGTCAGGCATACTTCCCCCTACCGGCACGACTACACAATGACGGCGGGCCAGCCCCCCCGGGCCCAAGGCACGTTACAGACTCATGTCGGTACCGTAGCAATCTTGGGCCTCTATGGGAATCGTTTTGCCAGGATTTCTTACCCCCACGTGGACCTGGGTCTGTACCCACTGCGGCGTCCATCCAATCGTCACCTCCGGCTAACCGCCACAGCTGCTGCGCCCCGGAAACTGGGCGAAGGGAAAGCCGCCCGATCGATAGGGTGGGACGGTGGCCGCGCCCAGTGCTCCCGGACCGCCAGAGCAGAAAGCCGACGATGCGCCCATGCGTCTGCGGGGAGCGGACGCTTTCCGCCTCCACGCCACACTGGCGGCCGGGTTGACCCTCTGCGTCGGCGCCTTCTGCTTCGAACTGGCGCGGGCCCTGGGCGGCCACACCTTCAGCTGGTTGTACGTCTTCGAGTGGCCTCTCTTCGCCGGCTTCGCCGTTTACATGTGGTGGAACCTTCTCCACGGCAACGACCGGCGCCGGGCCCCCGTCGAGACCCCGGCCGTCGAGGACGCCGACCTCGACGGGCAGGATGAAAGGTTGGCCGCCTGGAACCGGTATCTGGCCGAGATGGAAGCGGCCGAAACCGATGACGATCGCTCGAACCGTACCGGGTGATCCTCAGGCCCTACCGAGGGCCCGCTCGAGGGAGGCCGACACCCCGCCCTCCGAGGCGTACACCCGGTAGGCCAGCAGGACCAGGGCCGGAATGGCCCAGAAGTCGCCGCACACCCACAGGATTCCGGCCGCCCACCGCTGATCCCGCAAAGCCGCCACCGGCCCGTCCATCAGGACGTTCATCGAGTACCAGGGGGACTTGGTGAAGATGGCCAGAGCCATGGCCAGAACCAGCATCTCGAAGGCGGTGACCACCACAGCCAGGATCTGGATACGGAGCGAACCCCGGGCCGGCCACGGATGCGAAGGAAGGATGACCCGCCAGAAGAGAATCCCCGACAGGAGGAAGCTGGGAGCCATCAACCAGTCCATGACCCACTGGTTCCATGAGGCCCAGTCGTAGACCACAGGAACGTGCCACACGACCATGACGCCGTTGAACAAAACGATGGCGAACAACGGGTCGGTCACCACTGCACTGATTCCACGCACCCAACGCCACCGCCGCGATCGGTAGAAAGACCGAAGCAGGCGGCGCCGTGCCTCGACGGGGAGGGCGAAGACGAGGGGAACCCACGGGGCCCCGACGATCAACAAGGGCGGGAGGTAGAACATCTCGATCACGTGGATGACCATGTGCACGCTCAGCCAGGCCATGGCCCACCGTTCGAGGGGACCGGACACGACTGCGATCAGGATGATCAGACCGGCGTAGAAGGCGAGGCTCCGGCGGCGGGTCCGGGACCGGTGGGGGGCGGTCTGCCGTCGTGCCAGCCGCCGGAGCCCGACCTCATGGGCCACGCCGATGACGAGGGCGACCACCGCCACAGGACTCACCTGCCAAAAGGCCGGAAGCGTCACGCGGCCCATCCTGCCATGTCGCCCGGTCCGGATCACAGCGCCGGAGGATGGTCCCCGCCGGTAGGCTGCCGGAGGTGAACTACGGCTGTAGCCCGGTTCAATCGAGGGCGGCTTTCGCCCCCGAGCCCCGGCCCGGCGCGGCCCCGGCGGCTTGGCCGGCGCACCCCCAACGACCAACATCTGCCAGGGCAAGGATGTGACGGCTGCGGTGGGCGCCTACGCCTGGGATCCCCACCCCATCGCCTGGGGCGGGCTGATCGTGGGCGCAGGTTTGGTGATCGTCGGCCACCGTCGTCTGCTCCGCTCCATGGAACGACCGATCGTCTGGACCCACCGCCAGATCGCCTGCTTCCTGGGTGCCTGTGGTTGTCTGCTGGTGGCGCTCACGTGGCCGGTGGCCGATCTTGCCGCCCACTGGGCCCTCACCGCACTGGTCATCCAGCGGATGATCCTGATCCTGGCGGTGGCACCCCTGCTCGTGTTGGGTCTGCCCTACGACGTCCTGCTGTGGCTCACCCGCTCGTCGTTCGTCGACGCCCTGTTGCTCCGCCTGAAGCGGCCCCCCGTAGCCATCATCACGGTCACGGTGACCCTGGTGTTCTGCATGACACCGTTTATGGTGAGAGCCCAATCCGACTCGGCTGTTGTGCGCGCCCTCATCGACCTGCTGATGGTGATCACCGGCCTGGTGCTGTGGATACCCGTGCTCGGGCGGGTCCCCGGCATCCTCCGGCTGAAGCCGGTCGTGCGCTTCGGCTACCTGGTGGCCCAGGCTGTCATCCCGGCCTTCCTCTCCTTCATCCTCATCTTCTCCATCCACCCGCTCTACAGCGTGTATGCCCACTCGCACGCGGCCATCGGCCTGCGACCCCTCAACGATCAACAGATCGCCGGGTTCGTGTCCAAGCTCAGCATGCTCATCGTCCTCCTGAGCGTGGGCGCCGTGGTTCTGGCCCGAGCCCCGTTGTCCGACGACGAGTTCGGCAAGGACGACCCATTGGTGTGGGCGGACGTCGAGCGTCACTTCGCCCGGGCGGACCGGGCCAATGCCAAACGGAAATCCCGTACTTCGGATCCCGGTCGGGCGGACCGCCGTCACACCGGGCAGGGATCGGCTGGCGGAACCGGGGAAGACCGCAGGGAGGCGCCGCTCACCCGACAAGAACGTCCCGATGACCCGCCAGCACCTGACGGGTCCTCGGGGGGCGGCCCCGGCCCGTAGCCAGGCGTGTGACGGCACCGGTAATCGCCCTCACAGCCGACTGCGCCCCTCCCGACTACGGAAGGCTCCCTATCGACGCAGGAGGTTCCCCAACGCGTCAGGGTCGAACAGCACCCGACTGTCGACAGGGCGACTGTCGAGCAAGGCTACAGGCGTTCCCTGCGAGTCCTCGGCCTGGTACGCCTCTTCGCATCGGAGTACCCAAGCCTGGTAACGGCCCCCCTCGACGCCTGAGGTGTAGAGGGGGCTGGTCAGCCCGACCTGCCGGCCCAGCACCAGGAGATCGGCGGTGGTGAAGCCGCCACTCCCCTCCGCCGGTTGCGCCGAAAACAGTGCCCGGCGAAGTTCATCGAACCGTTCCTCCTCGGCGGCCAGAGCCAGGGCATTGTCGGCACGGACCGACTCGGGTCCCAGGAAACAACGCATCCGGTACTCGACGGCCAGGGTACCTCCGTCTCGAACGCTGTCGAGAACCGCCCCACATACCTCTTCGAACTGGCGGCAGTAAGGGCACTGGGGGTCCTCGAACAGGACCATCCGCTTGTCGGCATGGTCACTGCCCACGATCACACCGCCTTCGGGGGTGTGGGACGAAGGCGACGGGATCGATTGGCCGGTCTGCATGAAGCTGTTCTACCCGGTCTGTTTCCCTCCGTGCGGACCGACGGGACGGGACGCCTTCACCTGCCCGGAGCCGGCGGGCGGGAGTCCCAGAGGCTGTGGACCGATCAGGCCGGCGGGCGGCCATGAGGTTCCGGTGGCGCCCGTCGGGCCCGGACGGCCTCCACTGCCAATGACGGGGAACGGTACTTTGGCCGGGGCCGCACGGCGGATCCTAAGATCGTGCCAGGTGCCGGCACCCTGCCACCCCACCAGACAAAGGACAGGAACGCCAGATGAAGAAGTCAACCCGACAGTCGTCAGAATCAGACCTGGCGGCACTCGTCCTGCGCCTCACCATCGGCCCCATGATGGTCGTCCATGGCATGAACAAGGTGCGGGGGCCCGGCGGTCTGGAGGGTACCGAGCGATACTTCGCCTCACTCGGTCTGCAACCGGCGGCCGTCCACGCCCGGGTAGCCGCGGCCACAGAGATCGGCACGGGAACCTTGATCACGTTCGGCGCAGCCACCCCGCTGGCCGCCGCCGGGATCGTCGGCGTCATGACCGCGGCCGCAGCCACTGACCACAAGGGCAAGGGGTTCTTCATATTCAAAGGTGGATGGGAGTACGTGGGGGTGGTGGCGGCCACAGCGGCAGCCATCTCGGCCCTCGGGCCCGGCCGCTACTCGATCGACGCAGCCATGGGCAGATCCCGTGGCGGCCTGCGGCGCCTCTTGCTCACCACCGTATTGGGCGTCGGCGCGGCCACCGGCATGCTCGTCGCCAGCCGGGGTGGCGACGGCACACCGGCCGGCTGATTGCGGAAATGGGAGGCGGCCGGCGGGTGTTCACTATTAAGAGGGGTGGTTTGGGGTAGAGGCGAGAGCAGCCAAGCGGAGCCGAGGCGGGACCGAGGCAAGGCAAGCGGGACCGAGGCAAGGGAGGACAGGTGACAGACACCTACCGTAAGGATGCAGGCAAGATTGCCGAGCTGAGCCCCCGGCAGTACGAGGTCACCCAGGAGAGTGCCACCGAGCCTGCCTTCGACAACGAGTTCTGGGACAGTAAGGAGTCGGGAATTTACGTCGACGTGGTGTCGGGGGAACCGCTGTTCGCTTCGAGACAGAAGTTTGACAGTGGGTGCGGGTGGCCCAGCTTCACTGTGCCACTGGTGCCGGCCAACGTCGTGGAGAACGAAGACCGGAGCCACGGGATGATCAGAACCGAGGTCCGGTCGGCCCACGGGGACAGTCACCTCGGCCATGTCTTCAACGACGGCCCGGCCGACGAGGGTGGGCTGCGCTACTGCATCAATTCGGCCGCTCTTCGGTTCATTCCCTACGACGATCTCGAGGCCGAGGGGTATGGCGAGTACCGGAAGGTGCTGGATGGACCTATGAGACGGGAGGAAAAGGCTCCATGAGCGACACGACATCAAAAGCGATCCTGGCCGGAGGTTGCTTCTGGGGGATGGAGGACCTCATCCGGAAGCGTCCGGGCGTCATCTCGACACGGGTGGGATACACCGGAGGTGATGTGGCCAATGCAACCTACGGGAATCACGGTACCCACGCCGAGGCGATCGAGATCACGTTCGATCCGGAGAAGATCACCTACCGCCAGCTGCTCGAGTTCTTCTTTCAGGTTCATGACCCGACGACGCTGAACCGCCAGGGCAACGACATCGGCCCGAGCTACCGGTCGGCCATCTTCTACCTCGACCATGACCAGCGTCGGGTGGCCGAGGACACCATCGCCGACGTCGAGGCGTCGGGCCTGTGGCCCGGCAAGGTGGTCACCGAGGTGGCCCCGGCCGGGCCCTTCTGGGAGGCGGAGCCCGAGCACCAGGACTACTTGGAGCACTACCCCAATGGCTATACCTGCCATTTCCCCCGTCCGGGCTGGGTGCTGCCCCACCGAAGTGAGGCCGTCGCCCGATAGGCGCTGACCAGCTGAGAGGCCCACATGGCAGACAAAGCACCCAACCTTGCCGTGCTCGGAATGGGCACGATGGGCCGGGCCATGGCAGCTTCGGCGCTGCGCAATGGGGTTCCGACCGTTGTCTGGAATCGGAATCCCGATGGAGCCCGGAGCCTGGCTGAGCAGGGAGCCGAGGTGGTCCAGTCGGTCAGTGACGCGGTCAAGGACGCGGACGTAGTCATCACCATGGTGACCGACACCGATGCCATCACCTCTATCGCCGTTGACCTCGGGATGCTGGAGGCGCTCCGGGCGGGGGCGGTGTGGGCGCAGATGAGCACGATCGGCGTCGAAGGCACGGCCACCGTCAGCGCCGCAGCCGAGAGGCGACGGCCCGACATCCTCTTCCTCGACGCACCGGTATCGGGAAGCAAGGTCCCCGCCGAGCAGGGGAAGCTCACCATCTTCGCCTCCGGATCCGAACAGGCGCGACCGACAGTAGAACCGGTGTTCGCCGCCATCGGACAACGCACTGTCTGGCTCGGACCGGCGGGAATGGGCTCGCGGATGAAGCTCGTCAACAACACGCTGCTCGCCTTCAGCGCCGAGGGGGTGGCCAACTCGCTGGCCCTGGCCCATCAACTGGGCATCGACGTCAGCCGGGTACGGGATGCGTTCGAGGGAGGTCCGCTCATCTCGCCGTGGATGGCCGGAAAGCTCGCTCGGTTGCAGGAGGGGAACTATTCGCCCGAATTTCCTCTGGCCTTGGCCCTGAAGGATGTGCACCTCGCCCTGGGTGAGGCCGATCCGGAGCGTTTCGCTGTTCTCGCTTCGCTAGCTCGGGAATGGGGCGCTATCGCCGAACAGGGCCTCGGCGGCCAGGACGTCACGGTGGTAACTCGCTCGCTCGAGGACTAGGCGATTTATCAGGGGATTGGCCCGACTGTGGCGTGAGCCAGTGGGTAACAGTGGTCGGGTGTTCCGGGTCGGTCAGGGCCCGGAACGCATCCAATCGCTCCTGGTCGTGGATGGTGACCTCCCAACGTCCTACCGGTCAAATGGCCGCATCCTCCTCCGGAGGAGCGACCCGCGGCAGCAACCACACCAGTCCGAGGCAGAGTGCGGTGATGCCCCCGACGACGGCAACGCTTACCGTCATGGCGTGGATGGGCCCGTGGGCGGCCCGTTGACCGAAGTACACGGTGGTGACGACGGCTGCGCCGACGGCGGCGGCCAGCTGTTGGACGGCGCTGAGCGAACCACTGGCGCTGCCGGCTTCGGACGGCGCGATATTTCCCAGCGCGACGTCAAAGATGCTGCTGAAACAGGCGCCCATGCCGATGCCCAGGGCCAGCAGCGATGGTGCCATCGCCCAGGCGTCGACAGACCTGCCCTCGAGGAACACGGTCCACCAGAGGGCGGCGGCACCGGCCAAGGTGGTGACCAACCCGATGACGACCAGCCGCCGACCCAGCTTGCTGATCAGTGGTCTGCCCACCAGGCTCGCACCAATGATGCCGATCATCACCGGAGCGAGACCGATGGCAGCACGTGAGGGACTGAGCCCGAGGGCGGTCTGGAAGAAGAGCGAGATGACGTAGGCGAATCCGTTCACCCCGGCGAAATAGGCGAAGCCGAGCAGAAGCCCTGACGTGAATCCCGCGGTTCTTGAGCAACGACGGGATGATCAGCGGATTCGTCTCGGTGCATTGGCGTAGGCAGAACGCGCCGAACAAGGCTGTCCCGATCACCAAGGACAGAATCGGGGTCAGCGCCCAGCCCGTGGTGGAGCCCTGGATCAGGCCGTACATCAGGCCGAGGACGCTGGCTCCGAGCAGGCCGGCACCGAGCCCGTCGATCACCACCCCCTCCGACGGCAGGTCGTGCGGGAGGTACTTGAGGGCGGCGGCGAATCCCACGCCGCCGAGGATGACGTTGATCAGGAAGATGGGGCGCCAGGTCAGGCCGGCGATGTCCGCGTCGATGATGAACCCGGCGACGATGGGCCCCAGAACGGCGGAGACCGCCATCGCCGGGCCGAATGCGCTGACGGCACGTGGGATCTGGGCTCGGGAAAAGGACGCGGTCAGAATGCTGATCCCCTGGGGGATCATGAGCGCGCCGAACGAACCTTGGACGATCCGCGACCCGATGAGCATGGAGGGCGAAACCGAGATTCCGCAGAGCAGGGAAGCGGCCACGAAGCCCACGATGCCGATGAGGAAGATCCGGCGCTTTCCGTAGCGATCCCCCAGCCGGCCGCCGACCACGAGGAGGACACCCATGGCCATGGCATAGCTGGCCCCCAGCCACTTGATGAGCGACTCCCCGCCGCCGATCTCGCGCACGATGGTGGGGGCGGCGATGTTGGTGATCGTGCTGTCCATCAGGTCGAGCACGTCGGCCACGATGATGATGGTGAGGAGGATCCGGAGGCGTCGGGTCAGGCGGGACGGATCGATCCCCTGGTCGGGGACCGCCTCGGTGGCCGTGCTCATCCTCGGTCCTTCTCATCGAGCTGCTCGTAGGAGCGCGGTACCCCTGCGTTGTTCTCGTCAGTGAGACCGGCCAGGAGCACGTCGATGCCCCACCGGAACCGCTCGGCCCCCTCACCGGCGACAAGAACGTTCTTGAGGGCATCGAGGCGAGGATGGTCGTCAGCCGTCACCGCGGCCAGCGCCACCGCCATGTCGCTCTCCGCTTGCTCCGTATCAGGCTGCTGGTCCCTGGTCCCGTGTTCGGCGGCGGTAGCCGTGGCATATTGCACGAGCAGATCGGAACCCCAAGCCGCTGCTCCCGGTCCGACGCCTCCCTCGTCGAGCAGGGCCAGCAGCGTCTCCACCACGCGGAAGCTGTTAGCTCCGCTCGGCCGGGTGAAGATGCTCAGCCGGGCGATGCTCGGGTACTCGAACAGGACCTTGGTGTACGAGCCCAGCACGGCGGCCAATCGGTCTCTCCACGGGCCGTCTGACTGGCCCGGGGAGAGGTCCACCTCACAAAGGAGCTCATCGAGCAGTGCCGCGTAGATGTGCTCGGCGTTGCGGAAATAGACGTACAGCGACCCCGCCCCAGTGTCCAAGGTGGCGGCCAGGCGGCGCATGGTCAGTCGCTCGAGTCCCTCCGTACGCAGCAGAGTGACGGCTGCAGCAACGATCGCCTTTCGGCTCAGAGGGGGCTTGGCCGGTCGGTCCCTTCGGCTCACCGGCGGGGTTGAGGCCGAGGTCGTCTTCATCACCCGACCTTATCACGAACATGTTCGTTACACACATGTTCGTGATAATGGACAAGTCGCTTGACTACCAAGAACCTTGCCAATACCGTACGAGGGTGGACAGCGTCGACAGGGACCAATTGGCCACTCCGACTCTGATGAGGTCGGCCCGCGGTACCTATGCCCAGTCCATCCGATCTGAGTTGCACGCCGTGGGGATCGACGACCTGCCGAGGAACGGCGCCTTCGTGCTGGCAGGGATAGACGCCTCCGGAGGACCCAGGCAGGATCTGCCCTCGGAACTGGGTGTGACCAAGCAGGCCGTCAGCCTGGTGATAGACGCTCTGGTGAGGCGGGGCTACCTCGAGCGCCATCCCGATCCCGACGATCGGCGCCGGGTAGACCTTGTCCTGACCGACCGGGGTCAAGCGGTGGTGGACGCGGCTGGGCGCGGGATGGAGGCGGTGGAACGTCGACTCGAGCAGCGGGTGACGCGTCAGCAGATCGAGGCCATGCGGTCCGTGCTGATCGCCCTGACCGACATCAAGACGACGGGTATCGCGACCGGAGCGCGCCGGCGTCGGCCGCCTCGTGAGCTCCGCCGCTTCGAGCCGATCTTCCCGGTACGCGACATGTCGAACGCGCTGGCCCACTACGAGTCGCTCGGCTTCGTCACCCAGGCCGATGACAACGGCGACCAGTACGGATTCGCCAACCGGGACGGGGTCGGGCTGCATCTGGCCGCCTCCTCCAAACCGTCCGGAAGTGCCCCGGGGTCTGCCTACCTGTACGTGCGCGATGCTGATGCCGTCTACCAGGAATGGAGCCGGTCCGGTATCGCCGGCCATACCCACCCGGTGGCGGCGACCGCCTACAAAATGCGCGAAGGCTCCCATACCGACCCCGACGGGAATCTGATCCGATTCGGCTCGCCCATCGAGGACTGATCTCGATGGTCTCTGCGCCGCTCTGGGCATCCCGGCGCTGGTTCTTCTGACCTCACCCGTGACCACCTCTGGCCGCCACCCTGCGAGACTCGTCAGCTGTCGGAGTGAGGGGCGGCAACCCGGCCTTTGTCGGCGCCATTTCCGCACCAATGGTCGGGACCCTTGAACTGCTCTCTTCAGTTTTCATCCGGCGCCGCCGATGATGCCGGAGATGGTGGAGAAATTGATTCGGCTGCGGTATCCCGCCATCTGCTCCCACTGTGAATCTGCGCTACCCCCTGGAACACGGGGGTGGTGGGACGCAGACGAAAAGGAGGCCACCTGTGCCGGCTGTCATGACTTTGACGATGGTCGGCAGCCAGCTGCGGCTGAAGATGTAGAAACTGAGGCGGCTGCTCAGATCGGGACGCCACAGAGCGGAGAAGCGGGGGCATCGGCCAGGAGGATCTACCAGGGGAAGCGCCGGAGGCGAGAAGAGAGAATCGAAGAGAAATGGGGAGCAGCTGCCGGACTCGTCAATTTTTTTTCGAAGGAGCCCCAGTCAACCAAAGCGTGGGTGAAGGGATCGGATGGGGAACGACGCCTGGCCACCCTCCTGGCCAAAGCGGTCGACGATAAGGCGGTGCTCCTTCACGACAGGCGGATTCCCCGGAGTCAAGCCAACATCGACCATATCGCCGTCGCCCCGTCGGGCATCTGGATCATCGACGCGAAAAACTACAAGGGAAAGGTCGAGCAGCGAGACGTCGGGGGACTGTTCAAATCCGACCAGCGCCTCTACGTCGACAATCGAGATCGAACGAAGCTTGTCAGGGGCCTCGCCCGGCAAATCGATTCCGTTCTCGAAGCCCTCGAAGATGCTGACGTACCCATTGATGCCGCTTTGTGCTTCGTCGATGCGGAGTGGGGATTCTTCAGTAAGCCCTTCCGGCAGGGAGGGGTGTGGATAACCTGGCCCAAGAGGCTCTGCGAGAACATCGCCGCACCTGGACCATTGTCCCCCGATGACGTTGCCATCTTTGCCGACCGCCTGGCCTCGACACTTCCTCCCGCTGTATCGGCGGCTACCACTTAGAGGCAGGTCCTGTCCGGATTTTGGAACCCCTGTCGGCCTTTTCGCCACCTCATCATCAAGAGTGCCGATCGACCATGGTGTCCTTGTCGGGCAGCCTCAGGCTCGGTGGAGCTCCTCGGCTCCCCTGCCGCCCGGCGCCCAATTTGGATCTATCTCGAAAAAGTGAAACACCAGTGCCTCGAAGGCGATGAGGTCGGCGCCATCAAGAATGGGGATGACTGCGTCCACCGTCAGATCAAGTCCACCCACCGCGGCGGACCGGTTGGGCTCTCTACGTGACCACAAATCGCGATGTGGCAACAGTGATCGCCTGGCCTGCGATCACCACCCGATCGCCTTGCCGCCTCATCCGTACGATTCCGCCCCTCGCCGAAGCTTGTTCACCGACAAGCTCCGACAATCCGAGCCGTTCTCCCCAATACTCGGCCAACGTGCAGTGAGCAGACCCAGTAACTGGATCCTCAGTCACGCCGGCATTGGGGGCGAAGACTCGGCTGACACAGTTGATTCCAGGGCGATCACCTTGAGCCGTGACGATGACCCCTCGCGTTCCAGCGGAGGCGATGCCCTTCAGGTCGGGGGCAAGCCCACGGACCAATGCGGCATCGGCAAGAACGGCGACCGCATCCCAGTGGGCGAGGCCGTACCAGACCACCTCGGGCAGATGGAGCGCCGGGGGTACCTCAGCCGCAGTGGGCGGGTCGGCAGGAAAGTCCATCTCGATCCACCCATCGTCGGAGCGCGTACATGCGAGTAGGCCGCTTCGGGTTTGGAATCGAGCAGGGCTTGGCAGTACGTGGGCCGCAGCCAGCGTGGCGTGCCCGCACAACTCAACCTCGACGGTAGGCGTGAACCAACGTAGGTCGAAGTCTCCGTCGGCTCGCGCCACGACGAACGCAGTCTCTGAAAGGTTCATCTCCCGAGCGATCCCTTGCATGACCGAGTCGTCCGGGAACGAGTCGAGGATGGCGACAGCAGCAGAGTTACCCGTAAACGGCGTTGACGTGAAGGCGTCAACAACCGTCAATTCCGTCACCATGCTCTGACCATTCTATGAGCTACTGCCCCTGCCTCCTTACTACTGCCCCGGTTGCCCCGACCGGGTGGGCCACTGTCGCACGAGCGGAGCCCCTAACCGGTCCGCGGCCATCCTGACGCCTGTCGGACTCGGCCGAGTAGACCAATCGCCCTCAGGATTGGATGAACGTCAACAGATCGGCGTTGATTGTTTCCGCTTGGGTGGTCGGCATGCCGTGCGGGAATCCCGGGTAGCTCTTGAGCGTCCCGTTCTTGACCAGCTTCGCCGACAGCGGGCCGGAGTCGGCGTAGGGGACGATCTGGTCGTCCTCTCCGTGCATCACCAGCACCGGTACCGTGATCTTCTTCAAGTCCTCGGTGAAATCTGTCTGCGAGAAGGCGACGATGCCGTCGTAATGGGCCTTGGCTCCCCCCATCATCCCCTGGCGCCACCAATTCTCGATAATGGCCTCCGAGGGTTCGACACCGGGCCGGTTGAAGCCGTAAAAGGGTCCCGAGGGGAGGGCCCGGTAGAACGTGGTTCGGCTGGCTGCCAGCTGGGCCTGCAGGTCGTCGAACACGCTCTTCGGCAGGCCGCCGGGGTTGGCGTCCGTCTTCACCATGAGTGGCGGCACCGAACTGATGAGCACTGCTTTGGCCACCCGGGTCTCACCATGCCGGGCGATGTAGCGGGCCACCTCGCCTCCACCGGTCGAATGGCCGATGTGGACGGCGTCGTGGAGATCGAGATGTTCCGTCACGGCGGCCAGGTCATCGGCGTAGTGGTCCATGTCGTGACCGTCCCCGACCTGGGAGGAACGGCCGTGCCCCCGCCGGTCGGCGGCGACGACCCGGTAGCCATGATGGAGGAAAAACAGCATCTGGGTGTCCCAGTCGTCGGCCGACAGGGGCCAGCCGTGGCTGAACACCAAGGGTTGGCCCGAGCCCCAGTCCTTGTAGAAGATGTCAACGCCGTCGCTAGTGGTGATCGTGCCCATGTTCAGAGTCCTCCTATCCGGGAACAACGCCCAAAATGGCTATATAAATCTCAATCTGCATCGCGTAGCTCTTGGTCAACTACCCGCCGGCCAACATTGCCAGATTTGGGATTTCGATGCTAACGAGGTCGGTGGCGCCACACCCTCTACGATCACCAGATGAAGCACGCCGACGTGTACGCCGAGCGCCACGGGCCCGCCGCCAGCCCAACAATTGTTCTCGTTCACGGCGCGCCGGATCGGTCAGCCGGCTTCCGGGCCGTGCTCAGTCACTGTGTCGATCGTCATGTCGTCACTTACGACAGACGAGGGTACGGCCGCTCGCTTTACGCCCCCCCGGCTCGGGCGATGATCGACCACGCGGAGGACCTGCTGGCCATCGTTCAAGAATGCCGGGCACCTCCCGTCGTTGTCGCCCACAGTTTCGGGTCGAACCCGACCATGCTGGCGGCAACGCTCAACCCCACGCTATTTGGTGCCATCGGACTATGGGAGCCGCCGCTCCCATGGGTCGAATGGTGGCCCGAGCGGACCAAGGCTTACAACGCCAGGGTGGCCGCATCGAGCGAACCGGCTGACGAAGTTGAGGCGATGTACCGCTCGCTTTTGGGCCAGGCCTGGGATGACCTCCCTCCTGAGGTGCAGTCCCAGCGTCGAGCCGAAGGAGCGGCTTTCCAGGTCGACATGGCCTCAGAGATCGACGCTCCATTTGAGTTTCACGACGTGCTCGTACCTGCTCTGGTCGGGTATGGGACGGCCACGTCAGCTGAGCACGTAGAAGGTGCCCGGTGGCTCGCCGATCAGCTCCCCAACGGGCGGGTGCGTGCCAGTCCCGGCGCCGGTCACTTCGCCCCCCGCACCCACCCCCGTGAGTTCGCAGCCTTCATCGCCGCCGCCATGGAAGTGGAGAATGCGCGCCAATCGGATTCCCCCGGTTGAGGCGCCATCGGGAGTCTGATTTAGTTCCCGTCTGGCCTGCGGCCGCACACATAGCGATCGAGGACCGTGCCTTGTGGCCGACCGTCCCACTACGCACGTGGCGGCCGACGGGCTCGCCGAACCTGTCCTCGATCCGGGCGGCCACATCGTCTGGCCCGATGAGGCCGCCGCCGCAATCGGTCCCGAACCCCTGGTGGGAGCGGGAGAAGCGCTGGCGCGCTGCGCAACGGGAGGCCACCTCGGAACGGCCGCCAAGATTCGCTGTGGAGACTTCGGGGTATGGGGTGAGGGTCCGAGCAATGCCGAGGAGGATCGAAATGCCACGATTTTGGAGCCACAAGCGCGAACGGCAATTCGAGCACATTCGTAACGGGTTGGAAGAAAGGGGCGAATCGAAGAACTTGGCAGAGGAGATCGCAGCGCGAACCGTCAACAAGGAACGAGCCAGGAACGGCGAAGCCAAGTCATCGAGCTACACGTCGAATTCAAGACATTTCATCCGGCAGGAGAGGAGGGCTTCGATCGCATCGGGGACCGGGTGGCCGGACCAAGCAGCAGCTGTACGAAGAAGCCCGCCACAAGGGAGTCAACGGACGATCGACAATGAACAAGGCGCAGCTCGAGCGCGCCGTGACTGGGCACTGAGGGCTGCCCCGCAGGTTTGCGCTTCGACCCCGGCCGTGCTGTCGGCATCGGCGTCGATATTCGTGCGGGGCTCACCCCATTAGGAGCGGCACTTCATCGTCCCAACATCCGGTTTGGATCGCCCACATCGAGCGACCGTTCTGGCCGCTTTAGGCCGCCTTGCTCGCCCTGCCTGTTGGTCTGCCGACGTAGGTTGCCACCAGGTCTCCATCGACGAGGACCCGGCAGGTCTGGCTTCTGAAGCCACCGACCACGGCTCTCCGGGACAACTCGATGATGATGTCATGATTTTGATCTCCGCCAACGGACACTTCGTATCGCCGAGTCTTGTGTAGCGAAAACGGGCGCCACCCAGGGGCGACATTATTACCATCGACTTCGATCCGTACCTGGCCCTGCATTTGGTCGACGCTGAGCCGGAGTTGATGCTTCTCTTCGGTGCCAACCTCGATGGCGAGTTCCACACTTCCTCCACTGGCGCAGTCGGTCGATTGGTCATCGGTCGATGTGGGGGACAACTTGAGAATCCGAGTCGACGGGGCCAGCCAGACCTCCTTCCGATCGTCGCGGGGCTGCACCGACGCGACGGTACGTGCGATGGGCCAATTTGTCAGGGGAATCCTGACGCTATAACATCACCCCCGACGCTCGGAGGTGCCGATGGCCGTCCCTCAGGACCGGGTAATCACATCCTGTTCGTTCTGCTTGAAGCCGGACGGCGAAGTGGCCAGGCTGGTCGCCGGTCCAGGGGTCTACATCTGCAACGAATGTGTCGATCTCTGCAGCCAGATCATTGCCAGCCCGCCGTCTCTGCCGCCAGGGCTGACATCGTGGGAAGAGGACCTTGACCTGTCCGGTGTGCTCGCCAGCCTCCCTCGGATGGCAGCCGCAGGTGCGCAAGTCGAAAACAACCTTTCTCGCTTCGTACAGCGGGCGAGAGCGCTTGGCGCTACGTGGGCGGCGATCGGGACGTCGTTGGGGATGACCCGACAGTCAGCGTGGGAGCGATTCTCCGGCGGACGTCTGGGCGGTTGACTTGACTGTGGTCCGCCCCCGCGCCATTTTTGTCCCTTTTTGACACTGCGTTGGTGGTACGAAGAAAGACCAGGGCTTCAAGCCGAGTGACTCTCACTGGGGATGTCAGGCTCACGTGATCTCCCTGACATTTCTGGGATTCAACATTCCCGGCGGTTGGGCTTTCACCCATGGAATTACGGTCGGATCTCGTTGAGGGATTGTTTATTTCGTCCGATCCCAACGTTTGGAGACGAGGTCCTCGACTACCGGGTCGTTATGCCTCGGTCGTCCTTCTCGGGTCTGTCAGATGGATGACGGCGACACTCTCGGCGGCGGGGCGACAATCGGGATGGTTGTCCCTCATTGGCACGGTGGACGAGGCCCGCACGGTGGGGAGACGGCGTCAGTAGATGCCAACGGTCGTGCATCCTTCGAGTCGTCGGCGGCCGCGCCTTAAGTGAGCCGGGTCGCTGACCCGTTTGAGATGAGAGCCCAATGGCTCGCACCGAGCCATTGGCCGCACCGGCCCGTCACGCAACTGGCGGACGAGGACCCAGACCCTTGAGGCCAGATGTGGGATGACCATCGGCCTCTCTTGTGAGTCAATCTATGGGCCAGGATCGGATTCGTCGCGAACCGACGGTGCCTATCGACTGTGCGTGATCCTGGAAGTGCCCATCAGTGTCGAGCGACGGATAGGGCGGTCGTCAGGTTCCAGAGCATTCAACAGGCCCAGGTCTCCAGCAGTTGTTGCTGATCATGGCTTGGAAAGCGTGAAGTCCAAAAAAGGGACGTAGCAACGAACGAACCGCCTACTCCATCGGCCGAGTGGAGAGCCCCGTCGGTTCCCGTCCCGCCAGGACCCAACCGACGATGCCCGCGGCGATCGGCATGGCAATCACGATGAGGAACAGGTTGTTCCAAGGGATGTGATGAATGATGTCCGACACCCCGCCCTCCAGAGCGTTGGTGTGGAACCATCCGGCCAGTCCGACGTAGGCGGCCACCGTCCCGAGCAGCGCGCCGAGGAAGGCAAGGCCTCCAGCAGTGACCGCAGTCAGGGTACGCCGGGTACGTGAGCTGGCCCCAGTGGCTGTCAGCGTGCGCAACTCACTTGCTGTCTCACTGCGGATGAGGCCCACGCTCATGGCCAGGATGCCGAGGGCGAGCGCGATGGCGAACACAGTGGCCCAGTTCACGATCTCGTGTGAGGTCGGCGCGTCGTTCTTCGACTCGATACTCAGGTTGTTGGTGGCCGCCAGTGCCTGGGCATTAGTGAGTTGGGTGGAGGTGATCGGACTGTTCGCTTGGATGATCCAGCCGTCGAGGCTGCTCTGGCTGGCAAGGTGCAGCCGGCGCAATGCGCTTTCGGTGATGAGCGTGTTCGGTGCGTCCGTGCCTGTGGGCAGCTGGCTCTCTTCTTGGACGAGCGGGTGTGCGAGGCATCCTTGGGGCGAGCAGGTGTTCGTGTTTCCCGCTCCTGGACCCCCGCCGCCACCCGGGCCGACCGAGCCGGGACCGACCAGCTGGCCGCCGCCCTTTCCGCCGTCCCCTCCGTAGGTCAGCTGCACCCCTGAGCCCGCCAGGCCGGGGCGCGAGCTGAGGACGTCCACGTTGGAAGAAATGGACGACGGGGTGATCCCGTAGGCCCGCAGCAGCGCCGGCGTGGCTACGTATATCTGTCCATCCCACTGCCGGCCCGAGGCGCTGGGGCTCTGCAGGCCGACCGAGGGTGCCGGGTTGTCGAGTTCCACGATGTGGGTGGTGCCGACAGCAGAAGCGATGGAGTGGACGCTGACCTCCTGTGACTCGATGTCCTGCGTCGTCGGCGCGCTGGGATTGGGGTTGTTGCCGTTCTGGCCATCGGGGCTCCACACGGCGAGCTCGTTCGACGCCAGATTCGGGCCGACGTAGTCGAAGGCGTTGCTGTAGCGAGCGACGGCCACGGCGCAGATGACTACGGCTATGAGGACCCCGACGCTGATGGCCGAGAGGGCCGAACCGGAACGGGCCCGGTATCGCGACAGGTCTCGCAGGGCCAAGCGGACGGCGATCGGTGCTTTTCTCCCTATTCGTGCCAGCAGGGCCAGGAAGAACGGCGCCACGAGGATGATCCCCGCGATCAACGCGACGAACCCGGGTATCAGCCAGATCACGCCGCTGCCTCCGGCTGCCCCCGAGGCGGAGAACATGAAGAATCCGACGACGAGAGCGATCACGCCGGGAACAAATGAGCGGTGGATCTGCCGGGGCGGCCCGGGCCGGCCGGCCAGGGCGCTGACCACCGGGACCCGAGTGATGGCGCGGGCGGGATGGCCGGCGGCGAAGAAGGTGGCGACGACGGCGAGGCACATCGCCACCACGATCACCGTCCATGGCAGAGCGAACATCGGGATCAGGTGGTGCGCACTCTGCTCGTTGTGCGGGCGGTAGGCCAACCACGCCGCCAAACCGAGCGCGAATCCCACCAGGGCACCCACCACTCCGACGATCACGCCATTCGCCCGCAACACGAGACGGACGTTACGGTCGGTCGCCCCCATCGACTCGAGCATCCCGAGCGATCGCAGTCGGCGTTGCGCCAGCACGGTGAAGCCGCCGACTGATACCAGCGCGATCAGCAGCATGCCGACGGTCGCCAACGCCAGCACGATGGTGTCGGGATTGATTGGGTTGGAGGTAGCGTTCTGCCCAGGCGCGTACACGTTGGCACCGATACGCCCCGGGTTCACGCCCGGTGCGTCGAAAAGGACGGTCACCTGGGTCGGGGCGCTCACCTGCCCTGGGGGAACCAGCGCGAACTCGTCAAGCAGGCTCTGGGGGTTCTGCACGACACCGACGACTGCCTTTCCGCCGGGGGACCAGGTGTCACCGACCCGCAGGTTGAGCTCGGACGCCAGCCCAGGGGTGAGGGCGATCTGGTTGGGGCCTGTCGGATAATGCCCGGAGAGCAACTGGAGCATGGGCTGGCCGTAGGGGCCGTGCGGGTCCTGGGACCGAAGCTGGTAGGTCTGGGTGCTGCCGGGAACGTGGAACGTCTCGTTCTCGATGACCTGGACCGTGCCGAAGCGGTGCTCGAGGGCAGCGATCTGGGCGTCCACCGACTGCAGATCGGATTGCTTGCCGGTGTTCACGAAGTTGGCCATATCCTGCGCGGTGCCGAACCCGAAGTCGGCAGGCTGGGGCGTGTTGACCGCGACGGCGGCGCCGACCACGACGGCTGCGACAGCCAGGATGACCAGGAGCAGGATGAGCAGCTGTTGGCGCCACTCGCGCCTGAAGAGGCGCCAGGCCCAACGCATCATGGCCCTGCGGGCCGGGACGCCGCCAGTGGTCGGTTCGGGCTTGGATCCAGTGGCCGGTCGTTCGAGAACGCCGACGCTCATCGGTTCGGAAGGTGGGCAAGTACCGCTTCCGGGCTCTCGACCGGGAGCGTCTGGTCGACGATGCGTCCGTCGCGGAGGAAGATCACGCGGTCAGCCCATGAGGCGAGCTGAGCGTCGTGGGTCACCACGACGGCGGCCATGCCACGGCGACAGGCCGCCAGGATGAGGCGCATAACTCCCTCGGCGTTGGTGGAATCAAGTGCGCCGGAGGGCTCGTCGGCCAGGAGCAGCTGGCGGCCCCCAACCACGGCCCTGGCGATGGCGACCCGCTGGCGCTCACCGCCCGACAGCTGATCCGGGTAGTGCGACGCCCGGTCCTTCAGACCGAAGTCATCAAGCGACTCCATTGCGGTCGACTGGGCCTTGCGGCCCGAGATGCCATCCAGCTCGAGTGGCAAAGACACGTTCTCCACCGCGCTGAGCCCGGCGAGGAGGTTGTAGTCCTGGAAGACGTAGCCGATGGACTGTCGGCGCAGCTGTGCCTTGCCGTTGCGCGACATCGAGGACAGCGCTCGGCCGGCGACGTAGACCTCCCCCTTGGTGGGATCCTCAAGGCTTCCGGCAATGGTCAGCAGCGTGCTCTTGCCCGATCCGCTGGCGCCCATGACGGCCACCAGAGACCCCGCATCGACCGAGAGATCGACGCGCTCAAGGGCGTTCACCTCTGCGGCGCCCTCACCGTAAACCTTCGAGATGTCGCGTAGTTCGAGGTAGCTCATTCGGGGGCTCCTACTTTGCGCCGGGCTTTCGGGAGGGGGAAGGACTGCGGTGCCAGCACATTTACGCCTGAAGCTGCTCGCTTCAGACGGCCGTCGGCCATGTCCAGCCACCTGATCAGCGAGTCGAGCCGGAAGAGCTCGGCGTCGACGACCAGGGCGAAATAGAGGTCGAACCGGGACTCGTCCTCCTTCAGCCGCGTCCACTGCTGCATGAGCTCGACGAGGTAGCGCCGGTGCACCTGCACCAGGTCCTGGACGTCCACGCCCGGCAGCTCCAGCGCGACCAGGACCTTGATAACCAGTTCGTCCCGGGGCGGAGAGGAGAAATCCGGCGGAGTGCGCAGCCACTTGGTCAACTCTGCCTCACCCTCCTCGGTGATGTGGAAGCCCTTCTGCGGGCCCTCGTCGGCCGAGTCCTCGGATTCGACGAGCCCGTCACGCTCGAGACGCTGGAGGGTCGTATACACCTGCCCGACGTTGAGCGGCCACACCTCGCCGGTCCGGGCTTCGAACTCCTGCCGCAGTTGAAGACCGTACTTAGGGCCTTCACTCAGGAGCGCCAACAAGGCGTGGCGGACACTCACCCGATTCTCCACTTCGTTAGCATACTCAGTATCGTACTAGATAAGATAACGAATGTCCAGAGCGGGCCGTTCTCTGCGCGGTGAGCCGAGTCAGACCGGAATGCCTGCCAGGGTTACGACGACACCGATGGCGCCAGCCAAGAGCAGCCCGCTCACTACGCCCTTGCGCAACATGAACAACCAGACCAGACCGCCCCCCAGCACTGGGATCTGCCAAAGGTGGCTGAGAGCAAGGCCGAGCGGGATGGCCGAGCCGGCGATAGCGCCGATGACGGCCGGTCCCGCACCAGTGAGGAACGATCCAACTGAGTCGTTGGCCCTGATCCGTTCGAAGTGACGACTGCCGACGAGGACGAAGGCGAAGGACGGGGCGAAAGCGATCAGCGCCGCCAGCAATCCGCCACCCACTCCCCCGGCCGCGTAACCGACCACGGCCACGGTTTGGACGACCGGGCCCGGGGTGACCTGGCCCAGCGCAACTGCGTTGAGGAATTGGGCGCCAGTCATCCAGTGGTAGGTGGTCACAGCGTCGTGCTGCATGAGGGGGACAATGACGAACCCACCGCCGTAGGAGAGGGTGCCGACCTTGAAGGCCACCCAGGCCAACGCCCCGAGTCCGCCAAGTGCAGCACCATGGAGGACCGTGCCCGGGATGAAGGCTCGAACCGCGCTCGGTGGCGTCGGCCTTCCCGCTCGGCGCACCATGACCTCGGTCGCCCCGCAGGCCAGAAGAACGAGCACCAGGTACGGACCTACCGTGGCGGCAGCGGCAGCGCCCACCAGCCCATAGGACGTCCAACGGATCTTCTCAGCGCGTCTCGTCCCGATCCTTTTCCAGCTGGCCGGTGCGAGTCCCCACGCTGCGCTCAGCGCCACCGCCGGCACGGCGGCCCCCGCACCCGCCGCCGCGCCCAGGACCCATTGGGATGGATGACTGGCCAGAAAGACGGCGGACAAGGCCACGATGAGCAGGAGCCCGGGCACAATGAAACACAGACCGCCGAGGAAGGCGCCGGCCGGCCCCCGTAGGCGCCAGGCGCAGTAGATGGCCAGCTGGGTCGAAGCGGGGCCGGGTAGGAGGTTCGTCGTGGCGATGGCGTCCTCGAACTCCTTCGCCTCGATCCATATCCGCTCCTCGACACACAGGCGACGGAGTAATGCGATGTGCGTCGGGGGGCCGCCAAAGCCGATACAACCCAGACGCAGCCACTCCTTGCCGATCGTTGCCAGGGGAACCCGCGGGCGCTGGTAGTGATCGACGTCGTCCTCGCCGCTCATGGCGTCTCGTCGCCGAGCACCTCACGGGCCAACTCGCGCAACTGGTGCTTTGTCGACTCCAGCGCCTTGCGGCCCTTGGCCGTCGCCATATAGGAACGGCGAACCCGACCGCCGATGACCTGCTGGCTCGATTTGAGCAGGCCTTCGGCCTCCATCTTGTGGAGCGTGGGGTAGAGCGACCCCGGGCTGATCGGGTAGCCGTGCTCAGCCAGCTCCGCCGCCATCCATGCCCCGTGCACCTCTCCCCGGGAGGCGTGATGGAGGATGTGTAGGCGCACAGCCCCGCGCAGGAACTCCCGCATGACGCCAAAGTAGCCGATATCGGTTTTAGATATCTACTTTAGATTTGATCCCACACAGGAGGGTTGTTCGTAGCCGGTGATGGGGGAGGGTCCATCCTGGTCTGGTGACTGTCGTCCGAAACATCTCGCCGCCGTCCAAAATCAACAGTTGAAACTGCGGGTCGACGATCGAGCGGCGGAAAGCCACTGACAGCCGTGTCGGCAGAGGTCGATGGTGCTGGGTCCGGCGCAACATCAACCACCACGATGAACGCCCTCGTGGCGCTCCCTGCTCATCTGCCTGTTTGGCCAGGGTCTCGCCCCTTGCTTCGAGTGGATCGGCTGGTGGTAGGCAACGATGATGGGACAGACCGCCGACCAGGAGAGCCGTGAGATGAAACGTGATCGCCACCCGCCAGCTCGTCTGCACATGGTCGGAAACGCTCACATCGACCCCATGTGGATTTGGGACTGGAGAGAAGGGATGCACGAAGTCCTCCAGACGTTTCGGTCCGCTGTGGACCGGCTCGACGAGGAGCCAGCGCTTGTGTTTACCGCCAGCTCAGCAAGTTACTACCAGTGGGTAGAGGAAACCTCTCCGGAGCTGTTTCGACGCATCAGGGAGCTGGTGGCCCAAGGGCGCTGGATAGTGACCGGCGGTCAGTGGGTGGAGCCTGATTGCAACTTACCCAGCGGTGAGTCGGTGTGCCGGCAGTTCCTCTACGGCCAGCGGTACCTGGCGGAGCACCTCGGGATCACCGCCACAGTCGGTTACAACATCGACTCCTTCGGTCATGCCGGCACTCTGCCCCAGCTAATGGTGGCCAGCGGCATCGGGGCGTACGTGATGATGCGGCCCGGGGAACATGAGAAGCACATCGACGGTCCGGCCTTCTTGTGGGAGGGCGTGGACGGGACGGCCCTGCCTACCTATCGCATCCCGTACGAGTACTCGACCGAAGGGACGCACGAGGCCGAGGTGATCCGCGAACGAAGCGCCGAGCTGCTCGAACGAACCCATGAGCTCGGTTATCCGCTCATGGCGTTCTACGGCGTAGGCGACCATGGCGGAGGGCCGACCCGTCTGGCGGTGAGGACCATCCACGATCTGTCAACTACCAGCGCCGGGTCCGTCATGTTCAGCTGCCCGGTTGCCTACTTCGAGGCTCTACGCGGAGCTGTGGCACGCGGGGATGCGGACCTCCCGTCGGTCGCCGGCGAGCTCCAGTGGCACGCGGTCGGCTGCTATTCGGCTCGGGCTCCCCTCAAGCGGGACAATGCCCTGGCCGAAGACGCCCTGGTCACTGCTGAGAAGATGGCCGAGCTGTGCCGTTCACTTACCGGGCGGAACCTTGACGTACACGAGGAGCTGGCCGAGGCCTGGCGCGGCGTCCTGTTCGCCCAGTTCCACGATGCCCTGGGCGGGACAACGACCGACCCCGCCACCACCGCCGTCGATCAGCTGTTGATGGCAGCCCAGTCGCGGGCCGACCGGGTGGCCACGTTGGCTGCTCACAGCATCGTCGAGTCGGTCGACACCTGGGTGGTAGGTGCCGAGACGGCCGAAGGTCTGGAGACCTCCATGTTGGGGATGCCCGTGCCCCTGATCGTCTTCAACCCTCTGTCGTGGCCGGTGACAGGAATCGTCTCCATCCTCCATCCGGTGATCGTGGCCATCTCGGCGTCGGGCGACCGGCAGCCGGTACAACAGATCCCGTCGGGCGAAGTGACTTACAGCCCCACGCGCAGCATCATGCAGCTGCCAGTGCCACCACTCGGTTACCGCCGGTTCTGGCTCCATATGGTCGACCCCGAACCAGGGGCGCCGGCGGGGGACGGGCCGCCAGCGGCGGCAGCCACCGAAGCACGTGGCGGCGCCACCTTGACCAACGGTCTCCTTCGAGTGGCCATCGACCCCCGTTCCGGTGCCCTGGCCAGTCTTGTCGTGGCGGGTGGCGATGAGGAAGTAGACGACTGGGAGCTGATCGGAGATGGTGGGGTGTGTCCGGTGGTGATCGAGGATGGGAGCGACACGTGGTCCCACGGGACTGCCCGCTACGAGGGGGACGAGCGGTCCGGCGACCTGGTCAGCATCGTCGTCGTGGAGGACGGTCCGGTGAGATCCACCGTCAGGAGCACGTGGTCGCTGGACCACTCAACGGTGGTCCAGGAGGTGTCCCTTTATCAGGGTCGCCCGTTCGTCGAGCTGCGCATCACCGTCGACTGGCACGAGTCGGCCCGGGTCATAAAGGTCGTGGTCCCGACCACGTTCTCCGATCCCATCAATGCGGCTGGTGCTCCGTACGGGTTCGTCACGCGGCCTTGCTCCGGTCATGAAGAACCCATGGTCCACTGGATCGACATCTCCGACGGACGGCGGGGGCTGGCCTGCACCACCGACGCGGCCGGAGGGTACGACGCACTCGGCGCCCGGCTGCGCCTCACGGCACTGCGGAGCCCCAGGGTGGCCGACCACGGCCGTGGCTGGGCCAACGATGATCCTGTCGCCTATCCGGTCACCGACCAAGGGCTCCACCGGATGCGGTTCCGTCTCACCCCCCACCTGGGCACGTGGGCCGAGGCCGAGGTCGCCCGGATGGCCGACGAACATCGGGTGGAGCTGCCGGTGGTCATCGACAGCTGGCATCGGGGGCGCCTCGGGCCCGAAGCCAGCGCCATCGAGGTGGAGGGCGCGAGCGTGGTAGTCCCTGTGGTCAAACGGGCCGAGACGGGATCAGGTACCGTCCTCCGGGTGTGGGAGATCTCCGGGAGGCGTAGCAGAGCGCAGGTGACGCTTCCCCTCCACGACCGATCGTGGGTGGGCGACCTCGGGCCCCATCAGGTACGCACTCTCTTCGTCTCCGACGATCCGGGCATACCGGTGCGAGATCTGGACATCCCCGAGCTGGAGCTGGGTGTCCACTCGCCAGCACCGTCGCCGGCCCCGGCCGCCCACATTCCATGAGCTCGTCGCCGGGGCGTTTCACCGGTCTGATAGAGCGCCAGCCTGTGCTCGGACCGGTCGCGGGTCAGCTCGACGCTGCCTTCAGTCTCCTCGTCCGGACATTCGCGGGAGGAGGGACCGTCTACGTCGGAGGAAATGGAGGGAGCGCAGCCGCCGCAGACCACATCGTCGGCGAGTTGATGAAGGGAATGGAGCGGCGTCGGCCCGTACCGGCTGCCACCCGTGGTGAACTGGCGGCGGCCGCACCTCCGGACTTCGCCGAGGATGCCGCTTATTTGGCCGATCGGCTCGAGATGGCTCTACGGGCGGTCAGCCTCACGAGCCAGACCGGCCTTCTCACGGCGGTGGCCAACGACACCGCCGCCGACATGGCGATCGCTCAGCAGGTGAACGGCTACGGGCGTCCTGGCGACACGTTTTGGGCGCTGTCGACGTCGGGACGATCTCGCAACATGGTGCTCGGCGCCATCGCGGCAAGGGCGGCGGGTGTGGGGGTGCTCGCCCTCACCGGTGATCCCGGTCAGCCCCTCGGAGGCCTGGCCGACGTGTGGGTGAAGGTCCCCGCTCGAGATGTGGCCAGCGTCCAAGAACTCCACCTATCCGTCTACCACGCTCTGTGCGCGGCGCTCGAGGAGGAGTTCTTCGGATAACGATGGGCGCACCTTCATTCGTGATCCGACCCGGACAGGATGGAACGGCTCAGGTTTTCCCGACTGTACGGCGTGGCCTTCGATACGAAGCCAGAATGGGTCACGCCGTCGCTTTCCGGTAGAGATTCAACGAGATCACCAGGAAGACCACGAAGATCCCGATGCACCAAAGGATCGCGGCCATAGGTCGTGGTAGACCGGACCACCTTCGAACAAAGCCCGAACTGAGTTGATGGTGACGGAGGCCGGCTGATTGTCGGCGAACGGCTGCAGCCAGCCAGGCATCGTTGCCACAGGGACCAACGCTGAGCTAGCAAAGAAGAGGATGAACATCGGCAAGATGGACGTCATCTGGGCGGTCTGCGGGTCCTTCACGGCCAGACCAATTGCCGCGTAGACCCACGTGAAGGCGTAGCCGAACCCGATGATCAGCGCGATGCCGGCCAGGCAGGCGCCGATGCTGTTGTGAAATCGGAATCCGACCAGCAGACCCAGGTAGATGATGAAGACCAAGGCCAGCACCGCCCGACACAGGTCTGCGATCGTGCGCCCTGCCAGAAAGGCAGAGCGGGCCATGGGCAGACTGCGGAAGCGGTCGATCATCCCCGCTTGAAGATCGGTAGCCAAGGCGAGAGCAGTGGTCATGCCCCCGATGAGCACGGCTTCAAGGAAGATTCCCGGTACGACATAGTTGACGTAGTCGACCCCGGGCACGTGGATGGCCCCGCCGAGCACATAGCGAAACAGCAAAAGAATGATCGTCGGCTGAACCAGGGTCATGAAGAGCAGCTGGGGCGTTCGGACGATCCGGAGGAGATTACGCTTGGTAATGCCTCATATCGCGCGTGGCGAGTCCAAGCGTGAGAGGCGCTGCGCTGACTTGAAGGCGTTGGGTGACAAGATCAGTCATTTTTTGCTCCTGACGCCGATAAGGAGCCCTCGTCCGCGGGCGCTGCAGTATGACCAGTCAGCGAGAGGAAGACGTCGTCAAGCGACGGGCGGCGAATCCCCAGGTCTTCCACGTCAATGCCACCGTCGTCGAGAGCTCGTCCCGCAGCGATCAGCACTTTGGCGCCACCCTTAATGGGACTACTGATCTGTCTGAGATCGGGGTCCAGCCGAGGAACTGCACTGAGGAGGCCGGCAAGGAGGGCGGCGGCCCGTTTGAGATCGCTCCGGTCCGCCACGCGCACCTCCAAGACGTTGTCGCCCAGATGGTCCTTTAACTGGTCGGCGGTGCCGTCAGCCACGACGCGCCCGCCGTCCATCACCACAATTCGGGTGGCCAGATGCTCCGCCTCTTCCATGTACTGGGTGGTCAGCAGGACCGTCGTGCCCTCCGCCACCAGTTCCTGGATCAGTGCCCACAGGTCGTTTCTCGTGCGCGGATCGAGTCCGGTGGTTGGCTCATCCAGAAAGAGGATCGGGGGCCGGCCAATGAGACTGGCTGCCAGGTCAAGCCGTCGTCTCATTCCTCCCGAGTAGGTCTTGACCGGCTTGTCACCTGCCTCCACAAGTGTCATCCGTTCGAGGGCTTCGGTGGCCCGACGTTCGTACTCCCCCTTCTCGAGGTGATAGAGCAGCCCGACCAGCTCGAGATCTCCCGCCCGGTCAACAGTTCGTCGACCGTGGCGTACTGGCCGGCGAGCCCGATCATCGTTCGGATGGACTTGGCGTCCTTGCTCACGTCAAAACCGGCAACGCTAGCCCGCCCGCTGTCCGGTCGCAGCAGTGTGGTGAGTACCCGCACCAGGGTCGTCTTACCGGCGCCGTTGGGGCCGAGGAGGGCCAGAACCTTCCCGGCCTCGACTTCGAGCGAAACGTCGTCGAGTGCCAGCGTGGTGCCAAACCGCTTGTTCACGTGATCGACCTCAATGGCAGCGTCCACCGTGAGGTCCCTGGCCCCTGTGTTCTTCTCATCACTAGTTCGGTCATCTGATCCGATTCGGTAGTGAGCAACTCCACAGCGAACGCCGAGACCGAACCGCCCGGCCCGCACGATGGCGGGCCGGGCGGTGGTCAGACAGCGAGGCGCTTTGACGCATCGAAGGCAACAGACCCTCAGGCAGTGGCGACAGCTCCCCCACGGACGTGAGCGGTGTGGGTAACCAGCTCCGTGGACTCATCCGTGCGGCGTGCGTGCCAGAAGCCGAACCCTACGAGGATTGCCATCAAACCTGCCAGGACGAACGCCGAGATCCCTGCGATGAGGGCAATGGTGGCAAACGTCCCGAATGCGTAGGCCTCGAGCAACAGGCCCCGGAGGGTGGTGCCCTGAAATACCGTCTGCACCTTGGCCTCAGCCGCGGTATAGGCGGGAGATCCCTTGGGAAGGGCCATGGCAGCGGCACTCAGCTGGGCGTAGGTCTTGCCTCCACCGATCTCGGCGAGGTGTACGGCGATGAAGTCGTTGGCGTAGACCTCGGCCTGCTGTCCGGTCACCAATGGTTGTCCGGCGTACTTGGAGACCGTACCGACCATCGACGGCGTGATCTCAGTACCCGGCACCGGGTGAGCAAAGGCTGCCGCGGGCGGAAAGACGATCTGCTGCTCGGCCAGTTGGTTGTGCACATTGGAGTTGGCGAAGCTATAGCCCCACATGAGGAGGCCACCGGCCACCACCAACACGACCACCATCAGCAGACCGCCGACGCTGGCCAGGACATCGAATACTTTGCGTTGCATTGGCTTGCTCCTTTTTCAGGTCGAACCCTCCCAACGAGGAGCTCTGGTACCCATGGTGATCTCCGAGTGAGGCACCCAACAGGGCCGAATGTCATTTTCCCCCTCCGCGCTGGGAACTTCTGACGACAGGCGAACGACTGCGCCAGACGCTGTGACTCAGACTCTCAGCGTCGTATCTACATGGCGCGTATGAGGCGGACGGAATGGATCGACTAGGAGCGTGAAAGGACCGGTTCCCGACTCGTGCACAGACAAATGGGCAATTCGGCCCTAGTCCGCCATTCACGCAGTCAATAGCCTCGGACGTAGAGCCTGGTCCGTCCGCCTTCCGGCGGATAGTCAGTCACGCTCATCGCACCGTAGGAGGTTCGTCATGAAAGCTCTCGTATACAAGGGTCGTGGCCAGAAGGCCTGGGACGAGGTGCCCGATCCGAAGATCGAACAGCCGACCGACGTCATCGTGCAGATGGTTGCCACCACCATCTGCGGCACGGATCTCCATATTCTCAAAGGGGATGTTCCCGAGGTAGAGGTGGGCCGCATTCTGGGGCATGAGGGAATCGGCGTGATCACAGAGGTCGGGGAAGGGGTCACCCAATTGGCCGTCGGTGACAAGGTGATTCTCTCCTGTGTCAGCTCCTGTGGACGATGCTCCTACTGCCGCAAAGGGATCTACGGGCACTGCCTCGACCCCGAGGGTGTGGCGGGGATCGGGTGGATCTTCGGCTACATGATCGACGGGACGCAAGCCGAGTACGTTCGAGTCCCATTTGCTGAGAACTCGGTATACAAGCTCCCCGAAGGCATGACCGATGCCGAGGGCATCCTCCTCTCCGACATCCTTCCCACCGGATTCGAGATCGGCGTGCAGTACGGGCATGTGAGCCCGGGCGATGTCGTCGCTGTGATCGGCTCAGGACCGGTTGGGCTCTCCGCAGTCATGACGGCGCGGCTCTACGGCCCGTCCAAGATCATCGCCATCGATTTGGACAACGCCCGGCTGGAACGGGCCGGCGACTTTGGGGCGACCGATACGGTCAATTCGGGAGATCCGAACTGGAAGGACCAGGTTCTGGCGCTCACTGATGGCCTCGGCGTCGACGTCGCCATCGAGGCAGTGGGGGTTCCCGAGACGTTCACCATGGCCACGGTCATCGTCCGCCCAGGGGGCAACGTTGCCAACATCGGCGTACACGGCAAGTCCGTCGATCTCGCCCTCAACGAGCTCTGGATCAAGAACATCGACATCTCCATGGGTCTGGTGAACACGAACACCCTCGGGATGTTGCTCAAGCTCGTGGCGGAGCACAAGCTTCCTGCTCGAGAAATTCGTCACGCACGAATTCTCGTTCGGTCAGATGCTGGAGGCCTACGACGTCTTCGGGCATGCAGCCGAGCACCATACGCTCAAGGTTCTCATCCATTAGAAGAGCACGACGCTGTGGGCGCACGAAGTGAAGGGGCTCGTGTCAGGGTCGTGGATGCTAGTGCGACCCCAAGACTTTGGTGGCGCCAGACCCAGAACGCCGACCTGAGTCTCTGAGGCCAGTGCCGGACGCGCAGCGGGCCCGCTCCACACAAATGCCGGCGACATTGCAAAGGATCAGGCATCCGAGAACTCCATCCCTTCTCCGGTTCCGGTGCGCGGGTGACGGCTCACGACGACACAGGCGATGACGACGGCCGCCGCCAGAATGGCGAGTGCGATGAAAGGAAACTGGCTGTACGGGGCGGGCTGGCCGGGTTTGCACAATTCGACGAACGGAACGAGAAGCGTGAGGGACCCCAGGATCGGAATCACCACGTGTCGGAAGAGCGAGAATGAGTCACGATGGCGACGCCACATGAAAATGGGCAGGGAAAGCGTCGTCAAGAAGTAGACGAAGAGGATCACGATTGTCCCCATCGTCGAGCACTCCGCATAGAGGCCGACAGGGTTCATTGACCCCGTATTGCCAGTGACGAGGTGGGAGATCCACCAAACGCCGATGATTCCGAGTCCGACCGATGCCATGACGAAGAGGGCGTTGACTGGAGTGTCGACTCGTGCTCGTAGTCGGCCGAGCCATGCCGGGAGTAGGCCGGTGCGACCGCCATCGAACAGCATCCGCGCCTGCGAGTTCGTACCGGCGACCAAGGTGGCGAGCACCGAGACGATGCCAGCGAGCCAAGCGAGAACAGCAGCTCCACCGAGATAGTGGTCGGCCACACTGAGGAACGGCACCGACGAGCGCCCGATTGACGATACGTCGTAGTTGAATCCGGTGACCGTCGAATAGGCGAAGAAGACGAACAGAGCTCCGCCGATCGCCACCGAGATGTACAGGGCTCTCGGAACGGTGCGTCTCGGATTTCGGCACTCTTGGGCCAGCGCTGGACCGTTTTCCCATCCGATGAACATGTAGAGCGCCAATGGGAAGCCCGCGGAGAGGCCGGCTAGCCCCCCGGTGAGGTGTGACCAAGAAAACGGCGCCGCCGAAAGATGGGCGCGTTGATCGACCAGGACAAATAGGCAGACAACGATCATGACTGACACCTGTATAAGCACAGCCACGCCGACAGCTGCTGTCGAAAGCTTGACACCACGCATGGTCAGCCAGATGGCGCCGGCGGTGAGTACGAGAGTCAGTGGTCCCCAGGCGACGTTCCACGCTGTGTAGTGGGAAATGGTGAGGGCTACCATCCCGCCCGACATGGTGAACACCGCGGCCATGGCGACGGTGTAGCCGACCGTTACCAAAAGGGCTGTAGCCACTCCAGCCCTCGGCCCGAGACCAGTCTCGACGTAGGTGATAAAGCTCCCAGCCGAAGGCTCTACCTTGGTGAACTCGGCCACAGTAAACGCGAGGAGGGCGACAGCCACACCCGCGGCGATAATTGTCAGTGGGGCTGCGACGCCGGCCGTTACTGCGATCACTCCGAATGCGAAGTAGAAGTCGATCCCTGGCCCGATGTTGGCGACCGTCGAGGCCGTGATGTCCGCTGTGCCGAGTTGTCCCGATTTGAGAGTGCCACCGGCCTGGATCATCGGGCACCTTGCGGCCACCGACTCGCTATCACGAGAAATTCAAGGCGTCGAGTGACTGCCCATTGGCGGGTCCGTCCAGCCGTTCCCAAAGGATCAGATCGATCCATCCCCTCCGTTGACGTCAGCTCAAGAGGGTTGCGTACATAGGTCATTCGTCCAAGAACGCCTTAAAGACCTTCGTGTAATACCGCGTGGACTGGCGTCATAGCTCGAGACCGCAGTGTCGGAGGAACGAGAAGGCGAGTCTGGTGTCGTTGCCGATGCGACAGAGCCCGTGGTCGACGATCTCCTCAGCCTCGTCGATGGTGTCCGGGCAGAGGTTGGCGAGTTCGCCACCTTTCAGATTGCCCCAGACCTGTTCGACCGGATTGAGGTCGGGGGCGTAGGCCGGGAGCCGCTCGACCACCAGCCACGTTCGTTGACTCTTGATGAAGGCCTGCATGGCTTTGCTGCGGTGGGACGGAAGTCCGTCCCAGATGAGGGTGACCTTGGCGCCGTCGAGATGGCGGTGGAGCTCGACCAGGAACTCCATGATCGACACCTCGTTGTAGGACCCCGGCTGCACGCCGAATACCAGAGAGGCTTCGCTGCCGTCGGGTCGGAAGCACACCGCTGCCGACATTGACAGGCGCTTCCAGTTGAAGTGGTGGGTGAGGACGGGTGTCTTTCCCTTCGGGGCCCAGGTGGCCCTCACCGAGGGGAGGAGGCTGAACCCGCTCTCGTCCTGGAAGACGATCCAAGCCCTTCTGGTCC
>CAVSII010000013.1:0-81442 GCA_963727955.1 uncultured Acidimicrobiaceae bacterium
CGGCCCCGGAGCCGTTGGCGAGCAGCCGCCCTCAGCACGCCGGAAGCTGTCATTCCCCTATAGGGGTGCGTTCCCAGCAAGAGGAACCGTGCTCCCCGGAGGAACGTGAACAAACCCCGAGGCATCCGTGGTAGGCCAGAGGTGTGGGTGCACAATTCCTTGAGGGAGATGGAGCCGAACTCGGTCCCCGATCGCCCGGGAGCAGGTCGCCAATCGCGGCGTCCAATGAGACTTCGCCGCGGTCGATGGCATCGGCAAGCAACATGCCGGTCAGCCCCTTCGTGATCGAACCGACCTCGAAGAGTGTCTCCGGGTCTGCGTCGATGCAGGCGAACTTGATTTTGGTGAGGCAGCGAGATCGACCAGGGCGGCGGCGGTCCTCTTGGCCCGGCGCCCGGGAAGCGCAATCAGGTCAGCCGCAAGGTCCCGATCATCCTGGCCATCAGGTCGGTGGTCCACCACAGCCCGAATCTTATGGACTTCCCGTCCGAGCACATTGAAATAGTTAGTAGTCGGCGAGGGGTACTGATCCGGCACCGCCCCCGTGTGCCTATTGACCACGTTGACAACGCCCGCTGATCTGGTGTCCTGGCATCTCGCAGCCCGATGGTCAAGGGAGACTCAATCGGCCAGCATGCATGGGATCAGGAGAAACGGCGCTCGTCCTTTGTGAGCGCCCAGATGGGTAGTGAGAGGATCACCATAATGACAAACGCCGCGCCCACGGGGATGGCGAGGATCAGATATGAAATGAACAACGCTGCCGTACCAATGATCGACGAGAGGCCGCTCCGCTCGGCTCGAGTCAGGACTTTGCGCAATTCCGAAAGGTCAATGTCCAGGATCTCCTCAGCGTCGAATGCGTAGGCATTCCTCATCCTGCGCCCAGCGGCAAACGCCCTTACGACGTGGATCGGCCACACCAAGCCCATGAGCATTCCGGCCAGATCGAGGGCCCAAGCGGCGAGGTACTGCCCGCAGCCCCCACTGGCCAGCTCCCAGGCGCTGATCTCAGCTTCACCCACATTTCCTGTGCTGACACCGGCCACAAGGTGGTTCACGTCGTGAAGGGCAATGACCTTCCGCCGAGCGGAAGTATTGGGGAAGGGCGCCGGTATGCGACCGAACCTGAGGACCACCCACCGATCAGAAGAGCCGCCGTCCACCGCTACGCCCGATTCCATGCGGTGACGCTCTATGACCTCCCGGACAGTACCGCTTTCGATCACCTTGGAAGCCTATTGCCACTGTCCATCATCAGCACTCGCGAGTCGATGCAACCATCCCGCCGTCCTGTGGTCGGGGACAATGCCTCTTCCCCCACCGTCGTCGGTGAACATTTCCGAGGGGGTACGAGGTATGACAAGCCATCGGCCCTTGCAACTCAGCAGCACCGATCCGGTAATCGGGGCAGGACCCGCCACATTTCACGTTCGCAACCGGTGGATTTCCTATTCTCGTGATCATGACCAAGTTCGATCTAGTCATCTTTGACTGCGACGGTGTCCTAGTGGACAGCGAACGCCTCGCTGTCCGGACAGAGTCGAAGATCCTGTCCGAGCTCGGATGGCCACTGACGGAAGCTGAGATCGTTGAGCGGTTCGTCGGGCGATCGGCCACCTACATGAGACAGGAAATCGAACAGCATCTCGGTCGCACCATCGATTGGGTGCTTGAGTCGAGCCCGGATATGGGAGGTGTTCGAGCGCGAGCTCGTCGCCGTACCGGCATTGTCAGGCACTCGATGAAATCAACATTCCCGTTTGCGTCGCATCGAGCGGAAGCCATGAAAAGATGCGCTTCACGTTGGGCATGACAGGACTCCTCGATCGCTTCGATGGCTGCATATTCAGCGTCGACCAAGTGGAGCACGGAAAACCGGCTCCGGACATCTTCCTGTTTGCTGCGGAGCAGATGGGTACATCACCGGATCGGTGTGCCGTTGTCGAGGACAGTGTCTCTGGAATAGCTGGCGGGTTGGCGGCGGGTATGACGGTCTTCGCATTTGCAGGGGGTGTGACGAGAGAAGAATCGCTCTCGATCGAGGCGGCTGTCGTCTTCGACGACATGAGAGTTCGCCGTTGGCGAGCAGCCGCCCTCAGCACGCCGGAAGCTGTCATTCCCCTATAGGGGTGCGTTCCCAGCAAGAGGAACCGTGCTCCCCGGAGGAACGTGAACAAACCCCGAGGCATCCGTGGTAGGCCAGAGGTGTGGGTGCACAATTCCTTGAGGGAGATGGAGCCGAACTCGGTCCCCTCATCGCCCGGGAGCAGGTCGCCAATCGTGGTGTCCAATGAGACTTCGCCGCGGTCGATGGCATCGGCAAGCAACATGCCGGTCAGCCCCTTCGTGATCGAACCGACCTCGAAGAGTGTCTCCGGGTCTGCGTCGATGCAGGCGAACTTGATTTTGGGTGAGGCAGCGAGATCGACCAGGGCGGCGGCGGTCCTCTTGGCCCGGCGCCCGGGAAGCGCAATCAGGTCAGCCGCAAGGTCCCGATCATCCTGGCCATCAGGTCGGTGGTCCACCACAGCCCGAATCTTATGGACTTCCCGTCCGAGCACATTGAAATAGTTAGTAGTCGGCGAGGGGTACTGATCCGGCACCGCCCCCGTGTGCCTATTGACCACGGTTGACAACGCCCGCTGATCTGGTGTCCTGGCATCTCGCAGCCCGATGGTCAAGGGAGACTCAATCGGCCAGCATGCATGGGATCAGGAGAAACGGCGCTCGTCCTTTGTGAGCGCCCAGATGGGTAGTGAGAGGATCACCATAATGACAAACGCCGCGCCCACGGGGATGGCGAGGATCAGATATGCAATGAACAACGCTGCCGTACCAATGATCGACGAGAGGCCGCTCCGCTCGGCTCGAGTCAGGACTTTGCGCAATTCCGAAAGGTCAATGTCCAGGATCTCCTCAGCGTCGAATGCGTAGGCATTCCTCATCCTGCGCCCAGCGGCAAACGCCCTTATCGACGTGGATCGGCCACACCAAGCCCATGAGCATTCCGGCCAGATCGAGGGCCCAAGCGGCGAGGTACTGCCCGCAGCCCCCACTGGCCAGCTCCCAGGCGCTGATCTCAGCTTCACCCACATTTCCTGTGCTGACACCGGCCACAAGGTGGTTCACGTCGTGAAGGGCAATGACCTTCCGCCGAGCGGAAGTATTGGGGAAGGGCGCCGGTATGCGACCGAACCTGAGGACCACCCACCGATCAGAAGAGCCGCCGTCCACCGCTACGCCCGATTCCATGCGGTGACGCTCTATGACCTCCCGGACAGTACCGCTTTCGATCACCTTGGAAGCCTATTGCCACTGTCCATCATCAGCACTCGCGAGTCGATGCAACCATCCCGCCGTCCTGTGGTCGGGGACAATGCCTCTTCCCCCACCGTCGTCGGTGAACATTTCCGAGGGGGTACGAGGTATGACAAGCCATCGGCCCTTGCAACTCAGCAGCACCGATCCGGTAATCGGGGCAGGACCCGCCACATTTCACGTTCGCAACCGGTGGATTTCCTATTCTCGTGATCATGACCAAGTTCGATCTAGTCATCTTTGACTGCGACGGTGTCCTAGTGGACAGCGAACGCCTCGCTGTCCGGACAGAGTCGAAGATCCTGTCCGAGCTCGGATGGCCACTGACGGAAGCTGAGATCGTTGAGCGGTTCGTCGGGCGATCGGCCACCTACATGCAACAGGAAATCGAACAGCATCTCGGTCGCACCATCGATTGGGATCTTGAGTTCGAGCCCCGATATCGGGAGGTGTTCGAGCGTGAGCTCGTCGCCGTACCCGGCATTGTCGAGGCACTCGATGAAATCAACATTCCCGTTTGCGTCGCATCGAGCGGAAGCCATGAAAAGATGCGCTTCACGTTGGGCATGACAGGACTCCTCGATCGCTTCGATGGCTGCATATTCAGCGTCGACCAAGTGGAGCACGGAAAACCGGCTCCGGACATCTTCCTGTTTGCTGCGGAGCAGATGGGTACATCACCGGATCGGTGTGCCGTTGTCGAGGACAGTGTCTCTGGAATAGCTGGCGGGTTGGCGGCGGGTATGACGGTCTTCGCATTTGCAGGGGGTGTGACGAGAGAAGAATCGCTCTCGATCGAGGCGGCTGTCGTCTTCGACGACATGAGAGTTCTACCGGTCAAGCTCCAGGCGCAGTAGGGATTTCACCTCGGGCGCTGCGAGGCGTCGGCCTCGAGAAGCCCGGCGTAAGCGTGGGTCAGTGGGCGAGTTTCCACACGCTCGGGTGTAGTGATCTGCCACGGTTGATGACGCCCGCTTATCCGATGGAACGGGCACCTGGCTGTGATCACTCGGTGTTGATGCGCGGCGCCTGCGGTCCAGAACCGCGCCCCATGTCCTGGCCGTGTCCCAGCAAAGAGAATGGCTATCAGCAAGGCAATGATCACAGTGTTGAAGGCGAACGCCAAGAGCGTGTGACCGGTGATCTTTCTGCGGATTGAAGTCGTTTCCACTGTGACATCCGAAGATGAGATTTTGAGTAGAGGCAATCAAAAGACCACTCTCCGTCACGGGGGACTTGAGTCACGGTTGTCGCTACTCGAGCGTAGTGAACTGCATATGAGACCAGAGTGACCAGCTATGAGGTGGTCACGACTGCGCGTCAGGACGACTACCACGGCTGCTTGAGAAGGCTGGCTGAGAAGACGAGCACAACGACTGAGCTGATGGCAACGATGGACCACTGCGCGGGAATGTTCGTAGCGGTGGCGTGGGTTTTCGAAAGGCGCCGGTCGGCTCCGTTCCGGTCAGCTAAAGTGCGAGCGTATCGGGCTCGGCGCTTTGAAAGACCGCTAAGGTCAAAATCAAATAGGAGAGCGAGGACGGGGGGTAGTAGCTGTAGATACCGACGATCACGGCGTTTGCGGTCAGGCTCCCACGTGTGGCCTCATGTACCGACTTCGGCCGCAATTATCGAGACTGCCTCGATAGACGCCGAAAAGAGAAGTCGACGGAAATCAGAAACAAGAGGCGGCACTCTTGGCGACTCGGAATTGGCGGGATTCACGGAGAGACCCGCTTGCGAAGAGCTTTTGACGAGCAGCCTCCGCCCATCAGACGCAGCGATACCTGCAGCCACGGTGAACCCCAATGGATACCAGGCCTCTGTCCGGAGCCCATCGATTACGCACACATCATGCAGTTTGCTGAGCACGGCATCGTCCACGAAGACGGTCAAATTTGCCACCGCTGGTTCCTCTCGCAGTTGTATCGATTGTTTCACGTCATCAGGGTCCCTCCCGGGCACGACCGATCACCGATGAGGCGAAGCGGCTGCCTTCGAAGTGTCGATCAGCTCCACAAATAACCGTCACTTTCTCGTCGGCGTTGGATTGCGAACTTTAGGGAACCTGCAGCACCGTCCATTTTGCTATGCGGATCTTCTTACTCGTCCTCATGGTGGATGCCGTGCTGGATATCGAAGAGCTCGTGCTCCTTGCGGAACGCTCGGCGTGCGATCAGGAAGGCGACGCAGAAGACGATGCTGTTTTCGATGGCGTCGTAGAACAGCTCCGCAGTCATGTGCGGCAGGTCGGACAAGAGGCCTAGCGTGCGGTGCACGTAATCTGCGTTTCCAGGCTGCTCACCGACCCACGTGGGGTGGCTTGAGAAGAACAGTCCCATTGCGATCCCGATGGCAGCGACTGTGCCGAGGATCACGTACACGAACCAGACCTTCTTCTTCGACTGTTGCTTGACCATGATGATGCACTCCCTTCGAAAGTGATCACTATTCTCGTCGGATTCGGGACTCCATGGTCGAAGCGCAGACGCGTACTGGGGCCAACCTACCCCCGCTCCGGATGGTCGGGAGCAGATTTCCACGGAGTTCTGGTATGGGTTTCCCATTTGGACCGAAGAACCCGACGGCGGCATTCCCAGCCCAGCGGCTACGACCGCGGGGGGTAGCCAGCTGGCAGAGAATGGGGTCACCAGGACCCGCAATGACGGCTCGGCCAAAAGGTCGATGATCTCGTCGCGGAGCGTGTCGGCAAGATCGCTTTCCTCGTAGTTGGCCTTCGCTTCTTCGCTCTCGAATAGCTCCAAAGTCCACAACGTGTCTGGCTCACCGTCCACCAGGCAGTGAACCCACGTGCCGCCGGCGTTGGCTTGTGTCATACCGTCCGTAACAAGCATGCGCAGGGTGTCGCCGTTTCCGGGTTTTGCGACCATCTTGATGACGTAACCGGGCTGACTCTCAGCCATGACAGTCTCCCTCGTTCGGTGCAGTGGTGGATAGACCTACTGCGATTTGACTTTGGCAACTATGGTGGCGACAGTCAAGGTTTGCGCCACTTCTCGACCACCGTGTCATCGTGAGGTGGTCCGTGTTTCACGCCGACGCCTGAGGAGTGTCCCGTCCCCAACGGTCTGACCTGATTGGACGTCCACACCCGTCATCTCATCTTGCAGGTAGATGGCTCTTCGCACAGAAAGCAAGGGCAGACGGGTCAAGACGAACACGACGACTCCGATTGTCAACATCCCATCACCATCGCCTCAGCCAAGGCGCGTCGCCGATGGTCCCCGGCTAGGGCCAGGAGGTTGGGCATAGGCGGCTGGTCAAGTATTCAACCGATGAGTTGACAAACGACTCTTCAGTCCGTAGTCTTCAACCACATGGTTGATAACGGAAGGGGAGCCGTTTTGACAGACGAGAGGCTGGGCGCCGTCTTTTCGGCCCTGGCTGATCCGACCCGTCGGTCCATCGTGCAGCGGTTAGCGACCGGAGAGGCCACGGTCAGCGAACTGGCTCAGCCCTTCTCCATGAGTATCCAGGCCATCTCCAAACACATCCAGGTGCTGCAGGAGGCCGGATTGATCGCCAGGAGCCGACGGGCCCAGCAAAGGCCTTGCCGCCTGCAAGCGGGACCTCTGGCCTCTGCCAGCGTCTGGCTCGAGGATCACCGCCAGCTCTGGGAGACCAGCTTTGACAGCCTCGATCGACAACTCAAGAACAAGGGAGGATCTCCATGATCGCCAACCAGGACACGTACATCTCCATCACCCGCACGTTCGATGCTCCGCCCGATGCCGTCTTTGCGGCATGGACCACTCCCACCCAATTCGGCCGATGGTTCGGCACCGAATCGACCAAGGTGGAGGACGTATCCATGGACGTGAGGGTCGGTGGCGCCTGGAAAGCGCGGATGATCCTGCCTGACGGCAACGAGATCGGCTGGCATGGCTCGTACCAAGAGGTGGAGGCCCCATCCCGGCTGGTCATGACCCTGAGCGACCGCCCGGGTGACCAGTTCGAGCTGGTGACTGTCGAGTTGAGGAGTGCGGGCGGCGGGACGGAGATGACCTTTACCCAGTCGGGTGGCAACATGCCGCCGGAAAACTACGCCCAGGCAGAAGACGGGTGGCGGTCATTCTTCGACGATCTGGCGACCGGGCTGGCCGATTGATCCGGACTTCCATGATGGGGCCACAATATTTTTCCCGGCTCATGCCGACGGTGGCACGTTCCTCTGCCCGGACGCGCCATGCAGCTGTCGGGATCACGCCTCGTATGCCGTCACTTCCCGAAAGAGATTGCTTCTCATGATCCGCCAGATTGCTGCCATGGACGCCAAACGGGGAATCGCAACCGCCAACGGCATTCCGTGGAGTCTGCCGGGCGACGCCGCCTATTTCGAGAACCAGACCGTCGAGGGAATCATCGTGATGGGTTGGGCGACGTACAACGAGTTCGCGGGGCCGCTTCACGACAGGGAGAACTACGTGCTGACACGCGACGCCACCCCCCTACGGTCCGGATTCGCGCCCATTGCCGGCCTCGATGACCTGACCAGTCGGTTCCCCGACCGAGACGTCTGGGTGATCGGCGGAGCAGCTGTCTATGCCCGGACCATCAACCGGGCCGACCAGCTGTACTTGACTCAAGTCTTGGGCGACTTCAACTGTACCAAATTCTTCCCCAATTACAGCCGTGATTTCGTGAGATTCGATCAGAGCGAGGTTCACACCGATGACGGCGTGCGCTACCGGTTCGAGAAGTGGCGGCGAAGTGACTGACGCCGGAATATTGGAACAGACGATTGACAGGAGTCGATGCCTTGATGTGACGAATCCTGCGGAGACTGCCACTGCAGAACGACTAATCGGTCCGACTCAATCGTCGACCGTCATGCCTTCGGCAACCGCCTCGGCAATGTGATCCCGATCGACATCGAGCTGCTCGGCAACCGTTTCGTCATCGGCCATCACCTGATCGAGGTCGGTTGACTCGTAGCCGATGACACCCATGTCGGCGAAGGTCTCCCGCATCTTCGGACCCCACAACCCGACGTCCTTCAGAGTGGGGACGATCCGGGTGAACAGAAGGCTCCGGAAGAGCTTCTGGCTTTCGCTCTCGTCCACGTACTTAATGCAGGCTTCAGCGTCGTAGCCCAGCCGCTCCCATAGCTCATTGGCCAGGAAGCGATCGCGCATCCGGTAGCACGCATCGGCACAAAACTCCTCGCGCTCATCACGTTCAGCCTGGGTCAGCTGCGGGTAGTAGTCGCGTAAGGCCAGACGTCCGAACATCACGTGTCGTGCCTCGTCCTGCATGACGTAAGCGTTGACCGCCTTCCCCAGTGGATCGCCGGCCGTGTTGCGGATCAGGCCGAAGGCAGCAAGCGCCAAGCCCTCGATGAGAACCTGCATTCCGAGGTAGGTCATATCCCACCGCGAATCGGTAAGGACGTCATCGAGGAGCGATTTAAGATTGTCATTGATCGGATAGGCGATCTCGATCTTGTCGAGATAGCGAGAGTAGGTCTCGACGTGCCGCGCCTCATCCATCACCTGAGTGGCGGCGTAATACTTCGAATCGATGTCGGGGACTGACTGGACGATCTTCGCCGTGCAGATCAGCGCCCCTTGCTCGCCGTGGAGGAACTGGCTGAACTGCCAGCCGACCATGTGGCGACGCACATGACCGCGCTCCTCATCGCTGAGCTTGTCCCACATGGGCGAGCCGAAGATCGGAACCAGCTCGTCGGGCATCTCGAGAGGGTTCTCCGGATCCGGGTCGTGGGACCAGTCGATGCGCTCCTTGGCGTCCCACTGCTTTCTCTTGCCCTTGTCGTACAGGTTGATCAGCTTGTCGCGACCGTTGTCGTAGTCCCAGGTGAACTCCGCCGTTCCGGTCTGGTCACCGGTTTGCCACCCGGTCTTGTCCACCGGCAACTGGTAGATCTTCGTGCTCATCGCTTCGACCTCCCGATGGTTGACCCTCTGAGGCCAGTCTCGGCGGATTGGTCACACGTGTCAATCGGCCGTCGCTCGACAGGGCATCGTGCCGTAGCTGTCGACCGGTACGGGACCGCGGAGCGAGGGGCCGGCGCCGCCTTGCCCGAATGGACTGACTCTTGATCACGTCAGTTGCCCTCAGCCGCAGACGCGCATCTGTGTGCGGCTCGCCCCCGACACCAGTCTCCATTCCTTGCGGGAGGCGGCCAATAAGACCGTACGCCCGGAGATCCTCGTCGGCGGCCGGGGCGGTGTGGAGGCGGGCCATGTGAGAGAGCCCTTCCGGTGGGCGCTCCCTGACCCCGACCCGGGCTGCTACAAGGGCCATTGCAGACGGGTCACATGATGGGATCGTGGCCTCAAATCGCAGCGAGACCCGACGATGGCGAACCCGCTCGACGAGTTCACTCCGGCTGGGGGTCTGACAGCCTGAGCAGCCGTTGGGCCAGCTGGGCATCTGTAACGTGCCGCTCAACCGAGCGGCGCAGCGCCTCGTGCATCTCGGGGCCATGTTCGTATGGCTTCCCTGCCACGATGAAGGCGTCCGCCGCATCGCGTCGCCACGTCTCGTCATCGTCGAGTTCGAGGACCGCGACCAAGCCGTCGAGGATGGTCGTGATCGGGTCGTCCTCGAAGAACATGAAGAAGCGCTCGGGGTGCTTCTCGGCCGATCTTGAGAACCACGACATGTTCTCCACGATGGCGTCGAGGACGCCTTCGCGGCTCATTTCCGTCACACCTGGCACGAGCTTGGTGTTATCCAAGTTGGACCGCGTGCAGTCGAGCAGGTTGCGTACCGGTTGCAAGAAGCGTACTTTCGGCGCCGACTCCGTCAACTTCTCGATCCCGTCGCCGCTTCGACGCAACAGTTGGGTGACGCGCCCTGACTCCTTCCAGATGAAGCACCGCACGTCGTCCTTCATCGCCCGGTCGCCGTAGCGGCGCTGATAGCTCTCCCGAAGGTTCTCCCGGTCGAAGGCGTGCGAGAACTGGATGGATCCGCCGAAGGTGCCGCGCCTTCCCTCCGTCGAGGCGCTGAGCGCCGCATCGACGAAGCGGTCCAGGCGTGCCTCGTCGGGGCGCTCGATGAAATTGCGTCGCCCGGTGAGCAGCCTCTTCCCTGCGTGGTTGAGCACCTGCGTATTCGGGTGCAGGCTGAGCACTGCTGCGGTCAGCGTGGTCAGGTTCCGGTAGGGACCGAGGATGAGCCCCACGGTCTTCAGGTTCGGCGCGGTACGCACAGTTCCGAGGGTCAGAGAAGCAGCCATAACCGATCGGAGAAAGATCGGACTCGTCGAGTCGCCATGAAAGAAGACCCCCTCCACTCATGGGGCGCCGCACGCGCACCCGCGCAGGAATAAAAACACAGCCACCTTGAAATGAAATGAGAGCTGGGCACCCGGACGCGGATAATTGATCGGAATGAGATGATAAACCCTATCACCGGTTCAGCGGGTGTTATCGACTAGGTCAGACCGGTACGTCGGGGCGGGCCACCCCTTGGAGCAAGCGAGACCCGGACCATGTCGATTCAGATCGACTGATACAGGCAGGAGCCTGACGATGTCGGCAGCGCTGAAGTTGACGCATAAGGCAATCGGAGCGGAAGTACGTCGTGGTGCATACGATGTCGTGGTCGACGCCGAGCGGGTGGGGTCGGTCAAAATGAACGACACCATCGAGATATCGGTCGAGCCTGGTCGTCATACTCTGCAGGCCCGCAATGGCCGGAACTCGAGTAGCGCTGAAACCTTTGACGCCACTGATGGCGAGATCGTCGCCTTCCGGTGCACCGGAAAGAGGTTCTTGCCCATATTTCTGGTGTCCTTCCTTGTTCCCAGGCTGGCACTGAAACTTGTGCCCGATTGAGTCTTGCGACACCGGTGTGGCGCTTAGCAACACGTCGTCATCGGCCCGCGCCTCGCCTTGAGCGGGCGCGCCACCTCATGCCGGCTATGAGTGCGCCGGTCGGGAGCAGGTAGTGATAGGCAAGAATGGGTTGCGGATCCGCGTGGGTCAGGTCAGGCTGAGGCGTGCCTGAGAATCGATTCGTCGGCGAGATCGCCAGAACCTATGACCAACCTGGGACGGGAATGTTCGCCGACGGCGTTCTCGAAGCGACAGTCGACTGCCTGGTTGAGTTGGCCGATGGCGGAGCGGCAATGGAGTTCGCGATTGGGACTGGCAGGGTGGCTGTACCTCTGGCTGTCCGGGGTGTTCCGGTCGCCGGGATCGAGTTGTCAGCAGACATGCTCGACGTACTGCGGTCTAAGCACGAAGCGACCGATATCACGGCCGTCGAAGGCGACATGGCCGTTACATTCGTTGAGGGCGAGTTTTCCATTGTCTACTTGGTCTTCAACACGATCACGAACCTAACGACGCAGGACGAACAAGTGGCGTGCTTCGAAAACGCCGCCCGACACCTGCGCCCCGGTGGCCGCTTCGTGATCGAGACCAACGTGCCCGGTCTTCGCCGGTTACCACCAGGCAACTCCGGTGTTCCGTTTGTGTTGACAGAGGACTATATCGGCATCGACGACTTCATTGACCGTACGCACAAGCAGATTTCCCGTTCTCGGCACTTCAACCGAGTTCCTGATGGCACCTTCACCGAATTCACAGCACCGTTCCGATATGTGTGGCCGGCCGAACTGGATCTGATGGCTCGGATAGCAGGCATGACGCTGGAGTATCGATGGGCGTGGTGGGACCGCTCGCCGTTCACTGGTGAGAGTCATTCGCATGTCAGCGTATGGCGCCTCCCCGAGGCATAGATGCCAGCGCGACCCCAACCACCGGATCGGGATGGCTATCTAGCGTGGCTGACCCGCACATTCGGGCATGTGGAAAACTCGCCCTCCGTGACTCCCACTTACGCGGACCTTCTTGATGCCGTTGCCTCCCCAGAGTGGGGCATGCGGGAGCGGGACGCCCAGTTGGATTCCGAAGGCGATCGTACCGAGCTCTTGTATCGACCCCGGACGGGATCGGAGCGGGGCTGAACCTCCCGACGTCGCCCGGATTGGTCCGTGGCCGTCAGGACCCGCCGATCGTGATTGTGCTCGTCGAGGCATCGAACTGCAGCAAAGAGAAGGAGGTCCCTCCCTCCCCGTTGCATACGTCATTGTAGTCGTCCACCGATCCTGCGGTGAGGTTGAGCGTGCCTGAGACGAGGCCGGGGTAGGAACCGGTGGAGGTGCCCGTGACGTCGCCGACCGGGTTGTCCACACCGAGCCCGCCCATGGTGTCCACGTCGAGCTTCGTATGTGTCCCCGAAACCAGAGAGCCGCCTGTCCATTTTTCGGCGCTCTTCACAATGGCGTCCGGATCAAAATCGCCGTAGCCGCAGCCACCCAGCACCTTCATGATGTGGCCCATGAACTCGACCGCGGTGTCCTTGAGATCCGCATGGCCGTTCACGGTCGTCGCCGTCGGGTTGGGCTGAGGAGTGTTCGCATCGGGGCCGCTGCATTCAGTCAACTGGAGATCGACCTCGACGGCCTCTTTCTTGGCCCCGGGCTCAGGATTCGTCCCGTACTCATTCAGCGGTGGGTTGAACGAGACACCACCCCCAACCGAGCAGGTGAGTGTGCCCGTGCCCGTGGGTTTCGAAGAAGCCGACGCCGACCCGGGTATCGCCATCAGGGCGACACTGGGCAGCACCAGCGCGACGATCGCAACCAGCTTACGAGCGGTCATCTCTTCGTCCTCCTTCTCGCCTGATACGGCGCTTGAAAGAAGAGTAGTCACCGGGCCCGTCGCCGGCCCGAGGACCCGTCCGGAGCCACCATGGTTGGATGGACCACTGGCCCCGTGGACACTCAACGTGGCACTGAGGGACGTGGAGTACTGATCACCAGGGGCGAGGCGTGGCCGGTGTCCCCCACCACCCGCTCGGGGCGCATTATCGAAGGCCCGCTGATCCCATTGGCGAACCACCACACTCCGGCACGTCGCGGATGCCTTGAACCGTAGGTCAATCTCGGCCAACGGCTGAAATGTGTCGCCACCTATACTCGCCGCCTGTGAGTCATTCCGTAGATTTTGTCAATGTATCTACCGTCGGACTGGAGTCGTCGCCCGTGGTGGTTGCGCTGGCCGGCCTGCGAGCAAACGAGGCTCGCTACTTCAAGAACAAGTACGACCACGTCTTCACGGTTGAGCCTTCCACCAGAGCCAAGAAGGACATCGCCTTGGTGGAGCGCATCCTCAAGGAAGAACGGGACATCGTCATCGAGTCGCCCCCGCTCGAGGCGACGACCTTCCAGGTCGAGAACATCCGCTGGACCTACGTGTTCTACGAGAGCGGGCTATCGATCAACGTCCTGTACACCCTCGATGGACCGAATCCAAAGCGGGCGGTCGGGTTCAAGCTCTCCGAAGGGATGGACATTCCCGCCGAACTCGGTTCGTTCAAATTCGCACGCCAGAAGTCGAAGCTGGCAGGGACCATCCGAGGCTCGTATTTCGTAATCAAGGGCGAGTACTGAGCCCGTAGAGCGTCGGATCCGCCAGCGTTCGGCCCTGGTCCGACGAGACCCGAGAGTCCGGCCGCCGACAACATCTGTGCCCGCGATCACCGCTGGGCGACGGCTATCCGGCCCGGAGCCGGAAGCTGGCACGGAACCCGATCGCCAGTCGCAGTCGGGGCAGTCCGACCTGAGTTTGGCGAGCACTTAACTGGCGTCCCCGTCGTGATGACGTGGGTCGGCTGAGCGGTCGTTCCGGACTAGCCAGCTTCAGCCTCCATTTACTCACGCCGATAATGAGAAAATGATGCATCCGACCGGCTCGGTCCTGTGCTCGTGGCGCTTGTGGCCGTATGTGCTTTCCTACTGCTCTCCGGCGTGGGATCTATGATCCTCGGGTCCGGGAGCAAGGAAGCAGCTCCGATACCTGGTCGAAGAAGGCCGCGACCAGTTGTGATCTGGGCGATATGGATCGGTACCTCCACATTTGCCTTGAACGCATTGTCGCTGGTCTGGTTTCTTGTTGTGTTCCCCTCCATCGTGTCCGCACTGCTCTTCTGGCTGATGCCGCTCAGCGTGGCCCTCGGTATCGCCGATATCGCGGTATACGTTCGTGAGCGCCTTGCTGTGTCCACCTCGTCCGCGACACCGAGACGATGGGCGGTCATCCTCGTCCTCTCACTATCCATCGGGATGTTCCTGCTTGTCGTCCTCTGCATCGTGCTCTTTCATGATGCCCAGCTGGGCAATCTCGATCCGGGGGGCCTTTGACCGTGGCTCCCTCTTGCTGGAGCTCTGTCTATCCGACAACACCGGGCATGTGCTGCAATACACAGGTGGGTGACGCTTCCTCGGAACTGACCATCGAGAGCACTCGAAACGCAACCCTCATCGCCAACGTCCACTACCGCACAGTCTTGATCGCCTATGAGAGTTTCTTTCCACCCGAGTCACCGGCACCCACGATCCAGGAGCTGTCCTTCGTGTGGAAGGAGCGGCTGGCGGATCCGAGCGCCAGGAGCTTCGCAGCTTCACTGGACGGCCACACCGTGGGCATGGTTGTAGTTCGCAGAGATCCCGACTTCGATCCAGACGGGCAGCTACTGGGACTACACGTGCTTCCTGATGTCTGGGGACAGGGGATCGGCAGTGCGCTTCACGATAAGGCCGTGGAGACTCTGAGGGATCAGCTGTATGGCAGTGCAGGTCTGTGGACGATCGCAGCAAACAAGCGGGCACGTCGAATGTACGAAAGACGGGGTTGGGTGACTGTTCCTGGAATCGAACTGAATCACGACGGGGTCAGCGAGGTTCGCTACACGAGATCACTCTGAATGAGAGTGGTCTACCCGCAACGCCGGGTGAGCAACGGTCATCAACCGTGGTTGACCGGCACATCCGGGCGTATCCGGGCACATCCGTTCCGGTGACGCAGGCGCCCATAACTCGAACCACCAAGCAGATCCACAGACGACTACTACCGGCTCAGACCGATGAACTCGTGGCTTCCTACCAATCCGGTGCAACCCTTCAGGAACTAAGCGAGCAGTTCCAGATCCATCGAGCCAGTATCTGCTTAGTTCTCTAACGCCAAAATGTTGCTCGCAGGTATCGCATGGTCGAAGGAGAACGGCTAGAGGGAGCAATCCGTGACTACAACAATGGGGACTCGATAATTTCAATCGCCACCAAGCTTGGAGTGGCGGGTGACACAGTCCGCAAGGCTCTGAACCGGGCAGGCGTGAAACTACGACCAAGACCAGGGTGGATGTATTGACTCCAAATTCGTTCGAACGATGTGGGCCGAGCGGCAATCGCAAGGCGCTCAACGGAGCGGGCATCGAGAAGAGGGCGCCGACCTGTGCGGAAGAAGTGAAACACGCGGTTGAGTGGCCTGTGTCAAGGTCGCCCAAGTCACGATCGGGTCCCGCTGACGAGCCGTTCGCGATTGAACATCGCCGAGACAAGGCGCCAACCGAGGCTGGCGAATAGCAACAGCACTGCCACCAAGCCGAGGATGGAGCCAAAGGTTTGTGGGATGACGTTGAACAAGATCAAGGCCGTAACGATAAGTGGCGGGAAGCTGGCAAATGTCCCGAGCGATTGGGCGACACGCACATCGCTCGCTCTGGTCGAGACCGCAATGCCGGCCCAGATCGAGCAGCTAGCGAGGAGCGGAGTGAACAACAGCAAGATGAGCAGATGTGAACTCGTGAACACCGCAGATGTCACTGACGGATGAGCAAAAAGTGCGCAAGCGAGATAGATGAGGAATGCCACGTACGAGATCACGAGCGTTGGGACAAGCACTGCGAGTGCCTTGCCGATCGCGAATTCCTCGCTCCGAATCGGCGTTGTGAGCACAGGTTCAAGGGTCCCCTGTTCGCGCTCCCCAACGACGGAATATGAGGCAAGCGTGGAGGGAATCACGGCTGGTATCACCAGCATTAACAGCAGTTCTACGCCGATCGAATTGGCGAGCTCAGTGCTCGACTCTGAATGGGAGGCCGTGAAGACCAGGACGATCGGAATGGCAATGAACACGACGGGCAGAATTACCATCGTCACCACGATTAAGCGGTTCCGTCGGTATTCCCGAAGCTCCTTTTGGAAGATGGCGCGCGTGCGCATGGTGCTGAACCTCATTTGCCTTTCTCCTCCGCTTGTTCGTCGATCAGCTCGAGATAGACCTCCTCAAGCGAATGCCGCGTTTCGACAAGCGACAAGAGGTCGGCGTCAGCGCGAACGAGCGCTCGCGTGACCTCTGGAGCTGCAACCGTCGGATCAGACACGGAGATGACATAGACGCCCGCCCCGTCGAGACTCCAACTATCGACACCCGGCAGACCGTCGAGAACGGCGCCTGGATCGGGCAATGGATTACGCGTTTTCACCTCGATTGACTTATGAAATAATGTGTCGCGCAGCTCATCCGGTCGGCCGATCGTGCCGAGTGTCGTGTTCAAGATCGCAACCCGGTCGCACAGCTGCTCGGCCTCTTCGAGGCGGTGCGTGGTGAGGAAGATCGTCACGCCTTCTTTTCGGAGTCCATCAATCAAGTCGTGGACGTCGTGAGCGGCAGCCGGATCCAAGCCGGAAGTCGGCTCGTCGAGGAAAAGAACTGAGGGGTCGCTGAGCAGTGCCCTTGCCAAACTGACTCGCTGTCGGAGACCCTTAGACAAGGCATGGCACGGATCATTGGCTCGGTCGACGAGATGAACGGCACGAAGTGCAGCCTCGATGCGTTGATCACCGTTGGGTAGTTCGTAGAGACCGGCGAAACATTCGAGATTCTCGGCCACCGTAAGTCGGAGGTACAGTCCTGGCGATTCCGGCATTATCGCGATCCTCTGGCGTATCTCCTCGTCGCTTCCTGAAGAGAGCGGAATCCCGGCGACCGTTGCCGTGCCGCTAGTCGGTGCGATCAGTGTGCCCAATGTCCGCACAGTCGTCGTCTTGCCGGCGCCGTTGGGACCTAGGAAACCGAATACTTCGCCCTGGCTGACCTCGAACGAGACGTCGTCAAACGCGACCCTATCGCCGAAGTTTTTTGAAAGGTGGTCAACTGAGAGAGCTGGAGCTCTAGGTGATTGGTCACCCATGCATGAGCTCCTCGGCGGTTCCGTCAGTGATCCGTGCTGTGATCATAAATCTGATATCTTTATGATATCACTTTAGTAGGCAGTTCAAGGGGTGGGAATAGCCATCGGTCAAACCATGTCCAAACGGAAGAACCTTGTCCTCCGCATCGATCCGGCTGTTCATGACGCTCTTGCCCGTTGGGCAGCGGACGAGCTGCGAAGCACAAACGCGCACATTGAATTTCTACTACGGCTCGCACTCGATGACGCCGGTCGACTGCCCTCCGATACAGGCGAAATACCACGCCGCGGGCGTCCTCGGCGCGACGCTAAACCCTCTGTCGTGATCAAGAACTTAAATGTCCTGCAAGGGCCCAACCCACCTACGGTTTGAGTAGGTAGCCCATCGAAGACCTTGAGCGGCCGTACTCAAACCGAGTGGGCGCTGCCGGGCTCGAACCGACGACCTGCTGGTTGTAAGCCAGCTGCTCTACCAACTGAGCTAAACGCCCGCACGCCCTCCAGCGACGTCGCGTTCAGGGTAGCGCCCCAGCCGCGCTCACGACCGCAGGGTCGGGCCTCAGGGAGCGGATAGCCCCACGACGGGAGCCGCCAGGCTCACATCGCGTAGGGACCCGAGGTAGGCGGCGTCGCCGTAGGCGTAGACGGCGCCGTCAGATGCCGCCAACCAGTAACCCTTCCCGCTGGGTGTCGCTCCGATGCCAACCACGGGAGCGGAGCTGGTCAACCCCTGCCCCGGCACCGAGCCCTGGAAGCCGGCATTACCGAAGGCGAAGACCCCGCCGTCGGCCGCCACCATCCAGTAACCCTTGCCATTCGGGGTAGTGGCCATACCGACGATCGGCTTGCTGAGGGTCAGGTTCCCGGTGGAGCCATAAAAGGCGGCGTCGCCGAAGGAGAAGATCCCGCCGTCGGCGGCCACCTCCCAGTAGCCACCCCCGTCCGGCGTGGCGGCCATGCCCACGATGGGTTGGTTGAGATGGCTACCCCCCATCGATCCGTGAAAGGCGGCGTCGCCAAAGGAGAAGATCCCGCCGTCGGCGGCCACTTCCCAGTAGCCGCCCCCGTCCGGCGTGGCGGCCATGCCCACGATGGGTTGGTTGAGATGGCTACCCCCCATCGATCCGTGGAAGGCGGCGTCGCCAAAGGAGAAGATCCCGCCGTCGGCGGCCACTTCCCAGTAGCCACCCCCGTCGGGCGTGGCGGCCATGCCCACGATGGGTTGGTTGAGGGACCGGCCCCCCATCGACCCGTGAAACGACGCCTGGCCGAGGGTGAAGATCCCGCCGTCGGCCGCGTCCAACAGGAAACCCTGACTGGAAGCGGCGGGGAACGTCATCCGCTCGAGGAGAGTCTGCAGGACACCGTTCTGACCGGAGGCGGTCATCGCTCCGCCCACCGCCCAGCACGACACGGACCGCACACAGGCCACCGAACCGAGAAGGCTCTCGAACGTGACGTTCGGGGTGGGCTCGACGGTCCAGCTCCCGCCGTTCCACGCCTCGACGAAGGCCTTGGGCTGGAACGAGCCGCTTGCCCCGGCCACGTTGGCCGTACCCGACGCGCCAACGGCCCAACAGCTCGACGCGTCGAGACAGGTCACCCCGCTGATGGTGTTGGCCGTCTGGCCCGATGGATCAGCGCTCGGGGCGGCCGACCAACTCGATCCGTTCCAGCGCTCGATCAACGTGGTGTCGGCATTGCCCGAGCTGTCCGAGGTGGTGCCCGCCGCCCAACAGTCGGTGCTCGACAGGCATGTGGTGCTGGTCAGGTAGGTGCCTTCGGGCGCAGGGGCCTGGTAACCGGGCACAACGGTCCATGCGCTGCCGTTCCAGTGCTCGATGAGGCCCTGGAGGCCCGGGGCCGCCGGGTAGACGGGCAGGAACCTGGGATCCTGTTGCGTGGCCCCCGCGCTGCCCACCGCCCAACAGTTCGAGGCGCTGGTGCAGTCCACACCGTTGAATTGATCGTAGGTCTGTCCCGACGGTGCACTCGGCACCAATGACCAGGTCGAGCCGTTCCACCGCTCGGTGATGGCGGTCAGGCCTTCACCATCGGCCGCCGTGGTCAGACCCACCGCCCAACACGCCGATGCCGACGGGCAATTCACGGCACTGAGCAGTGCCCCCGCCACACCCCCCGGCGTCGGGCTGGCCACGGACGACCACCCCGATCCGTTCCAGTGCTCGATGAGCGTGGACACCGGATTGTTCTGTTGTCCCCCGAGTGCCGTTCCCACCGCCCAACAGTCCGACCCGGACACGCAGGTAACAGCCAGGACGGCGTCATCCAGACCCGGAGGGGCGGGGGAGCCGGCAATGACCTGCCACGACGAACCGTCCCACTCCTCGAACAGTCCGGCGGCAGCACCCAGACCCTCACCACCACCGTTGGCGATGACCGCCCCCACGGCCCAGCATTCCTGGGCGTTGGCACAGGTCGAACCGAGCAACAGGTCGTTGACAGAAGTATTGGGATCCGGGCTGGTGACGATGGTCCAACCTGAGGAGACGGCCCCGCTGTCCGTGTGGGCCAGCGCCCCCACCGCAAAGATGGTGACAACGACCACCACCAACATCGCCGTTACCCTGCGCCACAGCCGTGCCGACCGTCGTGACGTCATCCGCAGACCTCCACCCGCCACATCCCCATCCGAGGGCGAAGTTTTGCAGTTGTTCCTCGGTAACCGGTGGATGGGAAGGAGGTCCGGGTGGTCGGCGTGGCGTCAGGTCCCGATGGCCTGACCCAATGCCTGGAGTAGGGCCGGGGTGGAGGCGGCCACCGGCGTGCGCCGGTCGGTGTGTGCCAGGGTGAACAGGTCGCGCCCGGCCGACTCCTCGACCACCGCACCGGCCTCGGTGCAGATCAGCATGCCGCCCAGGTAGTCCCAACTGCCGAGCTCGGAGCCCCCGATGGCGGCGTAGGCGTCGAGCACCCCTTCCGCCACCGCGCACAGATCGAGGGCGGCGGCGCCCAAGGCCCGGTACTGCGACCACCCCAGATAGCGGGGGGGATATCCCGAAAAGCCGACGATGGCTTCGCCCAGCGTCTGGCAGTCCGACGGGGCGATGGCTACACCGTCCTTGCGTGCGCCACCCCGTCGGACGGCTTCGAACCGGATGCCGGACGCCTGGTTGACCACTACCGCGGCCCGCGGACCTTCGGCGTCGGTGGCACAGAGACTGGTGGCGTACCAGGGGATGCCCCGGGCCGCATTGGTCGAACCGTCAACCGGGTCCAACACCACCACCAGAGGACGATCGGTGTGGAACGGCCCAGACTCCTCGGACATCACGCCGAGCCCGGCACCGTCGAGCACCTCGAGAGCGGCAGCGTCGGCCACCAGGTCCGAGCGGTACTGACTGGCACGGGTACCGGCCAGTCCCCAGTCCTCGAGGTTCTCCAGCGACCGGGCCACAGCCGTTGCCGCCGCGTGCAGGACCTCGAGCAGCGAGGCGTCGTCCACGGGGCCGACCATACCGCGGGGGACCAGTAGGCTGATGGCCCTGTGGCAGTCATCGATGTGGCCGGATACGTGGCCGATCTCAAGGATCACTCCGTTGACCATGGTTTTCACGTCCACGATGAGCGCCATTTCGTCGAGACCTACTCCCTCCGTCAGGTGTGGGAGGTGGAGCTCCATCCCGAGGACGGCTGTGGCGGCCCCCTCGACCTCCACCTGGCACTGGAGGTCGACCCGAGGACGCTCCTCTCCTTCGAGGATGCCGTGTTCGGGCTCCCCGAGGACGAAGAGCCACCCGATGACTTCCACTTCCCGCTGACCTTCACCTGGGCCCTCCCACCTCTCCCCCACGGGCCCGACCTGCTCCGGCTGGCCATCGACCTGGCCGGCGTCGGTGGTATCGAACTACCGCTCGAGGTATCAGCCATCGATTCCTACGCCTCTGCTACCGACGCCGCCGAAAGGCGGCTCAACATCGTGGCCCGCTCGCCGGTGTCCCTGACCCGGGTTCTGGCCGGCGAGGAGATGATGTGCGAGGTCTTCGACCGGTGCCTGGCCGTCAGCCGCTATCTCCTCGATTCGGCCGGTAGCTGGCTCGGGTGAACCGGCCCGGCGGTCGACGCAGGTGGCGCGCCACGGCCACCGGGGTCACCCTCGCCGTAGGCCTCGGTGCGGCCCTCAGTGCCTGTGGCAACGGGGGCCAGACCTTGGCCCGCGAGGCGTGCGGCCACATCACCCGATCGATCACCCTGCTCCACCAATCAGAAGACCCCTCCGACCACGCTCGATCGGCCCAGCTGCAACAAGAGGCCTATCAGGAACTGCGCAAAGCTCTCCCGTTGTCGGCAGAGGCGGCTTACGACGACGGGCAGTGGCAGGCCCTCATGACAACGGTGTCGGAGAGCAACCGGGTGGCCGAGACCACTCTGGTGCCGGCACTCCAGGCCCAGTGCAATGACGCCGACCAGTCACCCTTCAATCAACCGTCTCCCCCGTCGTCAATCCCGCCGCCGGCGCCGGTGTCAACCTGAAGGACCAGGACGACACCAACCGTCAGCGCGCTGCACCGGCCGCGGCGGTCGAGGACGTCGGAGTGTCGGTGCCGGCGTGAGCTGCTGAGGATGGCGGCGATGCCGAATGGGGGGACGGTGGCGGCGATGCCGAGTGCGGGGACGTCGACGACGTCGACGGTAGCGCCGAACCCGGGGGCGCCGCGGTCGAGACCGGCGGAGCGGTGAGAAGTGCGCCGCTCATCTGCAGGCGCCCCACCTTGATCACATCGGGCAGGATCCTGGCGTCCAACCACTGACCGGCGGCAGGGGTGGGAACGATGTGCACACCGTCGCCATCCCTGATCTGGATACCGTCGAAGTAGGTGGTGAAGGTGCCGCCCGGGCAGAGCAAAGCGTCGAGATCGAAGACCTGGACGGTGGAGGGGTGCTGAGCCGCCACCTGGCGCACCATGGTGTTGTAGGCAGCCAGTCGGGCGGCCGAGTCCTCGGGCCACGGGAGACCGTTGTTCTGTTCGCCCGAATCGAAGCACGGCGACGTCATGAACACCATGAGCGAACCAGTCGACGTGGCCACCTGCACCGCCTGTTCCATGGAGGCCCTCAGGGCGGCATCGAACACCGGATCGCCGATGTGCAGCCAGTGGCCGTCGATGAGACGGTCGTCGAGCTCCCACCGGCCGGCCAGCACCACGACCACATTGGGGTGGAATTGGCCCAGGTCGGCCTGCCACTGGGCCGGCCATTGGTCCGATAACGGCGCCGACGAGTTGCACGCCGGCGTCATGGTGTCGGGTACGCCGTGGGCCATGTACTGGGTGCTGCGGACCAGGCCGCAGCCCACGATGGCGCCGTTGTACATGTTCACGTCGTAGGGATTCTGAGGTTGGCTGGCCAACATGGCGAACCCGAGTCGCCAGGCCACCGAGTCGCCGAAGATGGCCACCTTGACCGGCGGTCCGGCGTACTGGGGGCCGACCACCTTGACCGTCCCGGCCTCCGCCGCGGACGGGACGGTGGCCACCACGGTCACGGCCACCACGGCCAGAAAGGCGGCGCTGGTCATCAGCCACGCACGCCATTCGGTCAACGACCGCATCCGGCCCCGGCGGATCGGCTCCTCCACCAGATAGAAGGACCCGGTGGCCACCACCAGGGTCACACCTATGCGCACGGTCAGCAGGGGCACCCCGTAGAGGTGCATCCGCTCGGCATCGAGGAGGGCGAAGAGCGGGAAGTGCCAGAGGTAGGTGCCGTAGGAGATCTTGCCGACGTAGCGGAAGACGGGGTTGCCCAACGAACGGGCCAGCGATGCCGTCTGGGCGGTGACCGCGCAGAAGATGACGGTGGCCACTCCCAGCGCGAAGAGGAAGTAGCCACCCTCGAACAGGAAGGCGGTGGGTCCGGTCAGCTGGGTCCACAAGAAGATGGCCCCGGCCAGGGCGCACCAGCCGAGCACCTGCAGGAGGACCCGGACCAGTGAGGAGCTGATCTCCCAGGCCAGGATGGGCTTGAGGCTCGGGCCCCGGCGCCGACGGTGGTCTCGCCGATGAGGGAGCGGGGCTTCGACACCGGTGGTGCCGGCGGCGGGATGGGCACGCACGAAACGGTCGAAACGTCGGGTTCCCCCCGGGGGCACCGCCTTTCGGTGCTCGGCCCACAGGGACATGCCGATGGCCAGGGCTGCCCCCACCAGAATGTCCTGGCAACGGGTGTCGGTCCCCTCGTAGAGCCGCATGACCGAGGCGCCGTGCTGGTAGGACAGCCGCATGTCGAGGGCCGAGGCCACCGCCCCCAACACGGCGGTGGCCAACAGGGGCCACAGGCGGCGCGACGGGCGCAGCCGGCGTCCGAGCCGGAGCATGACAAGGGCCACCGGGGGCCACAGGATGTAGAACTGCTCCTCGATGGACAGCGACCACATGTGGGCCAGGGGTGAGGGCTGGGCGGTGAGGTTGAAGTAGTTCCCCCCGCTGGCGATGAAGTGCCAGTTGGCCACGTAGAACAGGGTCGACAGCGAGTCGAGCCGGAGGTCGGCGAACTCGCCGGGGGTGGCGAAGACCTTGGCGTAAATGGCCACCCCGATGAGCATGACCAGAAGAGCCGGCAGCAGCCGGCGGGCCCGGCGGGCCCAGAACTGGCCGAGCCGGATGCTCACCCGCTTGGCCCACTCGCCGAGGAGGAGCGAGGTAATGAGGAACCCCGACAGCACGAAGAAGACGTCGATGGTGAGGAATCCCCCACTCAGGATGGGTGCCCCCCCGTGGTAGAGCATGACGCCCAGCACCGAGATGGCCCGCAGCCCGTCGAGGGCGGGGACGTAGCTGAAGCGGATCGGCCGCCCACGGGCGATCGGCCCCGCGCCGGTGGTGGCCGGCGACCGCCAACCGGCCCGGTGGGACGTCGTACTCATCGGAGCGGTTGTCCCCTCATCTGCAGGCGGCCGACCCGGACCGCTTCGGGGAACAGCTTCCACGCCAGCCATCGGGCCGTCGGACCAGTCGGTCCGTCCTGGCTGGGATCGAAGGGAAAGTGGATGCCGTCACCCAATCGGACCCGCACGCCGTCGATGGTGGGCTCGAAATGCCCGCCCGGACACACCTCGGCACCGAAGTCGAATACTTCGGCATTGGCCGGGTGGTCGGCGGCCACCTGGGTGACCATCTGGTCGTAGATGAGACGTCGGGAGGCCAGGTCCTCGGGCCAGGGCTGCCCGTTGGGCTGCTCACCGGAATCGATGCAGGGCGCGGTGAGGAGCATGGCGTAGGCGCCGGTCGAGGTGGCCGCCTGCACCGCCTGTTGGAGGTCGCTCCGCAGGATGGCGTCATAGTCGGGCTCCCCGATGTGCATGACCCGGCCGTCGATGAGCTGGTCGGAGTCCTCCCATCGTCCGGCCATGACCATGACCACGTTGGGGTGCTCCTTGCGCAGTACGGCCGACCACAGCCCCGGCCACTGCCGGGGAACCGGGGTGGTCACCCCACAGCCTTTGGTGGCCGGTATCTCCTGTCCGTGGGTGATCTGTGCCTGCACCACCATCACCCCGCACCCGAGAGTCCCCTGACTGTTGAAGCGCACATCGTAGGGATCCTGGGCGTTGTTGGTAGCGATGGCCCAGCCGGCGGTGAAGGCCAGCGAATCGCCGAACATGGTGACGCCGACCGGCGGCCCGGTGTACTGGGGGCCCGACGGGACCGGCACCGCACCGGCGGCCTCGGCCGTCGACGGCACGGTGGCCACCACGGTCACCACCACCACCACCAGAAATCCCGCACTGGTGGCCAGCCACGCCTTCCATTCCGTCAACGACCGCATCCGGCCCCGGCGAACGGGCTCCTCCACCAGGTAGAAGGAGCCGGTGGCCACCGCCAGGGTGGCACCGATGCGCACGGCCAGCAGCGGCAAGCCATCGAAGTGGACCCGGCTGGCGTCGAGAAGGGCGAACAGCGGGAGGTGCCAGAGGTAGGCACCGTAGGAGATCATGCCGATGTAGCGGAACACCGGGTTGCCGAGCGCTCGGGACAGGGAACCGCGCTGGGCGGTGACCACACAGAAGATAAGCACGGCCACCCCGAGGGCGAAGAGGAAGTAGCCCCCCTCGAAGAGGAACGGGCTGGTTCCGGTGACTTGGGACCAGACCACCAGGCACACCACCAGCGACGCCCATCCGCACAGTTGCAGCACCAGCCGGGTGACTGGCGAGGCCACCTCCCAGGCCACGATGGGGGTGAGGCGACCGCGGCGAGAGGCGGCCGGTCCCTCCCCCGGCGTCGTCCCCCCGGGCACGGCCTTTCGGTGCTGGGCCCACAGGGCCATGGCGATGGCCAGGGTGGCCCCCACCAGGATGTCCTGGCAACGGGTGTCGGTCCCCTCGTAGAGCCGGGTGATCGAGGCGTGGTGCTGGTAGGAGAGCCGCATGTCGAGGGCAGAGGCGATGGCCCCGACCACGGCGGTGGCCAACAGGGGCCACAGGCGGCGCGACGGGCGCAGCCGGCGTCCGAGCCGGAGCATGACAAGGGCCACCGGGGGCCACACGATGTAGAACTGCTCCTCGATGGACAGCGACCACATGTGGCCCAGCGGTGAGGACTGGGCGGTGATGTCGAAGTAGCTCCCCCCGCTGAAGATGAAGTGCCAGTTGGCTACGTAGAACAGGGTCGACAGCGAGTCGAGCCGGAGGTCGGCGTACTCACCCGGGGCGGCGAAGACCTTGGCGTAGATGGCCACCCCGATGAGCATGACCAGGAGGGCGGGCAGCAGCCGGCGGGCCCGGCGGGCCCAGAACTGGCCGAGCCGGATGCTCATCCGCTTGGCCCACTCGCCGAGGAGGAGCGAGGTGATGAGGAAACCGGACAGCACGAAGAAGATGTTGACGCCGAGGAATCCCCCGCTGGCCAGCGGTGCCCCCCCGTGGTACAGCATCACGCCGAGCACGGCCACGGCCCGCAGCCCGTCGAGGGCAGGCACATAACTGAAGCGGACGGGCCGGCCGGGATCATCGGTGACCGACCCGGACAGTCCGGGGTCGGTGACCTCGGTGACAGCACTCATCGGTTCAGGCGTCCCGGTTATGCCCGCGCCCTACGGGGGCGCACCGGTCCACGGATCACTCCCCAATTCTCGCAGACCGGCGGCCACCACCGGCTTCGGCCGGCCCGGGGGGGCCGAACCCGCTCAGCCGGCGGGGGTGAATCCGACCGGCAGGTTGATCGTCTTCTTCTCCAGGAACAACTCGAGGCCGTCCTCACCGAATTCGCGACCGACCCCCGAGGTCTTGTACCCGCCGAAGGGCGAGGAGAAGTCGATGGGAATGCTGGAGTTGACCATGTAGGTACCGGTCCGGACCTGCCGGGCCACAGCCAGGCCGCGCTCGTTGTCGCCGCTGAACACACCTCCGCACAGTCCGTAGTCGGAGTCGTTGGCGATACGGACTGCATCGGCGTCGTCGTCATAGGGGATCACCGCCAGGACGGGACCGAAGATCTCCTCCCGGGCGATGCGCATGCTGTTGTCCACATCCACGAACACGGTGGGCTCGACGAACCAGCCGGTGTCGATGCCGGCGGGGCGTCCCCCACCGGTGGCAATTTTGGCGCCTTCGTCCTGTCCGATCTGGATGTAGTTCTCCACCCGGTCGCGTTGCCGCTCGGCCACCAGCGGACCGACCTCGGTGGTCGGGTCGAGGGCGTCCCCCACCTTCATGGCCTGCACTCCGGCCACCAACGCCTCGCTCACCTCGGTGTAGCGGTCACGAGGGGCCAGGATCCGGGTGAGGGAGATGCATGCTTCGCCGTTGTTCATGATGGCGTTGGGCATAAGGAGGGGGATGGAGACGTCGAGATCCACATCGTCGAGCAGGATGGCCGCCGACTTGCCCCCCAGCTCGAGGCTGAACCGTTTGAGATTGGCGCCGCAGGCGGCACCGATCTTGCGACCGGCCGCCGTCGAACCGGTGAAGGACACCTTGTCGACCCCGGGATGGTTGACCAGGTACTCGCCCACCTCGCGTCCGGCCGGGACCACGCTGAGCACACCGGCCGGGAGGCCGGCTTCGGCGAAGATTTCGGCCAGCACGTTCCCGTCCAGCGGCGTCTCCGGGGCCGGCTTGAAGACGACCGTGCTCCCCGACAACAGTGCCGGGGCCAACTTGGCGCAGGCCAAAAACAGAGGCACGTTCCAAGGGGTGATGGCAGCGACCACCCCCACCGGCTCCTTGGACACCATCACCGGGCCCATCAGGCCGTCCTTGACCGTGTCGAAGGCGAAAGTGGAGCCGAGGCCGGCGTAGTAGTCGAGGATCATGGTGGGGGCGAACACCTGGGCCAGGGTCCCCCAGGCGATGGGCGATCCCATCTCGTTGGAGATGAGCTCGGCCAAGCCCTGCATGTCGTTGCGGATGGCTTCGGCCACCTTGGTCAGGACGGCGGCCCTCTCGACGGGCGCCATCCGGGGCCAGGGTCCGTGTTCGAAAGCCTGCCGGGCGGCGGCCACAGCCCGGTCGACGTCGGCGTTCTGAGCCTCGGGCACCCTCCCCACCAGCTCTTCGGTGGTGGGCGAGTGCACGTCGAATACGGCCGACGACGACGGCTCCACCCACTCGCCGCCGATGAACAGACGATCGTAAGACTTCACGGGCCCTCCTGGTTGGACTGGATCGACGGCGACCGTGCTCCGGCGGAAGGGCCCAGGGGCAGGCCGTCATCTCGTGCCGTTCCGGCACGTGCGTGCCCAAAATGGTAGCCCGACAGCGCTGTCAGCGCCCTATCGCCACAACGCCCCCGGCGCCCCCGGGCCACAATGGTGGCTACGCTCCCTTGGCCCATCCAACCTGGGGACCGGTGTCCCCCAGGTCGTGCCGATCCGCCACATCCCACCACCGAGGACCCACATGCTCTCCCCCCTAGACGACTATCCGGTTCATCAGATTTCCGAGCCCATGCGCCATGTGGGGACCTCGGATCGCAACTTCTACGACCGCTACTACTTCAACATCCACGGCGCCGCCGGGGTCCACGGGACCGACGACGAGCTCTTCGCCGTCATCGGCGTCGGCCAGTACCCCAACCTGAGCGTGGCCGATGCCTTCGTGTCGGTGCTGTGGGGCGACGACCATCGGGTGGTGCGGTCGTCACGGACGCTGGGCGCCGATCGGATGGACGCGTCAGTCGGGCCCATCCGGGTCGAGGTGGTCAAGGGGCTGGAGGAGGTCCGCGTCATCGTCGAGCCCAACCAGTGGGGCATCGAGCTCGACGCCGTCTACCGGGGCTTTTCGGAGGCCCATCTCGAGTCACGTCACTTCGACCGCCAAATTCTCGCGGGTCACCTTCGATTCGACCCGGTTCGCCCAGGTCGGATCGTGGGAGGGAACTCTGGTGTCGGCCGGACGCCAGCTGCGTCTCACGCCCGACCGCTGGTGGGGTACCCGGGACCGGTCGTGGGGGGTCCGGCCGGTGGGTGAGCCCGAGCCCCCGGGCATCCGGGCCACCGACACCGAGGGAGGTTTCTTCTGGATCTACGCCCCGGTCCGTTTCGAGGACCACGCGCTGGTCACCATCGTCCAGGAACGCCCGACGGGCGAACGGATCATGCAGGACGCCCACCGGGTGTTTCCCCTGGGGTCGGGGCGCCAGGCCGAGTGGCTGGGCCGTCCCGAACACGAGTTGCGCTTCGCCCCCGGCACCCGCCGGGTGACAGGGGCCACCCTCACCTACTACGGCGCCCACGGTCGGGTCACCGCCCAGGTGGAGGTCGAGCCGCTCCTGGCTTTCCCGTTGCTGCTGGGCAGCGGTTACGGGCTCGAACCCGATTGGCGGCACGGCATGTACCAGGGCGACCTGGTGGTGCAGGGACAGGAGCTCCCTGCGACCGACCCCAGCTATTCGACGTGGGGGCTCACCGAGCACGCCGCCCGCTTCACCTACGACGGGCAGGTGGGCTACGGCATGCTGGAGTGCGCGGTCATGGGGCCCCACCGCCAGTACGGGTTCACCGGCTGGGAGTGAGGCGGAGAAGGCCCGTCAGCTCACCGACCGGACGGCGTCGGGCTCCCAGAAGGCCCGCAGTGACGCGATCTTTCCCGCCGGCGACCGGCGGTAGATGTAGATACCGTCGACTTCGATGACCGACCCGCCCCCGAGGTCGATGCGGATGATCCCCACGTTGGCCGCCTCGTCGCCGCACAGGAACGACTGGTTGATGGTGAAGCGGATCGACTGGTTGACGCCTATCACGTTGTCGTAGAAGGCAGCGATGGCCTCGAGCCCACGGTGACCGAGCCCCTCGGCATCGAAGGGCGACGGGCCGACCGGGTCCTGTACCACGGCGTCGGGCTCGAACAGGTCGAGCCAGGCCTGTCGGTCCCCCGCCTCGACGGCCGCCATGGAGGCCCGACCCAGGTCGCGGGCGGTGGTCACGATGCCACCTTGGTCATCACGTCGTCGGCGTAGCGGCGGAGGTTGTCCACCTTGGCCTGCAGCTGCTCGGTGTCCGGACCCTCGGCGTAGGGCCACCGGAAGCCCACGATGACGTCGGTCACGCCCTGCTCCTCGAGACGGTGGATGCCGTCGACCGAGTAGGCGTCGAGGGAGATGACATGGACCTCGAAGGGGCGGTCGGCCGTCCCTTCCTCCTCCCGCAGGCGGGCCAGCTGCTCGAGCAGGCCGGGTAGATCGGCCGGGTCGCCACCCCCGTGGAGCCAACCGTCGGAACGGGCCGCCCGGCGCAGGGCGGCCGGCGCATGGCCACCGATGAGTATGGGAAGGGGTTGGGTCGGTGTCGGGCTGATCTTGAGGGACTCCAGGTCGTAGACCTGGCCGTGGTACTCGAAGTAGCCCCCGGCTGACAGGCCCCGGATGATGTCGATGGCCTCGTCCATGCGCCGGCCCCGTCCCTCCCAGGGGACGTCGACGAACCTGTAGTCCTCCGGCCAGGGGCTCGAGCCCACACCCAGAGCCAGTCGGTTGCCGGTCAGCACGGCCACCGATGTGGCCTGCTTGGCCACCAGCAGCGGGTGTCGCATGGGCAGCTTGAGCACGAAGGTGATGAAGCGCAGGTTTTCGGTCACCGCCCCCATGGCCGGGATGAGCGAGAAGGGCTCGATGAAGGGCTTGTCGTCGAGAAACTGGCGGGTGTGGTCAGGAGAGAAGGGATAGGTGGAGTCGGACACCTCCGGGTAGCAGATGCTGTCGGGGACCACCATGCCGTCGTACCCGGCCTCCTCGGCCGCCCGGGCCAGCGGAAGGTAATAGGAAGGGTCGATCATCGATTCGGCGTAGGAAAAGCGCATCTCTATCGGTCCCCCCAGTCGACATGGGCGCGGATGGCGTCACCCGACATCCACCCGCGGCTGGCGGCGAACTCGAGCATGGCGCCGAAGGCCGTCTCCCACTCCGGTGCGAGAGACAAGCCCCGCCCGAGGGCGGCCTCAGCGGCCAACCTCCGGACGGCGGCCGTGGGGACCAGGACGTCCCCGTCCGCTTCGACCTGACCGGCGCCGTGTTCGTGCAGGGCCGAACCGAGCACCTGGCGCCGATCGCCGTCGAGGGGCTCACCCGTCGGCGGCGGGACGGGACGGACGGCAAACCGGTCCATCTCGTCGACCCCGGCCAGCACCACCCGCCCGGTCGACAGCTCGACCACCAGTTCCATGTGCGCGGGCTCCCGACCGGACCGATGGGCGCTAGGCCGGTGCCGAGGCCGGAACCCCGGCCTCCTTCAGTCGGTCGGCCACCCAGGCGATGCCGTTGGGGGCGGCCATGGCGGTGGGCCAGCCTTCCAGGATCCTCTCCACCTCGGCCAGGGTGGCGATGTAGCCGACCACCATCACCAGGATCCGGTCCACCGGCATCTGCTCCACTTCGGCATCGCCGAAGGGTGTCCAGGTGTCCACCTCGGGCACCAGCTCCAGCATCACGTAGAGCTCGCCGGTGTCCTCCACCCAGCTCAGTTCGTAGCGGCTCCCCTTGGCGTCGTACCAGTTGGTGCCCAACTCCACCTCGGATGATTGACGGCGACGCTCGTCCGAGCTGTAGAACTCCTCGATGTCCATGGTCAGGTGACGTTAGCCCATCAGGTTGGGCCCGGTCGGACGCCATGGCGGGCCGGCGGGACCTCGTGAGCCAAGGGACGACGGCCCGTCGTTACGGTCAGCGGACCACGGTCAGAGGAGGAGCCAGGTCCTGCCGTCGATCAGTTCGCGGGCAGCATCCAGGTGGCCGGCATGGCACGCCGTTTCGGTGATGACATGGAGCAGGATGGCGCGCAGGTCCGCCAGCCGCCAGGACCCGAAGAAGTCGGGCCACTGTTTGGGTGGAGCGTCGAGCGGGGTGGCGGTGACGATGTCGTTGGTCCGGCCGATCTGGGCCCGATAGAGAGCGATGACCTCCTCGGGGGCGGTGGTGGTACTGACCTTCCACGCCGAGGTGGCGTCAGCCGCCTCGGAGAATGGTTCACCCGCCACGATCTGGCCGAACCAGAACTGCTCGACGTCCACCGCCAGGTGGTGCAGCATGCCCACGCAATTCCACCCGGTGGGCAAAGGGGCCTGGTGCAGGCCGGCATCGGTGAGTCCGTCCACGATGCCCAGCACGTGGGCGCGCTGGGCGTCGAGTGACTCGACCAGCGCCGCTTTGGTGTCCATGCAGCTCCTCCGATGCTCTCGTGGCTCCTCGAGGAGGACCCCAAACGACTCCAGCCGGTAGTGGGGCAGGCAGGGATCGAACCTGCGACCGAGGGATTATGAGTCCCCTGCTCTGACCACTGAGCTACTGCCCCCTGACCTGGTCCTTTGCCGCCCGAGGCGACCCGGGCAGGGCTGGGATCCTCGTCGCCGCCGGGGTGACCGGTGCAGGTTGAGCAACAAAACTACGTCATCGGAGCCACCGGACGGCCGAACGATCCTCGATCCGACACCATACGAGGCGAGTGACGCCATTCTGGTGTCTAACATGCAATCCATGGGGGCCGTGGGCCAGGACTTACGCACACAGCCCCCACCGGACCACCCCCGGCGGCGAGGGCGGGCTTTCCCGCTGGTGACCCGCCTGGCTGTCGCGGTCGTACTGGTCGGTGCCTGTGCCACCGTCGGGTCGGCAGCCTCGGCCGTCGGGTCGGCAGCCTCGGCCGGTGCCTCGGGATGGTGGGTAGCGCCGCTCGGCTCCCAACCCTGGCAGTGGGAGCTCAGCCATCCGCTCAACTTGCAGAACGCCCGTGACATGGGTACCAACGACCGGTTGCCCGACGGAAAGCCGGCACCGGCCCCGGTCATCTACGACATCGACGCCATCATCAATCCGGCCTCGACGGTCACCGCTCTGCATGACATGGGTAAGCACGTGGTCTGCTACATCGAGGTGGGCGCGGCCGGCAACTATTACTCCGCCGCCAGCGAAGGACTGACCACCAGCTACTACGACCAGCTCAAGTCAGCCGGGGTCTTCGGCAACAAGGTGGGCGGCTATCCCGAGTACTACCTGGACATCCGGTCGGCCTCCACCGTCTCGATCATCGAATCGATGATCGACCACCAGTGTGCGGCCAAGGGGTTCGACGCCATCGAGACGGACATCGACGAGGAGTACACCGACAACTCCGGCTTCCCTCTCACCAAGGCCATCGAGGAGCAGTACATGACCACCATCGCCGACTACATCCATTCCCTCGATATGGGCTGGTGGATCAAGAACCCTGACGATACCGGTGACAGCTACGCCACCGACATGTACCCGCTGGCCGATGCCGTCCTGACCGAGCAGTGCAACCAGTACTCTTCGTGCGGCCTTCTCGATGCCTACGTGGGGAAAAAGGCGGTGTTCAACGCCGAGTACCACGTGAAGACGTCGAAGTTCTGCCCGTCTGACGATGCGTTGGGGTTCAACGGAGTTCGATTCCCGGTGGCCCTCAACGGGCCACGCAAACCCTGTCAATAGCCGATGTGCTCAGAACAAGGGGGTACCCGCATCACATGCATCCGTTCATGACGGGCGGCGTCGCCCGACTACCGAGGTCGGCATCCCAATGACATCGCCCAAACAGAACAGACGGACCACCGACGACGTCGTTCTTCCTGTCTACCTGACTGAAGAACGGTCCATGGTCGAACTGGCCGACGGTGAGGTGGTAGGCGTCGGTTTCACCCCGTTTCTGGACGAGGCGCGCACCGTGGAGATCAAGGAGGACGACCGATCACCGGTCCTTCCCGGTGTCGTCTACTCCCGTGTGGCGGGGGTGTCGTTCCACGACGACGTGATCCAGCTCCGCCACTTCACCTGTGGCCAGGAAGTCGAGATCCGGCCCGAGCCGGCCAATCCCCGTGATCCGAATGCACTGGCCGTGTTCGGTGGTGGGCACCGCGTCGGGTACCTCCCTGATCCGATTGCCCGGGTGCTGGCCCCCTCCGGCACCCGGGTGGGACGTGGGGTCATCCTCATGGAATGGTCGTCCAACGGGGTGCGACAAGGGATTTGGGTACTGGGCTCGATGCACGTCCGGCTCTCGTTGGACTTTCCGGGCTGAGGGCCACACGACGGATCCCGAGCCGGTCTGATCGGGGCACCCGCACCCTACGATTGCCCGATGGCCACCACCCCACTGCTCCTCGTCGTCGCCGACAGCTGCGAGAAGACGTCCACCGCCGCCTCCATCACCGGCTCGGTCATCCTCCTCGCCCTGGTCGGTGGCGTCATCGCCCTGGCCATTGCCAACAGCCAGGCCAGAAGGCGACTGACGACGGCCAACAGCGAGCTGGGCTACCTCCGGCCGGAGTATGCCCGGCTACAGCTTTGGGCGGCCCAGCTGAGTGGCACGCCGGCAACCGACGCCCAAGCCACCGCTTATCCCACCACCCTGGTTCCCGCACAGTGGTATCCGGATCCGTCCGGACGTCACGAACTGCGTTACTGGGAGGGCAGCCGTTGGAGTGGGCATGTCTCCGACAACGGCGTCACCTCTCTCGACCCGACCGATCCGTGACGACCGGGTCGTCCCCTTTCGCCACCACCACCGCCACCGCCGGCGCCGGCGCCGGCGTCACCGCTCCACGTTCCGATCAGGCCAGGATGGCGATGGTCGACACGACGGCATCGAAGAGGAAGTGGGCGGCGATCGACCGGTTCAACCGGTGGTGCTTCTGGAACGAGCGGGTTACCAAGTAACCGAAGGGAATGGTGAGCAGGAAGCCGACGCCGTAGTAGACGTGGTAGCTGGTGCGCAGCGTGAGGCTCAGGACCAGGGTGCTGCGAGGCGTCCAGCCGAATTGGGTCAGCCGGGTGACCAGGTAGCCGTTGACCAGCACCTCCTCGGCGATGGCGGTGATGGCCGACATGGCCAGTCCCCAGATGACGTAGTAGTGGGGCACATGCCCGATGGACACCTTGTTGACCAATCCCGAGTTGCGGCCGACAACCGCCGTCAGGGCGATGGCCACCGGAATCTCAGCGGCGAACGAGAGAGCGGCCAGTCCCAGACCGGGCCAGATGTCGAGCACAAGACTCGGATAGCCCAGCCCCAGGAAGCCCGGTGGTTGACCGGTCCTGGCCAGCAGGAGGAGGGCCAGGGGGACGAGGGCGGCAACCGACAGGTAGTCGAGGATGCCGACCACCAGATTGGTGACGGGGTGACCGGCGACGATGACCGGAAAACGGGTCACCGTGCCCACCCCCGACACGTGCTGGACGAAGAGAATGACGGCCGCCGACACCGCAGGAACCAGGAAGGCGACCATCACGAACCGCGACTCCCAGACGAGGTTCTGGCGATGGGGCCCGGGGGCCAGGACCGCAGGGACACGGGCGGCCTCTTCCTCCCAGTCGGCGGGGACGGGCGGCGGTGGCGGAGGCGCCACGGGTTCTGTCCAGAACGACCAACCGACCGGCGCCGGCGGCCAATCCGACGGAGGCCGCCAGCCGGCCGGGGGTCTCCACCCCGGAGGGGGAAGGGGCCAGTTGGGCGGTGAGCGCCACACCCACTCGGCTTGTGGCATCGCTCCTGCGCCTTTCCGGAGTTGGCGTCCGTACCGGTTCGCCGTACTCCACCCGGTGACGCCGACCGGGGCACGGTCACCTCCAGGCAACCGCCGCCCCGGACCGACGGCGAAATGCTCCGGGGGAGAGACTCGAACTCTCAACCTAGCGGTTAACAGCCGCTTGCTCTGCCGATTGAGCTACCCCGGAATAGGGCTCCTCCGCTGCTCGGATGGCGGCGGGCGAAAGAGCAGACTACCCCGTAGGTGCCTGCCGGAAGGCGGAAATGCACGGGCGGCGGGAGAAGGGCACAATGAACAGGTGAAGTTCCGCATCGGCACCGTCGTCGCCTTCCTGGTCGGTTACACGCTCGGCGCCCGAGCCGGCCGCCAGCGCTACCGGCAGATCGTGCAATTCGGCCAGGAACTGGGCCGGTCCGCCCCGGTGGCCGGCACCGTCACCCTGGTGGGGGACAAGTCCAAAGCGGTGGCCACACTGGGTGTCGAGCGGGTGAAGGACGTCATCGGCGTCCGACTGGGCTGGCGGGACGGGGACCAGGCGGCCGACGCCATCGCCCTCGACCTGGCCGAGGATCTGGCCAGCGCTCTCAACGGCCGCCGTCTCTGACCGGGGTCGCCACCCGAAGCGGCGGGGCACAGGCTGCCGGCCGGCTCACCGCGGCAGGAGCGCCCGTGCTGGCTCCGATCGTCGCCTCAGGCCTCGTCGAGGTAGTCGCGCAGGAGTTGGGCGGACTCGGGCCGCCGCAGTTTGGCCAGGGTCTTCGCCTCAATCTGACGGATCCGCTCGCGGGTCACGCCGAAGGCCTTGCCCACCTCCTCCAGCGTGCGGATCTTGCCGTCCTCGAGGCCGAATCGCAATCGCACAACGTCCTGTTCCGCGGCGAGAGGTGGCCGAGCGCTTCACGTACGGCATCATCCAGCATCATCCGGGCGGCGGCGTCGTCGGGGACCACCGCTTCGCGGTCCTCGATCAGATCAGACAGGCTGAAGTCGTCCTCGTCACCCATGGGCTGTTCGAGCGAGACAGTGTCCTGGTTGATCCGCTGGATCTCGCGCACCCGTTCAATGCTGAAGTCGACCCGGCACGCCACTTCTTCGGCGCTGGGCTCCCGTCCGAGCTCCTGGAGCAGTTGACGCTGCGCCCACACCACCTTGTTGATCGTCTCCACCATGTGCACCGGGATCCGGATGGTGCGGGCCTGGTCGGCGATGGCCCTGGTGATGGCCTGGCGGATCCACCAGGTGGCGTACGTCGAGAACTTGAAGCCCTTGGTGTGGTCGAACTTCTCGACCGCCCGCATGAGACCGAGGTTGCCTTCCTGGATGAGATCGAGAAAGGCCAGACCCCGGTTTCGGTAGCGCTTGGCGATGGAGACGACCAACCGCAGGTTGGCTTCGATCAATGCCTCCTTGGCCGCTTGACCGCGCCGGACCAGAAGCCGATCGGCGGTCCTGTCCGGGTACGCCCCACCCTCGCCCCGGTCGTGGGCGGCCAGCCGCCCGGACGCCTCGTTGCCGGCCAGGATCCGTTCGGCCAGCTCCACCTCGAGCGAGGCGTCGAGCAGCTTCACCTTGCCGATCTCCTTGAGGTACATGTGTACCGGGTCGGCGGCCGAGCCCCTGAAGCCGTCAGCTGTCGGCATAACCGTCGCTGGCGGTCGAGCGACGAGGTGCGCGCTCCCGGCGGACGGGCGATCGGGCCGGGGCCGCACCCTTCCCCTCCGGATGCTCGAGGGCGGTCCCCCCCGACGGACGGGGCGCCCCCCGGCCGGTCTCCAGAGCGACGATGCGGGCCGGCGGCGGTCCGATGGCGTCGGGTGCTGCGGGAGATACTTCGACCACCTCGGCCAACGGACCCGATGCGTCGCCCAGGGTGGTCGGCACCACCGGTACCACTGTCGTCTCACCGGTGTCGTAGGTGAACTCGATTCCGCCGGCCCGGATCCTGCGCACGACTTCGGTGATGAGGTCTTCGTTGAGCTCAACGGTACGCAGTACGGTGACCACGTCGTCCTGGGTCAGACCGCCGCGCGCCCGTCCCCGACGCATGAGAGCCTCGAACTGATCGGTCGGCACCACGTCCAGCACACCACCGACCATCGGCGTCGTCGACGTCGTTGTCGAACCGGTTGTCGATGTCGACGTGGCGGTGGAGGGTGAGGCTGGGGTGGTCGGCGCAGTCACGTCGAAGGGGTCGGGAACAGGCGTGGACTCGGGCACGACCGACAATGTGGATGGCACCTGTTTGGCCGTCATGAGGTGCGCGCCGTCTCAGTCGTCTGTGCCCTCACCACTAGCCAGGCTACCAACCGCGCCGTGGCCGCTGCCGCGGCACTCGGATCGTCCAGTTCCTGGACCCAGGCGGCGGCCGCAGCGGCCTCCTCCACAGCGGACGGCGAAGTGCGGGCCTCCCCTGTGACCTGGCGTAACTGGCGACGGGCTGCGTCACGGACCAGTTGGAGGACCACTTCGTCGACCTCGCCCCGCGGCTCCTCCACTGCCAGGCGGACCAGGAGGGCCCGTACCTCGGCCGGTGCGCTGTCGGCCGCTTCGTGCAGATTGCCTCCGGCGTCGATGATCGTCTGGAAGGTGATCCGCTGCAGATCGTCGGAGAAAAGGGCGGGCTCGAGCCGTCCTTCGACGTCGGCCCGCCGGTGGATGACCAGCCGTAGGGCCTCGAGGCCGGGGCGGAACTCGGCGGTCTGTCCACCGTCACGCCCGGGCCTTCCGTTGGTCCCCTCGGCCAGGAGACCGGCCACGCCTCCCCCGTCGAAGTCGTCGGCTCCGTCATCCTCCGGGTCGCGAACCCACGGATCGCCGCCACCAGAAGCCGAGCCCTGCTCCGCCCGCCGCCGGCCCGATGCCGTCACCGGCCGACGGGTCTGGGGTCCCCCGGCAGCACGAAGCTGGTCGAGGCGTTCGCGCAGCAGCAGCGGCTCGAGTCGGCACCGCTCGGCCACCTGCATGAGGTACTGGTCGCGCACCAGATTGTCGGGGTGCTCGGCCACCGCAGCCAGGGCGTTGTCGGCCGCCCGGGCCCGCCCCTCGGGTGTCGACAGGTCGGCCCCGTCCAGGATCCGGGTCAGCCGGAACTGGAGGAAAGGTTTGGCATTCTCCACGGCCGACCGAAGAGCATCGGGCTCGCTGCGGGCCAGGTCGCCGGGATCGGAGCCGGGGGGCAGGTCGGCCACGGCCACATCGATCTCGAAACGTCGCTCCCACTCGTAGAAGCGGCCGGCCGCCGACTGGCCGGCACCGTCAGCGTCGAAGGCCAGCACCACCCGCGAGGCGAAGCTGCGCAGGCGGACCACGTGCTCCTCGCCCAGGGCCGTCCCGCAGGTGGCCACGGCGCGCTCGATACCCGCCTCGAACATGCCGATGACGTCGGTGTAGCCCTCGCACACCACCACCTCGTCCGAGGCGATGATGTCCTGCTTGGCCCAGTTGAGGGCGTACAAGGTCCGCCGTTTGGAGTAGATGGGTGACTCGACCGAGTTCTTGTACTTGGCCGGATCCGCACTTCCGGGAAGTACCCGGCCGCCCAGGGCCACCGGGTGACCGGAGGGGTCGCAGATGGGGAACAGGATCCGGGCCCGGAAGGAGTCCTGCAGCCGCCCCCGCCGGTTGACGAAGCCGAGGCCGGCGCCCTCGGCGATCTCCTTCTTCAGCCCCAGTCCCAGACAGAGGGCGTCCCATTGGTCGGGCGCCCATCCCAGCCGGAAGCGGCGCACCACCTCGCTCTCGTAACCCCGGCTGCGAAGGTAGTCACGGGCCACACCGGCGTCGGGAGCCGTCAGCAGACGCTGGTGGTACCACTCGGTGGCCTCCTCCATGGCGTCGAGGAAGATCTTGCGCCTCTGGCTGTCGCGGCCGGATGCGGCATCCTCGTGGATGGTGATGCCGGCCTTGTCGGCCAGGCGCCGGACGGCGTCCACGAAATCGAGGTGCTCGACGGCCCGTACGAAGCTGATGGCGTCGCCCTTGGCATGGCAGCCGAAGCAGTAGTAGAAGCCCTCCTCGGCGTTGACACTGAACGAGGGTGTCTTCTCCCCGTGAAAAGGACACAGGCCCACCCATCGGCGGCCCTGACGTTTGAGCGCAGCCTGCTCCCCGATGAGGGCCACGATGTCCGTGGCCGCCCTGACCCGGGCGACGTCCTCGTCGGGAATCCCCATGGGAGACGACGGTACCGCGTGGGGGAGGTCGGTCGTCCGGCGCAGGCTACCGGCGCGCCGCTCCCGCCTTGGCCTTCTTCACCGACCTGACCTTCTTCGATGGCCTGGCTGCCTTCGAGGCCTTGGCCGCCCGGGATGCCCTGGCTGCCTTGGAGGCCTTGGCCGCCGTGGCGGCCTTCCCTGCCTTCGATGACCTGGCTGCCTTCGATGACCGTGGCTGCCTTCGAGGCCTTGGCTGCCGTGGAGGCCCGCGGTCGGCGAGCGCCGGGGTCGGCCAGCACCGCCTGGGCGGCGGCCAGCCGGGCGATGGGCACCCGGAAGGGGGAGCAGCTCACGTAGTCGAGCCCGGCGGCGAAGAAGGTGGCGATGGAGTCGGGGTCACCACCGTGCTCGCCGCACACCCCGACCTTGAGGGAGGGCCGGGTGGCGCGGCCCCGGGCCACTCCCAACCGGACCAGCTCGCCGACGCCGTCGGGGTCGACCACCTCGAACGGGTTCCTCTTCAACAGACCGAGCTCGAGGTAGGACGCCATCATCCGCCCCTCGACGTCGTCACGACTGAAGCCGAAGGTCATCTGGGTGAGGTCGTTGGTCCCAAAGGAGAAGAAGTCAGCCTCTTCGGCGATCTCGCCGGCCACCAGGGCGGCCCGTGGGGTCTCGATCATCGTGCCGATGAGGACCTCCAGCGAGCCGGTGGCTGTCCGGCCTTTGCCGGCCGGCGGGCGGGTGGTACCGATCGATGCCCCCGCCTCCGCCTCGGCGATGGCCGCCTCCACCCATGACCGGGCCAGAGCCAGCTCTTCGCGGGTCACAGTCAGGGGGATCATGATCTCTACGATCGGGTGCCCACCGGTGGCCACCCGGTCCAATGCGGCCTCCATGAGGGCACGCACCTGCATGGCGTAGAGGCCCGGCTTGATCACGCCCAACCGCACACCGCGTGTGCCCAACATGGGGTTGACCTCGTGCCACGCCCGGGCCGCCTCGTACAGGCGGGCCTCTTCGTCCGACAGGCCGACGGTGGCTTCCTTGATGGCCAGCTCCTCGGTGTCGGGGAGGAATTCGTGGAGCGGGGGGTCGAGCAGCCGGATGGTGACCGGCAGATCGTCCATGGCCTCGAGGATGTCCTCGAAATCGGCCCGCTGGGCGACCCGCAGCGCTTCGAGCGCCTCCTCCTCCTCGGTCGGGGTGGCGGCCAGGATCATCCGACGCACGATGGGTAGGCGGTCCTCGGCCAGGAACATGTGCTCGGTGCGGCACAAACCGATGCCCTCGGCTCCGTGCCTGCGGGCGTTGGCTGCGTCAGGACCGTTGTCGGCATTGGCCCGCACACCGAGGTACCCGGCCCGGATCTCGTCGGCCCACCCGAGGACCGTGTCGAACTCCGGGGGCGTCTGACCCACCGACACCGGAACCTGCCCCAGAACCACGATCCCGTTGGTGCCGTCCAACGAGATCCACTCCCCTTCACTCACTACGACGTCACCCACCGCGAAGGAGTCGGGGCCGACCCGCACGGCCTCGGCGCCGACCACGGCCGGCTTCCCCCATCCACGGGCCACGACAGCAGCGTGGCTGACCAGCCCACCGCGGGCGGTGAGTATCCCCTCGGCGGCCAACATGCCGTGCACGTCGTCGGGCGAGGTCTCGCTCCGCACCAGCACCACTTTCTCGCCCCGCTCGGCGGCCGCCTGGGCGTCATCGGCAGTGAGGTAGACACGGCCGACGGCTGCACCCGGCGAAGCCCCCAGACCACGGGTCAGCACCTCGTACCCCGACCCGGCGAACTGGGGGTGGAGGACCTGCTCCAAGTGTTCGCCGGTGATCCGGCCCACCGCCTCCTCCTTGCTCAAGCGGATGGCCCGCTCCCCCACCATGTCCACTGCCATCTTGAGAGCGGCCCGGCCGGTGCGCTTCCCGACCCGGGTCTGGAGCATCCACAGCTTCCCCTGCTCGATGGTGAACTCGGTGTCACACATGTCCCGGTAGTGGCTCTCGAGCCGGGCGAAGATGGACAGCAGCTCCTTGTGGATCTTCGGGAACCTGTCGCGCAGGGCGGACAGGGGTTCGGTATTGCGGATGCCGGCGACCACGTCCTCGCCCTGGGCGTTGATCAAGAAGTCGCCGTACTCGCCCGAGTCGCCGGTGGCCGGATCGCGGGTGAAGCCAACCCCGGTACCCGAGTTGTCGTCGCGATTCCCGAACACCATGGCCTGTACGTTGACCGCCGTTCCCAGGTCGTGGGCGATCTTCTCGCGCACCCGGTAGGCGACCGCCCGCGGTCCGTTCCACGAGGCGAAGACAGCCTCGATGGCCCCGCGCAGCTGGTCGTCCGGATCCTGGGGGAAGGGGTGGCCGGTGTGACGCTCGACGATCTGCTGGTAGGCATCGACCAGGTAGCGGAGCAGCTCGACGGGAACACCGGCATCGGAGTCGGTGCCCGCCAGTTCCTTGGCCGCCTCCAGGAGGGAGTCGAACTCCTCGCCGGGGATACCGAGCACGATGCGCCCGTACATGGCCACGAACCGCCGGTAGGAGTCGAGTGCGAACCGCTCATCGTCGGTCTGCTTGGCCAGCCCCTCCACCGACTGGTCGTTGAGCCCGAGGTTGAGGACCGTGTCCATCATGCCCGGCATGGAGAACTTGGCTCCCGAGCGCACGGAAACCAGCAGCGGGTCACTCGGATCCCCGATGCGCTTCCCCATCCTCCGCTCGAGCCGGGCCCGGGCGTTGGCCACCTCCTTGGTCAGGCCGGCCGGCCATCCGCTCTCCATGTAGTCGCGACAGGCGGTGGCGGCGATGGTGAAGCCCGGAGGGACGGGCAGATCGAGAACTGACGTCATTTCGGCCAGGTTGGCGCCTTTGCCACCGAGAAGATCCTTCATTTCCATGGGGGGCTTGCGGTGCTTGTGGTCGAAGTCGAAGACGTACGGCATGAGGAAGGGTGCTCCTGAGTGGATTCGGGGGTGATCGTTCCGTGCCGCCCGCTCGGGGGCACGGACGGCGACGACACCTCAGACTACCTGGCCGGCAAGGGACGGGATTGGCTGACCGCCGTCACACCGTCATCCCCGCCCTCGCCACCTCGCCGGTCGAGGGCTCCCGATCGGTCCGGCCCCCAGCTCGGCCGGTCGTCTCTCGGTGGACCAGGGCACCGTCCACGGGGCGGCGCCGTCGGTCCACGGCGGTCAGGGCCAGTGCGGCCAGCACCAGGACCACGCCCCCACATCAAGCACCAGGCTGACGCCCAGTCCGGTGGAGGCCAGCTCGAGGGATCGGATAGAGGAGACGGCGCGCCATGCCGGACGCGCCGATGTTCTGCGTGAGTTGATCGACGGGGCGACGGGTAGATAGGCGGCGTGCAGGGGTGTGACCCAACGGTTAATTGCAGTTGGCAGTCAGCGCAACCGTCGAGGTCGCACCTGCCGTGATTACGACCGGTTGCTGTTTGGGGGTAGGTCCCGAAATCGAATAGGTGCCGGCCGGCTCGCTAAAGCTGAAGATCTGGTCAGTGACCGGATCGCCGGCGGCCTGCGTGTCAAGCACCCTCCTCGTCGAGACCACCGTCGATCCTTGGCGCAGAATCACGTTGATCTCCCAAGCGTGCGAACTCTTATAAGTGCTGAGTCGGATGCACGGCGAAGCGGTGCCTTTCAGTACCCCCGTCGCAGGGCCACTACTGCAGGCACAAAACAGGACACTGACGGCAAGGGCAGCGAGCACGGTCAGTCGCCGCCCATAAGCGTCCGCAATTGAGCGGCCCCGGTGACGTTCAGCCATTGCTCTCCAACGATCTCCCCATGTGCATCGATCTCCTCATGTGCCCACTATGACCCACCGGGTCTCCAAAGGTTTAATCGGAAGTGAGAGGACGGACTGTCCGACGGAAAGACGGTCGGAGACCCCGCAAGGAGATCGCTGCAAAATGGGGCTTCTCACAACAGGTGGTAGCACGGATCGTGAACTGTGCGGCCCCGTCGACCGCCACCGGGCGGTAACGGTCTTCCGCCTCGGGAGCACCTGCCGGGCGTGATTCCCGGTGTGACCCACAGCACTAACGTCGGTTCACTCATGTTGTTCCTCCCCGAAGCCGGTGGTCCGAGCCAACCGGTGCCTGCCACTATCGACCGTCGGCCCGGCTCGGTCCGCCGGACGTCAACCATCGACACGGCACGACCGGACGGGTTCGGGGGTGATCTGGTCATGACCGCCCGGGGCCGCGACCTGCGGACGGCAACCGATGCCACATCGACGGTGATCGACCAGGTCGACCTCTGGCTGCGTGTCGACGGCTCGAACCGGCAGGTCCTCTCGATCGCCTCAGATCCGGCCCTACCGGGCTTGGAACAGCTGGTCGGGTCCCCGGTCGGTCCCGGTTTCCGGTCGAAGATCAACCAGGCCTGCCCCGGCCAGCGGGAGGCCGGCACCCTGCTCCACCTGTTGTTGGACGACCTCCCGGGTGCCGCCCTGGTCTCGGGTTACGCGGCCCAGCGGGCCGGGGTGCTCGATCAGCCTCGGCGGCGGTCGAAAGGCGATGTCGGGACGTCGGGCCTGGCCCGGATGATGGCTTCCCAGGAGGACCTCTGCGCCGGATGGGCCCACGATGCCACCCTCATGGTGACCATCCGATCCACCGACGAGATCCCGGTGTCAACCGGACCACCGGCGCCCTCGCTCGAGCGCCATGACGATCCGTTGGCCTGGCACCTGATGCCGGCCCTCCCTGCCCACGCCATGCGCCGCCGCCGCCGTCTCGACGTTGTGGGGCCCGACCACAGGGAGGAGGTGTACCGCTTCGACGCCCACTTCCGTGACAGCCACATGGACCAGGACGGGGTCGAGTGGGTCGTGCACGAGTACTCCGCCACCGGCGCATTCGACGAGGTGGGCGGCCGGGTCATCGACATCGGGGCCGAGGCCCATGTGCTCCCGTGGATGGAGTGCCCGGGGGCGGTGGCCAGCGCCGAGCGGCTGTCCGGGAAGCCCATCGCCGAGCTCCGGACCCGGGTGCGACGGGAGTTGACCGGAACCTCCTCCTGCACCCATCTCAACGACACCCTGCGGTCGCTGGGTGACCTGGAGGTGCTCGTCGGGCAGATGTCGGACTGACGGTACGACATCGGCCCCTGACCAGCTTCACACCGACCGAACGCCTTTGGATCGAACGCCTCGGCAGCCTTCGCGATGTCGTCCGCCAGGAGATCATCACCCGGCAGCTTGCGCCGTACGTGTCCGACGGGATGGTTGTACTCGATGTGGGTTGTGGCCAGGGGACCCAGGCGCTTCGCCTGGCTTCATCTGGATGTCTTGTCACCGGGATCGATCCGTCACCCGAGCTGCTGCAGTTGTGCGTCCAGGGGGCGGCTTCCCGTGGTCTCGCCATCGAGGCTCTGCAAGGTCGGATCGAGGACCTCGAGGAGCTGTGCGGGGACCGCATGTTCGACATGATCTGCTGCCACGGCGTGATGATGTATCTGGACGACCGTGCCCAGGCGCTTGGTTTGCTGGCGGAACACTTGACGGTCAACGGGATTCTGTCTGTCACCTTCCGGAACGGGCACGCACTGGCCATGCGCCCGGCGATCCGAGGGGACTGGCCCGCCGCCCTATCGGCCTTCGATTCGACCAGCTACGTAAACGAACTCGGACTTCAGGCATCTGCTGACTTCGTGCCCGGCATTGAGGCGGCTCTGGCTTCCGCAGGAATGAACATGGTCACCTGGTACGGCGTACGAGTGTTCAATGACGCGGTTCCGACCGACGTCGATCCCCCAGGCCGTGAGGTATTGGGCCTCTTGCTCGATGCCGAAGAACGGGCGGGCGCCACCGAACCGTATAAATGGATGGCGTCCCAGTTGCACGTGATCGCCTCACCGGCCTCGATGACAGAGTGACCCGGCCAAAACAGCCAAACGGCTAGCGACGGTCAACAGTGCCCCGTCGTCTCGTTCCGGGCCAGACTGCCCCCTCGGGCGGATCGGTGTGGTGATCAGGCCTGGAGAACGTCTTCGAACCGAGGGGCCCCGTCCTCCATGTCCAGCTCGACGCCGTTCGCAGCGAAGCTGATGGCGTGGTACCAACCGCACAACATGAGCAGGTCCAGAACCTCGACCTCCGTGAGCTCCTTAGAGAGGCTCTCCCACAGCTGGTCATCGATGCGAGACCGGTCGTGCAGCGCATCAGCCACCTCGATGAGAACACGGTCTTCCGACTGGACCAGCAGGGATCGCTCGACCCGCCGTGGGTCAGCGAAGCGACCTGTTCGGCAGTCAGCCCCACCCGGTCGGCGAAAAATGCGACGTGGACTCCCCACTCGTACCGACAGCGGCAGCGGGCACAGGTTCGATCGATCACGATCTCTCGGTCGCCCATAGACAGAGACAATCGTTTGCTCAGCTCGTAGCTTCCCCAGTCCCCCATGGCCTCCGCCATCGGTAGGTTCCTGACGAAGGTCCGGAAAAGGAGGATGGGTGGAACCCCCGGCGGCATCATCGCCTCCAGGCGATCGCCCACCTGGCTCTCGTAGGGTGGTTGGACGGGACTGACTCTGGCCACGGCTTCCTCCCGATGTTTTGGATTCCGAAACACCCTGGACGGTAGTGTTTCGGAAATCGAAATGCAAGCGGTCTCCCGGAAGGATCCCATGGCCCGTACCCCTACTCCACGGCCAGGGCGGGACGTTCGAGGATCCAGCACCGGACGTCCCCTGATGGCGGCCATGGATCTTCTTGGCCGACGGTGGGCCCTCCGCATCCTCTGGGAGCTTCGCGAAGGGCCGACCGGGGCCAGAGCCCTGCGGGCCAAGTGCGACGGCATGTCGTCGAGTGTCCTCTACGACCGCCTCCGGGACCTCGGGGCGTCGGGGCTGGTCGATCGCACCGACGAGGAGGAATACGTCCTCACTGATGTGGGCGCCGCCCTCGGAACCGCCCTCAAGCCACTGGATAGGTGGGCCGAGTCATGGGCGGCCTCACTGCACCGCACATCAAGCGAGGAGGGGAAGTGACCTCGACCCTCGGCTCACGGAGGATCTCCTCGGAATGTACTCCCCTTATCCGGTGGGGCAGTGGCCTGAGTTGCTCGTAGGCACCAGATCCTCACCACGCCTTCGTTAGCATGCGTCCGAATGGAGCAACGTGACCTCTCTCGGCCCGGGGTGGGTTATTACCCAAGGTCCGGTTACCCTCAAGACTTCCTTGTTCGACCAATGCGCTCCGGCGGCTGAGCGCGAGCTCCGCAGGCGTGCACACGACGATGTCGACAAGTGCTGTGGATACTTTCCAGCACTTGCGGGTACCGACGGGATCGTGAGCGATCTCCCCGCCAGCCGAATGTTCGCCTCCGAAATTCCGCAGATCATCCATGATGGGTGTGTGTACCACTTCAACTTTCTGCGGGTGTCGCTCGTGCAACAGGGCTCTGAACCCGAATTCCATCTCGACTCAGACGCAGCCACAGCTCTCACTGGTGATGCGGAAACGCTGCGGCAGCGGTATGTGTTGCGCATGGTGCTCAACCTCAGTGCTACCAGCGACCGCACCTTGCAGTACCTCGACGTCGATCCGGAGTCGGTGGGACTCGTAGCTCGAGGAGGCTACGTCTCGGTCGCTCGGACCGAACCTCTGACTGAGAGTAGGGCTGACCGCTGTGATTCCGCCTCGCCGACGGCGGTTCGGTCCACGGCCTGGTCTTCGTGTCCAATAGCCTCCTTCATTCGGGCGTTGACGACGATGTTCGGCCACTTCATCGCCGCCTACGGAATGGAGACCGACACATTGGGGCGTAGCTCGTCGTCGGAGGACGGTGCGTAGAAGGCACAGATCACACCTCTCCCGAACTCCTACCTGAACAGCCGGGCTCACTCCCGGGTGACCGAAATATTCGCTGATGGAGCTCGCCCGGCTGACGCTGACCCCGACGACCGTGAGCGAATGCGAGATTGTCAAATACGAGCAGCTGATTCGGTCGAAGGACGATGTCGATCTCCACCTCCTCGACGTCCAGGCCGTGTCGCTGGAAGAACGCACGTTCTGCCCCCAAGGTGTCGAACTCGTTTCCACAGAGAAAGGCGGGCTCGGTCTTTACGCTTGGGAGCAGCGGCGCGCTTGGGCCTGCGGCGTCGACGACGCGGGCGAAGCTCCCCTCCGAATAACCCATGCGGTCATCCCTGGCCCCATGGGTCCGACCGTAAGCGACAAATCTGGTCGATGAGCTCAGCGCGGTCCGGCCACGCACGCTGGGCCAACGGGACGAGCGGCACGAGCCGAGTTATTGCGGACACATCCACATCGCTGCGAGCGATGTACAGAGCCGTGTACCGAGCGATGTCCTGGGTGATCTGCGGGTCGAGCGGCAGCCCGAAGTCAACATGCAGCGTCTGAAAATCACGACTGGCAAGCCCATCCACAGGAGGAATAACGAAGTCGCCGATGGCCGTTACTGGCTGGATGCGGTCCACAGAACATCGCCATCCGATGAAACTCTCAGCCGCAGCGAATGCTTCCTCGCAGGTCCCGAAGTCGCCTTCTATCAACCAGAACCTGCGATCGTTCGAGGCGGGTGGGAACTCATCCATGCGCTACATCTTGCCGAATCCCCCCGAACCAGGGGACGAGCGATCGGGGTGGCTCGGCTGGGGACCGGCCCACTCGCACTCCGCTGGCCCGAAAGTTCGTGGCGTGTGGCCCTCTGCCGGTGTTCTGGGTCGGGCCGACATGACCGTTCCCTGCGCCCGCCTGGAGGCCAGTGAGATCATTGGCCCGTGGAGCCGGAAGAGTCCATCGATCCCTTGCTGACCGGCATCGCCGGTAGCCGGATGGACTGGCATCAAGTTCCTGTTGGCGTCAGAGCATCGATCGAGCACCACCTGGGCCGGACCTTCATGAGGGCATCCGCCGGTCGGGAGGGTTCTCGCCTGCGCTCGCGTCCCGGTTGAGCTTGGAAGACGGCACGGGCTGTTCGTAAAGGCCATCGCAGCTGACGACGTGTCGGGCGCTCCCGGAGGCCAGGAGCTCTACCGCCAGGAAGCACGGATCGCCGGGGCCTTGCCGAAGGCCGTCCCCGCACCTCGGTTGCTTGCCTCGATGGAATCCGGCGGCTGGGAGATCCTGATCTTTGAGGAGATCGTGGGATTGCCTCCGGCCCTGCCCTGGCGGCCACAGGAGCTGAGCCGGGTCCTTGCCGCCATGGCAGCCCTCGCAAGCTTCCTGACTCCTTCGCCGATCCCCGCACCTCCGGCGACCGTTCCGGGCGGGATGAACGGTTGGGCGTTGCTCTGTGCTGATCCGGGTGCGCTCGACGAACTCCCTGGACTGGATGGTTGGGCGCGGACGAATCTCGAACTGCTTTCCGATATCACCTCCACATCGAACCGTGCCCACCAGGGGACAACGCTGCTGCACACCGACATCCGTGCCGACAACATCCTCCTGACCGACGAGGGGGTCGTCTTTGTCGATTGGCCCCACGCCAGGGTTGGTGCCCCCTGGGTTGACCTCGTCTACTTTCTCCCGAGCGTGGCCATGCAGAGCGGCGGAGATCCACAGACGATCTTCTGGGATCACCCCGTAGCTGATCGTGCTGAACTCAGAACCGTATGCGGCGTTCTCGCAGGTCTCGCCGGATTCTTCATCTACGGGGCCACCCGGGAGCCCCCACCGGGACTACCCACGCTTCGCAAGTTCCAGCTCGCCCAAGGCATAGAAGCTCTTGCCTGGCTTCGACAGATGATGGACTGATTGGGCATCTTCGCTCGGGCGTTCGGCAGGCGTGAGCCGACCTTCGGTGCGGTGGACCCACCCGAGCCCACCCAGACGATCAGGATCCGGGGCGCCCCGAGCGGTTGCGTGCTCCGACCCGGGCGCCATGGTGTCAGGCCCGCTCGAAGCGGGCCCGCAGCTCGGCCACCACCCCGTCGATCGGGATACGCACCTGTTCGGTGCTGTCGCGGTCGCGTACGGTGACCGCCTGGTCCTCGAGCGAGTCGAAGTCCACCGTCACGCACCACGGCGTGCCCACTTCGTCCTGGCGCCGGTAGCGCTTGCCGATGGACTGGGTCACGTCGTAGTCGCACATGAAGTGGGGCTGCAACGAGGCCAGCACCTGGCGGGCCAACGGCTCGAGGGTCTCCTTCTTGGAGAGCGGGAGTACGGCCACCTGGTACGGGGCCAGCCGCGGATGGAGGCGCAGCACGGTCCGGGCCTCGCCCCCCACCGTGTCCTCGTGGTACGCCGACAGGAGGAAGGCCATCATGGTGCGGGTGGCTCCGGCGGCGGGCTCGATCACGTAAGGCACGTACCGCTCACCGGACACCTGGTCGAAGTACTCGAGCCGCTCGCCGGAGGCGGCAGCGTGCGCCTTGAGATCGAAGTCGGTGCGATTGGCGATGCCCTCGAGCTCGTCCCACCCCCAGGGGAAGAGGAACTCGACGTCGGCGGTGGCCGCCGAGTAGTGGGAGAGCTCGTCGGCCTGGTGGTGGCGCAGCCGGAGCTCGGCATCGGGAATGCCCAACGACGTGTACCACCGGTACCGCTCGTCGAGCCAGTAGGCGAACCAGCGGGGAGCGTCGTCGGGAGGTACGAAGAACTCCATCTCCATCTGCTCGAACTCCCGGGTCCGGAACACGAAGTTCTGCGGGGTGATCTCGTTGCGGAAGGACTTGCCCACCTGGGCGATACCGAAGGGCGGCTTCTTGCGGGTGGTCTGGACCACATTGGCGAAGTTGATGAACATCCCCTGGGCCGTTTCGGGCCGGAGGTAGGTGACCGCTCCCTCGTCCTCCAGAGGTCCGGCGTGGGTCTTGAACATGAGGTTGAAGGCCCGGGCCTGGGTGAACTCGGTCGACCCGCAGGACGGGCACACCCCTTCGATCTTGTCCTCCCGCCAGCGCTGGTGGCAGTGCAGGCAATCGACCAGGGGGTCGGTGAAGTTGGCCAGGTGACCGGAGGCCTCCCACACGGCGGGGGGCGAGAGGATGGCCGCGTCCAGCCCGACCACGTCGTCGCGCCGCTGGACCATGGCCTCCCACCATGCGTTCTTGACGTTGCGCAGCATGTTGACGCCGAGCGGTCCGTAGTCGTAGGTCGAGCGGAAGCCGCCGTAGATCTCGGCCGACTGGAAGATGAATCCGCGCCGCTTGCACAGCCCGACCACCTTCTCCATCAGGTCGGAGGGCTCGAACGGCTCAGCCGGACCCGATGTGCCGCCGGACGCGGCGGTAGGGAGGTCGGTATCAGGCATAGGGATGCATGGTACCGGTTGGCCCTCGTCCTCCTGTTCCGACCGGCACCCCAAAGGTGACCCGTGGGGCACCGTCGACCGGGGCCAGGGCCGCCGGCTCCAGGTAGGTGGACACCGCCGTGGCCAGCAGCCGCCCCCGCACGGTCAGCACGGTGCGATCCCCCGAGGTGGCCACCAACCCTTCGAGATCGGGGTGGTCGGGCAGGCAATCGGCGGGCACGCCGGCCGGTGTGCGCAGGGACAGGGCCAGCCGCTCGGTGCACCTCTGGGCCTCGGTGAGCACCTCCACGCCGGCGGTCACCTCCCCTCCCCGGGCCATCAGCGACACGTAGCGGTCCGGGGTCCGCACGTTCCACCACCGCCGTCCGGCCCGGTGCGAATGAGCCGCCGATCCGATGCCGCGGTAGTCGCCCTGGGCCCAGACCAGGCCGTTGTGACGGCAGCGGTGACCGGGTCGGGCCCAGTTGGAGATCTCCTCCCACCGGTAGCCGGCCCGGCCGAGGATGCGGTCGGCCATCTCGTAGCGCCGGGCCTGCACGTCGTCGTCGGGATGGCGCAGGTGATCGGCGGCCAGGGTGGTGCCCGGCTCGACGGTGAGCGCATAGGCGCTGACGTGAGGTGGGGATCGGTCACCTTCGGCCAGATCGGTCAGGGTCCGCTCCCAGTCGGCATCGGACTCGCCCGCTCCCCCAAAGATGAGGTCGACACTCCAGGTGGCAAAGCCGGCGGCGGCCACGGCGGCCAGAGCCCGGTCAACGTCCTCGGTGCCGTGGCGTCGGCCCAGCCCGTCCAGAACGTGGGCGGCCGTGGACTGGACGCCGAGTGAGAGCCGGGTCACCCCACCGGCCAGGTAGGTCTCCAAACGGTCGGGGGTGGCGTCCTCCGGGTTGCACTCCACGGTGACCTCGGCGTCGGCCGTCCGGTCCACCGCGGCCAGAATGCCGACCAGCAGCTCGGCCGGCAGCCGTGACGGCGTGCCACCCCCGAAATAGACCGAGGTGGCCGGGGGCATCCCCTCGATGGCCCGCGCCCGCTCGATCTCGCCACGACAGGCATCGGCGTACCCCGCCATCAGCTCGTCCCGATCGGTGTAGGTGGCGAAGGCGCAGTAGTCGCAGAGCATCCGACAGAAGGGGACATGCACGTAGACCCCGAACCCCCGTTGCCCCGGAACCGGACCCGGGCCCGCCCCGACCCGGGCAGCCATCTCAGCCCACCGAGCCGGTCCGCACCGAGCGGAGCCGGCGGTCGAGGTGGGCCTCCATGGCCTCGGTGGCCAACGCCGTGACCTCGTCGGTGGCCGGCGAGCGCCCCTCGTTCAACACGGCGGCCAGGTCCCCACCCAGGGTGCGCCGCAAGAGGACGAGACCGTCCGGCGACAGCGGACGGCCTCGACGGCAACCCCGGCACAGGACCCCGCCTTCCACCAGGTCGAAGGCGACCAGAGCACTGGCGTCCTCCTCGCCGCAGGACACGCACACGTCCAGAACGGGGGCCGCTCCCTCGAGGACCAGTACCTTGAGGAGGAAGGCGGGCGCCACCATGGGCGAGTTCCGCTCGGACAGGGCGGCGATGCCCCCCACCAGCATCTCGTACAGCCGCGGGTTGCTGTGCCGCTCCTGGGCCACCTGGTCGACGACCTCGAGCATGACCATGGCCGCGCTCATCCGGTCGAGGTCCTCGCGTACCACCCGGTGGGTGTCGAGCACCTCGACCTGGTTGATGATGTCGAGGTCCCCGCGTCCCTGCCAGCCGAGGAGGGCGACGTGGCTGAGCGGCTCGAGTCGTGAGCCGAATTTGGACGTGGTCCGTCGCACGCCCTTGGCCACCGCCCGCACCTTGCCGTGCTGCTCGGTCACCAGCGTCACGATGCGGTCCGCCTCGCCCAGCCGGATGGTACGCAACACCACGCCCCGGTCGCGGAAGAGGGTCATGACGGGCCCGGTGGCTCCTCGGGGCGCGGGAGCTGGTCCGACAGGGAGACCTCACCGGCCGGCCCCGCACCATTGGGACCGCTCGGGGAGAGCGGGGCACGACCACCACCGACGGCACCGGTGGCCCGCCGCCCGTGGTCACGGCCGCCGCCGAGCAGGCTGTTGGCGCCGATCAGCCCCACCACCACCGGGGGGACGACCACCAGGGGGAGCACCGTGGTGAAACCGGCCACGTACATGAGCACCACCAGCCCGTAGACCATGAGGCAGAGGACCCAACCGGTGACGATCCACACCCCGCCCTGTTCGTCGAAGGACCGGTCCCCCATCAGCTCACCCCGCCGTAGCGCCGTTGGCGCTGCTGGAAGTCGCGGACGGCGGCGAAGAGGTGGCCCCGCCGGAAGTCGGGCCAGAGCACGTCGTCGAAGACCAGCTCGCTGTAGGCCAGTTGCCAGAGGAGGAAGTTGGAGATGCGGTGCTCGCCCGACGTGCGGATGACCAGATCGGGGTCGGGTTGGTCCGGGTAGTAGAGGTGGGACCGGAGGGTGCGCTCGTTGATCTTGTCGGCCGGGATGCCTTCGCCCACCATCTGCTTGACGGCGTCGACGATTTCGGCCCGGCCCCCGTAGTTGAACGACATGGTGAGCGTGCACCGCCGGTTTTCGGCGGTGAGGCTGATCGACTCGTCCATCCGGCGCAGCACCCTCTTGGGCACCCGCCAGTCGCGCCGCCCGGCAAAGCGGATACGGACCCCTTTGTCGTGAAGCTCGTCGCGCCGACGCAACAGCAGGCTCTCGTTGAACCCCATGAGGTAGCGGACCTCGTCGGCCGGCCGACGCCAGTTTTCGGTGGAGAAGGCGTACATGGTGATCCAGGGGATGCCGAGGTCGAGGGCCCCTTCGACAGCATCGAGGAGAGCGGCTTCACCGGCGGCATGGCCCTCGGTCCGGGGCAGCCCCCGGCGGGCCGCCCAACGCCCGTTGCCGTCCATGACACAGGCCACATGGGCGGGAATGGGCCCGGCGGCCACGTCGGCCGCCACCACCTCGGCCCGGTCCGTGCTTCCGGACATCTTGGCCTCCACCCGTTGCCGTTGCACCCTGCGAACCTACCGTCTCGGGGCGAACCCACCGTCCCAGGGCGGATCGGCCGCCGGCTGGCACGCACCTCGGGCCCTACCTTGAGGTCTGCTCGTCCGGGCACTAGACCAGCAACCCATGTCCCCGCAGTCCGCCTTGGCGATCTTCGCCGCCGGACTGGCGGCGGGGACGGTCAACGTGGTCGTCGGGTCGGGCTCGCTCATCACCTTTCCGGTCCTTTTGGCCCTCGGCTACCCGCCCGTTTTGGCCAATGTGTCCAACACGGTCGGGCTGGCCCCGGGCAATGTGAGTGCCACCGTGGCCTACCGGGCCGAATTGGTCGGCCAGCGGGACCGGCTGGTCCGGCTCGGACCTCTTTCGCTGGTCGGGGCGGTGGTGGGCGCCGTCTTGCTGCTCGGCCTACCCCACAGCGTCTTCAAGGCTGCCGTTCCCGTGCTCATCGCCCTGGCCGCCGTGCTCATGGCCGCCCAGCCCTGGATCAGCGCCCGGCTCGAACAACAGGACCAGCGGCAGAACCACGGAGGCGTGATTCTGGCCGTCGGGGTGTTCCTGACCGGCATCTACGGGGGCTACTTCGGTGCCGCCCAGGGGGTCATCCTCATCGCCCTCCTGGCCATCTTCATCGACGACGACCTCCAGCGGCTCAACGGGACGAAGAACGCCTTGGCCCTGACGGCCAACGCCGTGGCCGGCCTGCTCTTCATCGCCACCACCCACGTGTCGTGGGCGGTGGCCGGACTCATCGCTCTCGGATCTGTCATCGGTGGACAGGTGGGCGGGCGCTACGGCCGGCGGCTGCCGGCACCCGCCCTCCGGTGGACGGTGGTGGGGGTGGGAGCCGTGGTGGCCGTCATCCTGGCCGTGGCGTGGCACTGATCCGGCTCACCGGTAGGGTCCACCGGCAATGACAGACGACGTGCCGACCGTGCTGAACGAGGTGGCGGCGACCCTCCCCGGTGGCGGCGAGAAGAGGGAGGGCCAGCAGATCATGGCCCAGGCGGTGGCCCGTGCTCTGACCGAACAGCGCCACCTGGTCGTGCAGGCCGGCACCGGCACCGGCAAGTCCCTGGCCTATCTGGTCCCCGCCGCCCTGGCCGGCCGGCGGGTGGTGGTGGCCACCGCCACCAAGGCCCTCCAGGATCAGCTGGCCGGCAACGACCTGCCCCAGGTGGCCGGGTCGATCGACGGCGATCTGTCCTACGCCGTCCTCAAGGGGAGGAGCAACTACCTCTGCCGGCAGCGCATCCTCGAGGTGGGCGGGGGTGGCGACCAACTGGTGCTGGGGCCCGGACGGGCCGATCCACCCGATGCCGATGACGCCCTCACCCCGACCGCCGGCGACGACGCCCTGGACGGCGGCCGTCTGGCCGACCAGGTCCGGCGGCTGGTCCGGTGGGCCGACGAGACGGCCATCGGTGACCGGGCCGAGCTGCCCTTCGAACCCCACTTCCGGGCCTGGGCCGCCGTCTCGACCACGGCCCGCGAATGCCCCGGCGCCTACCGCTGCCCGTCGGGCCGCGACTGCTTCGCCGAGGAGGCGCGTCACCGGGCGGCCGCCGCCGATGTGGTGGTGGTCAACACCCACCTGTACGGCGCCCATCTGGCCAGCGGCGGTGTCGTTCTCCCCGCCCACGAGGTGGTCGTCTTCGACGAGGCCCACGAGGTGGAGGAGGTGATGACCGACAGTCTCGGCGTGGACATCGGACCGGGTCGGTTCCGGGCTCTGGCCACCACGGCCCGGCCACTGCTCGATGGCGGACCGGCCGCCACCGAACGGGTGACCAGCGACGTGGCCGAGGTGGGCGACCTCCTCCAGCAGGCGCTGGCTCCGCTGGTCGGGCAGCGACTGGCCCCCGGGGCGGTGGCCGGCACGGGAGGCGGGGGGGCGGAGGTGACCGAGGCGGAGGTGACCGCCGGCGGGTCGGGGCCCGACCCGGCCGGGCGGACGGCTTCACCGAGCGGGCACCCTGTGCTGTCAGACGTGCTGGCTCTGGGCACCGGACGGGTGAGCCGCCTGGTCGACGCCCTGCGCCGATCGGAGCGGGAGGCCGACGATCCTTCGGTCAGCGAGCAGACCCGGCGGGACCGTGCCCTGCTGGCCGCCGGCCATCTGGCCTCGGACCTGGCCCGGGTGACGGGACCGACCGACGGCGAGGTGGCCTGGGTGGACGGCGGATCGCGAGCGCCGAGCCTCCGCCTCTCCCCCATCGACGTCGGACCGCTCCTGTCCGACAAGCTCTGGGGAACGGTGACCGGCGTCCTCACCTCGGCCACGGTGCCCCTCGGGCTGACCCGACGGCTCGGCCTGCCCGTCGACACCACCGATGAGCTCGACGTGGGCAGCCCCTTCGATTACCCCGACAACGCCCTTCTCTACGTGGCCGGCTCCCTCCCCGACCGGCGGCGGCCGGAGTCGGAGCCGGCTCTCCACGACGAGCTCGAGGCACTGATCACCGCCGCCGGCGGCCGCACCCTGGCCCTGTTCACCAGCTGGCGGGCCATGCGGGCTGCCGTCGAGGCCCTGGCCGGCCGCCTTCCCTTCCCTCTGCTGTCCCAGGCCGACCGGCCCAAGCCGGCGCTCCTCGACGCCTTCACCGCCGACGAGGCCACCTGCCTGTTCGCCACGCTCGGCTTCTGGCAGGGCGTCGACGTGCCCGGCCGCACGCTGAGCCTGGTGACCATCGACCGGATCCCCTTCCCCCGGCCCGACGATCCCATCCTCGAAGCCCGTCGGGAACGGGCCGGATCGCGATCCTTCTCCTTGGTCGACCTGCCCCGGGCCGGCACCCTGTTGGCCCAGGGGGCGGGCCGGCTCATCCGCCGGGCCGACGACCGGGGGGTGGTGGCCGTGCTCGACAGCCGCCTGGCCACGGCCCGCTACCGGGGCGACCTGCTGGCCCGGGTCCCTCCCATGCGACGGACCCTCGACCGCGGCCAGGTGGAGGACTTCCTGCGGGCCATCGCTGCATCGGCCGACCCGGGCTGAAGGGCAGAGCTGACCGCCCGATCTCAGAGACCGAGCCGGTCGAGGGCGTCCTCGCGCCGCTGCCACCGCTTCTCGACCCGCACGAAGAGCTCGAGATAGGCGCCCGGATCCATCTGGTGGCGCACAGCGGTGCCCACCTCCTTGAGGATCTCCCCTCCTTTGCCGATCACGATCCCCTTCTGGGAATCCCGCTCGACCAGGATCTCGCACCGGACCCTCGGCCACTCCCACTCGGTCACCCGGCAGGCGATGCTGTGGGGCAGCTCGTCCTGCACACGGTGGAGGAGCTCCTCGCGCACCAGGTCGGCTACCCAGAAGGCCTCGGCCACGTCGGTGACCATCCCCTCGGGGTAGTAGCGCGGCCCCTCGGGCAGGCGCTCGATGATGGCAGCGATGAGGGCGTCGACTCCCTCACCGGTGGTGGCCGACACCGGGAAGTACTCGACGGGCACGGCCACGCCGGCCTGGCGGTCGGACTCCTCGATGACGGCGGCCACGGCGGCCAGATGGCCGAGGATCCCGTCGGGCCCCACCGTGTCGATCTTGTTGACCACCACCAGCAGGGTCGGCCGTCCGTCGTGATCGTCGCTGTCGGCGTCACCACCAGGCACGGCTCCGCCCGGTCGGTCATCGGGGGCAGCGCCGGCCGCCGCCGGGCCATGGGCGCCGGCCATGACTCTCATCCGGTCGGCCGACCGGAGGAGGGCCATCCTGTCCCCCGGTCCCACCGAGGCCGAGGCCTCCACCATGCACAGGACCACATCGACGTCGTCGAGGGAGGAGGTGGCCGAGTCGTTCATCCGCTGGCCCAACAACGAGCGGGGCTTGTGCAGTCCGGGGGTGTCGACCAGCACGACCTGGGCGTCGGGGCGGTTGATCACCCCGCGCACCTGGGCCCGGGTGGTGTTGGGACGCGGCGAGGTGATGGTGACCTTGGTCCCGACCATGGCGTTGACCAGCGTCGACTTTCCGACGTTGGGACGTCCGACCACAGCGCAGAACCCCGACCGGAAGGGGGTCATTCGAGCTGGCCGGCGGTCGGGTCGGCCCCCGGCATGATCAGGACCCTCTCCACCCTGCGACCGTCGACCCGGTCGGCCACCAGCCGTACACCGTCGACGGTGACCGACTCACCGACGGACGGCACGTGGCCCAGCAGGTCGAACACCAGTCCGCCCACCGTGTCCCAGGCGCCGGTGGGCAGGTGGGCATCCACCAGTTCGTTGACCTCGTCGACCTTCAAACGGGCACTGACCCGCAACACGCCGGCGCCCAGGTCCTCCACGGGGGCCTCCTCCACGTCGAACTCGTCGACGATCTCCCCCACCAACTCCTCGATGAGGTCCTCCAGGGTGACCAGGCCCGCCGTGCCGCCGTACTCATTGACCACCACCGCCATGTGGAAGGTCTCCGACTGCATCTCGCGCATCATGTCCGCTACCCGCTTCGTCTCGGGAACGAAGTGGGCATCCCGCAGGTGGGCCCGGACCGGGTCGGCGCCGCTGCCCGACTGCACCGTCCGGATCATGTCCTTGGTGTAGGCGATCCCCACCACGTCATCGACCTGCAGCTCCACCGCCGGCATCCGGCTGAAGCCCACGTCCATGGCTTTTTCGAGCACCGCCTCCACCGGTTCGTCGGCACCGACGGTGACCATGTCGGGGCGGGGGACCATGACTTCGCGTACCACCGTGTCGCCGAATTCGATGATCGAATGGATGAGAGCCCGCTCCTCGGTTTCGATGACGTCGTCCTCCACGGCCACGTCGGCCATGGCCAGCAGCTCGGACTCGGTCACCCCGGACCCCAGGTACTGACCCTTCTCCCCGATGAGCAGGTTGGCCAGCCCGATCAGGCCGCCCGACACCATGCGGATGGGCCAGAAGCGAACGATGGCGGTCACCAACGGGGCGCTCATCAGCGCCGCCCGTTCGGGATGGTGCACGGCCCAGTTCTTGGGCACCGCCTCACCGAGCACGAAGATGACCACGATCTCGAACACGGTGGCCGCCACCACACCCCACGCACCGAACCAGTGGGAAGCGAGAATGCCGACCAGGGTGGCCACGATCAGTTGACAGATGAGCACCAACAGGAGAACCGGATTGAGGAATCCCTGGGGATTTTCGGTCAGGCGGGCCAGTTGGCGGGCCCCGCGGCGACCGTCGTCGACCAGGGCCCGGGCCTTGGCCTGGCTCATCCGGACCAGACTGGTTTCGGCCAGGGCCAACACGGCCGAGGCGGCCAGCAGGACGACCACCACTACCAACAGAACGGCGTCAGTGGCAGAGAAATGGGCGTCGGTGGCCGACACCGCGGTGACGGCGTTCATCACGCTCGTGTCATGAGGGGGCCGGTGTCATTAATGAGGCGCTGATCATGGAGAGGCTCGGTAGAACCGAGACAACAGCTGCTGCTCGCGAAGCTCCATCCGCTCGGCCTCGGCATCAACCTCGTGGTCCATGCCCAACAGGTGGAGGATGCCATGGACCACCAGCAGGGCGATCTCGTCGTCGAAGGTGACCCCGTGGTCGACGGCGTTGCGGGCGGCCACCGCCGGGCACACCACCACGTCGCCGAGGAGTACGACCGGGCTGGTGTCCGACTCGATCGACCCCGGGCCCGTCCCCCCTTCGTCCGGCGAGCGTCCACTGTGGTCACCGTCGTCCTCGATGGGGAAGGCCAGCACGTCGGTGGGCCCTTCGGCCTGCAGGAAGCGCTCATTGAGGGCGCCGATGGCGGCCTCGTCCACAAACAGGAGGGAGACCTCGGTGTCGTCGCCGATGCCCTCGGCCTCGAGCACCGATCGGGCCAGGCCCGACCACCGCTCGACGTTGACCGGATGGTCGGCCTGCTCGTCGGCGGCATAGACGTCAAGTGCCAACGCTGTGCTCCGGATCGTCTCGACGCTCGTAGGCGTCGACGATGTCGGCCACGATGCGGTGGCGCACCACATCGCGTTTGGTCAGATGGACGAAGGACAGTCCGTTTATGCCGGACAGCACCGGCTCGAGGCCGACCAGTCCCGAACGGCCGCCGGGCACGTCGATCTGGGTCACGTCACCGGTGACCACCGCCTTGGAGTCGAACCCGATGCGGGTCAGGAACATCTTCATCTGCTCGGGGGTGGTGTTCTGGGCTTCGTCCAGGATGATGAAGCTGTTGTTGAGGGTGCGGCCCCGCATGAAGGCCAACGGTGCCACCTCCACCGCACCCCGGTCGATGAGGCGCTGGGCCCCCTCGGGCTCGAGCAGGTCGTGGAGGGCGTCGTAGAGGGGGCGCAGGTAGGGGTCGACCTTGGCCATCAGGTCGCCGGGCAGGAACCCCAGCCGCTCGCCGGCCTCGACGGCGGGGCGGGTCAGGATGATGCGACTGACCTGACGGGCCTGCAGCGCCTGCACGGCCAGGGCCACCGCCAGATACGACTTGCCGGTACCGGCCGGCCCGATCCCGAAGGTGATGATGTTGGAGGCGATGGCGTCGGCGTACTGCTTCTGACCCCCGGTCTTCGGTCGCACCGTACGGCCCCGTGACGACCGCAGCAGCTCGGCGGTGAGCACCTCGGACGGCCGGAGGTCGTCGTCCATCATGTCGATGGTCCGGTTGACCTGCACGGCGTCGAGGCCCTGGCCCGACTCGAGCAGGATGATCAGCTCCTCGAAAAGGGCCCCCACCCGTTCGGCGCCCTCGCCCTCGATGGAGATCTCGTTGCCCCGCACGGCGATGCGCACATCGTCGAAGGCGCCCTCCACCAGACGCAGTAACTCATCGCGCTGGCCCAGCAGGCCGGCCATGAGGTGATTGCCGGGAACGAGGATCTTGACCTGGGTGCCTGCCACGTGCGTTCTGCGCCCGACCCTACCAGTGGGTGGAGCCCGGCCATCCCATGCTGTCGTCCCACATGCCGTCGTCCCACATGCTGCCGTCCCGCAGGCTGCTGTCCCGCAGGCTGCCGTCCCACATGCTGACGTCCGGGCCCGGACTCAATGCCGGCACGGTGACCGGGCCGAGTGCGGCCGTCTCCCCCGTCAGGCCAGCTCCCCGAGGACGCGGCCGCCCAGGACGTGGAGATGGAGGTGGGGCACCGAGTTGAGGGCGTCGGGGCCCACGTTGAAAACCAGCCGGTAACCCCGGTCCTCACCGGCGATGCCCTCGGCCTCGGCCACTGCCCGGGCCGCGGTGAGAAGGGCGGTCAGGTCGGCGGCGTCCGCCTCCTCCACCGTGCCGGCATTGGTGATGTGCCTCTTGGGCACCACCAGTACGTGGACGGGCGCCTGCGGGTGGATGTCCCGGAAGGCCACGGTGCGCTCGTCGGTCCACACGATGTCGGCCGGAACATCACCGGCCACGATGGAACAGAAAAGGCAGTCGGCCACCCGTCAGCCGGACCCGTTGGCCGCTACCCCGTGCACGGCTGCAACCCCGTTGACCGCTACGTCGGTCCGACCGTTGCCTTTGACCTCGGGATAGAGGTGCTCGAGGCTGCCAGGCGAGATGCGGCTGGCTTGGATGAATGTCTCCACGTCGGACTCCTGGATGCGGATGACCCTGCCGAACTTGTAGGCCACCAGGTCGCCCTCGTCGATGAACCGGTAGAGGCTGCGCAGAGTGATCCCCAGACGCTCGGAGGCGTCCTTGGTACTCAGCCACACAATCGGTGCGTTCACGTTCGACCCCTCGACGTTCATCCCACGTTCACAAGCAGGCCGAGCTCATCCAGACGTGATCCCATGCTGTCGGGCGTGACGCCGAACAGGCAGGCGATGGCCCGGACGTCCTCGGCCCGGATGGTGATCATCCTCCCGTTGAAGTCCTGGCGGTGCACCTGGATCATGCTGAGAAAGCGCCGGAGTAGATCGCGCTCGGGACCGCTCACCGTGTGCAACTTGGTCAGGTCGATGGCCACCTTGTCGTTGCCCGATCCGGCCTGTATGGACCGCCGGGCGCTGAGGGGCACGACGGCGTCGACCGAGCTGGACGATCCCCAGCGGGTGGATGCCATCTCATCGGGCGGCAGAAGTTGGTCGACGGGCACGTCGTAGAGCTTGGCCAGCCTCTGGAGTCGGGGAACCGATATGGCCCGTTCACCACGTTCGTAGGCACCCAGCACCGACGCCTTGAATTCCTGCTCGGACATGGCCTCGACGGCCTGTAGGGACAGCCTCATCTGCTTGCGCATGGTCCGCAATCGCGCCCCGACCGCTTGGGCGTAGGCGATCCGAGCCGCTTCCTCGCGCTCGTCGTCGTCGATCTCGTCGACGCTCTTGTCCATCACCGACATGGCCACCTCCGCTGATCCACCGTCTGCCCCCATTTACCGGTATTTCCTGCGGCAGGCACATAGATCACGAGCGCTCCGATGGAACGACCGTCCTCCCGTTGGGTCCTGCCCCTGTGTGTAGTCTTGCTCACGGAGCGTGGTTACGCAAGGTGCCGACCAGTTCGGAGCGCAGACCACACAGGAGAGCGCCGGCAGTCACCGCCGCCGTCTCGGCCCTGAGCACGGTGGGGCCCAACCCGACCCGGGCCGTGCCGACCAGCTCGTCCTCGTCCCATCCCCCTTCCGGCCCGATGGCCACCACCGGGCCGGCCAGGGAGGGTGAGCCGCCGCCGAAGTGGGCCAGGCAGGGTTCACGTCCGGTGGTGCCGGACAGTTGGGCCACCGTGGCCACCTCGGCCACCTCGGGGAGCCAGGGTCGCCTGCTCTGGGCGGCCGCTTGGCGGGCCACCCGGCGCAGACGGTCAACGGCCCGCTGGCCCCGCTCCCCCTCCCAGCGCACCACCGAGCGGACGGTCCGCAGGGGGACGATGCGGTCCACGCCCAGCTCCGTGAGCTTCTGGACCACCCACTCGGGTCGGTCCCCCTTGACCGGGGCGAAGGCCACGGTGATGTCGGGGGCCAGCCGCGGTTGGCTCTGTCTCGGACCTATGACCTCGAGGGCGGGTGACGACGACCGAGGTGGCGCCACCCCGGCGGCGCCGGACGTCAGCCGGCACGACACCCAGGAGCCGGCACCGTCGCCGGCCGCCACCACCTCACCAGGGCGCAGGCGGAGGACATCGACGAGGTGATGAGCGTCACTCTCGGTGAGAACCGGGGCGGCGATGTCACCGACGTAGACCATGGCTGCCGCCGTACGCAGATCGGGGGCGGGAGCAGCCGGCCCACCGCCCATGGTCAGCTCAGGGCCGAGCGCAGCTTCGAGAACAGTCCCTCGGCGTGGGGGACCGAACCCAGCTCTTCCCCGCGGGCCTCGGCCAGCATGACCAGCAGTTCCTTCTGCCGGTCGTCGAGGGCGGTGGGCGTGTCCACTTCGACGTGGACATAGAGCTCACCGCGGCCCCGACCGCGCAAACGGGGCACCCCTAGCGACTTGAGCGGGATCACCGTGCCGGTCTGGGTGCCGGGGGCGATGGTGAGGTCGTGATCGCCGTCGAGGGTCTCGAAGCCGATGGTCCCACCCAAGGCCGCCATGGTCACCGGGACGTGTACCGGGGCGTGCAGGTCGACGCCGGAGCGCTCGAAGACCGGATCGGGAGTGACCGACACGTGGACGAACAGGGCCCCGTTGGGACCGCCCCGGAACCCGGCCGGGCCGTGGCCGGCCAACCGGAGGGTCGAGCCCTCGTCGACACCGGCCGGGATGTCGACGGTCAGGGTGCGGCGCTCGTTCCGGCGTCCTTCGCCGCGGCAGTCGGCACACGGGGTCTCGATGAACTGGCCACTCCCCTGGCAGCGTGGACAGGGCACGGCGGTGATCATCTGGCCGAGGATCGACTGACGGACCCGGCGTTGCTCTCCCGCCCCGTCGCAATCCGGGCAGCGGACGGCGGCCGTGCCGGGTCGGGCACCGCTCCCCTCGCAGGTGTCGCAGTGCACCGGCGTGGTCACCTCCACCTCGCGGGCCACGCCGAACACCGCCTCTTTGAAGGTGAGCCGCAGCACGAGCTCGGCATCGGGGCCGGGCATCGGTCCCGTCCGCCGGCCACGCCCGCCGAACCCGGTACCGCCCACGCCCCCGAAGAAGGCATCGAACAGGTCACCCAGTCCCGCACCGAAGGGATCTCCCGCCGCCCCACCGGCAGCGGCCCCGAAGACGCCCTCGGGACCGTAGCGGTCGTAGCGGGCCCGTCGCTCGGGGTCCTTCAGCACCTCGTAGGCCAGGCTGACCTCCTTGAACCGGTCGCCGGCGTCGTCGTCACCCTGGTTGGCATCGGGGTGGAACTCCCGGGCCTTGGACCGGTAGGCCCGCTTGAGCTCGTCGTCGCTGGCGTCACGACTCACGCCCAGCACTTCGTAGAGATCGGTGTCGGTCAACGCCATGGCCCCTCGCTCATCGTCCGGTCTCGCTCAGGCGCCGGCCCAGCTGGTCTCCGACCACCCGGGCCGCAGCCAGGGCCAAGGGATAGTTCATGCGGGTGGGCCCCAGGAGGCCAATGGTGCCGGCCTCCTCCCCGTCCACCGAGACAGGCATGACCACGATGGCGCACGAGGCCAACGGCTCGAGCCCGTGCTCGGTCCCGATGGCCACGGTCAGCCCGGTGTCCAGGATGTCCCGGAGGAGGGTGACCACCACCAGTTGCTGCTCGAGGATGGTGAGGACCGACCGCACCGTGTCGACGGCGTCGAAGGCGGCCGCCATACGCGACGAGCCGCCGACGAAGAGCTGGTCGCCGGCCTCGACCGAGCCCAGCGAGCGCAGGGCCTTGACCCCGGCGGTCACCACCGAGTCGGTGATCGGATCGCCGGTCCGCTTGACCCGCGCCGACACTTTGGCCAGGGGCGCACCCAGGGCGTGGGCGGCCAATCGCGAGGCGGCATCGCTCAGATGGGCTTCGTCCACCTCCTGGGCGAATTCGATGGACTGCTTCTGGACGGCCCCGTCGGCCAGGACCACCACCAGGAGAGCCAGTCGGGGCCCGAGCCCCACCAACTGGACCGATCGGATGGCGGCCGACTCGTGCGAGGGCCCGACCACCATGGCGGTGCAGTCGGTCAGGTCGGCCAGCAGGCCCGAGGTCTGCTCGAGCATCAGCTCGATCTCGCCGTAGGCGTGGTCGAAGAACTGACGGACCTGGAGGCGTCCGCCCGAGTCGAGCGAACCGGGCCCGGCCAGGTGGTCGACGAAGAACCGGTAGCCCTTGTCGGTGGGGATGCGTCCGGCACTGGTGTGGGGCTGGGCCAGAAAACCGTCACGCTCGAGGGCGGCCATGTCCGACCGCACCGTGGCCGAGGACACCCGCACGCCGGCCGACTCGACCACGTGCTGGGACCCCACCGGCTGGGCCGAGCCGATGTACTCGGTGACCACGGCGTTGAGGATGGCCGCCTTGCGGCTGTCGAGCTCGGGGTGACCGGTGCTCTCGCTGGTTGGATCGTCTTCGATGGTCGGCAATGTCGTCACCTGCGGGGTCGTCACCTGCGGGGGTCAGAGGCGACCGGCGCCCCCGTGCCCGCGCGTTGGCACTCCACTCTAGTGAGTGCTGACCGCTGGTGGATGTCCATCGGGCCGCCGGGGGCGCCCTGGCTCACGCCGAGGCGACGAACATCCGCTGGGTCATGGCCGGGCCCAGGGCGATGGTGGTATCCCCCACCACCAGGGTCAGAGTGCCGTCGGGGGCCCTGGCCTGGATGAGGGCGGTGGTGCCGGGGGTCAGCCCGTGGTCGCCCAGGTAGGAGAGGGAGGCCGACTCGTGCTCGACGCTCTCGGTGATGCGCTCGAGCCGCACCCGGTCGCCGGGGACGGCCTCGTCCAGTCGATGTTGGGCGGTACCCACCGCCTCCGCTCCGGGAATGGGATTGCCGTGGGGACAGGTGGTGGGGTTGCCCAGCAGCACCACCAGCCGGTCCTCGACGTCGTCGGAGATCACGTGCTCCCACCGGCCGGCCTCGATGTGGGCCTTGTCCCAGTCCAAGCCGATGATGTCCACCAGCAACCGCTCGGCCAGGCGGTGCTTGCGCACCACGCTGCGCGCCAGGGACGCCCCGGTGGGGGTCATGGTGATCTGGCGGGCGGTGCGGGTGATCAGCCCCTCCGCCTCCAGGCGGTCGAGCATCTCGGACACCGACGGCGCCGCCTTGCCCAGCCGCTCGGCCAGACGGGCCTGGATGACGGCGATGCCCTCTTCCTCGAGGGCGAAGATGGTCTCCAGGTACTCCTCGACCGGGGGATGGAAACGGTCTTGCACCCCGCAGATCCTACGGTACGGGCGCCTCCGGTGGTTCGGAGGCGGCGATCCTGCGGTAGGTGGCGGCCAGGATGTCGTTGCGCACCGACGTGGCCAGCCGGGTGGCGTAGCGGGCACGGGCACCGTCGCCCAGTCGGGTGCGGAGGACGTCATCGGCCAACAGCCTCTGCACCTGCTGACTGGCCGTGGTGATGTCGCCCGGCTCGAAGAGCAGACCACCCTCGCCGTCGCCGATCAGTGACGGGAGGCCGAAGGCGCGGGGGGCCACCACCGGCAGGCCGTGGGCCAACGCCTCCATCACCACCAGGGGGGCGCAGTCGAAAGTGGTCGGGTAGACGAAGAGGTCGGCCTCCGGGTAGGCCTTTTCATAGAGCTCGGTCCGCCCGCAGGGCCCGAGCCAGACCACCCCGGGGATGCCCGGGTCCGGGCGGTCGGGGCCGGCCACGATCAGACGGGCCGAGGGCAACCGGCGGCGCACGTCGGCCAAGATCCGCAGCACGGCGTGGCCGCCCTTGATCTCGAAGTTGCGGGCCACGAAGAGCAGGGTGGGGTCGGCATGTGCCCGTTGCCGGTGGATGGCGGGAGGAACGCCAGGCGGGGCCACTCCGGCACGCGACCGGTCGAGGCCGGTCCGGTCGAGGAGATCGAGACCCTCCTCTACGAAGACACGTACCGCAGCGGCGCGGTCGGTGTTGGCCGACGGGTGGGTGTAGCCGAGGGCCTGGGCCACCCGACGCTCCCGACGCAGCATCCGCCAGGCACGGGATTCCTCCATGCCCTTGGCTGCCGTCCAGTACCAGAAGGTGCCGGCACTGTCGGTGACCAGCATGGGCGGGACCCTGCCGGTCAGGTGGACGGGGAGGCAGTGCACGTGGACGGCGTCGAAAGGGGCGTCCACCCTCCACCAGTGCACCCCGTCGGGCAACATCCAACCGAGGCGACGCAACCCGTTGACGCCGAGCCGGGCCGTGGCCCATCCCGCTTGGCTCACCGTGGCCGGCCTGACACCGGGTCCACGCCACGCCGCCTCGGCCACCAGTTCGCCCCGTGCGAGGGCGTCGACCACGGAGACGTACTCGACGCCGTCGGGGGGGTGGGCCAGAAGGTCCTCGGTGTACTGCATGTCGCCGTTGCCCTCGCCCCCGGAGGCCACCGGCGACAGCAGAAGGACGCACAGGGTGGGAGACGTCACGCCGAGAGCGGGCCGGGCCCGACAGCCCGCCATGCCAGGGGCGTCGGCCCGCCCGGTTCCTCCATGGTCAGGATCCTACGCAGGAGCCGGTCACCGACGGCCCGGACGCCGCCGGTGGGAGGGGCCACCCGCTCCGGTACCGTGGAGTCGTGGAGAACGTCCCCGATGCCGAACCGCCCAGTGGGGCGGACCCGGAGGGGCCCGACGGCGACCAGGACGGAACGGGCCGGCAGGGACCCGAGGCCGGCGTGGGCCCGGAGGGCGGAGCAGACCCGGAGGGCGGAGCAGACCCGGAGGGCGCGGCCGTGGGGGAACGGGATCCGCTGCGATTCAACAATTGGATGAAGCGGTCGGCCACCGGAGCGGTGATGACCGGCATCGCCATCGGGCTCCGTGAGGCCCTCGAGCCCCGCCGGCCGGAGGTGGCCTTCGTCATCGAAGCCTCCGACCCGGACAGTCCCGACGGTCCCATCGATCTGCGCTTCGATCCCGACAGTCCGCAGAACACCGTGGCCGTCATCCGCCGATCGCCACCGGACGGCACCGGCGAGACCCGGCCAGACTGATCCGACCGGCTCACCGACGGGTGGCCACCCAGGTCTCCGGTGTCGGTTCCGGGGGTGAGGGCCGGCGAAGGCGGCGGGCCACCATCCAGGCCGCGGCGTCGACCATCAGCACTACGCCTACTCCGTAGGCCAGACCGGCCAGCGAGTCGGTGGGCAGGTGCCACTGCATGGCCACCACGGCCATGGCCATCCACAGGGCGTAGAGCGATGCCACCACGACAGTGGCGATACGCCATCGCCGCGGCACGGCCAGGATGGCGGCGGCGGCCAGTGCGGCGGCACCCACCGTCGACCCCGACGGGAAGGAGTACATCCCTCCAAGCGTCCGACCCACCGCCGGCTTGAGCACCAGTTCGCTGGTAACCAGGGCCAGGCAAGGGCCGAGGAGGCAGGCCCAGGCCCGCGGTCGGTCCCGGCGTAGGCAAATGATGGCGGTCACGACGGCGCCGACGACGATCACCACCGGAGAGCGCAGAACGGTGATCGACGTGAACCAGGTCCCCTTGGCCTCCGTCACCAAGAAGTTGAACCAACCGTCGATCACCACCGGACGGGGCCGGAAGGCGAAATACGCACCTGCGGCCAGCACCAGAGCCACCAGGACGATGCCCACGGTCATCTCGGTGGTGACCAACCGGCCCCGGGAGTCGGCGCTACGCCGACTGTTTATTTCGGAATTGGGACCTTTTACCGTCTTGAGCCGATAAACACGGGACAGTTCATCGAGTCCGCCCGCCGGTGGCCCGGGCACTCCCGTGCGGCCCGTGGATGACGGCGTTGCTGTCGGCTCGTCTCCAGAATCCATCAGGATCACCTCCGCCCCACACCAGATGTGATGGGCGGTCGAGGTTGGTACCGGCATGGCACCGGCCAGGCGGGTTGGTCGCTGCGTCCGTTGACCCTGCGCACCCTCGCTCGTTGTCACAGCCTGAGGGATATCCCGGGCAGTAACACTCGAGATGACTCCTGAGCCCCGATCCATTCGAGCCGCACGCGCCGCGTCAGCCGTGGAGTTTACCGCCTGGGCCGCCACCGCCCAGGGGCGGACCCGGACCCGACCCGCTTCCGGGCCGCTGGCCATCGGCACAAATCGGCCCCCGACCAGGGTCAAAATGGCAACACCGGTGGTATCCTCGAGCCATGGCCGATGTCGATGTCACGGTCCTCATCGCCACGCGCAACCGGGCCGATCACATCGGCAAGAGCCTGACCAGCGTGCTCGAGGCCACCCGGCGCACGCCCTTCTCGCTCGAGGTCGTGGTGGTCAACAACGGCTCGACCGACGACACCACTTCGGTGCTCGAAGACTTCGCCGCCGAGTGGCCCGTCCTCCGGATCGTGGACGATCCCGTGCCGGGCAGGTCGGGCGTCCTCAACCGGACCCTCGCCCTGGTGAAGGGTCGGGTGGTGGTGTTCACCGATGACGACGTGCACGTTCCCGAGTCGTGGATCGTGGACATGGCCACTCCCATCCTCGAGGGACGGGCCGATGCCGTGTGCGGCCGGGTCGTGCTGGCCCCCCATCTCGATCGTCCCTGGCTCACCCCGGAACTGCGATTGCAACTGGCGGAGATGCCCGACGTCTCGGGAGACACCCCCGGCATGGTCGGAGCGGCCATGGCTGCCTCCCGCCAGGCCGCCATCCAGATCGGCTTCGACGAGGAGCTGGGACCGGGGGGCCGGGGCTTCGCTGACGACGTCCTGTTCAATCTGCGCCTCAAGACGGCGGGATACCGACTGGTGGGCTCCACCGGGCCACCGGTCGTCCATCACCTGTCCGCCGACCGCCTCAATCACGCGGCCATGAAGGACCTGGCCCAACGCAACGGGTCCAGCCACGCCTACCTCTGGCACCACTGGCTGCACAGCGACCTCCGCCTGCTCGGCCTACGCCAGTTCCGGGCCCGTGCCCAGCTGGCGTGGACGGGGTTGGTGTCGCCGTCGGACGGTGAGGCCATCACCGAACGCGAGTACCACCTGTGGTTCGCCCGGAGCTTCTGTGCCCACCTGGCCGAGGAGCGGTCGCGCCCGCGCACCTACGCCGCTGCCGACCGCACCCCCACCCCCGCCGCCGTCACCCGCAGCTGACAATCGACCACTTGATTGGCCGCACCCAGACTCGAGGGCCGTTGACACCGGGACATCGGCCACGCCGCCGACACAGGCTGCGCCGCCGATACAGGCCGCCCCGCCGACTCAGGCCGCACCGATGACCGGGGCACTCGATGCCAAGGTTGTCCTGTGGATGCCCCGAGGTGGCACCATGCCCGGCGGGCACGTCGTGCAGATCGAGAAGACGGCCCACGCTCTCAGCGCGGCCGGCCTCACCGTCATGTGCGATTACTCGGACGACCCCGACCTGGCCGACGCCGACCTCGTCCATGGCTTCGGACTGAGCCCGGCAGAGATCCGCCGCTCCCACACCCGCCGGGTGCCGGTGGTCATGTCCACCATCTACTGGGACCGCGCCTACCGATCAGACGGACCGGACCGGAGGGCGGGCCCGCGCACCGTGGCCGGACGGATGGTGCGGGCCGCCCGCTTGGCCCACGCCGCTCTGCGCGGACGGGCCGCCCTACTCGACGCCGGCCTCGACCTGTCGATGCACGAATGGAAGACGGCCGGTGCCTATGAGGCGGCCGACCTCCTTCTGCCCAACGCCCGGGGCGAGGCAGCCAGCATCCGGCGGGACCTGGAGGTGACCACCCCGATGATCTCCGTGCCCAACGGCGTCGACCCCCACAGCTTCACCCCGCCATCGGGAGCGTTCGCCGAGCGCGGCCACGTGCTCTTCGTGGGCAGGATCGAGCCCCACAAGAACCAGTTGGGGGCCATCCGGGCCCTCCGAGGGTCGGGCCTCCCGCTGATCATCGCCGGCCAGGACCATCCTCATCATCCGGACTACGCCCAGCAGTGCCGGGTCGAGGGGGCGGGCTGGGTGACCTTCACCGGCCCGGTCCCCCACGACTCGGCCGCCCTGGCCGACCTCTACCGGGGTGCCCGGGTGCACATGCTGCCCAGCTGGTTCGAGACCACCGGTCTGGTGTCGCTGGAGGCGGCGTTGAGTGGATGCAGTGTGGTGTCGACCGAGCGGGGCCACGCCGAGGAGTACCTCGGCGCCATGGCCTGGTACTGCGATCCGGGTGATCCCGCATCGATCCGCCGGGCGGTGTGGAACGGATGGCGTACGCCGCCGTCACCCGCCCTTCGCCGGCGGGTTCTCGACCACTACACCTGGGACCACGTGGCCGAGGCGACCATCGCCGCCTACCGCTCCGTGCTGGAGCCGTCACCTCCCCGACCCGGTCCCGGTTGACCGGTGGCGGCTTGGGTGAGCCGTGTCCGGTCATTGCGTCTCTGATTTGGGCCCCACTAGCATGGCCGGGCTGAACCGGTGGATCGTCGGACTGTGGCCGGACGATCGGTCAGCACGTCGAGGTTCCGGGCAGAAACCAACGCGTATCCAACCGGGCAAGGGGTGGCTGGCCCATCGGCATCCGTCGATCAGCGGTGAAGGGGTTACCGCCCTCACCATCGGAGACGCGTCCCCGACTGGTGGCGTGGTGGGTGGAGTGTGGTGAGGAGAGCAGTGACCGAACAGCGCACAGGTGGACCGCCCAGTGCGACACCCTTCTGGTTCGGCCCGGGTGATCGGCCCCTGTTCGGCTGGCTCCACCTGCCCGCCGACGGCCGGGTACGGGGCGGGGTTGTCCTCTGTCAGCCACTGGGTATCGAGGCCATCTGCGTGTACTTCTCGTACCGCACCCTGGCCGACCGGCTGGCCCAGTCGGGCCTGGCCGTGCTCCGCTTCGATTACGACGGAACCGGCGACTCCGGTGGCAGCGAGACCGACCCCGACCGGCTGCAGAACTGGTTGGCCAGCGTGACCGCGGCCACCGACTATCTGACCGGCACCGGTGTCGGTCAGATAGGCATGGTGGGGATCCGGATGGGAGCGCTGTTGGCGGCCACCGAGGCGGTCCGACGAGGAGGCGTCGATGCGCTGGTCCTGTGGGACCCGTGCCTGTCGGGACGCACATTTCTCCGTGAGCAACGCTTTCTCCGCCTGCTGGCCACCGAGGACCAGGAAAGTGGGGATACGGCGGTGGAGGCGCCGGGGATCCGATTCGAGGTCGAGACGGTGAAGGAGCTGGCCGACCTCGATATGACCGGTACCGCAGGACCGTTGACCGCTCGGGCCCTGGTGCTCACCCCACCCGGGCGGTCCCGCCCCCGTCGGCTGGAGGCTCGGCTGGCCGACGCCCACGTGGAATGGCAGGAAGCCACCGGTCAGGAAGACCTTCTGGACTCACAGCTCCAGGAGACGCCCTTCGAGACGATCGAGCGGGTCGCCCTCTGGCTCTCGAAGGAGCTGGACGCCACCCCGGTCAGCGTGACGCCTCCGGCGAGCGGACCAGCCACGGTGGATCGAGGGACGGAAGGGCGGCCCGTCTTCGAACGACCGGTGGCCCTCGGGGCCGTGCCCCTGTTCGGGATGGTGACCGAACCGGCAGGCACCACCGACGGCCCAACCATCGTTCTGGTCGACGAGGGCAACACCCACCACATCGGCCAGTCCCGCATGTGGGTGGACCTGGCCCGTCGACTCGGCCATCAGGGCTTCCGGGTACTCCGGTTCGATCTCAGCGGCAACGGGGACAGCGGAACCCGGCCCGGCCAGACCGCCCATGTGGCCCGGGCCCCCGAGGCCGGCGACGACGTGCGGATGGCCCAGGCGGCCGTCTCACCCGACGACCCCTCCGATGTGGTGCTCATCGGCTTCTGCTCGGGTGCCTACCTGATCGCCGAGGGATCACTGACCCATCCGACCCGGGGCGCCTGCATCATCAATCCTACCTTCTCCTTCGTCCCGCCCGAGGAGGCTGGCACCTGGAGACGGCCGGCCCGCCAGTCGACCCGGCGCTGGTTCGTGGACCTGGCCGCCCGCCCGGCGGCGTGGGCCTCGGGCCGACTCGGACCGGAGGAGTCGCGGCGCTGGATCAACGCCCTGGACATCGGGACCTGGCCGGCGGCCGTGGCCAGCCGCCACGGTTCGATCCCCAAGCCGGTCTGGTGGCTGGTCCACCGCCTGCTGCTGGAGAACACCGGTGTGGCCACCCTGGAGCACATGGTCGAGGCCGACGTCGACACCCTGCTGGTGTGCGGACCCGAGGAGCTCCTTCCCATCTCGCTCGGTGCGGAGGGACGGGTGCGACGCCTGGAGCGCAGCGATCACTTCCGCATCGCCATCCTCGACGACCTCGACCACTCCTCGTGGCCGCTGTACCAACGCCGACGGATGGTCGATGTCCTGGCCGAGCACCTGGTCTCCCGTTACCGCCGGGCGCCGACCGAGAGGACCCCTGCTTCAACCGTCCTGTGAACCCGGTCGTGCTGGATCCCGATTCGCCGGTCGCCCCCTACGAACAGATCCGCGCCCAGATCGCCTCCGCCATCACAGGCGGCGTCCTGCAGCCGGCGGTGCGTCTCCCCACGGTCAGGAGCATGGCCGCCCAACTGGGCGTGGCTGTCAATACGGTGGCCCGCTCCTACCGCCAACTCGAACGGGAGGGATTGGTCACCACCCGCGGGCACCACGGCACCTTCGTGGCCGCAGAGACGCCGGTGGCCCACCACCAGGCTGTCATGGAGGCCAGGGCCTTCACCGTCCGGATGCGCCAGCTCGGTATCGGTGAGGCGGAGATGTTGGCCATCCTGCGCGGGCAGTGGGCCGACCCTCGGGGCCCTGCGCCGCAGACCGGCGCCGGACTACCCTCGCCCGATGACCCCCGGCTCGAACCTCCACCGGCCTGACGAAGTGAGGGCGGCCGTCGACCGCTACCACCAGACCCGCCAACGGATCGACGACGGTCTCGAGCCCACTGCCTTCGGAGCCCTGGCCGATTTCTACACCGACGATGCGGTTTACGTGGACGCCGCCTGGGGACGCATCGAGGGCAAGGAGGCCATCGCCCACTGGTTGGAGCATTCGATGATCGGCCTGGGCGACTGGAAGTTCCCCGTCGAGTTCACCGCCATCGAGGGGAACGACGTTGTGGTCAAGTGGACCCAGATCATCCCCGGCCGCCGGGCCGACGGCACGCCTTACGCCCAGTCGGCCTACTCCCGCCTCCGCTACGCCGGCGGTGGTCGTTTCGACTACCAGGAGGACACCTACAACATGGTCCATGTGCTGGCGGACATGGCGGCCAGCGGGTGGCGACCGACCGAGCCGATGAGTGTCCCTCCCGAGCACCCCGTTCGCAACTGGGCGCCGCCGGAGTGATCAGGAGGACGCCTGCCCGGCGGCGGCGTCGAGGACATCGAGGAACTTGCGGGCCTGCCCGGTCCACGACATGGGGGTGCGCTCCAGGGGCCCGGGGCCGGGCGGCAAGGGAGTCCGTGCCAGGGTGGCTTTTACCTCCTCCACGAAGACGTCGCTCTCGGCGGTGGCGATGGGCGGGTCCAGGTCCCGGAAGCCGGCTACCGGTGTGGACACCACCGGGCGACCGAGGGCCACGAACTCCCGGGCCTTGATGGGGTCGAGGCTCTCGATGAACGGGTTGTGCTGATGGGGGACGACCAGGACATCGGCGTGCTGGAGATAGGCGGGCAGGTCGGTATAGGGCCGGGCCCCGAGGATGACGGCGCCGACACCGGTCAATGACTGGGTCGACTCCCGGGTGAGACTGTTGGGGCCCACGAAAACCAAGGTGGCTTCACCCCGGAGGGCCTCGGCCAGCGACGCGCACAGGTCCAGGTCCAGTCGGCCGGGGCTCAGCGTGCCCTGGTAGAGGACGATCCGGGTGGGAGGCAGGTCGGCGGGGCGCGTGGTGGGGGCGCGCAGGTGATCGATATCGACGCCGTTCTGGACGAGGTGCACAGGGCGGATCTGACTGCGACTGTCGTCGAGCGCAGGCGAGCACACCACGACCTCGGTGGCCTGGCCCATCATGGCCGCGTCGTTTCGACGCTGCCGATCCATCTCACGGTCGGAGGCCTTTCCCAGCACCCAGTCGTCGGTGATGTCGTAGACGCTGGGCCAGCCGGTGGCGGTGACCATCGGGGCGTACACGCTGTCATTGACCCAGAGCACCGGTCGCTCGAACCCGAGCTTGCCGCTGGCCGCCGTCACCTGCCGGAAGAGGGAGCGATCGCCACCGGCCCAGACACGGCGCGGCACCCATTTGCGGGGGGCCATGCCCCACAGGCGTCCGCTGTCACCGATCGCTCGTAGGCCCGACGGGGCCGGCCACCGCCGTTGCACCAGCGACCAGGGAATGTCAACAGCCGCTTCGGCGAAAAGGAGGCGCAGGGTGGGGCGCAGAGCCAGCAGCTCGGTGGCCAGATGTTGATTGCGCCGCCACACCTCGTCCCACGGTTCGAGGGAGCAGCAGACGACATCGGTGACTTCGGGACCGGCCATCGGGTGCCTCCTTCCTCCCACGGTGGTGACCGGCGCCTGTCCGGAACGGTGACACCACCGGCTCCCTGGGTCCGGCGGCAACCGGGTGTGGGGCGGCGTGGCCCTTGTCCGGGGGTCGGGCCGGCGACGAGCGAGTCCGTATCGTAGGCCACCGCTCCGACCGGGCCGCCCGGCAATCCGGCCGGTGCGGCCGGCCACTCCCTTCACCCAATAGGCGCAGCCTCGGCCATTAGGCTCATTTCGTGGACGGGCACGACGGGTCGAGGAGAACGGCCGGAGGGTCGGCACGAGTCGTCGCATGACGGGCGACACGAACCGGTCGTCGACCGGTGGGGCGTCACCGGACGACCAACTACACGTTCTCTCCATCGTGCACAGCGCCACCTTCGGGGGTCCCCACAATCAGGCCGTGCAGTTGCACCGGGTACTGGCCGGCGACGGCGGGGCCCGGCTCACCGTGGTCCTGCCCGACGAGCCCGGCGATGCCGCCGGACGGCTCCGGGCTGCCGGTGTGGCGGTCATCCAGCTCCCCCTGCTCCGGCCCCGCGCCTCCCGCAGCCAGCAGGGTCTGGGCGCCCTGGTTACCCGGTACCCGGGCCAGATCCTCCGCCTCCGGCGACTGATCGAAGAGGAAGCGGTCGATGTGGTCGAAGTCCACGGACTGCTCAACGTGGACGGGGCGCTGGCCGGTCGACTGGCCGGGCGGGGAGTGATCTGGCAGCTCATCGACACCCGGCCGCCGCCTGCCCTCCGTTGGCTGATGATGCCGGTGGTCCTGATGCTGGCCGACCTGATCATGACCACCGGTCGGGCGGTGGCCCACCAGTACCCCGGGGCCGGCCTCCGCCGCTCCCGCCTGGTTCCCTTCGTTCCGCCGGTGGCGCCGGTCACCGCCCCGCCGGCCGAACGGGAAGCCATCCGCAGCCGGACCCGACAGGCCCTGGCCGTCGCCGACCGTGACGTACTGGTAGCCAGTGTGGGCAACCTCAATCCGCAGAAGGGCTACGAGTCGCTCATCGACGCCGTAGCCGCCTGCCGGAGGCAACCCGGTCACGGTGAACTCCAGCTGCGGGTCCGGGGTGCGGTTCAGCCCGGACACGAGGCCTACGCCGAGGAGTTGCGTCGGCACGCCGTGGCCCGAGGACTGGCCCCCGAGACGGTGGACAGTTTCGAGGCACCGACCGGTCCGACCGAGCTCATGATGGCCACTGACCTGTTCGCCCTGGCTTCGCGACCCCGTTCGGAAGGGCTTCCCACCGTCGTTCTGGAAGCCATGGCGGTGGGGGTACCGGTGGTGGCCACCGATGTCGGGTCGATCGCCGAGGTGGTGCACGACGAAGTCAACGGCCTGTTGGTCAGACCCGACGATGGGCTCGAGCTCACCCGGGCCGTCGGCGAGCTGGCGGGCGACGCCAGCCTGCGCCTCAGGCTGGGGAAGGCCGGCCAGGTGGCCGTTCACAACCAAGCGTCACCGGAGACATTCGTCCTCACCCAGATGCAGGCCTATGCCAGGGCGGTCCGACGGCACCGCCGCCCGATGGCCCCGCCCACTGTCGAAGGGGCGTGAAGGGTGCGCCTGATGCTGGTACACCCCTGGGCCGGCCTGCCCAGCCGCCAAGCCCTCTACATCGGTCTCGAGGAGACGACAGGCTGGGATCTGCTCATCGTCACCGCACGACGGTGGAAGGACGACTACGGACGCATGGTCGATGCTCGACCGTCCGATGCGCTCGGGGGCGAGCTCCTGGCCCTGCCGGTCGGGCTCAGCGGCAACATCCCCCTGCACTTCTTCACACGCCCCCTGGCCCACCACATCAAGCGGTTCAACCCGGACTGCGTCTACATCTACCACGAGCCCTACGCCGTCGGTACCTATCAGGCGTTACGGGCGGCCAAGGCCACCACCTCGGCCCCGGTCGGGGTGCGCAGCGCCCAGAACATCAACAAGCGCTACCCCCTCCCCTTCCGGCTGGCCGAACTGTACGTCTACCAGCACTCCGACTTCGCCGTCGTCGTGTCGGACACGGTGGCCCAGGTCATGCGGGACAAGGGATACCAGAAGCCGATCAGCGTCATCCCCATGCCGGTGGACACCACCCTTTTCGTGCCGGAGGACACTCCTCCTCCGTCGGGACCTCTCCGCATCGGGTTCGTGGGGCGTCTGGTTCCCGAAAAGGGAGTCGACACCGCTCTGCGCGCCGTGGCCGCCCTCCCCCCCGGCAGCGCCGTCCTCACCGTCATAGGCGACGGGCCCGAGCGGGCCAACCTGACCGCCCTGGCCCACTCGCTCGGGGTGTCCGAGGCCGTCTCGTGGCGGGGCACATTGGACCGGTCGGCCACGGCCGAGGCCACCCGCCACTTCGATGTGATGGTGGTGCTGTCCAAACCCACACCGCGCTCGGCGTGAGCAGTTCGGTCGGGTGGTCATCGAGGCGGCGGCCAGCGCCGTCCCGGTCATCGTCACCCGCTCCGGCGAGCTGCCCTTTCTGGTGGCCAGCCTGGGGGCGGGCTGGACCGTCGACGAGAACGACCACGCCGGCGCGGCCACCATCCTCCGTGACCTCGGTGACGATCGCCGCGCTGCCGTCGAGGCCGGGCAGGCGGCCCGCCGGGCGGTGGCCCAGCGCTACGCCGACCAGACCATCATCGACCAGCTGGCCGACACCTTCACCCGGGCGGTGGCCGATCACCGTGCGGGGTGAAGGGACCCACCGTCCAACCCTCTGGCTGACCGTGTCGGTCAGGCCAGTTCCAACCTCTGGAAATGGTCGAGCTCGGGCAGGAAGGGTTCGGCCACAGCCGACACCTCGACCGTGACCAGCTCGGCAATGCCTCCGGTCACCGCCGCGAAAGCGGCATCGGCCGCATCCCGACCGGTGACCACACGCACCAACGACGCCCGCGGCGCCAGTCCGGTCGGGTCGTAGACGTACCAACGTCCATTCTCGAACGCCTCGAACACGGCGTGAAAATCCATGGGCGAGAGCCCCGGGGCGTAGACGGCGGCGAACCGGGCGGGAACTCCGGTGGCCCGGCACAGGGCGATGCCCAGGTGGGCGAAGTCGCGGCACGTACCCACGCCGGTCAGCAGAGTGTCCTCGGCCGAGTCGTGCACGGTGCTCGAGCCGGGGACGTACCCGATCCGCTCCCGTATCCATGCGGCGATGGCGGCGACCCGGGAGGCGGCGTCCGGCCCGGCTCCGAATTCGGCCACCGCGAAACCGATCAGGTGGTCACTGGGGCAGTAACGGCTCGGACGGAGGTACACCTGGCGCTCATAGTCCGACGAGGCCCTACCCTCTGCTCCCCCCGTCCCCTGTTGACCTCGGTCGGGGGGGTCGACCTGGCCACCCGACCGGATCCGGGCCCGGTAGCTCAGCGTGAGCAGACCAGGAGCGGAGTGGATGACGTGCATCGCCGCCCCGTGGGAGTCATCCACTTCGACCAGGGAGGAGGGAGGCTGTCCATCGGTCAGAACTTCGAAGCGGGCCTCCTCGACATAGCCGGCGCTGCGGGAGGCCACGACCTGAACAACCAGCTCGGTCGGTGCGGAAACCAGGAAGGACATATCGCAGGTCACGACCCTGACCCCGTCGGGTTGATGACGTGGAACGGGTGGGTCGGAGTTCGTCATGCACCACAGTCCCACCGATCGGCCGGCCACGAAAGACGGGCCGTGGCTCGGGGTCGGGTCCCTCCCCTACCGGCTGAGAACGCCGGCATCCACCAGCGCTCCGCGGGCCTCGTCGACGCCGCGCACCCGCTGCGAACGAAATCCGAACGACTGGGCGGCATCGGCGTTGAGGGTGTTGTCGTCAAGGAAGAGGACCCGGTCGGGGCTCACCGCCAACCTGTCGGACACGGCGTGGAAGACAGCCGGATCCGGTTTGACCAGACCCAGGTCGAAAGAGAGGAATCGGTAGTCGAAGACCCCCAGGATCGGCCATCGGGCGAACTGGTACTCCCAGTGCAGGGTGTTGGTGTTGCTCAGGCATCCGATCGGTACCTGGCGCTGGACCTCGGCCAGCAGCTCGGAGGAACCGGCCATGGGGCCGATGGGCCAGTCCCGAAAGATCTCGAGAAACCGCTCGGGGGAGAGGGCCAGACCCCACTCGGTGACCACACCGGTGGAGAACTCGACCGGCGTGCACCCACCGCTTTCGAAGCGCCGTACCCACGGGCTGGTGAGCCACTTCTGCCACACGGCCTCGTCACTGGCCAGGCCGGCCATCTCCTGCAGCGAGCTCACTCCCCCCAGCTCGATGAGGACGCCGCCGAGGTCGAACAGCACCACGTCGACCTGGCGTGCCACCATTCCAGGCAATGTACTGCGGCTACGCCGGGGGCGGGGGCAAGCCCATGGGATTGGGGAACGGGATCTGGCCGGACCCGACGATGGCCCGACTGATGCCCGACAGGGTGCGGATGACCGCTCCCATCTCTTCCGTGGACAGCGCCAGGTAGGGCTGCACGGCCAGCCGGTCGGTTCGCTGCTCGATGGCGGAGCGAAGGTGGCGACCCGACTCGCTGGCCCCTCCCTCCGCGGTCACCAGTCCGCGACCTCTCAGTCGGTCGACGGCCGCCTCCCAAGCCTCGGTCGACCATCCGCGGCTGTCCAAGAACAACTCGGGTGGACTCCCCTCTGTCGCCGCCGCCAGGACGTGGGCCTCGCAGCCGTCCACGTCGGCTTCAGCCAGAATGGCCACATGGCCATCGCCCCGGTGCTCGCGGAGGGTGGTGGCCACCTGCCACAGCCCGGCCAGGTCGTCGGACACCGACAGGTCCCGGTTGGCCGAAAAGAGGGGCCGGCCTCCTCCTTCACCGTTCTCGACGGCCCGCAGCAGTGGGGGCAGCAGGCCGGGAAGAGCCGCCTCTGCTTGGGGGGCCAGCCGGCGCAGAGCCAGAGCCGCTGATTCCCTCCGCGCCACCAACACCGATTCCGGTTCGGCCACGTCCCAGGCGTCGGGTATCGACCGTCGGACCATGGCCGGGGCGAAGTTGTAGAAGGTGGCCTCGACCACTCCGGCCGACACCGCTCCCATCGGGGCCGCCCGGCCGGCGAAGTACCCCATCCAGAAGCCCCGCAGACCGGCGTTCTTCAGCCCGTCTCGGCACTCGGGCGAGAAATAGACCACGGCATTGACGGCTTCGAGGTGGTGCCAGGCGGTCCGGCTCACGGCCGGTTCCACCCCATGACCGGTATCGCCCGATAACCGATGGTCGGCGGGCGTGGGGGCCATCACCGCCCAGCCCGATCGTTTCCGTCAGAGGCGGCGGCGGTAACCGGGCGGTGGCGCCAGGTGTCGAGACAACTGGCCGAACAGAAGAGAACGACCGTGCCGCCGGCACCGTCCGCTGATTCCTCAGCAGTGTCCGCGGAGACGGGGAGACCACACACCGGATCGACCTGACGTCCACTTTCAGGGGTCGGGATGGCGATGCTGGCGGCCAGGACGGGTCTCTCGACGCCACGTATGGCGATCTCCTTGCTGACCAGCCGGCTACCCCACCGGGGGAGATCGTCCATCACGCTCGGAACGGCCAGGGCCTCACCCCCCTGGGCCAGATCACACAACCGGGCGGCGACATTGACGCAGTGACCGATGTAGTCGTCACCCTCCATCAAGATGACCTCGCCCGAGGTGATGCCCGATCGTATGGACACTTCTTGAGCGGGGCCCGCCACCTCCCTGATCACGTGGTGCAGTTCGAGGACGGTGGCCAGCAACGGTGGGGTGTCGACACAGACCAACATGACCCCGTCGCCCAGCCACTTGGCGATGCGGACCCCCCGGCGAGAGCAGATGTCACGGAGAAGGGCCCGGAAGGCGGAAAGCACCTCTACGGCGTATTCGTCTCCGTCACGCTCGGTGAGGGCGGTGAATCCCGATACGTCGACGAAGGCGAAGGTGCGATGAACCCGCATGACACGATCGTGCCACGTCGTGCGACCCACCCGACGACACTGCCGGCGCTCGGCCTCGTGGCCAACCGGGCTGCGGGCTCCCGTTGCGCCCCTTCGCCCTGCCGGTGCGACCACCGGGGTCGAAGCCTGTCAGCCGTCCGGCGGCCCGTCGACGACGATGGTGGGAAGCACCTCGATGTGGGTGTTCAACGAGTTGGCCACAAAGCACTCACCGTGAGCCACCTCGACCAGGTGCGCCACCCTGTCCACCGTGGACCCCGGCGCCACCCGGATGGTGGGGCGGAGAACGATCGATGTGAGCCGCATCGGGGGATCGGCTTCGGGCATCATCCCCTCGGCCTCGTCTTCGTAAGCCCGCACGTCGACACGGGCGCGGGCGGCAACGGCCAGGAAGCTCAGCAGCTG
>CAVSII010000014.1:0-26469 GCA_963727955.1 uncultured Acidimicrobiaceae bacterium
ACAGGATTCAGCCATCGCAAGCAGTACAGCTCGTTTTTGGGGTGGTCCGCCGTATCCGGGAACGGCGTCAGGTTTAGACACTGTTGGCCCATGACCGCGTCCAACAAATCGACTATAACCGCCTACAATGCAATCATCAGGGGAAACGTCGGGTCTGCGATCTGGACGTTGCGGCAGAAGCCGTTCGGGGCGCTCGATCTCAGAACCGGATGGAGTGGGGCCGGTGTGTGGCGGTTCGGTCACGTGCGCGGTTCGCCAGGTTTCAAGCACGGGATTCCTATATGACGACAACCGGTAACGGACCGGATCCGATGCGTGCGTCCGAAGCCTCGCGGCCTGGTGATCGAGGTCGATCGAACCGGAGCGGCTCGAGTTTCGGATCGGGTGCGAGGGCGGCGGCATCGCTCGCCTACCACTCGTGTGTCCGGGGTTTTGTCACTCCGTTCGATTCGCGTTTTCAGCGACCACTGCTGGTGCATTGCGCCACCGGAAAGGGAGGTTCGGTCTGGTTCCAAGAGGTCCTCCGGTCAGTGGCTCGTCGCTACAGTTTGCGGTTTCAGATTCTGCAAAGGACACCCGGCAGGCTCAGACCGACCACCGACATTGCCTGTGGGACTCCGGCGTACTTCCGCTGGGCAGATATTGGCGAGAGGAGCATTCGCGGATCACATGTCATTCGGGACCCGCGGGATCTCGTGGTGTCGGGGTACCACTACCACAAGGTGACAACGGAGAAATGGTGCCGGACACCAAACCCGAAGAGACCGGGCGGCCTCAGCTATCAGAATTACTTGCTCTCACTCAATGAACACGACGGCCTGATGGCCGAAATCGACTATGTGGCACGGCGTACCGGAGCAGAGATGGCCGCGTGGAATTATGAGCAGCCGGAGTTCCTGGAGATTCGCTACGAAGAGGCGCGGGCTGATGAACTGGGGACGTTTGAGCGTCTGTTCCGCTGGTACGGATTCAATGGTCGGGCCATCGAGATCGGATTACAGGCTGTCCACGACCTGAGCCTCGAACGGGGCGGAGCCAAGCCGAATCATGCTCGTTCAGGTGTTCCGGGCGAGTGGCGCACGGCGTTTTCACCGGAACATATCGAACGCTTCAAGGAACGAACTGGCGACCTCGTCTATCGCCTGGGATATGAGGAATCGCCGGACTGGTGAGAACCGCTAGACGAGGGTCCCCCTGGACTGGGTGGTCAAGATGTCACCGGTCGGGCCGATGGTAGGGGGCGCGCCGACCCGACCCCAACCAAGTATGATCGCCCGACGGCCAACAGCCAGCCGTTCGGGACCGACTTTGCGCCTTTTGCCGGCTCGTTCGTGCCACCGGCGCATGCGAGGGGCCCTCGTTGGACGAAGGAGACGAAGGTTCGTTGAACACCGCCCGACCCATCGTGATCGCCGGCCTCCCCCGGTCGGGTACGTCGTGGACCGTGGGGGTGCTCGGGCGGGCCGACGGCGTGCTCCGGATCAGCGAGTCGGACAACGAGGACAAGCACCCGACAGCTATCCATGCCAAACGGAAGCTGGGCCGCTATCCCGCCATCGGGCTTGGCGAGGACGATGGCGACTACCGCCGGCTGTGGCAATGGATCCTGAGCGGCACGCCGGAAGGCCAGCGCGACCGCCTGGCAAACTTCATCCTCCGTCACGGGCACGATACTCGCCTCTACGAGGGCCGACGCGACGCGGTCACCTGGCTGGGCGGGATCGTGGCACGCAACCACAGGCCGGCGGCGTCCGCCCCCGGACGGGTCGTGACCAAGTCCGTCCACCTGGAGCTTGCGCTCGAATGGCTCGTCTCGACCTTCGACGTCGAGGTGCTCGTGCTGTTCCGCCACCCGGCCAGCGTGCTGGCCAGCTGGATCGAGTTGGACCTGAAGGAAGGACGCAACTCGACCCTCGAGACCCGGCCTGACATTCGCCGACGCTACGTCGACCGCTGGGGCGTGCCACTGCCCGGCCCCGACCCCATCGAGCGCGTGTGCTGGCGGATCGGCCTGCTTCTGGCTGCACTGGAGGAGTCGACCGCCCGGCACCCGGAGTGGCACCGCCGTGACCATGAGCAGCTGTGCCAGGACCCGGACACCGAGTTCCGGAAGCTCTACGACGAGCTCGGCCTGACCTGGACGGCAGAAGCCGACACGTTTCTCCGCGAGAGGAACATCCCGGGAACGCGCTTCCAGCTCAAGCGGGTGGCCTCCGAGCTCTCCGACTCATGGCGGGACCGGCTCGACGACCGGCACCTCGAAGTGCTGCGCAGGACCTTGGCCCTCTTTCCGATCACGTCCTGGACGGACTTCGAACGGGGAGCCGGCGCCGAGCCCTGAGCGGTTGTCGCCCCGTCCGGGCTCGCCGGCTCTGACAGTCGAAGCCCGACGTGCCCGCCGCCCGGCCAAAGTGCACCACGTGGCCCGCTGGCCCAACGGGCCCCCCGTGACCGGGTCAAGACGTTCACCGGTGGTGCCGATGGTAAGGGATGCCCGGACCGCCCCCTTCCCCCTTCCCCTCAGAGACTGATGGTCGCACCAACCGCCTGGACGGGTGGCTGGGCACCATCGATCCCCGCGCCGCCTGGGCGCTGTGCGGGGTATCGGCAGCGGTGTGGATGGCGGGAAGCTGGCTCGCCGGGTGGCGGATCTCGGTCCCCGGCCTCCAGATGTGCGCTGGGTGTGCCGCCCTGGCCGGGGCGCTCCTGGCCTCGGTCAGTGGATACGTGGCCATCCGGTCGTGGCGTCTGCGCCGCCGGTAGAGGCTGGGAACGAGAAGAGAAAGGGCCGGGTCTGGAGCCATGGACGGCGTTTGGCGGAAAGCGGTCGTTTCGCTCGACAGACCCGGCCCCTGTGTATCGACACGTCGGGTACCGGACTTGAGGAATTTTCCTGTTTTTCTTCATCGGGCGCCATCGGAGCCGGCTCTCCCCCTCCCCACCCCTCCCCTCCCCTCCCCTAAGGGCTCCTGGGTCCGCTCGCCGCATAAGATGGCGAGGTGTGGGACCTGAGCGGTCCCAAGCCGTCAGGAGGAGACATGTCCGAGTTGGTGAAGACGACCATGGACTTCGAAGGGCCGGAACAGGAGCGTCTCTATCGCAAGCAGCGTCTGGCCGCCGGATTCAGGCTTTTCTCCAAGTTCGGTTTTGACGAGGGTGTGGCCGGCCACATCACGGCGAGGGATCCCGAGCGCCTCGACCACTTTTGGGTCAACCCCTTCGGCATGCACTTCGGGCACATCCGGGTGTCGGACCTGATCCTGGTCGACCACAGCGGGGTGGTGGTGGAAGGGGACATGCCGGTCAACGCCGCGGCATTCGCCATCCATTCGCAGATCCACGCCGCCCGCCCCGATGTGGTGGCCGCCGCCCACTCCCATTCGATCTACGGGAAGTCGTGGTCTTCGTTGGGCCACCTCCTCGATCCGATCACCCAGGACGCGTGCGCCTTCTACGAGGACCATGCCCTCTTCGACGACTACACGGGCGTGGTCCTCGACATCGAGGAAGGGAAGCGGATCGCTCATGCCCTGGCCGACAACAAGGCGGCCATCCTCCGCAACCACGGACTGCTGACGGTGGGCCACACGGTTGAAGAGGCGGTGTGGTGGTTCATCACCATGGAGCGGTCGTGCCAGGCCCAGTTGCTGGCCTCCTCGGCCGGCCAACCGGTGCTTATCGATCCGGAGATGGCAAAATTGACGGCCCGCCAGGTTGGATCGCACGTAGCCGGCTGGTTCAGTTTCCAGCCCCTCTTCGACCGCATCGTCCGGGAGCAGGCCGACCTGCTCGATTGACCGGCGGACGGCGCCGGCGGCCGGTCAGGAGGGCCGGTCGGAACGATCGGGTGTGATGATCACGACGGGGATGGTCCGGGTGGCGTGGCGTTGGTAGACGTCGTACCGTCCGCGGACACCGGGGTGGAGAAGTGGGGCCAGGCCCCGGTTGCACCGGTTGACCAGAGGCCACAGCTGTTCCCTCTCCTCCGGTCCGGCCACACGGGCGGTGGCGGCCATCACCTGCCGGCCCACCCGCACACTGACCAGTGGTTCGGCCTGGAGGTTCAACAGCCAGGCCGGTGACCGATCGCTGCCCCCGTTGGAGGCCACCACGATGAGGTCGCCCCGGTCGCGGCAGTAGGTGAGGCCGTTGGTCCGCGGCTGCCCGCTCTTGCGGCCGGTGGTGGTGAGCAGAAGGGCGGGGACCCCGCCGCTGTGCTTTCCGATCCGGCCGTCGGACCGGTGGTAGACGTACTTGTGTATGCGCAGGTAGGGATCGACGAAACGGGTGGTGAAGATGCCACCCTTCACGTCAGGTCGGGTCCGACACCGCGGGCGTCGAAAGTGGGAACCAGCGTGCGGGCTGCCCGGGCCTCGTCGACCCGCCGTACCGGCGTGTGCAGGGGGTAGGCGGCCAACGTCCCGTCCGGCTGCTCCACGGCCTCGGCGGCGATCCGTTCGAGTGATTCGGCCAGGGCCAGCAGGGTCTGAGGGCTTTCGGATTCCGTCGGTTCGATCATGAGCGCCTCGTCGACGATGAGGGGGAAGTAGACGGTGGGCGAATGGAAACCGTCTTCCAGCAGGCGTTTGGCCACATCGAGGGCGCGGACGCCGTGAGCCTGCTTCATCGAACGGGCCGACAGGACGACCTCGTGCATGCAGGGACGATCGAAGGGCACGTCGTAGGTGGCCGACAAACGCCGGCGCAACCAGTTGGCATTGAGGACGGCGGCCTCGGCCACCTGGCGCAGGCCGTCCCCCCCATTGACCAGGATGTAGGCCAGGGCCCGGGCCAGGACCAAGGCGTTGCCGTGCCAGGTGTGCATCCGCCCGATCGACCGGGGCGGGGTCACCCATTGGTAGGAGTTCTCGTGTTGGTCCGACGTGTTGTGGACGGGCCGGGGCCCGGGGAGGTAGTCGACCAGTCGCTCCGAGACCGCCACCGGCCCGGCCCCCGGTCCCCCTCCCCCATGGGGGGTGGCGAAGGTCTTGTGAAGGTTCATGTGGACGATGTCGAACCCCATGTCGCCGGGGCGGACGACGCCCAGGATGGCGTTGAGGTTGGCTCCGTCGTAGTAGAGCAGACCTCCGACGCCGTGGACGGCAGCGGCGATGGCGGCGATGTCCTCCTCGAAGAGGCCGAGGGTATTGGGATTGGTGAGCATGATGCCGGCCACGTTCTCGTCGAGGACCTCGTTGAGGGCGGCCATGTCCACACAACCGCGCCGGTCACTGGGCACGGTCACCACCTCGTAGCCGGCCAGCGTCACCGACGCCGGATTGGTGCCGTGGGCTGAGTCGGGGATGATGACGGTGCGCCTGTCGGAGCCCTGCGCCCTGTGCCACGCCCGCATGAGGAGGAGCCCGGTCAACTCCCCCGCCGCCCCCGCCGCCGGCTGGAGGGTGGCCGCGGCCATGCCGGTGATCTCGCAGAGGGCCTCTTCCAGTGTCACCAGTAGTTCGAGCCAGCCCTGGCTGAGTGATGCCGGGGCCGCTGGATGGACGGCAGACAGTCCGGGAAGTGCGGCCACCGCGTCACAGACCTTGGGGTTGTACTTCATGGTGCACGAGCCCAGCGGGTAGGCCCCCAGATCGACCGAGAATTGGCGATGGGAAAGGCGGGTGAAATGACCGACCAGGTCACGCTCGGACACCTCGGCCAGGGGTACCGGCTCCGATCGGAGATGGTCGGCCGGCACCAGCTGGTCCAGCGGAACCTCGGGCACGCCGGTGGTGCGCAACGACCATGCCTTCCGACCGGGATGGGAGAGCTCGAAGAGGGTGGGCTCGGCGGCGTGACCGAGGAGGGGGGCGCTGTCGGCCTTGCCGCCGGGGGCTGCGGCGCTCATGCCACGGCCTTGGCCAGTGCCGTCACGTAGGCATCGATTTCGGGCCGGGTCCGGCGTTCGGTCACGGCCACCAGCAGTCCCTTCTCGTCTTCCACGTACTCGGTGTCCAGGGCGATGCCGGCCAGGAAGCCGGAGTCGGCCATGCGCTCGATCACCACCGGCGCCGGGGTCGGGAGTCGAACGGCGAACTCCCGCAGGACGGGTCGGTCGGTGGCGGCCTCAATGCCGTCGATGGCCAGTACCGCCTGGCGGGTGTAATGGGTGGCCTGGGCGCACCGCCGGGCGATGGTAGCCAGACCCGACGTCCCGAGCCATCCCAGTTGGATGGCAGCGGTGACCGCCATCAGGGTCTGATTGGTACAGACGTTGGACGTGGCCTTCTCCCGACGGATGTCCTGTTCGCGGGCCCGTAGCGTGGTCACGTAGGCCCGGCGACCGTCGACGTCGACGGTCTCGCCCACCAGGCGACCGGGTAACCGGCGCACATGGGCCGGGGCGCAGGCGAACAAGCCGAGGTACGGGCCTCCGAATCCGAGACTGGTCCCGAAGGCCTGGCCCTCGCCGACGACCACGTCGGCCCCCCACTCCCCTGCCGATCGGAGAACCCCGGCGGCCACCGGGTCGGCCCCCACCACCATCAGGGCCCCGACTCGGTCGCACAACTGGCGGACCGCCCCCAGCTCCTCGATGCAACCCAGGTAGTTGGGGTAGCCCACCACCAACACGCCAGGCGGATCAGCCCCCCCGTCGGTGGGCCATGCGGTGGTACCGCCGACCAGAGGAACGGTGGACACCCGGTGGCCGGTCCCCGCCGCGCAGGTGGCCAGCAGTTGGCGCCAATGGGGATGAACCCCGGCCGAAACCCAGACCTTCTGGCGCCCGGAGGCGGCCACCCCGAGGTTGACCGCCTCGACCAGGGCTGATCCGCCGTCGTAGAGGGAGGCGTTGGCGATGGGTAGCCCGGCCAGCCGGGCCACCATCGTCTGGAACTCGAATACGGCCTGCAGTACCCCTTGGGCCACCTCGGGTTGATAAGGCGTGTAGGAGGTGACGAACTCCGACCGACCGGCCAGGGCCCGGGTCACCGGAGGGGTCTCGTGGTCGTAGGCTCCGCCACCGGCGAAGCAGACCAGGCGGTCGGAGCGGGCCCGGTTGCGTTCGGCCAACTCCTCCATGGTGGCCATCACGTCGGGCTCCCCGCTCCCTGCGGCCAGGTCCAGTCCGTGCTGGAGTCGGAGGGCGATGGGCACCACGTCGAAGAGCTGGTCCACCGAAGTGAGTCCGAGGAATTGCAGCATGCTGGCCACTTCGTCCTCGGTGTGGGGTATGTAGGTGGCCACAGGTCAGCCGCCTTCCGCCACCGCCCACTGGCCCGCTCGGACGAACGGGGTGCGGACGACGGTGGCGGGCAGGGTGTGGCCCCTCTGGACGATGTCGAAAGTCATCGAAGGCTCGGGGTTGAAGTCGTGGTCGACGAAGGCCAGTGCGATCCCGCACTCGAGCATGGGCGAGAAATTGCCACTGGTCACTGTTCCGGCCCGGCGGCCGTCCTTCATGACATCCGATCCCTCTCGGGGGGGACGGCGACCAGCCGTGGTCAGACCGACCAGCCGGCGGGGCACGCCGCGCCGGCGCTCCTCGACCAGGGCCGGCCGTCCTCGGAACTCCTGTTTGTCCCAGCCGACGACCCATCCCAGGCCGGCTTGGAGGGGAGTGATGCCCGGTCCGAGCTCGTGCCCATGCAGAGGGAGTCCAGCCTCGAGGCGCAGGGTGTCGCGGGCACCGAGTCCAGCCGGTCGAATACCGGTGGCCAGGAGGGCCGACCACAGTGCTTCGGCGGCGTCGGCCGGAACGGCGCATTCGACACCGTCTTCGCCGGTGTAGCCGGTCCCCGCCACCACGCAGGGCACGCCGTCCCAGACGAAGGGCATCACCCCGAAGCGGGGGACGGTGGCTGCTTCGGGGGCCACCGTGGCCAGCCGGGCCCGGGCGTGAGGTCCCTGGACGGCGATGATGCAGCGGGAGTCGGTCGAATCCTCTCCCCCCACTGCCTCCTCGACGGGGGTCGTGTTGGAGGCGTTGGGCATCACGTCGAACGTCCCGTCGGTCAGCCACCAGACGATGATGTCGTCGACCACCGAGCCGTCGGCGTCGAGAAGATGGGTGTACTGGGCCCGACCCGGTGCCACCCGACGGAGGTCGTTGGACAGGGCCGATTGCAGGCGGTCGAAGGCATGGTCGCCTTCGACCCGCACCGTTCCCAGGTGGCTCACGTCGAACATGACCGAATCGGTCCGGCAGGCCCGGTGCTCAGACAGGGTTCCGTCGCCGTAGGAGAGGGGCATTTCCCAGCCGCCGAAGGGAACCAGCCGTGCCCCGAGACGTCGGTGGACATCGATCAGTGCGGTGTGTCGCAGAGGCCCCCCGACCCCGGGCCCCGACTGGTCGAGTGCCGTCGAGGTCTCACCCACGTCGAAAGGATATCGGGGCCGGCGCTCAGGCTGTGCGGGCCACAGACGACGGACGGCGGCTCTCGCCGGCCAGACCGTACTTGGCCAGGAGGGCGAGGGTGTCTCTCTGATAGAGAACGGTGACCCGGACGTCCGGATACAGCTGACCCATGCGGCGGACCTTGCGGTTCTTTTTGGTGACCAGTCGCTGGTTGAGCGTGGTCACCTCCACGAACAGCCCGGGCTCCGGCAGCCAGAAGTCGGGCCGGAAGCCGGCTGTCGGTCGCCCGCTCTCGTTCCATTCGAGGGCGAACTCGACCGGTTCGTACTCCCAGGACACCCCGTAGAAATCGAGGATCCGGGCAAAACGCCGTTCTGATTCGTGGGCGAATCGCGGCACCGGAAAGAAATCGCTGTCTCGGTGGGCCGGTGTCATCGCCGCCACCCGGACAAGTCGACGTCGTATGCCTGACCTGTCAACGCTCGGCAACCTCAGCAGGCAGCGACGGGGCGGCGGAAGGGTGGTTGCTCGGGACCGGTGTGTCGTTGGCGGTGATCTCCACGATGGCGGCCTCGAGCTCGGACACCACGCCGGCCAACGGAAGGATGTTGAAGACCCCTTGGCCACCGGCCAGCAGGTCGACGATGTCGCCGTTGGAGTGGGCCAACACCGATCGGTTGCCGATCAGGACCAGTTGGGCCGATGCCAGGTCCACCCCCAAGTCGCCCCGCAGGCATTCGACTGCCTGGCGCGCCTGTTGCAGTTTGAGCCCGGCATCGAGGAGGCGTTTGATGACTTTGAGCTCGAGCACGTCCCGGTAGGCGTATCGACGCTGGCTGCCGCTGCCGGTGGCGTCGGTGATCGAGGGTCGGAGGAGGTCGGTCCGGGCCCAGTAGTCGAGCTGTCGATAGGTGATGCCGACCAACGCACAGACCTGGGCTCCACGGAAGCCTTCGTCGGGACGGACCCCGGAAAGACCCCCGGAGTCAACGGCCTCGTTGGACTGTTCTGGCACTCAGTTCCTCCACCTCATCGGTAGGTTGACTGTGCAGCTGATCAGGAGCCTGATCATCAACCCTCACCTCACCGTGACCCTCAGGTTCCAGGGTATCACACGGCCGTAATTACGCACGTGTGACCTGCATCGACCGCCACCGTCCGCTGGCCGGCTGATTTGGACCGACAGCCGCCGGGGGCAATGATCGGTCCATGACCGTGGTCAAGATCAATGCCATCACTGTCCGGGAGGGATCCGGCGACGAGCTGGCCGACCGTTTCGCCCATCGGGCCGGAGCGGTGGACGATGCCGACGGCTTCGAGGGATTCGAGCTCCTCCGACCGACCGACCAACGAGGGGTATGGCTGGTGCTCACCCGTTGGCGCGACGAAGCCTCGTTCGACGCCTGGGTCTCATCCCCCGCCTTCGCCCACGGTCACCGAGGCCCGGCTCCGTCGGACGGCGAGGCCAGCCCGCCGCCGGTGGGCGTTCACAGCGAGGTGTGGTCGTACGAGATCGTCGCTCTCCCCTCGCAGCCGTGACCGAGCGTGACGGCAGCGGAGGTGAGACCCTCCCCGTCCACCGCCGATCGCTGGAATATGAGGTCTTCGACCACGGCGAGATCCTTGCCGTGGTCGGAACCCTCCGCGACACACGGCCGTGGGCGGAGGGTTCGGACGTGTCGGTGGTGCACGATATGACCTTGCGGGTATCGGTCAGGATCGACGATCTGACCATTACCGAAGCTCGGGCCGACATGCACACGTTTCCCCACACCGAATGCCCGGGGATCGTCCAGGCCTTCGCCGGTCTGGCCGGTCTCCGTATCACCCGGGGCTATACCCGCCAGGTCCAGCAGAGGTTCGGCGGCCCCCAGGGGTGCACCCATCTCGAGCAGTTGGCTCGATCGCTCGGACCGGTGGTCGTCCAGGCGGTCACTTCGCGTCGGGCTCTGGCCATGAGCAGGGGCCAGGTCGACGATCTGCTGGCCGACACCGGCAGCCCCTGGGCCCGGGACTCGTGTCACGTCTGGGCCACCGACGGCATCGCCGAGCAGAAGCTGGCCGCCGGTTGGCGTCCGGGGGTGGGTGCCTACCCCTCGCCTGCTCTGGCCTGGTTCCGGTCCTCGGATGACCGGTCGTGAGACCTACCGGTCGGCACCGCTCGCTGCTGATCGGGTTGATGGTGGCCGGATTGTTGGCGGCCGGCGTGGTGGCCACCGGCTGCACGACGGCGGGGACGGCGGTGACCACGCCGTTCGCCACCACCACCCCCGTGCTCCAGCACGGTCCGACCTATGAGGTAAAGGCAGCCTCCGTTAGCGGGCTGGGACCGGTCCTGGTGGACGGTCAGGGAATCACCGTGTACATGTTCGCCAGCGATCACCAGGGGTCACCGTCACGGTGCTACGGCATCTGTGCCGTCCAGTGGCCGGCGGTCACTCTCCCGGCGGGGGTGGCCGCTCCGGTGGCCGGACCCGGCATTCGTGCCGGGCTGCTGGGCACCGCGCCCCGCACCGACGGCACCACTCAGATCACCTACAACGGGTGGCCCCTCTATCGTTGGCCGCCCGACCGGTCACCGGGCCAGGCCACTGGTCAGGCCCTGACAAACGCCGGCGGGCTGTGGTTCGTGGTCGACCCCGCCGGCAACCCGGTACGGACCCCGCTCAGCGCATGACCCGACGACCGGCACCCACCCGGAGGATGCTCGACGACCGCTCCCTCTGGTCACTCAGTTCGTCCGGCTCGATCCTGTCAGTCAACTCGAAGGGATCGATTCTGTCGATCGGCTCGGTCGGCTCCGTCCTGTCGATCGGCTCGGTCGGGTCCGCCCTGTCACTGGCCTCGGTGGGAAGCTTCCTCGGCTTGGGCTCGCTGCTCTCCTTCGCCTCGGTGCTGTCGGTCATGTCCTCCCGGTCGGTCGGCGCGGTGATGGCCGACGGTCGGCGGCGGCCGACCGGTTCAGTTGGTGGGCCCGCCCAACCAACCCCGTCTGCGGAATAGATAAAGGAGCCCGGCGGCCGAGGCCAGCTCGATGCCGAGACCGAAGACGAAAAAGGCCCACAACCCGTTGATGTGCCCGACCAGCCACGAGAAGTTCTGTCCGAAGAACCCGGTGAGGAAGCTGAGTGGCAGGAAGACGGTGGCGATGATGGTCAGCTGCTTCATGACCACGTTGAGTCGGTTGGACACGGTGGACAGATGGGTGTCCATGACCCCGCTCAACAGGTCGCGGTAGCCGTCCACCAGGTCGCTGATGCGGATCAAGTGGTCGTAGATGTCCCGCAGGTACCGCAATCCCTCATCGGTCACCCCGGGGAGCACGGTGACCCCCGAGGAGATACTGGCGAACATGTCGCGCTCGGGTGTCACCACCTTGCGGACGGCGATCAGTGACCGTTTCATGTCAAAGAGGGTGCCGAGCTGGGCGTCGGTCGGCGCCACCAAAATGGCGTCTTCGAGCTCGTCGATCCGGTTGTCGAAGTCGTTGAGCATGGGGAAGAAGGTGTCGACCAGCTGGTCGATGATCAGGTAGATGAGGGCCACCGGGGGCGAGTGGACCTCGGCGGTGCGGTGATGGGCAATCCGGCTATGTACCACGTCCACGGGAGCACAGGGTCCGCGATGGACGGTGATGAGGAATTTCTCGGCGAAGATGAAGTGGACCTCGTCGGTCGTCCCCAGTGAGGGCGGGGCCCCGTGCACCACCATGTACATGAAGTCGTCGTAGTCGTCGATCTTCGGTCGCTGGCCGAAGTGCCGGACGTCCTCCACTGCCAGCGGATGGATCTTGAAGGTGTTGAGCAGCAGATCGTTGGCCTCCTGGTCAATGTCGTCGAGATCGAGCCAGAAGAACTCGCCGGCCTGCAGGTGGCGCTCGACCGCTGCTCGATCAGCCGGTGCCGGGGTGCCCTCGAAGGACAGCGTTCCCTTCATCGAGATCCCTGCATGGTCAGATTCTGCTCCGGTCACCGGAGCCCGGGTGGGATGGGCGGTCCCCCCCTCGGTGCTGCCACTCAGTCGAGCCGAGTCAGCGTTCGGCGGTAGCGCCTGCCGTTCTCGACGTACTCGGCTCCGGAGATCTGGATCATGACCAGGCTCGACTTGCCGGGACGCACGACGGCGGGAACGCCCACGGCCAGAGCCCCGGCCGGCACCTCCATGTTGTTGGGCACGACGGCATTGGCCCCGACGGTGGCCCCGTGACAGATCAAGGCGTGGTGGAGAACCACCGATCCGGAGCCGACCAGACACTCGTCCTCGAGCACGCACCCTTCGAGGTGAGCCAGATGGCCGATGACGCAGCCGTCGCCGATCACCGTGGGGAACCCCGGCCCGGCGTGGATGACCGTGCCGTCCTGGATCGACGTCCGGGCTCCGACGGTGATGGAGCCGAAATCGCCGCGTAGCACGGCATTGGGCCACACGCTGGTGTCGGGCCCGAGGGTGACGTCGCCGATGACCACCGCTTGGGGGTGGACATAGGCATCGGGATCGATGGTCGGAACGAGATCACCCAGTTGGTAGATGGCCATGGCCTCCGACCCTACGGCACAGGGCTGTGGTCACCGCATTGTCGGTCGGCGGCGAGATCCGGCCCGGTCGCCCGCAGGTGGCGGGCTATCGTTTTCCACGCCCGAGGTCCCGCTCGCGGAAGGAAGATGACCGTCACTCAACCGGAACCCGAAAGGCGCCCCGTGGTGGACCTGCTCGACCGCCCGACGGGGAACTCCGACCCGGTCGACGTGGCCCCCGAGCCGGCCCCCGCTGTGCCGTCGACCATGAGCAACGGCCTGGCCGGTGGAAGCGACACGGTCGACCGCGCCATCTGGAGCCTGGTCTGGCTCGGAGTGCTGAGCGGCGGGATCGCCCTGTGGGGGTCGTGGTCGTCCTGGTCGGTAGGGGGTATCGCCGCCCCGCTGATCACCTTGATCGGCGTGGCCGGGCTGGTTGCCACCTGGCTGGTCGTCGACCCGCGGTCCCGGCTCCTGCAGCTCGCCGCGCTCGGGGCGGGCGCGGTCACCGTCCTGTCCGGTCAGGGTGTGTCCATCCACGACCGGCGCTTCTACAACACCGATGCCGCCGCCTTCGATCAGGTGGCCGCCCGGGTCTTGGCCCATGGAGCCAATCCCTACACCACGTCGATGGGATCGGCGGCCCGGCTCTTTCACGTGCCGGCAGACTTCTGGACCTACACACTCACCGGCAGCTTCGTCGACCACGTTTCCTACCCGGCCGGATCCTTCCTGGTCGACGTACCCGCCTACCTGCTCGGGTTCCGTCACGAGATCGTGGACTGGATGGACCTCTACGCCTGGATCGCCACCAGCGTGCTGGTGTTCTTCCTGCTTCCCGCCACTCTGCGCTGGCTCGCCGTCCTCCTCCTGCTCACACCGGCCTTCGTGGGCACCTTCGGTTCGGGAGGAACCGACGCCGTCTTTTTGCCCTTCCTGGTTCTCGCCGTCTGGCGTTGGGACCGGTTCGGCCGCGTGCCCTCGGCGGGTTGGGCCTCGTGGATGGGTCCGGTGGCCCTGGGGGTGGCCTGTTCCATCAAGCAGACACCGTGGTTCTGCCTTCCCTTTTTGGTCCTCGGGCTCTGGATCGAGGCCCGCCAGGACGGACGTCCGCCGGGCCGGGTGGTCCTCCGCTACCTGGCCATCGTGGTATCCGTCTTTGCCGTCGTCAACCTCCCCTTCATCCTCTGGGAGCCGGCGGCCTGGGCCCGAGGCACGCTGTTGCCGTTCCTGACCCCCCTCATCCCCGACGGCCAGGGTCTGGTGACCCTGGCTCTCCACGGCGTGGCCAGGGGGGTCTCCCTTCCCCTGCTCACTGCATCGGGAGCTTTGGTCCTGCTCACCTTGCTGCTGGCTTTCGTGGTCTGGTACCCGGCCATGAAGCGGATCTGGATGCTGGTCCTCCCGGTCATCTTCTTCGTCGCCCCCCGCAGCTTGTCGACCTACCTCCTGGATCTGTTGCCGGCGGCGCTGGTGGCCGCCGTGTCGGTGGCGCCGGCCCGACGGCGGGACCGACAGCCGGCCGGCCGGGTGGGTGTGCGTGCTCGGGTTGGCCGTGGGCGCATCGGCCCTGTCTTCGCTGATCCTGGCCACGCTGGCCTTCGTGTCTCCTCCCCTACAGATCGGTGTGCAATCGGTCGCCACCTCGGGTGGGGCGACATCGCTGGATTCGGTGACGGTCACGGTCCACAACTACACCGGCCGGAGCGTGACCCCGCACTTCATGGTCGACCTCGACGAGACCCATCCCACCGGGTTCTGGTATCCGGCCCACCATCGGGCCTTCTCCCTGGCGCCTCACGGTTCCTCCCGGGTGACCCTCTACCCGGCTTCCTACACAGGGTCCCCCCTCCACGGGTCCCATTGGCTGGTCGAGGCCTACACCTCGTCGCCCGAGGCCCTGAGCACCTCCACTCCCCAGCTGTGGCGGCTCGGGCCGCTCCAGTGAGAACCAAAGGCCGGGAGTCAGCCGGCCTCTCACTTTCGACCGGGCGGCTCACTCCTACTATGGAACGGGGACCACGTCGGATCCCGCTCGAGGAGGCAGACCATGGATGACGTCGGGGACCTCGGTCATCCCGTATTCGATGCCGACAATCACTACTACGAGGCACTGGACGCCTTCACTCGTCACCTCGACCCGAAGCTCGGCCCCCGGGTCATCCAGTGGTCGGAGATCGACGGCCGCCGTTACCACGTGATCGGGGGCAGAGTGAGCCGGGCTGTCACCAACCCGACCTTCGATCCGGTGGCCTTCCCCGGTGCGCTGCACGACTATTTCCGGGGGAACCCCGACCGACGGAGCCCCCTCGAATCCCTGTCCCGACGCGAACCGATACGACCCGCCTACCGCGACCCGGCTGCCCGGGTGGTCGCACTCGACGGGCAGGGCCTCGCCGGCTGTCTGGTCTTCCCCACTCTCGGGATGATCTATGAGGAGCCGCTGTCGCACGACCCCGAAGCGGTGTGCCACCTATTCCGTGCTTTCAACCGGTGGCTGGTGGAGGACTGGCCCTTCAATTACCGGGATCGCATCTACTCCGCTCCCTACATCACCCTGGCCGATCCCCTCTGGGCGGCGGCAGAGTTGGAGTGGGCCCTCGGGATGGGTGCACGCATCGTGGTCATGAGACCGGCCGCCCCCACCACCGCCCTCGGTCGACGCAACCCGTTCGACACCATGTTCGACCCCTTCTGGAGCTTGGCCAACGACGCCGGTGTGACCGTCGTCGTCCATGCCGCCGACAGCGGCGGATCATCGAACGGCTATGCCGCCGACGGCTTCGCCGCCACCTTTTCCGGCGGGTGGAAGCCCTCGATCAAGTCCTTCGCCATCGAGCAGGCCATCCGCGACTATCTCCTGACTGTCATCTTCGAAAAGCATTTCGACAGGTTCCCCAATCTCCGTATCGCATCGATTGAGAACGGGGCTGAATACCTGCCCGATCTCATCAAGAAAATTCGGTCGACAGCCAACAAGATGCCGGGTTACTGGAAGGACGACCCGATCGACGCCTTACGGCGTCACGTGTGGATAAATCCGTTCTGGGAAGACGACGCTACCGAGGTGGCGGAATGCATCGGCCCGGACCGGGTCATCTTCGGGTCGGACTGGCCCCACATAGAGGCTCTCCCGGAACCGACCGATTACGTAGCCGAGCTCAAGGAATTCTCGGCCGACGAACGGCGGATGATCCTCAACGACAACGTCACCCAGCTCATCGCCCTTCGGCCCACCTGAGCTCGGGCAAGGGACTCCGGCGGCCGGCGGCTTGCGCCGGACCAGCCGTCAGAGCAGCTCGCTCGGGGTGGACGGATTGAGGAAGGCCTGTTCAGCCACATCGGTGCTCGGCCCCGGTCCGGCGGCGAAGCCGTCGGCCCAGTGCGACCGGCCGGTTGATCGCAGTCGGTCGAGGTACCACGGGAGGTCGACCCGCGCATGCCAGGGTGCTCCCTCGTGCAGGACCGTCCACAGGGGGTCGATGCCGGAATGTGATCGGTCGAGGGCATCGGCGCCCCACTCCCCCATCACGCTGAGGGCATGGGCGACCACATCGGGGTGGTCCTCGGCCGTGTCATACTCCTCGTGCGGATCGGCCTCCAGGTCGAACAGCATCACGCCGGGGTATCCGTGATAGGCGTCGAAGTAACTGCGAATGCACAGCCATCGGTCAAAGCGGACCGACCGTTGCGCCGTCCATGCCGCGTGGGAGAGGACCAGGTGATCGCGCCCCGAGGGTGACCCCGACGACAAGGCGGCGGCGAACGAGCCCCCGTCCCAGCGTTCGGGTACCTCGGCCCCGAACAACTCGAGGACGGTGGCCATCACGTCGACCTGGTAATGCAGACCGGGCTGTACCCGGCCGGGTAGGCCGGGCCACCGGAGAATCAGCGGAAGGTGGGTGGTGTGCTCATCGGCTGTTTGGTGATCGCAGTAGATGCCGAGCTCGCCGAGGTTCTCTCCGTGGTCGGCGGAGACCATCACAGCGGTCTGGTCCGCCACACCTGTCTCCTCGAGCACATCGAGGACCAGGCCCAGATGGTGGTCGGCATAGCGGACGCCGGTGTCGTAGCCGTCGAACACCCGACGGACGTCATCCATATCGGCGGCCTGCTGGGGTTGCCGCGGCCAGCTGTTCCACACCGTCCGCGGTCCGAACCCGGCGATCTCCTGGGCCGAGTGGGGCCCCGGCCGGTCCCAGTGGGCCTGACGCACCCCTTCGCTGAGCCAGGCCGGCAACGGGTCGTCGGTGAAAAGTTCCCCGAAGCTCGACGGGGTCCGATAGGGCGTGTGGGGATCCCACATGTGGACATGGAGGAACCAACTGGGGCGGTGGGCGTTGACCGAGAGCCAGTGACGGGCTGCCGCCGCTACCTGATCGGCCGTTTCCATGCCCCGGGTCCCCAGGTTGAAGCACTCGTTGAACCCGGCGTCGAAGTGGTAGGCGGAGTGCCTCTCGGCGAACGTGCTGATCGAGGCGGTCCAGACGCCCACGTCCCGGAGAGCGCTCATCCAGCTGTGCCTGGCTGCCGCCGTCTGGAACTGACGGGTCGGCCCCTCGAGAGGGAGGTCGGCGGCGGTCCCGCCGTGATTGACCACCCCGTTACGGATGCCGAACTGCCCGGTGGACAGGGCGGTGCGTGACGGAAGACACGGCGTGTCCGATGCATAGACGCTGTCGAAGCGGACGCCCTCGGCGGCCAGGGCGTCCATGTTGGGGCTGGTGGACCGGTGATATCCGTAACACCCGAGGTGGTCGGCCCTCAACGTGTCGATGTCAAAGTAGATGAGGTTCACGGAGCCCTTCCCGTCCGAGCCGGCCAGATCGTACCGGCGCCGCCGGTCACCGCGGTGGACACGGACAGGGTGAGCCGCCCGTGTCGTCCCGTCGTCACTGGGAGACCGCCGCCGTAAAGAGGCCGGACATGGTCAACCGCGCCCCGGTGGTGACCACCATGGTCATCGGGAAGGGGCCTGACGAACGGATGGGCCGTAAAGCCGACGAGAACGACGTCGGCGGTCACCAGGAGGGCCAGCGGTGCGGCACCGTTCACGAGGTCGATGTTCATCGGTTGGCGGCCTGCCCCACACTCCCACTCGACGCCGGCGAACCGGGCTGCTCCCCTCTGCTGGCACTACCAACGATACCACTCTGCGTGGTTAAGAGTGCACGTGCAGTGGGAACTGGCTAACATCCAGTGCGACGAACGGTGGCGTCTCAGGCGAGCTTCTGTCACCGCTGGAGCGAAGGGCAGGGGAATTATGGATACAACGCCTAGTGGGTCGCGGACGTCAGGCCATGCCTGGCGCTCGGGCGGCTCGACCGATCCCATCAGCCAGACAGCGCGGCGAGGGAGGGCGGCATGAACCTGGTCATCTGTTCGCTCGACACTCTCCGGGCCGACCGCTTGAGCTGCCTCGGACACGGTCGGGGGCTGACTCCCAATCTCGACCGGATCGCATCGGAGGGCGCCCTGTTCTCCCGGGCGTTCGCCACCGACATCCCGACCCAGCCGTCACATACCGCCCTGTTCACCGGACAGTTCGGTATCAACACCGGCATCGTCAGTCACTTCCATCCGGCGGCCTATCTGGACGAGTCCACCGTGTGGCTCCCCTCGCTGCTGCGCCGCCAGGGCTACACCACCGGGGCGGTCGACCACCTGTTCGCCATGAAGGACTGGTTCATCAGGGGCTACGACGACTACATGCCCCCGCCCGGGCGATCCCGGTCCTCCGGATCGGTGATCAACGACATCGGGTTCCCGTGGATCACCGACCACGCCGACGAGGACTTCCTCCTGTTCTTGCACTTCTGGGACGCCCACATCCCCTATGTCCCCCCGTCCCCGTTCAAGGAGCTGTTCTCCCACCGGTCGGCCGGGCGGATCGACCCTGACATCACCGACAAGTTGGAAGGACGGCCGAGCTATCCCCTGTTCAAGCAGAACCTGTACGACTTCCTGGAGTCGATGCCCAACCTGGACTACATCGCCGATCTCTACGACGCCGAAGTGGCCTACCTCGACTTCGAGATAGGTCGGCTCTTCGCCCACCTGGGTGAGTGCGGTCTGTTGGAAGACACCATGGTGGTCCTGTTCGGAGACCACGGCGAGAACATGACCGAGCATGATTCGTGGTTCGATCATGCCGGCCTCTACGACTCGGTGGTCCATGTCCCGCTCATCCTGTGGGCACCGGGACGGATTGCCGCGGTCGAATCGTCGGCCATGGTCGCCCTGGTCGATGTGATGCCCACCGTCCTCGAGGTCCTGGGCCAGCCGCCGGCCGGGGCCATCAACGGTCGATCGCTCATGCCTCTGATCCGAGGTGAGGTCGGCACCCATCGTGAGGCGGTCATGCTCAGCGAGTCCACCTGGAATGCCGCTCGTGCCGTCCGGACGCCCGAGTGGAAGCTGATCACGTACCTGCAGTGCACCATTTACGGGCGCCAGGGAGTGGAGCTTTACGACCTGGCCGACGATCCGGAGGAGCAGGTCAACGTGGCCGGGCTCCATCCCCAGGTGGTGGACGACCTGACCGCCCGTCTCCACCATTGGGTCGGCGCCCAGTTGGGCGGACGGCCCGACCCGATGCTTTCGGTCATCGATGCCGGACTGCCGGCGGTGGCCCGGCTCAACGAGGTGGTGTGCGGACTGGCCCGCCCCCGTCAGGATGCTCCCGCCCCCGTGTCGGTCGCTGCGGGGGCCGCCGGCCCGGGGTGAGAGCTCGGCGCGAGGTCAACGGGGCTCCTCCGTCAATTGGGCAATTGTGCGCAGAGGCCCCGCGGATCTCCGTCGTCGTCTTCGATGACGGTCACCACCCCGAATCCGGCCTCACCCATCACCCGGGTGACCCGGGAGATCTGGTCGTCGCCCACCTCCACCAGAAGCCAGCCTCCCCTCCGCAGCCAGCGCGGGCTCCGCTGGACGGCCCGGGTCAGCAGGGTGAGACCGGCGCTGCCTCCGTCCAGAGCCAACCGGGGTTCGAAGTGCCGGACGTCGCGGGGCAGGAGATGCATGGCGTCGCTGGGCACGTAGGGAAGGACGCCGGTCATGACGTCGACACGCAGAGCCAGGTCGGCCGGTAGAGGCAGGTCGAGATCGCCTTGGTAGACGGCCATCCCGTTGCGCCGGGCACAGTGCACGGCGGTTGCGTCGATCTCCGTGGCCACCACCTCCGCCGCGGGGTGGGCGACCTGCATGACAGCGGCCAGGGCCCCGGATCCTGTGCACAGGTCGACGGCCACGCCCGCCTCCGGCAACAGCTGAGCCGCCCGACGGGCCAGCGGTTCCGATTGCCAACGGGGCACATAGACGCCGGGGGCCACCATGATCTCGAGCCCGCAGAACGTGACTCTCCCTGTGATCCAGGCCAGTGGTTCCCCCGACAGCCGTCGTTCCCGCATGAGGCCCAGTTCGGCGTCGTCGTGGGCGGCATCGATGAGTTCGGTGGCCTCCTCCAGGGCTGCCACACAACCGGCAGCTTCGAGGGCGCGGGTGAGGGACGACAGATCGAGGGCGGCGCCATCGTCACGGTGAGGTGAGGTCGACGCCGAGGACCCGGACAGAGTCACGTCGAATCGGCTGCCAGGCGGTTTGACCGAGCCACCCTCCCGTACCAGGCCGCACTGGGCTTGGCCGTTCGGACGAAGGTCTTCCGGTCCACCGCATGGAGACCGAGCTTCGGGCCATACCCCATGTTCCATTCGAAATTATCGAGGAGGCTCCACACGAAGAAGCCACGGACATCGATACCCTCGGTCACGCACCGGTGGACGTCGTGCAGCACAGAGTCCAGATACCGGATGCGCTCGACGTCGTCCTCGGTGGCGATCCCGCTCTCCGTGAGGAGCACGGGGACCCCGGTAAAGGCCGCCGTGCGCCGGGCGCAGTGTGCGACTGCTCCGGGCCAGTTCTCTGTTCCCATCTGCGTCTGGGCCACCGACGGGTCGTCGGCCACGAGACCCTCCGGACCGAAATGCATCCGGGTGTAGGCCTGCACGCCGACGAAGTCGTCTCCTCCGGTGGCCCGGAGGAAGGTGTCCTCCAGAATGTCCTCCGCCATGTCGCGGGTAGCCTCCCCTCCCTCGTCGGCCACGATCTCCGCCATGGAAAGGGTGAGGCCGACCGGATAGGCGCCGGGTCCCGAACGGAGTGCCTCCACGGCCAACCGGTGGGCACGCACCATGGCCTTGTTGACGGCCAGGTGCCGACCCAGGTCGTCCTTCACCCCCGGTGGGTAGTCGCCGACGGTGTAGCCCATGGCCCCTATGACGTTGGGTTCGTTGATGGTGCAGCCCCAACCGATCAGGTCGCCCAGATGGGCCCCCGCCCGCTCCACAAAGCGGGCAAACATCTCAGGAGCCTCGGGTGCTTCGAACCCCCCTTTCCTGGCCAACCACGAGGGAATAGTGAAGTGGTGGAAAGTCACCACCGGGACGATGCCCCGCTCGTGACACCCGGCACAGATCCGTCGGTAATGGTCCAACGCCGCCAGCGAAAACTCGCCCTCGACCGGTTCGATGCGGCTCCATTCGAGCGAGAAGCGGTAAGCGCCGAGGCCCATGTCGGCCACCAGGTCGAGATCCTCGGGCCACCGGTGGAACGAGTCACACCCATCCCCACTCGACTCGGCACAGCGTGAATCGGGGGCGTGCTCGAAGTCCCACCAGTCGTTGTTGGTATTGCCTCCCTCGATCTGGTGAGCGGAGCCGGCCGCCCCCCACAGGAACTCTCGGTCGAAGTCGAGATCGTGATCGTCGCCGGGGCTCATCTCCCGTCACCGTACCGACAACCGGTCGGCCATGCCGGTCGGGCACGGCGTCAGCATCGGTTTGGCCGCCACCAAGGGTGGTGGACCGCCGTCGCCGGAGACCGCCCAACGGGCGCCAGGCCCGGGGTGAGTGTGTGGATCATCGTCACCCGGGCCTGGCACTCCTAGAAATCGGCAGTACCAGCAGCGATCTTGAGGACGAGGGACCCCTCCCGACAGCGTTTTTTGGACTTTCTCTCAAGTCTCATCCCCGGCTGGTCGTTCTCACGGAGAGGGCGGCGGCGCGTTGCCGTTTCAGGGGAGATGAGATGCACCGAGAAGACAACAAAGACGCTACCCAGGCCACTCGGCGGGCGATGGTCACTGCGGCCGAGGCCCTCATCGCCGCCAAGGACCGGGCCATCACCCCACCCGACGGCCTTGTCTCGCGCTCAGGAGGCCACGTCAGTGTGTTCTGCGCCACCTGCCAACGGTGGATCGACTGCTATGACGAAATTGCGCCGGAGACGGCCCACGAGCGCCATCGCGCCCTGCTCCATTAAGCGTCAGCGGCCGGCCGCTCGGATCGACCTCGGTCCGTCTCGTCCATCTTGAGCAGTACGGCCAAGCGAAACGAGGTCAACTGCTCCTCGCACGCAGCGATGTCTCGCGCCAGCTCTTCGAGCTCGGGCACGCCCCCGGGAAAGAGGTCGGCGCGGGCCCCACGCTTGGCCCGCTGGCTCATCACGTCCCACGCCGCCGGGGTCCCGTCGTCGGCGGTCAACGACCACGCGCTGTGGATCGCCTCATTACGGCGCCGCCGGTACTTGTTGGCGCTCCGTCGCCAGCTCCTGAAGGTGGCCAGTTCCTCGGTTGTGGTCTCTCCGTAGGCGACCAGCAGAGACTCGATGGTCTCCCAGACATTCTCTACCCGCTGCCCGGCCACCACTGCCCGAGCCAGTGTCTCGTCGCGGCTCCCGACCAATCCCATCAGCACGATGCCCGATGCGATCTCGATGAGCGACCAGTTGGCGGCGATCCGACCCAGCGCCCGGTGGAGAACGTCCTCCTCGGCGGCGCCGGCGCGCTCACCTGACTCGGGTGCGCTCGACCGTCTCTTGCCAGAAAAACGAAGGATCCGCCCATCGCCAGTAAAGGGCAGCATGCTCCGCATCTGCCGCCTCATGGACATGCCCTCCACGGGGATGGTGGCCTCATGCCTGTCCTGTTCTGGCTGAGACGGCACCACCACACCCATGGTGAAGTGGACTCTGGTGTTGCCGTGGCTGGTCGATCCCCAGAACCTAGTGGTTGGCGGACGGGCCGGCCTCGGCCAGTAGGACCGAAGCGCTGGCCGCCTCCTGTCGCCCGGTAAATGACCCGCTGGTGCGAGAGCGGCGCCCCGTCCGGGCCGCCTGGGCCAGCTGAGCCAGGCCCAGTACGCCGACCGCCGGCTTCGGACGACTGGGATCGAGGAGGGTGGCGGCGCTCACTGGGCGGACGGCCGGACCGGGGCTGTCGGGCGATGGCCGTGTACGCGCTCTGTGTCCCACAGTGCTCACCTTACCCATCGCCGGTGGGATGGATACCGTGGCTGCGGCCCTGGTCGATGACCGGAGGAATTGTGGCGGCGCCACTTGATTGACGTGGTCGTCGTCGACTGGGAAGCTTTGACCGGTGGGTTGGGTCCTGCGGTGGAGTCGATTGCCGGACCGGGGCAGGTCCACTGTGGAATGGGAGGGCATTGACACTTCAACCGTGAAGTGAAATGTATAGACAAGGGGGTCTTGTCCATGAGAATGCGCCTAGTTTCAGCTCTGGTGGTCGTGGCTGCAATTGTTCCCGTCTCGGCCACGTTGGCAGCAGGTCCAGCGGCAGCAGCCAAGGCGAAGCCGTCCATAACGTGCACGATCACGGGTACGGCGACGATCTCACCAGGGGTCAGTAACACCCCTGCCAAGCAAACTCTCACCGTCACCACCAGCTTGTCCGGCTGCACCCACAGCAGCGTTGCCGGCATCACAAGCAGTGGGTCGAACACGACCGTATCAACCGGAAAGAAACCGGAGACCTGCGCCTCCCTCGCCACGAAGAGCGAGCCGGTGAAGACGGTGAACACCATTGACTGGAACAATGGCGACACATCGGTCGATAGCTACTCGACAACCCTCGACGCAGGCAGCGCCACCGTCAAGGGAAAGATCACCAGTGGCACATTCGACAAAGGCAAAGTCGCCGCATCGGTGACCTACACGCCTGGTGCAGGTCAGAATTGCGTTTCGGTAGCCCTGACCAGTGCCACTCTTTCGGGCACCTACACGATCTCGTAATCCGACCCCTGTACGAATCCGTAGATGGGAAAGGGGCAACGGCGACGCCTGTGCCCGTTCGGCCCGGAGGGTCTCGCCTTCCAACAGAATCCAGAATTCTGACGATGGCGGTCGCGTTACCGACCGAGGCAGGATGGGTGAGGGGGGACAACCTGCCGACAACACGACGGACCCCGGCGAGCGTCCGGGGTGCCGTCGTGTTAAGCCGGTCGGCCGTAGCAAAGACGGTGGTGTCGACCAGGCGCTCGGCCGTGGCCGAGAGGCGCTTCAGGTCGAAGGGCAGTCGTTGCCCGACGTTGGTCGATCGTGATGACGTGTTGGCCGTCACACCCTGCCACGAAGGAAGCCCGACGGGATCGATCGAACGGGCACTCAGCACCGCTGCAATCGTCGAGTCGTACTTGGCCATGACCTTTTCGTAGCTGACGTCGACGACGTTCTCATCACGGGGACGCTTCGCCGGGCCAAGGGCATCTCTTCCCACCGCACGAGCCGGGTATCGGCCCCGACCTCGTAGTGGGAGGTCCGTGAGTGACTGGGCGCAACGTTCCTCACCCGCATCTCCCGTCGGTATGAGTCGAGGAAGCTCGTCCGATGACGCCCAAAGGACGGAGTGCTCAGTCCGCCCCTTCTTCTTCGATTTGGTCTTCTGGCGGCCCGGGATAAGGAGGCTGCTTCACGCCGCCGTACCCAGTTCCGGGGAGCCCATCGGTGGGATGCCGAGTGGCGTCGAGAACCCGTTCGCACTCCTCCATCGTCTCTGGGTCGCCCCCGTCCTCGGCATGGGCATCGAAATAGTCGCGGGCCTCGCCAACGGTCGGTAACCGCTTCTCACGCTGCCAAATGGTCATGCCCGGCCACCGTAGCCCCAGAAGTCCGCCTGGTCACTGGCACTCCACCCAGGACTACCGGTGTGCCCCCGTGCTGGCTCGGCCGGGGGTTAGGCGCCGGGAGGTCGCCTATTCCACCGAACTCTGCGGATCGTTAGACGGCCAGCCGGCGCTTCACCTTGTCGATGTTGGCACAGCTCTTCCACCCCACAGGTGGGGGCGTCAGGAGGGAGGCCTGCCTCAGCGGCACGACGGGTTGCTCAGCGGCACGACGGCCCTCCCCGGCTGGTCATGGCTTCCTCGGCATGCTCGTCGCAAGCATCCACTTCCCACTGTTTGCCTTTCCCGTCGACGAAGGTGCTGTGACGGGTCACAGGATCGGGGCAGTGCCTGGCGTGACCCACGCCGTTGTGGACGAACCGGAAGCATTGGCCGGGCTGGACGCTGAAGGCTTCGGCGTAGTGAGCCACTGACCGACCTTACCGGTCGCGAAGTTCTGCGAGCCGTCTGGGGTACTCGGGACTCTCTCGGGCGTGCCACATGACACACAGGCTCCACAGATCCGCCGACCCGGCACCGGAGAAGACGGCTTCCGCACAGAGTACGGAGCGCCACTCCTGGTGGGTTGCTTCAACGTCCACTACTGAGTCCTCCAGCTCGACGTCCCCACGGTGCCCGGGGAAAATGTGGACCCTCGCTGGTGCCGCCCTCACGGGGAGAATTGAGAGCGACACCAGGGCGAAGGCAGGTCCCGCCGCGGAGAACTGCGAGCCTGAGGCCGCCTTTGTTCAGGCCGGGCCGGAAGTAGATGGCGAAACCCGCTCAACCGGCCCTGACATGAGAGTTCCACCAGCCAAACGTTTGTTTTAGGGTGATTCGGGCATTGCTACGGTCGCAGGTACCTGGCTCGCGGTCATGGGGACGTTGGCGGAAGGTGGCCCGGCCGGGTACTTGCTCTCGAACTGGCCATCATCGAACGGCAAAGGGCTGCGTGAACTCATTCCCGAGTAGTTCGCCTCCGCTCCCCACTCGTCCCCATCTTTCCCTGAACGGCGGACAGACAGCGGGCCGCGCAATGCCGATGCACATGGCCCGTGACCAGAAGTAGCAATGAGGCATCCTCCAAGTCAGATGTCACCGGTTGTGACCTGCGCCCGGTAGCTTCTGATCCTTCCCTTCGTGGTCGGGCTGCCGGGATTTGAACCCGGGACCTCTTGACCCCCAGTCAAGCACGCTAACCAAGCTGCGCCACAGCCCGTCTCCTGGTCAGAGCCCCTTTCTACTCAGCGGGATCACTGGCCTTCGGGGTCATTTGCTAACGCCTTGCTAACAAGGGGTTTTCAAGTGACCCGGCGAGAGCCTACTCAAGGCTCGGGTAGTCCTTTGACGGGGGTCGCCGCCCCCGGGGTCCTTGCCGCTGCCTTTGACAGCGTGTCAGCGGCAGGCCTCGTGCCAGGCTGACCCAGGTTCAGCCGATGGGCCACTCCTTGTCGTCGACCCACGGAGGGCAACCCATAATCGTGACCGGCTTCCCGTCGCTCCCCACCCAGCCAGCGAGCATCCGGTGGCCATCGACCAGGAATCGTCGACGTCCGCTTGTTCGCAAATCACGCCGTGAACCTCCGGCTTGTCGTCCGGATGGAACCGTAGGGCGCACCCGTCGCCGGTCTGAATGAGTACCTCGACCGTCACGTCCCGGCGGTTGCCTCGGCATGCTCGTCGCAGGCGTCGACTTCGCAGC
>CAVSII010000015.1:0-46998 GCA_963727955.1 uncultured Acidimicrobiaceae bacterium
GATTCGGGTGCGGTGACGATCCGTTTCGCCCTGCCCGACGGGATCTCTGCGAGTGACCTCCCGGTCTCGATCTCCGCAGAATCAGACGGTCTGGTCGAGATCCAGACCGAGGATGAGCTGGCTGTACTTCATGCGCTCAGCGGATGGGCTCTCGACCGCAAGCTCCGCCTACCGGGGCTCTCGGTCGCCCGGGTCACCTTGGAAGACATCTACCTCCAGCTGACGAGGGAAGAGCAGTGAGCACCACGCCGGCCATCGGTCCCTTCGAAGGATTGAGCGACGTCAGGTTGGTAGGGCGGCAGGTCCGATACGAACAACTGTCCTTCTGGCTCAATCCAGTCGGTGCCGTCTTCACCGTGGGGTTCTCGGTGGTCTTCCTCATTCTGCTGGGAGCATCAGCGGGGAGTTCGCGTATCTCGTTCTACGGCAACATCCGGCTGATTCAGTACTACGTGCCAGGGTTTGCCGCCTACGGAGTGATGGCTGCCTGCTTCAACATTTTGGCCATTACTTTGGTCAACCGACGCGAGATGGGCCTTCTCAAGCGGCTCAGACTCAGTCCCCTGCCGACGTGGGCGCTGCTCAGCGCCATCGTCCTCAGCTCCATGGTCGTGGCTACCGTCGAAGTGGTCCTCCTCCTGATCGTCGGGAGGCTTGGGTTCAGCGTCCACTTTCCGGACAACGTGGGTGCTTTCGTGGTGGCCATTGTCGTGGGCATGCTCTGCTTCTCTGCGCTGGGAGTGGCGATGAGCACACTCGTCCCGAATCAGGACGCGGCCGGTCCGGTCGTCAGTATCATTTTCTTCGTACTGTTGTTCCTCTCGGGATTGTGGTTCCCACTCAGACCCGGGTCGGGTCTGGCGCAGTTCTCGTCGTACTTCCCTGTCCGCCACTTCATTAATGCCGTGTTCGCTCCCTTCGACACCCAGAAGGGTGCATCCCCTTGGGCCTGGCACGACCTCCTCATCGTTGCCATCTGGGGTGTCATCGGCGCCATCGTGGCCGTGCGCCGATGGAAGTGGTCGCCTCGCCGGGGTTGAACTCGAACAAGCGGCACCTGGGCAGCCGAGGAGGTGGCCGACTCTCGCCAAAGGGGGAATTACCCCGCGGCTGCACGGGTCGACCCGCTGGTGCAGCAGGGGTTGAGCGAGCTCCCATCCAGCGACTGCAAAACGATCTCGTCGGGATCTGGCGTGGTTTAGACCGTACGTCTGAGGCCGAAGTTCGAGGCTGCCATCACCCGGAACGCGCTGTGCGGGGAGTTGCGACCGATGACAGCGGGCGGGAGAACACCTAGGACTGCGCCGTGGTCGAACTATTCGCCGCCAGTGAGGTCGTCGTCGTGGTCACGACCGTGGTCGCAACCGTTGACGGGGATGACTCTTGCGGGACGGACTTGACCGAGGGAGTGGCGGTCGATGTCGTGAAGGTGGTTGAGGTCGTCGGTGGTACGCCGGAGCCGATAGTCGTCCCTGTCGCGTTCCGGGTCGACGCTGATGCTTTCGGAGTGGTTGTCTTCGGGGAGGATGTCGGGCCGTCCGGCGACGTGCAGCCGGTTGGCGGCGTGTCCGATCCGGTCTGCCCGGGCATGAGGACCGTACCGGCACATCCGAAGTTGGAGAAGGTGGCCTGCAGAGTCACCGAGCTGCCCTCGGTGAACGTATCGGTTGACTTGACTTGGCGGATGTACCCGGCATTGTCGATGGACACGATGACCGAGTTCGACGTGTAGCCCTGTGTCTTGAGCAGGGCGAGCGCTGCCGTGATGGTCTGGGACTCGGCACCGGTGGTTCCGGCGGCCGACGCCAACTGGTCCAGGTTGTTCGAGATCTGGTAAATGGTGACCGGTGTACCGTCAACAGAGCCGGTTCCTGTCTTCGCTGCGGCGCTGATGGCCGGCTGGATCAGGTCGAGGTAGCCGGTAGGGCTGGCCATCCCCATCATGGCCACGGCGCCCTCCCGCTCGCCAAGTGTGCTCTCGGTGATGCTGGCAAATCCGGGGATGCTGGTCCCCGACGCCGACGCGTCCGACGCCTGAGGTGCCAGACCGGTGTCACTACTGGCTCCTTCGTACACGTCGGTCCCATCCACCCGGACGCTGACATCCAGACCGTTCCCGATGTTCGCCGAAGCGACCATACCGAGGGGATTGGTATTGATGACCCCGCCGCCCTGAACGAGTGGGTTGGCGGCCTCGGGTGGCCCACTGCAGACCCTCTGGGTCTTCCACTCGAATCCCGGCGGCAGCTTGGCGGTGGTAGGTGCGGACACCGAGGCCTTGGAAGCAGAGGCCGAAGCCTTTCCGACCGATAGGGAGCCGCCCCCCGATGATGAGGAAATGGTGCCGTTCGCATAGCCGACCGATCCGCTGGTTTTCTCGCCAGTCCCCCCGACGACCACCGGCATCGGTGTTATCGAACCTTCCGAGGTCGAACGAATGGAAGGGCCTGGGACGGGCACCTTGACCTCGTTGCAGGTGGTGGTCGGCGTGACGGTCGGGACGGATCCCGGGGGCGGGGCGGTCGAGATGGCGTAGGAGAAGTCGAAGTTGCCACTGTCGGTCGTGGCGCTGAGGGCAGACAGGACCTGGTGCTCAGCCGGTCCGTCGCCCAGATGGGGGTGCTGGGCGGTTTTATGGCTGGCCGTGGATTGTGACGGCCAACCGCCGGCCACGAGAGCCACGGGCACGGCCACCACCACAAGGACGACCGCCGCGGCGGCCACGACGCCCACCCGTCTCCACAACGGACGTTGGTTCGGGGCCCTCTTCGGCTCGTCATCGAGCCACAGTCCGCTCTCGGCCACGGCGACGTCCTCCTTCAGTGGTGAACGCGTGTTCCTGGCGAAGCCTAACTGACGGATGATCCCAGGGAAAGCAGGTTTTTCCACAGGAGTAAAGTTGGTAAGTGGCGCTCCCAGCTGGTACTTCCCTCCATCGGTCGTCCGTAGTAATCCAGCCTGGGACGCGGAGGCGATCATTCGATCGGCAACCGATTGCGACTTTGTGTCCAGTTCGCCGAACTCGACCTCGAGCCACGGAGCCAGGTCGTCGGGAAGCAGGCCCCCGTTCTGTGCCACGGCGTCGACCACCGCCCGGAACAGGGGGACGGCTAAGAAGGCCTCCTGTCGAGCGGTCGAGGCACCCGGCTCCAGGCCAGCCAGTATCCGCCGTCCTCTGTCGGTGATCTCGAATCGGGATCCTCTGCCGGTGACCACCCCGAACAGGCGGGCGTTGGCTACCCGGGTCAGGTACGTGCCGTTGTTGGTTCCGGAATAACCGAGCGCCGGGGCCAGGATGTCGGCGGCCAGGGCGCCCCCGGCTGAATCCACCATCCGGGCGACCTCGGCGGCGGCGGCCAAGTCGTAGCGGACGGACCTGAACCGGGAACGGGTCACTTCCCGAGTCTCCCAGGTCAGGCGCAGCCGCGATAGCCGAAGTCGTCTCGCTCCTACCCGTCGACCCCTGTGGCGGCCGTAGGCTGGCAGGGCCTGGACCGACCGCCGGATGGCGACCATTCTCGCCGGCGAGGCACCGGAAGGTCCCTGTCAGGCCTGATCACAGGAGATGACGGTGTCCCTATCGGAGCACGAGCTGCCCGTTCGTCCCACCCATCCGGCGGCCACTGAGGCCTTTGCCGCCATCGAGGCCTCGATCCGCCAGGTGGTTTCCACCAAGCCTTCGACCCTTCGCCTGGCTGTCGGCTGCGTTGTCGCAGGCGGACACCTGCTGGTGGAGGATCACCCCGGCCTGGGCAAGACCACACTGGCCAAGGCCCTGGCGGGGGCGCTCGGGCTCGGCTTCCATCGTCTCCAATGCACCGCCGACCTCCTGCCGGCCGATGTGATCGGCTCCACGATGCTGGGCATGGACGTCAGCGAACCGGTCTTCCGTCCCGGACCGGTCTTCACCAACATCCTGATGGCCGATGAACTCAATCGTGCATCGCCGAGAGCCCAGTCCGCCCTACTCGAGGCGATGGAGGAACGGCAGGTGAGTGTCGACGGTACGACCCACCCTCTGCCGAGTCCGTTCTTTGTCCTGGCCACCCAGAACCCCTTCGATGCCGCGGGGACATCCCCCCTTCCCCACGGACAACGGGACCGGTTCCTGGTCTGTTTGTCCCTCGGCTACCCGAACCGCCCCCAGATGGATGCCATGCTGGCAGGTCCCGATCCGGCCGACACGGTGCGGCACGTGCAGCCCTCGGTGACCGGCGACGAACTGCAATTGCTCATGGACGCCGTGTCCGACATCCACCTGGCTCCGGCCGCTCGCTCGTACGTCCTCGACATGATCGAAGCCACTCGCCACCATCCTCAGATCGAGGTCGGTGCCTCACCGCGCGCCGCCTTGGCCCTGGTCCGTGTTTCGGCGGCCTTGGCGGTGGCCGCGGGCCGTGGTTTCGTGACGCCCGACGATGTGCAGGACGCGGCCGGACCCTGTCTGGCCCACCGGCTCCTCCTCCGCCCCGGGGTGGAGGTCGACGGGCACGAGGCTGAGGCTCTGGTGGCGGAGATCACCGCTTCGGTGCCTGTCCCCCTACGAGACGGCTGACCGGACCATGAGCGGGCGCCCTACTGTCCGGGGATCCGCGGCGGCGTTGGCGCTCGGGGTCGTCGTCACCTCCGCTGCCGTAACCGGCACTCTCGCACTCGTCCCCCTGGCCGTGGTCGTTGGTGTTCCGCTGGTGGCGGCACCCTGGCTCGCCCATCGACGGGCGCACAGGGCGCTAGAGGTCGTCGAGATCCACGCACACGCCCACCCGGCCACGGTCGAGGTCGGGTCAGCCATGGCGATCGTCTTGTCGGTGACCAACCGGGCTCGGCGTGGCCCGGCCTCGCCTCGCCTCGGCCTCCCGCCTGGCGACGATCGCTGGCAGATTCGAGGGACACGAGCGGTTGGGCCGCACCAGCACCTTCGGCTGGCGCCCCCTCTTTCGAAAGTTGTTGCTCTGCCCACACCGGAGCCGGGTGCCACGCAGTCCTTCCGCCTTCCTGTGCCGACCGGCCGGCGCGGTGTCCTCGAACTCCCTCCCTCCCGATGCTGGGCTCATGATCCGCTCGGTTTGTTCGGCTCCCCAGGACCGCAAACGCCCGCCGTGCACGCCGTCGTCCATCCTGTTCCGGTTGATCCCGGCCAACCGATCGCGGGGTTGGGTCCGGCGCGGTCCGGCGAGGTGCCGGACCCGGTTCGGAACTCGGGCGGCAGCGGGCTCGGGGATCTCGAGGGGATCCGTCCCTATGTGATCGGGGATCGGTTGAGCATGCTCCACTGGCCGGCCCGGGCTCGCTACGGGACTTGGTTCGTTCGGCATTTCGGTTCCGACGGGGTCGCAGCGGTGCCTCTGGTGCTCGATGACAGAGCCGGCGTGCACCGGAAGGCTGACTTCGAGAGGCTGGTGTCAACCATGCTGTGGATACTGCAGCAGGCACTGGACAGCGGCCGTCCGGTGGTTTTCCTCACTCTTTCCGGGAGGTCATTCTCCCTCGAGCCCAACCAACAGGGACGCGCCCACGCTCGGCTGATCTTGGCCGAGCTGCAGCCGTCTTCGGCTCGCTCGGGCGGGGTCTCCTCGGTGGCCCGCGGCTCGGTGGTGCTCACCACCCAAACAGGTGCTCAACGCCTGGCCCCGTCGTTGGGTCTTGCTGCCGATGACGCCGATGGCAGTGGATCGGTCCCCGTCCTCGGCTCAGGGCCGGTGGTGGTCGTGTGAAGCGGCACTGGCCGATCGAGATCGGCATGTTCGGCGCAACGCTCGTGGGAGGCTTCGCCTCTGCCCGTTTGGCCTCGGGCGCGGTGCTGGCCTCTCTGGCCACGGCCGCAATTGGAGCCGTGGTGGTGGGCGCCCTGTGCCGACGAGGTGCCCTGGCCGTCGTCCTGGGAGTGGCAGCAGTGGCGGCCAGCTCTGTGTTGTGGGGAGCACATGCGGCCACGCATTCTGGCTTCCTCTCGTCCCAAGGGTTCTCCGCAGCGCGCCGGTCGCTGCAGGCGGCCCACGTACCGCTGGCCGGGTTCCATCTCCCGCTCGTTCACACGCCCGGTATCGTAGGCCTCTGCGCGCTGGTAGCAGGTCTGGCGGCCGTCGCCGGTCGCGGACTCGGGACGCGCTACCCGGCTCTTTCCCTGGTTCCCGCCGGCGTTTTGCTGCTGGCCTCTACGATCCTCCTCCCTGCCGCTGGGGCGGCCGTCGGAGCCCTGTTCCTCGGGGCGTTCGGCTTCCTGGTGCTGGGCCGCGACCGAAATGCTGCCGCTCGCAGCTCCTTGGCTCTGGCTGCCGTCTCCCTCGGGACGGCTGCCCTGACCATGGTGTGGGTGGTGACAGGATCCGGCTCCGGCGCCGTATCCGCCGGAGGCCGTGTCGTCCCTGCTGTCACCCCGTCGGCACTGTCGCTGGCGAACGATCTCACCGGCATCGAGACCCGGGACGCCCACGTCGTCCTCTATACCGCTCGATCGCCCGTAGCCACCTACTGGCAGGTGGCGGCGCTGACCCAGTTCGTCGGTGACCAGTGGGTACCCGGCCAGGCCACCGAGGCGGTTCTCCGTGGCCAGTTGTCCAAGGGGCAGCCGGCATCCCCGGCAGGCCAGCACCTGTTCACCGCACGGGTGACTCTTTCGGCCTACAGCGGTCGGCTATTGCCGGTTCCTCCGTCCACGCTCCAGGCCACCGGATCGGGATCACCGGTGGTCACTCCCGCAGGAGTGGCGGCCACGTCGGCGCCCGAGCCGGGCTCGAGCTACGCGGCGACTGCGATCGTTCCATCTGCGGTGCCAAACTCGCCGGATGGGTCACCCTTACCTGCAGCTGATACGGCCATCGGTCCGATCGCGGCCACTGTCCGCAAGCTCGCACTCTCGATCACAGACGGACAGTCGACCCCTTTGGCGAAGTCCGAGGCGCTGACTGACTTCTTTCGCTCGGGTCAGTTCCACTACAAGGTCGATGCGCCGTCATCCTCGAGCAAAGACGCCCTCGTCAGTTTTCTCACCGGCTCTCGGACAGGATCGTGTGAGCAATTCGCCGGCGCCTTCGCAGTGATGGCGCGTGTGTCGGGGCTGGCGGCCCGAGTGGCTATCGGGTTCACGCCCGGAAGAACCAGCGACGGAGTGATCGTCGTCCGCGGCAGCGATGCCCACGCCTGGCCCCAAGTTCTCATCGACGGCAACTGGGTGTCCTTCGAGCCCACCCCCCAGCTCCCTTCGGGAGAGCTCACCCCGCCGGGCGTTCTCGGCCCCTCGGGCCTCGGGCAGCCCAATCCGACCGGTCCGGGCTCACTGCCTCACACCTCGCTTCCGACAAAAGCCATCGTGGCCCCTACTGTTCCTCCGACCACTCCTTCATCGCCGGTGCCCGTTCCAAAGACACAGCGCAGCGCCCTTTGGCTCCGCCTGATCATCGTCATCATCCTTCTCCTAGCTATCGCCGCCTCATGCGCCGCGTGGTTCCACCGACGGCGGACCCCTTTGGATCATCTCACCCGCTCGTGGCGGTCGATCGATCGGGCCCTGGCCCGCCGGGGATTGACACGTCCCGTGTCCTCAACGCCCACGGGACACATTGGCTTTCTCGCCGAGTACCGGATCAGCGAGCAGGCCGGTGCAACCCTGCAGGACATGGCGACCGTCGCCTCGATCCTCCAAGACGTGACCTATGGGGCGGCTGAGCTCGTGCCCGAAGATGTGATTCGGGCCTCACGGGCCAGTCGGCGCGCTCGGAAGGCCATTCTGGCCGGCGCCCTCTCTCCTTCGGTGGACGGTTTCAAAGCTGTCGGTCAGACGCACCCTCCTGTTCTCGCCGCTGACGCCAAGGGGGAGTGACGAGGTCGCGGACCGGAGCCTCGCCAGTCCGATCTACGGGGATCCCGAGTCGGGAGAATCTGTGGTTGTGGGTCCCGGCGAGGCCAAGCCTGGGCCTGGCCGGGACGTAGAGCCGGTACCTGGGGTCGTGCTCGATGGGGGGACGGTTGTGGTCGTGGGAGTCGAAGGGACCGTCAACTCCGCCCGCGGTGCGGTGGTGGAGGTGTTGGCCACCGCCGGGGACGTCGCCGTCGGAGGACGAGACGGCGCGCTCGCCGAATTGGGGTTGTCGAGCGATGTGCATCCGACCGGCGGGGCCGTCGCCGCCGTCTGACCGGGCATGACGACAGTTCCGGCACAGCCGAAGTTCGAGAATTCAGCCTCACTTGTCATCGTCGAGCCATCAGCAAAGTGATCGGTGGTCTGGGTGCGCCGTATGTAGCCTGCTGAATCGACCGAGATCCGCACGGTCGACCCGGTATATCCCTGTTGGATCAGGACGGCCAGCGCGTCAGACGTCGCCTGCCGCTCTTGGGTGGTGAGACCGGGCACCTGACCCCCCTGGCCCGGCGTCATGAAGATCTGGTACACGCTGACCGCTACGCCGTCCACGGTGTCCGTCCCCACAAGATTGGCCTTAGTGGTTTCGGCGGGGTCCAGGCTGAGATACCCAGTCGGGCTGGTCAGTCCGAGCATGGCCAAAGCTCCCTGGCGGGCACCGAGAGTGCCCTCCACCAAGCTGGCGAATCCTGTCAGTAGGGAGCCAGGGCCTGAGTCTGTGGAACCGGGCGACAGCCCGTAGTGGCCCCCGCCTTCTTCCCACACATCGGTGCCGTCATCCCGGAGCACGACGGTCCCGAGACCGCTGACGTCGGAAGTTGCGACCATGGCAAAGGGCTGTACATCCACCGTGGCCGTTCCGGTCACCGGTTGGTCGAGCAAAGAGCCGTTACCGGCGCAATCGGCTGACCCCGACTCCAGGGCAGAGGGGCTGCTGCACCTCGTGGTCGGAGTGGTGGCCGGCACGCCACTGTCTTGACCGCCGAAGGTATAGCTCACGTCGAAATTGCCGGAGGCGGTGGTGGCACTGAGAGCACCCAGAAGCCGATGGGCCGCCGGACCGGTACCGAGGTGGGATGGGTCTCCTGGTTTGTGAGCCGCCAAGCTCCGACCGGAGCCGCCCGAAACGATGAGGCCGATGGGTATGGCAACGACCGCTAAGCAGATGGCGGCGGCTAAAGCCACTGCAAGAGGACGGCGACGGGAGGAATCGGATCGGGTGGGCCGGTCCTCCTCCAACCACAGACCTTGGGTCACGGATGTCCCTCTCTGTTCCACCCCAATCAGGCGCACCGGCAATCGTATAGCCGTCGGGGGCCGGTGTCTCCAGGGTGTGGCGAGTTGACGCCAACCCCACGTTCGCCAATCAGGGGTGGGGCCATTCGGTCAGGCGATCTTCCCGGGTCTCCCGGGATTCTGCTCTGAAGCAGATCGATCACCGGGGAGGTAGAGCGGTCGCCTGTCTATGGACGACGGCTTTCTGTAATGGACCACTGTGTGGCCGGAGCGCATGATCTCCTTACCGGGGCAAAGACTCCGCCGGCCTTCGTACATGGTGGGAGTCATCAGGCGAGCGCCCTCACTCTTACCTCCGGCAATGACTGGCTCTTACGCCGAGATGGTTCGCCGGCACTGGCCGTTCGCTCCAACTGAGGAAATATGATGACAGTGGAGAGCCGTTCTGCCCTGCCTACCGGCGACTTGATTCCCGCAAGTGCAACAATCGAACTCGGCGGCAGGTACCACAAGCCGATCCCTGATCGGAGGCGGGCAACCGCTCAGGCGATCAACATCGCTTACCGGTTATAGGACCCGGACTGAGCGATTCGGAATCAGAAATCCGTCGATCGGATTCAGTCACCGCTGACAGCTTTATCCGGCTCCTGTGTCACATTCGATGTGTGACCGGTGTCTCTATGCCGAGAGCAATTGATCGGAGGAGACATCATGTCCGGAAGTCCCAGGATCCCCAGGCGGAGCTGACCGGCTTGTACGGCGCGATGGTCAAGCGAATGTCCCGCAAGATGTTCGGCGAGGTGCCCGAGCCGGTCGGGGTGGCGTGGCACAACCGGAAGGTGCTGAACCTTTCGCTTCAGCATCGGTCGTAAGGCGCAGAAGTGGGACCGGTGCGACGAGAACCTGAAGTCGTTCGCCCACATGGCGGCGGCAAGCCTGGTCGGTTGCAGATTCTGCCTGGACTTCGGCTACTTCCAAGCCCACAACGAGGGGCTCGACGTGAACAAGGCGCGTGAGGTGCCCCGTGGCGTGTATCCGATGTCTTCACGCCGCTGGAACGGGACTTCATGGAGTATGCCGAGGCAATGACGCAGACCCCACCGACCGTCACCGACGATCTGTCGGCCAGGCTGCTGAAGGCGCTCGGCCCGGCTGCGCTTGTGGAGTTGACGACGTTCATCGGACTGGCCAACTTCATGGCCCGCTCCAACGTCGCTATGGGCATTGAGTCGCAGGAGTTTTCGGCTACCTGTGGCCTCAAGCCGCTCGCTCTAGCCTCGACGGCATGACCGACGACCCGTTCGTCACCCACCGTGGCCTGCTGTTCACCGTCGCCTACGAAATGCTCGGCTCAGCGGTCGACGCGGAGGACGTCGTGCAGGAGAGCTGGCTGCGGTGGACTGATGTGGATCAGGCGGAGGTGCGTGACCCGCGGGCCTACCTCGTCCGGATCGTTACCCGGCAGGCGCTGAACCGCCTCCGAGCGGTGTCCCGCCGCCGGGAGGAGTATGTGGGGGAATGGCTGCCCGAGCCGCTGCTCACCAGTCCGGATGTGGCCGAGGACGCCGAGCTCGCCGAGAACGTCTCGATCGCCATGCTCACGGTGCTGGAGACCCTCGGTCCGGTCGAGCGGGCCGTGTTCGTACTGCACGAGGTGTTCGAGACGCCGTACGACGAGATCGCAGAGGTGCGTGGGCAAGACTCCGCCCGCGGTCCGGCAGATCGCCCACCGTGCCCGCGAGCACGTCGCAGCTCGGCGGCCGCGTATGCAGGTGGACAGAGCCCAGCAGGAGATCGACTCTCGAGAAGTTCATGGCCGCCATCTCATCCGGCGACCTGCAGGGACTGCTAGACGTCCTCGCCCCGAACGTGGTGGCGATCGCTGACGGCGGCGGCCTGGTGCCGGCTGCTCGCAAGCCGATCATCGGCATCGATGACGGTGGCGGCATTCCTGATCCGCGCTGGCGGAGCTCCCGGACGTCGTGGCGACTACCACCTGGCTAACGGGATGCCGGGCGCCCGGTTTGACGTCGATGGCGAAGCTACGGCGGTAAGTCTGGCGGTCGAGGACGGCCGGATCTCCCGGATCTACGCCATTCGCAACCCGCAAAGCTGGGATGGCTGGAAAAGGTGGCGGAGCTGCGGAGATGACAGTCCGGTGGCTTGACGGCAGGCCAGCTAATCCCGACATCGGCCGACCCGACCACGAGCCGGCCCCACGTTCACCCGTGCATTCTCGTTCTGTGGGGCGCCGGATTCTCGTCCGAGCAGGTCAGGCGACCATCCGGTATTCGTGCAGCAGGCCGTCAAGCCGATGTAGTCCTCGCAGACGGGCTAGCTGCGGATCCGCTAGCAGTGTCATCTACGAGCGGTCTCCAGTTGGACCTCAATGTCGCTGGATGTCGATCGGCGGGTGGGACGGGTCGGACGTCGTGATGCGGTCCGAACGGACAGAATCGACCGTTTGTCTCCATGGGCGGACGTGGCAGAAGGGCGATCGGGCGCATCGTGGCTCAGGTTGCCGTCCAAACCTCTCGATAGGTAATACGTGGAAGATGGCGGTGGGACGACAGGTGAGACGGGCGAAGGTCACGGCACCGAGTCGGTGACTGTCGGCCGCGATGCCGCAGGAGTTATCGTCACGGTGGGTAGCGAGATGCCAGCCGTGTTGGGTTGGCGTCCGGAGGAGCTCATTGGACGGCCCTCCACCGACTTCATCCATCCCGAGGACCAGGCCAGTGCCATCACGGCTTGGTTTGCGATGCTCGATGCCGCCGACGACGTGGGCGTCTGGCAGGGCCGCTATCGGACCAGCGACGGCAGTTGGAAGTGGATCGAATCCACAAATTTCGATCGACTTGACGACGAGACCAACCCGATCGTGATTTCGGTGATGAAACCGGTGACCGTTGAGAAAGTGAGCCTGGCCGAAGAGCTGCGAGCCCGCGAACAACTGTTGACCCGACTGTCCGATGTCCTGCCGATCGGAGTGTTCCAGATCGACGCAGCGAGAACGGTGACCTTTGCCAACGACCAACTGACAGAATCGTTGGACATTCGCCTCCGCGACGGTCGAGGCACAGTTCTCCACGATCCATCCGGATGACCGCCAGCGTTTCCTCGACGCAGTCGACGCAGTGCTGGGCGACCAACCCATCGACGGACTCGAGCTACACATCCTGCGGTCTATCGGTCATGACGGAACGGATGACCGGTTCTGCGTTGTGAGCATGCGCCCACTCACCGATGCCACCGATCGGATCGCCGGCGCCGTGGGCTGTGTTTCCGACGTCACCGAGCAGGTGCGACTGCGTCGCCAGCTCGAACGTAGGGCAAACTTCGATGGGCTGACCTCGTGTCTCAATCGATCGGCGATCCTCGACGTCCTGAGAGCAAACCTCGACCGGTCGCGCCCGTCGGGGTCGCGTGGTCCGTGGACCTCTGTCGTAAGCGACACGATCGCTTCGGACACCCGCGGACGAGCTCTCCCTGAAGCGATCGACATGCGGGTCCCGGCGGTTGATCCGCCGGCGTTCGCAGTCGACGGTTTCATGAACATCGGACGGGCGGCAAGCAGCCCTCGCCGAACGTGTTCCAGGGGGGAGAGGGGGAGAGGGGAGGGGAAGGGGGAGGGGGGGAGGGGAGAAGCGGGGGGGGGGAGGGAGAGAGTGGAGCGCAGGGAGAGAAGGGAGGGAAGGAGGAAGGGGGGGAGGTGGCGGATCGCGTGGGCGTTGACCTCCACTAGGTAGAATTCGGGGCGAGCAGTTGCTCGGACAGAAGCTGCAATGCCTGTCGTGCGTAGCCACGCCACATCCAGGCGATGGGGCGCAACACTCCCGTACCAAGACCTTTTGGGTGCAGGGTCCACCGCCAGGTGATCAAGGTCCCTGTGCCTTGCATGGCGAATTTCCCAGCGCCCGTCGATGACGTCGACGAGCGGCCGCATCGGGCCGGCAGATCTCGCTCAGGTGATAGCTGAACGAGTGCGGGCAATCGACTTCCGTTAGCAGCTCGCGCATCGCTCCGCCGTCAGTGGTGACGACAGTGCGCGACTCGGCCGACCTGGCCCCAGACTCCGTCCTGTCGCGGACTTCTTCACCGGCGGCAGCAGGCCATAGCGTCGGGAGAAGATCGCGGTCAGAGGCATCGGCAGCGTCTGATCGAAGGCTCGCTCGAGTTCGATCGGGATCGCACGAGACTGCTCGACAGTGATCGCTGCCATCACCTGAGGCTAGCCCCAGGTGGGCGGCGATGTTCCCCTCGGAACCGCTATCCAAGCTCGACCGAGGAGGATGGGTGTGCCAATTGCTCGAGGGTTCTGGACAGGAAAGGCACAGTGCCCTGTTTCAGTCGCCACTTTTAATCGCAAGGTGGCGAGATCGAGACCGGTACGGCTCACCCGGGCACAGTCCCCGGTACACTTCGGTCGTTGCCATCCAGTGCGTCATTCCTCCCTTGTCATGATCCGCCAAATGCAGCCATGGATTCTCGACGGGGCATCGCCACCGAATCGGGCATCCCCTGGAAGCTTCCCGGTGACACCGCCTACTTCCACGAGCAGACAGCACGCGGTCTCGTTCTGATGGGTTGGGCAACCTACAACGAGTCACGGCGCCGCTACACGGACGCGAAAACTCGTTTGACGACCGGTCCTGGACCGTTGCGCACAGGCTTTCGGGCGATCGGCAGCCTTGACAAACTGGTCACCGCCAATCGAGGCGATGACGTATGGGTCATTGGTGGTGCCGCGGTGTTTGCGGAGACGATCAACGAAGCAGACGAGCTTTTTCTGACTCAGGTCGTCGGTGACTTCGATTGCACCAAATTCTTCCCGCCAACCAGGGACTTTGGGTCACGACGACATACCGGACAACTCGTATCGCTTTGAAACGTGGCGGTGAGGTGAATCGAAACCGGATAGCCCGGCTTGAAGAATGGAGAGCGGTCAACCGACGGAGCGGGCTCCCGGCAACTGTTTTTTTGGGAGGCGTGGTGGACACGATCCCAACCGGAGCCGCATCAGAAATCAGGTCGTCGCGGCCGCTACTGCGCGCCACATGAGCACGTGGGTCCCTATAACCGGCTCTTCGTAGGGGTCACCCAGAGTTGAGAACCCCGCCCGCTCGTAGAACGGGACGGCTCGGATTCGGGCGCCGCACCACAGGAGCCCTCCCCCTGCGGTGGAGACCTGATCGATAATGGCCTCGAGCACTCGCCGGCCGAGACCCCGACCGCGGAAGCCGTCCGCAGTGGCCATGGCCCTTAGCCGCCAGGCGTTCGCCCCCTCGTTACCTCCGGCAAAACGAGCCTCCTGTGGAACGACCAGACGGCTCTCGGGTCCGGCGTGGTCGCGGCCGCGCCGCGCCTGCGGCTCCCAAGGTGGTGCTTCGCGGTGCACCGAGCCCGTCCCCAGTATGTTGCCTGATGCCGGGTCACGTGCGGCGAAGAAGGCCGTGTCCAGATTATCGTCACCCTGAAGCGCCATCTCCTCGAGCCTTTGGTGCGGACGAAGCACGCGCCAGCGGAGGTCAAAGGTTTCTGATGCAGTAACTCGTTCTACCAGTACATCCACGAGGACACGCTAGTGCCGGGGTCGGCTTCCGGGCTGTCCGTGTTCTCCCCGCCACGCCAGCCAAGGGTATGAGCGGTTGACCGCTTTGGGAGCCGGCGCGACCATTGGATTTATGAGTTGGAACGGAGGTTCGAGAGCCGGCAGGTTCGGGGCCGAAGTAACGGGCTGGGCGGCCGAGGACGCGCAGATGGACGAGAAGGCTTCGATCCCGCACAACCAGATGGAACAGGTGGCGGTCGGGCGGTCCGGTACGCAACCAGGGCCTTTCAACCCAAGCACAGAGCACTCTACGTGCGTCGGTGTCCCCTGGTGGACGGTGGTGAGCGCCAGCGCGGCTCCCGTGCTGCTGGTCGTCGGCTTCCTCGTCGCCGCAATGCTCCAGCCGGCCTCGTACGATTCCCTTCGCGACACGATCAGCGAGTTGGCCGCCCGTGGGGCAGCCGATCCCTGGGTGATGACGGCTGCAATCGCGGCCGTTGGTGCCTGCTATCTGGTGACCGCTCTTGGATTGAACCCGGCGCGGTATATCGGACGCCTTGCTCTCGCCTGCGGAGGCATTGCCACCCTGTCGATTGCGGCCTTTCCGACGCCGCTCCACGGGTACTCTCGGCCGCACGCTTTTGCGGTGATCGCGGCCTCCGCAACCATATGTGCCTGGCCGGTCCTGGCCGCTCATCGACAACACCGAACACCGTTGATGAGGCTTGGTCCAAATGTCGCTGCCTCCGCGGTGACGTTCGCTCTGATCATGTGGTTCACGTTCAACGGCGGCGAACTCGGGCTCGCCGAGCGCTGTGCTGCGGTTGCGCCTGCCCTTTGGCTTTTTCCGGTGGCGTTCGCAGCTCGACGAACTCTCGTCCCGTATGGAGCAGTCGACCCTGAAGGTGTAACTCGAGTTGCCGAGGGTCCAGGCAGGTCCGTCGATCCCGCCCGTACCCACGAGCCTCACCAATCGCCAGCGATGTGACCCCCTCGGTCGCCTCCCGGGTGGCGCTCCCCTATCGTCGTTAGGCGCGTCCCTCCGTCGGCGACCATACGCCGACCCTCTTGCCAGGCCCGGTCCTCTTGCTCGACGACAAAGCCCACTTCGTCCGGTCCTCCCAATCCCATATTCGGGTGCCGAGGAGCACACATATTTTCTTGACGATGTCTGAACTGAGCGGACCCTTCGGACGTATCCCTCCTTGGAAGCGAAACGCGCTTCCGACGCCATTGTGAACCTGCGGAGGACCTGAATATGAGACATCTTGGAAACCGGGCGATGGCCTCTCCGCCCGTGCGAGCGGCCGTGCGCTCGTTGCTGCTGCAGCGGTTGGCTGCCTGACCATCGGGGCCACAGCCGGGCCAACTTCCGCAGCGGCCTCTCCTAATCTGCAAACCTCTTACCTCTCACATTTCTCAACGGTTACCGACATCGCCTCCACCGTCCCTGCCAACGGAGACGAGAACCCCTATGGCATCGTCGTTGTGCCTCAGACGGTGGGAAAGCTGGTGGCGGGTGACACGCTAGTGAGCAATTTCAACAACTCCGCCAATCTCCAAGGGCTCGGTACCACGATTGTGGAGATCGCTCCTTCGGGATCTGTCGCCACCTTTAGTCAACTGAACGGATCGTTGCCCGGAGCGTGCCCTGGTGGCGTCGGCCTGACCACCGCCCTCACTGTTCTTCCCGGTGGCTGGGCGGTGGTGGGCAGCCTTCCAACCAGCGACGGCACCTCGGCCACGGCGCAGTCTGGTTGTCTGATTGTGCTCAACAGCGCCGGCACACCCGTCGAGACCTGGTCGGGCGGCAACATCAACGGACCCTGGGACCTCACAGCAGTCAGTGGATTCGGCGGGGCCGAAATCTTCGTGACCAACGTCCTGAATGGAACGGTAGCTCACAGCCCGGCGACCGTAGACCGGGGGACCGTGGTCAGACTTGATATCAGACTGCAGGACTCAAGGTTGCCCGCGTTGGTCGGCTCCACGGTGATCGCCAACGGGTTCGCCGAACGTACCGACCCGAATGCTTTGGCAGTCGGCCCGACAGGTTTGGCCCTCGGAAATGATGGACAGCTCTATGTCGCAGATACGGTGAACAGTCGAATCGCAGTCATCCCCTTTGCCATGTGGCGTTGGACGCCAGCAAGCGGCGGTGGGATCACTCTTTCGTCAGGTGGAGATCTCAACGGTCCACTCGGGTTGGCTCTGGCTCCCAACGGCGACATCATCGCCGCCAACGGCGGGAATGGGAATCTGGTCGAAGTTACACCTTTCGGCTACCAAGTGGCCGCGCCTCAGGTTGATCCCGCCGGTGAAGGCGGAGATCTGTTCGGTCTCACCATCGCCCCCTTTGGCCGAGGCGTGCTCTTCGTCGACGATGGCGACAACACATTGAAACTGTTCGGCCCCTCGTATGCTCATTGATCGGCGCCACCTTGCCGGAGGCACACCCGGAATTTCTCTGTGCGTACTGCTCGGAGCTTCTCGTGCAACTGTCCTCGAGTCCGCCTCCGATTCCCGGTCTTCAGTCCCCGACCTGGCCGTCGATGTCCTCACGCATCAGGTCGAGATGGCCCGCGTGGCGGGCCGTTTCCTCGAGCATGTGCACCATGATCCAGCGAAGGCTCACGCGCTCTCGAAACCCGGTCTCCTTGGCGCTCAGGGCATCTAGAGAGGGGGATTCCCAGACAACCCGTCTCGCCTCTTCGACCTCTGTGCGGTAGAAGGTCACAACGGACTCGACGGTGTCATCACTTCCGATAGCGAACTCAGCCGAGTTGTCGCCGTCGGCGTCGATCGCTTCGACGTCTTCGCCGGCAAACGTCTCGCGGAACCAGCCCCGTTCGACCCAACCCAGATGTTTTACGATCCCAAGGGCGGACATGCCGGTCGGAGTCGTTATCCGCTCGGCGTCCTCCAAAGCGAGGCCTTCAACTTTTCGTTCGACGACCGCTCTGTACCAGTCCAGGAAACCGCCGAGCGTTTCGCGCTCACCTTGCCGAACACCCAGATTGTCGTCCACCAGGCACAGCCTACGTCCTCGGATTGCGCGGACCGTGGTCGCAGGCTCGCCGCCATCTGGGGCCGAAGCGACACGGCTCGCCTGGCGAAGAAAGGGACGTGAGCGCCGACGAGTCAGTTAATGGATCGTCGCCTGCTAGCACCCCGGCTCAATCGGAACTATGACGGTGTGTCGTCTAGTGGGACTCGAGTTCGGCCAACCAGGCTCCATCGATGGCACGGTCTACGAGGTCGGCCAACCCGTCGAAGACGTCCTCCAGCGAACGGGTGGGCCGCCTGCCCGTCAGCGAGGTTGCGATCTCCGGATTTTCGACAAGGCCATGGAGGTAGGTGGCCAGCACGTTGCCGCAGGTGAATCCGAGCCCGTCGGGAAGGACGGAGACCGCTGGGCCGACGTAGGCAGTCCTCCCGAAGCGAATCTCGTATCCCTCGATCGTCCGCCCCGCCAGGTCGGACCAGGGCTCGCCCACAGAAGCAGCGAAGGTCGCCGAACGGTGCCGGACCTCCTTCGCCGCACCGAAAGAAGTAGCGCACGGAAGCAGACCCAAGCCCGTGGCTGGGGACTCGACGCCGTGTGGATCGATGATGTCTCCCCCGAGGATCTGGACTCCGCCACAGACGGCCAGGATCGGTGTATTTCGCTTGTGCGCAGCCACCAGTTCCTGATCAATTCCGGTCAGGCGGAGCCAGTCGAGGTCGGTGGCCACCGCCTTGGAACCAGGAAGCACGATCAACTCGGCATCGGCGAGGTCACTCGGGCCGGTGGCCCAGCGGAAGTCGGAGGTCTGCAGAAGAGGCCACCATTCGTCCAGATTCGAGGCCGCTGGCCCCCGGACAACCCTTACCCGCTTGCCACCGGCCGAGCGGGGATGGGGTGCGGCTCGTCTTCATCGGGAAGGCCGTGGTCGACCATGGGCACGACACCCAGCGTGGGAACGCCGGTCAGGGCCTCGAGCCGGGATGGGCCCGGCTCCAGCAAAGAGGTATCCCCCCGGAACTTGTTGAGGATGAACCCCCGGATGAGGCGACGGTCCTCGGCCGGCAGCAGCGCCCAGGTGCCGTACAGGTGGGCGAACGCCCCTCCACGATCGATGTCACAGACCACAACCAACTCAGCCGTGGCGTGCCGCGCCATGCGCAGATTGACCAGGTCTACATCGGCGAGATTTATCTCGGCGGGACTGCCGGCCCCTTCCAGCACTACCACGTCGGCGGTGGATGCCACCCGGTCGAAAGCGTCGGTCATTGCTCCCCACAGCTGGGAGCCCGCTGCCTCCATGGCATCCGGCTCAGGTCCCAGTCGACCTGCCCGTTCACCACGACCTGGCTCGAGGTGTGCGATTCCGGTTTCAACAGGACCGGATTGTGGTCTGTGCTGGGCGTCACTCCGGCCGCCAGTGCCTGGAAGTACTGGGCGGCGCCGATCTCGCCGCCAGCGACGACTCGAGCGTTATTCGACATGTTCTGCGCCTTGAAAGGTGCAACCCGCACACCCCTCCGACGCAGGGAGGCGCACAGCGCCGTCGCCAACAGGCTCTTGCCCGCCCAGGACGATGTGCCGGCCACCATGAGCGCCTTCATCCGAAGAAGTCTGCACTACCTGTGTCCGGCTCGCAGAACGTCCCTCTTTCCGATAATCGCATCCTCCTGAGGTCGTCGCCAGATCGGTCCCAGCCTGCGCCTATCCCGTTTCGCCGCACTGGCTGGCGCTGGTGCACAATGGCGGGGGTGGCCCAACGACCACTCTGCTGCTTCCTCGACCTACCGTGTCTTCACCGCCGGCCAGAGGCCGGATCTTTGGAAGATGGCCGAGGACCTTGCCCAGGTCTGGCCCGAATACAACGGCCAGGGGAAATACAGCCACACCTACTTCGGCTCATTGATACCAAGGTACGCGGACTTTCAGGTTGTCATTTACCACCCGAGCTCCGATCGGGTCGTGGCCCGGGGACGAAGCATTCCCTTTGTGTGGGATGGAACCCTGGCTGATCTGCCAACAGGAATCGACGCGGTGGGATGGCGGGCCCTCGAAGACCGGCGCACTCCAACCGCACTCTCTGCACTGGCCGCGGAAGTCGCGCCAGACCTCCAAGGTCAGGGCTTGAGCCGTCTTGTCCTTCAGGCCCTGTGCCACACGGCCCGCGCCAACCGACTTGGACCCTTGGTCGCACCGGTTCGGCCGAGCTCGAAGGATCGTTACCCCCTCATTCCGATCGATCAATACGCCCATTGGCGGCGGGACGACGGGATGCCTTTCGACCCGTGGATGCGGGTTCACAGCCGTCTGGGCGCAACCATCTTGCGAGCAGAGCCCCGCTCACTCGAGATCGAAGGATCAGTCGCCGACTGGCAGAACTGGACCGGCCTGGAACTTCCGGCGGACGGCGATTATGTCTTTCCCTTCGGACTGGCACCGGTCCACATCGAAAATGGGATTGGGGTCTATTGGGAGCCGAATGTATGGATGCTCCATGAAGTCTGAATGGTGTCGACCTGCGTGACCAGTCAGCTCAAACCACCCACGCTCCGTTGCGCATGACGGTCCGCCCGGCCAATTCCTCGCCTTCCCCCCAGACCTGAATACGCTCGCACCCGAGTACGAGGTAGACGTAGTCGCCTTCATCGGTCCGGGGGTCCCACCCGGCCTGGGCGGCATACCCATCGGCCAGTGCCGCCGGGGCATCAGCAGTGGGGACGGCACTGACCAGTACGGCGTCGATCATGACCACGTCCCGCGTCTCGCCCAGAGCCAGTCGGACCTTCGGGTTGGCGGTGATATTGGCCACCGTGGGCGAGCTCGGTCCGGTAGCCACCACGACCTCTGTGCCGTTCCAGGTGTGGCTCACCGGTACCAGGTGGACGGCACCACTGGGCGAGGCGGACGCCACCCACACATTGGCATTGACCGCGGTCAACTTGGCCAAAGCATCCGCCTTGCGCTCCTCGGTCGACCGGGTCGCCACAGCCAAAGTTTGGCACCGTCGAGGGTGGAGCGCCATGGAAATGCCCCGAAGCACCCGTGATAGGTCCGTGATCCCCGAGGGCGGTATCGGGGCCCTGCCACGGTCCCCGGATCATGACGAGGCGTGCCGCCGCGGCAGTGGAGGGCCCACTCACGGTCGGGAGGGGCGGCAGAGTGACTAGAGCGGTTCCGGTGGGGTCGGATGGAGGACAGATAGCCGGGTGACGGCGCCGGTGTAACGGCGCCCGCATTCCAGGGACGGTACTTCGAAGTCAAACCCACCAACCAGAAGGATCCGCCATGAACAAGATCAAGAACCTGGCCATTGGTGCCGGGGTCGCACTCGGACTGTCCGCCGTCGCTGCACCGCTCTCTGCCGGGGCTGCCGGATATCCGGCCAATCCCTGGTTCGGCCAAGGTGCCAGCCACGCCGTATTCGTCCAGACCGACAACACCGCCGGCAACCAGGTGGTCGCCTATCAGCGCTCTGACGACGGAACGCTGGCCCTGGCCGGGACCTACAACACCGGAGGTGCCGGCGGTGAGCTCAACGGCTCCGCTGTCGACCACCTCGCATCGCAAGGATCGCTCACCTACGACCAGCACAACTCGCTTCTCTATGCCGTCAATGCCGGCAGTAACAGTGTTTCCGTCTTTTCGGTCCAGGGTGACCATCTCAGTCTGCGACAGCAGATCAGCTCGGGGGGCACCTTTCCCGTCAGCGTCGCCGTGCACAACGGCCTGGTCTACGTGCTCAACGCTGAGGGTGGTGGGAGCGTGCAGGGCTATGTCTCGTTCCTCGGGCGTCTCTACCCACTGCCAGGATCGAACCGGAACCTCGGCCTGACCATTCCGACCGACACCACACAGTTCACCCACACGCCTGGCCAAGTCGCCTTTTCGCCCGACGGCTCCCAGCTGATCGTGACCACCAAGGCAAACGGAAATGACATCGACGTCTTCCACGTCGGGTTCTTCGGCGAACTCTCGTCCGCCCCGGTGGTCAATTCGGAACCCGGTGCCGTGCCGTTTGGCGTCACCTTCGATTCGGCCGGCCATCTCGTCGTCGCCGAATCCAGCACGGACGCAGCAGTGGCCACCTTCACCCTCAACGGGAACGGTTCACTGACTTCCCTCAGCGCGGTGCCGACCGGTCAGGCCGCCACCTGCTGGGTTGCACCGGCACGGGGGTTCTTCTATGCCTCCAACGCCGGGAGCGCCTCGGTCAGCACCTATCAGACCTCCCTGGGCGGTCAGCTCTCCCTCCTCGGGCAGACAGGAACGGACGCCGGGACGGTTGATGCCTCCGCATCGGACGGCGGTCAATACCTCTATGTGCAGACTGGCGGGAGTGGGATCGTGGATGAGTTCCAGGTCAATGGCAACGGATCGCTCACCAGCCTTGGATCGGTGACGGTGAACGGTGCCGTAGGAGGGGAAGGAATCGTCGCCTTCTGACTCGCTGCGCCCGCCGACGGCACCTCCGGATGCTCGGGGGCCGTTGGCGGGCCCCTCCCTCAGCCGTTTACTTCGTTCAATCGAGCAATGTCTGGAGCGCGGACAGACGGACCGCCAACCTGTTCACCCCTGATCGGCTCCCTCGCCATCGATCCCCAACGTCCGGAGATAGGTCACGGTCTTACCTTTACGCATGACGGCCGCTCTCAGTGATCACCCGTGGTCGTCGCTCCGTTGGAGGGGAAACGGGGACAGAGGACCACTGACAAATTAGTAGGACGTTGTAGTAATCTGGAGCCATGCCCCCTTGTGCCCGTGCGCCTCCCTGTCTGTTGCGGTCGGTGGCTGATGGACCTCCACTTACCTGTCCACCCGGTCAGGTTCGTTACGGCCGCCAGCCTGTTCGACGGCCACGACGCCGCTATCAATATCATGCGGCGCCTCCTGCAGGCCCAGGGGGTCGAGGTCATCCACCTGGGGCACAATCGTTCGGTCGACGAGGTCGCCAAGGCAGCCGTCGAGGAGGATGTCCAGGGGATCGCCGTGAGCTCCTACCAGGGCGGCCACATGGAGTATTTCCGGTACCTGGTGGATCGCCTCCAGGAGATGGGCCGCCCCGATATCCACGTCTACGGAGGTGGGGGCGGCGTCATCGTGCCGTCGGAGATCGCAGCCCTCGAGAGCTACGGCGTCCGTCACATCTTCTCGCCGGCTGACGGCCAGCGGCTCGGGCTCGAGCCCATGATCAACCTGCTGGTCAAGGAGTGCGACCGCGATCTCAGCGCGGAGGGCCACCTCCCATCAACGGCCTGCTCGAAGGTGACCCGCTGTCACTGGCCCGGTGGATCACCTGCATCGAAAGTGGCTCCGTCGACCACGAGGCCGTCGACGCATTGGCCGCTCTGCGCCGTCAGCGCCCTGTTCCCGTTTTGGGCATCACCGGCACCGGCGGCTCGGCAAGTCCTCGCTGACCGACGAGATGGTGCGTCGGTTCCGCCTCGACCAGCAGGACAAGCTCTCCGTCGCCATCCTGGCCGTCGACCCCACCCGTCGACGGGCGGGCGGTGCCCTCCTCGGGGATCGCATCCGGATGAATGCCATCGATACCCCATCGGTGTTCTTCCGGTCGCTGGCCACCCGCGGATCCTCATCCGAGCTCCCCGCTCACCTCCCCCTGGTGGTGGCGGCCGGTCGTGCGGCCGGATTCGACCTGATCATCCTCGAGACGCCGGGCATCGGCCAGGGTGATGCCGCGGTGACCGAGATCGCCGATGTCTCTCTCTACGTGATGACCCCGGAGTACGGAGCCGCCTCCCAGCTCGAGAAATTGAGCATGTTCGACATGGCCGACGTGGTGGCGATCAACAAGTATCGATGCGACATGGGGCCGACGACGCCCTGCGCCAGGTGCGCAGGCAGTGGATCCGCGACCATCGGATCGGCCACCGGCTGGCCCCGGTGACGAGCCGGTCGTACGGCACCGTCGCCTCGCGCTTCAACGACGACGGGGACAACCGCGCTCTTCCATCGGCTCAAGAGCGAGCTGGCCGGAAGCGGACTCCAGATCAGTCGACGGAGTTCTCCCTGTCGGTTGCCGACCGCACCTCGAGCGCCTCGGCCGCGGACTCGTCCCCGGCCGCTCACCGACGTTATCTGGCCGACATCGCCGACACCGTCCGCGCCTATCACGCCGCAGCACAGTCCGTGCTGGCCGATGAGCGCCGCGCCAGTCCGAGCAGATTGCGGTGCCGTGCTCGAGCTGGCCCGAGACGCCAGGCGAGTGGACAGCGGCCAGATCGGTCGACCTTCTCGCCGACGGGTCGAGAGCCGACGGGATCCGGCCGGTCGGACCCTCCTCGAGGACTGGGAGGAGATCTGATCCGCCCGCTCCGGTGACGGGGAGCCCGCGATCGGATCAAGCTCTCTGGCGCACCTCGCTTTCGGGCACCCGCGTCCCGCGGGTTGCGCTGCCCCGGACGACGGACCACGGCGAGCTGGTCCGCTGGCTCCGGTCCGAGCACCTCCCCGGCCACTTCCCCTTCACCGCCGGCGTGTTCCCCTTCAAGCGCGAGGGCGAGGACCCGGCCCGTATGTTCGCCGGCGAAGGCGACGCCTTCCGGACCAACCGACGCGCTTCCATCTGCTGGCCGATGGCCAGCCGGCCACCCGACTGTCCACCGCCTTCGATTCGGTGACCCTGTACGGCTTCGATCCGGACGAGCGGCCCGACATCCGCGGCAAGATCGGCACCTCGGGGGTGTCGATCGCCACGGTCGAGGACATGAAGGTGCTCTTCGACGGGTTCGACCTCTGCGACCCGACCACCTCGGTGTCGATGACCATCAACGGCCCGGCGCCCACCATCCTGGCCATGTTTCTGAACACGGCGATCGATCAGCGGCTCGAGCGGATCGAGGACGACCGGACGGCCGCCCACTGCCGACGAGGTCGCGGCAGCCTCTGCCGACGTCCTCCAGGCCGTCCGGGGCACGGTGCAGGCCGACATCCTCAAGGAGGACCAGGGCCAGAACACCTGCATCTTCTCCACGGAGTTCTCCCTCAGGGTCATGGCCGACATGCAGGAGTGGTTCATCCACCACGACGTGCGCATCTTCTTCAATTCTATTTCGATCTCCGGATATCACATCGCCTAAGTGGAGCTAACCCTGTCACCCAGTCGGCCTTCACCCTGGCCAACGGATTCACCTATGTCGAGTCATACCTGGCCCGGGGTAATTACCCGCACATCGACGATTTCGCTCCGAACCTATCCTTCTTCTTTTCCAACGGGATGGACCCCGAGTACACGGTGATCGGAAGGGTGGCCCGGCGGATCTGGGCCATCACCATGAAGGAACGTTATGCGGCCAACGAAGCGGTCCCAGAAACTCAAGTACCACGTCCAGACGTCCGGACGATCCCTGCACGCCCAGGAGATGGCCTTCGAACTGAGATCCCGGACCACTCTCGGAGGCGCTCTGTGCCATCTACGACAACGCCAACAGCTTCCGCACAACCATGCTCACCCACAAAGCGGTCACCACGCCGACGGGTGACTCCGTGCGCCGGGCGCTTGCCATCCAGACTCATTATCAACAAGGAGTGGGGCCTGTCTCTCAACGAGAACCCGCTCCAGGGCAGCTTTGTCGGTCCCAGAGCTCACCGACCTGGTGGAGGCGGGAAGTCCTCGCCGAACTCGATCGGATCAGTGAACGGGGTGGCGTACTGGGCGCCATGGAAACCGGCTACCAACGTGGGACGGATCCATACGGATCGATGCTCTATGAGCACGGGAAAGCACGACGCCTCTCTTCCCCATCGTCGGGGTGAACACATTCGCCTCGTCACGGCCCGCGGCGTCTGCCGAACCGACCCGAACTGGCCCGAGCCACCGAGGACGAGAAGCGTCGGCAGCTGGCCCGCCTCCGTGACTTCCAGGAACGACACGCCGGCGGTCGGGAGAGTGCCCTCGATGCCCTTCGGGACACGGTCCTCACGGGGGAGAACATCTTCGGTGCGCTGATGGAGGCGGTGCGCCATGCCACTCTCGGCGAGATCAGCGGGCCCTCTTCGAGGTGGGCGGGTCTTACCGCCGCAACGTCTGACGGCAGAGCATCCGTGGAGGGGACGAAGACGTCCGGCGACCGCCCACCCGGGTTGGTCGGTCCAGAGGACCAGGGCGGCTTCTATCTGCTCGGTGAGCTCCTGCCGGGCGGTGGCCATTGACGGTCCGTACCAGGTCAGATTGCGCCCCTATATGAGAGCGGTGGCCCCACCGGCGAAGGCCTCGGGCCCGTCCTCGGCGGTGAGGGGGGAGGGCTCGTCGGGCAGGATGACCACGTCGGGACTGGTCGCCACCAGCTCGCTCAGCGACCGCTTGGGGTAGCGGGACCCGCCATCGGGCACGGCATTTTCCAAACCCATACGGGCGATCATGTCGCCGGCGAACGTCCGCGGACCGACCGTCATCCACGGGTCCCGCCAGATGGGGACCACCACCTCGCGCCCATGACGGAGGTGGCGGTTCGCCCCAGGACGTGGCGGCCGCCGCCAACCATGCCGGTGGGGCCAGACCCAGGGCTTCGACCATCAGCCGGCGTAAGGACCGGAGAGCATCGTCGACCGACTCGATGACCGTGACCCACACCGGCAACCCAGCCTTCCGTAAACGGTCGACGTCAATGCGGCGGTTCTCCTCCTTGTTGGTCACCACCAGATCGGGCCGGAGGCCGATGACGGCGTCGCAGTCGGGGTTCTTCGTCCCGCGGAGGCGGGTGACCTCCAGACCGACCGGATGGGTGCACCAGTCGGTGGCCCCGACCAGAAGCCCGGGTGCCGACACGGCCAGAGCCTCGGTCAGGGAGGGGACCAACGAGACCACCCGGGCGGGTGACCGGGCGATTTCGAGCCGATGGCCGAGGTCGTCGTCGAGCGTGCGCATCGGGATTCGAGCCCAGCGTAGTCAGGGTCACCGGTGAAGCCGACGCCTGCTCCGACATCCCACTCGGACAGGGCATCCCAAGGGATAGCCTCCCTGGGTGGGCACCGGTCCTCTCCAGTTCTATCCCATCGAGGAGGCACGGGCCCACCGGTCGGCCCGGCGGGAACCTGATGTTAGCGAGGCCAGGCCGCGGCCTCCTCCATCATGCGTGCCCAGCAGGTCGTGCTGGCCGCCGTCGACGGCGCACTGCGGCCCTTCGGCCTCACCTTCGCCCGTTACGAGGGACTGGTGCTCCTCCTGTTCAGCCGCAACGGACGGCTACCGATGGGCAAGATGGGGCAGCGTCTCATGATCCATCCCACCAGTGTGACCAATATCATCGACCGTTTGGAACAGCAGGGTCTGGTTCGCCGCACACCCCATCCGACCGATGGCAGGACCACGCTGGCCGAGCTCACCGACGAAGGTCGTCGCCTGGCGGTTCGAGCCACCACCGCGGTCAACGAGGCCGCCTTCGGGATGGGCTCGCTCAACCAGCGGGACCTTCCCCAGCTGAACCGCATACTCCGCAAGCTTCGCCTGAGCGTGGGCGACTTCACCGACGGGCGCCCGGTGACCCACTGAGGCGCATCCATGGGCATTCCGGTTCAGCGGACACCACACAGCTGGGTGGTAGCCGGGTCGGTTCGTCGATGAACTCGGCAGGGATCAGCGGTGAGGACTCATTTGGGACTCCACAGCCCGTCCCACTAAGGTCCCGCCCGACGGGGCCTGCACGGTGCCGTCGTACTCACCCATCTCGTCTTTGGCGAAGTCGTAGGCGTAGCACTTGAAGGTCGCACCCGTTTGCCACACCGCAGGCAGGGTGCAGGTCACCTCGGCCACCCCGCCCACCGAGAAATCGCTGGGCCCGGTCCCCGCGATCTGCGCCTGCACAGACGCCGTCAGCTGGCTCAACGGCGGAGCGGACTGAGGCTTGGCTGGTTGAGTCGTTCAGAGGAGCCCGTCGTCGTGGTCGTTGAAGAGGCACCAGTCGATCCACAGGCCGAAGCAGCCACCCCGACGAGCATCACCGCGAACAGTGCCCCGATCATCCTCCGACCCAGCCGCACAACCACCACCAATGCTTATCTTCGCGCTCCTCGTCGGCATCTCCCTGGTGCACGTTCAAATACGGGCATGGCCGCGCCGGCTACGGATAAGCAATGCCGTGGTCGTGGCCCCGGATTCGGTAGCGGTGGCCAGTGGTCGTGGACGGGACGGGCGGAATCGGGTACCGTCCTCGTTCCGTCACGTAGAGTCGGCGCCATGTCCTCAACCCGCCTCGTTGCGAGGGACGACCCCGACCGCCATCCACTCCCGGGGGGCGGATCCCTCCGATCGCGGTGAGCGTTACCACAAGCCGTCCCCCGGTAATCGGACAGCCAGGATCCGATGCGGGGCCCTGCGCATGGCTCCGACCGCGGGCACTGACCCAGGCAGCCAGCCGGGCGCGCTGGGAGTGCGGACGGCCACGGGGGGCTGGCGCTCGCTGGCTGTCAGCGCTGTGCTCTATTCCGCGCTCTCGCTGACGGTCTGGTGGAACGTCTGGTCGGGCCATCTCCACTTCCACCTCAACCTGCGGTTGCGGCGATGCCTCACTGTCCATCTGGTTCATCGAATGGCCGGCCTATGCGCTGGCCCACGGCCTCGACCCGCTCTATTCGGCGGCGCTGTTCCACCCTGTCGGCATCAACTTGCTGTCGAACACCAGCGCCGTGGCGGTCGGCCTCGTCCTGGCCCCTGTCACCTGGCTGTTCGGACCGGTGGCCGGCCTCAATGTGGGCCTGGCTCTGGCACCGGTCCTCTCGGCGCTGTTCACCTTCGTCCTCATCCGGCGTTGGGTGTCCTGGATGCCGGCGGCCTTCGTCGGGGGGCTCTTCTACGGCTTCTCCCCGTTCATCATCGTCAATCTCACCAATGCCTACCTGATGACGGCGATGGCGGCGATGCCCCCTTTGATCGCCCTCTGTCTCGACGACCTGTTCTTCCGACAACGACGACGGCCCATTGTCATCGGCGTCTTCCTCGGGCTACTGGTGGCGCTGCAGTTCTTCATCGGGACAGAGGTGCTGATCATCATGGCCATTTCCGCTGTCCTCGGGATCGCAGTCCTCGTCGTGGCCGGGGTGGGTTCGGGACGGTTCGGCCCACGACGCATCCGCCGGGTGACCGTCGGCCTGGTCTTTCGGGATCCCTGACGGCGGTGGCTCTGCTCATCTATCCGACCTGGTTCGCCCTGGCCGGACCGGCCCATCTGTCGGGCCCGATTTGGCCCGGACGCAATCTCGGCCACTACGGGGTGGTCCTCAAGGACCTGGTCATCCCGACCCGGAACACGTCGGGCTTCGTCAGATTGGCCGAACGGGTGGGGGGATGCCGGGACCCTGGCTCTCCCCCGATTACCTCGGGATCGGGGCCATCCTCGTGGTGGTCGGGGGACTCGTCCTCTGGCGTCATGACCGGAGGTTGTGGTTCTTCGGGGCCATAACCATCGCTTCACTCCGTCTGGCCCTGGGGACGCGCGACAGGACGTCGATCTCCCCTGGCAGTCGGTCGGCGGACTTCCGCTCCTCCAGAACGTGATTCCCGGTCGATTTCTCCTCATCACCTTCCTCTGCATGGCCGTGATGATCGCTCTCGTCGTCGACCACGCTCACAACCCGGCGTCAGCTCGAACAGAATCGAGCCCGGACACTCCGGCTGGATAGGTGGGTTGATCGGAGTGGCGGTGGCCCCCGTCGCCCTCGGTCCGACCGCGGTCTACCTCTCTGCCACTGTTCCGATGACCACACAGCCGATCGGTCTCCCTGCCTCGTTCCGGACGGCCCGGCGAAACCGAAGCCTCGTCCGGTCCTTCTGGTGTTCCCTGTCCCTTATTCGGGGATACAGAGCGCCATGACCTGGCAGGCGGTGGACAGGATGGACTTCGACATGGTGGGAGGGGAGGCCCCGAAGGAATAGTCTCCCGCGACGGGATCGAACGGACCGGGGAAACCCTCTTCGGTGAAGCCACCTACGCGCAGCTCTACTCGGCGGCCATGTACAGGCCGGACAGTCTTCCCGCCATGCGCCGGGCATTGCAACAGTGGGGAGTGACCACCGTGGTGCTTCCCGACCAACCGGATCTGCCCGTTTACGATCGGGTGACTTCGGTGCCGTTCGTGGCTGCGGTCATGGCCGCGGTGCCCGGCCGGGCCCCTCGGCACGAGTCCGGTGCCTGGGTCTGGACCGTGGCCGACCACGACCCCCGTCCGAACCTCACCGTCGCCGCCCTGGCACGGTGCGCGTCCGATTTCGCCCTTCTTCAGAGGGAGACAGTCGGTGGCGTCGTCTCCTGCGTGCGTGGCCCAGCGGCCACCCTCCGGTAGGAACACGACCTCCCGGGCTCCTCGCACGGTCGGCCCCTGCCGCTGCCTCATGCCGCCGGCCTGTGGACCCAGCCCTGCTGGCCCCGCCAATCCTCCTGCACTGTGGCGTCCCACCGCCACCACCGGCGAATTACCCTCATCCCTTACGGGCGCCGGTTCAGCCTTCGCTCCCGAAAGATTCCCGGGACCTCGCCAGGCTGGCGGCCATCAACCGGGATACGTGCATCTGGCTGATCCCCATCCGGTCGGCGATCTCCGACTGGGTCAGGCCGTCGACGAACCGGAGATTGAGGATCGTCCGATCCCGTTCGGAGAGCTCGGCGAGGGAGATGGCCAGCAGGATCCGATCGTCGGTTCCCGCATAGCCCGGGTCCACGTCGCCGAGTCGGGTGGCGATGGTGCCCTCGTGACGGTCCGGCGCGTCATGGACGAGGTCCGGTAGCTCTGGCCGGCCTCGATGGCCTCGAGGACCGCCTCTTCGGAGGCGCCGATAATCGGCCATCTCGGCCACCGTGGGCGGACGGCCAAACTCCTGGGTCGGACTCGATGGCCGGCCCCAGCTCCAGATAGAGCTCCTGGATCCTCCGGGGTGCCCGGATCGCCCAACCCGGTCACGGAAGTGGCGCTTCAACTCGCCGATCACCGTCCGGGTGGCGAAGGTGCTGAACTCGACGCCACGCTCGGGATCGAAGCGATCGACCGCCTTGACCAGGGCCAGTGAGGCCACCTGCACCAGGTCGTCGTGCGCTCCCCCCGGTTGACAAACCGCCGCGCCAGTTGATGGGCCAGGCCCAAGGTGCTCCTCGACCAAATCGTTACGTAATCGCTCGTCCCGAGACTGTGCGAACTCGATAATCTCTGACGTCCCCGCGGAAGCCCCAGTGGGGGACGACATCAGGCTTGTTGGCGAGCCCGCTGCTTGCGCAGCCAAGCCCGACGATGTCGCCTCCGTCGTCGACACCGTGCTCATCCACCAAGGCGTCGAGAATGCGGGCCGAAAGTCCCTCGAGTGCCTCTTCGAGGTTCCATCCGCTCTGCGAGCTCGGTATCGGATGGTAGACGCATTCCACCTCGACCTCGTCATCGTTGCGGGTGAACCGGACCTCCAGCCGCCCGTCGGTACCTCCCTGGACCAGGGAGATGCGCAATTCATCGACTGCCAGGCGCAGGTCCTCGATCTCCTCGACGTCAAAGTTGGCACGGGAGGCCACAGTGGCCGCCGTCATGCGGGCCAGAACGACGAGGTCGGCGTCGACCGGTATGACCAGCTCTACGACGTCGCTCACCAGACCACTCTTTCCGACGTCGGCGCTACCGACGTCATCCTTTTCGGACTGTTCTTCAAACGAATGCCCCTTCCACGGTGGAGATACTGGAACACAGACCGACGAGCCCGGTGACGGCTCGGGCCCGGTGGCCACTGCGTGGTCCAACTGCTCACGTAACAGAGGTACGGAACGGACGTCGGCCGCTGTGGCCAGCGACACCGGGGAGTCACTGGTGCGGTACTCCTCGATTGGCAACGTTTCCCTCACGGGGGCCGACTCCTCTCCGACTGGTGGGGCTTTGATGCCGTCCAAACAACCCCCCGACGACGGTCCACCGAACCGGTCACGCACTGGTTCAGCTTCCGAAGATTAGTCCACAGCTGGTTGTCGTCCGAGCTCGACGCTCGCCTGCCGGGGCCGTACTCAGGCCGTGGCGATGATCGATCGGCCGGTACTCAGCAGGTGCCTGGTCAACGGAGGCTGCCGATGCCCAGACAACCCACCTCCCGGCCGGCCGCCGACTCCTCCGCCGATTTCTCGATGTCGACAATTGGACCTTCGGTGAACAGATAGGTGCGGAGATGACGGTCGAGCGTCGGATCCTGGCGCCGGAGCCACTCCAAGGTCATGGCCGCGTGCTCCTTCTCCTCATCGCGGTTGTGGGCGAGCACCGAAGCCAGTTCGGCATCAGAGGTGGCTTCGACCCGTTGGTCATACCAGTCGACCGCCTCGAGCTCCTCTTGGATGGAAACGATCGCCCGGTGCCGGTCGATCGCCGCCGGGGTCAGATCTTCCTTGGACTCATGGAGTCCGGCACTCTGAGCCATGGGTAGACCTCCTGTCTGCTGGTGGGCCCGTTCGTCTGGCACGGGCTCCGGTCGGTGCGTGGGTGATACAGGATGTCGATCCCTCGCCTGCCCCGACACTAACCTCAGCGCCGAGCCACAGCTGCGGGGCACGGATCGTCGGGCCCAGATCGTCTGAACTTCCCCCTCTTTTCCTGTACCGGCTGTTCTCCTGGACTCGGCAGATTATCTGGGGGACGGGGCGTTATCCTGCGCCCGGCGAGCGGAACTGAATGCTGATGCGGGGTGCCTGGGCTCTGGTCGTCTTGGGAACGGCGTGCTGCCAGGTTCGCTGACAACTGCCTCCCATCACCAGCAGGTCCCCCATTCCGAGGTCGAACCGCAGGGCTGGACCTCCGGAGTTGGGTCGGAGCAGCATCCGCCGCCTTGCTCCCAGGGAGACGATGGCGACCACTGTCGACTCTCCCGCGTGGCTGAGGGTCCTGTCTCCGTGCCAGGCCACGCTGTCCTGCCCGTCCCGATACAGGCACAGTCCGGCGGTGGGCAGTGGACCGCCACCGTCATTGGCGTAGTAGGCGGTCAGGTCCCGTCGGAGCCGGTCGAGCATCGGGTCGGGGAGGATCGATCCTGCGCCGTAGAAGGAGACAAGGCGCGGGACGTCAACCATCCGGTCGTACATGGGCCGCCGGTCGGCCTGCCACGGAACGTTGTCGACCAGTCGTTCGAAGAGGGAGCCGTGCCCGACGACCCAGTCCCGCCGGAAATCGACCCAAGCCCCCTCGCCCAGTTCGTGGCGCACCAACCCGTCGGCCACAGGGCGGGGACCCTCCGCCACCCCTACGTCGAAAAGCGATTCCTGCCACGACACCACAGTGGCCAGTCTATACGAACAGATGTTCGCTTCAGGAGGGTGGGGGTCCGCTGGCTATTCAACCGGTTTGTCCGGCCTTCGGACAAGAGGAGACCTCGACGACACAGAGTGCGACGGAGCGAGAGAGCTGGGAACGAGAGGGGCCAGAGACGGGAGCGATCGGGACGACCGGTTCAGGCGGCTCGGCCGGTGACCACCGACCGGCGGTCCGACGACCTGCGAACCTTCTGCGCCACCGACGGAGCAATGCGCAGAATGGATCGGAATTCGCTGGCCGAGCTCACGAATACGGTGAGATCGGTGGCCGCTGTCGCCGTGGTGTCGAGCCGGGTGCCCGACAGCAAGGCCGACTCACCGATGAACTCTCCGCTTCCGATGTCGGCCACGGTGGTCACCCCGTCCTCGGTCTGCCGCGTGAGCCGGGCTCTCCCCCCGCCCAAGACGATGAACTGCTGGGGCGCACCGCCCTCTCGCATGAGCACGTGGTCCTTGGGCACACGAACGAGGGTGGTCAAGGGTTGGATCTTGCGCAATTCGGTCCTCTTGCAGTCGGCGAACAGTTCGAGATCGTCGATGCGCTGGATGTCTGTCACGGACATATGACCACCCCTTTCTCCGGGTCGCGGTTTGGTTTGGTCCTCTTCCGGGCACAGTCTAGCCGCAATTATCTTTAAAAGGTATGGCAGTGATGTAAACAATCGTTTTATCAGATGATAGCGATCGCCCGGAGGGAAGAGCGGCCAGCCGGTGGCGGCCCGACCAGAGCATGTTCCCTCTCGGCGATCCCCCGAGCGGGAGCAGCGAGGAACTCCCTACGACTGGGGTGGACGGTTCACGCCGCGAGCGGCAGCGCCGAGTATCAGGCGAACGACCACGGCCAGTACGGCCAGATCAGCCAGCATTTGGACGGTGCACACCAATCGGGCGGGATTTGTCTTGGGCACGATGTCGCCGAACCCGACTGTGGAGAAGACGGTCACGGTGAAATAAAGAGAGGTGCTGCGGCTCAACCGTTCACCGAAGGCGGCGGGGTCCGACATGGAAAGGGTGAGGTAGATCCAGGCGAAGACGATCAGGAAGAGGGGAATGATGGTGGCCATGGCCACCGCCGCTCTCATCATGGGCCGGTCATGGCCGGGGATGAGACGGACCTCGTTGAACACGACCACGGCGAACAGCACCAGGGCGACGGCGAGCCGGAGTGCTACCGACTGATGGGGACGATGCTCGATGGGGAGGTGGTAGTAGACAGCCACCAGGATGGTCGCCGTGGCCGCCGCTCGGAACCCGGTCCTCACGAGGTGGGATCGACTCACGCCGCTCAGTCCCGAAAGGCTATCCATGGGGGGTCAGCCACCCGTTCGTGACGCCGTTCAGCAGAAACCGCGACCTCCGGCGGCGACGCTCCGACGACGGGTGCGACGCGGTCCACCAGTGGGCCATGGCGTCATCATCTCAGCTGGTTACTCACAAGAGGGTGATGATCCGCGGTTCGCCGGCCGACCGTCAGTCCCCGCCTGCCGACCCCGCCGTCCGCCGACCCTTCTCTTCGATCCAGGCCGACCGCGCCCGGGGGCCACCCGGACTGGTGCCTTTGAGGAGGACGATGAGGAGGAGGACGATGACCGGTAGCTGGCGCATCGCCCGTCGGTCCGGCCACCGGTAAGTGGCTGCGCCGGCAGCGGCGAGGGCAAGACCGGTCACCACCCACCCTTCGACCGAGACGGGACTGAGACCCCAACCCAATCGCCGTGGCCCGAACCACGGTCGCTCCCCCACGAGCGGGACCGTCCTCACGTGCTCACCACCCTGGCCCGGCCGTCACTCACGGGGTGTCGTCGGGGATGGCGTCCCACCACTGGCACCACCACTCGGCACCGACAAGGACCCGCAACTTGGGGTGCCAGCAGTACGAAATATCCAGATAGGGCTCGAGGTAGTACCGACAATTCTCACACTTCTCGTTACCGGAGGGCTTACCCTTCAGCACCGCATTGGAGGCAAGGTGACGCAGCTCGATGGACAGCTTTTCGTCGATCTCCTTGGGCTCCGGCTCGGGGATCACATAATCGGACATGGCCATAACTTAACTCGGTGAACCGGGCCGCCAACACCCGGAGCTGGCGCAGGTCGAGTGGGGTCCGCGCCTCATGTCCGGCCTCCGCGCATCATGGATGGAGCGACAGGTCGGTTGTTTCGACACCCACACACCTACGTGCATGGGCTGTTCCACTTCAGAGAGGAACACGATGATGGCGACCTTGCGGAGTAGTAGCCGGATTCACCGACCGGTCGGACAGAGCGCTCCCCGGCTAGCTGCCATTCGGGCCATTGTGGATCTGGCCGGGGACGACGAGGATCACGACGTGGCAGCCGAGGCCCTTCTGATCCTCGGTGCCTCCCCCCAGGAGATCGCCGCGGCCACATCCGGTCAGACCCGGTAGCGGCTTCAACCCCCCAGAGCCGGATGCTGTCTGGCCACAACGGGCACCAATAGGCTGCGGGGGGAGAGCCAGCCCACGGCCGCCGATACACGGTTGGCCAGGCCGGGGATGACCACCGCTCGATCGGCATCCATACCTGTCACCGCCGCTCTGGCCACCTGGTCGACGGACATCCACAGGATCTTGGGCATGGCGCCAGCCGCTACTTCGTCGGTGATGCCGGCGGCCGTGGCGAAGCCCGTTTCGACGGGTCCGGGACAGAGGGTGGTGACCGTCACGCCCTTGCTGCGCAACTCACCCCGGAGGGCGTGGCTGTAGGACAGCACGAACGCTTTCGACGCTCCATAGGCGGCTTGTCCCGGAAGAGGCTGGAAGGCGGCGGTGGAGGCAACGTTGAGGACGGCGCCGCTCCGGCGCTCGACCATTCCGGCCACAAACAGCGAGCAGAGGTGGACGACCGCCTCGACGTCGGTCCTTACCAAGGCCAGTTCGCGTTGGGAGTCGGAGCGGTAGACCGGGCCCATGGTGGAAAAACCGGCGTTGTTGACCAGCACGTTGACCAAAAGGGAGCGGTCTTCGAGTTCTGTGGCGATCCGGTTCCGAGACGCTTCGTCGGTCAGATCGGCGGTGATGATTTCAGCCCGCACGCCGTGCTGTTCGGACAGTTGGTCAGCCAGTAGCCGGAGCCTGTCCTCCCGGCGCGCCACCAGGGTCACGCCCAGACCCCGGGCGGCCAGCAGACGGGCGATGACCCTACCGATGCCTGAGGAGGCTCCGGTGACGAGACATGTGCGGTCGGGATTGGGTGCCGGGAGGGTCATGCCCGAAGCGTACGCCGGTCCCCAGCCGCAGCCTCCGGCCGGCGTCGGCTGTCACCGGCCGGAGGCATAGACAGCCCGGGCCCGGTAGCGGAGGGGGCGCTCCCCGAGCTCCTCAAGGTAGTGGGCCACCCAACCGACCACCCGGGCCACGGTGAACAGGATCTGACCGGCTTCGGGCGGCATGCCGGCCGACCAGGAGATGGCTGCCATGGCCAAGTCCACGTTGGGCAGGGGGATGGTGTGCGCGCTGGCCAGAGCGATCACCGACCGCACCACTTCGATGTGAGCGGGGTCGGCCATGGACTCGAAAAGGTCGAACAGCACCGCAGCTCGGGCGTCCCCGTTCTTGTACACCGAGTGACCGAAGCCAGGAAGCACGCCCTGCCAGCGCAGGGTCTCGTCCAGGGCCCGCGGGGCGCCGAACCGCTCGGCGTCGGCCAGCAAGGAGTAGGCCAACCGGCTCGCTCCCCCGTGCAGTGGTCCGGCAATGGTGCCGAGTCCGGCCAGCAGCGCGTCGTAGATGTCGGCCCGGGTCGACGCCGCCATCCGCACAGCCATGGTGGAGGTGGCCAACTCGTGATCGGCCATGAGCACGAGGGCGGCGTTCACAGCGCGGACTTGTTCGGGCGTAGGCGCAGAGGACAGAGCCGAGGCCAGGCGGGCAGCCATCGACGACTCACCGTCGTCTGCTGTCACCGTCTGTCCGGTCACCGTCTGTGCGGTCACCGTCTCTCCGACCACGGCCACCATCGACCCGGCCAGGCGACGAGCGGCCCGGGTGACCGCTTCGGGTCGCAGATCGGCCGCGTAGCGGATCGCGCGCCCCGGCCATGACGGTGGCCCACCGCATGCGGCCGGCCGGTCCGATGTCGGGCGGCAGCTCCAGTTCGAACGGCCGCCAGCCGGAGCGCGGTTGTGGGCCGTCGTCGTCCGGTTGCGTCGTCTCCCACAGCCATTCGGCCACTTCCTCGAAAGACCAGGAGGCAGCTAGCTCCGTGGCCCGCCGGCCGCGGTAGATCGGTCCCTCGTCGCTCAATTGGGTGATGGCGGTGGTGATCGTCACCATCCGGGTCTCGGTCACTTTGCCCTGCCTCGAGCGGCGAGCGAGCCGCTCGACCTCCTCTACCTCGAACAGGCTCCGCCGCCCGGAGGCCGCCCGATGGGACACCAGCAGGCCACGACTCACGTAGGCGTAGAGGGTGCTCACCTTAACCCCGAGCCGGCGGGCAGCTTCATCGCTCTCGAGCATCCGCATGGGTTCAAAGCTAGCCAGCAACATTGACTTGATCAACATTTACAAACCAATCGACAGGGTTCACACTGAGGACGCGACCAGAAAGAACCGCGACCAGAAAGAACCGCGAGCAGACAACACAGCCAACAAATCAGAAACGAGAAGCCCCAGGCAGCGACCGTCGTCGCCCCCCGGGAGAGAGCGAGAGAGAAAATGACCACCGCTGTTGGTGAACTCATGTCGGCCCCCGCCGTGACCTGCACCGCCGATTCGACCTTGACCGAGGCCACCTCGATGATGGACAGCCATCAGATCGGTTCGGTGGTCGTGACCGACGCCGACACGGTGGTCGGAATACTCACCGAGCGCGACCTGATGCGAGCGGCTGCCACCGGGGCGGACACCCGGGGCGAGACGGTACGGCAATGGATGACCCGCGACCCCGACGTCCTGCGGACGGACGACAAGGTGGTTGAGGCATGGTCGGAACTGACCCACCACCATTACCGCCATCTCCCCGTAGTCGACGACGGGAATTTGGTGGGCGTGGTGTCCATCCGGGATCTCCTCGGCGTGACGCAGGTTCGACCGGCGATCGACGGCCCTGCCGGGGTGCCCCGTGGACTGGAGGGTGTGGTGGTGGCGGAGACGTCGGTGGGCGACGTCCAAGGCCGGGCCGGCTTCTTCCATTACCGCCAGTACTCGGCCACCGAGCTGGCCGCCCGGCGCTCGCTCGAAGACGTCTGGCACCTGCTCTTCGTGGGAGCCCTCCCCGACCGAGCCGCCTCAGCTCGCTTCACCGCCGAGGTCGCCGACCTGCGCGAGATCCCCGACGGCCTGGCCCGCACCCTTCCCGTCATCGCCTCGATGGGCTCACCGCTCGACGGCCTGCGCACGGCGGTGTCGCTGCTGGGAGCGGAGCTCGGCTGGCCCCCCACCCACGACATCGACCATCACCAGCTCGAGGGACAGGCGCTGCGTCTCTGCTCCGTCATCCCCACCGTGCTCACCGCCCTCTACCGGCTCCAGCAGGGGAGTGATCCGGTGCCACCGCGACCCGACCTCTCCCACGCCGCCAACCACCTGTGGATGCTGACCGGAGCGGAGGCATCCCCCGCCCAGGTCAGGGCCATCGAGCAGTACATGATCCTGACCGTCGACCATGGGTTCAACGCCTCCACCTTTGCGGCCCGGATCATCACCTCCACCGGCGCCGATCTGGCCGCCGCCATGGTGGGAGCCATCGGGGCCATGTCCGGGCCCCTTCACGGGGGTGCCCCCAGCCGGGCCCTCGACATGCTCGACGCCATCGGGTCGCCGGACCGGGCGGAGCCGTGGATCCGGGCCGCGGTGACCAACGGGGACCGGATCATGGGATTCGGCCACCGCGTCTACAAGACCGACGACCCCCGGTCGGTCTTCCTTCGCGGTGTGGCCCACCAGCTAGGTGGCGATCTGGCCGAATTCGCCGAGCAGGTGGAACGAACCACGGTGGACGTGCTGGCCGAGCTCAAGCCCGGTCGTGAGCTCTACACCAACGTCGAGTTCTATGCGGGCGTGGTCATGCACACCTGCGGCATACCCCGCCAGATGTTCACGCCCACCTTCACCGCCAGCAGGGCTATCGGCTGGGCCGCCCACGTCATGGAACAGGCCGCAGACAATCGGTTGATCCGACCCGCCGCCCGCTACGTGGGGCCGCCGGCACCCGAGCCGGTGCCTCTGCCCTGATCGGCTGCCGGCAGTGGCCACGGCTGTCCGAGGGCAGCCACCGGGCGGGTCTCGACCCACTGGAGATGGAGCTCCCGGCGGGTGAACCGCCAGGCCCCGTCCTCATGCCGGTAGTCGTCGATGTACCGGATGTGCCAGACCAGATCGGTGGGTGCCGCCGGCCTCCCGCCCACCGACTGTTCAGCGGGGACGATGTGATGGGCGATACACAAGACCTGGCCCCGTCCGCGGTCCCCCCGGACCTCATAGTGGGGATTCGAGACCACGTGGAACGTCCGCTCGTAATGTCGGAGCGCGTCGGGGATGCTCCGTAAGGCGTCATGCCCGGCACGGGTGACGACCGGAGAGAGGTCGTCGGGATAGCGGGGAACGACGAGCTCCCCGTCGGCCGCGAACAAGAGGGCCAGCCCCTCGCCGTCACGGGCATCGGCCGCAGCGGCGTAGGCGATGGACAGATCGAGCAGCTCGTGCCGGGCCGAGGCAGGATCGGTTGGGTCACCCTCGGGCGTCATCGCTCGGGGGCGGGAGCGCCACGGGCCGGCCCGGACGTGATGAACCGTTCGGCAAAAGCCGACATCTCGTCCAGCGTCCTTTCCAGCTCGGCGCTCATGGAGGCGGAGATGACCAGGCGCGAAGCACCCGCTTCCTGAGCCTCGGTGATGTCCTTTTCGGACAGCGCAGGCAGGTAGCCCGACAGGGAGACCTCGAGGGCATCCGCATCGCGCCCCGCCTCCACCGCCGCCTGGCGAGCCTGGGCCAGCCGCAGGCCGAGTCGGTCCCCTTCGAGACCCAGCGGTTGGAATCCATCGCCCAGGCGCCCCGCCCGGCGGGCGGCCGCCTCGCTGTGCCCACCGATGTGGATGGGTACCCCATCGGGCCGCACCGGCTTGGGGAAGGAGTGGGCGTTGTGAAAGCTCACGAACTCGCCGTCGAAGTCGGCCCCCGACGGGCCGGCGTCGGCCCACAGGGCCCGCATGGCCAGGATGGTCTCATCGGTGCGACGGCCCCGAGTCCGCGGGTCGGCACCGGTGGCCCGTAACTCCTCGTCCATCCAGCCCACACCCACGCACATCCGGACCCGCCCACCCGAGAGGACGTCCACGGTGGCGATCCTTTTGGCCAGTACCACCGCCTGGTGGTTGGGAAGGACCAGCACCCCTGTGGCCAGGGCTATCCGGTCGGTCACCCCGGCCAGAAAGGCCATGAGCTCGAGAGGGTCGGGGATGAGGCAGTCGTCGGGCAAGGGCATCTTGCCTGACGGGGCGTAGGGATAGGTGCTCTGGTAGTCCGAGATCACCACGGCGTGTTCGACCAGGACCACCGACTCGAAACCACAGATGTCGGCGTGGCGGGCGAAGGCGGTCATCCAGGCCGGATCGGCGGTGACCCCCATGCGCACAGGCGGAATGATGCCGAACTGCATGAACGCTCGCTTTCATCGGTGGCGACCACTGGCGGCGCCGGTACGCCACTCGTCTGCGGCAACGGTCGAGCGTAAGCCGGGTGGGTGGGAAGTGCCAACAGCCGGAACGGTCCCGGGGCCGGGGGGTCGGCACACCGGCACGACCCCTGAAAACGCAGCAGCCCGGGACGCAATTCTGCGTCCCGGGCCGGCGAAGGTGAGTGGATATGCCCCCGGTTTGTCGTCACCAAACGTGCCCGGCTTTAGCCAATTCGGACCGGCCGCCAGGGACGATTCACTCGCTCAGCGTTATGGGTTGATCATCGAGGGAGAGGGCGTCGACGTTGCCGGGCACCGCCCCGGGATGACCCGCCAGCTGCTCGGCCTGTAGCTCGGCCTTGGCTGCGTTTTCGTTAGCAAGGTGCTCGCGGATCCGCTCGTCGACTTCGGCCATCAGCTGGGGATTCTCGGTCAGGAAGGTCTTCACGTTCTCGCGACCTTGACCCAGCTGCTCACCCTCGTAGGTGAACCAAGCCCCGGATTTCTTGATGAACCCGAGCTCGACACCCACATCGAGGAGAGATCCCTCGCGGCTGATGCCCTTGCCGAAGGCGATGTCGAACTCGGCCTGCTTGAACGGTGGCGAGCACTTGTTCTTGACCACCTTGACACGGGTACGGTTCCCCACCTGGTCGGCGCCATCCTTGATGGTCTCGATGCGACGGATGTCCAGCCGGATCGACGAGTAGAACTTGAGCGCCCTGCCTCCCGGAGTGACTTCGGGAGACCCGTACATGACACCGATCTTCTCCCTGAGCTGGTTGATGAAGACGGCGATGGTCCGCGACTTGGACAGTGTGCCGGTCAACTTGCGGAGCGCCTGTGACATCAGACGAGCCTGGAGACCGACATGGGAGTCGCCCATCTCCCCTTCGATCTCCGCCCGTGGGGTCAGCGCCGCCACCGAGTCGATGACCAGCACGTCGAGTGCGCCCGAGCGGATCAGCATGTCGGCGATCTCCAACGCTTGCTCGCCCGTATCCGGCTGGGAGATGAGAAGGTCGTCGATGTTGACGCCGATCGCTTTGGCGTAGACCGGGTCCATGGCGTGCTCGGCGTCTATGTAGGCACAGATGCCGCCATTGCGCTGGGCCTCGGCCACCACGTGCATGGCCAGCGTCGACTTGCCCGACGACTCCGGACCGAAGATCTCCACGATGCGACCACGGGGAAGGCCACCGATCCCGAGGGCCAGGTCGAGCGCCAGCGCCCCGGTGGGGATGGCCTCGATGTTCATGTGGAGGTTCTCCCCCATGCGCATGACCGACCCCTTGCCGAACTGCTTCTCGATCTGGCCCAGGGCCATGTCGAGTGCCTTGTCACGTTCCATGTCTCTCTTCTCCTCGATGCTCTTCCTGGCTTGACCGTGCCGACCCTACGGAAAAGGTGTGACACCCGATTGACGGCCCCGAATCGGACCGGAAAGCCGGTGATGCGACCGTCTGCTGCACCGTCGGGATCACTCTAGACCCGAACGCATGTTCGATGATGGACCCTCGAGCGGCCCGGACACCGTGCCCGATGACGCCTGAAACGCTGCGAAAGACACCTCCCGGGGACGGCCCCGGAGTAGCCTCACCGATCAGTGCCCGACGACCCACCGCCCTCCGGACCCAGCTCGGACGGCAGCACCGGCCCTTCGCTGGAGCAGGCCGCAGCGCCGGCCGTTGTCACCCGCAAGGAACTTCTCCGGCGCCGCCGCGGTCAAGGGAGCCCGACCGGACGGGGTCGCAACCGGACGTGGTGGTACGCACTGGGTGCCGTCGCCGCGGTGGTGGTGGGGGTGGGCGTGGCCGCCGTCCTCACCCGCGGCGACAAGGCCAACGCGGCCAAGCCCGCCGTCGTCACCACCACTCATCCGGCCGCGCCGGTGGCCACCTGCCCCCTTACCGGGGCACCGGCACCGGGCGGTGTCGTGCCGGCCCGTCCGGCCCTCGGGGTCAAGATCGGCAACTATCCGGGTGACCGGCCCTCGGCTGGACTCAACCAGGCTGACATCGTCTTCGAGGAACCGGTGGAGGGGGCCATCACCCGGCTTCTCGCCGTGTTCCAGTGCCATGGATCGTCCCTGGTCGGGGATCTACGGTCGGCCCGCGAGCCTGATGTGGGCATCCTGTCCCAGCTGTCGGACCCCCTCTTCGTCCATGCCGGAGGGATCGATCCTGTCATCGCCCTCCTCGACTCATCCCCCCTGATCGACGAGAACCTCTACAGCGGGAACCACGGCTCGGCCATCATCTACGAACCGGGCCGGGTGGCGCCGTACTCGACCTTCGTCAACACCGCTTCGCTGTGGGCCTTCGATCCCACCGACACCACCCCGCCGGCTCCCATATTCCACTACTCCGCCGCCGTCTCCCCCGGGTCGGGGGCCGGCTCGGGGGCCAGCGTCCACATCCCGTTCTCGTCGACCTCGGACGTGACCTGGACCTGGAACGCCGCCTCGGGCAAGTACCTCCGGTCCTATTCGGGAGCTCCTGACATCATCCTCGGCGGTTCCCAGTCGGCCGCCACCAACGTGGTCGTCCTGTCGGTCCAGACCGCCACCGGGCCGTGGGTCGAAAACAGCGAGGGCGGGATGGAGGTGGACGTGACAGCCACCGGCACCGGCCCGCTGGTGGTAATGCGCAACGGGGTGGCCATCACCGGAACCTGGAACCGGGCCAGCCTGACCCAGCCGGCCGTGCTGACCACCTCCAGCGGTACGCCGATCACACTTGCTCCCGGCAACACCTGGGAGGAGCTGGTTCCCGACGGTATTCCCGTCACCCCCTCGCCGGCCTAGCCCGGCGACCAGCAGCCCGGGCCGTCGACCGCCACCGGGCAACAGGTACGGCTCTCTACCGTCGGGCTCGACTCTCGGAAGACTCGTCGTGGCGGTCGGTACCACCCAGGTCGCGTCGGAGCAGGTCGAGGGCGGCAATGGTGGCGTACTGGCGCACACGGTCTCGATCACCGGGCACCTTGAAGCTGAATGACCGGGTTGGTTGTCCGGGGCGGGCCAGACCCACGAACACTGTCCCGGGTGGCTGGTCATCCTGGGTGTCGGGACCGGCCACGCCGGTGATTGACAGCCCCAGGTCGGACCCCAGGACCCGACGGGCCCCGTCGGCCATCGACCGCGCCGCCTCCTCGGACACCACCTTGCCTTCGGGCACGCCGAGGAGAGCGAACTTGACTTCGGAGGCGTAGGACACGACCGAGCCGCGGAACCAGCCACTAGCCCCCGCCACATTGACCAGGCGGGAGGCGGCGAGACCACCGGTCAGCGACTCGGCCAGCCCCAGGGTGAGACCGGCGGCCGTGACCGAAGAGGACACCGCATCCTCGATGGCCTCCTCGTCGACCCCGAACACCACGTCGCCGGCGGTGGCGGTGAGCACGCGCCGGATCTCCGCCTCCTCCCGGTCCAGGAGATCAGCGGCGGTGGCTTCGTCGTCGGCCCTGACCGTCACCCTCACTTTGATGCCCTCGATCCCGCTGGCCAGAAAGGCGATGGTGGCGCCACCGGACGTCTGCGCCCCCGATGGGGCGGGTCCGCCCTGTCCGTCGAGCGAGGCGATGTGGTCGGCCAGAGCTTCGGCCAGAGCCGATTCACTCATTCCCCATGTACGGATCACTCGACTGGCGATCACACCCGCTGCCTCGCCCCGCTCAGCCATGCGCCGGCGCAGGTCCGGAACGATGGCCCTCTCGAACATGTCGGCCATCTCGTAGGGAACGCCCGGCACGGCATAGATGACCTTGTGACCGAGCGGGCAGATGAGCCCGGGAGCGGTCCCCGTGGTCTGAGGGATAATTGTGGCCCCCTCTGGGACTTCGGCCTGACGGAGGTTGGAGTCGGGCATGGCTCGTCCCCGGCTGACGAACATGTCCCGGATGGCCGACACCACGTCCTCGTCCCTACGCAGGGGGACGTTCATGACCTCGGCGATGGCCTCCCGGGTGATGTCGTCGTGGGTCGGGCCCAGACCTCCGCAGACGATCAGCCCGTCGCTGCGGGCCAGCGCCGTTCGGAAGGCCAGCACCATCCGCTCGTGATTGTCGCCGACCGCCTGGTGGAAGTGGGAGTCGACGCCGGCCGCAGCCAGATGCTCCCCCATCCAGCGGGAATTGGTGTCGGTTATCTGCCCGAGCAGGAGCTCCGTGCCCACCGCCACGATCTCGATGCGCACACGCTCAGACCGCCGAGGTGGTGCCGGTGGCCGCGGCCGGAGGACCGGCAGCGCGAGCCCGGGCCGCACGCCGGCCGTCCACCAGATACTGGGCCCCGGTGAACACCGTCAGCGCCGTAGCCACCCAGATGGCTGCCGACAGCAGTCCGGTCCGGCCGGCCAGCGGGGGGGCCAGACACATGCCGATGGCGATGTCTTGGACCAGGGTCTTGAGCTTGGCCGAGTTGCGCGCCGGGATGGAAATACCGTGGCGACCGACCACCGACCGGTAGACGCTCATGGATATTTCCCGTATGGCGATCAGGGCCACCGGTAGCCACCAGACGATCCCCTTGGCCACCAGGGCAACCAGGGCACCGAGCACCACGACCTTGTCGGCCAGCGGATCGAGGAAGGCTCCCGATCGTGTGGTCCCCATCTTGCGGGCCAGCCAGCCGTCGATGCCATCGGACAGCGCCAGCAGGCCCCCGAACACGAAAGTGAACCAGCTGGCCCCCCACAGCATGATCAGAATGATGACCACCGGGGTGGCGGCCAACCGCAGCACGGTGATTCCGTTGGCCGGGGTCATGAGGGCCGAGGGCCCGAAGGTCGTGCTGGGGGCCACCACGGCGCCGGGCGCCGCTCCCGGGCCGGCCGTCCCCCCGCTCACCGGCCGGCTCCCGCGGCCGCGGGGGCGGCCACATCGGCTGAGGAGGGCTCGGCCACCAGGTCCGGTCCCTCGGTTCCGGTCACGACCACCTCGGCGAACATCCCGGTGGCCATCCCGGTCGGGAGGGATACGACCCCGTCGATCTCGGGTGCCTCACGGTATGTCCGTCCCACACCGGGTCCGTCCACCAGGACCGTCACGGTGGTCCCGATGAGCGATTCCCGCCGGTGGGCAGTGATGGGGTCCTGGATCTCGCTGCACTCGGCCAACCGCTCGGCCACCAGCTCGGCAGGGACCTGCCCCTCGAGACCGGCGGCGTGCGTTCCGACCTCCTGACTGAAGGGGAAGAAACCGACCCAGTCGAGCTGGGCCTCCACCAGCCACTCGAGGAGCCGGTCGTGGTCGGCCTCGGTTTCCCCGGGGTAGCCGACGATGAAAGACGACCGGAAGGCGGCGGTCGGCTCGGCCGTCCGGATCGACGTCACTCTGTCGAGGAATCGGTCACCGTCGCCCCACCGGCGCATGCCCTTCAGCAAAGGGCGCGAAACATGCTGCAACGAGAGGTCGAAGTAGGGAACCCCGGTGGCCAGGATGGCATCGACCAACCGGTCGTCCAGTGTCGATGGATAGAGGTAGAGCAGGCGAGTCCATCTCACGCGGGAGGACACGGCCTCCACCAGGTCGACGATGGGTCGTCGACCCGCACTGACCGGCCCGTCCAGGGGATGGGCCGACCGACCACCGGATCGGTCGAGGCCGAATGAGGACAGATCCTGCGCCACCAACACCACCTCAGCAAGCCCGTCGGCCGGCCCGGCCAGGCTCTCCACCTCGGCCACAATGGATTCGACGGTCCGCGACCGCTGGGCACCGCGGAAGGAGGGTATGGCGCAGAATCCGCAACGCCGGTCACAGCCCTCGGCGATCTTGACGTAGGCCCAGGGCGCGGCCGCCGCCGGACGGGGGAGGTTCAACAGGTCGAACGAAGGGACCTCTGAGGTGGGCAGGGCCGGTTTCTGACCCAGGGCCACCGGCGTCGAGCGGGCCGGCGGTCTGACTGTCAGGGACTTTCCGAAAGGCGCCACCAGGTCCACCTCGGGAAGGGCGTCGGTCAATTCGTCGCCGTAGCGCTCGGCCATACAGCCGGTGACCACCAGGCGAGCACCTGCTTGGCGCCCGTCGGCCAAGGCCAGCACGGTATCGATCGACTCCTGTCTGGCCGGCTCGATGAAAGCGCAGGTGTTGACCACCACCAGCTCCGCATTGTCCGGCGACTCGGCCGCCACCATGCCGTCAGCCACCAGCGTTCCCGCCAATTTGTCTGAGTCCACCTGGTTCTTCGGGCAGCCCAACGTCTCGATCCAGTACCGCTCGGCCACCTGGACAATCTACCGGCCAAATGCGGCCGGGAACGGCGAGATGGCCCCCGACGCACCGCTCGACCAAGGGATCGAGCGGTGCGAGGGGCTAGGCAGGGACGGACGGTGGACTTTCGCCCCCGTCTTGACACATGTGCCGTCGTGGGTCGACGGCGTCACATCAGCGGAGAGGGAGGGATTTGAACCCTCGGACCCAGTTACCCAGGTCAACT